>NZ_CP019606.1:2623132-3934699 GCF_001997345.1 Tessaracoccus aquimaris | reverse complement strand
CGAAGGGCCTCGCCGTCCCGACGACGCTGGACGACCTGACCGACCCGAAGTACAAGGACCTGTTGGTCCTGACCAACCCGGCCTCGTCGTCGCCCGGCCTTGCCTTCATGTTCGCGACGATCGGGGCGAAGGGCGAGGACGGCTACCTCGACTACTGGCGCGCGCTGAAGGACAACGGCGCCAAGATCGACTCAGGCTGGACCGAGGCCTACTACACCGACTTCTCCGGGGCCGATGGCAAGGGCCCGCGTCCGCTGGTGCTGAGCTACGCGACCTCGCCCGCCTACACCGTCGACGGCGACACCAGTTCGACGGTGGCGCTGCTCGGCACCTGCTTCCGTCAGGTCGAGTACGCGGGCGTGCTGAAGGGCACCACCAACGAGGTCGGCGCGCGCGAGTTCGTCGAGTTCATGCTCTCGCCCGAGGTGCAGGCCGCGATCCCCGAGAACCTGTTCATGTACCCCGTGGTGCACGACACCCCGCTGCCCGCCGACTGGGCCAAGTTCGCGCCGCTTGCCACGCAGCCGATCGAACTGACCGCCGAGCAGATCGGTGAGCACCGCGACCAGTGGATCAGGGACTGGACAGAGGCCATCGGTTGATCCGCTCCCGCGCCGCCTGGGCAGCGGTCGCGGCGGTGCCGTTGGCGTTCCTGACGCTGTTCTTCGCCTGGCCCGCCGGGGCGCTGATCCTGCGCGGCTTCCACGGCGATCACGGCTGGACCCTCGACGGCTTCGCCGCCGTGTTCGACTCGGCGCGCACCTGGCGGGCGGTGTGGTTCACGCTGGCCTCAGCGGCGGCGTCGACCGTGCTGTGCCTGCTGCTCGGCCTGCCGGGCGCCTACGTGCTGTACCGGACCAGGTTCCCGGGAGCCGGTGCGCTGCGCGCGGTGCTGACCATCCCGTTCGTGCTGCCGACCGTCGTGGTCGGGGTCGCGTTCGGGGCGTTGCTGCGCGACGACGGCCCGCTGGGCTGGGCGCGACTGGGCGGCACCCCGGCCGCGATCCTGCTCGCGATGGTGTTCTTCAACTACTCGGTGGTGCTGCGCACGGTCGGCTCGATGTGGGCCAAGCTCGACCCGCGGCTCGCTCAGGCATCGGCGACGCTGGGGGCGCGGCCGCTGCGCACCCTGTTCTCGGTGACGCTTCCGACGCTCGCGCCCGCCATCGTGTCGGCCGCCTCGCTCGTGTTCCTGTTCAGCGCCTCCTCCTACGGCATCGTCATGGTGTTGGGGCAGGGCCGCTATCAGAGCGTCGAGACCGAGATCTGGTTCCTGACCACCCAACTGCTCGACCTACGCTCCGCCGCGGCGCTGTCGATCGCCCAACTGGTGATCGTGACGGCGGCGCTGTGGCTCAGCGGGCGCGCGCAGGCCAGGATGACGCGCGCGCTGAAACTGCAGCCCGAGACGGTCGCGGCCCGGCCTTTGTCGCTCGGCCGCGACGCCGTTCCCCTCGCGGTGACGGCGCTGGTGGCGGTCGGCCTGGTCGGCGTCCCGCTTGCCAACCTGGCCTGGCGCTCGCTGCACCGATCCGGCGAACTGACCATCGTCAACTACACACAACTGGCGGGGCAGCCGACCCTCGGAGCGACCCTCGGCGGCGCGCTGCGCACCTCCGTGGTGACGGCGCTCGCCGCGACGCTGATCGCCGTGACGCTCGGCGTCCTGGTGGCGCTGATCGCGTCCCGGAGGCCGAGGCGACCTGCGGGCAGGGCGGCGCTGTCGACCGTCGAGTCGCTGTTCCTGTTGCCGCTCGGGGTGTCGGCGGTGACGGTGGGCTTCGGCTACCTCATCACCTTGAACCGTCCGCCGCTGGACCTGCGTTCGAGCGTGGTGCTGATCCCCATCGCGCAGGCGGTGGTGGCGCTTCCGTTGGTGGTGCGCACGCTGCTGCCGGTGCTGCGGGCCATCGACGTGCGGCAACTGGAGGCAGCTGCGATGCTGGGCTCCTCGCCGCTGCAGGTGCTGCGCCGGATCGAACTGCCGCAGTTGGGCAGGGCGCTCGGCCTGGCGATCGGCTTCGCGTTCGCGGCGTCCCTTGGCGAGTTCGGCGCGACCTCCTTCCTGGCGCGCCCCGACAACCCGACCCTTCCCGTGTTGATCTTCCGGCTGTTCGGGCGGCCGGGCGCCGAGATGTACGGCATGGCGCTGGCCGCCTCGGTGCTGCTGGCAGGATTGGCGGGAATCACGATGGCGGTCGCCGAGAGGTTGCGTCCGCGGGAGGTGGCGACGTGGTAACAGGCCTGCAGATCAGGGACGCGATCGTGAGGTACGGCTCGACCGTCGCGGTCGACGGGGTGTCGCTCGACGTGCAGCCGGGCACGGTCGTCGGGCTGCTCGGGCCCTCCGGCTCGGGCAAGTCGACGCTGCTTCGCGCGATCGCGGGCCTCGAGCCGCTCGCCGGGGGCAGCGTCTCCTGGGACGGCGTCGACCTGGCGCCCGTGAAGGTGTTCAAGCGCAACTTCGGCATGGTGTTCCAGGACGGGCAACTGTTCCCCACCATGACGGTGGCCAGGAACATCGCCTACGGGCTCGGCCATCTCTCGAAGACGGAGCAGCGCGACCGGGTCGCCGAGATGCTCGAGGTCGTCGGCCTACCCGGCTATGGGGATCGTCGGCCGACCGAACTGTCGGGAGGCCAGGCTCAACGCGTGGCGCTGGCCCGCTCGCTCGCCCCATCACCGCGGGCGCTGCTGCTCGACGAGCCGCTGTCGGCGCTCGACACCGGGCTGCGGCGCAGGCTCGCCGACGACCTCGCCCGGATCCTCCGCGAGACGCACACCACCGCCGTCTACGTGACGCACGACCACCAGGAGGCGTACACGATCGCCGACCGGGTGGCGGTGCTCGTCGAGGGCCGCATGCTGCAACTCGACGATCCAGAGGTGCTGCGTCGGGCGCCCGCGTCGCGGGACGTGGCCGCTTTCCTCGGCGCCAGGGCGTTCATCACGGAGCACACGGCGCGGGAACTCGGCTGGGAGGGGACGCTCACCACGGGCGAGGTGCTCGCGGTTCTGCCCGGCGCGCTGCAGGTGGCCGACGACGGGGCCGAGGTGCAGGTCGTCGACCAGGGCTACACCGTCGACGACGTGGAGATCGGGGTGCTGCTCCCCGACGGGCAGCGCGCGGTCGTGTCATCGCCGGAGCGCCTCGACTCCCCACCGTCCGGGTCCGCCTCACCGGCGGCGCGGCGGTCCCGGCGTAACACTTAAAGGCAAACGACCCCACCGGGACCAAGAACCGGTGGGGTCGTTCGCGTCGTGTCTCAGGCCTCGGCAGGCTGCTCCTGGGCCGCGGCGGAACCGCCCTTGACGGCGGCCTTCAGGCGCAGCGCGGCGAACAGGCCGACCGCGAGCACCGCGGCGGAGGCCCAGACGGCCCACGAACTTGCGTGCGCGAAGCTGTCTGGCGTCGCCTGCTGGATGACGTGCGTCCCCAGCGCGCTGGAGAGCACGGTGCCGCCCATGGCAGCGCCGAGGGCGGAGCCGACCTGGCGCACTGTCGACTGGACCGCCGACCCGGCGCCGGATTGTGCGACCGGAACGTCGCCGAGCACGAGCGAGGTGACCTGCGCGGAGGCGAGGCCGACGCCGACGCCGTAGACCAGCATCGTGGCGGCGACCCACCAGGACCCGAGTTGCAGCCCGACGAGCAGCGCGGTGGCCGCGACGCCGACGACCTCGAGCGCGAGGCCGAGGATCACGACGCGGGCTGCGCCCAGGGCAGCGGCCAGGTGCCGGGCCGAGGCGCCAGCGAAGAACGCGCCGAGCGCCATCGTGACGAGCACCAGACCGGCGCCGAGGGTGTCGAGCCCGAGCGTGGTCGTCAGGTACAGCGGAAGGACGAAGATCAGAGCGAACTCGCCGACGGCGACGAGCCCTGCGGTCAGGTTGCCCCAGGAGAAGCTGGGGATCGAGAACAGCGAGGTGTCCAGGATCCGAACGCGCCCCTTTGCCCCGAGCGAGCGCTCGTAGAGCACGAAGATCGCGATGAACACCAGGCCGACCAGCAGCGCGACGGGAGCCGCGGAGATGGGTGCGTCAAGGCCCCAGGTGAAGGAGCCGAGCGTGAACACCTCCTCGGGCTTCCACCAGCCGAGGTTTGCCCCCTCGATGAGGCCGAACACCAGGGCACCGAAGCCGATCGCCGCAAGGATGGGGCCGACGAAGTCGGCGCCGCGGTCACGGTCGCCGCGGGTGTCGTCGACGAAGATGAGCGCGGCCACGATCAGCACCAGGCCGATCGGGACGTTCACCCAGAACACCCAGTGCCAGGTGGCGTACTTGGTCAGGAGGCCACCGAGCAGCGGGCCGAGCGCCGCAGCGCCCGACATCACGGCGCCCCAGACGCCGAACGCGACGGCGCGGTCCTTGCCGCGGAACGTGGCATTGACCGTCGAAAGGGTCGAAGGCAGGATCAGCGCGCCACCGATGCCCTGCACCGCTCGGGCCGCGATGAGCGACGCGGCGCCGCCGGACAGGGCGGCGAGCACGCTGCCGACGCCGAACAAGACGATGCCGACGACGAGCGTCTTGCGGCGCCCGAAGCTGTCGCCGAGCCGCCCGGCGGTCAGCAGCAGGGCGGCGAAGACCACCGAGTAGAGGCTGTTGACCCACTCGGCATTGGTGAGCGAGAGGTTCAGGTCCCGGATGATGACGGGGAGCGAGACCCCCACGATGGTGCCGTCCAGCACGACGAGGCCGAGCGAGACGGCGAGGATGCCGAGCGCTATCCAGCGTCGGCGTCCCCCACTAGCCAGGACCTGGCCTGTTGCAGGCTCCCGGTCCGTGGCCGCGTTCGTGCTATCAGGCATTGACCTCCCCCTTCTTGCTGAAGAAGCCGATCTTGGAGCCGATCATGACCAGCAGCAGGACGAACCCGGCGGTGACGCTCATGTGGCCGAGGCCCGCCATGCCCGCGAGCATCGCGGAGTCGGCAGCCGGGTTCCCGAGCACCTGCATGCAGCCCTTGACGATCATCATGGTTCCGGTGAGCAGGACGCCAGCGTTGTAGGTGATCAGGAACGCCATGTAGCGCTTCGGGAGCGAGCTGAGCTGGAACTGCTTCTCGAGCAGCAGCAGGATCAGGCCGACGATGGCGCCGAGGGTCAGCCAGTGGGTGTGGACGACGGCGAGCTGGGTGCCGCCAGGGGAGCCGTTGAACTTCGTGAACTCGCGGTAGAACAGCCCGCTGAGCAGGCCGAGCGCGGTGTAGGCGGTGGCGAAGAAGTATTGGGTCTTAAGAGCCTTGGTCATGGTCATCCTTTTTCGAGACATCGTGTCGCTATCAATGATAGGTTTGAGACACCCTGTCGTCAAACCGGGAGGGCGACCCCGTCCGGATTGTGTCGAGAGCCCAGGATCCCAGCGCCGGGGAGGGGCCTGCGCCTCCGCGCGTGATCCCCGGCCGCACGCACATGAGAGAATCAGTCACATGCCGAAAATTGCCGCAGCCACCGTCGCCGAGCACCGCGAACAGATCCGCGGTGCGCTGGTAGATGCGGCCGAGCAGATCCTCCGCGCTGGTGAGCCGCTCACCGCGGGAGTGGTGAGCTCCGCGGCCGGCATCGCACGCAACTCCATCTACCGCTACGTCGACAGCGTCGACGACCTGCGCGGCATGGTGCTCGCCCGCTACCTCCCCGCCTGGGACCGGGCGGTCTCCGACGCGCTCGCCCCGCTCTCCGATCCAGGCGACCGGATCGTCGCCTGGGTGCGCGTCAACCTCGAACAGGCGGACTCGACCGGCCACAGTTGGCTGATGGACATCTCCCGCGGCGGCGGCACCCCGTCGTCGGCGACGGCGGAGGTCGCCGACTACGCGCACCGGATCCTGCGCGACGCGCTCGGGTCGGCCTGGCTCGACCTGGTCGCCGACAAGGAGACCGCGCGGCTCCAGTCGGCGCTGACGCTCGGCCTGCTGCAGGCGGCCTTCCAGCAACTCGACTCCCCCATCCCCACCGACCGGGTGATCGCCGCGACCGAGCAGGCCGCCCGCGCCCTCGTCGAGGCCTCCCGCCCCTGACGCTCCGCCCAGCCGAACCGGGTCAGGCGGCGCGGGAGGCGGCGCGGATCCGCTGGACGGCGGTGAACGCGGAGCCGAGCGCGACGACCCCGAGCACCACAGACAGCACGACGGTCGGGGCACCAAGGCCGACGGCGAGCACGCCGAGCAGCGTGACGACGAGCCGGTCGGTCCGCTCGAACAGACCGACGGACGCGTCCCAGCCCTCCACCTCCGCGCGGGCCCGCGCGTAGGAGACCAGGAAGCCGAACGCGAGGCACCCGAGCGCAAGCCACAGGATCGCCCGGTCGTGCGACGCGCCCCACACGGCGAGGCCGGCGAAGACGGCCGCGTCGGCGAGCCTGTCGAGCGTCGAGTCGAGGAACGCGCCGAACCGGGACTCCCGGCCCGACAGCCGAGCCATGGTGCCGTCCAAACCGTCCCCGAGCAGGAACACGGCGATCACCGCGAACCCCGCGACGAAGGCGCCACGCGGCAGCAGCATGAGGGCCGCCACGACGACGCCGAGCGTGCCGACGACGGTCACCGCAGACGGCGCGACCCGCACGGCGAGCAACAGCCGGGCAAGCGGCGTCAGGAACCGGCCATACAGGCCGCGGAGGCGCGAGAACACGCCCCCAAGGTAGCGGGGCACACACAACCCATGCGCAGAGGTCGTCGTCACCACGGCGCGCCACTAGTGTGACCCCCATGCCCCGCACGCGATTCCCGAGGTTCGTCTTCGACACGGGCAACGAACCCGATCCCCGCTTCACGATGGCCAACGAACGCACGTTCCTGGCCTGGATCCGCACCTCGCTCGCGCTCCTCGCGGGCGGCATCGCGCTCGAGGTGCTGGGGCTGGGCCTGCACGAGGGCCTGCGGATCGCCGCCTCCCTGGTGCTGATGCTTGCCGCGGTGATCGCCGCGCCCCTGGCCTATCTGGGCTGGGCCCGCAACGAGCGCGCGCTGCGCAACAACACCGCGCTCCCCGCCTCCCCCTTCGGCCTTCCGCTCGCGCTCTGCGTCACCCTCGCGGGCGTCCTCGTCCTCCTGGCGTACCTGCTGCGATGAAGGACGAGCCGTTCGACCCTGGCCTGCAGCCGGAGCGCACCAGCCTCGCCTGGCAGCGCACGGCCATCTCGCTGGCCGTCGGATCGCTGGTCTACGCCCGCATCGAGGTGCAGTCTCTCGGCGTCTGGGCGTGGTCCTTCGCCCTGATCGGGGCCGCCGTTGGCATCTTCGTCGGGGTACGCGCCAATGCGCGCTACCGGTACGCGCACAGATCACTCAAGGCGGGCGTGGTGCGGCTCGCGGACGGGCTGCTGCCCGCCATCGTCGCCGCCGTCGTCTTCGGGGCGGCGGCCATCGCGATCGCCGTCACGCTGGCCAGGCTGCTCGGCTGACGCCGACCGGGCGATCCACCGCGCCCGGGGCATGACGGAGGCGGACCACCGAAGTGGCCCGCCCCTCATGTCTTCAGCCGGATCAGCCCTGGTCGCCCTCGGCGGCCGGCTCCAGTTCCGCGACGTCGGCCTTGGCGACGCCGGTGAACTTGAACGCGTTCTCCGACCCCTCCTCCGCGACGTCGACCTGGACGATCTGGCCAGCAGACAGCTCCCCGAACAGGATCTTCTCGGCCAGCATGTCCTCGACGTCGCGCTGCAGGGCGCGACGCAGCGGCCGGGCACCGAGCACCGGGTCGAACCCGCGCTTGGCGATCAGCGTCTTGGCCGCGGGCGTCAGTTCGATGCCCATGTCCTTGTCCTTCAGACGCGACTCGATCTGCGCGACCATCAGGTCGACGATCCGCTCGATGTCGGCCTGCGACAACTGGTGGAACACGACGATCTCGTCGACGCGGTTCAGGAACTCGGGACGGAAGTGCTGCTTCAGCTCGTCCGAGACCTTCGCCTTCATCTTCTCGTAGCTGGACGCCGTGTCGCCTGCCTTCGCGAAGCCCAGGTTCACGGACCTCGAGATGTCGCGCGTTCCGAGGTTGGTCGTCATGACGATGACCGTGTTCTTGAAGTCGACCACGCGGCCCTGGGCGTCGGTCAGTCGACCCTCGTCAAGGATCTGCAGCAGCGAGTTGAAGATGTCCGGGTGGGCCTTCTCGATCTCGTCGAACAGGACGACGGAGAACGGCTTGCGGCGCACCTTCTCGGTGAGCTGGCCGCCCTCTTCGTAGCCGACGTAACCGGGAGGCGAGCCGAACATCCGGGACGCGGTGTGCTTCTCGGAGTACTCGCTCATGTCGAGCGTGATGAGCGCGTCCTCGTCGCCGAACAGGAACTCGGTGAGCGCCTTGGTCAGCTCGGTCTTTCCGACGCCGGACGGGCCGGCGAAGATGAACGAGCCGCTGGGTCGCTTCGGATCCTTCAGGCCAGCGCGGGTGCGTCGGATCGAACGCGACAGCGCCTTGACGGCGTCCTCCTGCCCGATGTAGCGCTTCCCGAGCTCCTGCTCCATGCGGAGCAGCCGCTGGGACTCCTCCTCCGTGAGCTTGAACACCGGGATGCCCGTCGACCCGGAGAGCACGACGGCGATCTCCTCCTCGCCGACGACGGCGGGGATGTCGGAGTCGCCCTGCTTCCAGGCCTCCTCGCGCTCTGCCCGCTGCGCGCGGAGCTTCTGCTCCTCGTCACGCAGCCGTGCGGCGCGCTCGAAGTCCTGAGCGTCGATCGCGGCGTCCTTCTCGAGCTTGTTCGAGGCGATGGCCTCGTCGTACTCGCGCAGGTCCGGCGGGGCCGTCATGCGCTGGATGCGCAACCGGGCGCCCGCCTCGTCGATCAGGTCGATCGCCTTGTCTGGCAGGAACCGGTCCTGGATGTAGCGGTCGGCCATCGTCGCCGCGGCCGCAAGGGCCTCGTCGGTGATGGTGATCCGGTGGTGCGCCTCGTAGCGGTCACGCAGGCCCTTGAGGATGTCGACGGTCAGCGCCACCGACGGCTCGGCGACCTGGATCGGCTGGAAGCGACGCTCGAGCGCCGCATCCTTCTCGATGTGCTTGCGGTACTCGTCCAGCGTGGTGGCGCCGATGGTCTGCAGCTCGCCACGAGCCAGCATCGGCTTGAGGATGCTGGCGGCGTCGATCGCGCCCTCGGCGGCGCCGGCTCCGACGAGGGTGTGGATCTCGTCGATGAACAGCATGATGTCGCCGCGCGTCTTGATCTCCTTGAGCACCTTCTTCAGGCGCTCCTCGAAGTCGCCGCGGTAGCGGGAGCCGGCCACGAGCGCGCCGAGATCCAGCGTGTAGATCTGCTTGTCGCGCAGCGTCTCGGGCACGTCGCCGCGCACGATGGCCTGCGCGAGGCCCTCGACGACGGCGGTCTTGCCGACGCCGGGCTCGCCGATCAGCACCGGGTTGTTCTTGGTGCGGCGGCTCAGCACCGTCATGACACGCTCGATCTCGTGCGTGCGGCCGATGACCGGGTCGAGCTGGTTCTCGCGGGCGGCCTGCGTGAGGTTGCGGCCGAACTGGTCGAGAATCTGCGAGTTGCCCTTCTCGGGGCTGGACTCCGGCGCCCCGGACATCGAGGTCTCACGACCCTGATAGCCCGTGATGAGCTGGAGCACGGTGCTGCGGACGCGACCCAGATCGGCGCCGAGCTTGATCAGCACCTGGGCCGCGACGCCCTCGCCCTCGCGGATCAGCCCGAGCAGGATGTGCTCGGTGCCGATGTAGTTGTGATTCATCTGCAGCGCCTCGCGCAGCGAAAGCTCGAGAACCTTCTTGGCGCGCGGGGTGAACGGGATGTGACCCGTCGGGACCTGCTGGCCCTGGCCGATGATCTCTTCGACCTGCTGGCGGACGGCCTCCAGCTCGATGCCGAGTGATTCAAGCGCCTTGGCAGCAACGCCCTCACCCTCGTGGATGAGGCCGAGCAGGATGTGCTCGGTGCCGATGAAGTTGTGGTTGAGCAGCTTCGCCTCGTCCTGAGCCAGGACGATCACGCGCCGCGCGCGGTCGGTGAACCGTTCGAACATGAAACTTCCCTCCTGCTGCCCGCCATGAGGTCACGACGAGCAGAACACTTCAAGCTTACTAACGCTTGGTGAGGACGAAACTATCCGCGGTTCTCCAGCCGCGAACGCTCCACCTCAGTTGGCGGCCTCGTAGGCCTCCAGGACGCCGGCGGGGATACGGCCACGGTCGGACACCTCGAAGCCATTGTCCTTCGCCCAGGCGCGGATCTCGGAGGTGCCACCCTTGGCGGCTCGGGCGGAGGTTCCGCGGCGGCCGCCGCGCGGCGAGCGCACCTTCTCCGCCTTGTCGATGAACGGGCTGAGCGCCTTCCCAACTTAGCGCGTTGTCGATGTTAGCGTTCCCCTGAGCGAGAATTCGATCGACTGAGTCGCCTCGCTGCCGTCTAGGTCGTCGTAAGAATGACGCGAATCTCGCGGCCATGGTAACTCTGAAGCTCATGTATGATATGGTGAACCCTACAAGCACTCCGGGTCAAGACCAGGGACGAATTACTTATGAGATATTCAGAGCACATCACCATTGGCGGCTCTTCGGACCTGAGCGTGGGGTGAGCGGGGATCGGATGGCGGGCGTGTCGGCGGGGTGAAGGGGGTCGAGGCCCTCAAGAATCGGGGTTACCACACCACCTGATCTTCAAGGACCTCGACGATGCCCGATCCTACTTCCTGCTGCCGTGCCGCGGGCGGCTACTGCCAGCGCTGTGATCTTCTGGTCGGGTTGCCGGGGCTGCATGTGGTTGGCGTCGCCGCGACGAGGCGGGCTCAGGATTGAGGTCGAGTCCAGCGCCGACCAGGTGATGGGTTGCCCCGCCTGCGGGGTGATCGCGCATGCGCAGGCCGGCAGCGGGTCGAGTTGATCGACGCGCCGTGTTTCACGGCGCCGGTGAGGTTGTGGTGGCGGAAACGACGCTGGCTGTGTCCCGAACCGTCGTGTCCGGTGACCTCGTTCATGGAACAAGACCCCGACGTGGCGCGACCCAGAGCGCTGCTCACCAGACGCGCGACGTCGTGGGCGATCGGGCAGATGCGGCGGAGAACGCCTCTGTTCAGGGTCTGGCTCGGCAGCTCGGCTGCACCTGGAAGACGCTGTGGCGGGCCGTCAAGCCGGTCCTTGAGACTGCCGCCGACGACGAGACCCGGTTCGCCGGTGTCACCTCGCTGGGCGTCGACGAACACATCTGGCATCACGTCTCCACCAAGCCCGTCGAGCTCGGCGGCCGCGGCCCGAAGGAGTTCACCGGCATGGTCGATCTGACACGTGACAAGGACGGACGAGTCCGAGCCGGCTCTGGATCTGGCCGGCGCTCCGGCGAGATCTACACGTCGTGGCTGCGTGACGCGGCGACGTGTTCCGCAGGGTTGAGATCGCACGCTGACCCGTTCCACGGTTACAAGAATGCGATCGACGACCAGTTGGAGACGCCGTCGCGTGCTCGACGCGTTCCACGTCGTCAGCTCGCCACGGCTGCCGTGATGAGGTCCGCCGCCGGTCCAGCAGACATCCACGGCCACCGCGCCGCAGAGATGATCCGCTGTATCGGATCCGCAACGTCCTGCGTGCCGGAAGGAGCATCTCACGACCGCAGAAGACCGGCTCGAGCGGCGTCACCGTCGAGACCGTCACGTCGAAGTCGAGGTCGCCTGCACTGCGCCAGCACCTGCGTTCGGTCTATCACCAGTCGAGTCCTGCTGACGGGCGTCGGTAGCGGAGAAGTCCTCGCCTCGTTCCCGACGTGTCCGATCCCGAGATCGCCCGCCGGCCGCCCCTCACCGATGGAGAGACGCGTTCCTGGCTACTCACCACCGCGGCCCCAACGCGCACCGAAGCGATCATGCTGATCGAACTCGCCCGCCGCGTCGCCAGAGGTCCGTACCCCGACAACTACCGCCTCGATGCTCCTCATCGGCGCGTCTACGCCTCTGACCCCACGCTCATCCGAAGCCCCATTGGCGAACTCGCCATTGCGGGCACACGCCCTCCCTGGGAAACGCATCCGACAAGCACCGGATGATCTCCATTGCCTGAATATGACGACTCGGCGTGATACGCCGCAGACGTCACGCACGGATACGGCATCGGGAGCCGAGAAACTCTTGAAGTGCGCGACTATCGCTCGATGATCATGCTCGCTGACCGCCATGACTGGCTCGCTGCGGCGAGCGGTGAACTGAGCCTCACGCTCACAGTTGAGAATGCGATGCGACTGACGGCAACGCCGCGGGCGACCATTCTGCGCACCATCCTTGCGGAGCTTGCCAGAATCCACTCTCATCTGTCATTCCTGAGTTATCTGGCCACGGACACCGTTGAGGCCAGGCTCTGGAACGCCGTCGAATCCATCCGTGAGGCGATGCTGGCATGGGCGGGAAATCGTGTCCATCCGATGCTCAATCGGGTCGGCGGGCTGAGCAGCGACGTGCCGGATAACTGGCTCGAGGATCTCGACGACGTGCTCGACGAGGCCGCCGTGATCTCCGCCGACCTGCGCGGCCTTCTCGCGCTCACACACCGGTTCCGGGGGCTTGCGGTACTCGACGCGGGCGTTTGCCTTTCCTACGGCCTCTCAGGGCCCGTGGCGCGCGCCGCAGGGCTTGAGCTGGACCGCAGGTCGACCGGCTACCTGGCCTACGACCGGGTGTTCCGCCCTGTGCAGGTGCGCGAGGCGGGCGACGCGGAGGCGCGTCTCGCCGTCCTGATCGACGAGGTCGGCACGTCCATCGACATGATCCGGATGGCGCGCCAACTCGCGGAGCCGGGCGAGGTCTCGACGCGGCTGTCGCGTCGGCTCAAGGTCCCGGAGGGCGAGCACACCACCGACATCGAGGCGCCGTGGGGCATCGCGTCGTGTCTGATGATCTCGCGGGGCGGTGCGACCCCGTGGCGCGTCGCGCTGCGCACCCCGTCGCAGGCGAACCTGTCAGCCCTTGGGCACGCCCTTGTCGGGGCCACGAAAGACCGCATCCCCGATGTCGTAGCCAGCTTGGGCTACAGCATCGGGGATGCGGACAAGTAGGAAGGCGTCGCGGCTCAGGCCTGCATACGCAGCTCGGGAAGCCCGTCCAGGTTCAGCTTTGCGAGGTCGACCATCGTCGGGTGCTCGTCCTCGCCCCAGATCTCGTCGATGCTCGGCGAGACGGCCTTGCGGGGCAGCGTGACGATGTTGGCGGTGTCCTCTGCCTCGAGTTCGGCGATCCGGACCTCAAGGGCCTCGACGCGCGCCTGACGCTCCGCGACCTCTGCGCGCAGCCATGCCGCGTTGCCGCGCATCGAGCTGAGCTCGGACTTGGCGGCGGCGAGCTGGCCGCGCAGCTTGGCGATGACGCCCTGCAGGTTCTCGGCGCGGGCATTGAAGCGGCTGATCATGGCGACCGACTCCTCGTGGAAGCGGTCGGCCTGCTGCGAGCGCAGGTCGATCTCGTGCTTGAGCTCCTCCGCATGACGGACGCGCTCGGCGCCGAGCTCACGCCAGGCGACGAACACCGCGGCGAAGGCCATCACGATGGCGACGACGACACCGGCACGCACGATCCAGGCACCGCCGAACATCGAGGCGACGGAGGCCACGGTTCCGACCGTGAGGATGGTGAGCGCGAGTGTGCGTTCGGAGGACTTGTGAGCTGCACGACGACCAGGCATGCGGTCAGTGTAGGCACGCTCGATCCGCGCTCAGCGTTGCCTGCTGGGCGTGTCGCGAATCAGATGGGTTCGGCCGAGCCTGGGTGCTCGTCCTGGTCGTCGTCGTCCTTGATGACGCAGGCCCTCTCCAGCATGATGCCCGCGGCCGCGAGACACAGCGACGCGAGGATCGTCACGGTGCCCTGAATGACGCGCTGGGACGGCAGCGGCGCGTCGAAGAGTTGCAGGTAGCGCATCACGTAGACGACGTGGGCGCCCGCGAGCGCGGCCCCCGTCATCACCATGGCCTTGCCGACGCTCAGCGCCATGAACGACTCCTGCGAGGAGGCGCGGTGCTGTTCACGGCGCTTCGGCAGGACCCGCGAGTAGACGCCGACGGCAACGGCGAGCAGGAACAGCGTGATGGGAAGCGACCACGGCACGACCGGGGGGAAGCCTCCGGTGGCCTCGAAGGCGAGCAGCAGCAGCCAACACACCACCGCACCGGCGAGGACCGAGATGACCGCCTGCCGAGCGGTGGTGAGACTGAGCTTGGGGCGCTGACTCAAAACCCGGTATTCGCGTTGATGACGATGTCCTCGCGGCGCACGACGCCCTGGATGTCGACGTCGTCGACGAGGTCCGCGATCGGCCCGTGGCCGGCGATCTCACCGTTGGGGTCGATGTCGAGCCACGGCACCAGCACGAAGGCGCGCTCATGGGCGCGCGGGTGCGGCAGTTCGATGTTGTCCTCGGAGATCCGCTTCCCGACCATGATCACGTCGATGTCGAGCGTGCGGGGACCGTAGCGGACCTCGCGGGTGCGGCCGAAGTTGTCCTCGATGGCCTGCGCCCGGTCGAGGATCGTGAGCGGCTCGAGGGTCGACTCGGCGACCACGACGAGGTTCAGGAAGTCCTCCTGCTCGACGCTGCCGACGGGCTTGGTCTGGTAGACCGGCGACACGTCGACGAGCATCAGGTCAGGGGTCTCGGCCAGGAAGTCGACGGCCTCCTGCAGGATCGCGGCCGAGTCGCCGAGGTTCGAGCCGAGGCTCAGCACCACCTTGGAGATCGGACGCAGGTTCCCCAAGGTGTCGACGTCGATATCGAAGGGGCCGTTAGACATGTCTACTCCTGCTGATCGTGACGGAAACATCCGAGAAGCTCTGGGTCAGGGGCGCTTGTGGCTTATGCACCGTTACGGTGACGCGCTCAACTCTGCCATGCGACAGGCAGCGCGATGCAATCTCGCCCGCGACCGTCTCGATCAGGTCGCGCGGCTCGCCGGTGATGACCGACTCGACCTCGTCCGCGATGTCGGCGTAGCTCACCGTGCGGTCCAGATCGTCACTCACCGTGTCCAGTTCAAGCTCCAGCACCACATCGACGACGAACGGCTGCCCCTCGCGGCGTTCGTGCTCGAACACCCCGTGGTAGCCGGTCGCGCGGAGACCAGTGAGCGTGATGGTGTCGATGTGTGTGCTCCTTCAGTGTCTCTTGGACTCTAGCGCACGGCGCAGCGCGGCCGTAGCCGAGGTGGGGCCGCTCAGGACCGCCAGAGGGGCCCCTCGGACGTGAGCCGCAACGCGACGGCGATCGCGTCGGCCTGGCCCTCCACATCGTGCGTGCGGACCCCCCAGACGCCGTGCAGCGCCGACCAGAACGACAGGGCCGCGGTCGCGCCGTCGCGGCCGTGCGGGGCCCTCCCTCCGAGCAGATGCCCCAGGAACGCCTTGCGGGAGGCGCCGACCAGGACCCGGTGCCCGAGGCCGTGGAAGCGGTCGAGGTGCCGCAGCAGGTGCCAGTTGTGTTCCGCGGTCTTGGAGAACCCGAGGCCGGGGTCGAGGATGATGCGCTCGGGGCGACTCCCCCAGCCACCGCGGCGTCGCGTTGGGCGAGCAGTTCGGCGAGCACCTCCGTCACGACGTCGTCGTAGGTCGCGCGGCTCTGCATCGTGACGGAGTGGTCGCGCCAGTGCATCACCACATAGTCGGCGCCCGACTCGGCGACCGTCGCGTGCATGTCGGGGTCGGCGAGCCCTCCGGAGACGTCGTTGACGATGCTCGCGCCGACGGCGAGCGCAGCGCGGGCGACCGAGGCGCGCATCGTGTCGATGGACACCACCGCCCCCTCGGACACCAGGGCCTCGACGATCGGGACCACTCGGCGCAGTTCGTGGTCGCCGGTGACGCGCTCCGCTCCGGGGCGGGTCGACTCTCCCCCGACGTCGATGATGGTCGCGCCCGCGGCGCGCATCGCGCGGGCGTGTTCGATCGCGCGGCGCGGGTCGAGGAACTCGCCGCCGTCGGAGAACGAGTCGGGGGTGACGTTGAGTATCCCCATCACCTGGGTCACGGCGTCACCGGCCCAGGATCAGGCTCATGGCCTCGGCGCGGGTGGCGGGGTTGCGCAACTGGCCGCGCACCGCCGAGGTGACGGTCCTGCTGCCCGGCTTCCGCACGCCCCGCATGGTCATGCAGGTGTGCTCTGCCTCGACGACGACGATGACGCCGCGCGCGTCGAGGTGCTCGACAAGCGCGTCGGCGATCTGGGTGGTGAGGCGCTCCTGGACCTGCAGCCTGCGCCCGTACATCTCGACGAGTCGGGCGAGCTTCGACAGGCCGGTGACGCGGCCGTTGGACGACGGGATGTAGCCGATGTGCGCGACGCCGGTGAACGGCAGCATGTGATGCTCGCACATGCTGACCAGTTCGATGTCCTTGACCAGCACCAACTCGTCATGCTCGATGTCGAAGGTGGTGCCGAGGATGTCGCCGATGTCGGTCGAGTAGCCTGCCGCCAGCTCACCCCAGGCGCGCGCGACGCGGTCGGGGGTGTCCTGCAAGCCCTCGCGGTCCGGGTCCTCGCCGATGGCGGCGAGGAGTTCCCGCACCGCCGCTGCCGCGCGCCGCTCGTCGACGGCCATCAGAGGCTCGGAGGGGTGCTCGGGGGTGCCCATTGGCCCGGCTGCTGCGGCTGCGCGGGCCGGGTCGGCCCGCCGATCGGGCCGCTGAAGTCGGGGCCGATGTGCGCCGGGATGGCCGCGGGACCGGGACGATCCGGGTTGGGGACCTCGATCGGCGGCTGATCCGACGGGATACGCAGGTCGGAGCCCGTCCAGGCGGGGCGCTTCTCGCGGCGGCGCAGCGCCTTGAACACCTCCGCGACCTCCTGCTTGTTCAGCGTCTCCTTCTTGAAGAGCTGCCGGACAAGCTCGTCCAGCACGTCGCGGTTCTCCACCAGCACATCGAACGCCTCCTGGTGCGCCGTGTGGATCAGGCCCGCGACCTCCTGGTCGATGACGGCGGCCATCGACTCCGAGTACTCCTGGCTCGAGTCGGTGCCGCGCATGCCCATGAAGGGCTCGGAGTCTCCGCCGCCGAGCTTGACGGAACCGACGCGCTCGCTCATGCCGTACTGGGTGACCATCGCGCGGGCGACCTTCGTCGCCTTCTCGATGTCGTTGGCGGCGCCCGTCGTCGGGTCGTGGAACACCAGTTCCTCGGCCGCACGGCCGCCCATCATGTATGCCATCTGGTCGAGCAGCTCGCCGCGGGTCTGGGAGTACTTGTCGGCGTCTGGCATCACCATGGTGTAGCCGAGGGCACGCCCACGCGGCAGGATCGTGACCTTCTGCACCGGGTCGTTGCCAGGCATCGCGGCCGCGACGAGCGCGTGGCCGCCCTCGTGGTAGGCGGTGATCAGCCGTTCGTGGTCGTTCATCAACCGGGTGCGCTTCTGCGGGCCAGCGATGACACGGTCGATGGCCTCGTCGAGCTGCGGCTGACGGATCATCTCCTCGTTCTGGCGGGCGGCGAGCAGCGCGGCCTCGTTGAGGACGTTTGCGAGGTCGGCTCCGGAGAATCCGGGGGTGCGACGGGCGATCGAGACGAGGTCGACGTCGCTTGCGAGCGGCTTGCCCTTGGCGTGGACCTTGAGGATGTGGGCGCGGCCCTCCGCGTCGGGTGCCTCGACGCCGATCTGGCGGTCGAAGCGGCCGGGGCGAAGCAGCGCAGGATCGAGGACGTCGGGGCGGTTCGTCGCGGCGATCAGGATCACGCCGCCGCGCACGTCGAAGCCGTCCATCTCGACGAGCAACTGGTTGAGGGTCTGCTCACGCTCGTCGTGGCCGCCGCCCATGCCTGCGCCGCGGTGCCTGCCGACGGCGTCGATCTCGTCGATGAAGATGATGGCGGGCGCGTTCTCCTTGGCCTGCTGGAACAGGTCGCGCACGCGGGAGGCGCCGACGCCGACGAACATCTCGACGAAGTCGGAGCCGGAGATCGAGAAGAACGGCACGCCCGCCTCGCCCGCGACCGCGCGGGCCAGCAGCGTCTTGCCCGTTCCGGGTGGTCCATAGAGAAGGACACCCTTGGGGATCTTGGCGCCGAGCTTCTGGAACTTCGCGGGCTCCGCGAGGAACTCCTTGATCTCCTCAAGCTCCTCGACGGCCTCGTCTGCGCCCGCAACGTCGCTGAAGGTCGTCTTGGGGGTGTCCTTGGAGACCAGCTTGGCCTTGGACTTGCCGAACGACAGCGGCCCGTTGGCGCCGCCGCCGGACATCGAGCGCATGATCCAGAAGAACAGCAGGATCAGCAGCAGGAACGGCAGGCCCGTGTAGAGGAGGGTCGTCCAGAAGCTGGGGCTGGGGTTGGTGCCTGTCCACTCCTCGAGCGAACCGGCGGCCTTGCGCTTCTCGATCAGCTTGATGACGTCGTCGACCTGGTTGCCGACCCACGCCGACTGCGTCTTCTTGCCGTCGGCATCGATGATCTGGATCTGCTGCTCGCCGTCGACCAGCGTCACTTCCTTCAGCGGCTTGTCGCCGGCGAGAAGCTCCAACGTCTGCGACGTCGGCACGGTCTGGAAGCCTGCCATGGAGCTGAGCAACTGCATGCCGAGCACAAGGAACAGCACACTGATGACGACCCAGGCCAGTGGGCTCTTGAAGAACTTCTGCAAGTCAGTCCGATCTCGTGGTTTGCCGAGGGTTCAGCGCACCGAAACCTTACCAGCGTGCGCAATCTGGACCCTTACTCAACCGTCGCCCTTCGGCTCGGCGGTGCCGTCCGCGTCCGGGGATGAGAGTTGGCCGACGAAGAAGGTGCCGTCGCTTGCGCGCATCAGCGCGTGGCTCCCCCAGCCCCAGCGGCGGTAGCTCCACGCCGACAGCGGCGCCGTCACGCCGTCGGGAAATGGGATCGGCCGGGTGCCCACCACGACTGGTCGCACCTCCCACACGGAGTCGGCGGGGAAGTCGGGCGATGCGATTGCCACGCGGACCCGGGACGTGCCCGGCTCCGCGGGGATCATGGTCGCGTCCGGCCCGGTGACGGCCTCGCGCAGGCGGTGCCGCGCGATCCCCGGCGCCCGGAGCGATCGGACGAGGCCGGAGGCGGTCGCCAAAGCGATCAGCAGGAAGAAGGAGCCGAAGAGCAGCAGCGGCCAGGAGATGCCCGGCTTCTCCTCGACGAGTTTTCCCGTCTCGGGGTACTCCCACACGGTCGCGGTCTCGCCGATGCGCAGCGTGTCGCTGCGGACCGATCCGATGCTGCCGTCGGGCTTGACGACGTGCACGAAGCGCGCGTCGACCCATCTCTTGGTGCGGCGGCCGCCGGTGAGCACCTGGTCGAGGTACTCGTCCTTGACGGTCACCGTGTGCTCGGGGAGGGTGCGCAGCCCGTCGATGCCCGGCTTGCCGATGTAGCTGCCGATGCCTACCAGCAGGGCGACGACGAACAGCATGGAGACCACCGATCTGGTGGCCGGCTTGAGGGCGCGGAGGTACTCGCTGACCTGCGGGGACGCGGTGGGATCAGTCACGGATCGGCCAATCGTCGGGGATCGGCCAAGCCTAAGCGGCTGCGGTGTCAGCGATCAGCTGTAGACGTGCTTGGCGAGGGTGCCGACGTCGCGCAGGTTGCGGTAGCGGCCCGCGTAGTCGAGGCCGTAGCCGACGACGAACTCGTTGGGGATCTCGAAGCCCACGTACTTGACGGGGACCTCCATCTGGGCCGCGTCGGGCTTGCGGAACATCGTCATGATCTCGAGGCTTGCCGGCCCACGGGAGGCGAGGTTGCTCATCAGGTAGGACAGCGTCAACCCCGTGTCGATGATGTCCTCGACCACGATGACGTCGCGGCCCTCGAGGTCGGCGTTGAGGTCCTTGAGGATCCGCACCACGCCGCTCGACTGGGTGCCCGCCCCGTAGGACGACACGGCCATCCAGTCCATCTCGACGTGGCTGCGCATCGCGCGCTGCAGGTCGCTCATCACCATGACGGCGCCGTTGAGGACGCCGACGAGCAGGATGTCGCGCCCCTCGTAGTCGGCGTCGATCTGGCTGGCGACCTCGTCGATGCGGGCCTGAATCTGATCGGAGGTGAACAGCACCTTCTCGAGGTCCTGCGACACGTCTGTAGCATCCACGTGGCAGAGCCTAGCGCGGCTCGTTGCGGCCCGCACCCCGGGTGAAGCGCAGGTCGGTGCCGACGCGCCGAACGGTCCCGCCGGGCACCGCGATGCCCCCTGGCCGCGCCATCGGGTGAGCAGCGCGTCGACGGCGAGCACGTTTCCCTGCTCGGCGGCGACCCCGAGTCGCGCCATCCAGCGGTGCAGCACGCGCCAGCGAAGCGCGTCCGGTAGCCCCTCCAGCGCGGCGATCCGGGCCGACTCAGGCAGGTCGCCTGTCTCGACGGCGTCGGCCATCGCGTCGAGCGCGTCGGCGTCCGCCCGGGCGAGTGAGGCGGTGCGGGCCAACGCGGGGGCGACGTCGCGGCCGAGGCGCGCGGCGACCTCGCTCAGCAGCCCGCGGGCGCGGACCCTCGCGAAGGCGTCGTCGTCGTTCATGGGGTCGCACCACCAGTCGACGCCCCAGTCGCGGCACGCCTGCTCGGTCTCCGCTCTTCGGAGCGCGAGCAGGGGTCGCACGAACGGGCCCCGCACCTCCGCCATGCCCGCGAGCGAGCGGGTGCCCGAGCCGCGGAGCAGGCCGAGCAGCACCGTCTCGGCCTGGTCGTCGAGCGTGTGCCCGAGCAGCACCGGGAGCCCGCGGTCGGCGAGCGCCGCGAGCCGCGCCTCCCGGGCGGCGGCCTCAAGGCCCTCCCCGCTCGGCGCGACGTGGACGGGGACGATCCTCGCGTCGACGCCGTGCGCGCCGAGTCGCGCTGCGGCCTGGCGCGCGATCTCGCCCGAGCGGGGCTGTAGGCCGTGGTCGACGATCACCGCGGTCGCCCGGGTGCCCCGACGCCCTGCGGCCCATGCAGCGCCGAGCGCGAGGGCTGTGGAGTCGGCACCTCCGGAGCAGCCGACGACGACGTCGCCGTCCGGCAGCACGGCGGCGACCGCCTGCGCGACCGCGAGCGTCGCAGGCGGCAACTCCCGCTTAGCCATGGACGCGTCGGACCCAGGCGCGGGCGTCGGAGATCTCCGCCGGGGTGGGCAGGTTGTCGGGCTCGACGAATGCGGCTCGCAGCCCGGGCCTGCCGCGCAGCGCCGCGACCTCGCGGCAGAACGCGAGGCCGTCGCGGTACTGGGCGCTCTTGTCGAACGACGGGGAGATCTTGCCGAGGCCGCTGGCACCGGGCTTGCGGCTGAAGGCCTTGCGCAGCGACGCGACGCTTGGGATGTGCGGCCGACCCGCGACGTCTGCCGTGTAGTCGGCGTGGCCCTCCAGGAATGTCATCACGCCGACCAGGCGCGTCAGCGACTCCCCCGCGGCGCCGGAGACAAGCAGCGAGGCGAGGTCTCCCGTGCGAGCCCAGGCGGCGATCCCCTGGACGGGAGAGGCATCGTCCTCGAACACCTCGCGGGCGCGCTGCCCGATCCAGTCCCGCAGCCAGGGGGCCGCCCTGAACTGCAGCGCGTGGGTCTGCTCGTGCAGCGCGACCCAGAGCCGGAAGTCGGCGGGCGCGAAGCCGTGGTCGCGTTCGTGCGCGACGATCGTGGGGGCGACCAGGTAGAGGGTGTCCGCGCCGGTGTAGGCGTCGTACTGGCCGAGCAGTCGGCGGCTCGCCGCCCTGATCCCCGCGCCGAGCAGGACCGCGTTGAGGTGTCGTCGGGCCCAGTCGACGGGGCCGTCGGGGCGGCGGGGCAGTTCGAGTTCCGTGACCACGGTCTCGACCATGCCGCGCACCGCGGTGCCCCAGCCGTTCCAGTCGACGACCTTCACGGCGGTCGCACCCGCGCTGTCGACGTCGAGGAAGGCGCCCGCGATCTCCCCCGCCCTGCGTGCGGTGACGCGCAGGTCGGCGACCAGCCGTTTGAGGCTGCGCGCGTCGAGGTTGGGCAGGTCCTTGGCGCCGGCCGCCGACAGCCGCAGCGCCAAGGTCCAGTCGATGCTGGGGGCGTAGTCCATCAGCACCCGCAGGACGCGACCACGCCGGTGGCCTGGTCGGTCCACACCTTGGCGGCCCACCCGTCGGGCGGGCCGTTGATGATGAAGGCGAAGGTGACGAGCCGGTCGTCCGCCGTGAGGGTGGTGCCAGCCAGCGACGACACGAGCGACAGCGTGCCCGTCTTGGCTCGGGCGACCCCCGCGCGGGGCGCGAGATGTCGTCGGTGAAGCGGTCGGCGAGGGTTCCCGTCACGCCTGCCGTCGGCAACCCGTCGAGGATGACTGAGAGCCGAGGGTCGGTGTCGAGCAGACGCACGGCCTTCGCGAGCATGTTGGTGGTGACGCGGTTGCTGCGCGAGAGCCCGGAGGCGTCGTGCAGCACGGTCCCCTCATCCCACACGCCGAGGCCGGTGAGCTGCTCCTGGATGGCGGCGACGCTGCCCGCGAAGGTGGTCGGCTTGTCGAGGTGCCGAGCCAACTGCAGGCCCAGGATCTCGGTGAAGGAGTTGTTGGAGCGGTTCATGGCCGTCTCGACGAGGACGTGCACGGGTAGCGACTCGACGCGGGCGAGTTCGGTGCCGCCGCCCTTGGCCGCGGCGGGTTCCGCCGTGACGGTGATGCCTTGCGCGGTGAGTTGGGTGGCGAAGATCTTGGCGGCGTCGAGGCCCGGCGTGCGGCTGCGGCCTCCCGCGGCGAGCTTGCCCTCGTCGACCCACAGTGCGGAGAGTTGGGTGACCTGGTCGCGGTAGTTCGACGGCCAGGTGTCGTTCCAGCCCGGCTCCTCGAAGTAGGAGGCGTCGAAGCCGAGGGTGACGCTGGTCTGCCCCGACTCCTTGAGCGCCTTGGCGGTGGCGGTGGCCAACTCCTGCGTGCTGGGGGCTGTGGGTAGCTGCCCGCCTTCGCGGGGACGCTCAGCAGCAGGGGGTCGCCGCCCCGACGAGCACGATCTGCCCAGGCGCCGGCTGCACGACCGTGGTGGCGAAGGTCTCGGAGCCGGTGAAGGCGTGCATCACGGCGAGCGTGGTCAGCGTCTTTGTGTTGGAGGCGGGGATCAGCGGCGCGGTCGGCTGCTTCGAGGCGACGACGGCACCGGTCTCTGCGTCGAGGACCTCGTAGGAGATGGTGACGGGGGCGCCGTCGATTCCGACGAGCTTGGACGTGTCCAGCGCCTTCAGCTTCGCCTCGAGCGTCTCGCGTTTCGGGACCGCACCGTCGGCGGGAAGCGGCGCGGCGGCGACGAGGCCATTACCCGCGGCGGGTGGTTCGGAGGGGTCGGGGCTCGGAGCGGCGAACAGCTCCTGGGACACCGTTGTCGGGGCCCCCTCACGCGTAAGGCCGACGGCACCCGCCGCCTCGGTGTGGAAGACGCCGAGCACGAACCCACCGACGAGCAACACGGTGGCGAGCACGCCGGTCACCGCCCACTCGACGATTCTGCGAGTCTTCACTACGTCCTCCAACGCTGTATCCTGCAAGGGTCACGTCCCACCAACGCAGCGTGGGGGACCACCACAATCATAGGAGTGCCGCAGTGAGCGAAGAGGCGCCAGTTGGCCTGACCCCCATTGACCCGGGCCGCCGCATCCTGTTCGACGTGACCGTTGAGATCCCCAAGGGGACCAAGAACAAATACGAGATGGACCACAACACCGGCCGGATCCGGCTGGACCGCACGCTGTTCACCTCGACGCAGTACCCCTACGACTACGGCTTCGTCGAGGGCACCCTCGGCCAGGACGGCGACCCGCTGGACGCCATGGTGATCGGCAACGACCCGACCTTCCCCGGCTGCCTCATCGAGTGCTACGCCGTCGCGATGTTCCGGATGACCGACGAGATGGGCGGCGACGACAAGGTGCTGTGCGTCGCGACCGCCGACACCCGCCGTCACCACATCACGGACCTGTCGAGCGTCCCCGAGCACATGCTGCTTGAGATCGAGCACTTCTTCTCGGTGTACAAGGACCTCGAGCCAGGCAAGTCGGTCGAGGGAGCCACCTGGACGGGCCGCGGGGACGCCGAGGAAGAGGTCACGGCCTCCTTCGAGCGCGCCAAGGGCACCCCCTACGAGCACCACCACGTCAACCTGGCCTGATTTCACGGCCGAAAAGGGAGCGCCAGGTTCGCCTGGCGCTCTTTTGCGTCCCACGCCCAAACTCGGACCGACAACGGCATCCGCGCGAGCCGTTCGGCAGAGACTGACCGACTCATCTCCTGACCCTGGCGGCGCGGCTACCGCTCACAGTCGTCCGCCGAGCGCGATGCCGAGCAGGGCGGCCGTCAGGCAGGCCGCGACGGTGACGGCGGCGTAGCCGATCCCGAAGGCGATCCGGCGGCGACCCAGTTCGCGGGCGGCCTGCCAGCACGCCGACGAGAAGGTCGTGAAACCGCCGCAGAAGCCGGTCCCGAAGACCGTCAGGCCTGCCGCGCCGACGCTCACCGAGGCCACCCCCAACGCGAACGAGCCCACAACGTTGATCAGCAGCGTGCCGACCCAGGCGGGCCAACGGCCCGCGACCACCTGATCGACGCCAGCCCGTGCGACGGCGCCGAGGCCGCCCGCGAGGCAGGCCAGCAGCACGATGCCCATCAGCGGCCGTCCCCTCGCCCGCGCATGCCGGGCCTGCGCATGCCGAGCAGGTGCCCGAGGCCCGCGAACGCCACCCCGACGCAGGTCTCCACGACCACGACGACGAGGCCGCCCGGCTCGGTCACCCCCTGCAGGGCAAGCGACGACCAGGACGTGAACGCGCCGAGCCCGCCGACCGCCAGGAACAGCCGGGTCAGCGAGACGCGCGGGCCGAAGACGCCGGAGATGACGCCGAGCAGCAGGCAGCCGAGCACGTTGACGGCCGCGAGCGCGACGACCTCGTCGCCAAGCAGGCGCAGCAGGCCGATCCTCGCGGCCGTGCCGAGCGCACCTCCCGCGAAGATCACCGCGAGCTTCGCCCAGGTCTTCATCGGGGTCAAGCAAACCACCTCAGGTGGCGGAGGCACGAAACCGAAGCAATCGGGTTCGGGCGCGCGCGGCAACCGGAGCGCCTCTCGACCAACCATCGGCGAGGGGACTGTCCCCGAAGCGTGCTCTCCCGGCCCCCGTCGGCCCAGGGGCGTCGCGGCAGGAGCGTCCGACCACAGCGGTCATGGCCTGGTCGGCCCCCCGAGTCCGATGTGGGAAACTTGCCCAATGCCTCGCTACCTGATGTTGCGCACCCCGTCGGCCAACCGCGTCTACGCCGGCGAGTCCGGCCCGCTGACCGCCGCCGAACTGGAGATCACCGCCCCGTTCGCGCGCGACATCGCCGACGTCGACATCGCGGGCGTCGACTACCTGGCCTTCGACGCCGACCCGCTCGGCGAGGCGCACCTCGAGACCGTCGCCCGGCAGTCCGCCTGTTTCGCGCTGTTCGAGTCCGAGGGAGAACTGCTGCGCCCCGTCCGACTGCCGAACCCGTTCGTCCTCGACGACGACCTCGTGACCATCCCCAAGTACCAGGGCAAGACCAACGAGCAGTTCACCCAACTCCTGATGGGGGTCACGCTCGCGGCAGTCACGCGCGAGCCGACCGGCCCGCGCCAGATTCTCGACCCGCTGGCAGGTCGCGGCACCACGCTCTCCACCGCGCTGCTGCTCGGCAACGACGGCTACGGCGTTGAGGGCGACGCCAAGTCCTTCGAGCAGATGGCGTCGTTCCTCAAGACCTATCTGCGCAGGAAGCGGATCAAGCACACCGCCGACGTGCGACCCGTTCGCCGCGACGGCAAGTCGATCGGCAAGCGCTTCGACGCGGAACTGAGCCTCGACGGCCGAACGCTGCACGTGTCGTCCTTCACGGGCGACACCCGCCAGTCGGCCGACCTGTTCGGAAAGAAGCGGTTCGACGCGATCGTCACAGACGCGCCCTACGGCGTGGCGCACGGGTCCACCACCGATGTGCGGGGCGTCTCGGGCAAGCGTGACCGCTCCCCCGCCGGACTGCTGCGGGACGCGCTGCCGGTGTGGGCGGGGCAACTGATGCACGGCGGCGCGCTGGGCCTGTCGTGGAACACCTTCGGCCTGACGCGCGAAGACCTGGCCTCGATGCTGACCGACGCCGGCCTGACGGTGCGCGAGGGCGGCGCCTGGGAGCAGTTCGCGCACCGCGTCGACTCGTCGATCCGGCGCGACCTGATCGTCGCCGTCAAGCCCTGACGCGGGCTCGGGGTTGAGCAGTAGTCCGCGTTCGTCGCCCAGGAGAGCGTTCTCCCCCGGCGGGTCGCGCGTCGACCACTGAATGCTGCTCAACGCCCACCCCACCCGAGCGCCTCGCACTACAGTCGTCGGCATGCGACGACTGGTGCTGATGCGGCATGCGAAGACCGAGTCCCACAACCTGGACGGCGACCACTCCCGACACCTGACAAAGGGCGGGATCCAGGACGCGCAGGACGCAGGCGTCGCGCTCAGGGCGCTCGGGATCGACTCGGCGCTCGTGTCGACCGCCACCCGAACACGCGAGACGTTCACGCACCTCGGCCTCGACGTGGCGCCCCACTTCCTCGACGACCTCTACTTCGGAGGCACCGACACCGCCGCCCGGCTGATCGCCGCGACGCCAGACACGACGCAGGCGCTGCTGGTTGTCGGGCACGCCCCGACCATCCCCGACCTCGCGGCCACGCTGCTGTTCGCCTCCGACCCGTCGGAGGCAGACGGCGTCGGCGGCTGGTTCCCGACGTCCGCGTACTCGACGTTCACCTTCGACGGTTCCTGGAAGGACCTGTTCGGCGACTCCCCGCTCGGCTACGAGGGCACCGTCCGCCGGCACTGACCAGAAGCCTCCCCAGGCGTGGGCAACACGGCCGTAACCAACGCGTCCCAACTCGTTACGCAATCAGGCGGATCGCTAACTCCACCGTTACGTGACGACGATTCTCCCGAAATCTGGCCGCTGTTGGATCGGTCACATGGAAATCCTCGACATCGACACCGGCGACACCGCCTGGGTCCTGGTCAGCGCAGCGCTGGTCCTCCTGATGACCCCCGGTCTGGCCTTCTTCTACGGCGGCATGGTGCGCGCGAAGAGCGTGCTCAACATGCTGATGATGTCGATCGCAACCATGGGCATCGTCGGTGTCCTGTGGGTCGTGATCGGCTACTCCATGGCGTTCGGCGACTCGCTCGGCGGGTTCCTCGGCAACCCATTCCAGTACGCCTTCCTCGACGGCCTGATGTCCCCGGAGAAGGTCACCTTCACCATCCCGGCGCTCGTCTTCGCCGGCTTCCAGGCGGCGTTCGCGATCATCGCGGTCGCCCTGATCTCCGGGGCGGTAGCCGACCGGATGAAGTTCTCCGCGTGGGCAGTGTTCGCCGCGGTGTGGGCGCTGCTCGTCTACTTCCCCGCCGCGCACTGGGTGTTCTCCTTCGACGGCGGCACCGCCGAGAAGGGCGGCTTCATCGCGAACTCCATCAAGGCCATCGACTTCGCGGGCGGCACCGCCATCCACATCAACGCCGGCGCTGCGGCCCTGGCCCTGTGCCTGGTGCTCGGCCCTCGGCTCGGCTTCGGCAAGGTGCCGATGCGTCCGCACAACCTGACGCTTGTGATGCTTGGCGCCGCGCTGCTGTGGTTCGGCTGGTTCGGCTTCAACGCAGGCTCCGCGCTCGGCGCCAACGCCACGGCGGGCGTCGCCTGGATCAACACCCTCGCAGGTGCGGCCGCCGCGATGCTCGGCTGGCTGCTCGTGGAGCGCCTGCGTGACGGCCACGCCACCAGCCTCGGCGCCGCGTCCGGCATCGTCGCTGGCCTGGTCGGCATCACCCCGGCCGCGGCCTCCGTCAGCCCACTCGGCGCGCTGGTCGTCGGCCTCGCCGCAGGCGTGGCGTGCGCCTTCGCGATCGGGCTGAAGAACCGCTTCGGCTACGACGACTCGCTCGACGTGGTCGGCGTCCACCTCGTCGGCGGCCTGGTCGGCACCCTGCTGATCGGCCTGCTCGCCGACCCCGCCTCCCCGCGGGCGCCGCGGGGCTGTTCTACGGCGGCGGCGTCGACCAACTGTGGCGTCAGTTCGCCGGGGCGGCGATCGTCCTGATCTACTCCTTCGTGGTCACCTTCGCCATCGCGAAGGTCCTCGACAAGGTGATGGGCCTGCGGGTCGCCGACGCGGTGGAGACGCAGGGCATCGACACGGCCGAGCACGCCGAGTCCGGCTACGACCTGAGCCACATCGGCTACTCCACCTACGGCGTCCGTCAGACGCTGATCGTTCCCGCCCTTGAGGAGGTCGACGCATGAGGCTCGTCACCGCAATCGTCCAGCCCACCATGATGACCCACGTCCAGATCGCGCTCGCCCAGCACGGCATCGCGGGCATGACCGTGACCGAATGCTCCGGCTACGCCAGGCAGCGCGGCCACAAGGAGATCTACCGCGGGGCCGAGTACACCATCGACTTCATCACGAAGGCCAAGATCGAGGTGCTGGTCGAGGACGCCGAGGTCGAGGGGGTGATCGGGGTCATCACCGCCGCGGCACGCACCGGCGCCGTCGGCGATGGGAAGGTCTGGTCGACCCCCGTCGACGAGGTCGTCCGAATCCGCACCGGGGAGAAGGGGTCGGCTGCCATCTGAGCCCATCTCCCGTCGGGCGCCGAGCGGAAATCTCCGCCCGGCGCCCCGTCGCGTCGAGAGGGGCAATAGGCTCGCCCTGAGCCAAAGGAGCCACCATGTCCACCACTCTCATCGCGTCCGGGCGGGCTGGCCCGAGCCGGCCATCCTCGACGGCGTCACCCCCGTCGCGACCCTCGTGGTGCGCCACGACGACGTCACCGTCGCCGACCTACCCACGCTCTTCGACGCCGACTACCCGAGGGTCGCCGAGGCCGCCACGGACGCCGACCTGCCGCTGGTCGGCCCGGCCCTGGCCTGCTTTCGGGGCGATCTCACGGGTCGATTCGCCATCGAGATCGGGTTCCCGGTGGTCGCCGCAGCGAACGCGGGTGCTGGCATCGAGTCGTCGCACCTGCCCGGCGGCCGGGTCGCGGTGCTGACGCACACTGGGCCCTACGACCAACTTCCCGAGGCGTGGGGCCGGTTGATGGCCTTCCTCGCGGAGCAGGGGGTCGAGCCAGCCGAGCCATGCGGCGAGGTCTACGTCACGGATCCGACGCCGAGCACCGACCCGGCGACCCTGCGCACCGACCTGTTCATCGCCCTGCGCTGATCACCTAGTCGCCCGCGAACGGGAACGCCGCGAAGCGCGCCGCCAACCGCTTGCGGGCCGCGTCGGTGATCGGCTCGAACTCCTCGATCTCCAGGGAGCGCCTGCCCGGGCGACCCGCGCGCGCCCAAGTGCCGCGCACCCGGCCGCCGATGAGCACGGTGCGTCGGAACACCCCGTTGTTGCCGGGCACCAGCCGGCTGTGGTGGGTCGCCGACATCGCGAAAAGGCGGTCCTGGTAGCCGAGGATGTACTCGTCGAAGCCTGGAAGCAGCAGCGGGGCCGACGACGCACGGGCCTGAGCCTGGGCCTCGTCGAGAAGGCCGGGGCGCCAGTACGACGGCTCGTCCGCCCCGTCCGTCTCAAGCCGGTCGACGATCAGCGGCAGCGCACGCCGGATCTCGCCGAGTGTCAGTTTCGTCCACCACGCGAAGTCCCGCAGCGTGGCGGGCCCGTGGCTCGTGAGGTAGCGCAGCAGGAACTCCGCGACGGCGGGGAGTCGCTCACCGCCGAACCGTTCAGCGAGGCCGGGGATGCCCGGCAGCCACTGCTCGACCAGAACGACATCCTGCTCCGAGCCGTTCCACGGGCCGTAGGCCGCGACGCCGTCGGCGATCAGCGTGAAGAGCAGGTGGTAGCCGCGGCCACCCTTCGGGGCAAGTCCCGCCGCGTCCCAGATTTCGAACAGTTCCGGGCGGGAGAGCGGACCGTCGGCGAGGACCTCCTCCGCGATGCCGCGGGCGCGGCCCAGTTGCTCCTCGTCGAGGCCTAACTGGTGGCGGCGCGCGGCAGCGGCACGCAGCGAGGGGGCCGCGCACAACGCGGTGACCCAGGACAGGTCCTCGGCGGCCATCAGGAACACGGTGCCGCGCATCGGATAGCCGCGCACAAGGCGGCGTTCCGCCAGGTCGTCGAACACCGCGGCGACTGCCTCGCCCGTGGAGCGCAGCGCGGCGGAGGCGAGCACGCCGGGCAGGTCCTGGCCCTGCATCGCGCCGAAGGCGGCGACGGCGGCAGCGGGCGACGCGAAGGACGGCGCGGTCAACGACTGCGCGACCATGCGGCTGCGGGTGAGCGGAGGTAATGCCACCCGCGTCACCTTACTGGCAGGCGCGGACGGTTCAGGCGAGCTCGCGCGCGACGGCCGCGGCGACCTCACGGCCGGAGCGCACCGCGCCCTCCATGTAGCCGTTGAAGCGGGTCGCGTACTCGGCGCCCGCCCAGTGCAGCACGCCCTCCGGCTCGGCGAGGATGGGACCGTTGGTGGTCCACACGCCGGGAGAGAAGTGTGCGCCGTGGCAGCCGCCGGTGAAGCGTTCGCTCGACCAGTTGCGTTCGATGTAGGCGACCGGCTTGGCAGCGGTCGCGCCGAACGTCCGCACGACGGAGTCGACGAAGGCCCGCTCCCGCAGCGTCACGGAGCGCCGCGACAGCGAGTCGGCGTCGGCTCCCTCGAAGAAGCCCATCAGGTGGCCCCGGTTGGAGTTGTCCGCCGTGGTGTCGAACGTGACGCGCACCGCGCCCTCGTCGGCGCTGGACTGGCCGGAGAAGCCCTTGTCGCGCCAGAACGGGTGGTCGTAGATCAGGAACGCCTTGATCACGTTGCCAGGGGCGACCTTCTCGGCAGCCTCCCTGCGCCACAGCGGAAGCGGCGGGTCGTAGTCGAGTTGCACCGCGAGCCGCGGAGGCAGCGTCGAGATGACCTGACGGGCCTGGATCTCCTCGCCGTCGGCGAGGGTCAGGGTCGCCTCACGGTCGCCGTAGCTGACCTTGACGACCTCGGACTCGATCCGGACGACGTCGCCCAACCGCTCGGCGAGCGCGTCGGTGACCCGGGCCATGCCGCCCTCGACGCGCTTCTGGTGCAGGCCGCCGTTGCTGGCGAGCATCGTCTCAAGGTCGGGGCCGGAGTTGACCTGGTGCAGGCCCTCGAGCAGCGTCGCGCCCTTTGGCATGGGGCCGAACGCGGCGGTGTAGACCTCTGAGAAGCGGCGCTGGGCGCCCTGCGTGCGCAGGTTGGTCGAGACCCACCTGCGGAGATCCTGGTTGAGCCACGCGTCGTTGGACTGGCGCCAGGCGGCGTCGTCGCGCAGCCTCTCCGCGAGTCGGCGAAGGCGCAGCAGGCCCTGGCCGAGGTCGGAGACCTCGAAGGGGGTGAGCGCCGGGGTCTCGTCGGACGAGGGGACCTCGAGGGCCTGGCCGCGGAGCCGCACCACGAGGTTGCCCTTCGCGGGGAGCCCGATGGTTTCCAGCCCGAGGTCGTCGATGATCTCGCCGAGCGCGTCAAAACCCGGCCCGATCCACTGACCGCCGAGCTCGACGTACCCGCCGTCGCTCAGGACTCTGTTTTCGACGCGCCCCCTACGCGGTCGCGGCCCTCAAGCACGACGACCTTCAGACCCCGGTCCACGAGGTACTGAGCGGCCACGAGTCCAGCCAAGCCGGCCCCGATGATGGCGCAGTCCAACACGAGTCCCTCCTTCTGCACACCGACCACGGATAATTCCCCGTGGAAGTGCTGCCAAGCCTACAAGGAGCACCCGGCCAATCCCCTGAGGGTCCGGCTTAACGAGCGTTCCACAAGCCAAGAGAAACGGGACGAATCGTCTGGAGGATTCGTCCCGCTGTCCGAGCCGCCCACGGGAATCGAACCCGTGACCTACGCTTTACGAGAGCGTCGCTCTACCGACTGAGCTAGGGCGGCAGCAGGACGGAACTATACCGAACCGTCCACCGGTTTGACGAACCGGCTACTTACAGGTTGTGCCCTCCTTGGGCGTCTTGCCCTCGTTGAGGTAGTTGTCCACGGCCTTGGCGATGCACTCGTTGGGGCCGGTGACGGCGCCGTGTCCGGCACCGTCGAGGGTGAGTAGCGTCCCCGAGTCGAGCTGCTTCGACATCGACACGGCCTGCTGATAGGGGGTGGCGGAGTCCCCCGTCGTGCCGACCACCAGGATCGGCGGGGCGCCCGCCGCGGTGAGTTTGAGTTGGGGCGCGGACTTTGCGGTCCAGAACTGGCAGGTGTAGCTGGTGCCCATGTTGGGGGCAAGGACCGGGGCGTCCTTGAAGGTGTCGCGCCATTCCTGCAGCACCGGGCCGGCCCCCTCGTCGACGGCGTCGGCACAGGCCATCGCGGGGAAGGCGTAGGCGATGGTCTCGTAGCCGTTGTCGTAGCGGCCGTTCATCTCGTCCGCCGCCAGCAGCAGCGGCCCGCCGTTGCCCGCCATGGCGGCCCCGATGACCTCGGCGAGCGTCCGGTAGCCCGTCTCGTCCACATAGAGGAAGTAGGCGATGCCACTGGCGGCAAGCGTCTGGGTGAGCGTGCGGCCTCCGACCTTGATGGGGTTGGCGTCGAGCCCACTGAGCAGCGTCTGGATGTCCTTGTCGATCTGCTCCTGTGAGTCGCCGAGGTCGCACAGGTCGGACTCGGCGCACCACTTGGTGAAGTTGTTCAGCGCCAGTTCGAAGCCCGCCACCTGCGGCACCTCGTCCTTGCCTGTGATGTCGACGGCGGCGTCCAGGATCAGCCTGCCGACGGAGCCGGTGAACAGTTGCGCATAGGTCGCACCGACGTAGGTGCCGTAGGAGACGCCCACGTAGTTGAGCTTCTCCGCGCCGAGCAGGTGACGCAGCAGGTCGAGGTCGCGCACCACGTCAATGGTGGTGATGTGGTCGAGCAACGCGCCGGACCCATCGCGGCACTGCTTCGCGAAGGCCGCGCCGCCCTCCTCGAGTGCCTTGTTCTCGGCGTCGTCGTCTGGGCTGCCATCGAGATCCATGACGGCATCGGTCTGCTTCAGGCCCCCGCACACGACGTGGGTGGAGTCCCCGGTGCCGCGCGGGTCCCAGCCCACCACGTCGAAGTTCTGCCAGCGCTGCGCCGTGCCCTCCGCGAAGCCCTGGCCGCCGAAGCCGGGGCCCCGGGGTTGAGGAACAGGGGCCCGCGTGAGGAGTCACCGTTGGGAACCCGACGCACGGCGACCTCGATGGCGTCACCCTCGGGCTTGTCCCAGTCGAGTGGGGCCTTGATCTTGGCGCACTGAGACGTGTCGGAGTCGGCGCACAGTTCCCAGTTGACGACCTGCGTCGCGTAGGCGTTGTAGTCGCCGAGCGACTTCTCGAACTCGACGCGGGGGGTGCCCTGGGCCGCGTAGTCGAGCAGTCGGTCGCGGTTCTCGTTCTTCTTGGCGGGGAAGGTCTCGTACTCGGAGACCTTCTTCTCCGGCACGCCTGGCATCCTGGCGCCCGCGGGCACCGGCTTGGGCGTCACGGGCCCCACCGTCGAGGGTGACGCAGGAACGTCACGACTCTGGCCCTGGATCAGATTTCCCAGAAAAAGGCTGACGACGAGCGCGATCGCGAGGGTCGCGAGGATGATCTGGGTGACCTGAATGGACCTCTTCATGCGTCTCCAAGCGATAGTCGTGCCGTGCGCCTCGAACATACCGACTCGAGTGGGCAACGCACGATTTCTCCGGCGCTCGTCCGGATCCGGACCTCGCCCGCCGGGACGCAATGCCCGATCACCCTGCCCGTGGCGCCGTCGTCGAGGGCGACCTGCTCCCCTACGGACGGGGCCCTCCGGTGGAAGTCCTCGTACAGCGGATGCTCGTATTTGAGGCAGCACATCAGCTTGCCGCAGGCGCCGGCGATCTGCAGCGGGTTCGACGGAAGCGACTGCACCTTCGCAAGCCGCATCGACACGGGCTCGAAGTCGGTGAGGAAGGTCGTGCAACAGAACTCGCGGCCGCAGGAGCCGATGCCGCCGATCAGCCGCGCGGCGTCCCTCGCGCCGACCTGACGCAGGTCGATCCGGGACTGCAGCGCGCGGGCCAGGTCGCCGAGCAACTGACGAAAGTCGACGCGGTGCGGGGCCGTGTAATAGACCGCCACGAGCCGGTCATACTTGTCGGACCGATCGAGGAAGTCGATGCCGACGACCTTCATGGGGAGCCCGTGTTGGGCGATCAAGTCCCGGGCGGTGCGCGCCGCGTCGCTGCGGATCTCACGGTTGCGCGCGTCGCGGTCGTGGTCGGCGTCCGAGGCGGGGCCCGCGCAGCGGGGCAACTCCCCGAAGGTCGTGTCTGTGTGTTCGGGTGCCCAGACGCACTGCGCCAGTTCCGGCCCGTCGGCAGTGGGATACATGACCCAGTCGCCGACGCTGTAGTCGCGCTCTCCTGGGTCCAGATAGTGCAGTTGGCCGTACTTCTCGAACGAGACGGCCATCACCCGTGACATGGGTAGAGCCTAACTGGCGCGGCAAAGCAAACGACCCCCGGCATGGCCGGGGGTCGCTCGTCGGGTGATCAGGAGCGCTTCGCGAGCTTCGAGTTCCAGCGGGCCTTCGAGATGGCGCCGTCGATGCCGACCTTTCCGCCACCGATGGCGAACAACAGGATGCCGATTGCGGCGAGGATCAGGTCCTTGTCGCCGTGGAAGCCCTCCATGTTGGCGGAGAAGATGGAGAACTGACCCCAGCGCAGGAACGCGAGCGAGGCGCCGGCGATCGCGGCAAGCAGCAGGCCGACGATGCGGACACCGAGCCCGAGGACCAGCAGCACCGCCATCACGGCGAGCGTGAAGCCGAGGCCCCAGGCGATCTCGCGCGGGTAAGGCAGCGCGGTCTGGCCGAGGTAGTCCGCGGTCGCCGAGACGTTGCCGAGGATCTGGTAGGCGGCAACGCCGAGCACGAAGGCGGTGACCAGGCGCAGCACGAGGAGGCCGAAGCTACCGAAGCCGCTGACGCCTGGACGGCGGGCGGAGTTGAGGTCGCGCTGTGCGTTGGCCTCGGAGGTGGCCACCAGGCCGAGGCGCTGGTCGCGGGCCTCCTTCTCGAGGCGCAACTGCTCCGCACGGCGCTCCTCCTCTGCGGCCTCCGCCTCGAGACCAGCGGAGGTGTCGATGACCTGGGTGTGGTCGTCGTCGCGGTACAGGCCTGCCATGGGGGTCGCGCCTGCGGCGGCGGCCGCCGCGACGGGGGCGACCACCAGCGTCTCGGTCGACTCTGCCTCGGTGACGGGGGTGTCGTCCGCGGGACGGCCGAAGGTCTCCGCATCGACGGTGAGTGGTCGCTGCCTTGTCTCGGTCATGTCCTCTTCCTCGGTTGGCTCGGTCACGGCGGTCTCGGTAGCGCTGGCCGCAGCGGGGGCCTCGTCGACGGTCTCGTCGGTTGCCGCGGCGACGACGCTCTCCTCGGCGGGCTCGGCGACCGGCTCGGGCTCGGCGAACGGCTCGGGGTCGGCGAACGGCTCGGGGTCGGCGACCGCCGTCGCGTCGGCGGAGGGCTCGGACGCCTCGACAGGCTCGGCGAACGGCTCCGACACGGGCTCGGAGGCGTGGGCTGTGGGGACCCCTGCGACGGTCCCGGACGCCTCGACAGGCTCGGCGAACGGCTCCGACACGGGCTCGGAGGCGTGGGCTGTGGGGACCCCTGCGACGGTCCCGGACGCCTCGACAGGCTCGGCGAACGGCTCGGGCTCCGCAAACGGCTCGGGGTCGGCAACCGCCGCCGCGTCGGCGGGGGGCTCGGACGCCTCGACAGGCTCGGCGAACGGCTCGGGCTCGGCGAACGGCTCGGGCTCGGCGTACGGCTCGGGGTCGGCGACCGCCCCGGGTCGGCTGGGGGCGCGGACGCCTCGACAGGCTCGGCGAACGGCTCCGGCTCGGCGAACGGATCGGCCTCGGTCTCGGACGCCTCGACAGGCTCGGCGAACGGCTCGGGCTCCGCGTACGGCTCGGGGTCGGCGACCGCCCCCGGGTCGACTGGAGGCTCGGACGCCTCGACAGGCTCGGCGAACGGCTCCGGCTCCGCCTCTGACGCGACGGACGGCTCGGCGATCGGGTCCTGGTCGGCCGGGGCGGGGGGCGTCGGCACGGGAACGCGCTGCTCGGCCGAGTAGTCGTCCCACTCGGCCGGCTCGACGGGAACGCCGTAGTCGTCCTGAGCCTCGGACCAGTCGTCGGCCTCGCGGGGGGTGCCTTCTTGCACCCACTCGTTGTTCGGCATGTCTCGATCCCCTATCCCTGGGCAGTCTTGCACCCAATCTTGGCACCGCATGGCACCGACTCTCGGGGGGACACGCCCGCTCTGCTCAGGTGCGACCGGCCAGAGACAGCGAAATCAGCAGCGCCTCGAACGCGAGCAGCGGCGCGACGTTGCCCTCGAGGGCGGTGCGGGCCTGCAGGATCGCGTCGAGGGCATGCACGGTCTGCTCGGGTGTCGACCGGCGCGCGATGGGCTCGATCTCGTCGGCCAGGTCGGAGTTGACCAGCGCGACGCCGGGGGCGGTCTGGGCCGCCAGCACGTCGCGGAAGTAGCCCGTGAGTTCGGTCAGCACCCGGTCGAGCGCGTCGCGTTGCAGTCGCTTGGCGCGCGCCTTCTGCTGGTCCTCGAGGTCCCGGATGGCGGCCTGCGCGTTGCGCGGCTTCGCGCCGCGACCGCCGAGCCCCAACATCTCCTGGAGCGTCGCCATCTCCTTCGCGTCGAGTTCGGCGGTCGCCTGGGCGGCCTCCTGCGCGGACGACTCCACCAGGTTGTGCGCCGCGTCGAGGCACGCCGTCACCGACGTCAGCCGGCCGGGCAGCGAGAGGATCTCCCGGCGCCTGATCCGGGCCTCCTCGTTGCGGGCCAACATCCGGGCGCGGCCCACATGCCCCTGAGCGGCCCGCGCCGAGTGCGCGGCAAGCGCCGGGGCGACCCCGTCGCGCTGTTCCAGGAGCGCCGCGACGGCCTGGTCGCTCGGGGTGACCAGCCTGATCACCCGACTCCGGGAGCGGACGGTGATGATGACGTCGTCGGGGCTCGGCGCGCACAGCAGCCACACGGTGCGCGGCGCAGGCTCCTCGAGGCCCTTGAGCAGGGCGTCTGCCCCGCGCTCGGTGATCCGGTCGGCGTCCTCGACCACGACGATCTGGTAACGCCCCTTCACGGGGGACACGTTTGCCCTGCCGACCAGCGCGCGGACCTCATCGACGCCGATCGAGAGTTGCTCGGTTCGAAGCAGCGTGACGTCCGGGTGGGCCCCCGACAAGGTGGTGCGGCACTCGTTGCACTCGCCGCAGCCACCCCTGGGGCACTGCAGGGCCGCCGCGAACGCCTTGGCGGCGTTGGATCGGCCAGACCCGGGCGGCCCGACGAACAGCCAGGCGTGGGTCATGGCGTGGCGTCGACCGTCGACGGCGCGGCGCAGCGTCTCGACGGCCCGCTCCTGCCCGATCAGTTCGGAGTACACGTCACCCATGGGGCCACCCTTCGTCAGGGCACCATCCTGCCATCACGCGACGACGGCATCATCCTCGCTGGCGGCCGCGGCCCTGGCCTCAGCCTTGGCTCGCAGGTGCGCCCGCACGGCCCAACCGACGGCGGCGGCCCCGACGGCGAAGGCCGCCACGAAGGCGGGGGCGTGCAGCCACTGCGGGGCGTCGAAGGCCTTCAGCAGAGAGCGCACGTTGACGATGACGATGGCAGCACCCGCGGCCGAGCCCAGCACCCTCGGCGGGAGGTGACGAACCAGCCAGGCGGCGATGGGGGCGGCGACGAGTCCGCCCGCGAGGAGCGCGAGGGCCATGCTCCAGACGATGCCCTCGCTGCCGAGCCCGATCAGGAACCCGAGGCTCGCGGCGATCGCGACGAGGAACTCGCTCGCGTCGATGGTGCCGATCACCTTGCGTGGCTCCATCCGTCCGCTCGCAAGCAGCGCGGGAGTTCCGACGGGCCCCCAACCGCCGCCGCCCGTCGCGTCGACGAATCCGGCGAAGACGCCGAGCGGGGCGAGGAACCTGGTCTGCAGGCGCCTGCCGAGGTTGCGGGTGGAGATGCCGAAGAACGTGAAGCGGACGAGGACATAGGCGCCGAGAGCGAGGAGGATGAGTGCCATCACGGGGGTGGCGGCCTCGGTGCTCAGCTTGGAGAGCACCGTCGCGCCGAGGAAGGCCCCCACCGCGCCGGGGATGCCGATCCGGGCGACGACCTTCCAGTCGACGTTGCCGAACCGGTGGTGTGAGACTCCCGAGGCGAGAGTGGTGCCGATCTCGGCGAGGTGGACGGTCGCCGACGCGGTGGCCGGGTTGGTGCCGATGGCGAGCAGCAGGGTGGTGGAGGTGACGCCGTAGGCCATCCCCAACGACCCGTCGACGAGTTGGGCGGCGAGGCCGACGAGGGCGAGCAGAACGAGTTTGAGCATGATTTCTTCCTGGGTGCGAGTGACGGTCGGGGGATCGTCAGGCGCGACACAGGGCGCTGGAGACGCGCATGTAATCGACCGCACGTCGGGCGGTCAGGATGCGCTGTCGCAGCGGGGTCATGCCGGGAAGTCAAACACGCGCGGCGGCGCTTGGGAACCGCCGAAGTGCGTTCCTGGACGGCATTTCGCTGAGCGAGGAACGCCGGAATAGGCAGGGGGTCTGCGGTGTTCAGGCCAGGTCTGCGAGCAGCGCCGAGACCCGTTCCCGGATGGCGGCGGCGATCGCCTCGCGGGTGTCGCGCGCGTTCAAGACCAGGAAATGGCCCGGGTCGGCCGCGACCTGGTCGAGGAAGAAGGCCCGCGCGCGGTGGTGCAGGTCGAGGCCCGCCTGTTCGAGGCGGTCCTTGTCCGCGATCCGGGCGACCGCCTCGTCGGGGTCGGCGTCGAGCAGCACCGTCAGGTCGGGCCGGAGCCCTCCTACGGCCCACCAGCCGATGTGGGCGATGTCGTCCATCTCGAGTTCCCGGCCCGCGCCCTGGTAGGCGATCATCGACAGCACGTAGCGGTCGCTGACGACCACCTCCCCGCGCTGCAGTGCGGGGGCGATCACCTCGTGGACGTGCTGGGCCTTGTCTGCGGCGTACATCAGGGCCTCGGCCCTGGGCGACACGTCCCCGAAGACGGGGTCCAGGACGAGGCGGCGCAGTTCGGCGCCGACCTCGGTGCCGCCGGGCTGCCGGGTGGTGCGATGGGGGATGGCCTCCGTGGTCAGCCACCGGTCGAGCAGGTCGACCTGGGTGCTCTTGCCGACCGAGTCGCCCCCTCGAACACCACGAACAGTCCGCTCATCGACTCACTTCCGCTTCTTCTCCGCCTTGGCGAGCACCTTGCGCGCCGCGACCACCCGGTCGGGCCACCGTCGGATGAACTGGGCGCGGCGTTCCCGCACGCCAGAGCGGCGGCGTTCCGCGTCGAGCCCCAACTGGTAGGCCTGCTCGGCGGACAGCCCGTCGAGTTCCGGGTCACCGGCAAGCGACCCGACCGCAGAGCCTCGCAGATCGTCGAGCAGGTCTTCAAGTTGGTTGAGGAGCCTGCCCATCGCCTTGGGGAACAGCGGGGCGGCGACCCCGGCCGCCACGTCGAGCTGCTCGGCGGCCCGCAGCGCCGCCTGCCACTTGTCGTCGGGCGAGGTGACGCCGAGGGCCCGGCAGCGGTCGGCGAGGATGTAGGTGGCCTGTTCGGCGCGTTCGAAGAGCACCTCCGCCGCCGGTCGCTGCGACAGGTCACCCAGGCGCGGCGCGAGGACGGACCCGACGAGCGCGTCGAGCACGTCGAGGACGGCGGGCTCGAGGTCGGCGGCGGACTCGAAGGGCAGGCCGCTGAGCCGCTGCTCGAGAGACTCGCGCCAGGCGGGCTCCAGGACGGGCGCGAGGCCGCGCAGGTCGCGCCCGAAGGCCCACAGCGCCGCGTTGAGGTCGGCCAGGTCGTCGCGGTCCTCGGCGCGCCTGGCGAGATCGGCGAGCAGGATCGACTGCAGGTGCCCCGCGAACACCTCGGTGGCGAACTCCTCCAGCGTGAAGTCACGTCGAAGGGCCTGCGGCAACGGGTAGTTCGTCAGGCCGGTCGCGGGCGCCCCGAGCCTCTGCTGCAGCGTCGGGAAGCTGTCGACCACGATCGCGTTGACGGCAAGCGCCGCGCTGAGCAGGAACTCGCGCTGCTGCCCCGTCAGCGCGCGGGTCGGGGTGACGGTGATCTCGCGGTAGCGCGCGGTCGTGATGCCGCTGCGTCGGATGGTGACCTTCTCGTCCTTGACGTAGGCCGCGATCTCGCCGTCGTCGTCGCGCAGGGCCCATTCGTCGCGCTCGGAGTGAAGGCCCGCGATGGTGCCGAGCACGCCGTGTCGCGCGAACGGGCGGATGTAGCTCGCGAACTCATCGGGCAGGTCGCCGCTGTGCCCGAGCGGCTCGATGCGCTCGTCGGGAAGGATCGGCGACCAGCGCGGGGCCGCGAGGTACCACTCCCCCAAGCCGCCGATGATGCGGTGCGCGACGATGACGCCGTCGCGCAGCAGCCTGCCGTCGGCGCAGTCCAGGACGGTGGCGTCCATCTCGAGGCTGGCCGCAGGGCGGTGCATGACGCGCGGCAGCCCCACCGCCTCCGAGGTCAGGTGCGGAGACTCGGAGCTGAATGGCACCTCCAGCCGGAGGACCTCCATCCGCTTGCGCTTGTTGGCCATGGCGTCAGACTAGTGCCGCTACGAGGCGCTCGACTTCCTGGTCGCGGGCTTCTTCGCGGGGGCCTTCTTCGCGGGCGCCTTGCGGGCTGCCGGCTTGCGCTTCGGGGCGGGCCCCTTGGCGCGCTTCTCCGCGATCAGTTCGAAGGCCCGCTCTGGCGTGATCTCCTCCGGCGAGTCGTCCCGACGCAGCGTGGCGTTGGTCTCACCGTCGGTGACGTACGGGCCGAACCGGCCCGACTTGAGCACGACGGGCTTGGCGGAGACTGGATCGTTGCCGAACTCCTTCAGCGGCGCGGCGGCGGCCGCCCTTCCCCTGGTCTTCGGCTGCGCGTAGATCGCCAGGGCCTCCTCGAGCGTGATGTCGAAGATCTGATCCTCGCTCGTCAGCGACCTTGAGTCGGTGCCGCGCTTGAGGTACGGGCCGTAGCGGCCGTTCTGGGCGGTGATCTCGTTGCCCTCCGGGTCGGCCCCGACCACGCGCGGCAGGCTCATCAGCTTGAGCGCGGTGGGCAGGTCGACGGAGTCCAGCGACATCGACTTGAACAGCGAACCGGTGCGCGGCTTTGCCGACTTGGGCGCATCCTCGGGGAGCACCTCGGTGACGTAGGGGCCGTAGCGGCCGTTCTTGGCGACCACCATGTTCCCCGACTCCTCGTTGACGCCGAGCTCGCGCTCCGCGTCGAGGGGGTTGGCGAGCAGTTCCTCGGCGTGGGCCGCGGTCAGCTCATCGGGGGCGGTGTCCTCGGGCACGTTGGCGCGGCGACCGTCGGAGGCCTCGACGTAGGTGCCGTAGCGACCGACGCGCACGTCGATGCCGGAGTCGCCGAGCGGGAAGGTCGACAGTGCGCGGGCGTCGATGTCGCCGAGTTCGGTGACGAGCGTCTGGAGCCCCTGGTGCGCGTCGCCGTCGGGACCGCGGTAGAAGTCGGAGAGCACCTGGAGGCGCTTGGCGCGGCCCGCGGCGATCTCGTCGAGCTGGTCCTCGAGTTGCGCCGTGAAGTCGTAGTCGACCAGCTCCGAGAAGTGCTCCTCAAGCAGCCGGGTGACGGCGAACGCCAGCCACGTCGGCACCAGCGCGGAGCCCTTCTTGAACACGTAGTCGCGCGCCGTGATGGTGCGGATGATCGACGCGTAGGTCGAGGGTCGGCCGATCTCCAGTTCCTCGAGCTTCGCGACAAGCGACGGCTCGGTGTACCTGGCGGGCGGCCGGGTCTCGTGGCCTGCCGGCTCTGCCTTTGCGACGTCGAGGGCCTGGCCCTTCTCGAGGATGGGCAGGCGGGTCTGCGCGTCGTCCGAGGCGGAGTCGTCGTCGGTGCCCTGCACGTAGGCCTTGAGGAAGCCTGGGAACGTGATGGTGCGACCGGAGGCGACCAGCCCGATGTCCTTGGCGTCGTCGGCGGTGCCCGCGAGGGTCGCGTCGATCCGGATGGTGACCGACTCGCCGCGCGCGTCGGCCATCTGCGAGGCGAGCGTTCGGCGCCAGATGAGCTGGTAGAGCCGGAAGGTGTCGCCAACCAGGCCGGTCTCGTCAGGGTGCTGGAACGCGTCACCTGCGGGGCGGATCGCCTCGTGGGCCTCCTGGGCCGACTTCACCTTCGACGTGTAGACGCGCGGCTTCTCGGGGAGGAAACGCTCGCCGAAGAGGTCGAGGACCTGCTGGCGGGCGGCGTTGATGGCCTGCCCCGACAGCGAGATCGAGTCGGTTCGCATGTAGGTGATGAAGCCCTTTTCGTAGAGCTCCTGGGCGACCGACATGGCGCGCTGCGCGGAGAACCCGAGCTTGCGTCCGGCCTCCTGCTGCATGGTGGTGGTGCGGAACGGCTCGTAGGGGCGGCGCGTGTATGGCTTGGACTCGACGGAACTGACGACGGGCTTTGCCGCGTTCAGCAGTTCGGCGATCCGGCGGGCGGAGGCCTCGTCCAGCACGAGCAGTTCCTGGGACTTCGCCTTGCCGAGCGAGTCGAAGTCGCGGCCCTGCGCGATGCGGGTGCCGTCCAGGTCGACGAGGCGGGCAGGGAAGTTGCGCGGGTCGGCGTCGGCCCCGGCGTCGAGCGTGACGTCGAGATCCCAGTAGCCGGCGGGCACGAACGCGATCCGGTCGCGCTCCCGGTCGACGATGAGGCGGGTCGCCACGGACTGCACGCGGCCGGCCGACAGCTTCGGCATGACCTTCTTCCACAGCACCGGGGAGACCTCGTAGCCGTAGAGGCGGTCGAGGATGCGGCGGGTCTCCTGCGCGTCGACGAGGTCGACGTCGAGGTCGCGCGGGTTCTGGACCGCCTCGAGGATGGCGGGCTTGGTGATCTCGTGGAACACCATCCGCTTGACGGGCACCTTCGGCTTGAGTTCCTGCAGCAGGTGCCACGCGATGGCCTCGCCCTCGCGGTCACCATCGGTGGCGAGCAGGAGTTCGTCGACCCCGGCGAGCTTGGCCTTCAGGTCCTTGATGGTCGCCTTCTTCTCCGGCGAGACCACGTAGATGGCCTGGAAGTCATCGTCGACGTTGACGCCGGTGCGCGCCCACTTCTCACCCTTGTACTTGGCGGGCACCTCCGAGGCAGAGGTGGGCAGGTCGCGGACGTGGCCGCGGCTCGACTCGACGATGTAGTCGCGGCCAAGGTAACCGGCGATTTTGGTCGCCTTGGTCGGCGACTCCACGATCACGAGACGCTTGGAAGCCATCAGGAAGCACCCTCCGGGGTTGGAAACTCCTCGAACAATAGCCTGCGAGGTCAATGGGTCCCATCATCGGCTGCGTCAGCACCCGGTGGCCGCGCGGGTCAGCGGAGGTCGCCCGGAGGCGGCCCGGGAGGAAACGGCGTCGTCGCGGCCGGTTCGACCGCGGGCCGGCGTCGGCGAAGCAACGCGACGGCGAGAACGGTCAGTCCGCCGAGGGCGAGGACGGCCGCCGCGACCGTGGCGATCCCGAGCAGCCCGGAGATTCGGGACTGGCTGGCCGCCGTCCGGGCGTGCCGGTCGGCGGCGGCGAACTCGCCGTCGGAGAAGGCGGCCCGGGAGGCGTCGACCTGGGCGTCGGTGCCGAGGATCGCCTCGCCGAGTTCGGAGACCGGGTCGCCGGCCTCCTCGACCGCCCGGGTGGCGTCGTCCACCTCGGCGACGGAGTCGATGGCGGCGCGGATCGCCTTGCCCGACTCCTGGTAGCCGCTCGGGACGTCTGCCGACTCGTAGCCCTCCCGCAACGATGCAGGCAGATCGAGGGCGGCGGCGGCCGCGTCGTCCTGCAGTTGTCCCGCAGCGGCGGCGGTGGCGTCGAGGTCGCCCATCAACTCGTCGGCGTCCGAGAACTGCCAGTCGGTCATCAGCCACCTGAGGCCCTTCGGGGGCTGCCATGCGCCGTCGGAGCCGTCGATCGCGCGGTAGAGCTTCCTCGACTCGGCCCTCTCGTCGAGCAGCGCCGAGGCGCCCTCGTCAAGGATCCAGGTCCGGTAGGTGGCGTCCGCCGAGGCGTTGCCCCCGCGGTCCTCGACCAGGTCGAGGAACCGTCTGGTGCCGGTGCCGGACCTGTTGAGGGTGCTTCCGGGCCGCTCGTAGGCCGACTCGCCACCGAGCGCGGCGGAGACCACCTCCGCGAAGGACTCGTCGTCGAGGTCGCCGATCAGTTCTTCGACCGCCGCGTAGGCGGCCGGGTAGCCGTAGCTGTCCGTCTCGCCTGCCCGGCCTTCCGGATCGCTCCACGTCGACAGCTTGAACGCGCCCTTCCCCGTCGGGCTCGGGGCCGTTGGCGGGTCTTCGGTGCCTCCGATCGTCGGCCCGATCCGGGTGGCGACCACCTCGGCGAGGCCCTCCTGGAGCCACCGGTCACCGATCCGGTTGTGGTTGAACCACACGTGCGACGCCTCGTGGACGAGCAGATGGGTGTCCAACTCCTCCCCGAGCAGGATCTCGTTGGTCGCCGCGTTGAACCAGGCGTAGCCGGTGACGGTCGGCGACACGTCCTCGACGACGGTGTCGAGCCCTCCCGGCCACGGCGTGCCGGTCAGCCGCTCCAAGTGGGGCACGGCCGCGGTGAGCTTGTCGGCGACGAAGTCGGACCAGGCGTCATCGCCGGGGAAGCTGAGCAGTCGGACCGTGTCGCCCCCGATGGTGACGGTGGCCTCGCCCGCCAGGTCGTGGTCGCGGAGGGTGACGAACTCCCAGATGCCGAGGTCGTCAGTGGCCTTGGTCGACTTCCAGGCCGTGGTCGCACCGGAGCGGGTCTCCGTGAAGGCGTCGGAGGAGGCGTGGAACTCGTAGCTCTTCGGCGCGACGACCTCGACGCTGGTGTGTCCCGCCTCCCCCGTTGCCGACGTGATGAACGCCGCGTACCCCTTGCCGACCCGCGACAGGTCGCTCGAGCGGATGTCCGCTCCTTGCAGGTCGTAGGTCAGCGAGATGGATCTCGTCTTGCCGTAGCGCAGTTCGGGAAAGGAGATCGCCGCCGTCTGGATGTCCTGGAAGGCGGGGTCCGGAGCCTTCTCGAGGCTGACGTTGAGGCTGCGGCCGTTCGACGTGGCGCGGAGGTTCTGGGTGCCGGTCGGCACCGCCACGAGGTAGCGGGTGAAGTAGTAGTAGCGAACGCCTCCTGAGGTGCGCACGTCTGGCACGGTGTTGCGGAGCGTCAGGTCGACGGTGACCTTGACGGGGCTGCCGTCGGCCGCCACGACGTAGCGGGTGTCGTTGGTCTCGAAGAGCCCGTCGTCTTCGGCGAGCGCCCCGCCCGGGGTCGCCAGCCAGAGGGCGCCCGCGAGCACGGCGAGCATCGTGGCGAGCGCCGCCCGTCGTCGCGTCGTCCGGCCCGTCCTGGCTGAGGATCCATTCGTGCCCATCGGTCTCCCGTTCCCTTGCGCGGATCCTAGCCAGGCGCACCGACATCGTCGCCCGTTTCGCGCGAGGCGTCACCCTTTGATCCAGCCTCGGGCCAGACCGATTCGGCTGCGTTGGTCCACGTCATCGCCACTGCCTGGCTGGACGCCGGAAGCGGCGGGGGCTCCGCTCCGACTCGGCTGCGGTCAGACTCGGCGGGGGTGCGCGACGCCGCGGCTGTGTGCGGCTGTGCGCGACGCCGCGGCGGTGCGCGACTCTGCGTTGAGCAGTAGTCGTTGTTCGTTGCGTCGGGTGCCGCATTTTCGCGATCCAATCGTCAACGAGTTACGGATGCTGCTCAAGCCCTCCGGTCGCGGGCACCAGATGACGCCCGGAGACGGGGTCGGGAAGGGCGCACCGTCACTCGACGCGCATCGGCTGTCGCGTCAGACGATCCGCAGGAGTTGGTCGAGCAGCGCCTTGCGCACCTCGGGCAGCACGCCCGCGGCCAGCTCTGCCGGGTCGACCTCCAGGACGGCGGCGACCGCGGCAACCACCTGACCGAGCGTCAGGTCACCGTCGAGCGCCCCCAGGACCGCGGCGAGCGCGGTGTCGGCCTTGACGGCGCGCAGCAGCCCGACGCGCTGCCGGAACACCACGTGCTCAGGGTCCTCGGCGCCGGGGCGTCCGATCATCTCCTGTTCCACGTCGACCAGCATGGGGCGGGCGGCCAGCAGTTCACCGACGGGCAGCAGCGAGGCCGTGACGGCCTCGGCGTTGCGCGCGAAGACGTCACCGACCGGCTGTGCGACCGCGTGCGGCCAACTCTCGAACCGCAGGTGCGGCTCGGCCCGTTCGGCGCGGGTGATCTGGACCCAGCCCATCCCGACGGAGCGGATGCCAAGCCGGTCGAAGTAGGCAAGCCACTCGTCATAGGCGGAACGCCAGCGCGGGGTGCCCGCCAGCCCGGCGTCCGTCAGCCACATCTCGATGTAGGAGTAGACGTCAAGGCGCTCCCGCTCGATGAACCACGCGTCGCAGCCCTCCGGCACCCAGTCGCGCAGCCGCTCCTCCCACGGGCCGTCGAGGATCGCCCAGTTGGTGAGCAGTTGCAGCGAGCCGCCGGGGTTGAGGTGATCGGCCGCGCCGCGCACCAGCGTCTCGACGAGACGGTCGCCCTCGAAGTTCGCCTCGCGGTAGGTGAGGGTCTCGGCCTCCGCGCTGGGCGGGCTCATCACGAACGGCGGGTTCGACACGATCAGGTCGAACCTCTCGCCGGTCACCGGCTCGTACAGGGACCCGGCGCGCAGGTCGACGTCCGCAACGTTGAGTGCGGCGGTCAGCGCCGCGAGGTCGAGGGCCCGGGCGTTGACGTCGGTGCCGACGACGTGGGTGGCGTGCCTGCCGAGGTGCAGCGACTGCACGCCGCAGCCGGTGCCGAGGTCGAGCGCCGACGCGACCGGCGTGCGGGCGGTGATCTGCGCGAGGGTCGTCGACGCCGGGGAGACGCCGAGCACGTAGTCGGGGCGAGTCGGCGTCATGTTGAGGTCGAGGCCCGGGGTCAGGTCGCTGACGACCCAACCGGAGGCCCCATCGTCGGGAGAGCCATAGGGCCGGATGTCGACGTCGGCAGCCAGGTTCTCGCCCTCCGGCGACAGGTACCCGGCCGCGGTCAGCGACTCGACGTCGATTACCCCTGCCAGGTCGGCCCGCGGGACGCGGCGCTGCAGCAGGAACAGCCGGATCAGGGCGGCGAGGGGGTCGCGTGCGCCGCCGAGGGCAACGTCGGCGGGGACGGTCATGTTGCGGCCGAGGCCGTCCTGCCCCGCCTCACCGATCCGGTCCAGGACGGCGTCGACGGTGTAGCAGGCGGCGAGGAGGTCGGCGCGCAGGCGCCCCGCATCGATGGTGGTGTTCGGCACCCCGTCATCCTAGGCCGAGTGCGCCGCCGTCCCCTGCCCTCAGCGCGGAGCAGCCGGCCCCCGGTAACGGCACCGGGGGCCGGATCTCACTGCCATGGGCAGGCGGCTCACTTGACCGAGTCGGTCGCCCCCTGCCAGAGGTTGATGCCCTGCACGCCGCCGTGCTGGTCGATCGTCGCGAGTTCCTCGGCGCTGAACTCGAGGTTCTTCAGGCCTCCGAGGTTGTCGTCGAGTTGGGCGACAGACGAGGCGCCGAGCACCACCGAGGTCACGGATGCGGCGCCCTGGTCGCGCAGCGCCCAGGCGATGGCCATCTCGGCGAGGCTCTGGCCCCTGCGCTCGGCGATCGCGTTCAGTTGGCGCAGGTGCTCGATGTTCTCGTCAGAGAGCAGGTCGGTGCTCAGCGACTTGCCCTGAGTGGCGCGCGAACCCTCCGGGATCCCGTCGAGGTAGCGGCCGGTCAGCATGCCCTGGGCGAGCGGGGAGAACGCGATGACGCCCATCCCGTTGTCGGCGCAGGCCTGCAGCAGCGAGGGGTCGCCGTCCTCGATCCACCTGTTGAGGATGGAGTACGACGGTTGGTGGATGATCAGCGGCGTTCCGAGCGACCGCGCGATCGCCTGCGCCTCCGAGGTCAGGCCCGCCGAGTAGGACGAGATGCCAGCGTACAGCGCCTTGCCGGACCGGATGGCCTGGTCGAGGGCCGCCATGGTCTCCTCGAGCGGGGTCTCCGGGTCGGGGCGGTGGTGGTAGAAGATGTCGACGTAGTCGAGGCCCATCCGCTGCAGCGAGTCGTCCAGCGAGGACAGCAGGTACTTGCGGGACCCTCCGAAGCCGTACGGGCCGGGCCACATGTCCCAGCCGGCCTTCGACGAGATCACCAACTCGTTGCGGTAGGGGGCGAAGTCCTCCGCGATGATGCGGCCGAAGTTGGTCTCCGCGGCGCCGTAGGGGGGCCCGTAGTTGTTGGCGAGGTCGAAGTGCGTCACGCCCTTGTCGAACGCGCGACGCATGATGGCGCGCTGCGTCTCGACGGGCTTGTCGTCACCGAAGTTGTGCCAGAACCCGAGCGAGATGGCGGGGAGCTTCAGCCCTGAGGTCCCCAGGCGCCGGTACGGCATCGATTCATAGCGGTCTTCCGCCGCAACATAGGTCATGGCCTCAGCCTAGTTCCACGGCGCCGACGGAACTGCTCTGACCGCCCCTTTCGCTTCCGAGTCCCATGCCGGGCGACACCCTGCTCCCGTGCGCGCAAACCCGTGTCCGCCGAACAGCGCCGGAGGCGGGCCGCCGGTGTCTGGCCGGTCTCAGCCACCCCGCGGGAGGTGCGGCCCTCGAAGCCCTCGATCGGCGCCAACCGGACGGACGGACGCCGTTGGCGTCGCGCGCTGCGGCAAGGTTGCAGCGTCTCGCTCAACGCGCGGCGACGGGCCGACAGTCGCGCTCACCCCGAGCCACAGGACCGGTGGTCCGCGGGGACGGGGTCGTTCGGTCGGCGCGGCCGCCAGCGGCGAATGCAGCCGCCGACGGGCCACGGTTGGCGCGGATCCTTCGGTCGCGCGCCCCCGCGGGCTGCCGGTCGCGCGCCCCCCGCGGGCTGCGGGCTCAGGCTGCGGGGGCGACCACGGGTCGCACCCAGCGGGCACCGTCGCGCGTGAAACCCACGCGGCTGAGGTAGCCGGCCTCAGACTCGGGTGCGTTCTCGACGACCACGCGCTCGTACCCCTTCGCCGCGAAGATCCCCGAACGCGAGTGGACGAACTCCCCCGGAGTGAAGTCGCGGAACCGGGGCGTCACCCAGTCGAGTTCCACCTTGGCCTCGCCCGGCTCCCCCGGAGTGACAAGCACGGCCCCGACCGTCTCGTCGCCCCGGACCACCAGCCAACTGGAGCAGTCAGCCGACACCGCATCTGGGCGGAAGTTCGGGGCGGTGGCGGCGATGTCGTCCGCGTGGAAGTCGAGGACCCGGCGCAGGTACGCGTCGTCTGCCCCGACCTCGACCACGTCGAAGACCCCGGCGTCGTGCTTCTCGCGGTACAGCCGGAACAGCCAGTAGATGTCGATGACGGCGATGATGGCGTTCATGGCCATGAAGGGCCACACGCCGATGACGCCGTTGTAGACCGTGGCGATCGCCGACCCCGCCAGGTTCATCCACCTGAACCGGATCACGCGCGCCACCATCAACGACCAGACCACTAAGCCGGAACCGACCCAGCCGATGATCTCCAACCAGGGCATTGCCGCCTCCTCGCTCGAAGTGGAGCAGAGCTTACGGTTCCAGAACCCCTCGCGCGGCGCATCGCGAAGGATCCGTCGAGGCGGCGACATCGACGCTTGTCAACGCCCGACCTCTGGCCCCTCCCCTCGAAGCGCGACGCCAGGAGCCTCGTCCGCCGAGAGGTCTGCAGGGTGAGGGCGACGGCATGTTTGTGCGGATCCTCCGGTTGAGCCAGGGCCCCGAGAGAGAGGCCGCTGGGGAGCGGGCGCGAGCCACCGGGCGGCCGGGCACCCACGAGGTCTTAGCCGCAGGCGCTGCCAACCAACCCCAACCCAAGCCGAGAACCGCAGGGCGGGACACGACGGAGATGCGCTCGGCGACCGGTCTTCGGAGACGACGTGCCAGCCGCGCGATGACCGTCCCTCCCTATTCCCCACCCCCACCCGCCCCCTCCGCTTCCGAACCGCCGACACCCGGGCGCGCCGAACCTCCTGCACCTGGACACTTCGAACCTCCGACACCTGGGCACTCCGAACCTCCGACACCCGGGCACTCCGAACCTCCGACACCAGGGCGCCGACGTGCCGATTCCACGCTGACCTGCGGCCCGGCGATGTCGCCGCATCGGCACCCCACAGTTGCTGCAGCGCGTCGAGGCCACCGGCCGCCGGTCACCGTTCGCCGGTGTCACCCGCAAGCCCACTCCGAGGCCAGGGAGCGCCAGCGCAGGCTCACCACCGTCCGTCACGGCCTCCGCGGGCGGGCCGTCCGCGGCGGCGAGCCATCAGAAGGTCGCCGCGGTCGCCCGGCGCGTGAGACTGCCCGGCACACCCGGGAGCGTCGGCGTGAGGTCGGCATGCACGCTGACCTCCACCACCACATGCCGCCCCTCGCCCCGCACGATGCAGTCAGCGACGGAGACCTCGTTGCGGGAGGCGGCCTCGGATGCCGCCTGGCAGGGCTCCTCGCCCATCGATGCCGCTCCGACCGCCGCGAGGGCGGCGAGTTCGGCGGCCTGCTCCGCCTGGCGGGAGATCGCGAACCAGTGGATCAGGACCATCGCCACGACGAAGACCCCAGCGGTCGCCAGCGCGATGCCGACGGTCAGGACCGCGCCTGCGCTGCCGCGCTGCTCACCTCGTGCTGCGTTGTTCACGGCCCCTGCCCCGGCTCGTAGGCGGCCCAGGACCTGGCGCCAACGGTGACGCCGCCGACGCCGAGGACCGGGACCGTCACCCGCACCTCGGCCGTCACGCCGTCCTCGCCCCTGTCGATGCTGACCCGGGCACCCTCGGGTGCCCGGGACCGGGCGGCGGCGACCGCGGCGTCGTCGCCACGGGCGCTCTGCCGGGCGAGTTGGGCGCTCGACTCGGCGCAGGCGCTCTGCGCGACGCCCAACATCGCGAGGGAGACGAGGCAGGCGGTGACGAGCACCGCCGTGATGCAGCCGATGGCCAACTCGACGGTGACCATGCCCCGCTGCCGGCGGCGGGGCCGCGGGCAAGCACGGCCGCCCGGGCCCCTGCCGGGCATCAGAGGCCTCCGGCGACCTTGCCGAAGATGTCGATGACCCAGTCGAACATGGTCTTGAAGAAGGTGTTGTCGTTGAAGATGCGCAGCAGCACCAGCGCGACGGCCGCCGCGGCCAACAGGCCGATCGCGTACTCGACGGTGGTGAGGCCGCGCTGGGCGAGCCGACGCAGCGGACGCTGCCGGGTGACAAGGGTGGACATGGCCGGTTCCTTTCGGTTGCCAGCTGCGGTTCAGCCGGACACCCCTTTCATCCGCCAAACCACCACCCCGATGCCACCTCCACCCGCCGTGTGGACGGCCCGGCACGGACAACACCGGGTGTTGTGGACAGCCGAATCAGTCGAGCAGCAAGGCAAGCAGCTCGGCGGCATCGGCCTTGTTCAGAACCTGGTTCGCGTTGCCGCATTTAGGTGAGACGACACACGCCGGGCAGCCGTCGGTGCAGCCGCACCGGGTGAGCCGCTCCAGGGTCGCCCGCAGCCACTGCTCGGCCTCCTCGTACCCGCGATAGGCGAAGCCCGCCCCGCCCTCCATGCCGTCGTGGACGAAGATCGTGGCCAGGCCGGTATCGGGATGAAGCGCCGTGCTCACACCGCCGATGTCCCACCGGTCACAGGGCGCGAAGGCGGGCAACAGCCCGATCGCCGTGTGCTCCATGGCGTGCGCCGCGGCACCCATGCGCAGCTCCTCCCACCCGAGCCTCTTGGCCAACGACGCAGGGACCGTCCACCACACCGCCTGTGTCGTCAGCCGTCGGCGGGGCATCTCCAGCGGGGTCGAGTCCCACACCTCATGGGTGACCTCGTCGCGACGCAGGTAGCCGAGCACCTGGGAGTCGAGGCGCACCTCCCCGCGGCACAGCCGCGTGATGCCCATCCGGCGGTGCTCCGCCTCCCGGACGATCTGGATGTCGAAGGTGGACTGCGGCTGCGTGTAGTAGCGGGGTCGACCGGCGACCACCAACGCCTGGTGCTCCTCGACGTCGAGGTGATCCACGAGGAAGGACTCCCCCTGGTGCAGATAGACGGCGCCGGGGTGCACGGTGCGGTCGACGGCGGCCATGTCCACCACCCCGAGGACCCGGCCCGTGTCCCGCTCGATGATGTCGAGGGGGCGCTCGCCGATCGACCTGAGGTTGATGAAGTCCACGGCGCGATCCGGCCTGGTCCAGAAGTACCTGCCGTTGCGGTCGCGGAGCACCCCCTGGCCGACGAGCGCCGCTGCCGTCGCCGCCGTCGCCGGGCCGAACCAGCGGTCGTCAGAGTCGCGAAGCGGCGACTCCTGCGCCGCGGCCGCCAGGTGCAGGCCGAGCACCCTCGGGTTGTCGGGGTGCAGCACGGCCCGTTCCACGGGGACCTCGAACACCAACTCTGGGTGCTCCATCAGGTAGGCGTCGAGCGGATTCTCGCTGGCGAGCAGCACCACGAGGGCGTCCTGGCCCCGCCTGCCCGCGCGCCCCGCCTGCTGCCAGAACGACGCCAACTTCCCCGGATATCCGGACACCAGGACGGCATCCATCCCGGCGATGTCGACGCCCAGTTCCAACGCGTTGGTGCTGGCGAGTCCGCGCAACTGCCCCGAGTGCAGCCCCGCCTCCAGTTCTCGCCGGTCGGCCGCGAGGTAGCCGCCCCGGTAGGAGGCGATCCGCGCCGGATCGGAGGCCTGCTCCTGTGCCGCGATCGACACGAGTTCGGCACCCTGGCGCGACGCGACGAAGGCAATCGTCTGGGCTCCCCGGTCGGACAGCCCGGCGAGCAGTCGGGCCGTGTCGGTGCGCAGCGACCCGGAGGGGCGCCAGAGCGCGACCGTGCGGCGACCTGCGGGCGAGGTGTCCCCGCTGACCGATTCGACGGCCTCCGCGCCGATCAGCGTCGCCGCGAACTCGGCCGCGTTGGGCGCGGTGGCCGACGACAGCGCAACCACCGGCTCGGCACCGTGAAGCGCGGCCAGCCGACGCAGCCGCCGCACCACCTGTGCGACGTGTGCCCCGAACATCCCCTGGTACCGGTGCGCCTCATCGATGACGATGTAGCGCAGCGACCCCAGGAATGACGCCCAGCGCTCGTGGTTGGGGAGCACCGAGAAGTGCAGCATGTCGGGATTGGTGAGGATGAACGAGGCATGCTCCCGGGCGAACCGGCGCTCGGCGACGTCGGAATCGCCGTCCAGCGCCGCCACCCGCCAACCGCGCGGGCCAAGCGCCGCCGCCGCCCGTGCCTGGTCGTGGGCGAGGGCCTTGGTGGGCGCGAGGTACAGCGCCGTGTGCCGGGGCGCAGTCAGTCGGGTACGCGCCGAGTCGACGGTGAAACCGATCCGTCCGTGCTGCGCCGCGAGGATCGGCAACAGGTAGCCAAGCGTCTTGCCCGAACCGGTCGGGGTGCTGACGATGGCGTGCCTGCCCCTGAACAGATGCTCGGCGAACTCGACCTGGTGAGCCCACGCCCGCTCGACACCCGAGGCGACGATGGCCTCCGCGGCCTGAGTGGGCAGCCAGTCCGGCCAGTCGGCGACCACGGCGACGCTTGGCTCCCGCGTCGCCGTCGCCGCCACCTCCCGGCCGGACAGCACCCACTCGTAGTTCACGCACCAACTCTGCCAGGCCGCTCAGACAGCCAGATCTCAGCCGAAGAAGCCGCGCAGCAGCCCGGCGATGATGGGGACGACGCCGACCAGGATGAAGGCTGGAAGGAAGCACAGCATCAGAGGCATCACGGAGCGGACCCCCACCGTGCGGGCCGCCTTCACGGCCGCATCGCGTGACTCGCGGCGGGCGTCGTCGGCGTGGACGCGCAGCAATGCCGCGACCGGTGTGCCTGAGCGCTCGGCCCGGGCGACGTCGACGGCCACGCTCCCCCACACCGGATCGTGGCGCAGTTCCTCCCAAGCGTCCGGCCCCGCCCTCCCCAGCGCGAGGTGCGCCCCGACCTGGCGCAGCAGTACTCGGCTAGGCTCCGGCGACGCCTCCGCGACCGCAGCGACGGCCTGGGACATGGGCCGCCCGACGTCGAGGCAGACGGCCAGGAACTCGAGGGTCTCTGCGACCTGAGCGGCCGGGGCAGGACGGCTCGCCCTGGCGGGGAGCCGCCCGAGTAGCACGAACGCGGCGCCCCCGAACAGGACCGCAAGAGGGACGGCTGCGACGCCGGGCACCAGCACCAGGACCAGACACGCCAGCGCGATCGCGATCAGCCGTCGCCGTGGCACCCCGAGCGGGTCGCGACCCGGTGGCGCGCCCGCCGGCCGGGCCGGCGTGCGTAACCGTCCAAGTGCCGCGCCGGGACTCGACAGCAGCAGAGCCATCCCTAGCGCGGCCGTCAGCGCGGCCAGCGGGACCGCCCCGGTCACCTCTTCCTCCGCGGACGGGCCAGCGCATCGATCCAGAGCACCCCGGCGGCGGTCATGGAGACGCCGACCACGAGCAGCACCCTGCCCAACGGGTCCCCGGTGAGGAACCGCAGCGAGTTGACGCCGACCGCGAACCCCAGCCCGACTGCCAGGAAGGGCAGCGCCGCCATGATGTGCCCGCTCGCCCTTGCTGCGGCAAGTTCGGCCTCGATCAGGGCATCGAGTTGCTGCCTGCGGCGCAGGTCGTCGGCGACCCTCGCGAGGATCGCCGCCATCGGGGCACCCGTCCGCTCCGCGAGACGCCAAGCCGCCCCGATGGAACGCAGCGGCTCAAGCCCACGGCGCCCGGAGGCACGGTCGAGTTCGCCCGCGACGTCGCCGCCGAGTCGGACGGCCTGCGCCGCTTGGCCGAGCACGGGGCAGTCCTCGGCGGCGTCGAGCAGCGCCGCGGTCGGGATCTTCCCGACCGCCATCAACGAGGCGAGCACCCGTGCAGCCCTGGCACACTCCTTGGCGAGCCGAAGCTCGGCTCTGCGGGCCCGGTGTCCGCGCACGAGGATCGCGCAGGTGCCACCCGAGATGGCGGCGGCGAGGATCCACCAGAGGGCCCCGGGCGCGAGGAGGGCCACGACACCCACCAGGAGCGCCGCGGCGGGGAGGACCCGCCACGGGAGAGGCCGCCTGGCGCCCCGGGTGCGGCGACGCGCCACGAGCCGCGCGTGAGGCGGGGCCCCGATCAGGAGCAGCGCCGCGACGGCCGCAAGCATCGCGGCCGTCATGGCAGCCACTGCCTCAGTGCCGCACCGGCGGCGGTGAAGGTGACGGCGTGCTGGGTCATGGTCGCGGCGGGCACCACCCGGACCTGCCCATCCTGGGCGCGCTCCAGCACGCCGATCCGTTCGACCCTGCGCCGACCATCCGGGAAGCGCGCGACGTGAATCACGACCCTCAGCGCGGAGGCGACCTGCGCGTGGCAGGCCTCCCGCGTCATCCCTCCGAGCGCCGCCAGCGCCTCGACCCGGGCGACGACGTCCTCGATGGAGTTGGCGTGCACCGTGGCGCATCCTCCCTCATGGCCCGTGTTGAGGGCAGTCAGCAGGTCGGCGACCTCCGGGCCGCGCACCTCGCCGAGCACGAGCCGGTCGGGCCGCATCCTCAGGGCCTGCCGCACCAGCGTCGTCAGCGTGATCGCCCCGGCACCCTCTGCGTTGGGCGGCCTGCCCTCGAGCCGGACGCAGTGCGGATGGGCGGGGACCAGTTCACGGGCATCCTCGACGAGGACGATGCGTTCCCTCGCCGGGACGAGCGCGAGCAGCGCCGCAAGAAGCGTGGTCTTGCCCGAGCCGGTGCCCCCGGTGATCAGGAACGGTTCCCTGCGCGCCACGAGTGCCTCCAGCAGCAGTGCCCCGTCGGGAGGCAGCGACCCCGCGGCGACGAGATCGGCAAGCGAGAAGCTCCGCCGGGCAGGCACCCGCAACGAGAGGCAGGTGCCCGGCTCGGCGACCGGTGCCAGCACCGCGTGCAGCCGCACCCCGTTCGGGAGGCGCCCGTCGACGAACGGCGAGGCGTCGTCGAGGCGTCGCCCGGCCGCTGCTGCGAGCCGGATGGCAAGCCGCCGGACCTCCTCGTCGTCTGCGAAGGTAAGCGGGGCGCGCTCGAGGCCCGCGCCACGGTCGACGAAGACGTCGGACGGCCCGTTGACGACGACATCGGAGACGCCGGGCTCTGCGAGCAGTCCGTCGAGCGCCCCCGCCCCGACGCTGCCGCGGCGCAGTTCGGCGATCGCCTCACGAAGCAGCGCGTCGGTGATGACAAGGCCCTGTTCCCGGAGGGCGACGGCGGCGTCCGCTGGCGCGAAGGGCCGCCCGAGCGACGCGAGCCGGGCGCGCAGGTGGTCGTAGTCGGTCTCAGGCATCGAGCAGCCACCTGAGCAGCGCGGCGACATCGCGGCGGAAGCGCCGGGCAGGGCCGGGCAACGGAGGCAGGCCCATCTCGGCGAGCCGCGGAAGGGCCTTGTCGTGACCGATCTCGCCCGCGCATTCCAGGCCGAGTGTCCGCGACATCACCGCTGCGGGCACCCTCCGGCCCGGCCCGCTCCGCGCGACAAAGGCGCTCGGGCGCAGCTCGGGGTCGAGCATCTGCGCCGCCGCGACCGAGCGCACGTCGGCTCCGACCACCAGCAGCGTCTGGTCGACCCCGCGCGGCGCGCCGGACCGGCCGGAGTCGAGGACCGTCAGGTCCGTTGACGCGGCCAGGGCCGAGACGACGGCGTCGACCGCGTCGCCCGAAGGCGGCGGGCCGACCCCGCGGGCCTGCGCCAGGAGGGCCACGTCGGCAACCTGCGGAAGCAGGGGGCGCAGGTCGCCCAACTCGCCGCGTGCCAGCGCCAGGTCGGGCCAGCGCACCCCCTCCACCGTCTCGGCACCGAGCAGCAGGTCGAGGCCGCCGCTCGCCGGTGCCAGGTCGACGACCCCCGCCGAGGTGCCTGAGCGCGCGGCGAGCAGCGCGAGCGAGGCGGCGAGCGTGCTGACGCCGAGGCCGCCAGAGGCCCCGACGAGAGCGAGCACCCGCCCCCCACGCGTCGGGCCACGGGCGGAGCCTGCCAGCACGGCAGCCAGCCGTCCCGACTCGTCGGGCAGGGGAAGCACCGGGAGGCTCAACTCCGCCGAGCAGCGCGTCAACTCTGCGGCAGGCCCGCCCACGACGTACGCCTCGCCGGGGCCGACGGCGCCCCACCTGGAGGCCGCGTCGACCCCGAGCAGCCGCACGACGGCCGCGGGCCACGCCGCCCGCAGTTCGGCCGCGTCTGCCACGACGCGCAGTTCGATCTGCTGCGTCGCGGCGCTCACCTCGACCGCCTCGACCACCGACGGGTCCCTGGTGCACAGCAACACATGTGGTTCCATGCCCCGATGTTTCGCCGCATCTCCAGGGACCTTTCACCTCCCGCCACAGGCTGTGGATATCCCCGGGTCGCTGGCGCCAAGTTCCGGGCGACCCGGTTACCCTGGTTCGGACCCGTCGACCGCCGAAAGGACACCATGAGCCGAACCGCCATCCCCACAGAGGCCGTCGACTGGCTGTCCGTGTGGCGAGGTGTCCGCGGCCTGGTGCTCGCCGGGGACGTGTCCTGGCCGAAGCGGCTCGACCGGGCAGGCCACGCGGTCTTCGCCCTGAGTGACGACCCACGTGTCGTCGGCTCCCTGAACGCGATGCCCCGGATCACGGCGCTGCTCGCCCGCCCCGAGGCCATCCCGACCGACCCGTTCCAGTTCGAGGTCGTCTTCACGCATCAGAGGCTGCACCGACTGGACCTTGCCGAGGCGCTCCCCCAGATCGCCCGGGTGCTCCGCCCCGGTGGCTGCCTCAGCGCCTCGTACCTGATCCGGGACGACTCGGTGCCGTGGGTGCGCAGGCTCGCCGCCCTGCTGAGGCGATTCGATCCGATGGCCATGAAGGGCAACTACGGTCACGAGAGCCTCGCCCGGCTGCGCGAGAGCAAGTACTTTCCCGAGGTCGAGGAGCGCGCGTTCAGGGTCTGGCAGGACGTCAGCCACGCGGACCTGCTCAACCTGGTGCGGGCGCAACCGCTGGCATCAAACCTGGCACCCGACCAACTGGCGGGGCTGTTGTCCCAGGTCAGCGAGCTGTTCGACGGTGCGGTGCGACCCGGTGAGAGCCTGCGGCTGCCGTTCCAGATGGTCTGCTGCAGGGCATGGGTCAACCACGAGGAACTGACCGGCCCGGTCGTGCTTCCCGAGAGCGCCCTCGCCATCCCCTGTGACCCCAACTAGCCCCCACGGGTAGTGGCCGGACGCAGACCGCACTAGGCTGACACCTGCGGAAGGAGCCCCATGCCAATCGAGCCACGCCACCCACTGGTGGAGATCAAGGACGCCGTCGCCGACTTCGTCTCCAAGGAGTCCGAGCTGGCAGCAGCGGAACTCAAGCCGACGGCGAAGGCCGCGGGCCTGGGCGCCGGGTTCTTCGCCGGGGCCGCAGTGTTCCTCTTCCACGCGCTGTGGATGTTGGTGATCGTCGTGGCGCTTGCCGTCGGTCTGCTGCTGCACTCGATCACGCCGATCGGCCCATGGGGATCCTTCACCCTCGGCTTCGTGATCTCGGTGCTGTTCTCGGTGCTCGTCGCAGGAGTGCTGTTCACGCTCGGCAGGGGCAAGTTCTCCCAGGTGAAGAAGCCCGAGGCCACCATCAGCGAGGCGAAGGCGACCCTTGACGCGGTCGTCGACGCGATCGCGTCGCGCGGGAAGGGATCCGAGGTGGCCATCAAGCCCTCGAACCTGCCCCGCTTCCGCGACGCGGAAGAGGGCGACCTCCCCTGACCTGGCCGCCCGAGGTCGACGCCTCGGGTGCACTGGTGGCGCGCCAGCCGACCTGGCAGGCTAGCCCCATGACCAAATGGGAATACTTCGTCGCGCCGATCCTCTCGCACGTGGCACAGCAGCTGCTCAACAACTTCGGTTCGGACGGCTGGGAGCTGATCCAGCTCGCGCCCGGCCCGAACCCCGACACGCTCGTCGGCTACTTCAAGCGCCCGATCGCCCAGTGATGGCGTTCTCCGAGGCCCTTGAGCGGCTGGGGATCGTCCTGCCGCCCGTCGCGGCCCCCGTCGCCGCCTACGTCCCCGCGACCCGCACCGGCGATCAGATCTGGACCTCCGGGCAGCTCCCGATGGTCGACGGCGCCCTGACGGCGACCGGCAAGGTCGGCAGGGACGTCTCCCCGATGACGCCGCTGCGGCAGCCCGGGTCGCAGCGCTCAACGCGATCGCGGCGGTCGCCGACCTGGCGGGCGGGATCGACCGGATCCGACGCGTCGTCAAGGTCGTGGTGTTCGTCGCGAGCGACCCGGAGTTCACGGGCCAGCCCGCCGTCGCCAATGGCGCCTCGCTGCTGCTCGGTGAGATCTTCGGCGAGCAGGGGGTCCACGTGCGCAGCGCGGTGGGGGTCTCCGTCCTGCCGCTCGACGCGGCGGTCGAACTGGAACTGGTCGTCGAGGCCTGATGGACCAGCCGGAGGCGATCAACCAGGCGCTCGCGGCCGAGTACCCAGAAGCACGGGCCGAGCTCGACTTCACCTCGGCCTACGAGTTGCTGATCGCCACCATCTTGTCGGCGCAGTCGACCGACCGGCGCGTCAACGCCGTGACGGTCGACCTCTTCCGGCGCTACCCCGACGCGCGCGCCCTCGCGGAGGCCGAGGCCTCCGACGTCGAGGAGATCATCCAACCGGTCGGATTCTTCCGGAACAAGACCACCGCCATCATCGCCGCCGCGCGCCGCATCGTCGACGACTTCGACGGCGAGGTTCCTGGCACGCTCGACGAACTCGTCACGCTCCCCGGCGTGGGGCGCAAGACGGCGAACGTGGTGCTCGGCAACGCCTTCGGGGTGCCGGGCATCACACCCGACACGCACCTGATCCGGCTCTCGAACCGGTTCGGCTGGGTGGCGAGCACCAAACCCGACGACGTCGAGCGCGCCGTCGGCGACCTGTTCCCGCCGTCCGAGTGGGTGATGGTGTGCCACCGGGTCATCTGGCACGGTCGTCGCTGCTGCCACGCCCGCAACCCGGCATGCGGAGCATGCGTCGTCAACGACCTGTGCCCGAGCCGCGACCTCGGCGAGCAGGATCCCGTGAAGGCCGCCGCGCTCATTCGGGAGCCGCGCGCCTGACAGGTACGCTCGGTGGCGATGAGGACCATGTCGCTACTGGTGGCCGCCGCGGCAACGCTGTGGCTGGTCGCCTGTGCCCCGACCGTCCCGACCGGGATGCCCGCCAGTCCCCCCGTCCCCCAGCAGCGGCTCGAGGAACTGCGCGTCGGGTACGGGCTGCCCGACTGCCCCACGACCGATCCGGCCGCCGAACAGATCGACGGCGGGCTTCCAAGGACCGCGCTGCTGTGCCTCGGAAGCGACACCGTGGTGAACCTGGCGGGCCTTCCCCGCGAACCCATGATCATCAACCTGTGGGCACAGTGGTGCGCTCCGTGCAGGGAGGAGTCGCCCTACCTGCGCGCGGCGCTCGCCGACCTTGAGGGCGTCACCTTCCTCGGCATCAACTACGACGACGACAAGCCTGACTGGGCGCTCGAGTTCGCCGACCTGGTCGGTTGGCGCTACCCGCATGTGATGGATCAGACGAAGTCGCTGCAGGGACCGCTGAGGGTGCCTGGGCTGCCAACGACGATCTTCGTGACGGCGGACGGCAAGATCGCGGGTGTGCACCCGGGGGTGCTGGAGTCTGAGGAACAGTTGAAGGACCTCGCCCACGAGTACCTGGGGGTGACGCCGTGACGGATCCCACCTTCCAGCGGTTGGAGCGCGCGCTGGTGACCCCACCTCCGGTGCGCTCGATCGGGATGGACAGGACGCCGAAGGGGGAACGATCCGCGGCTGTGCTGATGCTGCTGACCGACGCCCCGGACCCGAGCCTCACGTTCGTCACGCGGGCAGAGACGCTGCGCAGGCACGCCGGCCAGATCGCGCTGCCGGGCGGCCGGGTCGATCCGGGGGACGTCGACAGGGCAGACACCGCGCTGCGGGAGGCCAACGAGGAGATCGGCCTCGACCGGGGCCAGGTGCGACTGCTCGGGGAACTGCCAGCGCTCTGGGTGCCCGCCTCGCGCTACGACGTGACCACCGTCATCGCCACCTGGGACGGCGGTCAGCACCTCCACGCCGTCGACCCCGCCGAGACCGGCGCGGTGCACGACTACCGGATCTCGCAACTCGCCTCCGCGGAGGTGCGGGTCACCGGCAAACATCCGAGCGGCTTCTCCGGCCCCGCCTTCATCCTGGGCGAGCAGTTCATCTGGGGCCTGACGGCGCACCTGGTCGACTGGGTGCTCGAGTTGGCAGGGTGGGACCGGCCGTGGGACGTCGGACGCGAGGTCGCCATCCCGGAGCGCTACATGCGCGACTGAGCCGCCTTGGCGACTCAGCTCAGCCGATGGCTCGGGAAGATCCTGATCGTCGCGTCGGACGAATCGCCGTAGTTGACCAGGACGTCGTGCCACGACTCGATGTCGGGCCGGGAACGAAGCAAGGCCCGACGTTCACGTTCGGTCATGCCACCCCAGACGCCCCACTCGATCTGGTTGTCCAGGGCCTCTGCGAGGCACTCGGATCGCACCGGGCAACCCATGCATACCGATCTAGCCCGTTTCTGGTCCTTACCCTCCGGGAAAAGTGCGTCTGCCAAATCTCGACACTTGGCCTGCAGCGTCCATTCGCTAGCTTCCGCAAGAGACATGTGCTGCCCTCCTTCGCGCAGTCCGTGTGCCACAGACGCTAGCGCATCCACCGCGCAACGCAACAGTGCCATTTTTCTCAACTTCCCCTGTCAAGGCCGAAACCAGGGTCTTGGGGCTCGTCACGTAAGATAGGCGCCATGAAGTCTGCCTCCCTCAGCCAGAAGGCTTACTCATTCCTCATGTTCCTGGCGGTCAGCGTGCTTGCCGGTCTACTCGTCTCGGGCTTGGCGGTTCCGTTCACCGCCCTGCTGGGTAGCGGAGCAAAGATGGCAGTGAGCGCGCTCGACGACATCCCCGCCGACCTCGAAACGCCCCCGCAGCATCAGCGCTCCGAGGTGTTCATGGCCGACGGGAAACTGCTCGCGACGTTCTTCGACGAGAACCGCGTCTACGTCCCGCTCAGCGAGATCTCGCCGAACATGCAGGACGCCCAGTTGGCGATCGAGGACCACCGCTTCTACGAGCACGGCGCGATCGACTTCCAGGGCTTCGGGCGCGCGTTCCTCAAGACCGTCGCAGGCGACACCCAGGGCGCGTCGACGCTGACGCAGCAGTACGTCAAGATGGTCCGCATCGAGATGGCCGTTGCCGCCAACGACGAGGTCGCCCGCCGCAAGGCCGATGAGGTGAGCATCGAGCGCAAGATCATCGAGGCCCGCTATGCGATGGCACTCGAGGAGCGTCTCACGAAGGATCAGATCCTCGAGCGGTACCTGAACATCGCCTACTACGGCGACGGTGCCTACGGCGTGCAGGCCGCCGCGAAGCACTACTTCAACGTCGACGCGAAGAATCTGACGCTCGGCCAGTCGGCGATGCTGGCGGGCCTGGTGCAGAACCCGGTCGCGCTGAACCCGACCAAGAATCTCGACAAGGCGATGGATCGCCGCGACGTCGTCCTGAACCAGATGGTCAAGTGGGGCATGTCCACCAAGGAGGACGTCGACGCGGCCAAGGCCGAGGTCACGTTCGACCCCGCGAAGGTGCAGCGCACGGCCAAGGGCTGCGTGTCGTCGCCGTACCCGTTCCTCTGCGACTACGTGAAGCGCACCCTCCTCTCCGACAAGATGCCGAGCATGGGCAAGGACGAGCAGGAGCGCACCAACTACCTCAACCGCGGCGGCCTCCAGATCCACACCCTGATCGACCCGGCCGCGCAGGCCTCCGCCGAGGCCGCGGTCGCCTCGATGGTCGCCCCGACCGACCCGGTGCTCGCCAACACAGTGCTGATCCAGCCGAGCACCGGCCTGATCGTGGCAATGGCGCAGTCGCGGCCCGTGATGGGCGACGACAAGGGCAAGGGCGAGAGCTACTACAACTACAACGTCGAGAAGGGCATGGGCGGCATCGAGGGCTTCCAGGCAGGCTCGACGTTCAAGCCGTTCATCCTCGCCTCCGCGCTCAGCCAGGGCATGACCCCTGACAAGACCTACGACGCGCCGGGCACCATGCAGTTCAAGGGCTCCACGTTCAAGAACTGCACCGGCCCGTTCAAGTTCAACCAGGACTGGACGCCCCAGAACCAGTTCAAGAAGGGCTACGGCGTCATCGACATGATGGCCGCCTCCCGGAACTCGGTGAACACCTACTTCATCCAGTTGGAGCGCGACACCGGCATCTGCGCTGGCATCGACATGGCCAAGAACGCGGGCGTGAAGCTCGCCGACGGCAAGGACCTCCGCACGATGCAGGACATCCCCTCGTTCGTGCTCGGCGTCGCGGATGTCACCCCGCTGTCGATGGCCGAGGCCTACGCGACGTTCGCCAACCGTGGCGTGCACTGCGACCCCATCATCCTGAAGTCCGTCACCGCGCGTGACGGCAAGGAGGTCGCGGTCCCGTCCGCCAACTGCAAGCAGACGATCCCCAAGGAAGTCGCCGACGGCGTCAACCACATCCTCAAGTCGGTGGCCCTGCAGGGCACCGGACGCCCCGCCGCGCTGCGCGACGGCCGCGACGAGGCGGGCAAGACCGGTACCACCAACAGCGCGGCCGCCGTGTGGTACGCCGGCTACACCCCCGAGATGGCGGGCGTCGCGATGATCGCGATCGACAAGACCAACGACTACTACAAGACGCACCGCAAGAGCGTCGACGGTGTCCGGGTCAAGGGCGGACGCCTCAACGGCTCCGGTGGCGGCGACGCGGGCAAGATCTGGCGCCCCGCCATGAAGTCGGCGCTCGAGGGGAAGCCGAAGACGAAGTTCACGGCCCCGTCGAAGAAGATCCTCGAGGGCGAGAGGGTGGCAGTGCCCTCGACTCGGGGCATGGGCATGGAGGAGGCACGCCGCACGCTGGAGGCCGCTGGCTTCTCGACGGCCAAGCGCTACGTCTACTCCGACTCGCGCGAGGGCGCCTACCTGGGCGTCGACGCGGGCAAGACGGCGAAGAAGTTCTCGACGATCTACCTGCGGATCTCGAAGGGCCCCAAGCCACAGCCAAAGCCGACTGCTCCACCGTCGACCCCCGCGACTCAGGCACCACCGGCGGCCCCGGCGACGATCGCCCCACCCGCGAACCCGAACCGTTGATGACCCATCCCATCGCGAGGGCCGTCACGGCCCTCGCGGCCTTCGGGGGTGCCTGCTTCGGTTGGGGGCTCATCGAGGCCCACCTGTACACCGTCCGCCGCGTCGAGGTCGAGGCGCTCGAGCCGGGTAGCGACCCCGTCAGGGTGCTGCACATCTCCGACCTCCACCTCAGCGCGCATCAGACACGCAAGCTCGACTTCGTCCGCGCCCTCACCCGGCTCAAGCCGGACCTGGTGATCAACACCGGCGACAACATCAGCTCGGCCGCTGCCATCGCGCCGCTGCTTGAGGCCATGTCTCCGCTGCGTGGAGTCCCGGGGGTGTTCGTGTTCGGCTCGAACGACTACCACGCCCCCGTCTTCAAGAGCCCGCTGCGTTACCTGATCCACGGCCGCTCCCACTCCGGCCGACCCAAGCCCGCCGACCTGCCATGGGAGAGTCTGCGCGACGGCTTCGCGGCCCTCGGCTGGGTCGACCTGACCGAGAGGCGCGCCACGCTTAACGTCGCGGGCACGCGGATCGCGTTCCGCGGCACCGACGACGCCCACCACGGCCGCGACGACTACTCACAGGTCGCGGGCCCTGCCGATCCCGACGCGGGCCTGAACGTCGGCGTAACGCACGCGCCGTACCTGAAACTGCTCGACGCCATGACCGGCGACGGCATGGACCTGATCTTCGCGGGCCACACGCACGGCGGCCAGGTCTGCGTCCCCGGCTACGGGGCCCTGATCACCAACTGCGACATCGACCCCGCCCGGGTCAAGGGCCTCTCGACGCACGACTCCGGCGGGCGGCGGTCGCACCTCCACGTCTCGGGCGGCCTCGGCACCTCCCCGTTCGCGCCGTACCGGTTCGCGAACCGTCCCGAGGTCACGCTGCTGACGCTGTGGCCGCGTCCCGCCTGAGGCCGAGTTCGCGAATCGGGTCACCGTCGGCTAATATTTCCGGTGGCCCACGGGCCATCGGGGTGTGGCGCAGCTTGGTAGCGCGCGTCGTTCGGGACGACGAGGCCGCAGGTTCAAATCCTGTCACCCCGACCAGATTCCACGGCGTAGGCCCGGCTCAACACGAGCCGGGCCTTCGCCGTCTGACATGGCCGTTTCCCCACAGTCCGCCGATGAGCCGACACATACTGGTCGGATGAACGAGACCCTGCACCGCGTCGAACCAGGAACGGATCCCGGGATCAGCCGGATCACGACCAAGGGCGGGTTCGAGTACCGCGGCCCAGATGGAGGGAAGGTCTCGGCGGCCGAGCTCGCCCGCATCAACGCCCTTGCGCTGCCTCCGGCCTGGACGAAGGTGTGGATCTGCGCCGACCCCCTCGGACACATCCAGGCCGTCGGCCTCGACGCCGATGGCCGGGAGCAGTACCGCTACCACGAGCGGTGGAAGGAGGACAGGGCCGAGCACAAGTTCGACAAGATGCTCCACCTCGCCGCGGCCCTCCCCGCCGCCCGGGGCAGGGCGACGCACGACCTGTCGAAGCCCGCCGAGCCCTCGCACCGGGTGCTGGCCGTCGCCTTCCGGTTCCTCGACGACGCCTCACCGCGGGTCGGATCGATCGAGTACCTGGAGCGCTACGGCAGCAGGGGCCTGACGACGCTCCAGCAGCGCGACGTCACCGTCGCGGGCCATCACGTCACCCTGCACTTCCCCGCCAAGTCGCACCAGCACGACGTGATGCACATGGTCGACGTCGACTTGGCCGAGGCCGTCGCGACGCTGCTCGACGGCGACCCGGAGGATCGCCTGTTGCGCTACCGCGCCTCCGGAGACCTCCACCACCTCGACCCGGCGGAGGTCAACGCCTACCTGCATGAGATCACTGGTGGCCCCTACACCGCCAAGGACTTCCGCACCCTCCGGGGAACCATCGCGGCGGCCGAGTCGCTTGCCCGAACGGGTCTCGTCGACGGCGAGACGGCCGCCCACCGCGCTGAGGTTGCCGCCGCGAAGGCCGCGTCCGATGCACTGCAGAACACGCCCGCCGTCGCCCGGTCCAGCTACATCGACCCACGCGTGTTCGACGCCTACCGCGCCGGACGGTTGCTGGACCTGGGCCGCTCCCCCGATGCGGCGCTGCGCGACCTGATCGTCGCCGAGGAGAAGCACTGATCCGCGCCCTCAGTCTCCCGAGGCCCGCTCCCACGGCTCTGGGCCGCCGTCGACCGTCACGAAGAGAGGATGCGGGGTGGGCGAGGCGTCAAGGCGCGGCAACCACTCTGGGGAACGGACCCGCAGCTTCGCCGCCAGGTGATCGCGTTCCAGGCGCAGTTGCCCAGTCGTCACTCTGATCGGCGCGGACTCGAGGGGGCCGTCGATGCGCGTCCGGTCGAAGCGGTAGCCCCGCGCGGTCGCCTCGTCGGCCAACTCCATGAGGTAGGCCCCGATCGCCGCCATCGGATCCTGGGCCTCCCGGAACCGGGTCAGTTGCGGATGGTGCCGGTAGCCGGCGGTGCGCCCGGCCAGCACGGCCTGGGCGAGCAGCGCCTCTCGCCAGCAGGCGATCAGCCCCTGGCGGTCAAGCAGGCTCGGGTGGAGCGACCACATCCTCACGGGCGGTCCTCAGAAGTCCTTGGCGTCGCCGTTCTCGTCGAGGCACCTCAGCCCCGGCGCGCCCGGGGGCACCTCGTTGGTGACGAACTCGGTGCAGGGGATGGCGTCCTCGAACTGGTTGATGTAGTGCCAGGCGCCCTCGTCGATGCCCCAGACGACCTGGCCGCCGCCGCAGTCGCTCTCCTCAGAGCCGAAGGCGAAGCCGTCCGGATGGATGGCCCTGATGACGACCTCGGAGGTGGTGCAGCCCGCGTCGTCCTCGACGCCGACCCTGGAGGCCAGGAACGTGCGGAAGCTCTCCGGCAGCGCTTCGGCCGCCTTGACCTGCTCGGTGGTGGTGACGGTGACGTCCACGGGGGTCCACGGGCCGCCGACCTTGGTCGGCTGTGCGACCGGGGGAAGCGTCGGGGTCGGCGTCTCGGCCAGCGGTTCCAGCTCGGTGGGCTCCGCCGTCGGGCTCGCGACGGGCGCAGGGTCGGGCGACGCGGGCGTCGAGGCGGGGCTCGACGCCGCCGGCGAGCTCGGCTGCTTGGTCGGCGCCTGCTCCGCGGTGCAGCCGCTGAGGGCGGCCGCCACGGAGACGACAACGGCTAGTTTCAGGGCGATACGCACAGTCGCGAGACTACCAGCGCGCGACACGCCAGCGATGTGGAGCCCAACGGCGGCTTCGGTAGTGTGACGATGGAGAGAACCGCTCAAAGACGACGCCGGTTCGAACGAGGAGACCGATGCTCACCGAATCCAAGACTCGCCGCCGGGAGCTTCCCAGCACCGGCACAGCTCCTACCGATCCCCGCCTGCTCGCCTGGCTCGATGAGGTCGTCGAGTTGTGCAAGCCCGCCGCGATCCACTACTGCGACGGCTCCGCCGAGGAGGCCGAGCGGCTCGCCGACGCGCTCGTGGCGTCGGGCACCCTGGTGCGGCTCAACGACGAACTGCTGCCCAACTCTCTGTACGCCCGCACCGACCCCGACGACGTCGCCCGCGTCGAGGACCAGACGTTCATCTGCTCGAACGACGAGCGCAACGCCGGGCCGACGAACAACTGGATGGACCCCGTCCAGATGAAGCGCATCATGCATGACCTGTACGACGGCTGCATGGCCGGCCGGACGATGTACGTGATGCCGTTCTGCATGGGGCACCTGGACGCGGCCGACCCCAAGTTCGGCGTCGAGGTCTCCGACTCGGCCTACGTGGTGCTGTCGATGCGGATCATGACGCGGATGGGGGCCGACGTGCTCGCCGCGCTCGAGACGTCCGGGGCCGGGTTCGTGCCGTGCCTGCACTCGGTCGGGATGCCGCTGGCCGAGGGTCAGAACGACGTCCCGTGGCCGTGCAACGAGACCAAGTACATCGTCCACTTCCCCGACGAGAAGATGGTGTGGTCCTACGGCTCGGGCTACGGCGGCAACTCCCTGCTCGGCAAGAAGTGCTACGCGCTGCGGATCGCCTCGGTGATGGCCCGCGACGAGGGCTGGCTCGCCGAGCACATGCTGATCCTGAAGCTCACCTCCCCGAGGGCCGCGTGTTCAACATCGCGGCGGCCTTCCCGTCCGCCTGCGGCAAGACCAACCTCGCGATGCTTGAGCCGACCATCCCCGGCTGGAGGGTCGAGACCCTTGGCGACGACATCGCCTGGCTGCGCTTCGGCGACGACGGACGGCTGTACGCGACCAACCCGGAGACGGGCTTCTTCGGGGTCGCCCCCGGCACCAGTTACGAGACCAATCCCAACGCGATGCGCTCGATCGAGGCGGGCAACTCGGTGTTCACCAACGTCGGCCTGACGCCGGAGGGCGCCGTCTGGTGGGAGGGCATGACGCCCGAGAAGCCGGAACTGCTGCGCGACTGGAAGGACCGCCCGTGGCACGGCGGGACTGGGCCAGAGGGGGGCCGACCGGAGGAGAAGGCGGCGCACCCCAACAGCCGCTTCTGCACCCCGATCGAGCAGTGCCCGATCCTCGCCGACGAGTACCACGACCCGACGGGGTCCCCCTCGACGCGATCATCTTCGGCGGACGACGCGAGAACACCGTCCCGCTCGTCACCCAGTCCCGGAACTGGCGCCACGGCGTCTTCATGGGCGCGACCTGTTCCTCGGAGTCGACGGCGGCCGCGAAGGGCGCGGTCGGCGTGCTGCGCCGCGACCCGATGGCGATGCTCCCCTTCATCGGCTACCACGTGGCCGACTACGTGCAGCACTGGATCGACGTCGGCGCCAGGACCGACGCGGACAAGCTCCCCCAGATCTTCTACGTCAACTGGTTCCGGCGCGACACGGACGGCCGCTTCATGTGGCCCGGCTTCGGCGAGAACTCCAGGGTGCTCAAGTGGATCGCGCAGCGCATCGCCGGCGACGTGACGGCGGTCGAGACCCCGATCGGCTACCTGCCCGCCGACGGAGGCCTCGACGTCGAAGGCCTCGACATCTCGGAGGCCGACCTGCACGGCGTCGTCGGCTACCAGGAGCACGAGTGGCGCGACGAGGTGCCACGCATCGGGCGCTGGTTCGACTCGTTCGGCTGGAGGCTGCCCCGCGAGATGGTGGACGAGTTGCTGCAACTCGAGACGGCCCTCGGCAGGGACACCAGTTCGTTCGGGCACTGAGCCGCCCTTAGGCTGGCCCCATGGATCGCTGGATGTGGGTGACCTGGCCGGCCGTCGGCGTCATCGTCGGGGGCCTGGTCAGCGGATGGCGGTTCAGCATCTGGTGGGTGCTGATCTTCCTGTGCTGCTGCCTGGTGGCGTGGTGGGTCAGCCCGTGGTCCCGTGGGAGGTCGAAGACGATGTCGGACGTGATGGCGCTGCCCGACGGCGACCGCAGGGTCATCGTCTACTGGCGGCCCGGTTGCCCCTACTGCGAACGGCTGCGCGCCGCATTGGGGCGCAGGGGCGATGATGCGCAGTGGGTAAACATCTGGCAGGATTCTGAGGCCGCAGACTTTGTCGCGAGCGTCAACGGCGGCAACGAGACGGTGCCGACGGTCGTGATCGACGGCGAGCCGCACACCAATCCTGATCCGCGCGTGGTTCTCGAGGCCCTCGCGCCCTAGCCCGAGGGGGGCCTGATGGCACCCACCCGCGAGATCGTGCGAGCCCGCTGGGGCGTCACGATCATGTTCTGGCTCAACGGGGTCGGCTTCGCGTCCCTGCTGCCCCGCTATCCCGAGATCAAGGCCTCGCTCGGCCTCGGCGACCTCGGCTGGGGACTTGTCGTCGGCCTCGGCCCGCTCGGCGGGCTCATCGCCGGGCTGTTCACCGCCCGGCTGATCCGCAGGTACTCCTCCGCCAGCGTCAACCTGGTCACGGCCCTGCTCGGCCTCGCGATGCTGAGCGTCTACGGAAACGCGACGATCTGGCCGGTGTTCGCGCTCGGCATCCTCGCGATGCCGGCTTCGACGCGATCAGCGACATCTCCATGAACGCCCACGGGCTGCGCGTCCAGAAGCTCTACGGCTCCTCGATCCTCAACGGCCTGCACGGCTGGTGGTCGGTCGGCGCCGTCTGCGGCGGCTTCCTGGGCGCGATCGCCGCTCAGGCCCGACTGCCGATCTGGATCCAGGCCGCGGCCGCCTTCGTGCTGTTCGGCGCGATGGCCATCTATGCGAAGACGCTGCTGCTGAAGGGCGCCGACGCTGAGCCCGCCGCCTCCGAGGTCGAGGTCTCCCGCGGCATCCCTCGCCGCTGGGTGCCGAGGCTCATCGCGCTGGGCCTGTTGGGCGCCTCGGTCGGGCTGATCGAGGACTCCGGCGCCTCCTGGGGAGCCGTCTACATGGATTCCATGTTCGAGGTGACCCCCTTCGTGGTCGGCATGGCCTTCGTGGCGCTCCAGGGCGCCCAGGTGATCGGCCGGTTCACAGGCGACGCGCTCACCGACCGGATCGGGCCCCGCCTCGCCGTCACCCAGGGCGTCATCATCGCGGGCCTCGGCATGGCCGTCGCGGTGGCGTTCCCGTCCACCGTCTCCACCCTGATCGGCTTCGCGTGCGCAGGCTGGGGCATCGCGACGGCGATCCCGATGGCGATGCACGCCGCGGACGAACTACCGGGGATGGCGCACGGCAACGGCCTGACCTTCGTCACCTGGCTGATGCGCGTCGGCTTCTTCGCAGGCCCGCCGCTGATCGGTCTTGTCGCCGACTCGGTGGGCATCCGTTGGGCACTGATCACCATCCCGGCCGCCGCCGTCGTCGCCCTCCTGCTGACCCCGGCGCTCACCCCGCCCAGGGCCACCGCACAGCGATGAGCGCGCTGCTGATCCGCGGGGGTCGGCTCGTCGGGTCGGGACGCCCGGCCGACGTCCGCGTCGGCGACGGGCGGATCGTCGAGGTCGGCCCCGACCTCGACGCCAGCGACGCGACCGTGCTCGACGCCGGTGAGGGCTGGCTGATCCCCGGACTGTGGGATGCCCACGTGCACTTCGGCCAGTGGGTGCGCTCGCGCGCGTGGCTGGACGTGTCCTCCGCCGATGACGCCGACGGTGTGCGTCGGCTGATCGCGGCGGCACCGCCGTCCCCCGGCCGGCCCCTGATCGGCTTCGGGCACCGCAGCGCCGGCTGGCCCCGGCAGGGCACCGTCGCCGATCTCGACGCCGTCAGCGGCGACCGACCGGTGTTCCTGATCTCCGGGGACGCACACAACGGGTGGCTGAACTCGGCGGCGCTGCGACTGGCCGGCCTGGCTCCCCGTGGCGGGCCGCTGCAGGAGGCCGAGTGGTTCCCCGTGCTAGCGGGCCTCGGCGCGCTGCCCGGGGTCGCACCCAGCCTTGCCGAGGAGGCCGCAGGCGCGCGGTTGCTTGCCTCGCGGGGGCTGGTCGGGATCGTGGACCTGGAGTTCAGCGACGCGCACGTCGACTGGCCGCGGCGGATCGCGGGTGGGCTCGACCTGCTGCGGGTGCGGGCAGGCTTCTACGAGCACCAACTCGACGAGGTCATCTCGTCGGGGCTCCGGACCGGCGCGCCACTGGAGGGCACCGGCCTGGCCACGATGGGGCCGCTGAAGGTGATCAGCGACGGCTCTCTGTCGACCAGGACCGCTTGGTGCTGCGAGCCCTACGTCGACTCCGAGTCTTCAGGTGCACCCAACCTCAGCTCGAAGCACCTGCGCAACCTGCTGAGCCGGGCTGCGGGCGCCGGTCTGGAGGTCGCGGTGCACGCGATCGGCGACCGCGCCAACACCGTCGCGCTCGACGCCTTCGAGGCGACGGGCGCCCACGGTTCGATCGAGCACGCTCAACTGCTGCGGGTGGAGGACGTGGCGCGCTTCGCCGCGCTGGGCGTGACGGCGAGCATCCAGCCGGCGCACCTGCTTGACGACCGCGACCTCACCGAGGCCATCTGGGGCGAGCGAGGTGGACGCAGTTTCCTGGCGCGCTCACTGCTCGACGCGGGCACGCGACTTGCGCTGGGATCGGACGCGCCCGTCTCACCCCCGGACCCCTGGCTGGCGATGGCCGCTGCGGTGCACCGCAGCGGGGACGCGCGGCCGGGCTGGCACCAGGACCAGGCGCTGACCGCCGCCGAGGCCCTGGCCGGGTCCACCGACGGAGGACGGCTCGCGCCCGGCGCGCGGGGCGACGTCGTCGTGCTGGAGTCGGACCCGTTGGCCGCGGGTCCGGCCGACGAGGTCGCCTCGCGGCTGCGGTCGATGCGCGTCCGTGCGACCGTGTGCGCCGGCCGCGTCACCTGGGTCGGCTGAGCCGGGACGACCGAGACGGCAGGGGACTTCCGGGCGCGGCGCGGGCGGGTCGTTGAGCATGTTTGGTAACTCGTTTCGGATCTGATCGTTCAAACCCGGCGTGTCGCGCAACGAGCCACCAAACATGCTCAAGTGCTCACCCAACCCAGCGGGCGACGGCACTCGACTAACCGGCGGGCTGGGCCTCCAGGACGACCGAGGCGGCCCGGGACTTGCGGGCGCGGGGAACGAGCAGCGCGAGCGCGGCTCCCGAGGCCGCGGCGATCGCGCCTGCAAGGAAGCAGATCTGGAACGCCGTCAGGCTCGGCACCGCGGCGCCGTCGACCGTGACGCTCTGCCCTGCCAGCACCGCCGCCATCACAGCCCCCGCGACGGTGGTGCCCATGGACCGCATCAGCGCGTTGACGCCGACCGACGAGCCGGCCTCGTCCTCGGGGACGTTGTCCATGATCAGAGTCGGCATCGCGGCGTAACCGATCGCCACACCCGCAGACGAGACGCAGGTGGCCAGCGTCAACTGCCACGGTGCGCCCATCAGGAACACCGCGAGCACGTAGCCGCCCGACAGCACCAGGGCGCCGATCGCGAGGGTTGCCCGGGCCCCGATGCCGCTCAGAAGGCGACTGGAGACGGGGGCGAAGAACAGCATCATCAGGCCGGCGGGCGCCATCCAGAGGCCTGCCTGCAGGATCGTCTGGCCGAGTCCGTGGCCGGTGCTGCCCGGCATCTCGAGCAACTGCGGCACCACGATGGCCTGGGCCATCATGCCGAAGCCGATCAGCAGCGCGGCCAGGTTCGTCATCAGGACCGGACGCTTGGCGGTGGTGCGCAGATCAACGAGAGGCGCCTCGTGGCGCAGTTCGTACCAGCCCCACAGCAGCGCGACGACGACGCCAAAGGCGAGCAACCCGAGCGTCTTGGGATCGGCCCAGCCCCACTCGCTGCCCTTCGACACGGCCACGAGCACCGAGACGAGCGCGACGCCCAACCCCAGGGCGCCCACCAGGTCGAGGCGCGCCGGGTGCGCGTCGTCGGGGTTGGGAAGCAGCACGAGCGACAGCACCGCGACGGCGGCAGCGAGGCCACCCGAGACCCAGAACAGCATGTTCCAGGAGGCCTCCTCTGCGATCCAGGCCGCGAGCGGGAGCCCAAGAGCCCCGCCGACGCCCATGGTCGCCGACACCGCCGCGACGGCTGTGTTGACCTTCCGCTCCGGCGCGACCTCCCGGACCATCGAGATCGCCACCGGGATGTAGCCCATCGACATTCCCTGCAGCACCCGGCCGACCAGCACCGGCGCCAGCGTCCCCGACAGCGCGCAGACCAGCGAGCCGAGCACCAGCAGCAGCGACGATGCGATCAGCACCGGCTTCTTGCCGACGATGTCGGCGAGGCGACCGGCGATCGGCATGGTCACGGCCGAAGCGAGCAGCGTGGCGGTCACCACCCACGAGGCGTTCGACGCGGTGGTGTCGAGCAGGTGCGGCAGTTCCCGCTGGATGGGGATCACGAGTGACTGCATGAGCGCCGCGGAGAGGCTGCCGAAGCAGAGCACGCCGACGATGATGATCGCCGGGACGCGGCGGGTCGGCTTGGCGGAAGTGGTGGTGGAGGGGGTGTCGTTGCGCATAAGACCTATCTATGTATGTACCCTACATATACGGTTGTATGCTACCTACATGCCCAGCAGTTCCGCAAACCAGGACGGGCGCAGCGACGCGCCCCGTGCCCCGAGCGCAGGCTCGCGGGACTCCTCGTCCGCTTCGACACGCAGCGTCGGACCATCTCCCACCGACTCAGGATGAACCCCGCCGAGGCCCGCCTCCTGTGGCTGCTGTCGGTCGACTCCCCCCGCACGCTGCGCGACGTCGGCGAGGCCCTCGAACTGGAGCAGTCGACCGTCAACCGGCAGGTCAACGCGTCGATCCGCTCCGGGCTGATCCAGCGCCACCGTGGTCCGGACGGCCGGGCCTTCCTCGTCGAGCCGACCCCGGAGGGCGCGGCGGCCTTCGACGCGGACATGCGCGACCTCCTCGGCGGCTACGGCGCGGCGCTGCGCGAACTGGGCGACAGGGCCGACGAGTTCCTCGACCTGCTCGACCGGTTCACGGCGGCCTACAACCGCGACAAGGGCTGACGCCCGCCACCTGCGCGGACCCGCTGACGAGGACACGTCCGGCACGATGTAATGGGACCATGACGAACTCGCTTCCTGCTCCCCGCACCCCCGACCCGATGGCCGCTCCCCCGCTGCGTTGGGGCGTGATCGGCCCCGGCGGCATCGCGGGAGCCTTCGCGGAGGCGCTGCACGCCAACACCCGCGGCCGCGTGGTCGCCGTCGGATCGCGCAGCAGCGAACGGGCGGGCGCCTTCGCGCAGCGCTTCGGGGCCGACCGCAGCTACGGCAGCTATGCCGAACTGGCCGCGGACGACCGGGTCGACGCCATCTACGTGGCCACCCCGCACAGCGAGCACCTGCGCGGCGCGCTGCTCGCCATCGAGGCGGGCAAGCCGGTGCTCGTCGAGAAGGCATTCACCCGCAACGCGGCGGAGGCCCGTGAACTCCTCGACGCTGCCGGCGCCGCAGGGGTCGCGGCCATGGAGGCGATGTGGACCCGCTTCCTGCCCTCGACCGACATCGTGCGGCAGGTGCTGGAGTCGGGGATGCTCGGCGAACTCGAGGCGGTGTTCGCCGACCATGGCCAGTGGTTCGCCGACGACGCCACCTTCCGCCTGTTCGACCCGGAGCAGGCGGGCGGCGCGATGCTCGACCTTGGCGTCTACCCCGTATCGTTCAGCCACTTCGTGCTCGGCCGACCCGGGCGCATCCAGGCAGCAGGAACCAAGGCCTTCACCGGTGTGGACAGGCAGATCTCGGGGCTGCTGAGCGACTACGAGTCCGCCCCGAACGCGCACGCCATGGTCAACACGACGCTTGCCGCCAAGACTCCGACCGTGGCGCTGATCTCCGGCTCGGAGGCGAGGGTCGAGATCCCGGGCGCGTTCTACGCGCCGCAGCAGGTCGCCGTCATCGCGCGTGACGGGTCGGTCGCGGAGTCCGCACCGCCCGCGATCGCTGGACACCTGGGCCTCTGCCACGAGGCCGCGCACTTTGCCACGATGATCGCCGAGGGCCGCACCGAGTCGGAACTGCTGCCCTGGTCGGAGACGCTCGCCGTGATGGAGACCATGGACGAGTTGCGCCGCCAGGTCGGGGCGGAACTGCCGGGCGAGAGCCTCTGAGGCTCAGATGCTGTCGGTGCCGAGGAACTGGTTCTCCAGTTCGTCGGCGATCGACGTGATCCTGAACATCGTCTCGATGATGTCGGTGCGGTCGACGTTGGCGAGCGGCATGGCGCTGACGACCACGACGTAGCCCTCCTCGACGATGATGCCCCCGACGACCTTGCGGCTGAGCGCCTCGGCGGCCGTCCACAGGTCGATCTCGCTGAGCTGGCCGATGGCCGACTTGAACTTCACCCAGTCGGCCTCCTCGTTGGAGGCGTGTTCGACCACCACGGCCTGCGAGCGCAGGCTGGGCAACTCGAACACGAGCTGGAGGTTGTTGTCGTCGAGGTCGGTGGCGTTCCACTCGCGGTGCACGAACGCCTTGAGCTCATCCCAGCTGGCCATGGCCCCTCCTCCCGCCCGCCCGGGCGACCCCCGGGCACGATTCCATCGTCTCAGGTGGGTCCGACTTCGTCCACGGCCCTGTCAGGCGCGTCGCGCCGACGCCCTCCTGACCAGCTTGACGACCTCCTCGTAGCCGAGCACCACAAGGCCCGCGCCGACCGCGACCGCCCAGTGCAGCAGGTCGAGCGACGCCGTCCCGAACGCCTGCTGCAGGGCAGGAACCTCGACGACGAGCACCTGTCCGACGATGACCCCCGCGAACGACAGCCACAGCCACTTGTTGGTGAACAGATGGCTGAAGGCGCTGGTGACGTCGGCGCGGCTGTTGATGGCGTTGAACAACTGCATGAACACCAGCGCGGTGAACACCGTCGTCCGGGCGACCGCGAACTCCTGCCCTGCCGGGGCGAGGTGCTCGAGGCCGCCGATCAGCCCGCCGGGAAGCGAAAGGTCGTAGATGACGAGGTTGACGATGCCCATCACGAGCCCGATGCCGATGATGCGCGACCACATGTGAGAGTCGATGATGCGGTCGTTGAAGCCGCGCGGCTTGCGGGCCATCACGTCGTCGATCTCTGGATCGACGCCCATCGCGAGGGCGGGCCCGGAGTCGGTGACCAGGTTGATCCACAGGATCTGGGTGGCGAGCAGCGGCACGACGGTTGCGCCGGGGTTACCGGGGTCGGCCAGCCCGATCACACCACCGAGCACCACGCCGAGGAAGACGGTGGCGACCTCGCCCATGTTGGAGCTGAGCAGGTATCGGATGAACTTCTTGATGTTGTCGTAGATGACGCGACCCTGGCGCACCGCGGCGACGATGGTGGAGTAGTTGTCGTCGCCGAGGATCATCTCGGCGGCCTCCTTGGTGACCTCCGTGCCCGTGATGCCCATCGCGATGCCGATGTCGGCCGACTTGAGCGCAGGTGCGTCGTTGACGCCGTCACCTGTCATCGAGACGATCTGCCGCTGCTCCTGCAGCGCGTCGACGATCCGCAGTTTGTGCTCGGGCGAGACGCGGGCGTACACCGAGACGGTACGCACCGTCTCGCGCCACCCCTCGTCGTCGAGCGCGTCCAACTCGCGGCCGGTCACCGCTCGGGGGTGGTCGTCGCCCTCGACGATGCCGAGGTCGGAGGCGATCTTGGCGGCGGTGACGGGGTGGTCGCCCGTGATCATGACGGTGCGGATGCCCGCACGGTGCGCGTCCTTGATCGCTGCGGTCGCCTCCTCGCGCGGCGGGTCGATGATGCCGACGAACCCGGCCCAGACCAGGTCATGCTCGGACTCCTCGTCGAAGCCTCCCTCGGCGTCGAGGTCCTCCGCCTCGCGCCACGCGACGCCCAGCGTCCGGTAGCCCTCCTCGCTCAGGTCGACGATCTGGCCGGAGATCTCCGCGCGTCGCTGATCGGTCAGGGCGTGCGCCTCTCCCCCGACCTGCTCCTCGACGCACCGCTCGAGCAGCACGTCCGGGGCGCCCTTGGTGAAGACGTGCGACATGCCGAGCTCAGGGTTGTGGCCAAGCACCGACATCAGCTTGCGCTCCGAGTCGAACGGGGCCTCGCCCACGCGCTGGTACTGCGCAAGCAGATCCCCGACGCCCTCGATCTTCCGCTCGGCCACCAGGAAGGCCGCCTCGGTCGGATCGCCCTGGATCTGCCACTGGCCGCCGACGTGTTCCAGTTGGGCGTTGTTGGCGAGCACGCCCGCGCCGATCACCCGGTGCACCTCCGCCATCACCTCTTCGCCCCTGCCGACCAGGCGGACCTCTCCGGTCGGCTCGTACCCGATGCCGGAGAGCCTGACCCGCCCCGAGGCTGTGACGATCTCCCGCAGCGTCATCTCGTTCTTGGTGAGGGTGCCCGTCTTGTCGGAGCAGATCACGCTGACCGCGCCGAGGGTCTCGACCGAATGCAGGTCCTTCATGACGGCGTTTCGGCCTGCGAGCATCCGCACACCGATGGCGAGCACGAGAGACAGGATCGCCGGGAGCCCTTCCGGGACGGCCGCGACCGCGAGCGAGACACCCATCAGCAGGATGTCGACGGCGTCGCCGACCGAGCGGACCCCGTTGATCAGCGCGACCGCCGCCATCACGACGACCGCGATGACGATGACGAGCAGGCCGAGGACCTTGGAGATCTTGGCGATCTCGAGTTCGAGGGGGGACTTGTCGCCCTTCGTCTGGTCGAGAAGGGTCGCGATGTGGCCCATCTCGGTGTCCATGCCGGTGCCCGTGACGACGGCGCGGCCGACGCCTCGGGCCACTGCGGTGCCCTTGTAGACCATGTTGAGGCGGTCACCCAGTTGCACCTGTGAGGTCAGCGCGGCCACGTCCTTGGTGACGGCCTCGGACTCGCCGGTCAGCGACGCCTCCTGGACGCGCAGCGACGAGGCGGTCAGCAGCCGCGCGTCGGCCCCGACGGCGTCGCCCTCGGACAGCACCAGGATGTCGCCCGGCACGATGCCCGCCGACTCGAGGTCGACCAGTTTGCCGTCGCGCAGCACCGTGGAGTGGGCGGCCGTCATGTCGGCGAGCGCCGCGACGGCGTCCTCCGCCTTGTTCTCCTGCACGAAGCCGATCACCGCGTTGGCGATCACGATCAGGGCGATGACGATGGCGTCGACGGGAACGCCCGCCGCGCCCTCAGCGGCCCAGGCGATCAGCGAGATGGCGATCGCCGCGAGCAGCAGGTAGACCAGCGGATCGGCGAACTGCTTCAGCATCCGCTTCCAGGCGGGCTCGGTGGCCCCGGCCGTCAACTGGTTCGGCCCGTAGCGCTCCAATCTGGCGGCCGCCTCGGCGGCCGTGAGGCCGATCTCGGGATCGACCTGCGCCTCCAGCGCGACCTGTTCGGCCGGGATCAGCGTCGGGTCGGCTTGTGTGACGGCCAGCGAGGCTGACTCGGCCATGTTTCCTACCTTGTGGCGTCGTCAGCAGGTCCTGCGCAACGCCGGTTGTCGGATGCGGATATAGTTTGATTGTACCAACCACATGCGATGCTGCAGAGGGGCGTAACGGAATGGACCGCGACGTCATCGAGATGACTGACAGGCTACGCGTGGTGTTCGCCGACATCACCCGTTTGGCGTCGAGAGGCCACCTGCAACGGACGCTGCACGGCCACGACGCGCGCCTCACCCCCACCGACGGCTGGCTGCTGCGCCACCTTGCCGCGGAGGGTCCGAGCCGGGTCTCGCAACTGGCCCACTGGCAGGCGGTCGACCGGTCGACCATGACGTCGCAGGTCGCGCGCCTTGAGCGGGCCGGCCTGGTCTCGCGGGCCGCCGACCCGCAGGACGGTCGCGTCGCGATCATCAGCGTGACCAGGGACGGAGTCCACGCCCTCGAGTCCGGCCTCGACGCCGCCCGCGCGCTGTTCGGCGACGTGCTGAGCGACTGGTCCCCAGCCGAACGCCGCGTCCTCGTCGAGTCCCTGGAGCGGTTGACTCTCGCCCTGGAGGACCGCCTCGACGACGACGTCAGCGCAGGAACAGCGCCTTCAGCCGGCGGGTCGCCAGCGTGACGCCGAGCAGGATCATCACGGCGAAGTAGGCAAGGTGGCCCCAGATGGAGGGCTGGATCAGGCCGGTGGTGAGTTGCCGGATCATGTCGACGGCGTGCCACAGGGGCAGCGCCTTGATGATCCACTGCACCGTCTCCGGGTACACCTCGATGGGGAAGAAGGTGGCAGAGAGCAGGAACATCGGCAGCATCACGAAGAAGACCAGGTCGAGGTGCTGGAAGCCCTTCATGAAGCTCGTCGCCGTCAGCCCGACCGCCGCGAAACCGAACGCGACGATCAGGGCGGCCGGGATCGCGAGGATCGCCGTCCAGGACAGGTTCAGGCCGAGCAGAGTCGTGACGACCATGAACGCCGACGCGTACAGCAGCCCCCGGAACAGCGCCATGATGATCTCGCCGAGCGCCACGTCCATCGGGCCGAGCGACGTCGACAGCATCTGGTCGTAGATCTTGCCGTAGCGCATCCGGAAGAAGACGTTGCTCGTCGAGTCGTACAGCGCACCATTCATGGCGGAGACGGCCATCAGCGCCGGCGCGATGTAGGCGGCGTAGTTCACCTCATGCCCGTAGAACTGCACCCCACCGATCAGGGCGCCGAGCCCGAGGCCCATCGAGAGCAGGTAGAACACCGGCTCGAAGAAGCCCGTCAGCACCACGAGGTAGTTGTTGCGGGCGACCACCTTGAGCCCCCGAGCCACGACGGAACGGGTGTTGCCGGCGTAGATGCCTCTGAGCGCCTTGGGCACGCGGGGCGACGGCGCCTGGATCGTGTCACTCAATCGTCCAACCTCCTCCGGAAGGTGCCCACCGACAGCCAGCAGCCCACGCAGGCAAGCGCGGCGAGGAACCCGAGGTGCACCGCCGTCATTGCCGGCCCGATCGGCGCCCCGTAGAGCGCCCCGCGGCCCAACTCCGAGGCGTGCCAGAGCGGCGAGATCCAGCCGATCGGCTGCAGGTATCCGGGCAGCGTCTCGAGCGGGAAGTAGGTGCCTGAGAACAGCGTCAGGGGGACGATCACGAAGCGGTCGATGAACGAGAGTTGGCCGCGGTCGTCCTTCTGCGTCGACACCCACGCCATCACCGCGAACCCGGCGGCGAGCGACAGGAGGGCACCAATCGGAATCAGCGCCAGCGCCCCGAGGGGGTTGCCGATCCGGAAGATCCAGAGCATCACGATGTAGAACCCCATCACGGGGATCACCCGGGCGAGCACCGAGACCTGGAAGCCGAGCGCCATCTGGGCCGGGCTGATGGGGGTGAGCCGCATCGCGGTGAAGGAGTTGGACCACTTGAAGCCGCCGAACACCCCGAAGGTGTTCTCCTGCGCCGAGGCCTGCATGGCCGTCGCCATCACCAGCGCGGGGGCGACGAACGTCAGGTAGTCCACGCCCTCGATGCCCTTCCCGCCGTCGACGAGGACCCCGAGGCCCGCGCCGAGCCCGAGCAGGTACAGGATCGGCGACCCGACGGCGATCAGCAGGATCGACGGGAGGAAGGCGCGCAGGATGCAGAGTCGGTACTCGACGACTGCCCACCAGCCGAGCAGGCGGACCCGTCCGGCGTCGGCTGCCTTTCCCGAGTCGACGACGCGCGTGGCGCTCATTCGATCAGGCTCCTGCCGGTGAGCCGCAGGAACACGTCCTCCAGGGAGGACCTTCGCACGAGCGAGGTGATCGGCGTCAGGCCCCGGTCGAGGACGGCCTGCAGCGCGTGCTCCCCGTTGTCGTCGTAGATGAGGACCCGGTCGGCGAGCACATCGATGCGGCTGCCGACCCCCTGGAGGTCCGCGGCGGCGGCGTCGTTGCGACCCGACCCGAAGCGCACCTCCACCACCTCGCGCGTCGAGTACTGGCGGATCAGGCTGGACGGGGACCCTTCGGCCACGATCCTGCCGTGGTCGACGACGACGAGCCGGTCGCACAGTTGCTCGGCCTCGTCCATGAAGTGGGTCGTGACCACGAGCGTCGTGCCCTCTTCCTTGAGCCGGAAGAGCTGGTCCCAGAGGATGTGCCTTGCCTGCGGGTCGAGCCCCGTTGTGGGTTCGTCGAGCAGCATGATGCGCGGGTTGTTGATAAGCCCTCGGGCGATGGTGAGCCGCCGCTTCATGCCCCCGGAGAGCCCGTCGACGCGGGCCGTGCGCTTCTCGCGGAGTTGGGCGAAGTCCAGCAGTTGCTCGGCCCGCTCCTTCACGTACGCCCGAGGCAGGGCGAAGTAACGACCGTAGACGATCAGGTTGTCGATGACCCGCAACTCCTCGTCGAGCAGGTCGCCCTGCGGAACGATGCCGAGTTGCGCGCGGATCTCCGGGCCGTGGTGCGCGGTGTCCATCCCCAGCACCGTCAGGCTTCCCGCGGTGGGGGTCGAGGTCGCGGCGATCATCCGCATCGTGGTCGACTTCCCGGCGCCGTTCGGCCCGAGGAAACCGAACGACTCGCCCCGCGGGATCTCGAAGTCGATCCCGTCGACCGCGACGACGTCGCCGTAGCGCTTCGTCAGGCCGCGGGCGGTGATCACAGGTTCTGGCACCCGAGTGACCCTACCGCCCGTGCCCGACAGTCATGGGTTCACTGCTGGCCGAGTTGGTTGACGTGCCAGAGCACACCGAACTGGTCGCGCACCATGCCGTAGACGTCGCCCCACATCTGCTTCTCGAAGGGGACAACCGGCTGGCCACCCTCGGAGAGCTTGGCGAAGAAGCCTGCGAGCCGGTCGTCGTCGCCGGAGATGGACACGGCGACGGTGTCGCCCTGGGTCTGGGGCATGCCCTCCATGGTGTCGCTAGCGAAGATGACCATGCCGTCGTCGGTGGTCAGGCTGGAGTGCATCACGCGGTCGGAGCCGGGGAACTCGGCACCGCCCTGCGCCTCGCCGAAGGTCATCACGGACAGGTCGCCGCCGAGGACCGACTGGTAGAACTCCATGGCCTGGCGGCAGGTGCCGTCGAGGGCGAGGTAAGGGTTGAGCAGGATGGACATGGATGTCACCTTTCGTCTGGGGCCGAACCGGCCCGCGGACGAAACTCTAGGACTCGCCGCCGACAAGCGGAAGAGAGGAAACCCTGGGGACGGCTTGGCGTTGAGCAGCAATCCGCGTTCGATTCGACCTTGAACGTTCAACACGCCCTGAAGCGCCGTCGATCAGTGAATGCTGCTCAACGCCAGACCGGTCCCACCGCGGACCGTCGGGCGGGCGCCGTCAGACGAGGGGGTCGGTGAACGCCTTCGCGAGCGCGATCATCCGGCCGCGGAACTCGTCCGAGGCGGGGGCGAACTCGGCGGCGTCGACGGCGTTGAGGACGAGCCGGAACAGCGTCCAGGCACCGACGCGTTCCAGGTCGAGGCCCGCCGTGTCGGCCACGATCTCGGCCCGCAACCGGACGTGGGTGCGGAGGCTCGCGGCGCGGGCGGCGGCGTCGGGCCGGTTCCAGACGATCGGTGCGACCGCGTACGCCCACTCCCCCGCGACCGGTTTCGGATCGATCGCGAGCCAGGGCTGCCGGTCTGCGGCCAGCACGTTCGAGTCGTGCAGGTCCTCGTGCACGAGGCGGTCGCCGGGGGTGACAAGCAGGTCGTCGAGCCAGCCTGCCGCCTGCTCACGCAGGCGCCTCGGGACCAGGTCGCACGGGGCGGAGAGCTTGCCGCGCCAGCGCTCGGCCCGCGCCGCCAGGCTGTCGAACTGGGGGGTGGCGGGACGGTCCAGTTGCACCATCAGCCGGCCGATCTCCTCGCTCGCCTCAAGGATGGAGGTCGTCGTCAGCGACCGGTCGTGCAGTCGCTCCAGCAGCATCGCGAAGTGGTGCGGCGCTGCTGCGACGAGTCGGACGGCGCCGTCGCCGGCCCAGAGGCGCAGCGCCAGGTGCTCCTCCGCTGCCTCGACGTGTGGCCACGTGAGCTTCAGGGCGAGCGGAGTGCCGTCGCCGTCGATGACGGGCACCACGATCGCGCACTCGCCGTGCCACGCGGCGCCGTCGGGGGTGAGGTCCCAGCGCGTCAGAGATGCGTCGATCAACGTGGGGAGACGCTGGAGCCAGTAGTCGCCGGAGATGCCGTATCTGGGGTCGGGGGCGCGCCCGGCGACCGTCGCGACGAACGACGGCGGGATCTGCACCATGGCGCTCAGCCGGCGGGCTCGAACATGGCCCTGCGGCCCTCGAAGGCGCGACCGAGCGTCACCTGGTCGGCGTACTCGAGGTCGCCGCCGACCGGCAGTCCGCTCGCGGGGCGGGTGACGCGCACGCCGAAGTCGCGCAGCATCCGGCTCAGGTAGGCGGCGGTCGCCTCGCCCTGCGTGTCTGGGTCGGTGGCCAGGATGACCTCCTGGACCTCGCCGTCTGCGAGTCGCTGGAACAGTTCGCGCGTGTGCAGGTCTGCGGGGCCACGGCCGTCGATCGGCGAGATGGAGCCGCCGAGCACGTGGTAGAGGCCACGGAACTCGTTGGTCCGCTCGATGGCCACCACGTCCTTCGACTCCTCGACGACGCACAACTGGGTGCGGTCGCGGCGCGGGTCGCGGCAGACGCGGCAGCGTTCCTCCTGGGAGATGTTGAAGCACACCTCGCAGAAGCGCGACGCCTCCTTGACCCGGCGAAGCGTGTCCGCGAGCGCGAAGACGTCCTCGTCGGGTGCGTCGAGGAGATAGAACGCGATCCGCTGCGCGCCGCGCGGCCCGATGCCGGGCAGGCGGCTCAGCTCGTCGATCAGGTCCTGGATCGGCCCTTCATACACGGGTGGGCCTGCCTCACATTCCCGGAATCTGGGGCATCTCGGGCATCGCGGCCGCCATCGCGGCGTCGGCCTGGGCCTTGGCGGAGCGGAAGGCGGCGATGATCAGCGCCGAGAGCGTCTCGGTGTCATCGGGGTCGCACGCGTCGGGCGAGATCGCGACCTGCAGGAGCTCGCCCTTGCCGTTCATCGTGACGGTGACGAGGTCGCCGCCCGCCGAGGCGGTGAACTCCTTCTCCGACAGCTCGCTCTGGGCGCGCTCCATGTCGTCCTGCAGCTTCTGCGCCTGCTGCATCAGCGCGTTGAGATCAAAGTCACCAAACATCTGTTTCTCCTGTTTCGTCTTGGCCCAGCATATGAGCGGCTCAGCGCTCGTCGGCCTCACGCACCGAGATGAGCTCGGCGGCGAAGGTGCTGCTGAGCAGTTCCTCTGCATTGTTGGTCGGGTCGAGCACCTCGTCGTCGTTGGACACCTCCGGCTCGGTGGACCGCGACGCTGGCTCCGGTGTGGCGGCCTGCTGGCGCGGCTCGGGCGGGCTCGGCTGGGCGACCGGCGCACCGGAGGGGCGCTGCTGCTGCACGGCCTCGGCCGGGGCGTCGCCCGAGACGATCGGGTTGACGCGCAACTCGACCCCGATCACCTCGATCAACGAGTCGACGAGCACGTCGATGCTGCCGCCCGAGCCGAAGTTCTCCTTCGGGCCGGGGCCGGAGAAGCCGAGCGTCAGGGCGCCGTCGGCGACGTCGATCACCTGGGCGTGCTGCGCGAGCAGCATGTGGGTGAAGCGGCGACGACGCTTGACCTCGTCCAGCACGTTGGGCCACACGCGCCTCAACTCGGCGGCGGTGAGGTGCCCCGACGGCGCGGCGGCCGGTGCGGGCCGGGCCTGCTCGGGCTTCGGCTCGGCCGGAGCCTGCCCCGGGGCGGTGCCTGCGGGGCGCTGCTGCGGAGCCTGGCCCGCGGGGCGCTGCTGCGGGGCTTCGCCAGCGGAGCGCTGCTGGGGGGCCTCACCGGCAGGGCGCTGCCGGGGCGACTCTGTGGGCGGCTGCTCGGGTGCAGGGCGCTGCTGCGGGGCCGCGCCCGAGGGGCGCTGGGTCTCGGCAGCCTCGGATGGACGCTGAGTGGGGGGCTCCGGCGCCGCCTGTTCCGCGGGGCGACGCGAGGGCTCCGGCTCGGCCGCGGGGCTGGCCTCCGCCTGCCTCGGCCGCGCGGGGCGCTCGGGGACGTCGGCCCACTGTTCGACGGGCGCGGGCGCCCCGTCGCCCATCATCCCGACGCGCCGCTCGAGGCGGTCCATTCGGGCGTGCAGACCTCGCTCGTTGGTGTCGGCGCCCGGCAGCAGCACCCGTGAGCACATCAGTTCGAGGTGCAGGCGGGGCGCCGTGGTGCCACGCATCTCCGTCAGGCCCGTCGCGATCACCTCGGCGGCGCGGGTCAGTTCGCCCGACCCCATCCCGGCGACCTGGGTCTGCAGGCGTTGGGCCTGGTCCGCGGCGACGTCGAGGATGCCGTTGGTGGCGGCCTCTGGGACGGCCGCGAGGATCACGAGGTCGCGGAGCCTGCGCAGCAGGTCCTCGGCGAACCGGCGCGGGTCCTGGCCGACCTCGATCACCTTGTCGATCGTGCGGAACACTCCCGCAGCGTCGCCGGCGGCGAAGGCGTCCATGATCTCGTCGAGCAGCGCGTCGGGGGTGTAGCCGAGCAGAGCGGCGGCCTGCGTGTAGCTGACGCCCTCATCGCCGGCGCCGCCGAGCAACTGGTCGAGCACGGACAACGAGTCGCGCACCGACCCGGCACCGGCCCTGACGACCAGCGGGATGGACGCGTGATCGACGGCGACGCCCTCGGTCTCGCAGATCTGGGTGAGATAGTCCCCGAGCACCTTCGGCGGCACCAGCCGGAAGGGGTAGTGGTGCGTGCGGGACCGGATGGTGCCGATCACCTTCTCCGGCTCGGTCGTCGCGAAGATGAACTTCGTGTGCGGCGGAGGCTCCTCCACCAACTTCAGCAGGGCGTTGAAGCCCTGCGGGGTCACCATGTGGGCCTCGTCGATGATGTAGATCTTGTAGCGGCTGGCGACCGGGGCGAAGTAGGCGCGCTCGCGCAGGTCGCGCGCATCGTCGACACCGCCGTGCGACGCGGCGTCGATCTCGATGACGTCGATGGAGCCGGGGCCGCCACGGGCCAGGTCGACGCAGGAGTTGCACTGGCCGCAGGGCGTGGCCGTCGGGCCCTGCTCGCAGTTGAGGCAGCGCGCAAGGATGCGGGCGGAGGTGGTCTTGCCGCAGCCGCGCGGACCGGAGAACAGGTACGCGTGGTTGACGCGGTTGTTGGTCAGCGCCCGCTGCAGCGGGACAGTGACGTGCTCCTGCCCGATGACGTCGGCGAAGGTGTCGGGGCGGTAGCGCCGGTACAGCGCGAGTGGGGCGTCCGGGGTCGAGGCTGCGCGAGGGGCGCGCGCCTGGGGGGTCGGGGCGACCAGGGCCGGCTCCCGCACCTCGGCAGGCACGGCCTCGGGCTCGGGATCGCTCGACTCGTCGTCGGCGAACAGGCCGGGACCGGTCTGTTCATCCGGCTCGGGTTCGGGTGCCGGATCGTCGAAAAGACCGGGGCCCTCCATCGGTTCGAAACCGGGAAGGTCGGCCGATCCGGTGCCCTCCTCGATCGGGCCGTACTCGTCCTCGTCGTACTCGTCGTCCACGCGTTTCACCCTAATTCAGCTCGCCGACACTTCGCGAGGAAAGAAAAAGGGCCCCTCGCGCACCCGGAAGAGCTCACTTACCCTTGCTGCCTTCCGACCCTGGGGGAGTTGGGCGAGATACCGCCGCGCGAGGAACCTGCACACACTCTAGCCCATCGTCCAAGGCCCGCGTCCACCTCAGATGGGGCGGGCAGTAGTGTCGTGCGCATGGTCAACGTCGTGGAACCCGTGCTCGCCGAGGTCTGGCGGGGGGACTATCTGGAGTCACAGCACCGCGGCTCGCTCGTGGTGCTCGGCGCCGACGGGGCGGTGCGCCTCAGCGTCGGAGACGTGACGTCCGCGACGCTGCCGCGATCCGCCGTCAAGCCGCTGCAGGCGATCGGAATGCTGCGCATCGGGCTCGATGTGGTCGGCGCCGAACTGGCGCTGGTGGGCGCCTCCCACTCCGGCGAGGACTTCCACCGCGCCGCCGCGGCGGCGATCCTGGCGGACTGCGGGCTCACCGTCGACGACCTCCAGAACACCGCGAGCCTGCCTGGCGACGAGGGCGCGTTGATCGACTGGGTGCGCGGAGGGCACGGCAGGGAGCCGCTTGCCCACAACTGCTCCGGCAAGCACGCGGGCATGCTGCGCACCTGCGTGCGGGCCGGCTGGTCCACTGACGACTACCTCTCCCCCACCCATCCGCTGCAGGTCGCGGCGCGTGCGGCGCTCGCCGAGTTCACCGGCGAACCGGTCGGCGACCCGGTCGCCGACGGATGCGGCGCCCCCGCATTCGCGACCACGCTGACTGGCCTTGCCCGAGCCTTCGGGCGGCTCGCGTCGGCCTCCGACGGCGAGGCGAGGCAGATCGCCGACGCCTTCCGCGCCTTCCCCGAGTACGTCTCCGGCACTCAGCGCGACGAGGTGGTCTTCCACCGCGAGGTCCCCGGCCTGGTCTGCAAGCTCGGCGCGGAGGGCGCGTTCGCGGTGGGCCTGGCGGACGGCACCGGCATCGCCGTCAAGATCGCCGACGGCAACCACCGCGGCAACATCCCGGTGCTCGTCGCGGTGCTCGAGGCGCTCGGCCACGGCACAGACCGGCTGCGGGATCTCGACCCCTACCCGGTGCTCGGCCACGGGGTGCCCGTCGGCCGCGTCCGCCTCGCCGAGACCATCGCCCCGGTCATCGCCGCCCTCTGAAGGCGCCAAAGCGACCCAGATTTGGGGCGAGGTTCACGCCTCCGGTAAGGTTCCCGACGGAGGATTCGCCTAGAGGCCTATGGCGCTCGCTTGGAAAGCGGGTTGGGTTCACGCCCTCACGAGTTCGAATCTCGTATCCTCCGCCACCAGATGGCCGTCCCACCGGGGCGGCCATTCGACGTTGTCCGGGGTGATCGGCCGTCGGAGGCGACCCGCGGCCCGCCTAGCATGTCCGGATGAGCGAACTGGCAGCCACCCCCGGCGTCATCCCCTATGTGGACTACCACGACGGCCCGCGCCGCCTCGTCACGATCGTCTGCGAACAGGGCGGCCTGATCAGCGGCAACTCACGTCCGGTGATCAGCATCGACGGAAGGGCCTACCAGGTGATGTACGGCCCGGTCACGTTCGAGGTGCCCGCCGACCGGAACGTGCACATCGGCGTCCATGTCACCGGGTCACAGACCCAGACCGGCCTCGCCTCGACGCTGCTCGAACCAGGCGGCAACGACGAGTCGTTCGGGCACAGGGTGCGGTCCATGTCGGTGCTCGGCGAGCTGACCCGGATGCCGCCGTACGCCTACTGAGGGGTCACAGCGACGGGGCGCCCGAGTCGGCCAGGAACGCAAGGATCGCGCGCACCCTTCGATTCTCCTCGCCGGGCGCGAGGCCAAGCTTCATGAAGATGTTCGACACGTGCTTGGCGACCGCGGCGCCCGAGAGGAAGAGAGTCTCGGCGATCTGGGCGTTCGACAGCCCCCTCGCCATCAACTCGAGCACCTCCAACTCGCGCTGGCTCAGCTCCCCCAGGCCCGACCTGCTGCTGCGCATCATGGCCCGTGCGACCTCCGGGTCGATCACCACGCCTCCCGCGAGCACCAACCGCAGCGACGAGACGAACTCGGCCACGTCGGCGATCCGGTCCTTCAGCAGGTAGCCGGTGCCGCCGTCGGCGGGCAGCGCGAACAGTTCCTGCGCGTACATCGGGGCGACGTACTGGCTGAGCACGAGCACCGCGACGCCCGCGTGCCTGCCCTTGATGGTCAGCGCGGCGCGAAGGCCGTCGTTGCTCATCCCGGGCGGCATCCGCACGTCGGTGATGACGGCGTCCGGGAGCGCGCCTTCTGCCTCGAGCGTTGCGAGCCGGTCGAGCAGCGCGTCCGCCCTCGCCTCCTGCGCGACCACCTCGAAGCCCTGCCGCTCGAGCAGCCCCACGAGGCCCTCGCGCAGCAGCGTCGAGTCGTCGGCGACGACGAGCCGCGCCGTCACAGCGCCACGCCCGACTCGCCGCGGAACAGCAGCAGCGGGATCGTCGCGGCGACCTGGGTCGGGCCGCCGTCCGGGCTGGAGATCGTCAGGCGACCGCCGAAGGCCGCCAGCCGTTCCCGCAGGCCGGAGAGTCCGTGACCGGGGACGATTCGGGCGCCCCCTGGGCCGGTGTCGACGACGGAGACGCGCAGGTCGTCGTCGGCGGCGAGCAGCACCGTGACCGACGCGCCGGGCGCATGCTTGATGGCGTTGGCGATGGCCTCGGTAGCGAAGAAGTAGCTGGCGGCCAGCACCCCCTCGGGCAATTCCGGCAGCGGGTTCGGGGCGACGATGCGGACCTGCGCCCCCGAGGACGCCGCCACGTCGTCGAGCGCTGCGGCAAGTCCCCGCTCCGTCAGGATCGTGGGGTGGATGCCGCGCACCGTCTCGCGGAGGGACTCCAACCCGGCGGCGAGCGACGCGCGCGCCTCGGCGAGGAGTTCGCGCAGCATGGGGTCGTCCTGGATCGCCGGGGCGAGTTGCACCTCGCCGAGCTTCATGGCCGCGGCGACAAGGTACTGCTGGGTGCCGTCGTGCAGGTCGCGTTCGATGCGCCGTCGCTCGACCTCGTACGCGTCCACGATGATGCGCCGGGAACGGGCTAGCTCCTCGACCTCCCGGGCGCGCTGCTCGCCCATCGGGTCGCCTGATCGTCGCCTCCTGAACACCACGCCCCGAAACTACCGGGCTGGTGAGAGTAGTGCCAGCACTACCCCGATACCATCGCCTGCACTGTGGCCGGGCCGACCGCGACGCTGTGCAATGGAGGCATGAACATGACACCGCTCTCCCCGACGAGCCCCTCGGCGTCGCCGACGCCGCTGCTTGCCACCTCCGACATCACCTTGCACTTCGGCCAGGTACGCGCCCTCGCCGGCGTGAGCGTCGGGATCGCCGCAGGCGAGACGGTCGCCATCATGGGCCCGTCCGGGTCCGGCAAGTCGACCCTGCTGCACTGCCTCTCCGGCGTGCTCGTTCCCGACGGGGGCAGCGTCAGTTTCGACGGGGAGGACCTGACCCAGTTGAGCGACAAGGCCCGCTCGCAACTGCGGCTGCGCCGCTTCGGGTTCGTGTTCCAGGACAACCAGTTGATCCCGGAACTCGTGGCGAGGGAGAACGTGGCCCTTCCGCTGCTGCTGACCGGCACCGGTCGCGGAAAGGCCTTGAAGGAGGCCGACTCGATGCTCGAGCGGATCGGGATCGCGGAACTGCGCGACCGCCGTCCGGGCGACATGTCGGGGGGCCAGGCGCAGCGGGTCGCGATCGCGCGCGCCCTGGTCGGCCGGCCGTCGGTCGTGTTCGCAGACGAGCCGAGCGGCGCCCTCGACCAGGCAACCGGCCACGAGGTGATGCAACTCCTGACGACCACCGTCACGATGGCCGGGGCGAGCCTGGTGCTTGTGACGCACGACCCGAACGTCGCACGGTGGTGCGGGCGGCTCATCGAGATCCGCGACGGCCTCGTGCACTCGGACCGCGTCCTCGCCGCGCAAGGCGGCCTCCAGTGAGCGCCGGTGCGACCGGCCTGACGTCGCTCAGCCTGCAACTGACGAGGGCGCGCTTCGTGACGCGGCAGGGCGAGTCCCTGCTGTACCTCGCCTCAACCCTTGCCTACGCCGTCTGCTCGTCCCTGGCGCTGACGGTGGCGGGCGGCACCTGGATGTTCTGGAACCGCTACCGGCAGCCGACGGGGCTCCTCGCGGACGTGCTGGCGGTCGACCCGTCCTTCACCAACGTCCTGATGTTCTACGTGATGCTGGCAATCATCGCCTGCGCGCTGCTCGTCCCCTCACTCTTCGGCTTGGCCGCCTCTGCGGCCGTGCTCGGCGCGCGCGGCCGCGAGCGGCGACTCTCAGCGCTGCGCCTGCTCGGCGTCTCGGCAGGCGACGTCACCCGGATGTCGCTGATCGACACCGCGATCCAGGCGGGCATCGGTTGTGTGGTCGGCACGATCGCGTACCTTGCCACGGTGCCGCTGTGGTCGAACATGCAGATGCAGTCGGTCCCGATCGGGGTGCAGGAGATGACGCTTCCGTGGTGGTTGCTTCTGTCGGTGCTCGCGGCGACGCTGCTGATCGGCCTCGGCGCCAGTTGGTGGGGGCTGCGTCAGGTGCGGATCTCGCCGCTCGGCGTCGCGCGTCGCGCCAACCGGCCTGCGCTACGTGCCTGGCGGGTGGTGGTGTTTGTGGGCGTCGTGATCGCCGCCATGATCGGCACCCAGATGCTGCAACTCGGAGGGCAGATCATCTTCTGGATCATCCTCGGCGCGATCCTGCTGACGGTGGTCTGGGGCCTCAACCTGGTCGCACCGTGGTTCCTGCAGTTGATCAGCAAACTGCTCGCCAAGTCGCCCTCGCCGTCGATGATCTGGGCCGCGCGCCGGATCGAGTCGAACCCCAAGACGACGTGGCAGATGGGCTCCGGCATCGCCCTGATGTCCTTCATCGGCGGCTACATCTCGATGATGCCGCTCAACTTTGCGCAACCCGGCGACGCGGAGGTCGTGACGTCGTTCGTCGAGGGGGCGGCGTGGGACTTCACGAAGGGCGCGCTCATCACGTTGGCCGTCGGCCTCGTCCTGACCGCAACCTCAGTGCTGATCACGCAGGCCTCCGCGGTGCTTGAGCGCGCCGAACAGGCCCGCGCCTTGGACAAGATGGGCGCGCCGCGGTCGTTCCTGACCAGGGCCACATGGCTCGAGACGCTCGGCCCCCTCGTGCTCGCCATGGTGCTGGGCTCCGGGCTGGGCATCGCGATGGCGACACCGATGGCCGAGTTCGCGGGATCGGTCGGCGCCCGCGCGTCGACCGGCACGCTGATCCTCGGGTCGGTGCTGATTGCCGGCCTGGCGCTCGTGACCGCCGCGCTCCTCGCGACCCGACCGCTGCAGCGCCAGGTGCTCGCGGTGCACGAGCGCCCCAACGACTGACGCTTCGAGGCGCCGTCGAGCCTCCTTCCCCGGGGTTCGGCGGCCCGTCCGGCGCGCCCCTGCCGTCACCTCGGGCCTGTCCCATGAGCCTGACGACCCGAGCGGACGTCGCAGGCTGGCGAGCGCCGCAGGCGGGCCACTGGGCGCGGCGTCGGCCACCTGCGCGCGCTCGATCCCGTGACACGACACGGCGGAACATCTTTTCGATCGGTTAGGCTTACCTAAATCAATCAACAGGAGACCGCATGCCCTCGCGACCTCGCCCCCTTCGCACAGCCACCGTCACGGCGACCGAGCGGCTCTCGCCGCAACTGGTCCGGCTGAGCTTCGACTGCCCCGACCTCGCAGGCTCGGATCTTGCGTTCACCGACCACTACGTGAAATTCCTGTTCCCTCCCGCCGGCGCCGACTACGCCTGGCCCTTCGATCCCGAGGCCATCCGCGACGCGACGCCCGAGCAGTCCCCGGTCACGCGGACCTACACGCTCCGCAGCCATGACGCGGCGACCGGGGCCATCGACGTCGACTTCGTGATCCACGGCGACGAGGGGCTCGCCGGACCGTGGGCGGCCCGCGCCGTCCCCGGCGACGAACTCGGCTTCTTCGGCCCCGGCGGCGCCTGGGGACCGAGCGAGGGCTATGACCACTTCGTGCTGGTGGGCGACGAGTCTGCGGCACCGGCCATCGCCGCCGCCGTCGAGGCCCTCCCTCTGGCATCGGGGCGAGCGTCTTCCTTGAGATCGCCGACGACGCCGCCCGGTTCCCGTTCCCCGAGCGCGCGGGCGTCGACGTGGTGTGGGTGCAGCGCGACGGCGCCCCCTACGGCTCGGCGCTGGCCGCGCGCGTCCGTGCGACCGAGGCACCAACGGGTCGGGTCGGCTGGTTCGTGCACGGGGTCGCCGAGATGATCAAGGACCTGCGCCGCTACCTGTTCGTCGACCTGTCCCTCCCGAGGGCGGACGTCTCCATCTCCGGCTACTGGCGCTCCGGGATGACGGAGGACGGCTGGCAGTCCTCGAAGCACGCCTTCGTCGCGGCGATGGACACCGAGGAGGTCGCGGCGGGCGCCGAGCCCGCCCCCGTCAAGGAGCAACGCAAGGCGTGATCCTCGTCGCAAGCCAGGAGCGCGACTTCGTCGAGTGGCACGGAGGGTGCCCCACCGCGCTGGTGTGGGCGCTCGACCTGGGCGACCCCGCGCTTGTTGCCCAGGTCGTCGCGGCGCGCGCCAGGCTCGGCGACGTGCTGCTGCCCCGCTACGAGCGACAACCGCACGTCACGATCGCCTACGCGGGGCTCGGGCCGCACGAGGGCGCGACCCCGGAGGGGCACCTGTACCCGCCGGAGTCACTGGTGCGCGACCTCGACCTCCTGCGCGGCTCGGGCATCGGGCCGCTGCGCGTCGAGGTCTCGGGCTGGGACACGTTCGCGATGGCCCCCTACCTGGGCGCGGACGTGCCCGGGGCTGCGGACCTGCGGGCGCTGCTGCTGGGCGGCGCCGAGGGCTACGTGCCGCACGTCACGCTCGGCTTCTACGCCGCCGGGGCCGACGCGGCGACCCTGCACGAGCGGATGTCGGGCTGGGACGCGCCGAGCCTCGGATACGACGTCGACTCGCTGACACTGTTCAGTTACGCGACCTCCGACATCGCTGGCCCGCTGGCGGTGGTCGGCCGGTTGAGCCTAGCCGACGGCACCTGGTCGCCCGCCAACTGACCTCGGAACCCCGGCCCGACTCGGGCCATCTGGCCTCGGTGCGGGGTCTGGGCTTGAGCATGTTTGGTTGCTCGTTTCCGATTTGATCGTGCAAGTGGCGTGCGAGCGGCAACGAGTCACCAAACATGCTCAAACTCCCACCCAGCACCCGCGCACCACCCGGAGGGGTCCGTCTCGCTCCGTGGTCGGTCGCCGGAAGGGTGGTCGAGACCCCGAACACTTGGCCCCATGACGACGCGGTCCGAACCCAGGTACACCCACGGGCATCACGAGTCGGTGCTCCGCTCCCACCGCTGGCGCACCGCCGAGAACTCGGCCGCCTACCTCCTCCCCCATTTGACGAGCGACACGCTCCTGCTCGACGTCGGCGCGGGGCCGGGCACCATCACCGCCGACTTCGCGGCCACCGTCGCCCAGGTGACGGCGACCGAGGTCGACGAGGACGCCTTGGCGCACACCCGGGCGACCATCACCGAACGCTGGGTCGGCAACGTCGACCTCGCGGTCGCCGACGTGCACGACCTCCACTTCGCCGACGACTCCTTCGACGTCTCGCACGCGCACCAGGTGCTCCAGCACGTCGCCGACCCCGTCAAGGCGCTGCGAGAACTGGCCCGCGTGACGCGACCCGACGGCCTGGTCGCCGTGCGCGACAGCGACTACTCCGGCTTCACGTGGTGGCCGCGTCTCCCCGGCCTCGACGACTGGATGGCGCTCTACCAGCGCTGCGCCCGGGCCAACGGCGGCGAGCCCGACGCAGGTCGGCGGCTGCTCGGCTGGGCACACGAGGCGGGCCTGGACGACGTCCTGGCCACCTCGTCGACGTGGTGCTACGCCACGCCTGAGGACCGCGCCTGGTGGGGCGGCATGTGGGCCGACCGGATCTTCGACTCCGCGATGGCTACGCAGGCCCTGGATGAGGGCATGGCGACGCGGGCCGACCTTGAGCGGATCAGCGAGGCTTGGCGGGAGTGGGCAGCGGCCGAAGACGGCTGGCTCTCGATCCTGCACGGCGAGATCCTGGCAAGGGTGCACTGAGCGCCCGCCGCTCGGGTCGCGGCGGCCCTCGACGGCGGCACTGTTGCGGACCCTTCGACACGGGCGCAGGCGCCCTGCTCAGGGAACGAACACGGGCGCAGGCGCCCTGCTCAGGGAACGAACACGGGCGCAGGCGCCCTGCTCAGGGAACGAACACGGGCGCAGGCACCCTGCTCAGGGAACGAACACGGGCGCAAGCGCCCTGCTCGGGGCACGCGCACGGTCGCGGACCCTTCGACACGGGCGCAGGCGCCCTGCTCAGGGAACGGCCACGGGGCAGGCGCCTGCTCAGGGACCCGCTCGACGCGGCGACTCACATGGACGCGAGCAGCGGCTGAAGCGATGAAACCGACAGCGCGGCGGCGACCAGGAATGCGGCCTGGCTGACCTCGATCAGCGAGCCGAAGGTGTCGCCCGTCCAGCCGCCGAGCCTGCGGCGCAGGTGGCGTGCCCACAGCCAGGCGACCACGGCCGCGACCGCCCCGGCCAGGGGAAAGGCGATCGTGCTGGCCAGGCCACCCGTGAGCCAGCCGAGCAACGCCACGACCACCGCGACCGCCGCCACGTTCACCAGAGCCGCGCCACGGCCGGTCACCCCGACGAACAGCGCTCCGAAGCCCCGCTCGCGCGCGCCGATCGTCGACACGCTCGCCACCATGACGGCGGCCCTCGAGACCATCACCGCGCACGCAAGCACAGCGGCCCCGGTCCAGTCCCAGGGGATCGTCAGGAGCGCGGCGAAGTCGGCGAGCAGCACGAACACCAGCGTCACGACCCCCATCGGGCCGATGTCGGAGCGGCGCATGATCTCGAGCGCCTCGGCCGCCGGCTTGCGCGACCCCAGTCCGTCGGCCGTGTCCGCCACGCCGTCCAGGTGCAGCGCGCCCGTCACGCCTGCGAGCAGCGCGAGCGCAGCGACGACCCCGACCAGCGGGGAGCCGAGCGCCCCGGCGCCGACGAGCAGCAACCCGGCCGCCCCGCCGAGCAGAAGTCCGAGCCACGGGAACGCCGCCATCGCGCGACGCGCGGCGCTCCGGTCGACCTCGAACGGCCTGACCGGGATGACGGTGAACAGCCCGATCGCCGTCAGCAGCGACCTCACGACAGCCTCTGGGGGATCCCGGCGGTGCAGAGCCACACCTCGTCGACGGCGGCCGCGACCCGCGCGTTGAGCCGCCCGAGTTCGTCGCGGTAGAGCCGCCCCGAGGCCGTCGCGGGCACCACGCCGGAGCCGACCTCGTTGCTGACGAGGATCACGTCGCGCCTGGTAGAGCCGACGGCGTCGACAAGCCCGGCGACCGCCGTCTCGACGGCGTCGCGCCAGCCCGGCGCGTCGTCCCAGGCCCCTGCCGACATCAGGATCCGGTCGAGCCAGACGGCAAGGCAGTCGATCAGCACCGGCGCCGGATCGTCGGAGGCAAGCACCGCGGGCAGGTCGACGGTCTCGGTGGTGCGCCACGACGCCGGGCGTCGGGCTCTGTGCAGCGCGACCCGCTCGACCCACTCGGGGTCGTCGGCCCGGGACTCGGAGGTCGCGACGTACTCCACGTCGGCCGCGCCGTCGAACTGCCGCTCGGCCCACGACGACTTGCCGGATCGCGCGCCGCCAAGCACCAACGCCGTCCCCGGCCCGTGGCTCATGGTGGTGACCGAGCCCCGCTCGGCCAGGGCGAGCAGCAGCGACCGTGCCGCCTCGTCGGCCGCATCGATCCGGACCATGAACTCCAGGGGGTGCTCCACGGGCTCAAACCTACCGATCTCCGGGCATCTCCTAGGATCGGGGCCATGCGCGACGTTGTTGATGACCTGATCTGGGACGAGGCCCCCGACCATGCCGAGGCGGTGGCCATCCTCGATGCCCCCGCACTGGTGCCCGATGCCCTGACGCTGACACCCGATGTGCGGGTCTTCTGCGACGACTGGCGCGACGCGGCGCAGGTCGATCCCGACCTGCTCGTCGAGCATCCCTCGGACCTCGCGGGCGTTGACCTCGCGCTCGCCCGGCTCCCGAAGTCGCTCGCGGCACTGGACGAGCAGGCGGCGTCGGTGCAGGGCGCCCCAGACGTCACATTCGTCGGCGGCGCGCGGGTCAAGCACATGAACCTGACCATGAACGAGGTGCTCGGCAAACACTTCGCCGCCGTCTCGGCATCGCTCGGCCGCTCCAAGTCGCGCGTGCTGCGCGCGTGGGGGCCGGAGTCGATGGAGACGGACTGGCCGAAGGTCCGCTTCCACGACGACCTCGGCTTCGCCGTCGCCGCCCACGGGGCCACCTTCGGCGGGATAAAGATCGACCCCGGCACCCGACTCCTGCTGACGGCACTCGACGGCAAGGGCCGGACCCCCGGTCTGGAGGCAGACGACGCCCTCGACTGGGGCTGCGGCAACGGGACCATCTCGATGTGGCTGGCCAGGCGAGGCGTCCGGGTCCAGGCGCGCGACGTGAGTTGGTCGGCCATCGCGGGCACCGGGATCGCGGCCGAGGTCAACAAGGTGAGCGTCGACGCGACCTGGGGAGCCGGGCTCGACGGCTACGCCGACGCGAGCGTCGACGCGATCGTCACCAATCCCCCGTTCCACCAAGGGGTCGCTAAGGACACCTCGGACACCCTCGAGATGTTTGACGAGGCGGCAAGGGTCCTGCGCCCCGGCGGCCAGTTGTGGTGCGTCTTCAACTCCCATCTGCCCTACCGCAAGGAGCTCAACGCACGGCTCGGACGGACCCAGGTCGCGGCCCAGGACCCGCACTTCACGGTCACCGTGACGACGCTGCGAGAGGTCTAAGGAAAGCTTCAGCGGCCTCACAGGAACCTCATAGGTTCACCGGGTGTTCTGGTTTCAACGCAAACGAGGAGACCTGAGATGAACGAGCAGTACCCGCATCCGTGGAGCCGTGAGGGCACAGACCCCCGCCAGAGCGAGCCGCAGCAGGCCCAGCCCCAGGGTGCCGAGAGCCCGGCGGGGATGCCCGCCCAGAACGCCACGTCGGCAGGCCAGGGCGCGCCGTCCGCCCCCGCCTGGCCGCAGCCCGCCACCGGGCAGGCGGGAGCCCAGACGTATCCCGCTGGCCCGCAGCAGTCGGCGACACCGCAGCAGCCACGGCCGACGCAGCCTGGCCCCTTCACGACCTGGAACGCCGGCCCCGCGACCGCCTTCGGCACCCCGCAGGCCGCGCAGGCAACCACCGTCGCCCCCAAGGCCACCAAGGCGAAGGGCCGCTCCCGCGTCGCGGGCGTCCTCGCGGTCGCGCTGCTCGCGGCGGGCGTCGGCGGCGGCGCGGGCTTCGCCGCGGCACAACTCGGCGGCCAGCCGTCCGGCTCGGCCTCGGGCGCGACGACCTCGACCACCTCGGGCCAGGACGGGGTGCAGACCACCGTCGTGCAGGGCGATCCCACCAACCCCGACTGGGCGACCGTCGCCGCGGCCGCATCGCGCGCCGTCGTGGCGATCGACGTCACCACGTCCGCCGGCGAGGCTCAGGGCTCCGGTGTCGTGATCGACGCGGCAGGCCACATCGTGACGAACAACCACGTCGTCTCCGGCGCCTCCAACGGCTCCGTCACCGTGCTGCTCGGCAACATCTCCTACAAGGCGACGCTCGTCGGCACCGACCCGTCGACCGATCTGGCCGTCATCAAGCTGACCGACCCGCCCAAGGACCTCAACGTCATGCAGTTCGGCGACTCCACAGCGCTGAAGGTCGGCGACCCCGTGATGGCCATCGGCAACCCGCTCGGGTTGGCCGACACGGTCACCACCGGCATCGTCTCCGCCCTCAACCGCCCCGTCACCACCTCTGCGGTCACCGAGCAGCAGCAGGCCGGGCCCCAGTTGACGCGTCAGACCTCGTCCGACGTCGTCGTCACCGCGGCCATCCAGACCAACGCGGCCATCAACCCGGGCAACTCGGGCGGCGCGCTGGTCGACACCTCCGGCAAGCTGATCGGCATCACCTCTTCCATCGCGTCGCTGTCCAGCGGCCAGGACCAGGCGGGCAACATCGGCATCGGCTTCGCGATCGGTTCGGACCAGGTCAAGTACGTGGCCGAGCAGCTCATCGCCACCGGCACCGCCCAGCATCCCCAGCTCGGCATCACCGCGGGCGACGTCCGCGACACCGGCCAGATGGGCGCGGTCGTCGGCCAGGTCGGCGACGGGTCACCCGCCGCCAAGGCGGGCCTGCGAACCGGCGACCTGGTCACCGCCGTCAACGGCGATCCAGTCTCGGGCAGCGAGTCGCTGGTCGCCCTGGTGCGCGCCGGCCGAGTCGGCGAGCCCATGACGCTGACTGTGGTGCGCGACGGCTCTGAGGAGAGCATCGAGGTCACCCCGATCGCCGCGGGCGCCTGAGTCACACCCGGGTGCGGCCCGTCTGGGCGACCCACAGATCTCAGTGTCGGACTGATCCACCCCGGCATTGATCCGGCGACCCGCCGCCGTCCACTTCTCCCGGACGGCGGCGGGTCGGCGTCTGCGGGCAACTAGCCTGTCCGCATGGACATCCGTGTGAGCTTCGCAGCAGCAGGCCCCATCCCCGAGTCGCTCGTGGCGATGGTGCCACCCACCGCAGAGGTGAGCGCCGAGGAGACCAACTACGGCCAGCGGATCACCCTTTTCACCTCGCACCCCGACCCGGACCTGCTCCGCACCGCGCTGCGTGCGGTCGCCGGCGACGTCGCGGTCGGCGTCATCACCGGGCCGCTGGTGCGGGAGAACGCCCGCCTCGTGCTGATGGACGTCGACTCGACGCTCACCACCACCGAGGCCATCGACCTGCTCGCCGAGCACGCGGGCGTCGGGCCGGTGGTCGCCGAGATCACCGAACGCGCGATGCGCGGCGAACTCGACTTCGGCCAGTCCCTCACGGAACGCGTCGGCACGCTGAAGGGCCTGCCAGCAGGCATCTTCGACGCGGTGGGCGCGGCCATGACGCTCTCCCCCGGCGCCGTCGAACTGATCGCGGCCGCCAAGGCTACGGGCGCGCTGGTCGGGGTCACCTCCGGTGGCTTCATCCAGCTCGTCGAGCCGCTCGCCACGAAGCTCGGCCTCGATTTCTGCAACGCCAACGAGTTGGAGACCGAACTGGTCGACGACACGGTGCAGCTCACCGGCCGCGTCGTCGGGCAGGTCGTCGACCGGGATCAGAAGGCGCGCGACCTGCTGCGGTTCGCGCACGATCACGGCGTAGACCCGGCCCTGACCGTCGCGATCGGCGACGGCGCCAACGACCTCGGCATGTTCGACGCGGCGGGGCTGTCGGTCGCCTACCGGGCCAAGCCCGTGACGGCAGCGGCCGCCGATGTCGCCGTCAACTTCCCGCGCCTTGACGCGGCGACGGCCTTCGCGTTCGCCTGATCAGTCCCGACCGGCCTCAGCGGCCGGCCTTCGACTCGACGATGCCAAACGCCTCCGGGTTGATGGCGGCACGCGGCACCACGCTGACCGCGGATCCGGTGTAGCGCAGCAGCAGCGCCGCCTCGCCGAGCGAGACCTCGCGGACCCTGGCCCAGGCCAGCGACTGCGGGGGCGCGTCGCCCAACCTCAGCACGATCTCCGTCTCGTTGATCACCGTGCCGAAGATCGTGCCGGGCGGAAGTTGCGCCCGCAGCCCCTTGGTCGCGACCGATCGGGTCGATCGCCAGGTCATCAGCGGAGTCAGGACGCCCCAGATGAGCAGCCCGGCCAGGGGAGGGAACACCGGGTTAAGGGGCTCTTCCCAATTGAGGGTGTAGGTAGGGGTTCCGGCGTGGCGGCTGGATAGAGGGGTCGAGGCCTCCCGAAGATGGAAGTTCCTAAGCTGTCCATCTGGAAGACCTCGACGTGTTCAACGCTACCTTCACCGCGCCTGATCTGACGACCTTCTGCCGCCTCGACGAGCTCGGGTTGGAGGTGACTGGCCAACACGTGACCGCGCGCCGGGCGGTGCTGGAGTGCCGCGTCACGGATGCTGATGACTGGTGCCACAACTGTGGCGGGCGCGGTTTGGTGCGTGACACGGTAATCCGAGGCCTGGCTCACGAGCCCTTCGGTTGGAGACCCACTGTGCTGCGGGTGCGGCTGCGCAGGTACCGGTGTGTCGAATGCGGTCATGTGTGGCGCCAGAGCATGGACCGGGCCGCTGAACCGAGGGCTCGGCTGTCGCGGCGTGGGGTGCGGTGGGCGCTCGAAGCTATCGTGTGTCAGCACCTCACCGTGGCGAGGGTCGCCGAAGGGCTGGCGGTGGCGTGGGACACCGCCAACGATGCGATCATCGCCGAGGGTCGTCGGGTGTTGATCGATGATCCGTCCCGGTTCGACCAGGTCACCGTGCTCGGGGTCGATGAGCATTGCTGGCGTCACACCCGTGCCGGGGACAAGTTCGTCACCGTGATCATCGACCTGACCCCGGTAGCGGCTGGGACTGGCCCGGCACGGCTGCTCGACATGGTCGAGGGCCGCTCGAAACAGGTGTTCAAACGCTGGCTCGCTGCCCGTCCAGCCGCCTGGCGGGCCGGCGTGGAAGTCGTGGCGATGGACGGGTTCACCGGCTTCAAAACCGCCGCCGCCGAGGAACTCCCCGACGCAGCTGCGGTGATGGACCCGTTCCACGTCGTGCGCCTGGCCGGGGAGGCTGTCGACAAATGCCGCCAACGCGTCCAACAAGCCACCATGGGGCATCGAGGCCGCCGCGGGGACCCGCTCTATCAAGCCCGCCGCACCCTACTCACCGGCGCCGATCTACTCACCGACAAACAAGTCACACGGCTCGAAGACCTGTTCGGCGACCAGAACCACGTCGAGGTCGAAGCCACGTGGGGCATCTACCAGCGCCTCGTCCAGGCCTACCGCTGCAAAGACCGCACACTCGGCCGCCACCTCATGGCCAGCGTGATCGATGCGATCGCCACCGGCGTCCCCGCTGAGCTGACTGAACTGGTCCGCCTGGGTCACACCCTGAAACGCCGCGCGATCGATGTGTTGAACTTCTTCGACCGGCCCGGCACCAGCAATGGTCCCACAGAAGCCCTCAACGGCCGCCTCGAACACCTCCGCGGCTCCGCTCTCGGGTTCCGCAACCTGACCCACTACATCGCCCGCTGCCTCCTCGAAGCCGGCGGATTCAGACCCCGCCTACACCCTCAAATCGGATGAGCCGGTTAAGGAACGAGGCGCCAGCGACGAGCCAGTAGTTGAGCAGGCCGATGCCCGCGGCAAGGACGATCCCGTTGATGATCAGCCAGTTGCGGCGCAGCATCAGGAACCTGAAGGCCTCGCGCCCCATCGCCGTGAGCATCTCCTCGGTGACCACGGCCTCCCCTTCGAGCCCGACCGGCCCCCGCTTGTCCCATGTCCCCACGTCAGGCCTCCTCCGACGCCCATCATTGTGGCGGGAGGCGGGTTCACCGCCGCTTCACGAACCGGGCGGCGGCGTCGGCCTAGAGGTCTCCCACGTTCCAGGCGACCAGGGCGGGCGACTCCTTCTCGTAGCCGAGGACGCTGACCCGGCCGGTGTAGAGCGGGAAGTGGGCGGCCTGCCAGACGGGCAGACCCAGCCACACCATCGCGAGCGAGCGCAGCGCGTGGCCGTGCCCGAACGCGAGCACCTTCGCCACCCCGGAGGTCCTTGCCCGCTCCACGACGCGCGTCAGGCGCTCCTCCACCTCTTCGACGTCCTCGCCGGGCGCGAAGTCGCCCTGGCGGTCGAGCCTGGGCGCGCCGTGCGTCCAGATCCGCCAGTCCGGGATCATCTCGCGGATCTGGACCGACGTCAGCCCCTCGCCCTTGCCGTAGGACCATTCGACCAGGTCGTCGTCGATGACCGGGTCGGGGAAGCCCGCCAGGCGGGCCGTCTCGGTCGCACGGAGCCGCGGGCTGGAGAGCACAAGACCGAAGTCGTGGCCGCTGAGCAGTTCGCCGACCTGGCGCGCGCCACTCTCCCCTGCTGGCAGCAGCGGCAGGTCGGTGACGGAGGTGTGCCTGCCTGCCTCGGACCATTCGGTGGCGCCGTGCCTGACCAGCCAGAGTTGCGTGCGTTCGTCGATGGGCATGTGGTCAATCTACGGCCGATGAGGACCTCCATCGGCTGTTTCGGCTGACCCCCTTGTCACGGGAGCACATAGGCCGTCCGACTGAAAGCCAGGGGCCTGTTTTTGAGCGTGCGCTTCCCGGTAGGGTGTGGCACAGCACCGTAATTCTTCAAGGAGGACAGATGTCAGGTCGCATCCGTAGCGAGGCGTTCAAGAGCAAGGTGATGTCGGCGCACGACGCGGCCGAGCTGGTCAAGAATGGCTGGAACATCGGCTTCTCGGGCTTCACCGGCTCGGGCTACCCCAAGGCTTTCCCGGAGGCGCTGGCGGCCGTGATCGATGCCGCGCACCACCAGGGTGAAGAGTTCAAGATCGGCGTGTGGACGGGTGCCTCGACGGCGCCCGAGCTTGATGGTGCACTTGCTCGCACCGGCGGCATCTCGTACCGCGCGCCGTACCAGTCCGATCCGGAGATGCGCACGGCCATCAACAACGGCACGTCGTACTACCAGGACATCCACCTCTCGCACATGGGCCCACAGGTCTCGCAGGGCTTCCTGGGCAAGCTGAACCTGGCCGTCATCGAGGCCACGGCCATCAACGAGGACGGCGACATCATCCCCTCGTCTTCGGTGGGCATGAACCGCACCTACCTCGAGCACGCCGACGCCATCATCATCGAGGTCAACTCGTGGCAGTCCGAGGGGCTGTACGGGATGCACGACATCTACGCCCCCGCCGGCTTCCTCCCGCCGAACCGCGTCCCGCTGCCCATCCAGCACCCCGGCGACCGCATCGGCGAGAAGGTCATGAAGGTCGACGTCGACAAGGTGATCGCGATCATCGAGACCGACTCCCCCGACCGGAACACGCCGTTCAAGCTGCTCGACGACGACTCCCGCGCCATCGCGAACAACCTGCTCGACTTCCTCGGCAACGAGGTGAAGCAGGGTCGCCTGCCGAAGAATCTCCTTCCGCTGCAGTCGGGCGTCGGCAACATCGCCAACGCGGTGCTGGCGGGCCTGCTCGAGGGGCCGTTCGAGAAGCTGACGTCCTACACCGAGGTGATCCAGGACGGCATGGTCGACCTGCTCGACTCCGGCAAGCTGACCGTGGCCTCCGCGACGGCATTCTCCCTCAGCCCGAAGGCCGCTGAGCGGATGAACGACAACGCTGCGCACTACTCCAAGAAGATCGTGCTCCGCCCGCAGGACGTCTCGAACCACCCCGAGGCGATCCGCCGGATGGGCGTCATCGCATGCAACGGCATGATCGAGGCCGACATCTACGGCAACGTGAACTCCACGCACGTGATGGGTTCGCGGATGCAGAACGGCATCGGCGGCTCGGGTGACTTCACCCGCAACGGCTGGATCTCCTCGTTCGTGACCCCCTCGACCGCCAAGGGCGGCGCGATCTCCTGCATCGTCCCGATGGTCAACCACGTCGACCACACCGAGCACGACGTCCAGGTCATCATCACGGAGCAGGGCCTCGCGGACCTGCGCGGCATGGCGCCGCGTCAGCGGGCCAAGCTGATCATCGACAACTGCGCGCACCCGGACTTCAAGGAGCCGCTGCGCGAGTACGTGAAGCTGGCCGAGAAGAAGGCCAACGGCATGCACACGCCGCACGACCTCGCCACCGCGCTCGGCTGGCACGTCCGCTTCCTCGAGACGGGCACCATGGTCCAGTGAGCCACGGCTGACGAGACGGGGTCCGCGCTTCGGCGCGGGCCCCGTTTCGCGTGTCCAGCGCTTGCCCCTACCTCGGGCGTGACCCACGGACGGCGACGCAATAGAGTGGGACGGCCCGGTCACGGGCCAGACCCACGAGAGGGGGCACCACCAGATGACGGTGATGATTTCGGCCGCCATGACGTTCCTGCTTGTCATGGACCCGCTCGGAAACGTGCCGCTGTTCCTGACGAGCCTGCGCAACACCAAGGTGGAGCGCCGTCAGTGGGTCATCCTGCGCGAGTGCCTCATCGCGCTGGTCATCATGGTGTCGTTCCTGTTCATGGGCCGGGCGCTGTTGAACCTGCTGCACATCGAGGAGGCGGCGCTCAAGGCCGCGGGCGGGGTCATCCTGCTGCTCATCGCGATCCGGATGGTGTTCCCCACCCCGGAGAAGAACCTGTCCGAGCCCGTCACGCACGACGAGCCGTTCATCGTCCCCCTCGCGGTGCCATACGTCGCTGGCCCGTCCCTGCTTGCGGTCATCGTGGTGTTCGTCAGCCAGGATCAGGGCAACTGGCCCTGGTACCTGGGCGGCCTGGTCATCTCCTGGCTGATCACGACGGTGACGCTGTACTTCTCCGGCTTCCTGCAGCGGGTCGTCGGCACCCGCGCCCTCGTCGCCGTCGAGCGGCTGATGGGCATGATCCTCGTGCTCCTTGCGGTCCAGATGATGTTCGACGGCACCAAGGCCTTCTTCGTCGGCTAGCCTGCGTCGACCTGCGCGCAGATCGCCTCCGCGATCGGTCGCGCCGACGTTGCCGCGGGCGACGGCGCGTTGACGACGTGGACCTGGCGCGGGGTCGACCGGAACATGAAGTCCTCGACCATCGAGCCGTCCTCGAGAACCGCCTGCGCCCGGATTCCCGCCTCGTGCGGCAGCAGGTCGGCGAGCCTCAGTTCGGGGCAGTACCGCCGGATCCTCGCAAGGTAGCCCGGCTTCACCGCTGAGTTCCACAGCTCGCCCAGACCGGTGCGCAGCAGCCCGGGGACCATGCGTCGGAAGCCTCGGAAGCGGATCAGTTCGGCGACGTCCGACCTGTCGAGCGACCACTTGGGGTAGCCCTCGCGGGCAAGCCCTAGCACCGCGTTCGGTCCGACGGTGATCCCGCCGTCGATCGTGGGCGTCAGGTGCACCCCAAGAAACGGCATGCCAGGCTCGGGCACCGGGTAGATCAGCGATGACACGAGACCGGATCTCGCCTCGGGAAGCCGGTAGTACTCGCCCCGGAAGGGGACCATCGCGAATCCGTCGCCGACCCCTGCAAGGCGCGCGACCCGGTCCGCCTGGATGCCAGCGCACGCGACGAGGCGCCTCGCCCTGATCGGTGCCCCTGTCGCCACCTCGACCGTGACGCCCCGGTCGTCCTCGCCGATCCCGACGACCTCGGCGCCGAGCCTGATCTCCCCTCCGGCAGCCCGGAAGAGTCGGGCCATCGCGTCGACGACGGCCGGATAGCTGACGATGCCCGACTCGGCGACCAGAAGGGCGGCCAGCCCGCGCACGTGGGGCTCGCGACGGCGCAGTTCGGCGACGTCCAACCGCTCCGGTCGCAGCCCGTTCGTGACGGCGCGGCGCTCCAGTGCGGCGAGCCTGCCGAGTTCGGTTGGCCGGGTCGCGACGATCAGCTTTCCCGGCACCCGGAAGTCGATGCCCTGCTGGGCGGCGAACCGCTTCGTCCAGGCCGCTCCTGCCCGGCAGAGCCGCGCCTTGAGGCTGCCGGGCTGGTAGTAGACGCCCGCGTGGATGACCCCGCTGTTGTGGCCGCTCTGCTGCCCCGCGAGCGCGCCCTTCTCGACGAGCGTCACGCTGACGCCTGGGTTCCGCTCCAGGTAGGTCATGGCGGTGGCCACGCCGACGATCCCGCCGCCGACCACGACGACGTCGGCATCGATCATTGACGGCCGGTCAGGAGGTCGACCAGGCGCTCGTCTGCGTCCCTCGGCCGGAATCCCGTCGCCTCGAGTCGATCAAGGCTGAGGGCGGAGTTCCGCGGCCGGTCGGCGACGACCCGCCCTTCGGCCCACTCCTCGGACGTGATGCTCTGCACGTCCCCAGGATCGCGTCCCGACAGTTCGAAGACCCGACGGGCGATGTCGGCCCACGATCGGGTCGGCCCCGCGTTCGTCACGTTGTAGACACCAGAGCCGGCCCCGCCGCTCAGCAGGTGCACGATCGCTGCGGCAAGGTCGTCCGCGAAACTCAGCCGCCCGAACTGGTCGTCGACGACTCTCGGCGACGCACCGCGGTCGGCCAGCGCGGCCATCGTCGCGACGAAGCTGCGCCCCGTCCCCACCAGCCAGGTCGTCCGGACGATCAGGTGCTCCGGCAGCGTCGCGACCAGCGCGTCGGAGGCCGCCTTCGAGGCCCCGTACGTGCTGAGCGGGCTGGCCGCCTCGTACTCGTCATGGACCGGCGCCGTCCCGTCGAACACGTAGTCCGACGAGACCTGCACGAACCGGATCCGATGCCTGCGTGCCTGGTCAACCAGCCTGGCGACCGCGTTGACGTTGACCGACCAGCAGGCCTTCGCCCCCTCCTGGGTCTCCGCGCCGTCGACTTCGGTGAAGGCGGCCGCGTTGATGATTGTGCCGACCTGGGACCAGTCGTAGGCCGCCACCGACTCGGCCGACGTGAGGTCGAGGCGCGTGCGGTCGGGGGCGACCGCGTCCGGGAGCAGCGCGACGAGTTCGCGTCCGAGTTGGCCGCTGCCACCGAGGATGACTGTCGCGCGTGGTGCCATCGGCGTGACGTCAGCCAGCGCGGGGTGCGCGCGGTCCGCGTCGGAGATCTCGGCCTCGGCAAGCGGGATGGGCCAGTCGATCGCGAGGCTCGGGTCGGCCAGGTTCACGTAGGTGTACAAGGCGAGCGCCTCGGCGCTCCAGTGTTCGTTGACGAGGTAGCTGTAGAGGGTTCCCTCCTCCAACGCCTGGTACCCGTTGGCCACGCCCCGCGGCACGAACACGGCACCCTCGGGCCCCATCTCCCGGGTCGCGACGGTGCCGAACCCAGGGCCGGGTCTGAGGTCGACCCAGACACCGAAGATCCGTCCAGCCGCCAGCGAGACCAACTTGTCCCACGGCTCGGCGTGCATCCCGCGGGTGGTCCCGGCGGCGGCGTTGAACGCGATGTTGTGCTGCACGGGGCCGAAGTCCGGCAGCCCGAGGGCCGTCATCTTCGCGCGCTGCCAGTTCTCCTTGAACCACCCGCGGGCGTCCTCCCGCACGGGAAGGTCGAGGAAGAGCAACCCGGGAATCCCGCTCTCGCGGGAGACCAGTTCCGACATCACTGTCCCGTCTTCGCGTATCGATTCTCGGTCGCGGCCTTCATGGGGCGCCACCACGCCTCGTTGGCGACGTACCAGTCGATCGCGGCCGCGAGCCCGGACGGGAAGTCGGGGTAGCGGGGCGCCCACCCGAGTTCCTCCCGCAACCGGCTGGCGTCGATGGCGTAGCGGAGGTCGTGTCCCGGGCGATCGGAGACCAGGTCGTAGGCCGAGGGTTCCTGCCCCATCAGGGTCAGGATCTGCTCGACGACGGCCCGGTTGCTCTGCTCGCCGTCTGCACCGATCAGGTAGGTCTCCCCGATGGTTCCTCGGTCGATGATCGCAAGCACGGCCTCGTTGTGGTCCTCGACGTGGATCCAGTCGCGGACGTTCGCTCCGGTTCCGTACAGCCGCGGCCGGACACCGTCGATCACGTTCGTGATCTGTCTGGGGATGAACTTCTCGACGTGCTGGTACGGCCCGTAGTTGTTGGAGCAGTTGCTGATCGTCGCACGGACCCCGAAGCTGCGCACCCAGGCCCTGACCAGCAGGTCGGAGCCCGCCTTCGTCGCCGAGTACGGGCTCGACGGGTTGTAGGGCGTGCGCTCCGTGAACTTCGCGGGGTCGTCGAGTTCCAGGTCGCCGTAGACCTCGTCTGTCGAGATGTGGTGATAGCGGTGGTCGTGCCTGCGGACCGCCTCGAGCAGTGTGTAGGTGCCGACCAGGTTGGTCTGCACGAACGGCGACGGGTCGTTGAGCGAGTTGTCGTTGTGGCTCTCGGCGGCGAAGTGCACCGTGACGTCGTGGGCCGCGACGAGCGCGTCGACAAGGCCCGCGTCGCACACCGAACCTTCGACGACGGTGCAGCGCTCGGCAGGCAGCCCGTCGAGCGATCCCCGGTTACCGGCGTACGTGAACGCGTCGAGCACCGTGACGTGGTGGGCCGCATCCTTGAGTGCGGTCCGGACAAAGTTGCTGCCGATGAAGCCGGCGCCCCCCGTGACCAAGAGCCTCATGCGTGGATTCTATTTGGCGGCCTGCCCCGCGGGGCGGTCCGTGCGAGAATCAGGGATGCGAGGCATCATTCTGGCCGGGGGCGCTGGAACCCGGTTGCATCCCATCACGTTGGGCACCAGCAAGCAGTTGGTGCCCGTCTACGACAAGCCCATGATCTACTACCCATTGGCGACGCTGATCTTCGCGGGGATCTCCGAGGTGCTCGTCATCAACACCCCGCACGAACAGCCCGACTTCCGGCGCCTGCTCGGCGACGGGTCGCAGTTCGGCATCTCCATCAGTTACGCAGTCCAACCCGAGCCGAACGGCCTGGCGATGGCCTTCGTGATCGGCGCCGAGTTCCTGGCGGGCGGCCCGGCCTGCCTGGTGCTGGGCGACAACATCTTCCACGGACCCGGCCTCGGCACCCAGTTGCAGGAGCACCGCGACCCGGACGGCGCCGTCATCTTCGGGTATCAGGTCGCCGACCCGAAGGCATACGGCGTGGTCGAACTGGACGAGAAGCGGCGCCCCGTCTCGATCGAGGAGAAGCCGGCGCAGCCGCGCTCCGACCTTGCGGTGCCCGGACTCTACTTCTACGGCGCCGACGTGGTGGAGGTGGCGAGAGGTCTCGAGCCATCGGCCCGCGGCGAGTACGAGATCACCGACGTCAACAGGCACTACCTGGAGACGGGTCGGCTGAGTGTCTCCATCCTGCCGCGCGGCACCGCGTGGCTCGACACGGGGACGTTCGACTCACTGAACGACGCCAACAACTTCGTCCGCGCCGTCCAGGCTCGGCAAGGCCTCCTCGTGGGCTCGCCTGAAGAGGCGGCCTGGCGGCTCGGCTTCCTCTCGGACGATGCCCTCGCGGCCCGCGCCGCAGAACTGTCGAAGTCGGGATACGGCCGCTACCTCTCCGCGCTGCTGACCCAGTAGGGCCGCGCGTGAGTCGCGCGTGACAGGCGCGCCTGCCTCGGCGCCGACTCGCGCGGCCTTCCGGAGACCCGCCATCTCCGGGAAAGGCCAAATGCTACGCTTGCTTGGTCAGACCAAATCACAACGGCAGTGAATGGGGCACAGAACCAATGTCGGTCACCACCTCGCGGGCTCTCCTCGACACCTCGAACCAGGCAGGCGTGCAGGCGCTGCGGGCCGCCCTCGGCGCCGACGCCGTCAGCACGCGCGAACTCGACCGGGTCGCGCTTGCCATCGACGCATCGCACTACATCAACACCCCCGATGCGATCATGCGCGCCGGGAACGCCGCCGACGTCGCCACCGCGATGACCGTCGCCCGCCAGGTCGGCTGGCCGCTGACGTTCCGCGCGGGCGGTTCGAGCCTCTCCGGGCAGGCCCTGTCGATGGGGCTGACCGTCGACGTGCGCCGTCACTTCCGCGACATCGAGGTCCTCGACGGCGGCGAGCGGGTCCGCGTGCAGCCGGGTGCCACCATCCGCCAGGTCAACGGGGCGCTTGTCACCTACAAGCGCAAACTCGGGCCCGACCCGGCGTCCGAGATCGCCTGCACCATCGGCGGCATGGTCGCCAACAACTCCTCCGGCATGACCTGCGGCACCGAGAAGAACACCTACCGCACCATCGAGTCGATGACCGTCGTGCTCCCGTCCGGAACCGTGATCGACACGGGCGCCGTCGACGCGGACGACGAACTGCGCCGCCGCGAGCCTGCCCTTGTCGAGGTGCTGGAGCGGGTCCGAGACGAACTGCGTCGCCCCGACGTCGCGGCCGACCTGCAGCGCCGCTACGCGATCAAGAACACCATGGGCTACGGCCTCAACTCGTTCCTCGACCACGACCGCCCCGTCAAGATCCTCGAGCACCTGATGATCGGCTCCGAGGGGACGCTCGGCTTCGTCGCCGAGGCGGTCTTCCGCACCGTCAAGGTGCCCGCCCGCACGGCAACAGGGCTGCTGCTGTTCGAATCCCTCGACGCCGCGACCACCGCCCTGCCGCACCTGGTCTACTCCGGCGCCGACGTCGTCGAACTGATCGACGCCGCGTCCATCCGGGCGATGGGCGACGACGCCCGCGACGTGCTGCCCGCCGGCTTCCAGGCCACCAACCAGGCCTCGCTGCTCGTCGAGTACCAGGCAGACGACGACGAGGGGATCGCCGAGCGGATCGCCACCGGCAACGCCACCTTCGCCGACCTCGGCGGCCTCGAGTCCAGCCCCGAGATGACCCAGGACGCCAAGCGGCGCGACCAGATGTGGGTGATGCGCAAGGGCCTCTACACCAAGGTCGCACGGAACCGCCCCAAGGGCACCGCGGCGCTGCTGGAGGACGTGGCCGTCCCCATGGAGTCGCTCGGAGAGGTGTGTGCCGACCTGCAGGTGCTCTTCGACCGGCACGACTACGCCGACGCCGTCATCTTCGGCCACGCAAAGGACGGCAACATCCACTTCCTCGTCACCGAGGACTTCGCGGGCCCCGAGTCAATGAAGCGCTACGAGGACTTCACGGAGGACATGGTCCAACTCGTGCTCGACAAGCAGGGCACGCTGAAGGCCGAGCACGGCACCGGCCGGATCATGGCGCCGTTCGTGCGCCGCCAGTACGGCGACGACCTGTACCAGGCGATGTGGGACGTCAAGCTGGCCTGCGACCCTGAGCAGATCCTCAACCCGGGATCCGTCCTAACGGAGGACCCGGAACTGCACCTGAAGAACATCAAGTCGACCTCGCCGGTGCGCGAGGTGATCGACGACTGCGTCGAGTGCGGCTACTGCGAGCCCGTCTGCCCCAGCCAGCACCTGACGACGACGCCGCGTCAGCGCATCGTCATCCAACGCGCGATCCAGGAGGCGTCGGCGACGGGCAACCAGGCGCTGGCGGACACGCTGTTCAAGCAGGAGACCTACGACGTCGTGCAGACCTGTGCGGTCGACGGGATGTGCTCAACTGCCTGCCCGGTGCAGATCAACACCGGCGACCTGATCCGCGACCTGCGCAAAGAGCGCCAGTCGGGCGCGCTGGACGCAGGCTGGGACGTCGCGGCTAAACACTGGGCGGGCGTCCTGAGGGTCGCCTCGACTGGCATGACGGTGGTCGACCACGTGCCCACTCCGCTGGTGCGCGGCGCGCTCGGGGTGGCGCGCGCGGTCGCGGGCACCGACGTCGTGCCGACGCTCTCGAAGGAACTGCCCGGCGGCGGGCCGATCCGCGACGCGGTCGCGGCCCACGACCCCGAGGCGATCTTCATGCCCGCCTGCGTCGGGTCGATGTTCGGCTCCGACCACGCCTGCGGCACCGGGGTCGCCGGGGCGGTCCGCGCGCTCGCCGCGGCCGCCGGGTTGCGGCTTCGGACCCCCGACGGCATCCGCGAACTGTGCTGCGGCACCCCGTGGAAGTCGAAGGGCCTCGCCAAGGGCTACCAGACGATGAGCGGGAAGCTCGCCTCCTGGGTGGTCGACGCGACCGACAACGGCAGGCTGCCGCTGGTGTGCGACAACGTCTCGTGCACCGAGGGCGTCGTCGTGGCGCTGAAGAACCAGGGCATCACGAACATCCCAGTGGTGGACGCGACGCAGTGGGTCGCCGAGCAGGTCGCCCCGAGGCTGCCCGCCGTCGAGAAGGCGCACCGGGCGGTGCTGCACCCGACGTGCTCGTCGACGCTGATGGGCGTCAACGACCACCTGACATTCCTGGCCGGGTTGGTCGCCGACGAGGTCGTCGTCCCGCAGGGCTGGCGCTGCTGCGCCTTCGCGGGCGACCGGGGCCTGCTGCACGAAGAGTTGACGGCGACCGCCACGCAGGACGAGGCGCGCCACGCCAAGGAACTCGACGCGGACCTGTACCTGTCGCTGAACCGCACCTGCGAGTTGGGCATGACCCGGGCAACGGGCAAGACCTACACGCACGTCCTGGAGGAACTCGCGGCCCGCGTCGCCGCCACCATCTAGCTACGTCGACCTCCTGGTCCGCAGTTCAACGACTCACGACTACTGCTCAAGCCGCCGCCACGCCGAGCGCGCCGCCTTGAGCAGTAGTCGTCACTCGTTTCCCATCTGAACGTTCAAAGTCGACCTGACCTGCGACGAGTAGCGAATGCTGCTCAACGCCCACCCCGCCCCGCGCCCAGACGCCGGAAGGTGCCACTTGCGCAACTTACCTTCGATACTTATTCTTAGTGCAAGACGAAGGTGCGAGGATGTACCGAGTCGCACAGCTTCACAGGCCTCATCCGCCACCCGACGCCCCGGCACCGACGCCGCAGCGCGGGACCCCTTTCGAGAGGAACACCCATGAAACCCCCACGTTGGCTGGCGCTGAGCGCCATCGCCCTGGTCAGCGTCCAGCTCGCTGCCTGCTCGCCGTCAGCGACCTCGACCCCCACCGACAAGCCCTCGACCCCCGCCACCGACGGCGGCGGCAGCAGCGAGCCCGCGAAGCCGGGCGGCAACCTGACCGTCTGGGTGATGGGCGACAGCTCCGCGCACTTCGACCAACTCGTCGACGGATTCGAGAAGGAGACCGGGGCGACCGTCGAGACCGTCGCGATCCCGTGGGACGCGGTCGACCAGAAGTTCACCACCGCGGTCGCCTCCGGTGACGGCCCCGACCTGATCCAGATCGGCCTGTCGAAGCTGCGCACCTACGCCGACAGCGGCGCCCTCATGACCCTCGACGAGGCGACGGTCGCCGATTACCCGAACCTCGCGGCGAGCAACTTCATCGACGGCGTCGCGGGCGACGCGACCGCCGTCGAGGGCAAGGTCGTCTCGATGCCGTGGGTCTCCGACACCCGCGTGCTCTTCTACCGCACCGACATCCTGGAGGCCGCTGGCATCAAGGAACCGCCTGCCACCTGGGATCAGCTCCGCGCCGACGCGAAGACCCTCGCGGCCCGCGGCGACGGCCAATACGGCTACTACATCCCGCAGTGGGACAGCGCCCTCCCCGTCGCCATGACGTGGAGCCAGGGCGGCGACATCGTCGCTGACGACGGCACCATCAACTTCGACACCCCGGCCTTCGCGAAGGCCGTCGACGTCTACACCGGCCTCTACGCAGACAAGTCGGTGCCCACCAACGGCGACTTCGACCAGACGCAGGGTTTCATCTCCGGAGCGGCCCCGATGCTCGTCTCCGGCCCCTACCTGGCGGCCTCCATCAAGGACGCCGCCCCTGAGCTCGACGGCAAGTGGAACGTCACCACCATCCCGGCGGGCACCCAGGCGACCTCGCTGCTGGCCGGCTCCAACCTGGGCGTCTGGGGAGGCACCGACAACAAGGACGGCGCGCTCGCGCTGCTGAACTATCTGTCGGCCCCCGAGACGCAGGTGCAGTGGTTCGAGATCGACGGCCAACTTCCGACCGCCAAGGGCGCCCTCGAGGACGCCAAGCTGACGGCCGACCCGCTGGTGGCCGTGTACTCCAAGCAGTTGCAGGACGCCCGGTTGCTTCCCCTGGTGCCGAACTGGGACGGAGAGACGGGCAAGGCGATGCTCGACTCGCTCAACGCCATCGTGCTGACCGGCGCCGACCGCGACTCGACGTTGAAGGCCCTCTTCGACGCGACCGCCGGGACCCCGGCCCGCTGACGGAGCCGCCCGGGCGCGGTCCCCGCCGCGCCCGGGCACACCACCAACCATGAAGCCTCGCCTCGTCCCGTACCTGTTCATCGGACCCGCCCTACTGCTGCTGGTGACGTTCGGGGTCCTCCCCATCGCCGTCGCCCTGATCGTCAGTTTCACCGACATGAACCTGGCGGGCCTCGGCGACTGGTCCCGCATCCAGTTCATCGGCACCGACAACTACACCAAGCTCTTCGCCGACAGGGCGTTCTGGGGAGCCCTCAGCAACACCGGCCTGTTCGCGGCGATCGGCGTGCCGAGCGTCGTGATCGCGTCGCTGCTGATCGCCATCGGCCTGAACCGCTCGCAGGGCCGCTTCTTCCGCGCGCTGCGCTCGTTCTACTTCGTGCCTGCCATCACAGCGATCGTGGCGATCTCGCTGGTGTGGGGCTACCTGTTCAACGCGCAGTTCGGCCTGTTCAACTACCTGCTTTCCCTTGTCCATCTCCCGCCGGTGGCGTGGCTGTCCGACCCGCTGATCGTGAAGTTCTCGGTCGTCTGGGTGGCGGTGTGGCGCGGCCTCGGCCTCAACGTCATCATCTTCCTCGCCGCGCTGCAGGGGGTCCCGAAGGAGTACCTGGAGGCGGCCGCCATCGACGGCGCGTCCGAGTGGCGGCGCATCGTGTCCATCGAGATCCCGCTGCTGCGGTTCGCGATCTTCTTCGTCACCATCACCACCGTCATCGCATGGCTGCAGTTCTTCGACGAGCCATTCGTGCTGACCAAGGGCGGCCCGCTTGGCGCGTCGACGTCGATCTCGCTGTTCCTGTACCAGAAGGGCTTCTCGGCGAGCCAGTTCGGCTACGCGAGCGCCGGGTCGGTGGTCCTGTTCGTCATCATCGCCGCGATCACCTTGTTCCAACTGCGCCTGAGGAGGGCAGATGCCGACTACTGAGCCAGGGAGGCGCCGCCGCCCACGCGCCTCGACGGTCATCGTCGGCGCGCTGCTGACCGTCGGCGCGCTCGTGACGGCGTTCCCGTTCCTGTGGATGCTGTTCGCGTCGGTGAAGCCGCGCGGCGAGTCCGTCGCGTACCCGCCGCACCTGATCCCAAGCGAGCCGACGTTCGAGTTCTTCGCGCAACTGTTCAACGAGTTGGACTTCGGCCGCTATCTGGTCAACACCCTCGCGATCGTGGCGATCTGCATGCTCGGGCTGCTGCTGATGGCGGCGGCAGGCTACGGCTTCGCCAAGTTCACCTTCCCCGGCCGCGACGCGCTGTTCTTCCTGGTGCTCGCGACCATGATGATCCCCGGCCAGGTGACGATGATCCCCAGTTTCCTGATCATCAACGGGCTCAACCTGACCAACACCCTGATCGGCATCTCGCTTCCGATGCTGGTCTCCGGCTTCGCCGTGTTCCTGTTCCGCCAGTTCATGGCCACCATCCCCACCGAGGTGCTGGAGGCTGCCCGGATGGACGGGGCGGGCGAGTGGCGGATCTTCTTCTCGATCGTGCTGCCCATGTCGGGCCCGATCCTCGCGGTGCAGGTCGTCCTGACGTTCATCGCGGGCTGGAACAGCTTCCTGTGGCCGCTGATCATCGCCAACGACCAGAAGCTCTACACCCTCTCGGTCGGCGTCTCGCTGCTGAACCAGCAGATCGCCACCAACCCGTCCCTGCAGATGGCCGCCTCCACGCTGATGGTGGTGCCCATCCTGATCGTCTTCGTGGTGTTCCAGCGCTACGTCGTCCAGGGCTTTACCCTCTCCGGATTGAAGTGAGGAAACCCATGTCAACGCTCCACCGCACCGGCGTCGTCCGCGCCGAAGGGACCAGCCTTGTCGATGACGACGGCCCGCTGCTGCTGCGCGGCGTCGGGCTCGGGAACTGGCTGCTCCCCGAGGGGTACATGTGGCGCTTCGGCGACGAGCAGTCCTCGCCTCGCCAGATCGAGGCGCGCATCAGCGCCCTGGTCGGGCCTGAGCGGGCGGCCGAGTTCTGGCGGCGGTTCCGCACCGACTTCGTCGCCGAGGCCGACTTCGCCCTCATCGCGGCGATGGGCTTCGACCACGTCCGCCTCCCCATCAACAGCAGGGTCGTGATCGACGACGACGGCGCGCTCCTCCCCGAAGGCCTGGCCCTGATCGACCGCGCGGTCGACACGGCCGAGCGGCACGGGCTGCGCACCCTTCTCGACCTGCACGGGGCCCCCGGCGGGCAGACGGGCACCAACATCGACGACTCCCCCAACGGCCGCCCTGAGCTGTTCACCTCGCCCCACTACCGGGCGTTGACGGCGCGCCTCTGGCGGGAACTTGCGGCCAGGTACCGCGACCGCGACTCGGTGCTCGGCTACGACCTGCTGAACGAGCCGCTGCCCAACCAGTGGCAGCACGACCTGGCCGACGAACTAGTCGAGGTCTACCGGGAGCTGACGGCGGCCGTCCGCGAGGTCGACGACCGGCACCTCATCATGTACGAGGGCTCCCACTGGGCCACCAACGTCGCCCCGCTGCGGCGCCGCTTCGACGACAACCAGGCGTTGCAGTTCCACCGCTACTGGTGCGCCCCCGACGAGACGAGCATCGGCGACTTCCTGGCCCTGCGCGACGAGGTCGGCTCCCCGATCTACATGGGAGAGGGCGGAGAGAACACCCCCGGCTGGCTCTACGCCGCGACCCGGCTCTACGAGCGTCACGACATCGGCTGGAACCTGTGGCCCTGGAAGAAGCTCGACACCGTCACCTCGCCGCTCTCGGTGCCCCGGCCCGACGGCTGGGAACTGATCGCCGACCCGGTCGCGCACCCCTCCCCCGATCCCGACGCGGCGTGGGCAGTGCTCGGCGCCTTCCTGGACGCCGTCCCTGCCGACCGCTGCGAGCGGCGCGACGACGTCGTCAACGCCGTGTTCGCGAGGCCTGGGGTGCGGCTGCCGTCGTGGGCCGGCCTGGTCGACGAGGCCCCGGCGTCGGGGCTGATCGGCGCGCAGGACAGCCTGTGGCATCACGCGCACGGCGAGCCGTACGGCCCTGACGAACAGCCCGCGCTGATGCTGCCCGCCGGGAACGAACTGACCTTCGACCTGACAGAGGCCCCCGCGTCCTGGGACGTCGAGGCCGACCGCGGCGTCGGCGTCGGCTTCGACGGGACCCACCTCCGCATCACCGCCGAGAGCGATACCGGGGTGGGGTGGGTAGCCACCGCATGACTTCCAGGTACCGTCACACCATGAGCACCGTGGACCCGCGAGCCGCGCAGACCACCGCGTCGGTGCGGCAGCGCAACCGCACCGTCGCGCTGCAGTACATCCTGCGGGAGCGTGAGACGACACGGGCCGCCCTCTCCCGCGCGACGGGCCTCTCCAGCGCCGCCTCGGCGAGCATCGTCACGGAACTGATCAGCGACGGACTCGTCGCGGAGGTGGGCGCGATGGCGTCGCGCGGAGGGCGCCCGATCGCCGTCATCGGCCCCCGCGCAGAGGGCGGCTACGCGATCGGCGCCGACATCGGTGAGCGCGGCGTCGCCGTCGAACTGTTCGACCTGACGCTCACCATGGTCGACCGGGAGTTCCGCGGCGGAGGCAAGGAGGAGACCCCGGAGCGGATCTGGGCCGACCTCCGCGAGGCCATCGACGCGCTCCGCGAACGCAACGCGTCGATCTGGGACCGGCTCGTCGGGATCGGGCTCGGCCTTCCCGGGGTCGTCGAGGCAGACGAGAACGGCGTCCAGACGCTCTACGCCCAGTCCCTCGGCTGGGCCCCGCAGCCGATCCCCTCCGACTACGAGGTGCCCGTCTTCGCCGAGAACGGCGCGAAGATGCAGGCGCGGGCCGAACTGTGGTTCGGCGCGGCCCGCGGCATCGACCACGCCGTGGTCGCACTGATGGGACGCGGCGTCGGGCTCGGCGTGATCGCCGACGGCGAGATCTACCACGGGGGCTTCTCCAGCGCCACGGAGTGGGGGCACACGAAGGTCGCCTTCGGCGGTCGGCCGTGCCGGTGCGGCGACCGCGGCTGCGTCGAGGCCTATGTCGGGGCCGACGCGCTGCTCGAGTCGTGGCGGGCCGTCGGCGGCAGGTTCACGGGAAGCGGTTGGCAGGCGATCGGGGCGCTGCTCGACGACGCCGTCGCGGGCGGAACCGCGGCAGGGGTACTGGACGAGGCCATCGAGGCGCTCGGCGCCGCGCTCGGCAGCATCGTCAACCTCACCAACCCGCGGAGGGTGGTAGTCGGCGGCTGGGTCGGGTTGCGGCTGATGGAACGCCACGCCGGGCCGATCACCGCCGCGGTGCGCCGCAACTGCCTGCACCGCTCCGGGGAGCAGTTCGACCTGGTCCCGGCCACCTTCGGCGGCGACACCGTCGCGCTCGGTTCGGCCCTGGTGCCCATCGAGGTCCTGATCGGCCCGCCCCGCTGATCCGCATGCCCTTGCGGGGCCGCGCCCGATCGGTCATGGTGGGGCCATGCGCATCGCCGTGGCCCAGATCTCCGCAACGACCGATCCCCTCGCCAACCTCGACCTCGTCGAGGACAACGTCGTGAGGGCCGCGGCCGAGGGCGCCGATCTGGTGGTGTTTCCCGAGGCGACGATGTGCTCGTTCGCGCGTCCCGCCGCCGAGGTCGCGGAGCCGTTCGACGGGCCGTGGGCGGAGTCGGTGCGCGGCATCGCGGCGCGACACGGGGTGAGCGTCGCCGTCGGCATGTTCACGACGGCCGACTCGGGCCGGGTCCGCAACACGCTCCTGGTGGCAGGGCCGACGGAGGCCCGCTACGACAAGATCCATCTCTACGACGCGCTCGGGTACCGGGAGTCGCGCACGATCGCTCCCGGCGAGGAGTTGGCCACCGTCGAGATCGCGGGGGTCACCGTCGGGCTGGCGATCTGCTACGACATCCGCTTCCCTGCGCAGTTCCAGTCCCTGGCAAGGGAGGGCGCGAGCGTCATCCTCGTGTCGGCCGCCTGGGCGCCGGGGCCGCACAAGATCCACCAGTGGCGATCGCTGGCGACCGCCCGCGGGATGGACTCGACGGCCTTCGTCGTCGCGGTCGATCAGTCGGCCTCAGGCGACCCGGAGGTGCGGGCGCTGCCCACCGGCGTCGGGCACTCGATCGTGGTCGACCCGACCGGCAAGGTGCTGCTCGAACTCGGCACGGCTGACGAGTTGGCGGTGATCGACATCGACCCGGCGGAGGCGGAGGCGGCCCGCGAGTCGCTGCCGATCCTCATCCCCTGAGCCGGCGGACACCCTCGTCGAGGACCTCGTCACGTTTGCAGAACGCGAACCGGGCGACGTCGCGCCACGGCTCCTCGTGGTCGACGAAGGCCGTGACGGGGATCGCCGCGACCCCCTTGGCCGCGGGCAGGTCGCGGCACCAGCGCGCCGCGTCCTCGCCGTCGACCCGGGCGCACACGAAGTAGGTGCCCTCGCTGCGGAATGGCGCCAGCCCGGCCTCTGACAGCGCGGTGGTCAGCAGGTCGCGCTTGCGGCGCAGGTCGTCCTGGAGGTCGGCGACCCAGGCCCGCTCGTGACGCAGCGCGTGGGCGACGGCGGGTTGGAAGGGTCCGCCGCCGACGAAGGTGAGGAACTGCTTTGCCGCGAGGACGCCGTCGAGGAGTGGTTGGCTTGCGAGCGCCCACCCGATCTTCCAGCCGGTCACGTTGAAGGTCTTACCCGCGCTGGAGACGGTGACGGTGCGGCCCGCCATGCCGGGGAGGCCGGCGATGGGGAGATGCGGCGCGTCGAAGGTCAGGCGCTCGTAGACCTCGTCGGCGAGCACGATCAGGTCCCGCTCCACCGCCAGTTCGGCGATCGCGCCCAACTCGTCTGGGCCGAAGACGTGCCCTGTCGGGTTGTGGGGCGAATTGACGACGATCATGGCCGTCCGGTCCGTGACGGCGGCGCGGAGGGCGTCGACGTCGAGCACGAACCCGGCCGCGTCGCGCACCAGCGGCACGCTCACCCGTGTCGCACCGGCCAGCGCGACGGCGGCGGCATAGGAGTCGTAGTAGGGCTCGATCAGGATGACCTCGCTGCCCGGCTCGACCAGGCCGAGCATGGTGGCCGCGATCGCCTCGGTCGCACCGACGGTGACGAGGGTCTCGCTGAGGGGGCAGTACTCGAGGCCGTAGTTGGTGGCCCTGTCCTCGCAGATGGCGGCGCGCAGGTCGGCGAACCCTCGGGCAGGCGGGTACTGGTTGTTCCCCGTGGCGATCTGCTCCCGGGCGACCTCCAGCATCGCGGCGGGGCCGTCCCAGTCGGGAAAGCCTTGGCCGAGGTTGACGGCGTCATGGGACCGCGCCAACTCGGTGATCTCGGCGAAGATCGTCGCGCCGAAGGGCTGGAGCCGCGTCACCGCGGCCGTCGGGGCTGGCGTCATGGGTGCGAGTCTGGCACGACCCGCCCGACCACCCGGGGTACGTCCATGGCGCCGGCTGGGTGGACGTTGAGCATGTTTGGTAACTCGTTGCGGAGTTGAACGTTCAAGAGCGACGAAATCGGAAACGAGCAACCAAACATGCTCAAGGAACCGCCCGGCACGCGCACCGACGACGCTCGGCACCCGAGCGGTCGCCTCTCGGGATGGAGCCCGCGCTAGGGGTTCGTTTCGTCCCTCGGCGGGCGCCCGGGGCGACGGATCGGGGCCGCCTTCACCCCGCGGCCCGACTTCTTCAGCGCGTCCCGAAGCAGCATCTCGATGTGGGCGTTGACGCTGCGCAGGTCGTCGGCGGCCCACTTGGCGAGCGCCTCGTGCACGGCAGGGTCGAGCCGCAGCAGGACGGACTTGCGGTCCCTCCCCTGCCGCGGCGCGTCCCCAGGTGACGCGGCGTCGTCCACGTCGCTCATCAGCCGTAAAGGGTCCCGGTGTTGATGACGGGGGTCGAGCGGGAATCGGAACACAGCACGACAAGCAGGTTAGACACCATCGCGGCCTTCCGCTCGTCATCCAACTGAACGACGTCGTCCTCCTCGAGGCGGGCGAGCGCCTGCTCGACCATCCCGACGGCGCCCTCGACGATCTTGCTGCGGGCCGCGAGCACGGCGGAGGCCTGCTGGCGCTGCAGCATCGCGTGGGCGATCTCGGGGGCGTAGGCGAGCGAGGAGATGCGGGTCTCGACGACCTCGAGTCCTGCGATCGCTATCCTGGCCGCGACCTCCTCCGACAACTCCCGCGAGACGGTGTCGGTCGAGCCGCGCAGGCTCTCCTCCCCGGCGTCGGCGAAGTCGTAAGGGTGCGACGACGCGACGTGGCGCAGCGCCGACTCGGCCTGCACGGTCACGAAGTTCTCGTATGCCTCGACGGCGAACACGGACTTGGCCGTGTCTGCGACCTGCCACACCACGATCGCCGCGATGTTGACGGGGTTGCCGTCGGCGTCGTTGACCTTCAGTTCGTTGGTCTCGAAGTTGCGGACCTTGACCGAGACCTTCTTCTTGGTGGTCAGCGGGACGGTGAGCAGCAGGCCCTGCTTGCGGATGGTGCCGAGGTAGCGACCGAAGAACTGGGTGACCTTCGTGTCGCCGGGCGAGACCACCGTCAGGGAACTGAGCATCACGTTGGCAACCACGAAGGCGACGATCCCGCCCGTGAGCAGCCACCCGTTCGGTGCGCCGCCCGCCTCCGCCTCCATCGCGAACACGACGACGGCCCAGACGCTGAACACCACCAGCGCCAAGGTGATCAGCAGCGCGAGGCCGCCCGACATCGACCACGCCTTGCGCTCCTCGATGTTGACGCGCGTGCCTGCGTGACCCACCGGTCGCCCGGCGGCGTCACCCCCGACCGAAGACTCGTCGACGGGAACCGGATTCTGGGTCATCACACCCTCCTAATCTGATATCTAATTGATATCAGATTACCAGAAGGGCGGTCCGGGGCGTGCGAGGCCCCGTCCATCACCGGGCGGCGCCGCCGCGACCGTTGTCAGTCGGTGGCGAGCGAGCGGATCTCGTCGCGCAACTGCCCCATCTGAGCGTCGAGCGAGGACGCGGAGTCTGCGACGTCCTTCAACCTCTCGCGCAGGTGATCTGGCACATTGCCCTCGTACTTGTACTTGATCTGATGCTCGATGCTCGCCCAGAAGTCCATCGCGATCGTGCGGATCTGCACCTCGACCGGCACCTGGATCGCCCTGTCGGACAGGAACACGGGCACCTCGACGATGAGGTGGAGGCTCTGGTAGCCGTTCGGCTTGGGCGTGGCGATGTAGTCCTTCTTGGCGACCAGCGTGATGTCGGGTTGCCGCACGAGCATGTCGGCGACCCGGTAGGCGTCCTCGACGAAGGTGCAGACCACCCGGATGCCCGCGATGTCGCGGATCTGCTCGCGGACGGCGTCGAAGTCGCGCCTGCACCCGAGCCGGGTCGCCTTCTCCAGCAGCGACTCGATCGACTTCAGCCGGGTCTTGACGTGCTCGATGGGCTTGTACTGGTGCGTCTGGTCGAACTCCTGGCGCAGGATGTTGATCTTGGTGGCGACCTCGTCCATGCCGCACGCGTACTCGAGGCGGAACCTGGCCAGGTCGGCCTGCATCTGCCTCAGCGCCGCCTGCGCCTCTACCGGATCGATCGAGTCGACATACTTGCCAAGCAGGGTGGAGACGTGTGCGTCTGAGTCGGCCATTCCCCCATTGTGCCGACCCGCATCAACCCGAGCCGTAGTGCTCGAGAGCGCGGGCTGCGGCGTCAACCACCTCGGCCCGCAGGTGCGCCGGTTCGATCAGCGTCAGCGCTGGGGCCGCCATGACGGCCATCGCGCAGATGACGTCGGCCTGACGGATGGGGAGGCTCCATCGCAGCCGCCCGTCCGGGTCGGCCCGCTCCTCGATCGCGGCGCCGGTCGCCAGTTGCATCGAGAGCAGTCGGCGCATCCTGCCTGCCTCGGCCGGGTCGACGGTGACGACGATCGGCGTGGGCGCCGTGGCCGTCTCGAGGTTGGCCCGGAGCCGGTCCCAGACCTCCTGCACCGGGCCGACGCTGCGCGGCCGCGCCGGGTCGCGCAACTGCTCGACGGCGGTGACTCGCGAGACGCGGTAGGTCCGCGGCCTGCCGCGGTGCTCCGCGACGAGGTACCAGCGGCCCGCGTTGTCGACCAGTCCGATCGGGTCGAGCGTGCGCAGCCGCGACTCGGAGGCCTCGGCCGAGCGGTATCCGATCCTGACCCGCCGTCCGTCGGCAAGCGCGCGGCGGAGGGCGGGCAGCGCAGGTACCTCCTCGCGTGCCCCGTACCAACTGCGCCGGTCGGCAAGCACCTGGTCGGCCATCGCCTCAGCACTGGAGACGGCGACCTTGGGAGCCGTCGCCGCGATCTTCGCCAGCGCCCCCGTCAGCTCCGCGCCGAGACCGAGGTCGGCCGCCGCCTCACGCCCCGCCCAGGCGAACAGCGCCTGCGCCTCCCCCGTCGTCAGACCCGAAGCCTCCGTGGTGAAGGAGTCGAGCAGCACGCAGCCCCCACCACGGCCCTGCTCTGTGTAAACGGGCACCCCCGCAGACGACAGCGCCTCCATGTCGCGCAGCACGGTGCGCACGCTCACGTCGAGCCGCTCGGCCAGCCACGCCGAGGTCGCGCGGCGGTGTCTCTGGAGCAACGTCAGCAGTCTGAGGAGTCGGTCGGCGCGCATGATCCAAATGTGCCCGAAAAACATGACAGAAGATGACATGTTTGACCGATTGACTTGTCCCATGCCGCCCATCGGGGCGGCCAGACAGAGGAGACCTGATGACCGGATTCGACCCCCGCCCGCCGCTTGCCAAGGCCCTCGACCAGATGGGAGATCTGATCGCGACCACCGACCCCTCGGACGCGGATCGTCCGACCCCCTGCGCGGACTACACCGTCGGCCAACTGATCGACCACGTCCAAGCGGTGGTGCGGCGCATCGGCGCTGTGCTCGCGGGCGAGCCGTTCTGGTCCGTGCCGCAGTCGATCCCGAGCCGCGACTGGCCCGCCGATTGGGCGGAGGGACGGCGTCTGACCGACGCGATCCTCGCCGACGACTCGTCCATGACCCGCGAGGTCGAGCTCCCGTGGGGCAAGGCCGACGGAGCCTCGGCGGCCGCGTCGTACATCGGTGAGTTGACAGTGCACGCCTGGGACCTCGCCGTCGCCACCGGTCGCGCCGAGGACCTCGACCCGACCCTCGCCGTCGCGACCTTGCCGGGCTATCAGGCGATGGTGCCCGCGGAGCGGCGCGGCGAAGGCATCCCGTTCGACCAGGTCGTCGAGACGGGGCCCGACGCGGGCCCCTACGAGAGGCTGGTCGCCTGGACCGGACGCGACCCGGGTTTCGCCGCCTGAGCGTCCCGCTTCGCAAGGGTGGGCAGCGCAGGGAGACGCGCATGCGGTAGACAAGGACCATGACCATCGATCTCGTCGCCCTCCGCCGTGAACTCCACCAGATCCCCGAGGTCGGGCTGCAGCTCCCGCAGACCCAGGCCCGGGTGCTGGAGGCGCTCGAGGGGCTGCCGCTGGAGATCACGCTCGGCACCAGCGTGACGTCGGTGGTCGGGGTGCTGCGCGGCGGCAGGCCGACCGAGGGCAAGCGGCCAGTGGTGCTGCTGCGCGAGGACATGGACGCGCTGCCTGTCGAGGAACTCACGGGCCTCGACTACGCGTCGACCAACGGCAACATGCACGCGTGCGGCCACGACCTGCACATGTCGATGCTGGTCGGCGCCGCGCACGAACTCTGCGCCCGACGCGAGGACCTGGCTGGCGACGTGATCTTCATGTTCCAGCCCGGCGAGGAGGGCGTCGACGGGGCGAGGTACATGCTCGAGGAAGGGCTACTCGACGTGGCGGGCTCGCGGCCCGACTGGGTCTACGCGATCCACGTGTGGTCGGCGCTCGACGCCTGCGGCACCTTCTCCACCAAGCCGGGCACCGTGATGGCCAGTTCCGACGTGGCGAAGGTCCGCGTCGTCGGCCGGGGCGGGCACGGCTCGACGCCCCAGCGCGCCGCCGACCCGATCCCGGCCATCGCCGAGATCACCACCGCCCTGCAGACGATGGTGACGCGCCGCTTCGACGTGCAGGACCCCGTGGTGGTCACCGTCGGGCTGCTACAGGGGGGCACCATCAACAACGTGATCCCGGAGGACGCACGGCTGGAGGCAACGCTGCGGACGTTCTCGCACGCGGCGCGCAACAAGCTGATCGAGACGATCCCCCAGGTGGTCGAGGGCATCGCCGCGGCGCACGGCGTCACGGGCGAGTTCTCGTTGCTTGAGCAGTATCCGGTGACGATCAACGACGAGGTCGAGTCGGACGTCGTGGCCGACACGGTCGCCGACCTGTTCGGCGCGGAGCGTCACGAGCGCTGGAGGCACCCGCTCGCCGGCGCAGAGGACTTCTCCCGGCTGCTCGAGGTCGCACCCGGCTGCTTCATTGGCCTGTCGGCCTGCCCGCCCGACCTGGACCCCGACACGGCCCCGTTCAACCACTCGGCGTACGCACGCTTCGACGACTCGGTCCTCGACGACGGCGCGCGCCTGCTCGCCGAGTTGGCGCTGCGCAAGCTGTCCTGAGCCGCGACGATCTCGTCAGCCGACGTCGGGCTCCCAGTCCCGCGGCGTGATGTCTGGCCGGTTGGCCCACTCCTGGCCGAGCAGCGGCGAGGAGATCAGCAGGTCCGCCGTGGCCGTGTTGCACGCCATCGGGACGTTCCAGACCGCCCCGATCCGCAGCAGCGCCTTCACGTCGGGATCGTGGGGCTGCGGCTCGAGGGGGTCCCAGAAGAAGATCAGCGTGTCGATCCGGCCCTCGGCGATCATGGCGCCGATCTGTTGGTCGCCGCCGACCGGGCCGGAGAGCAGCCGGGTGACGGGCAGCCCGAGTTCGTACTCGAGCATCGTTCCCGTCGTCCCGGTGGCGAACAGCCGGTGGGCGCTGAGGGTGCCGCGGTTGAAGGCCGCCCAGCTCAACAGCTCGGCCTTCTTGTTGTCGTGGGCCACGAGGGCGATGTTGTGCGCGATGGACGCCATGAGGTGCCTCCCGTCGGGAATGAGGCAATCGTAGGCCGACGATTCGCCCGCCCGGCGGCGGCCTGGCAATGAGAAGTCACCTGTTCTCGTCGCCGAGGTTGACGCCGACGCTGGGCGCGGGACTCATCGAACCCCAACTACTGCTCAACGCCTTGTCAGCAACACGAAGCGAGCCCGGCCCACGAAGGGACCGGGCTCGTGGCGCTCGGGGGGTCAGCCCTTGAGGCCGGAGCTTGCCAGGCCCTCGATGACGCGCTTCTGCATCGAGAAGAACAGCACGAAGATCGGGGCCATGGCCATCACCGAGGCCGCCATCATGACGGCGTAGTCGCTGGAGTACTGGCCTGCGAGGGTCGCGATGCCGACACTGATCGGCATGTTCTCCTCGCGGGTGGTCACGATCAGCGGCCACAGCAGGTCGTTCCAACTCCACAGCACCGTGACGATCGCCACCGCGAACAGGCTGGGCTTTGCGAGCGGGAGCATCACCCTCCAGAACGTCTGCCACGGGTTGCAGCCGTCGAGACGGGCCGCCTCCTCCAGCTCCTTGGGCATCGACATGAACGCCTGGCGCATCAGGAACGTCCCGAAGGCCGAGAACAGGCCGGGCAGGACGACGCCCGCGGCGGTCTCGAGCAGGCCGAATGACTTGACGATCTGGTACTGCGGGATCAGGTAGGCCTGACCGGGGATCATCAGGATCGCGAGCAGCATCCCGAACAGCAGGTTGCGGCCACGGAACTGCATCCTGGCGAAGGCGTAGCCGGCCAGCGCGCAGAAGACCAGTTGGCCGAGCGTCCTGGCGACCGTGATCAGCAGCGAGGTCCCGAACTGCTGCAGGAACGGCAGCTTCTGGAACACCTCGACGTAGTTCTCCCACCGGAAGGTCCCGGGGATGAACTGCGGGGGCACCGACTGGATCTCCGCGTTCGTCGACAGCGACATCAGCACCTGCCAGACGAACGGGAACAGCATCACCATGCCGCCGAGGATCAGCAGGATGTGCACTGGCAGGTAGCGCAGCTGGCCGCGCAGCACGGACCTCTTGCGGTCACTCATAGTGCACCCACTTCTTCTGGCCCCAGAACTGGATGGCCGTGGCGATCCCGACAAGCAGCACGATGAACATCGCGATGGCCGCGCCGCCGCCCTTGTTCTGCTGCACGAACGCCTCGTTATAGAACAGGTACACCAGCGAGCGGGACTGGTTGATGGCCGGGTTGCCCGGGCCGAGCATCGCGTACAGGCCGTCGAACAACTGGAAGCCGCCGATGGCCGTCATGATGGTCAGGAAGAAGATCGACGGGGTCAGCAGCGGGACGGTGACGGTGCGGAACTGCCGCCAGGCGCTCGCGCCGTCGAGAGAGGCCGCCTCGTACAACTCCGGGGAGATGCCCTTCAGCCCTGCAGACAAGATGATGACGTTGAAGCCGATCGACGACCAGATGCCGAAGAAGGCCACCGCGAGCATCGCGAACCCTGGGGTCGAGAGCCAGTAGGGCGGCTCGGCGATCCCGATCGCCTTCAGCCCCTGGTTCAGGATGCCGAAGTTGCCGTTGAAGAAGATCCGCCACACCTGCGCGATCGCCACCGGCATCGCGAGGTAGGGCATGAAGAACAGCACGCGGTAGATCGTGCGGCCCTTGAGGCCGGGCAGCTCGATCATCGCGGCGATCACCACCGACAACGGGACGCCCAGCAGCACCACCGCCGTGTAGAACAGCGTGTTGACGAGCGCGGACGGCAGGTCGGGCCGGTTCAGGAGGTCGACATAGTTGTCGACGCCCACGAACTTGGGATCGCCACCGAAGGCGTTGGTCGCCGTGAACGACGTCCACAGGTTGCTGATGATCGGGTAGTAGTAGAAGACCAGGACGCCGAGCAGCAGCGGGCCGATGAACAGCAGGGGCCATGCCCCCACCGACATCGGGCTGCGGCGGCGTTTCCCGGTGGGCGCAGCGCGCCCCGTTGTGGTGGTGGTCATTGGGCTCACTCCTTGGCCAGGAGGGCGTCCATCTGCTCAGCGAGCTTCTTGGCTGCCTCGTCCATCGCGACCTTGCCCGCGAAGGCGTCGGGCAGGATCTGGAGCTGCAGGTCCTCCCAGGCGGCCGTGTTCTTGGAGACCGGGTAGGGCACCGAGTAGTCGGCGGCGCCATTGGTGAACACGTCGAGCTGCCAGTCTGGCACCGACTCGATCCAGGCCTGCTGCGTGCCGTTGAATGCGGGGATCGCGGTGCCGTTCTTGGCCTCGGTCTCCGCCGCCTCCTTGGTGGTCATGGCCTTGACGAGCGCCTTCGCCGCGGCGAGGTTCTTGGACTTGGCCGAGGCGACGTAGGAGAGGCCGTGGATGACGGTGGCCTGCACCTCGTCCTTCGGCAGCGGCACCACGGTGTACTGCGAGGGGTCCGCAAGGTCCTCCATGAGGGACTGCACCATCCAGGAGCCCGCCCAGTAGATGCCTGCCTTGCCTGCGGCGAAGAGCTTCGGCGGCGTGGTGTCGGTCATCACCTGCAGCGAGGGCATCGAGCCGTCCGCGATCAGGTCGGCCCAGAACTTGAGGCCCTTGATCGACTTGGGGTCTGCGAAGCCGGACAGGTTGTCCTTGATGACGTAGCCGCCGGCCTGGAACATCGTGTTGTAGTAGCTGCCCTGGCCGTCGGCTGCACCGACGGTCGTGACGACGCCGTACGCGCCGGTCGCGGCGATCTTCTTGGCCGCGTCGTTGTGCTCCTCCCACGTCCAACCGTCGGTCGGCAGCGGGACGCCCGCCTGCTCGAACAGCGTCTTGTTCACGTAGCACGCGATGGTGTCGTAGTCCTTGGGGATGCCGTAGTGCTTGCCGTCGACGGTGTACAGGTCGACGAGCGCCTTCGGGTAGGAGTCCCAGGGGACGTCCTTGATGTCGTCGATGGGGGCGAGCATCTCGTTGGAGGCGTACAACTGGATGTTGGGGCCGTTCATCCAGAACACGTCGGGCAACTGGTCGCCCTCCGCCTGGGTGCGCAGCTTGGACCAGTAGTCCTTGTACGCGGCGATCGAGGTGGAGACCTTGATGTTGGGGTACTCCTTGTTGAAGGCCGCGATGTTGGCCTCCACCGTCGGGGTCTGGACCTTGTCCCAGTAGAAGAAGGTCAGTTCGGCGGTGGTGTCCTTGGTGATGTCACCCTGGGCTCCGCCGTTGGTGGTGTTTCCGGAGCAGGCGCTCAGGCTGACGGCGGCACCGGCCAGGCCGGTGATCGCGAGGAAGCTTCGTCGCTTCATGGTGAGGGACTCCTTAATTGAGGTTGGTGTTCACTGCTTGGTCTGGTTGTTGGTGTAGTACTCGACGAGATCGGCGGGCAGGCCCGGGATGTCGCGAGGGGCCGAGTCGGCGCGCAGCGACTCGGTTGCCTGGATGGCCGCCGCGACGGAGTACCAGGCGCCGAGCGGGGACGTGTCGGTGGGGGCGTCGTCGCGCACGAACCGGACGAACTCGCTGATGGTCAGCACGTCGGCGTCGTCGTGGCCTGCGCCGTCTCCGACGATCGGGAACTGCGCGTCGCCCTGCGGGTCGTAATTGCCGCGCTTGTTCCACAGCTTGATGACGCCGCCGTCGCCGTCGCCGAAGTTCTCGATCCGGCCCGCCGTGCCGATCACGGTGTAGTTGCGCCAGTAGTCCGGGGTGTAGTGGCACTGCTCGTAGGAGGCGTACACGCCGGACTCCATCCGCATCAGCATCATCGAGAGGTCCTCGACGTCGATGACGGGGCTCAGCCCGGTCTGGCTGAGCGGCGGCCAGTTGGCGCCCGGGTTGAACCAGTCGCTCATCAGTTCGCCGCTGCGGTCGCGGCGGTCCTCGACGTCCCCGTAGACGGTGAGCCCGCCCATCGCGGTGACGCGGACGGTGTGCGAGTCGGCGAGCCAGTGCATCACGTCGAGGTCGTGGGCGGCCTTCTGCAGCAGCAGGCCGTTGCCGTGTTCCTGCGTGGCGTGCCAGTCCTTGAAGTAGAAGTCGCCGCCGTGGCCGACGAAGTGGCGGCACCAGATGGCCTTGACCTCGCCGATCAGGCCGTCGCGGATGATGCGACGCATGCCGCGCACGACGTCCATGTGGCGCATGTTGTGCCCGACGTACAGCTTGGTACCGGTGCGGAACCCGGCCTCGAGGATCCGGGTGGCGTCGTCGAGGTGGATCGCGAGCGGCTTCTCGAGGTAGACGGGGATGCCCGCCTCGAGCAGTTCACATGCCACGTCGGCGTGGGTGTCGTCCGGGGAGGTGACCAGGACGGCGTCGACGCCGGTGGCGACGAGGTCGGCGACACTGGTGGTGACGGTGATGTCGTCGCGGCCGAGGCGGGCGACAACCCGCTTGGCGGCGTCGGGGTGGGGCTCACAGGCTGCGGTGATGACGCCGCCGAGTTCGGGGCGTTCGAAGTGCTTTGCGAGGCTCGATCGGGCTCCGACGCCGACGACGCCGATGCGCAGCGGGGGTGCCGAGATGATGGTCTGGGTCACTGGGAGGTGCTTGCCTTTCGTGATTGCCTCCTGCACCAGGTTCAGTGCGGTGGGGGCGATGGTGGTCTTGGTCGGACGGTCGAGGAGCCGCTCCTGCGCGTCCTTCAGCGCGAGCGACACGCTGCCGACGACGGCACCGCCCTGCCGCAGACGGGCGCCCTCGAAGGTCAGGGGCGTCGAGCTAGCGGCGCGCGACTGACGCAGGTGCGCGTTGATCTCGCCGATGGCGTCGGGAAGCTTCGTCATGGGCACCGAGATGACGATGACGCTCGGATCGAGCACGGCCGCAGCGGAGCCGATGATGTCTGCGGCGCGTGACAGGTGGCCCTCTTCGGGTCCCCGCTCCTCTGCGACGATGACGCCGATCTCGCCCGCGTTGAAGCCGCGGCCGCGATGGATCTGGCCGCCCATCACGAGCCCCGTCAGGACGCTGCGCGACAGCGCGACCAACAGCAGGTCGTCGTTGTCCTCGAGCTGCCCCTCGGAGCAGCGCAGCACGAACTCGCCGTAGGCCGACGCGTTGATGTCGTTCTCGATGCGCACGGGCAGCCCGAAGTGGTCGCCCAACTTCCCCCGAGCGGGAACCCGGCCCAGGAAGGGATCGAGGTGGAGTCCATCACGGTGCCCTCGGCGTCGACGGTGCCGGTGGTGGAGATGGTGAGGGCCCGCAGCGGGCCAAGGGCGGGGCCGTTTGCGGTGCTCTGGCGCTCGATGATCGACGACAGGGCCGCGAGCCTGTCCCCTGATTCCAGGGGGATGTCGCCGACCAGTTCGGTCGCCACGATCTCCCCGTCGACCCGCGCGACGGCGACGAGTGCGGTCTCGACGAGCAGGTCGATGCCGATCACGAAGCCGGCGTCGGTGGCGATCGACCAGGTGCTCGCCGGCCTCCCGGGGGCGTTGGACTCCTGATCCTGCGAGCGGATCAGGCCGTCCTCCTCGAGTGCCGCGAGCAGTGCCATGACGGTGGGACGCGACAGGCCGGTCTCCGCCACGATCTCGCGTGCCGTCGCCGCTCCTGAGCGGAGCTGTTCGAAGACCCGTGCCAGGTGGGCCGGTCGCGTCGCTGCTGACATCTTCACTCCCAATTGGTAATTAAGCAACGTGCTTAACTATTTCGAGGGTAAGTCGGATCTTCCTCCGAGTCAATGGGAACGCGAAAATCTGCGCACGCACGATGCGCGCACTGCCAGGCGGCAGTTCTGCCCCATCGAGCGGTGTACCGGGCCGCCCCGACGAGGCACAATGGCCCACATGCGTCCGATGCTCGCGACTCCGACCCCCACACCAGGCGTGCCGCCCGCCGGCGATGGCTGGGTCCATGAGGTGAAGTGGGACGGGGTCCGCGCGATCGCCGAGACCCGCGACGGCAGGCTGCACCTCTACAACCGCACCGAGGGCGAGATCACCCCCGCCTATCCGGAGATCGTGGCGGGCGCCGTCGGCCTTCCGGACGGGCTGATCCTCGACGGGGAGATCATCGCGATCGACCCGATCGCGGGCGTCCCGACGCTGCAGGGGATCGCCCCGCGGATCCACGTCCGCGATGAGGATCGCGCGGCGCGGATGGCGGCAGAGCGACCCGCAACCTTCATGGTCTTCGACCTGATGCGGCTCGACGACCACGACCTGACCCGGCAGCCGCTCACCGAGCGTCGCCACCTGCTGGAGCAACTCGACCTGGACCGTCCCGCCTGGCAGTTGTCCCAGACCTACGACGACCCCGACGTCATCTCCGCCTTCACCCGCGAGGCCGGGCTCGAGGGCGTGATGAGCAAGCGGCTGACGTCGCCCTACCAGCCGGGCGCCCGGAGCGTCGACTGGGTCAAGACGCCGCACCGCACCGAACTGGTCGCGGTGATCGGCGGGTGGGTGCCCGAGACGGGCGACGACCGCAAACTCGGCTCGGTGTGGGTCGGCCACGCCACCGACGAGGCCACCTTCGACGAGGCGCCGGTGCTCTACCCGCTCGGCCGGGTCGGCTCAGGGCTCAGCCACTCGGAACGCGACATGCTGCTGGCCGTGCTGCGCGACATCGAGCGGGACAAGGCGCCGTTCGACCCGTTCCCGACGGGCTCCGAGTTGAGGCGGACCAGGTGGGTCGAGCCGATGATCTGCGTGCAGATCCGCTACCTGTCGATCTCGAACTCCGGCCTGATGCGGCAACCGGTGCTGCGGGCGCTGCGTCCCGATGTCGCCCCCGTCGACGCGGCGACCGCTCCCCTGCTCACCCAGGACCATTAGGCTCGGCCCATGACGGCACCGATCCCCCCAGCCACGCCAGAGCCCGACGCGAAGGACTGGACCTGGTCGACGAGCCGACCATGCGCCGACTGCGGGTTCGACCCTGGGGCCGAGACGCCGGTGGCCTTCCCGGCGCGGATCGAGGATCTCGCCTCGCGCGTGGTGGTGGCTCTGGATCGGCCGGATGCCGCGGACCGTCCGGAGTCGACGATCTGGTCACCCATCGAGTACGCGCACCACCTGGCGGATGTGTGCGAGGTGATGGCGCGGCGCCTCGACGCGATGCTCGAGACCGACGGCGTGGCGTTCGAGTCGTGGGACGGCGACGCGGCGGCCGTGGAGGGTGAGTACTGGCGGGCCTCGGCGCACGTGACGTCGATCCTGCTGCGGGAGCGCGCAGAGGGTGCCGCCAACTCGTTCGCGGCGGTCGAACCGGACCAGTGGTCGCGGAGGGGGATCCGCTCCGACGGCGTCGAGTTCACGGCGGAGTCGCTCGGGCTGTACCTGCTGCACGAGTTGCAGCACCACGCGCACGACGTCGGAGCCTGATGACCGCGCTGATTGAGCCAGCCTCGGCGACGGAGTCGCCCGGCTGCGTCGCGCTGATTGAGCCAGCCCCGGCGACGGAGTCGCCCGGCTGCGTCGAAATCCACCGCACCCGACAACCCAAGTCGACCACAGGACCCAGAACCGGGCGCAGGAGGTTTCGACACCCCTGCTCGCTCCGCTCACAGGCGGCTCAACCAGCGGAGGGGCTGGCTCAATCAACAGGCCCGCAGCCGTGGCTGCGGGCCCTCGTTGACTTGGGATCAGGGGCGAGGGGTCTCGGCGACCTGGTAGTCGAAGTTGAACGTTCCGTCGGTGTTGACCTCCGTGAACGTCATCGTGATGTCGTACACGTCGGTGTCGCCCTCGGTGGTCAGCGAGCAGAGGAGCGTTCCACCGACCGCGACGTCGACCTTCTCATCCCCGCAGTCGATGATGGGGCGCACGCCGACCTGCTGCTCGAGCGCGTCGGCAGCGGAGGTCTCGATGCCTGCCGGGTCCGCCTCGACCGTCTCGCCGGTCACGGCCGCCGACTCGCTGTCGGTGGCGACCGGATCGGGCGAGGCGGCGTCGGTCGCCTCGGGGGTCGGGGAGGCGACGTTCGATTCCTCGGTGGATGCCGCGGTGGTGGGCGACGGAGACGGTGACTTGCCGACCGAGAAGTTGAATGAGCAACCGCTCAGGGCAAGCGCGACGGCTGGGACGACGGCGATCGTGGCGATGCGGGACATCTTCATGTCGGATTCTCCTTGGCTTGGGGTGGCCTGCCGACCCAGACTATGCCCGGTAGGGGTCAGCGCTTCGGCGGCTGAGGGCCTTGTCCGGGGCCATTGCCGCCCATCGATTCACCCTGCCCCGGCTCCGTCGAGGTGTCGACGGGGACGCTCAACGTCACCGTCAGGCCACCTGCGAGATCGCCAGTGACGGCCCCGAGCTGGTGGGCCCCTTCGTCGTCGCCGAAGACATTGTCGCTTGCCAGCGTGATGCCGGCCAGGTTGTCGGTCGAGTTGGCGTAGCCGTCGGTGGCGTAGACGTCCTGGCAGATGGCCTGCGGCAGCGCGACCTGGCTCGTTGCGATCTTGTTGTTCGCGTCGGTGATGCTCGCCTCGTCCGGATAGACCTCGAAATGGATGTGCGGCCACCGTCCCGAGTAGCACCCGGGGAAGATGCTGGTGAAGCGGACCTTGCCGTCGGCGTCGGCGATCTGGACGCCGCGCAGGTAGTTCTCCTGCGTCAGGCCGTCGGTGTACATCGAGTAGCCGCCGTCGCGGGTGCAGTGCCACACGTAGACGGCGGTGCCAGCAAACGGGGCGCCGCCGTTTGCGAGGTCGAGGATGGTCAACTCCAGCGTCATGGGGATGCCCTCGGCGGTGGTGGTGCTGGTGCCGAACGAGGAGCGGATGTCGGAGCGCACCACGCCCGACTGCTCGAGCACGTCGGCCCCGTTGGAGCCGTCGCCCGGGTAGGGCCCCGCGGTCTCCTCGGGGATCTCGGTGAGGTCGCCGATGGACGCGGAGGCGGTGGTCGACGGGGCCGCGCTCGGCGATGAGGTCGCGGCGTCGGTGGTGGTCGGCGCCGCGGCGGCACACGCGGAGAGCGTGATGGTGCCGACCCCGACCCCGAACAGTTGCAGCAGTCCGCGGCGCTTCAGCAGGGTGCCGAGGTCGAACTGGAGCCCCTGATCGACCACGAGGTCGTCGGGGTCGGTGAAGGGTCGCCCCTCGTAGGTCGGTCGCTCGATCATGTGCTTGTCCTTTCGTCGGTGCACTCAGCCTCGCGCCCGACTCTGTGCGTTCGCTGTGGCCCGACTGTGCCGTGGCAACGACCCTTGCCGTGCCTGGCGGGTGCCGTAGGCTGGCCCGGTGACCGACCAGAAGCAGATTCAGACTCTGCCGCCGCTCGAGGAGTTGAAGCCGAGCACTCCGCTCAGCCCTCGCACCGGCGAGCCGACGCGTCCGGTCGTGGCGTGGATCGGCGCGGGCGCCGCTTACCTGGCGGTGGCGTGCGTGATGGGCGTCTACGCGCTGCACTGGTGGCAGGCCGCGCACCCGGACAGCTACGCAGGCTCCGCGCGACTCATCCAGTGGGTCGCCCCCGACCCGGGCAAGTGGCTGTCGCTGACCCTTGAGGGGGTGCTGGCCGCGGCATCGGTGCTGGCGGCTGGGGCGGTCGGCGTCGCCGGCTTCCAGGCGTGGAACGGGTGGAAGTGGTCGCGGTGGGCCGGGCTGATCGGCCTGGTGCTGATGGGTGGCTACGCGGCGGTCACGTCGAACTGGGCGTTCGTCGCCGTCGGGCTCGCCCTCGTGACGGCGGTCGTCGCCTTCCTGCCGCCCATGCGGCGGTACTTCGAGCGTTGGTCAAAGGTGCGCGCCGAGCGCCCGGCCGGCTACCGGCGGCCCGCCTGGATCTTCTATGGCCGCCTGCCCCGCTTCCGCTGACTAGACTCCGCCTCATGGCCGGATCCAACCCCTTCCTCGACGGCGCCCTGAGGGTGCTGCGACAGGTCGCGAACCGCGCGCTGGAGCGTGCCACGCGACCCGAACCGAAGCGTCCGACGCGCCGTCGCACCACCACCCCCAAGCCCAAGCAGCCGGCCCGGCCGACCACGCCGGCGGCGCGCGGTGGCTCGTCAGGCTATCCGGGCGACTTCACGGGCAAGCCGAACATCGTCTACCAACCCCACGAGGACAAACGGGCCGACCCGGGCGAGATCGTGTGGACGTGGGTGCCGTACGAGGAGGACCACAGCGAGGGCAAGGATCGCCCGGTGCTGCTGATCGCGCACGACTCGACGTGGCTGCTCGGCCTGCAGGTCACCTCGCAGGACCACGACCGGGACCGCGACCAGGAGGCTCGGGCCGGGCGCTACTGGGTCGACATCGGCACCGGAGAGTGGGACGCGCAGCGCCGCCCAAGCGAGGCGCGGGTGAACCGGATCATCAGGATCGACCCCGACGGAGTCCGCAGGATCGGGGCGATCCTCGACGAGGAGATATTCCGGGCAGTGGCCCGCGAGGTGCGCCGCTACTACTGACCCGCACCGCTGATCCGCGCTACCGACCAGGAGCCGGGCCGAGCGACTCGGCCTCGAGCAGCAGCCTCTGCAGCGTCCGCGTGTACGGGACGGGGTGCGTGAGGTTCACCATGTGGGTGCCGTAACCGAGCACGACGAGGCGACCCCGAGCCGCCTGGCCGGCGAAGCGGCGTTCCTGGCCGCGGAACTGGTCGAGGTGTCCGTTGAGGAACGCGACGGGTGCGTCGATCCGTGCCGTGTCGGCGAGCAGGTCGAAGGTGGCGACCGCGGCGACCGCCCGTTCGACCGTCGCGAGGTCGGCCCGTCCCTTCCGGAGGAAATGCCGAGCCGCCCCCTCCCCCATCACGCGGCGCACCGCCGCCTCGCCTCCCCACCGGTCGACGAGGCCGATCACCTTCCCATAGGCGCGGGCGCTGCCCGGCCCTGGTTGCGTGGAGCATCCGGCCGCCACCACGGACGCGAGCGGGTGGCCCGTGCCCGCGGCGGCGTGCAGCGCGAGCATGCCCCCGAGCGAGCAGCCGACCAGGTGCGCGGGGCCGTCCGCCTGCGCGAGCGCGTCCTCGATGGTCCGCAGCGCCGCCTCTGCGGTGAACCTCTCCCCCGCGCGGTCGCCGTGTCCCGGCAGGTCGGGCGCGATGCAGCGCCACCTCTTCCCGAGCAGGGCGATCTGCGGATCCCACATGCTCGACGACGTGCGGAGACCATGGATGAACACGACTGGGCGGGTCACAGCACAACGATAGGCGGTTTCGCGGTGCGCGAACGTCGCCCGGACACCCCTCCCACAATTCGGCCAACCCGGTGCCGCCTGATTGAATTGACCCCGGCAGAACAGGAGCCGCCATGATCACAGTGCGTGACCTCTCGAAGGTCTACCGCCAGGGCAACCGCGAGGTGCGCGCCCTGGACGGGGTGTCCCTGACGGTGCCGGAGGGCTCGATCCACGGCATCATCGGGCACTCGGGCGCGGGCAAGTCGACCCTGGTGCGCTGCCTCACGATGCTCGACAAGCCGAGTTCGGGACAGGTCGAGATCAACGGCGTCGACCTGACCGCCGCCCGCTCGGACGCGCTGCGCAAGGCGCGGCGCCGGATCGGCCTGGTGTTCCAGCAGGCGAACCTGTTCGACTCGCGCACGATCGCCGACAACGTCGCCTACCCGCTCGAGATCATCGGCGCCCCCAAGGCCCGCACCCGCGAGAAGGTCACGGAACTGCTCGGCCTCGTCGGCCTCGCCGACGCGGGCGCCGCCTACCCGGCGCAACTCTCCGGCGGCATGCGGCAGCGCGTCGGCATCGCCCGGGCGCTGGCGACCGACCCCGACGTGCTGCTCTTCGACGAGCCCACCTCGGCGCTCGATCCCAAGACCACCGACGAGATCTTGGACCTGATCCAGTCGCTGCACTACCACGCGAACCTCGCCGTGCTCGTCATCACGCACGAGATGCACGTCGTCAAGCGGATCTGCGACTCGGTCTCGCTGCTCGAGGGCGGCCGGATTGTCGAGTCGGGCAGGCTCGTCGACGTCGTCAACCGCCTGGACGGCCGGCTCAGCCAGGCGCTGCTCGGCATCCCTCCACACGTCGACCTGCACGGCGTCGGCACCCTCGTCGACGTGCTGTCCTCCGGCCCGAAGGCGCTGCAACCCGTGGTCGCACACGTGTCGAAGGCCGTCGGCGCCGAGATCGCGATCCTCGCTGGAAGCGTCGAGCACCTGGCGGGCACCACCTTCTCGCACCTGCGCCTTGAGGTACCGGACGGGGTCGACCCGCAGTCGGTCATCGACGAGTTGAAGGCGCTCGGCGCCGACGCAGCCCTGACGAGTTCGCTTCAGCACGTGGAGGAGGTCGCATGATTCCCCTCGACGGCACCTGGTTCGCCAACCCGGCCATCCAGAACGCGATGCTGCCCGCCATCGGCGAGACGCTGCTGATGGTCGGCATCTCCTCGCTCGCGACGCTGCTGATCGGCCTGCCGCTCGGCGTCCTGCTCTACGTCACCCGCCCGGGCGCGATGAGCGCCAACCGGCCGGTGAACTTCGTGCTCTCGGCCATCATCGTCAACATCACCCGGTCCTTCCCGTACGCGATCCTGATGGTCGCGCTGATGCCGTTCACCGCCTGGCTGGTTGGCACCAAGATCGGCCCGGTCGCGGCGTCGCTCTCGCTTGCCATCGCGGCGATCCCGTTCTTCGCCCGGCTCGTGGAGACGGCGCTGCGCGAGGTGCACTCGGGCAAGCTCGACGCGGCGCAGGCGATGGGCTCGACGAAGTGGCAGTCGATCACCAAGGTGCTGCTCCCCGAGGCGATGCCCTCCCTCGTTGCGTCGTTCACGACCACCGTCGTCACGATCGTCGGGTACTCGGCGATGGCGGGCCTCGTCGGAGGTGGCGGCCTCGGCCGGCTGGCCTACAACTACGGCTTCCAGCGTTACCAGATTGACGTGATGATCATGACGGTGGTCCTGCTGATCGTCCTGGTGCAGATCATCCAGTGGACCGGCGACGCGATCTCCAAGGCGATCGACCACCGCTGACCCCCCCCAGATTTCCCGCCGAGGCGGGACGGCCACCCCGGCCAAACAGGCGGCCAACTTGTTGTTGGCCCAAAGCAAGGAGGAACCCTCATGCGAAAGATACTGACCGCAGTCGCTGCCTCGTTGGCAGCCGCAATGGCCCTGACCGCGTGCGGTTCGGGCAACGCCACCCCCGAAGGCACCACCTCGGCGCCCGCCGCGGGCGGCACCACCAAGCTGGTCGTCGGTGCGAGCCCCGTGCCGCACGCCAAGATCCTCGAGTTCGTCCGCGACAACCTTGCGAAGGACGCGGGCCTCGAGATCCAGATCAAGGAGTTCGACGACTACGTGCTGCCGAACGAGGCCCTTGCCAGCAAGGACCTCGACGCGAACTACTTCCAGCACCTTCCATACCTCGAGAACCAGATCGAGGAGAAGGGCTTCGAGTTCTCCCACGGCGAGGGCATCCACATCGAGCCATTCGCGCTGTTCTCGAACCAGTACCAGGCCGCGTCGGAGGTCCCCGAGGGAGGCCTGATCGCCATCACCAACGACCCGTCGAACCAGTACCGCGGCCTGAAGCTGCTCGAGGAGAACGGCCTGCTGAAGGACGTCACCCCCGAGACGACCGTGCTGACGCTGAGCGATGCGCAGAATCCGAAGAAGCTGAAGTTCGAGGAGACCCAGCCCGAGGTCGTCGTGCAGTTGCTCGACGATCCGAAGGTCGCCGCCGCGCTGATTAACGGCAACTTCATCCTGACCGCCGGCCTGAAGGCCGAGGACGCCATCGCGATCGAGAAGGTGGAGGGCAACCCCTACGCCAACATCCTGGTGTGGCGCACCGCGGACGACGGCAACGCCGCGATCAAGAAGCTCGACGAGCTGCTGCACTCGCAGGAGGTCAAGGACTTCATCAAGAAGGAATGGCCCTCCGGCGACGTGATCCCCGGCTGAACCGACTGATCCGAGAGGGCCGCTGCGCGACACGCGCGGCGGCCCTCTTGTCGTGCATCCGAAAGGGCGAATCCACGCACGCCCCCGCGGCCCTACGATCGCATCATCCGCACCGGCAGGCCAGGGGGAACCACCATGAGACTCGCCAGATTCTGCATCTCGATCGGCGCGACACTCGCGCTGCTGCTCGCCATGAGCCCGACGCCGACCGCCTCGGCCGACTACTCCATCAGCCGCGGTCCGAACACCTCGAACCGCGTGATCCTGACCTTCGACGACTGCCCGAAGTCGCTCTCCTCGTTCAAGTCGACCCTGAAGGCGTTCAAGAACCTGGGCGTGCGCGTCGCGCTGTTCCCGACGGGCGACTGCATCAAGGCCAAGCGCTTCGACGTGGGCTACGCCCTGTCGATGGGGCACTACGTGTTCAACCACTCCGTCAGCCACCCACAGTTGACGCGGCTGAGCTACTCCTCCGTCGTCAAGCAGTTGAAGGCGCCCGGGGTCGTGACGACCTATGGTCGCCCGCCGTACGGGGCGTACAACTCGACGGTGCGCCGCGCCTACACCGCCGTCGGCATGAAGATGTGGACCTGGACGGTCGACACCAACGACTGGAGGGGCAAGTCAACCTCGCAACTGGTCAGCTACGTGGTGCGCAACGCGCGCAAGGGCGACACCGTCCTGATGCACATGCAGTGGCACGGCTTCAACGCCACGGCCGTCTCCGGCATCAAGAAGGGCCTCGCCGCCAAGGGCATCGGGCTGTGCCGCGACACGGGGGCCGTCCCGGCCAAACCGTCCGGGATCAGTTGCTGAGGCACGACCCGCTCACGAATCGCCGTACGACCGTGGTCCACGGGCGCTGGCCGGTGGGCCCGAACTTGCCGCCCGGCCTGGTGGGCCGGGCGGAGCGTGAACGATGATGGGGCCATGCGCTCCTGGATGACGGCGGCCTGCGCGGCCGCGACGACGCTGACGCTCCTGTCGGGGTGCACGGCGGGCCCGAACCCCTCGCCGTCCCCGACTGTGGTGGCAAGCGAACACGAAGAGCCGGAGCCGCCTGCAGTGCCGGTGGAGACGGAGCCTGAGTCGACGCCGTCGCCCGCGCCCCAGCAGGGCGCCATCGCGCAGCCGGACGAGAAGATCGTGGCGTCGTTGGAGTGCGAGGACGTGTCCAAGGCGACGCACCGCAGTTACGAGAAGCGGTGGGGTCGCCCGGGGCTGTCGGAGGCAACCCAGGTGTTCGTCGGAGAGGGCATCGACCCGGGATCGCGGTGGTGGGTCGTCGTCGACTTCTCGGACGCTCCGACCCCGGAGTCGCCGGCGAAGGGCGCGGCCTACCTGACCAATGCCGAGGACGTGGACGGCGAGGCGCAGTGGCTGGTCGCTGGCAGCGCCGAGTCGGTGGACCCCCCGGGCTACGGGAAGTACTTCCCGAACGTGAAGTGGGACCTCGAGGGTCAGAGGCGGTTGGTCTCCGCCGTGGCGAAGGGCTACCAGTGCCTCGGCAAGGAGTACCCCGAGCCGGTCGCCGCGAACTGATGGCTCGGTCGCTGAGCTTGTCGAAGCGTCCGCAACCACCGCTCGCTGAGCCTGTCGAAGCGTCCGAAACCACCGCTCGCTGAGCCTGTCGAAGCGTCCGAAACCACCGCTCAGCCTCGGACCCCTCGACAAGCTCGGGGAACGACACCACCGCCCACTGAGCCTGTCGAAGCGTCCCCAACCACCGCTCGCTGAGCCTGTCGAAGCGTCCCCAACCACCGCTCGCTGAGCCTGTCGAAGCGTCCGAAACCACGCGCTCAGCCCTCGGACCCCTCGACAAGCTCGGGGAACGACACCACCACTCGCTGAGGCTTCGAGGCGTCCGCAACCACACGCTCAGCCCTCGGACCCCTCGACAAGCTCGGGGAACGGGAACAAGCTCGGGGAACGGGGGACAAGCTCGAGGAACGAGGAACAGGCCCGCGTAACGGGGTCGGCTCGCCCACGTGGATGGCGACCTTGCCAGGGCACGATCGGCGCGCCGGGCATAGGGTGAGGGTGTGAGCATCCCAGCAGTCCTGTTCGACCTCGACGGCACCCTCGCCGACACCGTCCCCCTGATCGCCGAGCACATCGCGACGACCGTCACGGTCTTCGGCGTCCCGACCGAGCCGATGGCGGTGGTCCCCTACATCGACAGGCCCCTCGAACTGACACTCTCGGAGCTGAGCGGATTCAGGGCCGACGATCCCCGGATCGCTGAGATGGTCACCACGTACCACGAGAGCTGGTACGGCGCGATCAACGAGCAGGGCCACGAACTGCTGCTCCCCGGCGTGCACCAGATGCTGCTCAGGCTCCGCGACGCGGGCCTCGCGATCGGCGTCGTGACCGCGAAGACGACGCCCGAGGCCGACCACCTGCTGGAGATCATCGGGATCCGCGGCGACGTCGACGTGCTTGTCGGCACCGAGATGGTCGACCGCGGCAAGCCAGCGCCAGACTCCGCGTGGATGGCGCTCGAACTGATGGGCGCCCAGGCCGGCGGCACCTGGTACGTCGGCGACGCCACCTCGGACATGGAGATGGCGCTCGCCGCGGGGATGCGGGCCATGGGCATCACCACGGGAGCCTCCTCGCGCGAGTCGCTCCTCGAGGCGGGCGCGGAGGCCGTGGTCGAGCGCGCCGAGGAGGTCGCCGACCTCGTCCTGGCCAGCCGCTGACCCGTTGGTTGAGCCAGCGGCCGCGACGCAGTCGCGCGCGCTGCGTCGAAACCCCCGGCACCCGGTGCAGCGACTCTCACCAACCCCCTCCCCGGTCCATCCCGAGACCCGCTGCACGTGCAAGAGGTTTCGACCGATGAAGTCCGCTGACGCGTCCTTCATGGCTCAACCAGCGTGCCTCGTTGGTTGAGCCAGCGGCCGCGACGCAGTCGCGCGCGCTGCGTCGGAACCCCTGGCACCCGGTGCAGCGACTCTCACCAAGCCCCTCCCCGGTCCATCCCGAGACCCGCTGGACGTGCAAGAGGTTTCGACCGATGAAGTCCGCTGACGCGTCCTTCATGGCTCAACCAGCGGACCCACCGCACGCGCACGAAGGTTTCGACCGATGAAGTCCGGTCCTTCATGGCTCAACCCGCGGTTGTTCACCCGCGCGACACCTGGACAGGGTATGTATTGCCCATGACCCAGAACATGCCGCTGCGCGAGTACATCGATCACCTCAAGGAAGAGGGGTACCGCGTCGAGGGCGCAGAGGGCGTCGACCCGGAACTGATCGCGCCGGACGGGTCGGCCATCGACACCTGGCAGGACGGCTACCCCTACGACTCGCTGATGGACCGCACAGACTACGAGCACGAGAAGTACCTCCTCCAGGTCGAGTTGCTGAAGTTCCAGTACTGGTCCCAGGACACCGGCGCCAAGCACGTCCTCGTCTTCGAAGGGCGCGACGCGGCCGGCAAGGGAAGCACCATCAAGCGGTTCAACGAGCACCTCAACCCGCGCGCGGCCCGCGTCGTCGCCCTCTCGGCACCGTCGAACACCGAGCGGGGCCAGTGGTACTTCCAGCGCTACGTCCAGCACCTGCCGACCGCCGGCGAGATGGTGCTGTTCGACCGGTCCTGGTACAACCGGGCGGGCGTCGAGAAGGTGATGGGGTTCTGCACCGACGAGGAGTACGAGACGTTCATGCTGCAGGCGCCGCAGTTCGAGCGGATGCTTGTCGAGTCGGGCATCAGCCTCACCAAGTTCTGGTTCTCGGTGACCCAGGACGAGCAGCGCACCCGCTTCGCGCTGCGGCAGTTGGACCCGGTGCGGCAGTGGAAGCTCTCCCCCATGGACCTGGAAAGCCTGGACCGCTGGGACGCCTACACCGAGGCGAAGGAGCAGATGCTGCTGCGCACAGACAAGAAGTACGCGCCGTGGACGACGGTGAAGTCGAACGACAAGAAGCGCGCACGGATCAACGCGATGCGCTCGTTCCTGTACCAGTTCGACTACGAGGGCCGCGACGACTCCGTCGTGTACGCGCCTGACCCGCTGATCGTGCGCCGCGCCAAGCACACCTCCGGCGACTAGCCGCCGATCCGGAAGCTCGCGAGGTCCGACCCGTCCAGGGAGAGGTAGGCCTCGCCCTCGGGCGTCGGCTCGGGGATCTGGAAGGTCAACTCTGCGGAGGCGTCGGCCGCGACCTCACCGGTGTCGGCCGTGACGATCGGATGGTCCCGATCCGTCCTCGACAGAACGTCGATCCGCGCCGTCCCCCGGATGGGCTTGTTGGGGCCGCCGCCCGTGTCGCTGCAGCCGTCCCAGAGGTTCGACACGGTCACGGTGACCGACTCGCCCGGGGCCACGACGTCGGGCAGCCCCGTCACCGTTGGGGCGGCACAGGAGGACGCGCCCGACGAGCAGCCGACGAGCAGGGCCAGGACGGCGCCTGCCGCGAGCCGGCCGAGAGTGTGCGTCATGCACGAAACATAGTCCCGCGTGGCCGGGTTCGGGCGGGAAGCGTCGGAGGTTTCGACCGATGCGGACCGCTCCGCGCTCCGCATGGCTCAACCAGCGCGCCGGGCGACCAGGGTGAAGCTCGCGGGCAGGCGGTCGGGACGGTCGCGGAGCCGGAACTCGCCGACCTCGTCCATCTCCATCATTCCCGGCACCGCGTCCCACGGGACGCTGTCGTGTTCGGCGAGCAGTTCAAGCGTGAGGCCCGCGTCGAGGACGGCCATCACGATCTCGGAAATGGCGTGGTTCCACTCGATGCTCGTGGGAGAGGCCACCGCCTCGGTGCCCGCATAGCTGACGGCGTCCTCCCAGACCATCGGCTCGTCGCGCTCCCAATACGGCAACTCGAGCGATGGCGTCAGCGAACCGACACCGGTCAGCCACTCCTGCTGGTCCGAGTCGGGCTGCACCTGCCCGACGGTCACGGGGAGCACCGAGTTCAGCACGGGATGCCCGTCACGCACGAACAGCCGACCGCCGGGCCGCAGCAGGTCGGCCGCGGTCTGCGCCCAGCGGCGGATGTCGGGGATCCAGCAGAGTGCGCCGATCCCGGTGTACACGAGGTCGAAGCGTTGCCTTCCGAGCGCCTCGACGGCGCCGTACACGTCCGATTCGACGTAGTCGATGTCCAGGCCGACGCGTTCCGCGATCCGGCGCGCGTAGCGCAGCGAGTTCGGCGAGAGGTCGAGCCCCGTCATCCTCGCGCCGAGGCGGGCGAGGCTCAACGTGTCGGTGCCAAGGTGGCACTGCAGGTGCACGCCGTCGAGGCCGTCGATGTCTCCGAGGCGCGGCCGGTCGAACGCGACGACCTGCGAGATCCAGCCTGGGTCGTCGATCTCGCGCAGGTCGTAGCCGCCCTCGCCCATGTGGACGTCGGCCCGCGAGTCCCAGTTGGCCCGGTTGACGTCGAGGTAGTCGCTCATCTCACCAACCTAGCGGCAGCAGCGCCTGCCGGCCTCCAGGTAAGGGGCTCAGGCGAGCCAGGTGGCGTAGAAGATCGCGAGGCCGGCAAGCACGCACAGGCCGCACAGGATCCACAGCCGGATCACCATGGCCGCCTCGCCCCACTTGTCGTCGAAGTGGTGATGGATGGGTGCGATCGGGAAGATCCGCTTGCCGGTGCCCGTCAGTCGCCGCGTCGCCTTGAAGTAGTACCGCTGAATCAGCACCGTCATGGTGTCGAGGACGAAGAGGCCGCCGATCACGGCGAGCAGGAGTTCGGTGCGCGACATGATCGCGAGCCCCGCAAGCGCCCCGCCGAGCGCGAGCGACCCGACGTCGCCCATGAAGATCTTCGCGGGCTTGGCGTTCCACCAGAGGAACCCGATGCAGGCGGCGGCGACCGTCGCGGAGAACACCGCAAGGTCGAGGGGGTCGCGCACCGGGTAGCACTGCTCGGCGATGACCGTCGGCCGCGGGGAGTTGCAGCGCTGGTTGCTCTGCCACACGCTCAGCAACGCGTATGCGCCGAAGACCATCGCGGCGCTCCCCGCCAGCAGGCCGTCCGCGCCGTCGACGATGTTGGTGGCGTTGGAGGTGGCGGTCACCATGAACCAGATGATCAGCAGCACCACCACGAGCGGGAGTTTGATGCCCCAGTCGTGGGTCGTGGAGAGGTACATCGACGCGGGTCGCACGCCCTGCGCGTCGGCGAAGAACTGGGTGGCGAGGATACCGAACCCGAGCGCGACCACGGCCTGCCCGATGATCTTGCCCTTGGGGCTGAGGCCGCGGTTGTCCTGTGTGAACACCTTGATGTAGTCGTCCAGGAAGCCGATCGCGGCACAGCCGACGAAGAGGAGCAGCGCGAGCCATGCGCTGGCGCTCGGCAGGTTGCCGGTGACGAGGGTGCCGGTGAGGTAGGAGACCACGGTCGCGACGACGATGACGACGCCGCCCATGGTCGGGGTGCCGCGCTTGACGTGGTGGGCGGTCGGGCCGTCGATGCGGGTGGGCTGCCCGAACCCGATCCGGCGGAACAGGCCGATGGCGAACCACGTCCCGAGCAGGGAGACGACGATGGCCAGCCCGCTGCTCACCAGCAGTGCCCTCATGGAATCGACCCTTCGGACGGACGTCGGTGCGGGCGCGGAGGTGCCCCACCGCTCGCCATTGTGGCGCACGCGCGCGAGGTACCCGGGATCGCCACGCTCCCTCGCCGGGTATCCCCCGCGAGGCGCGCTAGGTGGAGTCGGGCTCGGCGTGCGTCGTGACGATGTCGTTGGCGGCCGCCCAGGCGCCGATGTCCTCGCGCTGGATCGCGGTGGCCATCAGGTCGGGGAACAGGTCGGGCGTGCAGGCGAAGGACGGGACGCCGACCGAGCCGAGCGCGTTCGCGTGCTGCGGGTCGTAGGACGGCCTGCCCGAATCGGACAGCGCAAGCAGCGCGACCATCGTCGCCCCCGAGCCGACGATCGAGTTGGCGCGGCGCAGCATCTCCTCGGCGATCCCGCCCTCGTACAGGTCGCTGATCAACACCAGCACCGTGTCCGTCGGCTGGGTGATCAGGCCCTGGCAGTAGGCAAGCGCCCCGTTGATGTCGGTGCCTCCGCCCAACTGCACGCCGAACAGCACGTCGACGGGGTCGTCGATCTCATCGGTGAGGTCGACGACGGAGGTGTCGAACACCACAAGATGCGTCTTGACCGAGCGGAGCGAGGCGAGCACCGCACCGAACACCGCGGAGTAGACGACCGACTCCGCCATCGAGCCCGACTGGTCGATGCAGAGGATGATCTCGCGCTCCACCTGCGACTGTCGCCGGGCATTCCCGACGAGCCGCTCCGGGACGACGGTCTTGTGGTCGGGAAGGTAGTTCTTCAGGTTGGCCGCAATGGTGCGGTTCCAGTCGACGTCGCGGAACTTGGGCCGGTTGGTGCGCGACGATCGATCGATGGCGCCAGTGACGGCTTGGACGGTGCGCGACCGGAGCCGCTCCTCCAACTCGTTGGTGACCTGTCGAACGACGGCGCGCGCGGTCTCCTTGGAGTGCTCGGGGATCACGCCGCTCAACCCGATCAGGGTGCTCACGAGGTTGATGTCGGGCTGCACCGCGCGCATCATCTCGGGTTCCAGCAGGAGTTCGCGAAGGCCGAGGCGTTCCATGGCGTCGCCCTGCATGACCTGGACCACCGAGCTCGGGAAGTAGCTGCGGATGTCGCCGAGCCACCGGGCGACCTTTGGGCTCGAACTGCCGAGCCCGCCGCGCCGGTCGGCGTCGTACAGGTCGGTCAGCACCTTGTCGCGGACGGCGTCGTCCTCGCCCAACTGGACGGGCGCCCCGTCGAAGGTGACGCCGTCGGCCTCGTCGGAGCCGAGGATCAGCCGCCAGCGGGTCAGCCGCTCGGGTGTCCGGCCGACGGTGGTGTCCTCGCTCATGCCGCCTCCCATCCGAGCATCCGGGCGACCGCGCCGATGCCGGGGGCGGCGGCGGCCAGGTCCCAGTCGCCGCGCACGTCGTCCTCCCGCGCGCCCGTCGAGACCTGCTCGCCGATCATCTTGCGTTCCGGCTTGGCGAACTGGGTGAAGGTGCGCCTGAGGAGGGGAAGGAGGTCCTCGAACGCCTCGGTCGCTACCCCCGCGACCCACCCGTCGACCAGGGCGAGCAGGCCGGGGTCGTGGATCAGGATGATGGCGGAACCCGCGAGGAAGCCGTCGAGCCAACCGGCCGAGTCGACTGGGTCGAGCACGGGAGACAGCCAGGTGCCCATCCGCCTGCCGACCTCGTCGCGGTCGACGCGTTCCGCGTCGAGCAGCATCCGGGTGGCGCGGCCCGCGAGGCGCCCCGGCACCTGATCGCGGGCGGCGACGACGCCGAGCGCCGAATACCACTGCCCGAGGAGTGCGTCGTCCTCGATCAGCGTGAGGCCCGCGTGCGCCGCGTCGACGGCCTTGACGAGCGCCGCGGCCGATTCCTCGTCGATGCCGACGCCCGCCATCGGGAGGCCGACGCAGCCGCGGGCGACGATGGCGCGCAGCACCGTGTTGACCTCGGTGGTGTCGACGCCACGGACGGTGCCGTAGCGGGTCACCTGAGCGAGCGGTTCGACCGCGCCCAGCAGCCCTGCGACGTCGGTGTTGACGGCGGAGCGGTCGGCGAGCGTCTGGACGACGTCGTGTACCGGTAGCTCCGCGGTGAGGCATCTCGAGATGAGCTCGGACAGGTCCCTCAGCGAGGTCGCCTCGCGCGCGAGTTCCGCGGCTTTGGCGGAGGCGGCCGACGCGACGGTGGTGCCGAACAGGCTCGCCTCGACGACGGCGACTGCCAACTCGGGCACCCACTCGAGCTGCCACGACTCCTTGAAGGTGCCGGTGGTGCGACCGGCGTAGGTCGGCGACCCCCACCCGATGCCGAGGAGGACGAGCCGGTGCAGCAGGATCGACCTGGCCAGCCCGCCCGGGGTGCGGAGGTCGAGCGTCACCGTCTGCACAGCTGCGGTGGGCTTGAGCCTGGTGGCCCGCTGCGCCGCTGCCAGGTCGGCCGCCAGGGGCACCAGCGGGGCGCGCTCAGGCACGGCCCCGAGTTCCCTTCCCACCACCAGGTCGTCGTGCACGAGCCTCAGTGGGATCGGGTTGCCGTCGGCCAGAATGCTGAGCGCCGAGTCGTCAAGCTCCGAGAGCCCGGCGCTCGGACGCCCGCGCAGCGACGCGAGGGTGCTCGCCAACCTCGTGGCCTCCACGACGGAGGCCGTTGACGCGTCGATGCCTTGCTGACGCAGCGCCCTCGCCACCCGGATCAGCCAGCTCATCGCCACGTCGTGGTCGAAGCCGGCTGCCCAATGGTCGAAGAGGTGCCGGTACCAGCCCGGGGATGAGACGCCCGCGCCGTACCCCGACTCGTAGCTCAGCCGCGACGCCGTCCACGGCACCCAGGCCGCGGCGGCCTTGACCTTCGGCAGCCCCTTGAGGAGGCGGTTGTCCTTGGCGACCGGCGGGAAGGTGGCGGGGTCGAGCGCGGGCGCGTGCCACGCCCCGCACACCACCACGATGCGCTGGTGGCCGTCCTTGATGGCCTGCCGCAGCACCTTGCGCATAGCGGCCTCGCGCACGGCCGTCATGGCCTCGCCGACGGGGTCGCTCAGCGCGTCGATGTGGAGGGCGCCGCCGTCGAGGATCGGAGAGTCGGGGTCGGTCTCGTCGGCGCGAAGCTCGGCGATCGACTCGCGGATGGCGGCGAACCGGTCGAGCACCGAGTCGGTTCTCTGCTCGACGGCGTCCTCCCACCACCGCTCCGGGTCGTCGTACCCGGCGGCCGCGGCGAGCGCCGTGATGGGATCCGACGGCGCGCGCCGGGCCCGCTCATCTGCCCCGGCCTCGGCGCCGTTGGCGGGCGCGTCGGCCGCCTCGTCGACCTCCTCAGGCTGGTCTGCCCCCGGTGCCGTCGCCTCGGCGAGTCGCCGCTCGCGTTCCTCGGCGATGCCTTGGGCAATGGCGAGGGCGTTGACCGCCGGCAGGTCGAGGAAGCGCTGCTGTGAGCCGTTGCGCGCGGCCCATCGCATCGCGACCCACTCCGGGGAGAAGCTGGCCACCGGGTAGAAGCTGGAGAGCCTCGGGGACTCGGAGGCGTAGACGAGCGCCGCCACGGGCGGCACCATGTCGGGGTCGCCCGCGAGGTCGGTCAGCTCGTCCAGCTCTGGCGCGCCCTCGATGAGGACCAGGTCGGGGCGCAGCTCGTCGAGCGCCTCGGCGACCGAGCGTGCGGAGCCGGGGCCGTGGTGCCGGATCCCGAGGACGTGGACCTCCGACATGTCAGTTGGCGGTCTCGAGGTCGCGGCAGGCGCGGTACAGGTCGGCCCATTCGGGACGGTTCCGCACCACCGTCTCGAGGTACTCCTGCCAGATGACGGTGTCCTGGATGGGGTCCTTGACGACAGCGCCGACGAGGCCGGCCGCGACCTCCTCAGCGCCCACCCTGCCCTCACCGAAGTGGGTGGCGAGGCTGAGCCCGCTCGTCATCACCGAGATCGCCTCGGCGGTCGACAGGGTGGAGCTGGGCGACTTGATGGTGGTGCGCCCGTCCGCCGTCTGCCCGGAGCGCAGCTCGCGCATGACCGTGACGACCCGTCTGATCTCGGACAGCTCGGCCAGGTCGGCGGGGAGCTCGAGCGAGGCGCCGAGGGAGGCGACGCGGGTCTGCACGATCTCGATCTCCTGGTCGAGCGAGTCGGGAAGCGGCAGCACCACGGTGGTGAACCGGCGGCGCAGCGCCGAGGACAGGTCGTTGACGCCCTTGTCGCGGTTGTTGGCGGTGGCGATCAGGTTGAATCCGCGTCTGGCCTGCACCTCGGTGTCGAGCTCCGGGATGGGGAGCGTCTTCTCGGACAGGATCGTGATGAGCGAGTCCTGCACATCGGCGGGGATGCGGGTCAGTTCCTCGACGCGGACCAGGCCACCGTCGGCCATCGCCCGCATCACGGGGCCGGGCACGAGCGCCGCCTCCGACGGCCCCTCGGCGAGCAGCCGTGCGTAGTTCCAGCCGTAGCGGATCGCCTCCTCTGGCGTGCCTGCCGTGCCCTGCACGACCAGCGTCGAGTTCCCGCTGATGGCGGCCGCGAGATGCTCGGAGACCCACGACTTCGCGGTGCCTGGCACGCCGAGCAGGAGCAGGGCACGGTCGGTGGCGAGCGAGGCGATGGCGATCTCGATGAGGCGCCGGTTGCCGAGGTACTTGGCGCTGATCGCGGTGCCGTCCTTCAGCGTGCCGCCGAGCAGATAGGTCGACACGGCCCATGGCGACAGCTTCCACTGCGGTGGGCGCGGGCGGTCGTCGACGGCGGCCAGCGCGGCGAGCTCGTCGGCGTAGGCCTGCTCCGCGTGGGCGCGGAGAACCTGGTCGGTGCTGGTCGTGGTGCTCACTGTGCCTCCTCGGCTGACGCGAATGCGTCGCGGATGGTCTGGTTGAAGGTCTGGAACTGCATGATCGTCAGCAACTTGGCGCGCGCCTGCGCGAGCTTGTCCGGGTCCTTGACGGGCCGGGCTAGCAGTTCCCTCGCCTGCGCAAGGCTCTGGGGGCCGAGCCCGGCGATCAGGTGGGCGTCGAACGCGTAGAGGAAGTAGTCGCCGTCCTCCGCGCCGCCCAACCGCCTCACGATCGCCTCGGAGACCTCACGGGACCAGGGCTGCGGGGTCGCCTTGATCGCGCTGACGAAAAGGTGGGGGCTCTCGGAGGTCTTGGCCGAGTGCTCGAGCAGCCAGCCCTCGCGCTTGGCGGGCGACATGACGGCGACGACGCGCGGATTGGTCGTGGTCGGGGCGATCGCGTCGGCCCACTCGGCGTCGCCCGAGTTCGCGATGGCCTCGGAGAAATGGTGCGCGTCGGAGCTGTTCGAGTCGAACGCTTCGACGATGTCGCGCGGCTTCAGCCCGGAGGCCTTGACCCACACGTCGAGCGGGGCGGCCTCGATCATGGCGCCGAGCCACGCCGTCGGCTGGTTGGCGTCGGACGGGTCGGGCGCCGGGAGCCCGTCACGGGTGCCGGCCTCGTCGACTCCCTGGGGTAGCGCGAGCCGGATCCGGGTCGGCCGGAGCAGCTTCTTCTCGACGGTGATCAAAGGGGCGAGGCGCTCCCCCATCCGTGCCCTGAATCGGGATCCGCCGAGACCCGCCAGCATCGCGACGGCGACCTCGCGGACGGACTTCGCGCGGTCTTCGAGCGCCGACTCGAGCAGGTCCTCGTCGCCGAGCGAGAGGGTTGCCGCGAGCGTCTCCAAGTGCTCGGCGCGGGCCTTGGCGGGCAGCTTCGACCAGTGTGCGCTCAGCAACTCGCGGCCCCGGTCCGGGTCGGTCGCGCGGAGGCGGCGAAGTTGGATCGCGGCGGCGGGCGTGTCGAGGGTTGGCCACTCGCGGACCAGGTCGTCGATCTGCCCTGGCGCGACGGTGTCGCCGAGCGCCTCGTCGCTGTCTACCGTCACCTTGAGGAGCTTCGGGTCGAAGTTCGCCGCGAACCAGCGGCCTCGCTCGCCCCAACAGTCACTCAGCAACTGGCGCGCCTTGACCTTTGGCCGGGCGAACTCGAAGAGCTCGGGAAGGGCCTCCGGTCGCACGACGAGGTTGTGAGCTCCGCAGACCCGCAGCCAGGTGAGGATCAGCTCGTCGCGCAGTTCGCCCTTGAGCGGCGGTTGGCGCAGGATCAGCGAGAGCACCCGGGATGCCTCAGCCGGTGGATACGCGCGTGTCTCGGGTGGTGCCTGCGTCGTTGCCACGCACGCGACCGGGCGCGCCCCGGCGCGACTCATGACGTCGAACAGCGCAGCCTGATCGAGGAATGTCTCGCCGTCCTCTGGAGGCGTCCCGAACCCGCTTGGGGCGCCCGCGGAAGCCCGCCGACCCGTGCCGACGAGCGCGGCCGTGCGCAGCGCGCTCGCCCAGGCCACCACCTCCGACGGGTTCAGGTCGGTCATGAGGCGACCACCGCCCCAGCCGATGCGATGGCGAGGATCCGCAGTCGGGCGTCCTCGAGTTCCCCGAAGACGTCGAACGGGTGCCCACCGGTGATCGCCATCAGCAGGTGAATGTCGACGTCGTCGCCCAGGAGGACGCCCGTGCCGTCGGCGTCGAGGGCCGCGGGCGGGTCGGCCTGCAGCCTGATGTCGGTCAGGCTGACGGGATGGCGCGTGCGCCACGGGGCCACTGCAAGCGCGGCGGCGGCGTCCCCGATCGCCTGCGCGATGCTGACGCCATTGCCGATGCTCTCGGCTGGCGCGCCTGCCTCGGGCTGGTCCACGAACAGGACCCGCTGCGGCGCGTTACCCGGGTAGAACGCGAGGGTCGCCGTGAGTCGGGCACCCGAGAGTTGCGGCACCCCGAGTGCCTGACCGGGGCCCGCCGTCTCGAGCAGCAGCCCCATCTCGCCGTCGTCGGCCCTGAGCCAGGTGCGCTGCTGTTGCAGGGTGCCGGTGTCGCTGCGGTGCGCCCCCATCACCTGCCATACGGCGGTGCGCTTGCGGCCGGCGCGGACCTGCTCGGTGGGGGTAGGCAGCCCGAGGGTGGCGCGCAGGTCGGCCTGGTCGGCCTCCGAGAGGTGGTCCCGACGCGTCCACGCCCGCGTCAGCAAACGAAGCCTGCCCACCTGACGAAGCATGTGGTCGGCCCAGTCGTTGCGGCTGAGGGCCTGCTCGCCGAGGCTGCGGACCCGATCGGCGAGGCCAGGCAACTGCGCGTCTACGAGTCGGGCAGCGGCGCGGTCCCAGTAGGAGTACGGCTGGCTTCTGGCTGCGGCGAACCCGCCGCGGGCGAGGTCGGCAAGCCAGAGGGTGAAGTCGTCCACGCCGGCGTCCATCTTGGCGAGGCGCTCGGCGAGCCGCTTGGCCTGCGCCTCCGGGTCGACGGGGGCCTCTGCCTTCTTGGCCTTCGCCTCGGCCTTCTCGGTGCGCTGTTCGGCCCACTCCTTCGCGAAGTCGGCCATCGCCGCATCGTCGCCGACCACTCCGCGGGCCCAGAGCAGCAGGAGCGCGATGGCGTGCTTGCACGGGAACTTCCGGCTCGGGCAGGAGCAGCGGTAGGCGGGTGCGACCAGGTCGACGCTGGTCTGGTAGGGCGTCTTCCCCGACCCCTGACACTTGCCCCAGACGAGGGTCTCGTTGGCTCCGGTCTCCGACCACGGGCCAGGCACCGCCAGCTTCTTGCCTGCGGCGATCGAGCTCGCATCGGGCGCGGTCGCCAGCACCTGCTCCTCGCTCCAACGGCTCATGCGGCGGCTCCGTCAGAGATGGTGGTCTGGGTCGTCACGGCCCCATTCTGCCCAGTCAGAGGTGCACCGCGAGCAGGATCGCGAGTCTTTCCCGGGGGCGCCTCAGACTCTCGCGCGCCCGCTTCCCGGGCCCGTCGGCCCGGATTCGGCGACCCGGCTTGAGGTGGTGAAGTTCAGTACCCCGGCCCAGCCGGGGGCCCCAGTCGAGACGAGCGCGGTCGGCCTGGCGCTCGGCGCGCCGGTGCCGGGCGTCGGTGACCAGGGTCCAAGCCAGCAGCGCGTAGACGGGCACGATCGAGACCGGCCCTGCCCATGCCATGCCCTCGGGGTCGGGAATGTAGAGGGCGAGGTTGAGCACCGCGCACCAACAGAGGGCCGCGATCCACAGCACGAGGCGCAGGGGCGAGAACAGGACGGCGAACCGCCTCTTGATCGAGTGGCGGTAACTGGGCTCACTCACGGACGCCTCCCGGGCCATGCTCTGTCGAGGTCGCACAGACCTGGGCGACAACGCCACCATAGCGACCGTCACCCCTTGCCAGAGGTCAATGCGGCAAAGCAATCGGCCGAGCCGCGCGAGTGCGCGGGGCGCGGCCGACCGCGGGTTGAGCCGCGCCAAGCGCGCAGCGCCGCAACGACCGCCGACCGTGGGTTGAGCCGCGCCAAGGCGCGAAGCGCCGCAACGCCCGCCGACCGTGGGTTGAGCCGCGCCAAGGCGCGAAGCGCCGCAACGCCCGCCGACCGTGGGTTGAGCCGCGCCAAGGCGCGAAGCGCCGCAACGCGCGTCGAAACCAACCCGCACCGACAAGCACACCCGACCACAATCGGACCCCTCGACAAGCTCGGGGAACGGGGTACCTGCCAACCTCACCAGGTTTCGACCGATGCCAGCCGCTCCGCGCCTGTCATGGCTCAACCAGCACCCGACCACAATCGGACCCCTCGACAAGCTCGGGGAACGGGGGACCTGCCAACCTCACGAGGTTTCGACCGATGCCAACCGCTCCGCGCCTGCCATGGCTCAACCAGCATTCGTCACGGGTCTTCACCAATGCCGACCTGTCCGCGCCCGACATGGCTCAGCCAGCGACGAGCCGCTTCTGCATCGCCGCCTCGATCAGGATCGGACGGAAGCCCAAGGCCTCGTTGACGCCGAGCATGAAGCGGTTCTCCTCCGCATTCCACGTCACGACCGCCTTCGCGCCAGGGTCCGCGTCGCGCACCTGGAGCAGGTTGGCGGCCTTGACGAGCATCCCGAGCCGGTGGCCCCGATGCTCGGGAAGCACGATCGTGTCCCACTGGTCCACCAGCGCGTCAGGGTTGATCCTGTCGCGGAACAGTTCGCTCAGCGCGACGATCTCCCCGCTGTGCCGGTGCCTCACGACGGTGCGCCAGATCCGGTTGCGCGGCAGAAAACGGTCCTCGATCTCCCGCAACCGGGCGACGTCCCAGGTCGACTCGATGACGTCCATTCCGCCGCTCGGCGGGTCCGTGTCCATCCGCTCCTTCAGGACGACGAGCCCACCGATGATGTCGTCGTCGGCGACCCCCTCCCAGGCGATCAGTTCGTACTGGTCACCGGCCGCGGCCTCCGCCTCGGCGAGGGCCTCCTCCGGGGCGACGAGCGGTGCGGCGAAGTCGTAGCGGCTGACCCGTTCGATCTGCTCCATGGCGAAGCCGTTGTTGAGCGAGAACCGGATGCCCGAGAAGTTCGCCGGCGCCCGACCGATTCCCGTGGTCGGCACCGCGACCGGTTCGTCGCCCGCGATGGGAGCCATCACCCAGGAGGTGAGTCGCTTGAGTCCCGCCTCGGCGGCGAAGTCGTCGAGGCGGGCGAGCAGCGCCGTGCCGACCCCGCGGCCGCGGAAGCCCTCATCGACGAAGACGAGCACGTTGCCCATGTCAGGCGAGTCGCGCTCGTTGACGTAGAGGTTGGCGAACCCGATCACCGTGTCGCCGTCGAAGGCGAGGATCCGTCGGACCCTGTCGGTGGTGTTCGACTTGGCGAGCGACAGCGACGACTCGTCGTCGACGTCCCACTCGGCGGTGCCGATGAGTTCGTGGTTGTAGGCCCGGACGAGGTCGCCGCGCGCGACCCACACGGGGTCGTCCGCGCGCTCGGGCAGCGAGATTTCAGAGATGGTGATGGGCATGATGAGTTCCTGGAGAGTTTCTGGGCGTGCTTGGACGACGGGGTCACCACGATTGGGCGACGCGCGCTGAGGTCACAGGCGGTTGATCATCATGGCGGAAATGTTTCCACAGCACGCCGGGCTTGGCAAGGCCCCCCAGAGGGGAGCCCCAGCAGCCGGCGCGCAGCGTCTCCCGACCTCGCGCCGGTCGACCTCGGTGCGGCGCGGCCGGTCGCGGACGCCGACGACCATTGGCGGAGGCGTCGCGCGGGTGTATCTTTGGCACGATTTCGTGAGCTTGGAGAAGGAGGTGAGCCCCATGCCAGCAGCCCGCGCACTGGGCGCTCCCCGCGGTTCACGATTCCGCGGCTGACCGGCCGCATCCGGAGCGCCGACCCCACTCGAAAGGCGACTCCCATGAACCACGACTCAGCAGTACCAACGACACCCGACGGCAACTGGCCGCTGCCCTCAACCATCCCGCCCGTGCCACCGGGCGCCCCCGCTCGCCGCGCCCTCGTCCTCGGCGGCGGAGGCGCCGCGGGCAACGCGTGGGAGATCGGCCTGGTCGCAGGCCTCTTCGCGGGAGGCGTCGACCTGAGGACCGCGGACCTGATCGTCGGCACCTCCGCCGGCGCGACGGCGGCCGCACAACTGACGGGCGGCCCATCCCCCGCCGACCTCCACGCCGCGATCCTCGACGAGCACTGGCCCGTCCCGACCGGGCCGACGCCCGTTCCCCACGCGGCGGCTCAGACCTACCTCGACTGGTCCGACGCCATCATTGCCGCCTCCGCCGACGCGTCGGACATGCGTCGACGGCTTGGCGAGGCCTCCATCTCCCTGTCCGACGGCGACGCGGACGACCAGCGACGCTGGCGTGAGATCGTGGCCAGGCGGCTGCCCGCCACATCGTGGCCCCGTCAACGGGTGCTGATCACCGCGATCGATGCCGACACCGGCGAGCCCGTCGCCTTCGACGAGGAGAGCGGCGTCGACCTGGTGGATGCAGTGGCCGCGAGCACAAGCACCGGCTTCGGGATGACGGGGCCATACGTGATCGGCGGACGCCGCTTCCTGGACGGCGGATACCGGCGCAGCGAGAACGCCGACCTCGCCTCCGGCCACGAGGCGGTGATCGTGCTCGCCCCGTTCGGCGGGCGCAGCAGGATGCCTGCGGCCTGGCGGATGGACCTGGGAACCCAGAAGGCCGAACTGCTCGCCGAGGGCAGCGCGGTGCTGACCCTCGTCCCGCCGCCGGAGGTGCGCGACATCTTCGACGCGAACGCCGCCGATCCCGCGAACCGGAGACGCGCCGCCGAGGCCGGGTACGCCTCGGGTCTCCGCGACGCCCGCTCCGTCGAGGACGTGTGGGAGGTGCCCCGGTGAGCCGCTGAGCACGGGATGCTCAGGTCGGAGGAACGGTCACGTAGGGTTGTCCCGACATCCGCGACCCGACCGAGACGAGCACCGCATGGCCGAGCCCACCCCTCAGCAGGACCTAGACGTCGAGACCGACGTGACGCGTCCCGACTCCGTCGGGAGTTGGTTCGCGCGCCTCCTGAAGGGCATCGCCGTCGGCGTCGGTGCGATCCTGCCCGGCCTGTCCGGCGGCGTGCTTGCGGTCATCTTCAAGCTGTACGACCCGCTCATCCGATTCCTGGCGAACCTGCGGCGCAACTTCGTCAAGAACGTGCTGTTCTTCATCCCGGTCGGGATCGGCGTCGGCGCTGGCATCGTGCTGTTCTCCGTGGTGGTCGAGGCCGCGTTCGGCAGGTACGCGGCGCAGTTCATCTGCCTGTTCATCGGCTTCGTGATCGGCACCTTCCCGTCGCTGTTCAGGCAGGCGGGTAAGCACGGCAGGAGGACGCTCGACTGGGTCATCATGGGCATCGCGGCCGTCGCGATCTTCGCGTTGATGTACCTGGGCGGCGAGAGCACCTGGCTGGCCGTCGAGCCGAGCATCCCGGTCTGGTTCGGTTCCGGCGCGCTGATCGGCCTCGGCCTGATCGTTCCCGGCCTCAGCCCGTCGAACTTCCTGATCTACTTCGGGCTGTACGACAAGATGGCGACCGGCATCAAGAACTTCGACATGGGCGTGGTCATCCCGCTCGCGCTCGGCCTGATCGTGTGCGTGCTGCTGCTCGCGAAGGTCGCAGAGTGGGCATTCCGCAAGTACCACTCGCAGATGTACCACCTGATCCTCGGCATGGTCATCGGGTCCTCCGTCGCGATCTTCCCGACCGTCGTCTTCCCTGCCTTCAGCGAGGCGGGGTTGGCTGCGTCGGGGCTCTCCCTTGGGGGTGCTGTCGGGTTCGCCGTCGCGCTGTTGGTCGTCGGCACCGTGGCGTCGTTCCTGTTCAGCAGGGTGGAGGACCGCGTCTCCGACCAGCGCGACGCCCTCGACGCCGCCGCGAAGGAGTCGAAGGGCTGAGCGGGCGCGTCAGGCCGCCAGTGCCCGCGCGGCGGCCTTGGCGCGTTCGGCCGCCTCGACCAGTTCCTGGCGGGCAACGCTCTTGCCCTCATACTCGGAGGCCAGCCTGAGCGCCGTGGAGTCGGCGGCGGATCGCAACTTCTCGACGTCCTTCTCACCGTCCTGCACGGCCCGCTTCCCCGTCGACATCTGCGAGTAGCCCCAGAATCCGATCCCCAGCGAGACGAACAGCAGCACCACGAAGCCGGGCGCGAAGAACATCAGGACGATGCTGAGCGCGGCGAGCGCCCCGCCCGCGATCAGCGCCGGGCGACCGTTCCTGGTCCGCTCCACCTCGGCCTCCGCCTCCCTGCCGATCCGCCTGAACTCGGCCCGCATGGCGGCATCGTCGGCCCCCTCCCGCGTCACGGCGACCCGACCGCCCGACAGCATCGCCTGAGGCTCCTCGATCAGGGTCGGGTCTGCCTGCTCCACGACCCACGGGTCGAGCACCCGGGCGACCGGGCGCAACACCTCGCGGCGGTCCCGCCTGCTGAGCGTCTCGTCGACGAGCGTGTCGCGCAGGCAGTCGACGGTGGGCCGATCCATCGGCGCCGCGGGCTCGTCGCTGGGCGCCTCCTCGCGTGAGATCTCCCTGCGCAGCGCCTCCGCCCGGTCGAGCAGGTCGCGCTCACCCTGGTCGCCGTCGGCGATGACGGCACGGGCAAGTTCCGCCAGCCCCGCCTCGACGGCCTGCCTCGCCATCGCCGGGTCGTCCGCGCTCGACACCGAGGTGCGCGCGAACCCCTCCTCGTCACCAGTGGCGACCGGTTCGAGGGTCACCTGCCAGGCGTCGTCGCGCCCGTCGCCCTGGTCGGCGACCGCCTCAAGTTCGGCGGCATAGCGGTCGAGGACGGCCACACCGGACCCCTTGCTCCCCGCCAGGGTGCGCAGCCAGGCGACCCAGTCGTCGACGCCCGCCTCCTCGACGACCTTCGCCAACCGCGCCATCACGCGTGGCAGGGCCGCGGGGCCGAAGGCACCAGCGAGGACCAGGCGCCACAGACCCTGCTGGCTCGGGGTCCACGACGGGCCGTCGAGCAGTACGGCGACCGCCTGGCTCTGGTCGGAGGTGTCGCCGAGCAGTCGTCGCGCGACCGTCAGGAACAGCGCGGCGTCGCCTCCGCGTCCGGTCGCACGGGCGGCGAGGTCCGGGTCGACGGCCCCTCCGGGGTGCAGCGCGGCGATGGCGGGTGGCAGCCAGTAGCCGTCGATGTCGGGGCGCTGCTCGGGTCGGGTGCCGTCCCGCAGCAGGGCGAGGTCGGTCAGCGCGAAGCGGCGGGCCTGCTCGTTCATGGGGAACGCGGCGAGTAGTTGCCGGATCGAGTCGAGTTCGACGAAGGAGTAGAAGGACCTCGTCAGCGAGTCGAGTCGCTGCTCGACGTTGCCAGACAGGTTCTGGAGTTGCTCGCGCATCTTCGCGGCGTCGGAGCCCATCTGGCGCAGCATCACTGCCTGGTCGTTGATGGCGCTGCGGACGATCTCGCGCTGCGTGTACTCCGACGTGAACCAGGGGGCAGGCACGGCCTCGTAGCGATCGGTCATGGTCCTAAGTCTGGGGCATCGGCGTGCCACCAGGCTCAGGCGAGGAAGCTCCTGCCCAGGTCGAGCCACGGCACCAGACCGAGCAGCGTGAAGGTGATCCCCGCCGCGGCCATCACGGCCCGGGTGCGCGCCCCGACATCGAGGTCGACGTAGGCGCCGGCGAGCAGGCTCAGGCCAGCGAGGCCGAGCATCAGCCAGAAGCCGGAGGAGCCCACGACCATCAGCACGATGGTGACCCCCGCGATGAGCAGGAACGCGACCGAGCCGACCCGCCGAAGAGCCCACGGTTTGACTGGCATCGAGCCTCCTACTCCCCCCACCTACATTGCTGGTCCCCAGGCAGCCTAGCCCGAAAGGAGGGGGTGTGGGCGGTCGGTTTCGGACTCGATTTCGACGCCGGGAATCGCCCGTTGTCAGCGGCCAGTGAGCGTCAAACCCGCCCTTGAGGGTCCCGATCACAAGGGTCCATACGAGCGAAACTCGAAACCTTTTCGAAGCCTCATCGGATGCGGATGCCTCGCGGAGGTGTTGGGGATCTCCCGCCATCGGCGGGAAGAGGAAGTGGAGCGGGCGACGGGAATCGAACCCGCGTATCGAGCTTGGGAAGCTAGCGCTCTGCCATTGAGCTACGCCCGCGTAGGACACACAGGGTAGCAGGGTTGTGCGACCGTCCGCCTCCCCGGTCCGGCGGGCGCCCGAGGCCTTCCGACGTGAGTAGGCTTTCGCCATGGGCAGCGCGGAGGTCTCGATCACGCGCGACGACCGCGCCATCACGCGGCTCGCCATGTCTCATGACGCGTCCCATTTCCTGCTGACGCCGACCGAGGTCGTCACGCCCTCCACCGTCGAGGACGTCGCCCAGTTGATGCGCGAGGCCGTCCAGGCCCGCAAACCCATGACGTTCCGCGCGGGAGGCACCAGCCTCTGCGGGCAGGCCGTCAGCGACTCGACGCTCGTCGACACGCGGCGCAACTTCCGCGACCTCGAGGTGCTCGACGACGGGATGCGGGTGCGGGTCGGCCCCGGCGTCACGCTGGCGCGGGTCAACGCTCACCTTGCGCGGTACGGGCGCAGGCTCGGGCCCGACCCGACGAGCGCGCTCGCCTGCACAATCGGCGGCATCCTCGCCAACAACTCGAGCGGCATGCTCGCGGGCCTGAAGCAGAGCGCGTATCACACGCTCGACTCGATGGTGTTCGTGCTGCCGAGCGGCCGCGTCATCGACACCGCGGACCCGAGCGCCGACATCACGCTGCGACTTGAGGAGACCGAACTCTGCGGCGGCCTCATGATGCTGCGCAAGAGGCTGCGCGACAACTCGGACGCCGTCGCCGAGATCCGCCGCCTGTTCGCCATGAAGAACACCATGGGCTACGGCATCAACGCGCTGATCGACTTCCACCGGCCCGTCGACATCGTCTCGCATCTCCTGATCGGCAGCGAGGGCACGCTCGGGTTCATCGCGGAGGCGACGCTGCGCACCGTGCCGCTCGCCAGGCATTCCGCCGCCGCGCTCGCGCTGTTCCCCGATCTCACGTCCGCGGCCGCCGCGGCGCCACTACTGGTCGCGGAGGGCTTCGAGGCCGTCGAACTGATGGACGTGGCGTCGCTGCGGGTCGTCAGGCGGCAGCCGGGCGCGCCCGCCATGCTGCGCAACCGCGACCTGACCACAGAGGCCGCGCTGCTGATCGAACTCCACGAGACCGACGAGGAAGCCCTGCAGCGCCGCCTCGTCGCGGCGACCGGGATCCTCGCCACCCTCGACGTGATCGACTCGGTCGCGATGACCAGCGACGCCAAGCAGCGCAACGCGCTCGTCGAACTGCGCCGCGGCCTCTACGCGCTGGTGGCGGGCACCAGGGCGTCGGGCACCACCACGCTGCTGGAGGACATCGCGGTGCCGGTCGACCGGTTCGAGGAGATGTGCGTCGCGCTCGACGAGTTGTTCCGCAAGCACGGCTACGGGGTCCTCAACGTGCCGCTGTTCGGGCACGCCCGCGACGGAAACATCCACTTCCTGCTGAGCGAACGCTTCGACGAACCGGAAGGGCTGCTGCGGTTCCGCAAGTTCACCCGCGACCTGGTTCGGCAGGTGCTGCGCCGCGGAGGCGTCCTGAAGGCCGAGCACGGCACCGGGCGCGCGATGGCGCCGTTCGTGCGGGACCAGTACGGCGACGACCTCTTCCAGGTGATGCGCGCCATCAAGTTCCTGTTCGACCCGCGAGGGGTGCTGAACCCGGGCGTCATCATCTCCAACGACCCCGACGAACACCTGCTCAACCTCAAGCTGATGCCGCGCATCGAGCAGGAGGTCGACAACTGCATCGAGTGCGGCTTCTGCGAGGGCGGCTGCCCGTCGAGGGACCTCACCCTGACGCCGAGGCAGCGCATCGTGCTGCGCCGCGAGATCGCCGCCCGCCGCGACGACCACGACCTGCTCAAGCAGATCGCCGAGAGCTACGAATACGAGGCCGTCGAGACGTGCGCGGTGGACGGCATGTGCGCCGTCGCCTGTCCGCTCGGCATCGACACCGGAACGCTCGTCAGGCGGCAGCGCACGGAGGACGTCAGCTCGCTTGAGCAGGTGGCGTGGACGCAGGCGGCGCGCACCTGGGGTCTCGTCACGCGGATGGGCTCTGCGGCGTTGACGCTTGCCAAGTCGGCCGCCCCGCTCGCCGATCGGGCCACCGACCTCGGCCGCCGCCGCTTCGGCGACGACACCGTGCCCAGTTACGACCGGCGGTTGCCCCGGGGGGCGGGGATCCGACGCAAGCCGAGGCGACGCGACCGGCGCGACCGCGGCGTGGCCGCCTACTTCCCGTCGTGCCTGCAGACGATGTTCGGCACCTCGGGCGAGGGCGTCTTCGCGGCCTTCCGTGAGCTGTGCCTGCGGGCCGAGGTCCGCGTCACGATGCTGGACGCCGAGGACCTGTGCTGCGGAGCCCCGTGGCGGGCCAAGGGCGTCCAGGAGGGCTACGAGCTGATGCGACGCAAGGTGCACGCCCAGATCGTGATGCCCGACCAACTGCCGATCGTGATGGACGCGAGCAGTTGCACGCAGTCGCTCGCAGAGCTCGCCCGGCACTGGAAGATCCCGGTCCTCGACGTCGTCGAGTTCGTCGCAGACGAACTGCTCCCCCACCTCGAGCTCACCGCGCCCATCGAATCGATCGCCCTGCACCCGACGTGCTCGTCCACCAAGATCGGCATCAACGAGGACCTCATGGACATCGCCCGGTTCCTGAGCGACGACGTCACGGTGCCCGCGTCGTGGTCCTGCTGCGGCTTCGCGGGCGACCGCGGCCTGCTGCATCCCGAGCTGACGGCAAGTGCCACCGCCGAGATGGCCCGCGAGATCAACGAGCGCGAGTATGCCGCCTACGCGTCGGTGAACCGCACCTGCGAGATCGGCATGTCACGGGCGACGGGCCACGGGTACCGCCACATCGTCGAACTGCTCGAGGAGGCCACCCGGCCGCGGTGATCAGCCGGCGATGATGTCGGCCACCAACTGGGTGGCCCTGAGGTCGTCGGCCTCGGGCGAGAAGCCCATCCGCACCACGATCAGGTTCTTGCTAGGCACCACGAACATGCGCTGCCCGTCGTGGCCGTTGGCCCAGAACGCGTCGGCTGGGAGGCTGGGCTCGACAAGGGTGCCGTCGGGAAGGGCGTTGGCCCACCACGACGCCGCCATGCCGCGGGAGTCGGACTCGGCGACGTCCTCGACGGTGGTCGAGCGCTCCATCCACCCCTCTGGCAGGAGCCGCTCACCGTCGACGACGCCGTCGTTCAGCGCGAACTGCCCGATCCTGGCCCAGTCGCGCGGGGTCGCCCACAGGTAACTGCCGCACACCGGAGTTCCGATGGCGTCAGGTTCAAGAACGGCCGACCCCAGCCCGAGCGGCTCGAACAGTTCCTCGCGCGGCAGGTTCGGGCCCTTTCCCGCCTTGGCGTTCAGGACCGAGCAGAGCAGTGTCGTGCTGCCCGAGGAGTACTGCTGGAACGTCCCGGGCGCGTGGGCCGCGCTCTTCGACGCGACGTAGCCCGCCATGTCCGGTTCGTCGTAGAGCATCTGGGTGATCGGGGTGGCGAGGTCGTAGGTCTCGTCCCATTCGAGGCCGCTGGTCATCCGAAGGAGGTCGTCCACGGTGATCTTGGCCCGCTCGTCGGTCCATTCGGGGCGAAGGCCCGCGTCGTCGAGGGCGACCTTGCCCTGCTGGACGAGCCGCCCAGTCAGCAGGTTCGTCACGGACTTCGTCATGGACCAGCCGAGTTGGCGCGTGTCGGCCGAGAATCCGTCGGCGTAGCGCTCCCCCACGACGACACCGTCACGGAGCACCACCACGGCCCGGGTGCCTAGCTGATCGCGGGCGGCGTCGTCCAGGTCGGCGCCGAACGCGCGGTCGATGGCCTGTTCGATGGCCGGGTCTGCCTCGGTGGTCGGGAAGTCCTCGGCGGGCGCCACGTCGGCGGCCTCGGGGAACGTGGGACGGTCCTGGGCTACGGTGCAGCCGAAGCCGGGCGCGTACCAGGCGTTCTGGCCCGCGAGCACGCCCACCACCGAGACCCGCGACTGGCCCTCCCTGTCGTTCCAGGGGGTCAGGTACGGCACGAGCGGGTTGGGGGCAGGTCGTCCTGGGCGTCGGAGCGGTCGGCGACCTCGGTCACGGCACACAGATTGTGTGCCGCGTATCCCGTGCCGGTGCGCAGCAACGGGCGCAGATACCAGTAGCCCGCGACGCTGGCGAGCACCAGCACCCCCACGACGATGCTGAGGACGATCGGCCAGATCCGACGCTTGCGCTGCATGGCTGCACGCTACTCGACGGGGCAGCGGGGGTGGGGCTTCGACATCCATCCGGCCGCAGAAGCACGGCAGCGCGCCGCGATTCGACAGGGCGGGGCCAGGGTTTACCGCCGCCGCCAGGACCGATGAGGCCGCCTGCGGCCCGCCCTGGTCAGTCGCCCAGGCCGGTGCCGACCCCGCGAGCCGCGGTGATCCACGGATCGTCCAGCGGGACCGTCTTCAGGTTCCCGGCGACGTCACCCAACGGCACCGGGACCGCCCGGCCCGCCTGCGAGGCGACCATCACGCCGAACTCGCCCTGCGCCACCAGGTCCGCGCCCGCCGAGCCGAGCAGGGTGCCGAGCAGTCGGTCGTTGGCGTCGGGGGTGCCGCCGCGCTGCACGTAGCCGAGGATCGTGACGCGGGACTCGAGGCCCGTCGCGCCCTCCAACGCCGAGGCCAGCTTGAACGGGTTGTCGCGGTGCCCTGCCTCGACCGCCTCCTTGTGCTTGTTCGCCGCGGCCTTCGCCTCGGGCGTCGAGGCGCCCTTCACCAGCGCCGTCGCGGCCGCCAGGTCTGCGGTGTCCTGCTCGTTGCGCGCCCCCTCCGCCAGCGCGATCACCGAGAAGTTGCGGCCGATGCGGGCCCGCTCCGCCACGGACTCCGCGATCGACTCGACCGAGTACGGGATCTCCGGGATGAGGATGATGTCCGCGCCGCCCGCGATGCCCGATCCGAGCGCCAGCCAGCCCGCCTTGTGGCCCATGATCTCCACCACGATCACCCGGTGGTGCGAGTGCGCCGTCGAGTGGAGGCGGTCGATGGCCTCGGTCGCGATACCGAGCGCCGTCGAGAAGCCGAAACTGGTGTCGGTGAGGGCGATGTCGTTGTCGATGGTCTTGGGGAGGTGGATGACGTTCAGTCCCGCCTCCATCAACCGGTTGGCGTTCTTCGCGGTGCCGCCCCCGCCGATGCAGACGATGGCGTCGAGCTTGTTCTTCTCGTAGTTCTCGACGATGGTCGGCACCATGTCGCGGACCTCTCCGTCGACGACCATCTTGTGCGGCTTGTCCCGCGAGGTGCCGAGGATGGTGCCGCCGATGGTCAGGATCCCCGCGAGCGCCGAGCCGTCGAGCGGCTGCCACCTGTCCTCGACGAGGCCGCGGAGGCCGTCGCGGAACCCGAGGAGTTCCATCCCGTGGTGGCCGATGGCGGCCTTACCGAAGCCACGGATCGCGGCGTTGAGGCCGGGCGAATCGCCCCCGGCAGTGAGAATTCCGACACGCTTTCCCATGGGTTCCTCCTCGTCGAGTCCCCCCACACTATTGCGCGCCGCCCGTGGTTGAGGCCGTGTCCGCGAACCTCGACAAGGGACAACCCTGAGTCTCCCCGGAGCACCCCCGGAAATGCCCTCGCGCGGGGGTGCCGCGGGTGCGCGCGCGGCTTAGACTCCTGACATGTCCCCCGAAGCTCATCGCATCACAGCCCTCCGTTGCGCAGATCAGGACCGCGAACTCGTCGCGCAGGTCCTCAACAACGCCTACGCCGAGGGCAGGCTGACGTTCGACGAGCACGCCGAGCGCATCGCGCACGCCTACGAGGCGAAGACCTTCGGCGACCTGGACGTCCTGACCACCGACCTCGTCGCGCAGCGCCGCCCCCTGCCCACCGCCGTGCCTGGCCCCTCGCCCCAGCCCGTCGTCGAGCGGACCGCCGCCCACGTGGCGGTGCCGGGGCAGTTCACCGGCGGCAACGCCGTGTTGTCGACGTTCAAGCCGGGGCGGATCGACGTGGTCGCGCCCGAGGTGACGCTCAACGCCTGGCTCGGCGAGGTCCGCCTCGATCTGGTCGATTCCACGTTCGCGGCGCGCGACACCGTCATCAACATCGGCGGCCTGATGTGCGACGTGCGGATCCGCGTCCCGGAGGGCGTCGACGTGAACGTGTCCGGCACCTCGATGGTGATGGGCGACACGAAGGTCGAGGGGACCAGGCCCCGCCCGGACGGCATCCGCATCAACCTTGTCGGTACTGTGTTCATGGGCGAGGTGAAGGTGCTCGGCCCCGATACCAAGGCGAACAAGTACGAGAAGTTTGTGAAGTGACCCAGGACGATCTTTTTGCCCCACCCACGACCCACTGGCAGCGGCTGTCGCCCAACTACCTGAAGCTCAAACTGCTGCTGATCCCCCTGAACTGGGGTGTGCTGTTCGCCGCGGCGGGCGTGGCGGTGTACTTCCTGGCACCGCGCTGGGCGCTGTGGGTGCTGATCGGGGTGGCGGTCGTATGGATCGGTTGGCGGATGTGGCGCGCCCCTCGCGCGTTCCGCCGGTGGGGCTTCGCCGAGCGCGACGAGGACGTCTATGTCACGCGGGGCCTGTGGCACCGCTCGCTGCAGTGCGTCCCCTACGGCCGGATGCAGTTGGTCGAGGTGCAGTCGGGGCCCATCGAGCAGCGGTTCGGCCTGGCGAGCGTGCAGATGATCACGTCGTCGACGGCGGGCACCGTCACCATTCCGGGTCTGACGGCCTCCGACGCGGCCGCCCTGCGGGACCGGCTGATCGCGAGGGGCGAGCAGCAGCAGGCCGGGATCTGATGGACGACGCTCCCCTGGCGGTGCAGACGGAGGCCAAGGTCGTCGAGCGCCCGAGCCCCCTGACCGGGCTTGCCCGCTCCGGGATCGCGCTCGCCGCCGCAGCGGTGTTCTTCGCCCGTGACTTCGCCGAGTCGTCCGGTTCGTTCAGCCGCGGCCCCCTCATCGCGGGGGTCGTCGCCGCCGCGATCGCCCTGATCGGCGGCGTGAGCGGCATCATCACGTGGCGCACCACGACGTTCATCGCAGACGACGACGAGTTCCGGATCGAGCGCAACTTCATCTCCAAGTCGTCCACGCGCGTCGACTACACCAAGGTCCAGTCGATCGACATCAGCCAACCGTTGATCGCCCGGCTGCTCGGGCTCGCGAAGGTGCACATCGACGTCGGCGGTGCTGGCGGCGTCGGGCTGTCGTTCCTGACGAAGGCCAGGGCGGAGACGCTGCGCGAGCATCTGCTGCGGCGGATGCAGGCGGCCAAGACCGGCTCGGGTGGCGGCTCAGGTGAGCTGACCTCCCTCGAGGAGCCGACCGAGGCGGAGGCTGAGGAACTGGTGGTCGCGGTGCCGCCGCGCAACCTGATGCTCGGCACGCTTGTCTCGCTCGGGGCGCTCGCGTCGCTTGTCCTCGCGGCGGTGTTCGTGCTGGTGTCGATCTTCGCGACCGCCCCCGTCACGCTGGTCGCGGGCGTGATCGCCGTGGTCGGCTGGGTGTGGAGCCAGACGGGCAAGAACTGGGGCTTCCGGATGACGCGCCAGGGCGACACGCTCCGGGTCAGGCGCGGGCTGCTCAGCACCGTCACGCAGGGGCTCCGCCCCAAGCGGGTCCAGGCGGTGGCGATCCGGCAGGACCTGCTGCAGCGGCTGACGGGGCTGTACCAGGTGAGCGTCACGGTGCTCGGATACGGGGATCCGGGCAGCGACGACGACGCCTCGACCAACGCGATCGTGTTGCCCTACGGCACCTGGGACGAGGTGATGGCGGTCCTGCACGCGATCTGGCCGGGCGTCGACCTCAACGCCATCGAGCCGCACCCCCAGCCCGCGCGGGCCAGGTGGCTGACGCCGTTCACGTTCCGCACGCACACCTGGGGCGTCGGCGAGGACGTGGTGGTCGCCCAGCACGGGCTGTTGACGCAGATCCGCTCGATCGTCCCGCATCGCAGGATGCAGTCGGCGAGCATCGAGCAGGGACCGCTGCAGCGTCGTCTGAGGCTGGCGTCGATCTCGGTCCACACGACCGACGGCCCGGTGTCGCTGCGGCTGTACCACCTGGACGCCGACGTGGCGCGTCGGGTGTTCGAGGACCAGTTGGCAAGGGCGCGGCAGGCAAGGGCCGCCGTCGAGCGCTGAGCGCCCGGGCGCGAGAGGTTTCGACACGCCTGCTCGCTCCGCTCGCAGGCGGCTCAACCAGCGGATCGGCGGCTCAACCAGCGGATCGGCGGCTCAACCAACGGGCCCGCGGCTCAACCGGCGGTCAGACCGCGTGCTCCACGAGCGGGTCGGGGTGCTCGACCGAGTCCTTAGCGAACAGGGCCGCGCCGACGATGCCCGCGCGGTTGCGCATGGTGGCGGGGACGATCGGGGTGTTGAGTTCCAGCAGCGGGCCGAACTTGTCCCAGTCCTTCGAGACGCCACCGCCGACCACGAACAGGTCGGGAGAGAACAGCATCTCGACGTGGCTGTAGTACGGCTGCAGCCGCTCGGTCGCCCACTTCTTGTAGGACAGGTCTTCCTTGTCCTTGATCGAGGACGCGGCGCGCGACTCGGCGTCGTGGCCGTCGAGTTCGAGGTGGCCGAGTTCGGCGTTGGGGATCAGGACGCCGCGGTGGATGATGGCCGAGCCGATGCCGGTGCCGAGCGTGGTGAGGATGACGAGGCCGTCGTTGCCCTTTGCGGCGCCGAAGTGCACCTCTGCCAGGCCAGCGGCGTCGGCGTCGTTGACGAGCGAGATCTTCCGCCCGAGCTTCTCCTCGAAGAACTTGTCCGCGTTGACGCCGGCCCACTTCTGGTCGAGGTTCGCGATGAAGGTGACCACTCCGTGCACGACGGGCGCGGGGATCGTCAGGCCGACCGGCGCGTCGCCGATGACAGGCTCGAACGCCTCGATGATCTCCTTGACGACGGCCGCCACGTTGGCAGGGGTCGACTTCGCAGGCGTGGGGATGCGCAGTCGCTCGCCGACCAGTTCGCCGGTCTCCAGGTCGACCGGCGCACCCTTGATGCCGGATCCACCCACGTCGATGCCAAGGAAAATGCTCATGCGGGAAAGCGTAGCGTCCCGGGCCCGCGGGCCGGCATCGGCCCACGACCCCGACGTCACAGCAGTTCGACCAGGCCCTCGGGGAACAGCGGGCGTTCACCACCGCGCAGCGCGTCGATGGGCACCCACTCGACGGGGCTGCCCTCGTCGAGGATCGCAAGCGTCGCACCCAACGGCACCGCGTCGAGGTAGGCCGACGACACCAGGAACACGTGCGCGATCTCGTGGCCCGGGCGGGCGTCGTAGGTGAAGATGTTCTGGGTGACCGTCAGCAACTCAACCGAGTCGAGGTCGCAGCCGAGTTCCTCGCGGAACTCGCGCCGGAGGGCCTCCTCGGCCGTCTCCCCGAACTCGATGCCGCCGCCGATGGCGCGGTAGAACTCGATCCCCCGGGCCGGGTCGGAGCCGCGGAGCGCGAGGACGTGTCCCTCGCGCACCGGCAGCCCGACGGCGATGTTGCGGATCCGGCTCACATGCGTTCCGGCGCGTCGATCCCGAGCAGGCCGAGACCCTCCGCGAGGACCTCCTTGGTCGCGGCGCACAGCGCGAGGCGCGACGAGCGGACCTCACCCTCGGACTTGAGCACCGGGCACACCTCGTAGAAGGAGGCGAGCGTGCCCGCCAGTTCGTACAGGTAGCCGCACAACTTGTGGGGCTGCAGGTGCTGGGCCACGTCGTCGACCACGTCGCCGAAGCCGCTGAGCGTCAGGGCGAGTTGTTGCTCGACCGGTTCATCGAGGACGGTGACGGCGCCGTAGTGGATGCCCTCGGCCTCGGCCTTGCGCAGGATCTGACTGACGCGGGCGTGGGCGTACTGCAGGTACGGGCCGGTGTTGCCGGTGGTCTGGACCATCCGCTCGACGTCGAAGGTGTAGTCCTTCTGCAGGCCGTTGCTGAGGTCGGCGTACTTGATGGCGGCGAGCGCGATGTTGGGCGCCGCCTCCTCCTCTGCCGCGTCGAGCAGCGAGTCGAGCGTTGCGGCCTTGCCGTCGCGCGTCTTGAACGGGCGACCGTCGGGCCCGAGCACCATGCCGTAGCCGACGTGCTGGGCGACCACGTCGTCGGGCAGGAAGCCCGCCATCCGCGCCGCCGCGAACACCTGCGCGAAGTGCCCCGCCTGCCGGGCGTCGGTGACGTAGATGATCCGGTCGGCGTGCAGGTCCCGCACGCGGCGTCGGATCGCGGCGAGGTCAGTGGTGGCGTAGCCGAAGCCGCCGTCGGACTTGCGCACGATCAGCGGGGCCTCGAAGCCCTCGACGAAGATGCAGAGCGCGCCCTGGTCGACGACGGCGACGCCGGAGTCCTCGAGTTCCTTCACCAGCACCGGCAGGTCGTCGTTGTAGGTGCTCTCGCCCGCGAGGTCGTCGTCGGTGAGCAGCACGTTGAGCCGCTCGTAGGCGTGGTTGAAGGCGGGCTTGGAGATGTCGACGAGTTGGTGCCAGATCTCCAGGGACTGCTCGTCGCCGCCCTGGAAGGTTGCGACGCGGGCGCGGGCGCGCGTCGCGAACTCCTCGTCGTCGCGGAACCTGGCGGCGGCGCGCTTGTAGAGGGCGTCGGCGTCATCGAGGGTGAGTCGGGTCACGTCGAGCGACTCGTCGAGCACCTCCTCGATCAGCATGCCGAACTGGGTTCCCCAGTCCCCGATGTGGTTCTGCGGGATGACGGTGTTGCCGATCGCAGACAGCACGCGGTTGAAGCAGTCGCCGATGATCGTGGTGCGCAGGTGGCCGACGTGCATCTGCTTGGCGACGTTGGGGGCCGAGTAGTCGATGACGACGCGCTGCGGGTGCCGGGTGACGTTGACGCCGCCGTCGGGATCCTCGAGCAGGCTCGTGACCGCGCCCGCGAGCACGTCGGAACGCATCCGGAAGTTGATGAACCCGGGGCCCGCGATGTCGGGGGTCTCGCACAGGTCGTCGACGTCGAGGCGCTCGATGATGTCGGCCGCCACCTCGCGCGGCGGTCGTCCTTCCTGCTTCGCCAGGCGGAGGGCGACGTTGGACTGGAAGTGACCGAACTGCGGCTTGGTGGCCGGGCGCATCTCGGGGTCGACGCCGGTGACTGCCCGGAGGCGTGCGTCGAGGAGCGCGGGGAGCGATTGCATGTCCGCCATTGTCTCACCAGGGGCGAGATCGGCTCAATCGCGGCTCACGCCTGAGGGCTCGGGTGAGGCCTGCGGGACGCCGGGCGGACCGTGACGGTGGCGAGCACGATCCCGAGCGCAGCGAGGATGGCGGCCACCGCGAAGAACGGCCACGGGCTGAACATCTCGATGCATTCGGTGCCCGTGCTGTTCGACGTGCAGACCTCTCCCGGGCCTTGCCTGTTCAACCAGCCGACCCAGGCGAGCGGAAGGGCGATGCCGAGCAGGAGGCCACCGACGCCCCTGCCGCGGGTCAGGAGGATCGCAGCCACGAGCACGACGACGGTCAGGATCGCGACCATCCAGCCGATCGTCAGCATCGTGAGCACGGTGAGGCAGCCGAGCGCCCCGACCGCCACCCACAGCGCCACCGCAACGATGGACTTCATGCCCCGAACCTAGCGGGGCTTGGCTTGGCCTTGAGCATGTTTGGTTGTTCGTTTCGCGACACGCCGGGCGTCGTCGGCGTGTCGCGCAACGAGACACCAAACATGCTCAAGCTCAGGCGCGACGCTCGCGCCGCACGTAGGCCGCGAAGACCAGGCCGACGAGCAGGACGGCGACCGAGGCGACCGCGGTCACGCTCAGGGCGGCGCGGTGCCCGGAAACGTCTGCGACGGCGCCGCCCAGCAGGTTGCCGACGGAGGTGCCGAGCGTCACGGACGCCGACAGCAGCGTCATCGCGAGGCCAAGCCGCGCGATCGGGGTGCGCTGGCCCGCGGCCGCGAAGACCGTGACCATGATGGGGCCGATGGGCGCGCCGATCGCGAGCATCCCGATCACCATCTGCCACAGGCTGGTCGGCAGCACGAGCAGGGCGCTGACCGGGACGGCTACCGCCGCGCACAGCAACCACCGGAAGGCCGCGCCCCAGCGGGCGGGCCAGCGCGAGACGCTCAGCGCCCCGAGGCCGGAGGTGATGCCCATCGCGCCGTAGAGCAGCCCACCCGTGCCGGGGTGTCCGGTCTCGTCGGCGAACACCGTCATGGTCGTGGCAAGCGAGCCGAACACGGCGCCGATCGCGAGCATCCCAGCGACCCCGATGGCCATGAACCCGGGCGACATCCGCGCCGCCCCGACGCCCGCGCCGGACGCCTCGTGCCTGACCGGCACACCCGACCGGGAACTGCGGTCGAAGGCGAAGGCGGGGACGGCGATCATCGCGAGGACGGCGGCGATCACCAACGGCAGCGGGGCGCCCGCGGCGGCGGCGACGATGCCGACGAGCGCGGGGCCGAAGACGTAACCCATCTCGTCGATCGTCGACTCGTAGCCGAGCGCGAGGTCGATGGTCGCCCGGTCGTGCGGGCCGGTGAGGCGGCGGATCCACCGCACGCGCGTCATCGGCCCGACCTGCGGGACGACCATGCCCGCCAGCAGCGCGAACCCGATCAGCGGCGCGTCGAGGGTGACGGGGCCTCCGCCGCGCGGCGACCCGGCCCACAGCAGGCCCGCGAGCGCGGCGACGTAGGCGACGGTCGAGGCGAGCAGCACCGGGCGCTGCCCCCACCGGTCGGACGCGCCGCCCATGATGGGCGCGCCGAGGCCGACGCCGACCCCCGCGATGGCGGCGACCGCGCCGGGGGTGGTGAAGTCGGCGGCACCCGCCGCGACGTAGGTGAGCGCCCCGATCGTCAGCATCGACTGCGGCAACCGCGCCAGCGCTGAGATGACGACGTAGGGCCAGCCGACCAGCGAGATAAGCCGGGCGAACCCGGTGGGTTCAGCCGACGGCGGCGGGGTGGCGTGCGAAATGGAGGCGTTGGGAGACGTCATGTCCGGGGTCCTTCACGGGGTCGCCGGTACGGCGACTCGTGCGCGACGTCCCAGCCTCCCGCCGCGCGCTAACCCTGAATGACGCCGCAAGTCTATCCCGCGGCCCCTGCCCGGGCCGCATCGTCTCGCCTCCCCACGCCGGATCCACCCCGTCGGGTGAGGGCGCGGTGCTGGTCTGGCGTTGAGCAGCATTCGACGTTCGTTGCCGGAAGTGCCGCGTTTGCACGATCCAACCGGCGACGAGCACCGGAAACTGCTCAACGCGAAGGTGCCAGCGAACCGCCCCGCGGCACGGGTCTGGGTGCGCGGCACGAGCAGCACCCGGCCGGGCGACTTCACCCGGCCGGCCGACCCGACTCAGATGGCCTCGACGGCGGCGCGCTCGATCGCGAGCCCGGCGCGGTAGCGCTCCATGTACGTGTTGAAGCCCTCGACGTCTGCCGGGTTCGGCTCGGCCGTCTCGATCTCGGCGTCCGCGAAGACCTCGCCCTGCAGCCAGTCGGTCAGCGACGCGTCTCCCGCGTCGAGGAAGGCCGCGAGCAGCGCCATGCCCCAAGCCCCTCCCTCGCCCGCGACCTCGCCGACCGACACCGGGGTGTCCATGGCGGCGGCGAGGAAGCCCTGCGCGACCCCCTTCGTCTTGAAGAGGCCGCCGTGGGCGAACATCGAGTCCAGCTCGACGCCCTCATCGCGCAGCAGCACATCCATGCCGACACGCAGCGACGCGAGCGACGCGAACAGGTGCGTCCGCATGAAGTTGGCGAGCGTGAAGTCGCTGGACGGCGTCCGCACGAACAGCGGCCGCCCGGCCTCGAGGCCGGTGACGTGCTCGCCTGCGAGGTAGTTGTAGGCGAGCATGCCGCCGCCGTCGGGGCGGCCTCGAGCGCGCTGCGGTACAGCGTCTCGAACAGCTTCGTGGTGTCGAACTCGGCGCCGAGCGCCGTGCCGACCTCGCCGAACAGGCCGACCCACGCGCTCAGGTCCATGGTGCCGTTGATGCAGTGGGCCATCGCGACGAGGTCGCCCGCGGGCGTCGTGACGAGGTCGATCTCCTCGTGCAGCCCCTTGAGCGGGCCCTCGAGGACGACCATCGCGAACACCGAGGTGCCGGCGGAGACGTTGGCGGTGCGGCGGGCGACCGAGTTGGTCGCGACCATGCCGGTGCCCGCGTCACCCTCAGCAGGCGCGACGGGGATGCCCGGCTTGAGCGTGCCGGAGGGGTCGAGCAGCTTGGCACCCTCGTCAGTCAGCGAGCCCGCAGCGGTGCCAGCGCCGACGACCTCGGGAAGGATGTCGAGGAGCTTCCAGCCGAAGCCGCGGTCGGCGACCAGGTCGTCGAACTGTGCGACCATCCCGGTGTCGTAGTCGCCGGTGGCCACGTCGATCGGGAACATCCCGCTCGCGTCGCCGATGCCGAGCTTGCGCTCACCGGTCAGGCGCCAGTGGACGTAGGCGGCCAGGGTCGCGAGGTAGTCGACGTCGGCGACGTGCGCCTCGCCGCCCAGGATCGCCTGGTACAGGTGCGCAATGCTCCACCGCTGCGGGATGTTGTGCTGGAACAACTGGGTCAGCTCGGCCGCGGCCTCGCCGGTCATCGTGTTCTGGTACGTGCGGAACGGGACCAGGAGGTCGCCGTCTGCGTCGAAGGCGAGATAGCCGTGCATCAGCGCGGAGATGCCCATCGCCCCGACCGTCTCGAGGCGCACGCCGTGGCGTCGCTCGACGTCGGCGGCGAGGTCGGCGTAAGCGGCTTGGAGGCCGGACCAGACGTCGGCCAGGTCATAGGTCCAGACGTCGTCGACGAACTTCGCCCGCCACTCGTGGCCCCCGGTGGCCAGCGGCTGATGGTCGGGGCCGATCAGCACTGCCTTGATCCTGGTCGAGCCGAACTCGATCCCCAGGGCGGTGTGACCGTTCACAATTGCGTCGACGGCGGTGGGGTTGTGATCCACGGTGACCTCCATATCGGTGATACCCCATCATGGCCTGCCCGGTCCCGGTTGTACACGTCGGGGGCGCAATGAACGCTTCGGCCCGTCCGCCACGTAGTGCCTTCCACTGCTGGCTAACCTTGGCACCATGCGAATTTCCGTCATCGGATGCGGGTACCTCGGAGCGGTGCACGCCGCGAGCATGGCCCAACTCGGCCACGACGTCATCGGGCTGGACGTCGACGAGGCGAAGGTCGCCAAACTGGCGGTCGGCGTCGCGCCGTTCCACGAGCCCGGCTTCGACGACCTGTTGCGGCGCGGCGTGGAATCGGGCCGCCTGCGGTTCAGCGCCGACCCCGCCGAGATCCGCGACGCGGAGATCCACTTCGTGGCGGTCGGCACCCCGCAGATGAGCGGCAGGCTCGGCGCCGACATGAGCTACGTCGACCAGGCCGTCACCACGATCATCGAGCACGCCGACCCCGCCGACGGCGCCCGCCCGGCCCTCGTCGCGGGCAAGTCGACCGTCCCCGTCGGGACCGCCGAGGCCATCGCGCAGCGCCTCGCCTCCTCCGGGAAGCGGCTGCTTCTCGCCTGGAACCCCGAGTTCCTGCGCGAGGGCTTCGCGATCCAGGACACGCTGCACCCGGACCGGATCGTCTACGGGCTGCCTGACGACCGGGCAGACGGCGAACTCGCCAAGTCGATCCTCGACGAGTGCTACGCGGTGCCCCTCGCCGAGGACACGCCCCTGGTGGTCGCGAACTACCCGACGGCGGAACTGGTGAAGGTCGCGGCCAACTCGTTCCTGGCGACCAAGATCTCCTTCATCAACGCGATGGCCGAACTGTGCGACGTGACGGGCGGCGACGTGACGCGCCTCGCCGAGGCGATCGGCCACGACGACCGGATCGGCCGGAAGTTCCTGCAGGCGGGCATCGGGTTCGGCGGCGGTTGCCTCCCCAAGGACATCCGGGCGTTCATGGCCCGCGCCGGCGAGTTGGGGGTCGATCAGGCGCTGACCTTCCTGCGCGAGGTCGACACGATCAACCTGCGAAGGCGCGACCACGCCGTCCACCTCGCCGAGGAGGCCGTCGGCGGCCTCGAGGGCAAGAAGATCGCGGTGCTCGGGATCACCTTCAAGCCCGACACCGACGACATGCGCGACTCCCCCGCCCTCGACATCGCCGGAAAGCTCTGGGCGGCGGGCGCCGAGTTGGCCATCGTCGACCCGGCGGCGGCCGACAAACTGCGCGACCGCCGTCCTGACCTCAACGTGCCGGACACGCTGGAGGAGGCGCTGGAGGGAGCGCACGCCGTTATGGTCCTGACGCCCTGGCGGGAGTTCGTCGAACTCGACCCCGCTGCGGTGCTTCCGCTGGTCGCCGCGCCGAACGTGATCGACGGCCGCAACGTGCTCGACCCGCAGCGGTGGAACGACGCAGGGTGGAACTACTTCGGCATGGGCCGCGGCGTCCCCACCTGGTGACCCGCCGACCGCCCGGCGTTGACGCGTCAGGCGTTGAGCAGTTTCGGTGACTCGTTGCGGTTGCGAGCGCTAACACCAGCATCTGGTCTCAACGAACACCGAATGCTGCTCAACGCCTCAGCCGACCAGCGCCCGGTGGACGGGGACGACCGAGGCGGCAGCCCAGGCCTGCGGGCGGCACGACGCCGGGTAGGCGACCGGACGCGAGACCTCGTCGAGCCCCTGGCCACCGAAGAGTTCGGGGACGCGGGAGTCGTAGGCGTCGGCGGTGCGCACCAACTGGCGCGCCAGGTCGCGGGCGTGGTCCGTCAGGCCCGCCCTGAGCATCCCCTCGATCGCGACGGCGGTGTCGTGCACCCACACGCTGCCGCAGTGGTACGACAGCGGCCAGTAGCCGGCCTCGTCGTCTGCCATCGTGCGCAGCCCGAAGCCCGAAGCGAACCGCGGGCCGACGAGGAGGTCGGCCATGGCGCGCTCCTCCTCCGCGCTCAGCAGCGTGGTGCCGATCAGTTGGCCGATGTTGGAGGTCTTTGAGTCGACCGGGCGACCCTCACCGTCGAGCGCGATCGCCGGGAACGAGACGCCGTCGCGCTCGACCCAGAACGCGGCCCGGAAGCGTCGACGCATGCCCTCGGCCCACTCACGCCACGGCTCGGGGTCCCCGCCGAACGCCTCCAGGAGGTCCGCGCCGTTCTCGGCCGCGAGGCAGGCCTGCGCCTGCACCTCGGACAGCGCGATCGGGCCGACCGCGACGCTGCCGTCGTGGAAGCGCACCGAGTCGCCGGAGTCCTTCCAGCCCTGGTTCGCGAGGCCGTGCCCGGTGCCGTCGATGTACTTCAGGAAGCCCGACTCATCGGGGCAGCCGTGGTCTCGCAGCCAGCCGAGCGCGGCGTCGAGCGCCGGGAGCAGGCCGCGGACGGCGTCGTCGGAGAGGCCGGCGCGCCAGGCATCGTGGAGCAGGATGATCCACAGCCCGGTCGCGTCGATCGTGCCGTAGTAGATCGGCGGCAGCGAGATCTGCTCGCCGGGCATCTCGAGTTGGCCCGCACGGAGTTCGTGCAGGATCTTGCCCGGCTGCTCGGCGGTCTCCGGGTCGATCTCGGTGCCCTGTCGCGCCGCGAGCGTCAACAGCGTGGTGTGCGCGAGGTCCAGCGACAGCGGGAGGAGGAAGCGGGCGGTGATCAGCGAGTCGCGGCCAAACAGCGTGAAGAACCACGGGGCGCCCGCGGCGGTGAACGCCCCCTCGCCCGCATCGAGCAGCAGGGCCCGGCAGTCGGCGATCGCCTGCCTCGCCCACCGGTCGAGCGAGGCGTCGGCCGACGGCGCCAGGTCGGAGATCGCGGCGACGCCCGTCGTCACGACCGCCTCCGGGTCGCGCAGGTCGATCGCGACGGAGAGTTCGGCGGAGGCGTGCGGGTCGATCTCGAAGGCCGCCTCCGCGACGACGCGTCGGCCGTCGAGTCGCAGCGCGGCCCCGGTCGCCGCGATCCGCACCGTGCGGAGGCCGTCTGTCGCCGTCACGGCGCCCGCCTCCTCGGCGAACCGGACGGCTACGGGGACGGGCTGACCGGCCTTGATCGTCTGCAGTTCCACGAACTCGACCTCGAGGGCCAGTTCGACAGGCGCCTCGACCGCCACGTCCAATCCGTTGACGATCCGCACCGTCTCCTCGACGCGCCCCCGGAGACGACCCGACGGCGCTCCACGAGCACGCGCGGGTCGGGGGTGTCGTCGTCGATCCCGCGCGCCAGGCCGGTCACGCTCCACGTGCTGTCGCCCGCCGCGCAGCCCGCGACCTCGAGGGGTTCGCCCCCGACCCGGAGCGTGCCGCCGGAGATGAGCCGCCAGTCGGCCTGGTAGATGCCGTCGATGGGCTCCGATCCGAAGTCACCATCGTTTCCCGACCACACCTGGGTCGGGGCGCACACCACCACCGTGCGTTGGTTGAGGAAGGGCTGCCGTCCGGGCTTCTCTACGCGCATGATCTCGATTCCATCACAGGGGTTCACAAACTCGTGTGGGATACGCTAGCGTGCAACTTAGATCGATCCAAGACCCAGTTTTCTGAGCAAAGCTGTCCAGGAGAGAGTTTTTGGATCGATCTAAGGCAATGGGGCCGTCAACGAAAGGAGAACCCATGGCAGTGACACTTGCGCAGGTCGCGGCGCACGCCGGAGTGTCTCCTCAGACGGTCAGCAACGCCATCAGCAACCCGTCGATCGTCAAGTCGTCGACGCTCAGGCGGGTCGAGGCCTCCATCGCGACCCTCGGCTACACCCCCAACCTCCGCGCCCGGATGCTGCGCCAGCAGCGCACCGGAAGCATCGGGCTGCGGATCCGCCCGGTCGACGACAACGTGGCCGCCGTCCTCACGGACCGACTGCTGCACGAACTGAGCGCCCAGGCCGCCGAGGACAGCAAGCACGTCCTCCTGTTCACCGCCACCAGCGACGCCCAGGAGGTCGAGACCATCTCCCGGCTGAGGGCACAGGGCCTCGTCGACGAGTTCGTGCTCACCGACACCCACCCCGACGACGCACGCATCCCCGCCCTGACCGAGCAGGACGCCAGCTTCGTGTCCTTCGGGCGCCCGTGGGACGACAGGGACGCGACCCACTCGTGGGTCGACGTCGACGGCCGCGCGGGCGTCGCGCAGGCAACCGGCGCGCTCCTGGACCTCGGCTACCGCCGGATCGCCTTCCTCGGCTGGCCTCGGGGCTCAGCCACCGGCGATGACCGCCGCGCCGGCTGGGAGACCACCCTCAAGGAGCGGCTCGGGCTCTCCGACGCCGACCTAGAGTCGTGGACGTTCACCTCCGAGGAGCAGATCTCCGAGGCGATCGACGCAGGGCCCGCGGTCGTCGCGGCCGGCGCCGACGCGGTCGTCTGCGTCTCGGACTCGCTCGCGGTCGGCATGGTCGCCGCCGTCCGCACCGCAGGACTGGCGATCCCGATCGTCGGATTCGACAACACTCCCCTGGCCGCCTCGCTCGGCTTCTCAAGCGTCGACCAGGACCTCGGCCGCATCGCGCACGAGCTCCTCCGGGCGCTCACCACAACGCACGAGCCGGTCACCGCGCTCGTCACACCTCGCCTGGTCATCAGGCACGACCCGCGCTGGGGCTTCCCCACCGCGCCAACGGGGCCAGGCCCCAAGAAAGGAAACCTCTCATGAAGTTGCGGAAGATCGCGACCCTGGCCTTCGCCAGCCTGGTCGCCCTCAGCCTCGCCGCCTGTAACGGCGGCGGCGGGCAGGCCACCGGGGGCTCGACCCCGCCGGCTCCGACGCCCCCAAGCCCGAGTCCATGACGATGCTGATCGGCTCCTCGGGCGACTCCGAGACCAAGGCCGTGCAGGCCGCCGTCGACAAGTGGACCGAGACCTCCAAGGTCGCCGTCAAGGTGGTCGCGGCCTCCGACCTGAACCAGGAGCTCGCGCAGGGCTTCGCCGGTGGGTCCGAGCCCGACATCTTCTACATGAGCTGGGACCAGTTCCAGACCTACGCAAGCGACGACTACCTCGAGGCCTACGCCAAGAACCTGTCCAACGCCGACGCGTTCTACCCGGCGCTGAAGGAGACCTTCACCTTCAACGACGAGTTCGTCTGCGCGCCGAAGGACTTCTCGACGCTCGGCCTGGTCATCAACACCGACCTGTGGGCAAAGGCCGGCCTGACCGACGCCGACATCCCCACCACCTGGGAGCAGCTCCACACCGTCGCGACCAAGCTGAGCGCCGACGGCGCTGCCGGCCTGTCGATGGGCGCCGAGTACGCCCGCGTCGGCACCTTCATGACGCAGGCAGGCGGCGGCCTGATGGCCGACGGCAAGGTCGCGGCCAACTCCGACGCCAACGTCAAGGCGCTTGAGTTCGTGCAGTCGATGCTCAAGGACGGCTCGCTCAAGTGGCCGGCCGACCTGGGCGCTGGCTGGGGCGGCGAGGCCTTCGGCAACGCGAAGGCCGCGATGGTCATCGAGGGTCCCTGGATCGCCGGTGCGCTGAAGAACGACTTCCCCGACGTCAAGTACAAGGTCGTCGAGCTGCCCGCCGGCCCCTCCGGCAAGGGCACCTTCTCCTTCTCGAACTGCTGGGGCATCCCGCAGGGCAAGGACACGGCCCCCACCGCGCAGGAGCTCGTCGAGTTCCTGACCTCCGACGAGCAGCAGCTCGCCTTCTCCGATGCGTTCGGCGTCATCCCGTCGACCCAGTCTGCGGCCAAGACCTACGCGGAGAAGTTCCCGGAGAACGCGGCCTTCGTGGCGGGCGCCGAGTACGCGATCTCTCCGGTCGCCTTCAAGGGCGCCTCCGACGTGATCGGCGAGTTCAACAACTCGATCACGACGCTCGCCACCGGTGACGCGAAGTCGATCCTCGACACCGTCCAGACCCAGCTCGACTCCGCCTACCAGGCGGCCCAGGGCTAGTGTCCAGCACGACGACGGCTCCCGCGACGCGCAGGCGTCGCGGGGGCCTCAACAAGGGAGAGACCGGCGCAGGCTGGCTCTTCGTCTCGCCTGCGATTGTCATCGTCGGCGTGTTCCTGGTCGCGCCGATCCTGTTGGCCCTCTGGGTGTCGTTCACCAACTGGAACGGCCGGTTCTCGCCCATCAACAACCCGCGCGTCGACTTCGTGGGGATGGAGAACTACGCCAAGATCACCACCGAAGACGGCCTGATCCAACAATTGTTCGGTCGCTCCATCCGCAACAACGTGTACTACGTGCTGCTGGTGGTGCCGCTGCAGACGGCGCTCGCGCTGTTCCTCGCGATCCAGGTCAACCGCCGCATGCTGAAGGCCAAGAGCTTCTTCCGCACGGCCTTCTACTTCCCCTCCGTCACCTCGTCGATCGCCATCACGGGCGTGTTCATGTTCCTGTTCCAGGCGAGCGGCGTCGTCAACGCCGTCCTCGGCTGGTTCTCGATCCACGGCCCGAACTGGTTCGCCGATCCGTCGGGCGTGCTGCACAAGATCCTCGGCTGGTTCGGGCTCAGCTCCGCCCCGGCCGGCTGGGAGAAGCCCGGCTTCCTGGGCGTCTCGACCTGGGACTGGCTCGGCGGACCCTCGGTCGCCCAGTGCGTCCTGATCATCATGGCGGTCTTCACCACGTCCGGGACGTTCATGCTGCTGTTCCTCGCGGGCCTGCAGAACATCGGCTCCGAGGTCGGCGAGGCCGCCGTCATGGACGGCGCCACCGGGTGGAAGACGTTCTGGCACGTCACGCTCCCGATGCTCAAGCCGACCCTGTTCACCGTGCTGACGCTCGGCCTGATCGGCACCTGGCAGGTCTTCGACCAGGTGTACCTGACGCGCGGCACCCCGGCGGCGGCGACGCTGACCAGCCCCGCGTACCTGGCCTACGACCAGGCGTTCAGCAGCAACCGCCCCGGAGTCGCGGCGGCCATCGCGTTCGTGCTGTTCCTGATCATCATCGTCATGACGCTGCTTCAGCGCTTCGTGCTCGCCGACCGCGACCCGTCAGGCTACGGGCGCGACCGCAAGGCGAAGAAGAAGGCAAAGGGGGCGACCTCATGAGACAGAAGGTGACGGCAGGCCTGATCGCGACGTACGCCGTGCTCGTGGCGCTCGCGCTCGTCTACATCTATCCGTTCCTGATCGCGGTGATCGGCTCGTTCAAGACCGACTCGCAGGCCACCAACGACCCGATGTCGTTGATCCCCTCGCCGTTCACGGCGGCGGCCTACGAGCGGCTGTTCTTCGACACCGACCTGCCGCTGTGGGCCATGAACTCGGTGTTCATCGCGGTGGTCGTGACGGTGGCGCGGGTGTTCTTCGACTCCCTGGCCGGCTACGCGCTCTCGCGCCTGCAGTTCGCGGGTCGCTCGGTCGTGTTCAGCCTGTTCATCGCCGTGATGGCGGTCCCCTCGGTCGTGCTGATGGTGCCGCGCTTCCTGGTGATCAAGCAGTTGGGCATGTTCGACACCTACTTCGGCATGATCCTTCCGCTGCTCGTCGACGCGGCGGGCATCTTCATCATGAAGCAGTTCTTCGACTCTATCCCCGTGTCGATCGAGGAGGCGGCCCGCCTGGACGGTGCTGGCGTGTTCCGCCGGTTCTGGTCGGTGACGCTTCCGATGGCGACCCCCGCGCTCATCACGCTCACGATCCTGTCGTTCCAGGGGTCGTGGAACGAGTTCGCGCACTTCATCATCTCGAGGCAGAGCCCCGAACTGCACACCCTGACCACCGGCGTCGGCGCGCTGGTGTCGGGCCAGTTGGGCTCGGGCAACCAGTTCCCGCTGAAACTGGCGGCCGCCGTGCTGATGACCATCCCGGTCGCCGTGCTGTTCTTCATCTTCCAGCGGCGCATCATGTCGACCTCGGAGGGCGCGGAGAAGGGCTGATCCTCCCCGTTCGAGGGCCCCGTCCGGTTCGCCGGGCGGGGCCTTCGTCATCCGACGGGGGGCGATCCGACCTCAACGCCTCATCGCGCCGCGCAGGTGTCGACCGGTGAGGCTGGCGGGATCGGCGGCGACCTCGTCGGGGCGGCCGACCGCGACGATCCGGCCGCCCTCGTCGCCCGCACCAGGCCCGACGTCGATCACCCAGTCCGCGACCGCGATGGTGCGCAGGTCGTGGTCGGCCATCACGACGGAGTTGTCCGCGTCGACCAGACCCTGCAGGCGGCCCACCAGCAGGTCGATGTCGGCGGGGTGCAGGCCGTTGGTTGGCTCGTCGAGCAGGTACAGGCTGTGGCCGACCGGGGCGCGGTGCAGTTCGCGCACCAGTTTGATCCGCTGCGCCTCGCCTCCCGACAGCGTCGTCGCGCTCTGGCCGAGCGACAGGTAGCCCAGCCCGATCCCCGACAGCAGGTCGAGGATCCTGGCCGCCGTCGGCAGGTCGCTGAGGAACTCGAGCGCCTCGTCGACGCTCATCGCCAGCAGGTCGGCGACGCTGCGGCCGCCGTAGCGCACCTCCAGGGTCTCCGGGTTGTAGCGCGCTCCCCCGCACACGGGGCACGCGACGGTCTCGGTCGGCATGAACAGGAGTTCGATGCTCACCTCGCCGTCGCCCAGGCAGTGCGGACAGCGTCCCTGCGGCTGGTTGAACGAGAACCGGCCCGCCGTGTAGCCGCGCTCCCTCGCGAGCGGCTGAGCGGCGAACAGGCGCCGGACGACGGCGAACAGGCCCGTGTAGGTGGCCAGGTTGGAGCGCGACGTCCGTCCGATCGGCGACTGGTCGACCACGACCAACCGGTCGACCGCCCCCAGCCCGGACGCGGCCGCGTAGCTCACGCTGCCCGCTTCCAGGTCCCACACCGGCACCGACTCGGCGGGCTCGTCTCCCTCGTCGGCGTCCTCCTGGTGCAGCCGGTCGCGGACGGCGTCGCCGAGGGCCTGGAGCAGCGTCGACTTCCCGGCCCCGGAGACGCCGGTGATCGCCGTGAGGCAGCCGAGCGGGACCCGCGCGTCGACGCCCGCCATGTTGTGCCCGACGATGCCGTCGACGCTCACCCACCCGCTCGGCTCGCGGGGAAGTTCGGGCCCGGGCGCGGGCGGAGGATGGTCGCCCAGGTAGCGCGCGGTCGCCGAGGCGCCCACCCCAGCAACCCCTCGGAGCGCCCGTTGTAGACGATCTCGCCGCCGTAGCGCCCCGCGCCGGGGCCGAGGTCGACGATCCAGTCGGCCGCGCCGATCACCAGCGGGTTGTGCTCGACGACGAAGACGCTGTTGCCCTCGTCCCGGAGCCGGTGCAGAGCCCCGAGCAGCACCTCCGCGTCGGAGGGGTGCAGCCCGGCAGACGGCTCGTCCAGCACGTACAGCACGCCGAACAGGCCGCTGCGCAGTTGCGTCGCCAGGTGAAGTCGCTGCAGTTCGCCGCCCGACAGGCTGGAGGTCGGGCGGGCGGTGGCGAGGTAGCCGAGCCCCAGGTCGATCAGCGTGCGGAGCAGGTCGGTCAGCACCTCGATCAGCGCGTGCGCCGCCTGGAGCCGCTCTGCGGGCAGGGTGACGACGTCCGGGTGCGTCAGCGCGGCGGTCAGGAAGTCGCGCAGCCCCGTCATGGGAAGGGCGGTGGCGTAGGCGATGTCGCGGCCCGCGATCGTCACGGCGAGGGCCTCCGGGTTGAGGCGCTTTCCGTGGCACGACGGGCAGAGCCGCTCCGTCATGAACTCGCCCGCCTTGGCGCGCATCCGGGCCGACTGCGAGTCGTGGAAGGTGTGCTCGACCCACCGCTTCGGGCTCAGGTAGGTGCCCTTGTAGTGAAACTCCTCGACGTCGACCGTCGGCTGCTCGTCGGTCAGCAGCACCCAGTTCCTGGTCTCTGCGGGGAGAGAGCGGATCGGGGCGTCGATGTCGACGCCGAGGATCGCCAGGATCCTTCGGTAGTTCTGGCCGCCGAACGCACCGGGCCAGGCGGCGATGGCGCCGTCGCGGATGCTGAGGTCCGGGTCGCCGACCAGGAGGTCGACGTCGACCTGCAGCAGCCTGCCGAGGCCCGAGCAGGTGCGACAGGCGCCGACGGCGGTGTTGGGCGAGAAGCTGTCGGAGTCCAGCGGGGCCGCGTCGCGCGGGAAACTGCCGGCAAGGTCGGCTGGGCGGAAGCCGGGGGATAGTCGCCCGCCCGCGAGTAGAGCATCCGCAGCACGTTGGAGACGCGGCTGACGGTGCCGACGGTGGATCGCGCCGACCCGGCCCCGTGCTGCTGCCGGAGCGCGACCGCTGGGGGCAGCCCGCCGATCTGGCGGACCCGCGGCGTCGAGCCTTGGTCGATCAGCCTGCGTGCGTAGGGCGAGACCGACTCCAGGTAGCGCTGCCGCGACTGCGCATAGATCGTGCCGAACGCGAGCGACGACTTGCCGGAGCCCGAGATGCCGGTGAATGCCACGACGGTGTCGCGCGGGATGTCGAGGTCAAGGTCGCGCAGGTTGTGCTCGGTGGCGCCGCGCACCGAGATGTGGCCCTCCGTCGGGGCGCCGTCTGGTTCCATGCCGCCTCCTCAACCGCGCTGACCTGCATGGTAGCCAGGTCGCGGGTTGTCAGCGGAGGCCAGCGGCCTCCAGAAGGCTCGGGTCGAACGGGTCCTGCTGCGGTTGGCGGCGTGTGAGGATGTCCCACTCGGCCTTCAGGTTCGCCGCCCATTCGCGGCTGACGCCCTTCACCCAGTACTGCGGGAAGCGGGTCCGCATGGTCGTGTCCCCGACGCCGACCGCGTCGATGCCGACCGCCTCGCAGATCGCGATCGCCCGGCCGACGTGGTAGTCCTGCGTCAGGATCGTCATCTCCGTGACGCCGAACACGTCGCGCGCCCGCACGCACGAGTCGTAGGTGTCGAACCCCGCAGGGTCCTCGACGATCCTGTCCGCGGGGATGCCGCGGGCCTCCAGGTAGTCGCGCATCACGCCCGGCTCGTCGTTGGAGCGGGGCAGCCCGTCGCCGGTCACGAGGATCGCACGGATCTTCCCGCGCTCGAACAGGTCGACGGCGAGGTTCAGCCGCGCGGCGAGGAAGGCAGACGGGCGGCCCGGGTCAGCCTTGGCGCCGAGCACCATCCCGACGGGCCGTTCGGGCACGTCGTCGACCTGATGGGTGCGACCGGCCGACAGCACCGCGAGGTGGATCGCCGACGCGATCACCGGGACCACGCCGATAAGCGCGACGATCCCGGTGATCCGCAGCCAGCGCGGAAGGCGGCGCTTCCGCCGGTCAGCCACGCGTCTCGAGGTACCAGCTCACGAGCGACTGGGTCGAAGGATCCTGCTTGGCGAGCGCCTCCGCGTCGCCGAACACGGCTGGTGCGATCTCGAGCGCAAGCTTCTTGCCGAGCTCGACACCCCACTGGTCGAACGAGTCGATGCCCCAGACGATGCCCTGCACGAAGGTGATGTGCTCGTAGAGCGCGATGAGCTGGCCGACCACCGACGGCGTGAGCGCCTGCGCCATGATCGACGTGGTGGGCCGGTTGCCCGGGAAGACGCGGGCCGTGACGATGGCCTCGTCGGTGCCCTCGGCGCGGACCTCCTCGATGGTCTTGCCGAACGCGAGCGCGGCGGTCTGGGCGAAGAAGTTCGCAAGGAACAGCCCGTGGACGTCGGTGTCGCCGTCCTTGACGGGGTGCGCCGGGTTCGCGACGGCGATGAAGTCGGCCGGGATCAGGCGGGTGCCCTGGTGGATCAACTGGTAGAAGGCGTGCTGGCCGTTGGTGCCAGGCTCGCCCCAGAAGATCTCGCCGGTGTCGGTGGTGACGGGGCTGCCGTCCCATCGCACCGACTTGCCGTTGGACTCCATGGTGAGTTGCTGCAGGTAGGCCGGGAAACGGTGCAGGTACTGCGCGTAGGGCAGCACCGCATGGCTGTGCGCGTGGAAGAAGTTCACGTACCAGATGTTGAGCAGGCCCATCAGCAGCGGGACGTTGCTCTCGGGGTCCTGCGTGCGGAAGTGCGTGTCGACGGCGTGGAAGCCGGCGAGGAAGTCACGGAAGCCGTCAGGGCCGATGGCGATGGCGACGGGCAGCCCGACCGCCGAGTCGACCGAGTAGCGGCCGCCGACCCAGTCCCAGAAGCCGAAGGCGTTGACGGGGTCGATGCCGAAGTCGGCGACCTTGTCGAGCGCGGTGGAGACGGCGACGAAGTGCTTCGCGATGGCGTCCTTGCGGGCCTCGTCGGTGTCCTCGATCGCCCCGGTCTCGACGAGCTTGGCGAGCAGCCACTCGCGGGCCATCCGGGCGTTGGTGAGCGTCTCGAGCGTCGTGAAGGTCTTGGACGCGACGATGAACAGCGTGGTGGTCGGGTCGAGGTCGGCGACCTTCTCCGTCACGTCGCTCGGGTCGATGTTGGAGACGAAGCGGCAGGTGAGACCGTCCTGCTTGTAGGGGATCAGCGCCTCGTAGACCATCACTGGGCCGAGGTCGGAGCCGCCGATGCCGATGTTAACGACGGTGGAGATCGGCTTTCCTGTGACGCCCTTCCACTCGCCGGAGCGGACCTTGTCCGCGAAGGCGAACATCTTGTCCTGCACGGCGTGCACGTCGGCGACCACGTCCTGGCCGTCGACCACGAGGGTCGCGTCTGCGGGGAGGCGCAGCGCGGTGTGCAGCACCGAGCGGTTCTCGGTGACGTTGATCCGCTCGCCGGAGAACATCGCCTCGCGGCGCTCAGCGAGCCCGACCTGGTCCGCGAGTCGGAGCAGCGCGGCGATGATGTCCTCGTTGATGAGGTTCTTCGACAGGTCGACGTGCAGGTCCGCGACGTCGAAGGTCAGTTCCTCTGCCCTGTGCGGGTCGGCCTCGAACCAGCCGCGCAGGTCGGGGACGAGCGCATTCTTGAGGGTCTGCAGGTCCGACCACGCTTCGGTGGTCGTGGGATCAACCGGTGTCTTCATGCCCCAAGACTAGGGCTCGAAGCGGCGGCGCGCCCATGCAGCCTCGGCATCCGAAAGGTGATCCCTCAAGGGTGAGGCCGAGGGGGCCGCGGATCAGCCGACGCTGAGGTGCACGTGGTCGTAGTGGTTGGCGGTCGCGCTGCCGCGATCCGACATCGACCGCCAGCCATCGCCGGAGCGCTGCGTCGTCCAGATCTTCTGCTGGTAGATGACCTCGATGACGCCAAGCTCGGACGCGTTGGCACGGGCCCACTTGGCGATCTGCCAGCCGTAGTCGCCGGAGACCATGATGTCGATGGCGCGGCCGGAGCCGTGGTAGGAGCCCGCACCGGGGCGGTAGCCGCCGTAGCTGCTGACGCCGTCGAACTTGGCGCACACGGCGCGCAGCACCTTGGCGGTGCGCGAGGTCAGGTGCGACTCGAGGCTGCCTGCCTTGGGGCACGAGGCGCCGGAGGAGACGCCGCCGTCGGAGCCGGAGTCTGATCCGCCGTCCGAGGAGGACGAGGACTTGGTCGCCGTGGGGGTCGGCGCGGGCTGCTTCGAGGTGAGGAAGCTCTCCTTGACCCAGCCCGACTTCTTTGAGACGACGACCTGGCGCCATCCGTCGACCTCACGCTCGGTGATGGTGACCTTGTCGCCCTCCGAGAGCGTGGTGCGCGAGTCGAAGTCCTTGCCGGGGCCGGTGCGGACGTTGACGCTGTCGGTGGCGTAACGGGAGCCTGCCGAGTCGCCGAGGGAGGTGTAGTCGACGCTCGGCGAGGGTGACTTGGCGGGCGCGGCCTTCGCGGTCGGCGAGGCGGTGGGCGTGGGGGTCGCTGACGCGGTCGGGCTCGCGGACGCCGTGGGGCTCGGGGTGACGGTCGCGCTCGGGACGCTCGACGGCGTCACCGTCGGCGTGGGCGTTGGGGTGGGCGACTGCGTCGGCGTCAGGGCGGGGCGGGCGAGGTCACGGGAGACGCCGAGCGGCGCGGTGGCCGCGGAACCGGGATCGGTCTCGTCTGCCGTGGTCGGCGGGACGAACATCAGGCCGGCGGCGAGGCCGACGACCGAGAGGATGGCCAGGGGTGCCATGGCGAACCGCACGGCCCTGCCGCGCGTGATGCCTGGACGGGAACCGACCCCGCGGCGGGCGGATGTGACGGTGCCCAACTCGGCGACGGACGCCTCCGCGTTCTCGTCGCCCTGAGCTGCGCGTCGCGCTCCAGCCATTGAATGCCTCCCTGAGAAAATCTAAGGTGTTCTCAGGGTACGTGACCAAAGCGTGATTGCCAAACACTGGGAACACGCTAAGTGCCACCCCCTTCGCAATTGGCTTGCCAAGGGGTTAATCTCTGCCATCAGTAACGAAAGGCCAATTGCTCCTACCATGCACAGTCGCCCGCTGCGCCTCCTTCTCCTGGCGCTCACCGCAGCCCTGCTCGGCCTGCTCGCAAGCCCGGCAGCGGCCGACGACGCTCGCGTGGAGGTCAATGTCGCCGTCTCGGGCTCGAAGGTGACGGTCTACGGAACACTCTCCGCGGGTGATCAGCCACTCAAGAGGCAGGACGTGGTCGCCTACGTCGACGGCGTCGAGATCGGGCGAGACCAGACCCGCGGTAACGGCCAGTTCGCCGTCGAGGCCGAGCTGAACCTGTCGGGCGGCCAGCACACCGCGACCGTGCGGTACGACGGCAAGGGCGGGGTCTCAGGGACCCAGGGGGCCGTCAACTTCGACGCCCAGGGCTCGACGCAACCCAACCCCGAGCAGCCGACGCAGCCAGAGCAGCCAGCGCCCCAGGAACCGGCTCCCCCGCCTGTGGAGATGGCGCTGACGGGAAGCGTCCCCGAGGCGGCCACCAACGGCGAGATGATCGCCATCAGCGGCGCGCTGAAGGCCAACGGCGCCCCCGTCTCCGGCGCAGGCATCTCCGTGTCGGACGCCTCCGGCGACGTGGCGGACTCGTTCACCGTCACCGGCGACGACGGCGGCTTCCAGACGATGTACCTCGTGCCGGAGGACCAGGCAGAGGGCGACCTGAAACTGACGCTGAGCTTCGCCGCCTCCGGTTCGTTCCCCGCTGCCTCACACAGCCTCGCGCTGCCCATCACCCACATCGACGTGGAGGCGGACCAACCGCCCGCCGAGGAGGGCTCGGAGGGAGCAGGCAACGAGAACGCCGCACCCACCAGCCCCCAACCGACCTCCCCCTCCCCGCAGAGCGCCCCGGCCCCGCAGACCACCCAGGGGTCGAACACTCCGGCGACCGAGGAGCCCGAGGCCTCGCCGATGACGTGGTTCGTGGTGTCGCTGCTCGGGATCGCAGCGCTGGCCGTGGTCGCGCTGATCGTGATGGTCGCCCGCGCTGGCTTCGGTCGGCGCCGCCGCCGCTCGAGCGAGGGCGCCATCGACTTCCTGAACGACGAACTCGACGGCGCGTACTCCCCCTTCGCGGACGACGAGGTGCCGACGCAGTTCCTGGACGCCTCCGAGATGGCGGCCGATGACGCGGCGGAGCAGCCCCCCGTCGATCCCGCCGAGTCGACCCTCATCCACACCGCTCCGATCCACACGGCGCCGATCCAGACTGCGCCTGCCCACACGGAGTCGGCCGTCGAGCAGACGGCGCCCCTCGCCCCTCCCCTGGCGCCGGATGCCGCCGCGACGGCCGTGGTGGCGCCGGTCGCCCACGCCGCGTTCCGGCCGTCCGAGACGGCCACGGACGACCCCGATCTCGGCGAGGTCGTGGACAACCCCGACTTCGACGAGGACGTCGAGCCGCAACCGGTGGCCCCCCGCCGCGGGCTGCCCGCCGACTGAGCCGCGGGAACCCTTCGGCTACCCGGCCGACTCGAACTTCTTCTGCACCGCGATGAACGAACCGGCGCGGTCGCGCAACTGGTTCAGCGATCCCCCGAGAAGGCGTCCCCGAGCAGCGTCGCCTCGATGCAGGCAGCAGGCGCCCCTGCGCCCATCCATTCGCCCGCAGCGTAGGCCCCGATCCCGCCGAGCGGGATGACCCGGTCAGCGAGGCCGACCTCCTTGAGCCGCTGCCCCAGTGCGTGCCCCACGACGTCTGCGGGGAACAACAGCGCCCCGGTCGCCCTCGTGGCGAGCACGGCGCGCACCTCGGTCGGCGTCATGGCGGCTGCGTAGCAGGCAACGCCCCGCTCGACGAGCGCGTCGATGGTCGCGCCCTCGGGCACGTCGACGAGGGCGAACCGTGCCCCCGCCTCCGCGACCGCGACGGCCTGCTCGAGCGTCGAGAGGCGGCAGGCGCCGAAGGTCGCGCGGGCCTGGAAGATGCCGAAGACCTCGCCGAGGCCCGCCACGGACGCCGGGAGGGCGAAGCTGTGGAACCCCTCCTGGATCAAGGTCTCGACGACGCCCACGTAGTCATCCACCTCGGCCTCGGGGAGACAGACGATGAGGCCGCTTGGTGCAAAGTCGGAGGTCATGGGGACAATCTTGCCGCAGTCGGGCGCGTCGTCGACATCGGCGTCATTGCTTGAATGTTCACCTAGAATGTGTCCATGTTTGATTCGGCCTTCGGGCTGCCCCTGCACCCGCTGCTTGTGCACCTACCCGTGGTGCTGCTCCCCTTGGCCGCTGTGCTGATCCTCGGCCTCGTGGTGCGGCCCTCCTGGCGTCCCCGCTATGGCATTGCCGCTCTGGGCGTGCTGGTGCTCGGCGCGGGCGGCGCCGTCCTCGCGAAACTCTCGGGTGACGCCCTCGCGGCGCGCGTCGGCATCCCGGCGACGCACGAGAACTGGGGCACGACCCTGATGATCGTCTCGCTCGTCTACCTGGCGCTCGGCGGAGGCTGGCTGCTGTGGACGCGGCGTGCGGAGGTCGCCACGGGCGCCCAGAACCTGGCTGGCGTCGTCGTGGCGGCGCTGTCGGTCGCCGTGGTCGTGCTGACCGTCCTGACCGGGCATTCGGGCGCGACCGCCGTCTGGGGCGGCTCGGCCACCCCCACGTCGTCGGCGTCATCGCCCGCGCCGACGTCGGGGGCGGGGTCGCCGTCAGCGTCGCCGACCGGATCGGGTTCACCGTCAGCTTCGGCGTCGGCTTCGGCGTCGCAGGCCGGCTACTCGCTGGCCCAGGTCGCCGAGCACGCCACGCCGGCCGACTGCTGGGCCGCGATCGAGGGCAACGTCTACGACCTCACCTCATGGATCGACCAACACCCGGGCGGCGCCGACCGGATCATCGCGCTGTGTGGCACCGACGCGACGACCGCGTTCGAGCGCCAGCACGCCGGGCAGCCGAAGCCGAGCGAGGAACTGGCCAAGCACCTGCTCGGGCCGCTGCTCGGCTGAGGCCGCGTCAGGAGGCCGACTCGACCGCCGTGGCGAACCATCCCGTGATGGTGCTCGGGTGCGTGATCGCGGTGCCGACGACCACGGCCCATGCGCCGCGCCGGATCGCCTCGGCCGCCTGCTCGGGGGCGTGCACGCGCCCCTCCACGAACACGGGTAGCGACGCGAGCGCGACCAACTGATCGACGACCTCCCAGTCGGGCCCCTCCGTCTTGGGCCGCTCACCGGAGTACCCGGCGAGCGTGGTGCCGAGGATGTCGGCGCCTGCAGCCACGGCGGCCTCCGCGTCGCCGACCGAGCCGCAGTCGGCCATCACCAGCACCGCCGGATACGCGGCCTTGAGGCCCGCGATGGTCTCGGCGAGCGTGCGAGAGTCGGGCCGCTCGCGGCGGGTGCCGTCAAGGGCCACGATCTGGCATCCGGTGGCGGCCACCTCCATGGCGTCCTCGAGGGTCGGGGTGATGTAGACCTCCGAGGCGCCGACCTTGACCAGCCCGATGACGGGCACGTCGACGGCGGCGTTGATCGCCTCCAGGTCCGCCAGGCCCTTCGCGCGGATGGCCGCCGCGCCGCCCTGGACGGCCGCCTGGGCGACCTGGGCCATGGTTCGGGGGTCGAGCATGGGCTCTCCCGGGTACGCCTGGCAGGAGACGATCAGGCGTCCCTTGACCGCTTCCAACAGTTCACTCATGTGCTGCCTCTCGGGTGTCGAAGATGGTGCGCGCTGCGCCGAGGACGGCCGCGTCCTGGCCGAGCGCCGCGGGAAGGATGTCGAGGTGGGCGAGGGCATCGATCAGTTCGGCGCGGCAGGTCTCCAGGAGCGGCCCCCACCACACGTCCCCCGCAAGGGCGACGCCGCCGCCGACCACGACGCAGCCGGGGTCGAGGACGGTCGCGAGGCCGCAGATCGCCCGCGCCAGCGCCGTCGCCGAGGCGCGGACGACGGTCAGGGCAGGCGGGTCGCCCGCCTCGGCCAGCGCCACGATCTCGCGTCCGGAGGCCCGCTCCCCCGCGAGGCGTTCGTAGGCCCGCTCGATGGCGGGGCCCGCCGCGACGGCCTCGAGGTGCCCAGGCCTGCCGCAGGCGCAGCGCAACCCCTCCGCGCCGGGGACGGGCATGTGGCCGATCTCGCCCGCGACGTGGTGGGCGCCGGTGCGGAGCCGGGAGTCGACGATGACGGCGCCGCCGACCCCGGTGCCGACGGCGACCATCAGCATGGAGTCGCGGCCGCGGCCCGCGCCGAGCCAGAACTCGCCGAGCGCGTGCGCGTCGACGTCGTTGCGGACCTCGACGGGGAAGGCTCCGTGCTCCGGCAGTCGGGCCCGTAGGCCCGCGACCAGGTCGGTGCCGACCCAGCCCGCGAAGGTGTCGGTCGCCGAGATGATCGACCCGCGCGTGGCGTCGACCACCCCGGCCGTGCCGATGCCGACGCCCGCGACGTCGCCCCGCCACAGCCCGCGCACCAGCGTCGCCACGGTGTCGAGCACCGCCTCGGGGCCGACGGCCGACGGCGTGGGCGCGGTCAGCCGGGCCTCGATGGTCCCGTCGTCCGAGACGAGGGCCGCGGCCGTCTTGGTGCCGCCGAGGTCGACGCCGATGGCTGAGGTCATCCCTTGAGTCCCACCCCTTCGAGGATCGCGTCGATCTGCTCGACGTCGGCTCCGGTCAGCCCCTCGAGCGGGGAAGGCATCGCCGCGGAATCGATGATGCCGAGGCTCGCCATGGCCGCCTTGAATGCGCCGATCCCGCCCGCGTCGCCGGAGCGGCCCGCGGGCACGAAGACGATCTCGAAAAGTTCCGCGAGGCGGTCCTGCTCGGCCCTGGCGGCGGCCCAGTCGCCTGCCTGCGCGGCGTCCCACAGCCTGCGGTAGCCGACCGGGTCGACGTTGGCGAGGCCAGGCACTGCACCGTCGGCGCCGAGCAGCAGCATCCCGTCGACCATCACCTCATGGCCGGTCAGCAACTGCAAGGGGTGCCCTGCCTGGGCGTTGGCGGCCACCAGTCGGCGGAACGCCACGTCGTCGCCCGAGGAGTCCTTGACGCCGCGCAGCACCCCCTCGCGGCCCAGGTTGATCAGCAGGTCCCTGCCGAGCTTGGTGTGCACCCGGACGGGGACGTCGTAGGCGAACACTGGGATGTCGACCGACTCGGCGACGATGCGCAGGTGTCGCGCGATCTCGGCCTCGTCATTCAGCGCGTAGACGGGGGCCGAGACCACGACTGCGTCCGCCCCGAGGTCCTGGGCGCGGCGGGCGCTGGTCGACATCCGGCGGGCGGTGAAGTCGGGGGTGCCGACCTGGACGGGGACCCGCCCGGCGACCCGCTCCACGACGCGGGTGACGACGGCGTCGCGCTCGGCGTCGGTCAGGTAGGCGACCTGTCCGCACGATCCCAGGATGAACAGGCCGTGCATCCCGCCGTCGATCAGGTGGTCGACGACGCGGTCAAGGCCCTCAAGGTCGAGCGACCCGTCCGGTCGCATGGGCGTGACGACGGGGGGCACGATGCCTCTGAATTCGGTCATTTCTCAAAGCTCCAATCGGAAAATCTACAGAAGGGATGGCACGGCGCTCAGCAGCGTGCGCGTGTAGTCGTGCTGGGGGGCGGTGAAGACCTTCTCCGCTGGGCCGGTCTCGACGATCTTTCCAGCGAGCATCACGGCCATCCGGTCGGAGATGAACCGGACGGTGTTGATGTCGTGGCTGATGAACACGAGCCCGAGGCCCAACTGCTCCTTGAGGTCCATCAGGAGGTTGAGCACCTGGGCGCGCACGGACACGTCGAGCGCGGAGGTCGGCTCGTCGGCGATGATCACGTCTGGGTTGAGCGTCAGGGCACGCGCGATCGCGACGCGTTGGCGCTGTCCCCCGGAGATCTGCCGCGGCAACACGTCGAGCGCGGAGCGGGGTAGCCCGACGAGGTCGAGCAGTTCCTCGACGCGCGCCTCACGCTCGTCGCGAGTGCCGATGCCGTGCACCGCGAACGGGTCGAGCAGGGTGTCACGCACCAGCATCCGCGGGTTGAGCGCGGTCGCCGGGTCCTGAAAGACCACGGAGACCGACCGTCCGAGGCGGCGACGTCCGGCGGCGTTGAGCTTTGTCTCGACGCCCTGGTGCAGCACCCGTCCGCTCGTCACCGGCTGGAGGCCGACCATGACGCGGGCGAGGGTCGACTTGCCGCAGCCCGACTCACCGACGAGGCCGAGCGTCTCGCCCTTGCCGACGGAGAGGCTGACGCCGTTGACGGCGTGCACGCGGTCGCGCCTGAACAGCGTTCCCGTGCGGGCCTTGTGGACGACGTGGACGTCGTCGAGTTCGATCACGGCGGTCCTGCTCATCGGTCGTTCTCCTTCGCGAGCGCTGCCACCAATTCGTCGGTGCGCGCGTAGACGTGGTCGACGCCGTCGACCGGCCGCAGGGTCGGCTTCTCGGTCCGGCCGATCCCGGGGTGCGAGGAGCGCGGCGCGAACCGGTCGCCCGGCACGAACTCGCGCGGGGAGGGCACCACACCGGGAACCTGGTGCAGTCGCCCCTTGCCCTCCTCGATGGACAGCACGGCGCCGAGCAGGCCCCGCGTGTACTCGTGGACGGGGTTGGTGAGCAGTTCGCTCGTGGTGGCCTGTTCGACCACCTGCCCCGCGTACATCACGGTGATCCGGTGGGCGACCTTCGCGACGAGCGCCAGGTCGTGCGACACGAACACCATCGAGAAGCCGAGCTTCTCGCGCAGGTCGTTGAGCAGGTCGACGACCTGGGCCTGCACCGTCACGTCGAGGGCCGTGGTCGGCTCGTCGGCGATCACGAGGCGCGGGTTGCGGGTCAGCGCCATGGCGATCAGCACGCGCTGCCGCTGCCCGCCGGAGAGTTCGTGCGGGTACGACTTCAGGGTGCGCGCCGGGTCGAGGCCGACGAGTTCGAGCAGTTCCTCAGCGGAGCGCTGGCCGCCGCGCTTGGTGAGTTGCCTCATCTGGGCGCGGACCAGCATTGACGGGTTGAGGGAGCTGAGCGCGTCCTGGTAGATCATGCTCATCTCGTGCCCCCGGAGGGCGTTGCGTTCCTTCTCGCCCATGCCGAGAAGCTCGCGGCCCGCGAACGTGATCGACCCCTCGAAGCGGGCGGTCGGGGGAAGCAGCCCCATGATCGCCATCGCGGTGATCGACTTGCCGCAGCCCGACTCGCCGACCAGCCCCATGGTCGCGCCGGGGCGCACCGAGAAGGACACGTTGTCGACGATCTTGACGGTGCCGTGCGCCTCCGGGAAGGAGATCGACAGGTTCTCGACCTTGAGGAGCGGCTCGGCGTCCGGGTGCGGGAGCACCAGGCGGTCCTCGCGGGCCAACTCGGCGACCTCAAGGGCGGTGAGGCGCGAGTTGAGGGAGGCGGTCTGCGTCTCGTAGGAGGCGGCGATGCCCGCCGCCGCGCCGGCCTCGGCCTCCTCGTCGGCCTGGACGTTGACGCGCGCCTTGATCTTCGGCGAGGCGAGCGAGTCCGTGAGCCCCTCCGAGAGGACGTTGAGGCTCAGCGTCGTGATGAGGATAAACAGGCCCGGGAAGAAGGTGGCCCACCAGTGCCCCGAGAGCAGCAGGGCCTTGCCCTCGCTCAGCATGTTGCCCCAGGTGGGGGTGTTCACCGACGTGATGCCCGTCCCGATGAAGGACAGCGACGCCTCGAACACGATCGCGTCGGCGACGAGCACCGTAGCGAACACCATGATCGGCGCGAGGCAGTTGCGGGCCACGTGCCGGATCAGGATCCACGGGGTGCTGGCCCCCATCACCTTCGACGCGGAGACGTAGTCCTCGCCGAACTGCGCGAGCACGTTGGCGCGCACCACGCGGGTCAACTGCGGCACATACAGGAAGGCGATGGAGATGATCACCACCGGCAGAATCGGGAGCCGCGACGACAGCGCCGTCACCATGACGGCGGCCAGCGCGATGCCGGGGAAGCTCATGATGACGTCGAGGACGCGCATCAGGACCTCGGAGACGACCTTGTTGGCGGTCGCCGCGATCGAGCCGAGGATCGCGGCGACCACGAGCGCGAGCGCCGTGGCGGCGAGGCCGACGATCAGCGAGACCCGCGCGCCGTAGATGACCCTGGAGAACGTGTCGCGGCCGGTGTCGTCGGTGCCGAACCAGAACATCGAGTTGGGGGCGATGGCGTTGTCGGGGAGCAGTTGGGTCCCGATGCCCTCGATGTTGACCTCCTGCTGCACGACCATGTCGGGCGGCACGAGGCCTGCCGCGTTGGGCGAGTAGGGGGCGACGAAGTCGGCGCAGATCGCCACGAGGGCCATCAGCACCAGCACCCCGACGGCGATCTTTGAACCGATCGGCAGGCTGCGGATGCCCTGGAACCGCAGCCCGGCCTGCGAGAGCTTCTTGCGGGATTCGGAGGACAACATCAGATGCTCCTGATTCGCGGGTTGACGAGCACGTACAGGAGGTCGACGACCATGTTGATGACGATGAAGGCGATGGCGACCGTGATGGTGACGCCCTGCACAATGTTGATGTCGTTGCGGGTGATGCCCTGGAAGATCAACTGGCCCATGCCCTGGATGTTGAAGATCATCTCGATCACGACGGCGCCGCCCATCATGTAGCCGATGCGCAGGCCGAGCACCGTCAGCGGCGTGATGAGCGCGTTGCGCAGCACGTTCCGTGCGACGACCTCCGTGCGCGGCACGCCGGCGCCGATCGCGGTGCGGACGTAGTCGCGGTCCAGTTCCTCGACCATCGAGGTCCGAACCACGCGGGTCAGCGAGCCGCTGAGTGGGATGGCGCAGGCGAACGCGGGGAGGAAGATCTGCGTCGCCCACGCTCCCGGGTCGGCGCTGAACTTGACCCATTCTGTGACGACCGCGGGAAAGGTGTAGGTGCCGCCCGGGACGTTGCCGAACGCCTGGATCAGCAGCAGCGCAAGCCAGAACGACGGCGTCGCGAGGCTCGCGATGGAGAAGATCCGGATGACCTGGTCGGGCCACTTGTCTCGGTAGAGCGCGGCGACGACGCCGAGCACGAGCGCGAGGGCGACGCCCATCAGCAGACCGACGAGCGTGATCTGGAGGGTGACGGGGAAGTTCTTGGCGACCAACTGAGAGATCGGCACCCCGGTGAAGGACTCGCCGAGGTCGCCCTGGACGAGGCCCGCGAGGTAACGGCCGTAGCGCACGAACATCGGGTCGGACAGGCCGTGCGCATCGCGGTAGGCCTGGAGGGCGTCGGCCGAGGCGCTCTCGCCGAGGGCGAGTCGGGCCGGGTCGGCACTGGAGAACGACATCACGACGAACACCAGCAGCGTGACACCCAGCACCATGATCGGCAACGCGATGAGGCGTCGTCCGAGGAGGCGGAGGAGGTTTGACACTGAGGGCTCCTAACCAGAGGAGGTGTGGGCGATCAGCCCGGAATGGGCGTGCGGAAGGGGTGGCGTGAGCGTCACGCCACCCCTTCCGACGTCATGGTGCTGGAAGCGTCGTGTGCTACTTGGACGAGGCCACGTCGACGAACGAGAGCCCGGTCACCGCGATCGGCTTGAAGCCCTGGAGTGTCTTCGAGTCGAACGCCGTCGGGGCCTTGCGGTGGAAGATCGGGTACATCGGCACGGCCTCGCTGACCACGTCGTAGATCTCGAACCAGGACTTCTTCTGCTCGTCGCCCGTCGACTTGGAGGCGGTGTCGAGCAGTCCCTGCACCTTGGTGTAGGACTCCTGGCCCTTCCAGTGCATGCGCGAGTCGGTCCAGGTGTCGCCGGTGTACCACCAGCGAAGCAGCAGGTCGGCGTCGTCGCCGAACACCGACGGGTCACCGGGGGCGATGACCACGTCGAAGGCGTTCGGGTCGGAGTCGATGGTCGCGTACACGTCCGAGGACTTCTTCTCCTGGTAGTCGACCGTCAGGCCGACGGCCTCGAGCGACTCCTTGATCATCGGGCGGACGCTGGCGAACCAGCCGTGGTCGGAGGCGAGCACGCGGATCTTCTTCAGACCCGTCTCGGCGAGCAGCGCCTTCGCCTTGTCCGCGCCGCCCGGGTACTGGACCTTCGCGGCGTTGTAGGATGGGTGCTCCTTCTGGACGAAGCTCGTCGCGGGGGTCGCGAGGTCGGACATGCCGACCTTGCAGATCTTCTCGTAGTCGAGGGCGTACATGACCGCCTGGCGGTTGCGCACGTCGTCCATCGGCGCGAGGCCGCAGTTGAACATGGCGAACAGCAGCCCGAAGCCCTGCTCAGCGGCGACCGACTTGGTCTGGGACAGGGTCGCCAGGTTGGCGGCGGGGACCGAGTCGATGGCCTGCACCGTGTCGGAGCTGAGCGCGTTGGTCCTGGTCGAGTCGTCGGGGATGATCTGCCAGGTCATCGACTTCGCCTTGGCCGGATGCGGGCCGTTGTAGGCGTCGTTGCGCTCGAAGACCACCTGCTGCGAGCTTGCGCCGTTGTCGGTCATCTTCCAGGGGCCGCTGCCGACGGGGTTCAGGTCGAAGGCCTTCGCGTCCTTCTCGACGGCGGCCTTCGGGACGATCTTGACAACGGAGAGGCGCTCGGCGACCAGCGAGAAGGCGTACTTCAGCTTGACGGTGACCGTCGTGTCGTCCTTCTTGGTGACCGATTCCAGGAACGGGATGAAGGAGGCGAACAGGCTCTTGTTGGCCGGGTCGAGGACCCGCGCGAACGAGAAGGCGACGTCATCGGTGGTGACGGGCGAGCCGTCGTGGAACACGGCCTTGTCGCGCAGCGTCACCTCGTAGGTAGTGTCGTCGACCTGCTTGGGGAGGTCGGCGGCGAGCGCGGCGTAGACCTCGCGCGAGGCGGGGTTCAGCTCGGTGAGGCCCTCGAGGGTGTGCCAGTTGACGGCCTGCGTGAGGGCGGCGGTCGTGGTCATCGGGTCGTAGCCGTTGGTGCCGAGCTCGTAGGAGATCGCGGCGGTGATGGTGCCGTCGGCGCCCCCTGGGGCTGCCGATGCGGCGGGGCTGCCTGAGCCGGCAGTGGCGGGCGGGGTGCTGATCGGCGCCTGCTTGCCGCAGGCCGAAAGGGTCGCGGTGAACGCGGCGGCGGCTCCGAAGGCGCCCGCGTACCTGAACAGATCCCGTCGGGGCACCGGGGTGGGATTCATCATTGAGTCTCCTTGACACGAAAATCTCGGGGGTTATCAGACATCTGATATCCGAATACTCTGCCACAATAGGGTCATCAGTCAACACCAGGGAGTGAAAATGGCGAGAATTCGTGAACCCCTACGGCTGCGCCAGAGCATCGACGCCGTGAAGGAGTTGATCATCTCCCGTGGCCTCAAGCCGGGCGATCCCCTGCCGACGGAGGCCCAACTCGCGGAACTCCTGGACGTCTCGCGGGCCAACCTCCGGGAGGCCATTCGCACGCTGGCTACGCTCGACATCATCGAGGTGCGGCACGGGACCGGCATGTTCGTCGGCGAGATGTCCCTGCGTCCGCTGGTGGAGGGACTGACCTTCAAGGGCGTCGTGCTCCCCGGCCGCGACTTCGAGACGCTCCGCCACGTCGTCGAGGTGCGGTTGGCCCTCGATCTGGCGATCGCGCCCCAAGTCGTTGCGCATTTGACCGGGCAGGAGGCCAGCGAACTCAGCACGGTATGCCGGGAAATGGCCATCAAGGGTGAGCGAAAGGAGAACTTCGCGTCGGAGGACCGCGAGTTCCACCTGCAGATCGCGAGCCTGATCGGCAACGAGTTGTACCGGCAACTCGTGGCCGCCTTCTGGGATGTCTACACCTTGGTCGGCCCGAGGCTGGGGGTCCCGACGCCGCGCGACATGGACGACACCGTCCGCGCCCACCAGGACATGCTCGACGCTGCGCGCGCCGGGAACCTGGAGGCCTATCGCGAGGCAGTCGAGGCGCACTACGCTCCACTCCTGAGAGTGCTCGACTCGACCGCCCCCAGCGGCACCGACGCCCACTGACGAGAGGAACTCCCCCGTGGCACGCACCGACATGACCCTGGATGAGCTGCGCAACTACCGGCCCCAGGTGCTTGAGCCCGACGACTTCGACCAGTTCTGGGGCGACACGCTCACCGAGGCGCGCTCGCTGCCGAGCGACGTCAAAGCCGAGCGCGTCGACTCCCCCCTGACCTCGTTCGACATCTTCGACGTCACCTTCGCTGGCTTCGCGGGCGACCCCGTCAAGGCGTGGCTGACGCTGCCGAAGGGCGCGGAGGGGCCGCTTCCCGCGGTCGTCGAGTACATCGGCTACGGCGGCGGGCGCGACCTGCCTGGCGCGCAGTTGCACTGGGCAGCCGCGGGCTTCGCACACCTGTTCATGGACACCCGCGGCCAGGGTTCCAACTGGGGAACCGGCGGCGCGACCGGCGATCCGCACGGTTCAGGCCCGCAGACGCCCGGCTTCATGACCCGGGGCATCGAGGACCCGCAGACGTACTACTACCGACGCCTGATGACAGACGCCGTCCGGGCGACCGACGCGGTGCGCGAGTTGCCCGGGGTCGACCCGGAGCGGGTCGCCGTCAACGGCGGCAGCCAGGGCGGCGGGCTGGCGCTCGCCGTGGCGGGGCTCGTCCCCGAACTGGTTGGCGCGATGCCTGACGTGCCGTTTCTGTGCCACTACCGCCGCGCGGTCGACATCTGCGACCGAGACCCCTACGCGGAGATCACCCGCTACCTGTCGATCCACCGTGGCGCGGTCGAGACCGTCTTCTCGACGCTGAGCTACTTCGACGGCGTGAACTTCGCCAAGCGCGCCGAGGCTCCCGCGTTCTTCTCCGCGGCCCTGATGGACCAGGTCTGCCCGCCGTCGACGATCTTCGCGGCCTACCACTCCTACGCCGCCGAGAAGTCGATCGCCACCTACGACTTCAACGACCACGAGGGCGGCGCCTTCCAGCAGCGGCTTCGTCAGATCAGCTGGCTGAAGGACGTGCTGGCCCGCTGATCCGCCGCGCGCCGGCCCTCTCGGGTCGGCGCGCGCTCAGGCGCGGATCTCGAGCCTCGCCAGGGCCTCTTCGACGGCGCCCGGGGCGTGGGCGTGCAACCCACGCACGAGCGAGCGACCCTCTGACGTCAGTGCGAGGTCGTCTCCGCGGGGCGGGACGACCAGGCCAGCGCCGATCAGCCTGCGCACCGCCTCGTCGAGTTCGTCTGCGCCCAGCTGGATGCCGATCGCGAAGGCGGCCGAGCGGCGCACCGCGGCGAGCGGAAGGCTCGGGCGCAGCAGTCGGCCCGTGCCAGCAAGCGCGAGCAGCAGCGCCGCGTGCGCCGACGACCAGCCGTCCAGCCTGCTCGGCTCCGGGGTCAGTTCAAGGCCTGCCCGCTCCTCGACGAGGCGCCTCAGACGAAGGTCGAGGTCTGCCTCGCCGAGCAGTCGCTCCAGGTCGGCGCGACGCTCCGGGTCGTCCTGATAGGGCTCTCGGACGTAGGGGCTGCGCAGCACCGCCGCCTGGCCGACGAGGTCGGCGCCAAGGTGACCGAGGTCGGGATCGGACGCCGCGAGTAGGCCTGCCCGGACGCGGTCCCAGCCGTCGCGGCTTGCAAGGGCCCTCGCAAGTCGACCGCGGGTGGCCGCGTCCGCGCGTGCCCACGCCGGGGCGAGGTCGTCGTAACTCCATCCACCGGAGCGGCGCAGGGTCGCCACGGAGGTCGGGCCGAGCATCGGGTCGCGCAGCAGCCCCGCGAGCAGGGTGAAGGTGTCGGGGTCGAGGCGGCGGGACTCGAGCCCCCGCACCGCGGTCGCCGAGGTTCCGGGCTCGCGTTCGGAGATCAGCCCAAGGAGCGCCTCGCGGTCGAGTTCCGCGCCGACCTCCACCAGCCCGGTGAGCGCGCGCGGCGATTGGGAGGAGTCCCACCAGCGCCGGTACCACGCCGCGACGTCCACCCCGGCCGACGTCAGCCGGTGCTGCGCCGCGGCGCGCACCAGCCTCGACCGGTCGCCGAGCAGCGCGTCGATCCCCGAGCCGACGGGATCGGCGGTCAGCCAGACGCCCGCGGCCCGCACCCTGGCGTTGCCCGAGGCGACGAGCGGCTCGGCGTCGGCGGCCTTCGCCCGCCAGATGACGTGGCCCACGTAGATCGCGGCGACCGACGGGTCGGGCTCGGTGTCGAGCCGCTGCAGCACCTCCCCGAGCGGACGGCGTCCCTCCATCCACGAGCGAACGGCCCAGCGTCGGGTCTGTCTGTCGTCGCTCAGCCAGGCGAGCGTCCAGGGCTCGGCGTCGAGTTCGGAGACGATCGCCTCGCAGTAGCCGCGCAGGGCCTCGGCACCCAGCACCCGGTCGCGCAGCGCGATCAGCACGGGAAGCGACGCGGACGCGCGGGCCCGGTCGAGCCGCGAGCGTGCGACCCGGTCCGCCCGTTCACGCACCTGTCGGACATGGTCGGAGAGCAGCAGCGCGAGGATCCGGTCGGTGAGCGGCGACGCATCGGCAGACATCCGCACGACGGCGGCCTCGCGGCAGCGCCCGTCGCGCGAGAGTCCGAGCAGCCAGGACGCACCCATGCCGACCCCGTCGATCGTCGAGATGCCGTGGTAGCCGTTCCGCGCGGTCCACTGGGCGGCGACCAGTTCCGAGGGGCTCCAGGCGAGCATCGCGCGCCGGACGTCGTCGTCGGCCCCCGCCTCGGCGAGCTCGACGAGGCGCGCGAGCTGCCCGTCCATGCTCTTACCCATGCCCGCGAGCCTAGCCCCGCCCCAACCGACGCCCCGGAACGGCAACAAGGCCCCAGGATGTTCCTGGGGCCTTGTGGGTTGTGCGCGCGAGAGGAGTTGAACCTCCACGCCCTTGCGGGCACTGGCACCTGAAGCCAGCGCGTCTGCCATTCCGCCACGCGCGCAGTGGGCCTTGCGACCCGACGCCAAACATTAGCACCTGCCCAGCGCCGGGCACAAGACCTCCGTGCTCAGTCGAGCTGCGGGAACCGGAGGCTGAGCGCCTGGTTGATCTCGGCGACAACCTCCTCCGGCTTGCCCGTATTCAGCACCTCGACGCCGTCCTCAACCTCGGAGAGCGGCTCGAGGGTGGCCAACTGGGAGTCGAGCATTCCCGACTTCATGTAGTGGCCCTTCCGGGCGGCGAGCCGGTCCGCGTTGACGTCCTCTGGGAGCACCAGGTGCACGAAGAACACGTCGCCGTCGGCCTCGCGCAGCACGTCGCGGTAGCCCTCGCGCAGCGCGGAGCAGGCGACCACGGTCGAGCGACCCTCGTCTGCATGGCCGGTCATCCAGTCCCGCAGCGACCCCAACCATGGCCAGCGGTCGTCGTCGGTCAGGGGGTGACCCTCGGCCATCTTCGCCTTGTTGGCCTCCGAGTGGAAGTCGTCGCCCTCGGCCATCTCGAGGCCGAACCGCTGGGCGACGCCATGCCCGATGGTCGTCTTGCCGGTCCCTGCGACCCCCATCACCACCACGTGCACGGGTCGCGACATCACAGCAGCCCCGCCAGGAGGAAGATGCCAGCCGAGATCGCGAAACCGATGACGGCGATCGCCGTCTCCATCACCGTCCAGGTCTTCAGGGTGGTCGGGACGTCCATGCCCATCAGTCGGCCGACCAGCCAGAAGCCGGAGTCGTTGACGTGCGAGATGGCGACGGAGCCTGCGCCGGTGGCCAGCACAATGGCGGCCAACTGGAAGTCGTTGAGCCCGGCGGCGGCGACGGCGGGCGCCATCAGGCCTGCGGTGGTGACCAGGGCGACGGTCGCCGAGCCCTGAGCGACGCGGAGGATCACGGCCACCAGGAACACCGCCAGGACAAGCGGGATGCCGAGGTCGCCCATCAGGTCGGCGAGCGCGTCGCCGATCCCGGAGGCGCGCAGCACGCCGCCGAACATGCCACCCGCGCCGGTGACGAGAATCACGGAGCAGACGGGGCCGAGCGCGCTGTCGAGGGTCTTCTCGATGGCGGTGCCGTTCTTGCCACGGCGGGTGCCGAGCACAACGGAGGCGACCAACACCGAGATCAGCAGCGCTACGGGGGTCTCTCCGAGCATCCGCAGCACCTCGACCCAGGTCGCCTTCGGGTCGACGGCGCCGAGGCTGCCGGCCATGTTGAGGCCGGTGTTGAGGAAGATCAGCGCGACGGGGAGCAGCATCAGCGCGACGATGGTGCCAGCGCTGGGCGGGTTGGTCGGCTGGTCGTCGTCCTGGCGACCGCCGGAGAGCAGGTCGGGGACGGGAAGCTTCCACTTGTTGCCCATCCACATGCCGAGCAGGTAGCCGGCGAGGTACCAGGTGGGCAGCGCGACGATCAGGCCCGCGATCAGGACGTAGCCGACGTTGGCGCTGTAGAGGCCGGACGCGGAGATCGGCCCGGGGTGCGGCGGCAGGAAGACGTGCATCACGGAGAACGCGCCAGCGGCGGGAAGGCCGTAGAGCAGCACCGGCGCCTTCATGCGACGCGCGACGGCGAAGATGATCGGCAGCATCACCACAAGGCCGGCGTCGAAGAAGATCGGGAAGCCGAAGATCAGCGACGCGAAGCCGAGCGCGAAGGGTGCCCGCTTCTCACCGAAGAACCGGATCAGCGCGTCCGCGAGGGACTGCGCACCGCCCGATGTCTCGACGAGTCGGCCGAGCATCGCTCCGAGGCCGACGAGCAGGGCGACCGATCCGAGCGTCCCGCCGAAGCCTGTGATCATCGTCGGCACGATCTGCGCGAACGGCAGGCCGGTGGCGAGCGCGGTCGCCAGCGACACGATGATCAACACGAGGAAGGCGTGCATCTTGAACTTGATGACCAGGAACAGGATGAGCGCGATGGCGGCGGCCGCGATGCCGAGCAGCGGCCCCGCCGTGAGTGTCTGAGTCCAATCTTCCATAGAAGTACTCCCTTGTACCGGAAGCCGTCGTCGGCTTCTTCAATAGTCATACCATTACACATTGGTGTTATCAATGCAAGGGGCTAGGGCTGATTCGTCACCGATGGCGCCGTGGGCAGGCGCGGTGGGCGGGTCTGGCGTTGAGCAGCATTGCGGGTTCGTTGCGACCGCGAACGTTCACATCGGCGTTCTGAGGCATCGAACACGGACTACTGCTCAACGCCTGACCCTCCCCCAACCGTGCGGGCGGGGCCGCTGGCCAGTCGGTACCCTGAGCACATGCCAACGCCACGGATCGCGCCGCTGGCCGAGTCGGTCCTCGACCGGATCGGCGCCGAGATCGTCGACGGCACCATCGCCCCCGAGATGACGTTCACCCTCCAGGAACTCAGCGACCGCTTCGAGGTCTCCCGGACGGTGGCGCGCGAGACGATGCGCTCGCTCGAGGACCTCAACCTCGTCGAGGCGCGCCCGCGCATCGGCATCCGGGTGCTGCCGCGCGCCAGGTGGAACGTCTTCTCGCCGAAGGTCATCGCCTGGCAACTGAGTTCGACGGGGCACGACGCGCAACTGCGCACGCTCACCGAACTGCGCGCCGCCGTCGAACCCGCCGCCGCACGCCATGCCGCGGACCGGGCGACCCCGGAGCAGCGCGAACACCTCCTCGAGTTGGCCGCGACCCTGCGTCGCTACGGCGAGGCGGGCGAGGGCAACCTCCCCGGCTTCCTCGACGCCGACATCGAGTTCCACGCGCTGCTGCTGCACGCCTCCGGCAACGAGATGTTCGCGGCGCTCAGCGACGCCATCGGCGAGGTGCTGGTCGGCCGGACCCGGCTCGGCTACCAGCCCGCCTTCCCCGAGCGGGAGGCGCTGCACCGTCACGACGAACTGGCCCGCGCGATCGCCTCGGGCGACCGGGAGGCCGCGGAACTGCACTCCCGCGCGCTGGTCGTCGAGGTGCGGGAGGCGCTGTCGGGGCTGTGAAGCGGGTAGCGTGACCGGCATGCGGGTCGCCTTCATCTCACTGCACACCTCCCCTGCCGAGCGGGCGGGCACCGCCGACGCGGGCGGGATGAACGTCCTGATCCGCGCGCTGGCCGTCGCGCTGCAGGCCTCCGGCGCCGACGTCGAGTTCTTCACGCGCCGCTCCGACCTCGACCAGCCCGCCACGGTCACGCTCGACGACGGCCTGATCGTCCACCACATCGATGCAGGCCCCGCTCGCCCGCTGCCCAAGAGCGAGATCGACGCGCACATCGAGGAATTCCGCGCCAACCTCGGCTCGCTTGAGGGCTTCGACGTGGCGCACTCGCACCACTGGATGTCCGGCGTCGCCGCGCTCCCGCTCGCCAGGGCCGCCGGCATCCCCCACGTGATGACGTTCCACTCCGTCGCGGCGCACCCCAACTCGTCGCTGCGCGAGGGCGAGCCCGCTGAGTCCCCCGCGCGGCTCGCGGGCGAGGTCGTCTGCGCGACCCAGTCCGACCTGATCGTCGCCGTCTCGCGCCACGAGGCCGCGGTGGTGATCGGACGCTGCCAGGCCGACCCCGAGCGGGTCGTGGTGATCCAACCCGGCGTCGACACCGTGCTCTTCCATCCCGCCGAGCCCGACGAGGCGTGGACGCCCGCGCCCGACGTCGACCCCGGCTACCTGATGTTCGGCGCCCGCCTCCAGCCACTGAAGGCCCCCGACGTCGCCATCGAGGCCGTCGCGCTGCTGCCCGAGGATCTGCGACCCGACCTGGTCGTCGTCGGGGAGGCCTCCCCGGACTTCGCCGACTACGAGGACGAACTGCACCGTCTCGTCGCCGAGCGTGGCCTGACGGGGAGCGTCACCTTCCTGCCCGGCCAGGACCGCGCCGACTTCGCCCGGACGATGCGCCACGCGGCGATCGTGCTGGTGCCATCGCACTCCGAGACGTTCGGGCTGGTCGCGCTCGAGGCCTCCGCCTCCGGCGTCCCGGTGGTGGCGGCCGCCGCGGGCGGGCTGACCGAGGCCATCTGCAACACGCACACCGGGCTGCTGGTGCCCAGCCACGACCCGCAGGCGTGGGCCGACGTGATCGCCTCGCTGCTGCGCGACCCGCAGCGCCGTGCCGACCTCGGCGCGACCGGCAGGCAACGGGCCGAGGAGATGTCCTGGGCACGGGTCGCGGAGCGCACCCTCGCCGCCTACCGGCGCGCCGTCTCCGCCTGCTGCGTCCACAGGGTCGCCTTCCTGCACGCGCACCCCGACGACGAGACGCTCGCCTCCGGCGCGCTGATCGCACACCTGATCGACGAGGGCCTCGACGTGTCAGTCCTGACCGCGACCCGCGGCGAGATGGGCGGCGTCGTCCCAGGCCCGCTCACCCGGCTGGAGGGTACCCCCGAACTGCAGGAGCGCCGCGAGGCCGAACTCGCGGGGGCTCTGGCTGAGCTCGGGGTCCGCACCCACGGCTACCTCGGCAACCCTCCCGCCAGGGCCGGCGCCGAGCCGCGCCGCTACCTCGACTCCGGCATGCGCTGGATCAGGGAGGGGCTGGCGGGCCCTGGCGACCAGGCGGGCGAGCGTTCACTGACCCTCTCCGACCTTGCGGAGGAGACGGCCGACGCGGTCGCCTTCCTGCGCCGCACCGGGGCCGACCTGGTCGTCAGCTACGACGACGACGGCGGCTACGGACACCCCGACCACGTGCGGATGTATGAGGTCGCCAAGGCCGCCGCGGCCGAACTCGGGCTCCCGTTCGCTCGCCTGACGCCCGACCGCGAGCGGGCCGACCGGTGGTTCCACCTGGGCGGCTATCTGCCGCGCGTCGCGGAGGCGCTGCGCCACCACCGCACGCAACTCACCGTCCACGACGACGGCGCCACCATCACGCACTCGGGCGGCCAGAGCGAGCGGATCCTCACCTCCGTCGGCCTGATCGGCGAGGTCCCGCGGCTGCCGTGACCGGCCAGGTTCGGCTGCGACTGCGACAGGTATCGTGAAGGCCATGCGTCTCCTTCTCATCCGTCACGGCCAGACCGAGGCCAACGTCAACCGTCAGCTCGACACCGCATACCCCGGCCTTCCCCTCAACGAGCGTGGGCTCGGCCAGGCCGACGCGCTCGTCGAGGCGCTCTCGCACGAACCCATCGACGCCATGTACGCGTCCATCCTGACCCGCGCACAGCAGACCGCGGCACCCCTGGCGGCCGCGCGCGGCCTCGAGCCGGTCGTGATCGACGGCATCCAGGAGATCTCCGCTGGGGTCGAGGAGATGAGCACCGACTGGCGCAAGTACCTCGAGGTCCTGATGTCGTGGGCCCCTGACAACATGGACGTCGGGCTGGAGGACGGCGAGACGGCGCGTGAGTTCCTCGCCCGCTTCGACGCCGCCATCGCGGAGGTCGAGGAGAAGGGCCACGACCGCGTGGCGGTGGTGAGCCACGGGGCGGCGCTTCGGGTGTGGGCCATCACGCAGGACCCCGACCTCGGCATGGACAATGCCGCCCCCTTGGACAACACCCAGTGGATCGTGCTGAACGGCAGCACCGCCGACGGCTGGAAGATCGAGCGTTGGGGCGGCTACGTCGCCCCCACCGACGCCTGAGACGACGACCCGAGGCACCCCGGCAGGCGCCCCGGCGCGCGAGGCGCCGGAGCGGGCTGGCCGGCTCAGCTCCAGGGGCGCACCGAACGGTAGCGCTCGACGACCTCGGGATCCCTGCCGTCGGAGGGTAGCTCCGTGACGCTCAACTCCCAGGTCGGCGCCTCGGCCTGACCCGACGTCGCCCAGGCGGCCTGGCGGGCTGCGCCAAGGGCCACGTACTCGCCCGCCGCCGGCATGGCGACGGCGACCGGGAACAGGCGGGGTGCGACCGACTGGACCGCGGGCGAGGCGGCGGCGCCGCCCGTCAGCAGCACGCGGCCGACCTCTGCGCCGGTGGCGACCAGGCAGTCGAGCGCGTCGACAAGCGAGCAGACGATGCCCTCCACCGCCGAGCGCGCGAGGTTCTCGCGGGTCATCGAGGTGAGCGTCAAGCCGTGCAGGCTGCCGGTCGCGTCGGGCAGGTTGGGGGTTCGCTCCCCCTCCATGTAGGGCACGAAGACGAGGCCGTCGGCGCCCGGTTGGGCCGAGAGCGCCAGGTCGCTGAGTTCGCCGTGGTCGGCGCCGAGCGTGCGGGCCGTCGCGTCGAGCACCCGCGCGCCGTTGAGCGTGCAGGCCAGCGGCAGGTAGCGGCCGGTGGCGTCGGCGAAGCCGGAGACCAGCCCCGTCGGGTCGTGCGCTGGCACGTCGGAGACGCCGCACACCACGCCCGAGGTACCGATCGACACGACCATGTCGCCGGGCACGAGGCCCATGCCGAGCGCCGAGCCCGCGTTGTCGCCCATGCCCGCGCCGAGGTCGAACGCGGCACCCGCGAGATGACCGCGGCCGACGACCGCGCCGGGATCTGCGACGCGCGGCAGCACGATCTGCTCGGCGGCGGCCGGGTCGATCCGCAGCGCCGCGGCGAGGATGTCGCGGCGGTACTGGTTGGAGACGGGGTCGAAGTAGCCGGTGCCCGACGCGTCGGAGCGGTCGGTGACCAGGTCCTCGAGGCGGCCGGTGCCGAGCAACTTCCAGGTCAGGTAGTCGTGCGGCAGCGCGACGGCGGCGATCCGCGCCACGTTGTCGGGTTCGTGGTCGGCGACCCAGCGAAGCTTGGTGACGGTGTACGACGCGACGGGCACGGATCCCACGGCCTCGGCCCACCACTGCGCCCCGGCCGCGGCGTCGCCCTTGCCGAACTCGGCGATCAGGTCCTTGGCGGCGTCCGCGGAGCGGGTGTCGTTCCACAGCAGCGCGTCGCGGACGACCTCACCGTCGGCGTCCAGGCAGACCATGCCGTGCTGCTGGCCCGCGACCGCTCCTGCGACGACGTCGCTCAGGTCGACCTGCGCGGCCGCCTCCTGCACCGCGTCCCACCAGGCCGACGGCGCGACCTCCGTCCCCTCCGGGTGCGACGCGCGCCCCGACTGCAGGATCGCGCCGGTGTCGGCGTCGACGACGATCACCTTGCACGACTGGGTGGACGAGTCGATTCCCATCACCTTTGGCATTTGTGCCTCCTCGCAACTAATACGGATCGATCATATGCCACCAGGGTAGATTCCGGGGTTCCACTCATGGGGTGGGGCCGCGTCAACGCTTAGACTTGGGCCCATGAGCAAGTTGGGCATCTTTGTGAAGACCGCTGGCGGCGTGATCGCCACCAGCGTGGCGCTGCTGACGGCGTTGCGCGAGAACCCACAGATCGGTGAGGGGATCGACTCGGCGATCGACAAGCTGAAGTCGGCCACCAACTCTGAGAACCCGAAGCTGCGCTTCGACGCCAAGATCGGCGCGATCGAGGCCGCCGCGACCGCGGTCGAGGAGACCTTCCCGGATGCCATCGAACCCGAGGGCTGGCGCCGCCAGGCGAAGGCGCTGCGGATGCGTGGCGAGTTGGCCTGGAACGCCAACCGCGGCAAGACGAGGCGCAAGGCGATGAAGGCCCTCAACACCGAGACCGGCGAGGTGCTGGCCGGGGTCAACAACCGCCTGATCGAACTGCAGTCCGAACTCCCGAAGCGGTCGATCGACGCCGACTGACAGGCGAACGCTGGTTGAGCCGGGCAAAGGCGCGCAGCGCCGCAGCCCCGCCGACCGCGGGTTGAGCCGCGCTGAGGTACGAAGCGCGCGTCGAAACCAAGCCCCGGCTGCGAGCAGGCGTCACCCAATCGGACCCCTCGACAAGCTCGGGGAACGAGGTCCCTGCGCATGTCACGAGGGTTTCGACCGATGCCAGCCGCTCCGCGCCTGCCATGGCTCAACCAGCGAACCTCACGAGGGTTTCGACGCAGCACGCGCGCGACTTCGTCGCGGCGGCTGGCTCAACCAGCAAGGCTCAACCGGCGGCGGGGCGGTGCTCGATCAACTGGATCAGATTCCCGCAGGTGTCGTCGAGGACCGCGAAGAGCGCCGTGCCGATGTCGGTGGGCGGCTGCGTGAAGCGCACACCCAAGCCCTCGAGCCGGGCGTGCTCGGCGGCCAGGTCGTCGACGGCGAACTGCGCCAGCGGGATCCCGTCGGCCCGCAGCGCGTCGCGGTACGGCTTCACCGCCGGGTGACCGGCCGGCTCCAACAGCAACTCGGTGCCCTCTGGGTCCTGCGGCGACACGACGGTGAGCCAGAAGTCGTCCCCGACGGGAACGTCGTGGCGGACCTGGAAGCCGAGCACGTCGGTATAGAAGGCCTTCGCGGCCGCCTGGTCGTCGACGAAGACGCTCGTCATGGCGATTCTCATTGGTTCTCCTCTGCTTAGCTCCCGGTTCGGGTCGGCCCCTGGCCGACCACCCGACGGACGGCCGCGCCGACCGGGCCAACCCGTCTACGCTTCCAGGCTAATGATCCGCGCCGACAACCGGGCCCTTCGACCTGGATGACAACGCCGCCAGGCGCCGCACGAACCGGGCCGCAGCTCGCAGCGGCCCGTATGGATAGTCCACGTCGGAGGTCATCGACACGGTCGCAGGGGTGGGCGGCCCCGCGAACGCACGGGTCCACGCCTCGGTGCCGATCCCATGCCTGGGAACTGCCTGGCAGACTCGACAACGTGACCCAGCCAGCCCCCGCTCCCCTGATCCTGCGAGGCCAGCGGTTCGACGCGGCCCGCCCCGCCGTGATGGGCATCGTGAACCGGACACCCGACTCCTTCTACGCCCCCGCCAGGCACGTCGACGTCGACAGCGCCGTGGCGCGCGCCGCCGCGATGGTCGAGGAGGGCGTCAACATCGTCGACGTCGGCGGGGTCCGAGCGGGCCAGGAGGGCGACTGGGTCGACGAGGCGACCGAGATCGACCGCGTCCGCCCCGTCCTGCTGGCGCTGCGCGAGGCGCTGCCCGGCCTGCTCACCTCCCTCGACACCTGGCGCGCCGAGGTCGCGGACGCCTGCTCCGGGCTCGTCGACCTCGTCAACGACACGTGGCAGGGCGCCGACCCCGACCTGCTCGGAGTCGCGGCCCGCCAAGGCGTCGGCTACGTCGTCTCCCACACCGGCGGCCTCCCGCCGAGGACCGACCCCGTCGGGATCGACTACGGTCCCGACGGCGCGGTCGTCGAGGACGTGCTGCGGGTGCTCGGCGGCGGTGCCGCCCGCGCCGAGGCGGCCGGCCTCCCACGCGAACGGATCCTGATCGACCCGACGCTCGACTTCGGCAAGACGACGCTGAACTCGCTTGCGCTGGTGGCGCAGACCGGCCGGGTCGTGGCGCTCGGCTACCCCGTCCTGCAGGCCATCAGCCGCAAGGACTTCGTCGGCGAGACTCTCGACCTGCCCGCCGACGAGCGCCTCGAGGGCTCGCTCGCGGCCACCGCCGTCGCGGCCTGGCAGGGCGCCACCGTCTTCAGGGCCCACGACGTCCGGGCGACCCGACGCGTGCTCGACATGGTCGCAAGCATCCGCGGCGACCGACCCCCGGCCCGCTCCGATCGGGGTCGTTGAAAACCTCCGCTCCCTCGTGACGGGTGCCTTAGCACCAATCGTTGGTCCGACCTATTGCGCCCCACCCACTTTCGCCCCACCCCTCTGGTCTAGGGTTAATCCTGGGTCTACAACCCACGAGAAAGACGGGAAGCGATGAGCGATCAAGCCACCAGTGCGGCCGACATCAGCCTGGCCGCGGACTTCACCACCCCCTCCCAGCAGGACTGGGAGACGGAGGTTCTGAAGGTCCTCAACCGGCGTCGTCCGGAAGGCAAGGAACTGAACATCGATCAGGCGTACAAGCGCCTGACAAGCACCACTGTCGACGGCCTCACCATCAAGCCGCTGTACACGATGGAGGATGGCGCCGAGGAGCTCGGCTACCCGGGCGTCGCCCCCTTCGTGCGGGGCACCACGGTGCGGACCGGCGAGATGGACGCATGGGAGGTCGCCCAGCTCCAGGAGAACCCAGACGTCACGGAGTCTCGGCGCGACATCCTCAACGACCTTGAGCGCGGAGAGACAGCGGTCTTCCTGCGCATCGATCCGGACGCGATCGCCGTCGACGACATCCCCGCCGTGCTGCAGGGCGTGCTGCTCGACCTCGCGCCGGTCTACCTGACCAGCCGCACCGAGCAGCTCGCCGCGGCGGCCAAGCTCGCCGAGTACCTGCGCGAATCGGGGGCCGAGGCCTCGACGATCCGCGGCAACCTCGGCGTCGACCCGATCGGCGCCGCCGCGCTGGCGGGCACCCCTGCCGACCTGAGCGTGGTCGCCAAGGCAAACGACCTGGCGGCCGGCTTCCCCGGCGTCAGCCCGCTGGTCGTCGACTCGACCATCTACAACAGCGCCGGCGCAGGCGACGTGCACGAGCTTGCCTACGCCGTCGCGACGGGCGTCGAGTACGTCCGCGCGCTGGTCGACGCCGGTGTCAGCATCGACGACGCCTTCGGCTCGCTGATCTTCCGCGTCTCCACCACCACCGACCAGTTCGCCACCATCGCCCGGCTCCGCGCGCTGCGCGGCCTCTGGTCGCGCGTCGGCGAGGTGCTCGGGGTCACCGAGGCCAGGCGCGGCGCCGTCCAGCACGCGATCACCTCGCTGCGCGACATCTCCCGCGACGACGCCTACGTCAACATCCTGCGCGGCACGATCGCGTGCTTCGCGGCGTCCGCAGGCGGTGCCGAGGTCCAGACGGTGCTGCCGTTCGACACCATCGCAGGTCTCCCGACGGATATGTCGCGTCGCGTGGCCCGCAACACCCAGATCGTGCTCGCCGAGGAGTCCAACGTCGGTCGCGTCAACGACCCGGCGGGAGGCTCCTGGTTCGTCGAGTCGCTCACCCGTCAGCTCTCGGAGAAGGCATGGGCCGTCTTCCAGCAGCTCGACGCGGAGGGCTTCGCCGCCGCGCTTGCAGACGGCACCGTCGGGGCCCAGCTCGACGAGCTGAACGCGGCGCGCGCCGCTCAGCTCGCCACCCGCAAGATCCCGATCACGGGTGTGTCGATGTTCCCGAACTACACGGAGGCCAAGCTGCAGCGCGCCGCGCGTCCCGCGGCCCCCGAGCTCGGTGGGCTGACGGTCGTGCGCGACTCGCAGGTCTTCGAGGATCTGCGCGACCGCTCGGACGCCGCCCGTGCGGCGGGCAACGAGCCAAAGGTGCTTCTCGCGGCGCTCGGCGCCCGGCGCGACTTCGGAGGGCGCGAGGGCTTCACCTCGAACCTGTTCCAGGTCGGCGGCATCAACACCGTGCTCGCGGAGGGCGCCACGCCCGAGGACTACGTGCGGCAGATGAAGGAGCAGGGCGCGAAGATCGTCGTCCTGGTCTCCAGCGCGAAGGTGTACGCCGATCAGGGCGTCGCCGTCGCCAAGGCCCTGCGTGAGGCCGGCGCCGAGCAGGTGCTGGTCGCGGGCCAGATCAAGGAGCTCGGCGAGGGCGGCGAGGATGCGGTCGACGGCAACGTCTTCGACGGCATGAACGTCGTCGAACTGCTCTCCACCACCCTGAACACGTTGGGAGCCTGAGATGACCACCATCCCCCGTTTCACAGATATTGAGCTGGGCACCGAGGCCGTCGCGGCCGACGGCGCCGCCGAGTACGAGGCGCTGAAGGACACCGCCGGCCACACCGCCGGATGGCAGACCCCGGAACACATCCTGGTCCCGCCGCTGTACGGCGACGCCGACCTCAAGGGCCTCGACTTCCTCAACACCGCCCCCGGCATCCCGCCGTTCCTGCGTGGCCCCTACGCCACCATGTACGTCAACCAGCCGTGGACCGTGCGCCAGTACGCGGGCTTCTCCACCGCCGAGGAGTCCAACGCCTTCTACCGACGCAACCTCGCGGCCGGCCAGAAGGGCCTGTCGATCGCGTTCGACCTTGCGACCCACCGCGGCTACGACTCGGATCACCCGCGCGTCTCCGGTGACGTCGGCATGGCGGGCGTCGCCGTCGACTCGATCCTCGACATGCGTCAACTCTTCGACGGCATCCCGCTCGACCAGATGTCGGTGTCGATGACGATGAACGGCGCGGTGCTCCCGGTGCTCGCGCTGTACGTGGTGGCCGCCGAGGAACAGGGCGTCAAGCCCGAGCAGTTGGCCGGAACCATTCAGAACGACATTCTGAAGGAGTTCATGGTCCGCAACACCTACATCTACCCGCCGCTGCCGTCGATGAAGATCATCGCCGACATCTTCGCCTACACGTCGGCGAACATGCCGCGGTTCAACTCGATCTCGATCTCCGGCTACCACATGCAGGAGGCGGGCGCGACGGCCGATATCGAGATGGCCTACACGCTCGCGGACGGCGTCGAGTACATCCGCGCAGGCGAGTCGGTCGGCCTGAACGTCGACCAGTTCGCCCCGCGACTGTCGTTCTTCTGGGCGATCGGCATGAACTTCTACATGGAGGTCGCCAAGATGCGCGCCGCGCGTCTGCTGTGGGCACGCCTCGTGCGACAGTTCGGCCCCAAGAACCCGAAGTCGATGTCGCTGCGCACGCACTCGCAGACCTCTGGCTGGTCGCTGACGGCGCAGGACGTCTACAACAACGTGATCCGCACCGCCGTCGAGGCGATGGGCGCGACCCAGGGCCACACCCAGTCGCTGCACACCAACGCGCTGGACGAGGCGATCGCGCTGCCGACCGACTTCTCGGCGCGCATCGCCCGCAACACCCAGCTCTTCCTGCAGCAGGAGTCGGGCACCACCCGCACCGTCGACCCGTGGGCGGGCTCCGCGTACGTGGAGAAGCTGACCGATCAGCTCGCCCGCAAGGCGTGGGAGCGGATCCAGGAGGTCGAGCAGGCGGGCGGCATGGCGAAGGCCATCGAGGCAGGCATCCCGAAGATGCGCATCGAGGAGGCCGCGGCCCGCACCCAGGCCCGCATCGACTCCGGTCGTCAGCCTGTGATCGGCGTCAACAAGTACCGCCTCGAGAACGAGGACGAGCTTGAGGTGCTGAAGGTCGACAACAAGTCGGTGCGCGCTGCTCAGATCGCCAAGCTCGAGCGCCTCCGCGCCGAGCGCGACGAGGCCGTCACCCAGGAGATGCTGGAGCGGGTCTCGTGGGCGGCCGCCAACCCCGACCCGACCGACCCCGACCGCAACCTGCTGAAGGTCGCCATCGACGCGGCCCGCGCGAAGGCGTCGGTGGGCGAGATCTCGGACGCACTGGAGAAGGTGTACGGCCGCTACACGGCCAACATCCGTACCATCTCTGGTGTGTACAACAAGGAATCGGGCTCGTCGGAGACGATCGAGCAGGCCCGCAAGCTGGTCGAGGACTTCGAGACCAAGGAGGGGCGCCGCCCCCGCATCCTGATCGCGAAGATGGGCCAGGACGGCCACGACCGCGGCCAGAAGGTCATCGCCACCGCCTATGCCGACCTCGGCATGGACGTCGACGTCGGCCCGCTGTTCCAGACCCCCGAGGAGGTCGCCCGCCAGGCCGTCGAGTCCGACGTCCACGTGGTCGGCGTCTCCTCGCTCGCGGCAGGTCACCTGACGCTGGTGCCCGCGCTGCGTGAGGAACTGGACAAGCTCGGCCGCGACGACCTGATGATCGTGGTCGGCGGCGTGATCCCGAGCCAGGACTTCGAAGAGCTCCGCCAGTCCGGCGCCGACGCGATCTACCCGCCCGGCACGATCATCCCCGAGGCCGCCGTCGATCTGCTGACGAAGCTGATCGCTCAGCTCGACGACTGATCCTCATCCGCGACGTGGGGTCGGCACTTCGGTGTCGGCCCCACGTCGCGTTTTTTGGCGTCCCCGACGTGACCCCTGCGCTCGCTACCGTGTTCCCGAATCACCCCACGACGACAGGGACCCACCATGCGCAAGCCCGCCATCATTGCCGTCCTGGCCGCAGCCGGCCTCACCCTCAGCGCCTGCGGCGCGGGGGAACCCAAGTACGAGGGCGCGCCGCCCGCCGACTTCGCGAAGGCGACCTGCTCGGGCTGGACGTCCTGGCAGCAGGCCGACCACGACCTGCTCAACCTCCCAATGACCCTCAGCGGCACCGGGGCCGAGCAGAAGGCCCAGGTCGTCGCGGCCGTTGACGAGTACAAGTCCCTGCTGACCGCTGCCCGCGACCAGGTCAAGGCGCCCGCCGTCGAGGAGGGTGCGACCTACGCGGCGATGTTCACCGACTTCTACGACTCGCGCATCAAGCTGATCGACGAGCGGATGGCCGAGTTCGAGTCCTTCCCCGACACGCTTGAGTTGAACAACGATCAGGTGCAACTCGAGGCTCTTGACGTCGCAACGGACATTGGACAGAACGGCACCACGCCGGGAGGGCCGCCGCCGTTCACGTCGATCAAGGATCAGGACATCCTGAAGGCGTTCGACGCCGAGCCGTCCTGCAAGGACTGGATCACCGTCATCGGCTGATCGACCGCCCAAAGCACGCAACCGCACCGCCGTTCCAAGTGGAGCGGCGGTGCGGCCGTATCGGGACCCCTGTCGGAGGTTTGGGCCGGTTAGCCCGACTTGCGGCGGAACTCGCGCTTCTGCGCGGCCTTGCCCTGCGAGTGGCCCTCGCCGCGCTCCGCGTCGATGCCGTGCGACGACGAGAAGTGCTCGCGCTGCTTCTTGCGTTCGAGCGCCTGCCGCATCGCTTCCTTGGGGTCGAGTCGTTCTTCCTGCGGCTTCTCGGATTCAGACATGGACCCAACGCTACCGGCGATCGCGGTCGGCCGCTCAGGATGCCGCAGGAACAGGCGCTCCGGCCGTTCGGATCACGCAGGGTCGCCCTCCACCGGACCCTCGCTGTTCGGCTTCCACCCGAGCGCGGGCGCGACATGCTTGGCGAAGGACTCGAGCACGTGCAGGTTGTAGGCGACGCCGAGTTGGTTCGGGACCGTCAGCATGACCGTGTCGGCGGCCTGGACGGCGGAGTCGGCCTTGAGTTGTTCGATCAGCGCGTCCGGCTCGGCGGCGTAGGTCTTCCCGAAGGTGGACTGGAAGCCGTCGATGATGCCGACCTGGTCGGAGCCCTCGTCGCGGCCGTCGCCGAAGTAGCGGGCGTCGAGTTCGTTGACGATCGGGAAGATGCTGCGGCTGACGCTGACCCTCGGTCGCCCGGTGTGGCCCGCCTCGCGGTACGCCAGCCGGAACGCCTCGATCTGCTCGGCCTGCAACTCGTGGAAGGGCTGCCCGGTGGCCTCCGTCAGGAGCGTTGAACTCATCAGGTTCAGGCCCATCCGGCCGGTCCATTCGGCGGTGCTGCGCGTGCCGCTGCCCCACCAGATGTGCTCAGGCAGCGTCGGCGAGAGCGGCTCGATGCTCAGCCTGCTTCCCGCGGGCGTCTGGCGCGGGTCGCCGTCGACGACCTTCTCGCCGTTGATCGCCGACCAGAACAGGTCGAACTTGTCGCGGGCGAGGTCGGCGCCGCGGGGGTCGCTCGACCCGGTGTAGCCGAACGCCTCGTAGCCGCGCAGCGCGGTCTCCGGGCTCCCACGGCTGACGCCGAGCGCGACCCGACCGTCTGAGAGCAGGTCGAGCGCGCCCGCCTCCTCTGCGAGGTAGAGCGGGTTCTCGTAGCGCATGTCGATGACGCCGGTGCCGACCTCGATCCGGCTGGTCCTTGCGGCCATCGCCGACAGCAGCGGCATCGGCGACGCCGCCTGCCGCGCGAAGTGGTGGACGCGCACATAGGCGCCGTTGACGCCCAACTCGTCGGCACCGACGGCCAGGTCGACCGTCTGCTTGAGCATGTCTGCGGCGCCGCGCGTCTGCGACCCGGGCAGTGGCGAGTAGTGCCCGAAGGACAGGAATCCGAAAGCTCTCATGCCTGGTTCAACGACGCGGACTCGGGGAAGATTCCCGAACTAGTGGAATGTTCAACTTTTCTGTTCTGTGGCCCGACGCGGCGCCTCGGGAACCCGGTCGACACCACCAGGGCCAGCCAGCCGACGCATGCCCCGCCCAGGATGACGCTCCACCACGGGAACCCGGGGATCTCTGGGCGCTCCCCCGCCCTCTGCAGGTCGATCGCCGGGGTCGGCAGGATGCGCTCCCCTGTGACCAGATAGCGGTGGGTGTTGATGCCGAGCGGGGTGCAGGTGACGAGGGTCACGAGGTCCTGCCCGAACTGCGGGACCAGCGCCTGCGTCTCGTCCGGCTCGATGGTCTGCGTCTCGCGGACGCGGTAGGTCAGGACCGTCCCGAACGTCTCGATCGTGAACGTGTCGCCGACCTTGAGGTTCTGCAGGTCGTTGAAGAGCGTCGCGGACGGCAACCCGCGGTGGGCGGTCAGGACCGAGTGTTGCGACCCTCCGCCGACGGGAAAGGAGGTCCCCTGCAGGTGGCCGACGCCCTTCTCGAGCACGGCGTCCGTCGTCCCGTGGTAGATGGGGAGGTCCACCTGGATGGCGGGAATGCGCAGCCGCCCGATCATGCCGGCGCCGGCGTCGAGGATGGAGCCGTAGGCGACGGCGTCGCCCGGCCCGTCACCCTGGGGAATGTTGCTCCCGGGCGAGACCAGCGCGCCCGAGATCAACTGGTCGTTGAACTCCACGGCGCGCTTGATCTCGGCCGCAAGCCGCTCAGGAGGGCCGTCGTCCACGACCCCGTCGAGGGCCTCGATGACGCGGGACTGGTTGTACTGGGCGAACCACGAGGCCACGCTCGGGTAGCCCATCACGAGCAGGCCGAGCAGGGCGAGCGCCCCGATCCCCGCGTTCAGCCACGGCATCCGCCATCCGGGCCGACCGGCGGCGCGGCGTGGGCCATTCGTCGACATCGTGTCTCCCTCTACACGGCTCGACGCGGGGCAGGCACCAGGCCTGCCCCGCGACGGGTGATCCTCAGTTGGTCGCTGCCCGGCGACGCGCGACGACGCCACCGATCACGATGGCCGCGACGACGAGCAACGCGCCGCCGCCGCCGAACACGGCGGTGCCGACCCCACCGGTGAGGGGAAGGTTCGGGCCGCCCTGCTTCGTGTTGGGCACGTCGACCACGACCGGCGTCACTCCGCCGTTGTCGACCGTGACCTCGCGCCACACGGCGTCACCGGTCGGCAGCACGTAGCCAGCCGGCGCCTTGGTCTCCTTGATCCAGTACGTCTCGCTGAGATCGTCGTCCTTGCCGACCCACAGGCCGGTGAAGGTGATGAGGCCGTCCTCACCGGTGGTCGCCTCGGTGATCTTGGTGCCGTTCTTGGCGTCGTACAACTCGAAGACCGCACCCTGGAGCGCCTGCGACGCGTCCTTCTGGTTGAACTTGTGGATCTGGATGGAGCCGAAGTTCACCTTGGGGATGTTGGTCTTGACGGTGGTGTCGTTGGTGTTGACGAACGCCTCGTTGGTGATGGCGCCGGGGGCGACCACCTCCGCGACGGTGGTGGGGAGCGTCACGACGACGTCGGTGTCTGGCTCGAGGCGGCTGAGCGCCCCGGTCAGGGAGACGACGACCTTTGCGCCCTTGACCGCCTGCCCACCGGCGGGGGTGACGGTGTAGTCGGTGCCCGCGACCAGCGTCGCGCCCTTGTAGGTGACGACGATCGTGTCGGTGTCGACCTGCAGTCGGGGGTCGAGCTGATCGGTGATCTCAAAGGTGCGGTAGGTGTCGCCGCTCGCGATCTGGGCGACCGGCGCGGTGATCTTCCACTCAACGGTCGAGCCAAGCACAAGGGCCTTGCCGGGGTCGGCAACTTCCTTGGTCGGCGTCGTCTCGTTCAGCTTGTTCTTGGGGTAGACGTGGACGTCGTAGATCCACTTGCTGCTCACGTCGTCGGGGAAGGGAACCGACACGAAGAAGTCTGGGACCTTCGAGACGATCGGGTGCGGGCCGGAGTCGGTCTCGCGCACCAGGAAGAACCCCTTTGCGATGCCGGGGAGCGTCACGGAGCCGTCGGCCTGCGTCACAACGGTCTGCGGCGCGCCGAGCCCGAAGGGGCTGGTGAGGGGCGTGGCGGGGTTGAGGCCCTGGATCAGGGCCCAGTCCTCTGGCTTCGTCAGGTCGATTGGCGCACCGTTGTGGGTGACGGGGGTCACCGTGAACGTGACGCCCGCCAGCGGTGAGCCTGGCGCGGGGGCGAGCGCGTTACCGTCGCCGGCCTGGCCTCCGGTGGCGGTCGGGTCGCCCTCGTGCTTGTGGATGGTGAGGCTCGTCGGCGCCGTCGGGTCGATGTTGCCGGGGCCTGGGGCGGCGGTCGCGGTGAGCACACCGGCCGTGGCGAGCACAGTCGCTCCGAACCCGACGAGCAGCCGTCGCCAGGTGGTCCTGCTAGCAGACATTGCGGTTTCCTTCTCCTTGTGGCCCGTGGGCCGATGCTTCGATGGATGTGTGGTTCAGGGGGTGGGGCGAAGCCGACGACGGCCGTACCTGGTGGCCTGCATGGCCCCAGCCAGCAGCACGACGGCCGCGCCGATCAGGACGAGGTGGTCGCGCCCGAGGCCGCCGGTGAAGGGGAGCCGCGGCCCCGCGTACGGCGAGTTGCGGAAGGTTCCCAGGTCGACGCTCAACGCGGTGGCCGAGACGGTGAAGGGATGGGCCGTCGGGTCGACGATGTAGCCGGGCGGGGCCTTCGACTCGACGAGGGTGAACGCCCCCCAGCGCAGTCCCTCGACCGCGAACGCTCCCCCGCGGGGGTCTCGGTCGGCTCCGGTGCACTGGGTCGCGTCGGGCGCGATGCAGTCGGTGACCTCCGTGCCCGCCTCGTGCCCGGGGCCGGTCAGTCGCCAACTGGACCCAGACAGTGCGACCGTCCCGTCGGGGCCGCTCTTGTGCCACGTCGCCTTCGCGGGCGTCGGCGTGTTCGCCTGAGCGCCCTTGTCGATGACCTGCATGGCGCTCGTCGCATCGACCGTGAAGCTGAAGCCTGCGGACCCGATGTAGCCGGTGGGTGCCCGGGTCTCCGTGACGGTGTACCCGCCTGCCGCCAGGTCCTTGAGCAGGAAGCGTCCCGCCACCGGGTCCTGGTCGGGCCCGGTGCACGCGGCGACCGAGGCGGCGACGCAGTCCTCGACGGCCGTGCCTGGCGAAGGGCTGCCTGGCCCGACGATCGCCCAGGCCGAGCCGCCGATCAGCACACCTGTGGACGCGTCCACCTTGCTCCAGGCGACGCTTCCGAGCTTCTTGGTGGTGTTGGTCACCGTCACCGTCGGAGGCTGCGTCGCGGTCGCCGCGACGGCTGGGGAGAAGAGCGGGGCCCCGTCCCACTGGTAGGAGTGGTCGGCGGCGACCGGGAACGTCGGACGGGTCTCCGTCAGTTCGCCGCAGGACGCGCCGAGGGGGATCTTGTGCGCGAGCGTCGACGTCCACGTCCCGCCGGCCGGAATCGGCCCCCAGGCCCCGGTCACGACCTCAGTGCCCAGGGTGCACTTCCAGGTGCCCGAGTAGGTCGCGGCGGGGTCCGCCGTGCTGCCCGCGGCGAGCCGCTTGGTGACGGCGAAGTTCCCGTAGACGCGCTCGACGTCGTTGGTCACCGTCGCGACGCCGACCATCCCTGCCGTCGTGATCCGCACGGCCGCTGCCGGCTCGGCCCAGTATGCGTTGAACTCCGCGAGCGACCCGACGCTCTCCTCGAGGGACGTGACGCCGTCGGCGGTGTCCCAACCCCAAGTGGACTTGTACACCACCTTGACGCACAGCGCCGACACCGGCGTCGCGAGCGTGATGCCCTGGTCCGCGGTGCGCAGGGCGTAGTCCCCCGAGAGGGTGCCGGAGGCGACCGGCGTCGCGCCGTAGGTCGCCGTCGCGCAATTGCCGTTGGCCGGGTTCGCCGTGAAGACGTCGTAGTCCTTCGGGCGGCCGGAGCCGCTGTCCTGCCGAGGGGTGAGCCGGATGCGGCCGAGATTGACCGGCGTCGCGCCCAGCTTCACGATGACGTGGTGCGGCGGTGGGAGCTTGGTCGGCGACCACTCCGTGTGCCAATAGGTGTTCGGATTGCCGTCCAGCACGAGCGCGCCCGGGCCGTTTGGCAGTTCCCTCGTGTCCTCTGCGCTGCTGACCGCAGCGACGGACATCTGGCTCTGGGGGATGGCGTTGAAGTACCACCCGGCTGGCGCGTAGGTGGGCGCCTTCCAGGCGTACGACGAGTTCGGCAACCCTGCGGTGGGCGCGTCCTCGAGGACCCGGCAGACCACACCCACCGGGGTCTGATCGTAGGCGGGCCCCGACGTCGAGACGATGGTTGCCTTACCTGCGCCTGTCCGCCTCCAGGTCCCGGCCGAGACCGTCAGTCCGTCCGGGCTGGTGCAGGCGTACTTTCCTGTGAAGACCGTGGTCGCGGCGCCCGCGGGGACCGCCGCCGTCAGCGCCTTCTCGATCGACAGCGTGCCCATCGGCTTTGCGGTGTTGGTGAAGGTGCATTCGACGACGGAGCTCGACGATGGGATCGTGACGGTCCCGTCGAGCGAGGCAGCGACCGTGGAGCCCGTCTTACGATCCACGCAGGCGAGGCTGCGCGTGTAGGCGTCGAGGGTTCCGGGCGATCCGGGGGTCATTGCCTCGGCGACCCGGTACTTCACCCCTCCGATCACGGGGAGCGGGCCCGCCTGGCCGCCCTGCACCCCGAGCGTCGTTCCGCTGGTGACGCCGGTGCTGGCCTCGGTGCCGTTGCGGAAGATGTTGAGCTCGAACTGGTCGTTGGGGTAGTTGCGGCTCTTGATGTCCTTCTTGACACTCAGGGTCGGCGGCACGTTGCAACTGGCGAGGGTCACCGCTGGAGGCGGGCGAAGCGCCTCCGACCGCCGCGTCGCCGCCGACCTTCTCCCACGTCGCAGGGTGGTACTGGCGCGCGATGGTCTGCGTGCCCAGGTAGATGCCGCCGGTCGAGTTGAACGCGATCCCGTTGACGCCGACGAAGCCGGTCAGCTTCTGGGTGAACGACTGCGACGTCGGCATCTGCCGGTCGCCGCCGTTGGTCACCGCCGCGAGGACGGCCGCCGTGACGGAGAAGAGGGTCGTCGTGCCGTCCGCGGTGCTGCTGCGCAGGATGAAGAGGTTGCCTGCTGCGTCGAAGGCGATGTCGCCGTTGAAGCTGCCCGACATTCCCAACTCGACCCATCCGACGCGGGACGTGACGCCCGTCTCGGGCACGAACTTGTCGATGTAGAAGCGGCTCCCGACGTAGCCACCGAAGTAGTAGGCCTGGTCGGACGGGTTGACGTCACCCGCGATGAAGTACGCGCCGGCCGATGAGGAGAAGGTGTTGGTGGTGGGGTGCCAGTTGAGTCCGTCGAAGTACCACATCGTGACCGAGGTCGAGTTCGCGCTCTGCTCGTAGGCGTAGACGCGCCCACCGCCCGCGCCGATCCCCAGCCCGTTGAACCGGGTAACACCCGGCGCCTTGTTTCCGACGTTCGTGACGCTGGTTCCGGAGACGACCTTCAACTGTCCGTCGTTTGTCAGGGCGTAGTACGTGTCCGGTGCGCACGTGAGCCCTGCCCTGTCCGGGCCGACGAACTCGTTCGCATAGAAGTCCCCCGCATCGACGTTGCCGTAGACGTCGCCACTCGCCCCCAACTCAGCACCTTCGGGTCTGTCGACTTCCAGGTCTGGGTTCGGCCATTCCAGGTCCAGGAGCTAGGCGCGGTGGGGGTGATCGTGACGCGTGAGAGGAACGAAGGGCGGCTGAATGCGTCGAACACCAGTTGGTACTCGCCAGGGTCGGGGTCCTTGTCCGCGGTGGCGGAACAGTCGCCGACGCAGTCGGCAACCTGCCGCGTGCCCTGCTGGTCGCTGAACGCGACGGTGTAGGTGCCGCCGCCTGTCAAGGCGTTGCTCGCGGAGTTCCGGGTCTCCCAGTACAGGTACGTGTTCGAGAGGGAGACGTTCTCTGGCCCCGTCCGGCCATACTCCACCGGCGTTGCCGCCGGGTGGGGGTACAGAGCGGTCGCGGCGCTCAAGCCGAGGAGGACGCAGAGCAGCCCGGCGACGACCGCGCGGACACCCCTTCCCGATACCTCGATCGACCTCGAATGTGCTCGACGCGACACGTAACCCTCCAGCCCCCAACACCCAGACGGGCGTTCTCCTACGGGGCGTAGTCAAACCCAGGAAGGGGAGCCTTCTCAAGTGCCGTGACCGACGGCGAAACACCTCGTCGGAGCCCCGTTCACCCGCTCTGGCTTGCGTCGACAGCCAGCAGGCCGGACCCACTGCTAGATACCCAAAAGTGCTAGCCACACCGGAGTGGAGGACGGAGGTGGACTACCCGGGCGTGTCGGAACTCGTCATCACACGCCCCGGCGCGGTCTCCCCGTTGGGCGCGGATCGGGACCGGAGTATTCACCCGCAACTTCACCCATCACTTCACCCGAGTCGCTCGCCACCCCATCGCCCCAGCCGGACGGGCTCGACCTCGACCCGCACCCCCGCCTCGTCGCGAGGGACCCCTGGGACATGCGAAGAGGCCGGCCCCCGAAGGGACCGGCCTCTTGTCTAGATCAGGCTGTGATCAATTCACTTGCCGAGCGAGGTGCCCGCCGAGCGGAGCTGCTGGCAGGCCTCGACGATGCGCGCGGCCATGCCGGCCTCGGCCGCCTTGCCCCATGCGCGGGGGTCGTAAGCCTTCTTGTTGCCCACTTCGCCGTCAATCTTCAGGACGCCGTCGTAGTTCTTGAACATGAAGTCCGCCACGGGACGCGTGAACGCGTACTGGGTGTCGGTGTCGATGTTCATCTTGATGACGCCGAAGTCGACCGCGTCCGAGATCTCCTGGGCGGTCGAGCCCGAGCCACCGTGGAACACGAGGTCGAACGGCGACTCCTTGCCGTACTTCTGGCCGACGGCCTCCTGGATCTCCTTGAGGACCTCGGGGCGCAGCTTGACGGCACCCGGCTTGTACACGCCGTGCACGTTGCCGAAGGTCAGGGCCGTGATGTAGCGACCCTTCTCGCCGAGGCCGAGAACCTCGATGGTGCGCAGGCCGTCCTCGACGGTGGTGTACAGCTTGTCGTTGATCTCGGCCTTGACGCCGTCCTCTTCGCCGCCGACGACGCCGACCTCGATCTCGAGGATGATGTTGGCCTTCGAGGTGCGCGCGAGCAGCTCGTCAGCGATCTGCAGGTTCTCCTCCATGGGAACGGCGGAGCCGTCCCACATGTGCGACTGGAACAGGGGCAGCTCGCCGCGGGCGACGCGCTCCTCCGAGATGGCAAGCAGCGGACGGACGAAGCTGTCCAGCTTGTCCTTGGGGCAGTGGTCGGTGTGCAGCGCGACGTTGATCGGGTAGTTCTTCGCGACCTCCTGAGCGAACGCGGCGAACGCTGCGGCGCCTGCAACCTTGTCCTTGACGGTGGGGCCGGAGAAGTACTCGGCGCCGCCGGTCGAGACCTGCAGGATGCCGTCCGAGCCAGCCTCGGTGAAGCCCTGGAGCGCGGCATTGAGGGTCTGCGAGGAGGAGACGTTGATGGCCGGGTAGGCGAACTTGCCTGCCTTGGCGCGATCGATCATCTCCGCATAGACCTCGGGAGTTGCGACTGGCATGAAAGCCCCTTTTCTCGATGAGTCGGTTCGCTCCTAGCCTATCGCGTCCGGTCCTCCCGCGACACGGCGGGGGGTGGCTCGCGGACACCGAACGAGGGCGTCAGAAGACATTGTCGAGGGCCTCGGTATCGAGGCGGACCCGGCCGAGGGAATACGCCTGCGCCGCCGAGTCGATGACTGCTGGGGTCGCGTCGAGGAAGCTCACCGGCACCCGGGCGATCTCCTCGCCGCGGGCCTCGACGCTGAGCACCGGCCCCGCGCCGAAGTTGCGGCCCGCGAGCCGGAAGCGGGTGATCTCTGCCCAGTCGACCTTGACGGGGGTCGCCGGGTTCGGGAAGACGAACTCGATCCCCTGCGGGTCGAGGTAGAAGGCATCGCCCTCGGGGATGAGGCCGAGGTCGCGCTTGGCGCGACGCAGCGCGTCGACCGTGACGAGGAACCAGAAGGCGGTCGACAGCACCCACAGCACCACGATGGTGACCGTCCATCCGGCCGACCAGGTCTTGCCGAACAGAAGGATGAAGACGATCAGGAGGACGAGCGAGATCACGGAGGTGATGAGGCGCATCCGCAGCGCGCCACGCTGTCGGGTGACGCGGGCGGCCGTCGGAAGCGGCGTGAGACCGGCGACGAATCGCGATGGCTGCATGCGCGTCACTCTAGCGGTCGGGAAGTGCGGGGCGCGGGTCTGCGTGCTGCAGGCTCCAGTGGTACATCGCGATCGCGGCGGCGGCGCCCGCGTTCATGGAGCGGGTCGAGCCCTTCTGGGTGATCGCGACGAGGCGCTCGCAGCCTGCGACCATCGCGTCCGTCAGGCCGGGGCCCTCCGAGCCGAAGATCAGACAGCAGTCGGCAGGTAGGGCGTTGTCCTCCAACGCGACCGAGCCCTCCAGGTTGTCGACGCCGACCGCTGCGATGCCGCGCTCCGCGAGGTAGCCGAGCAGCGAGGCCTCGTCCTCGTGGTGATGGACGTGCAGGTAGCGGTCGGTGACCATCGCGCCGCGCCTGTTCCACCTTCGCCTACCGACGATGTGCACGGCGGCGACGTTGAAGGCGTTGGCGGTGCGGACCATCGACCCGATGTTGAAGTCGTGCTCCCAGTTCTGGATCGCGACATGCAGCCGGGAGCGCGTGGTGTCGAGGTCCTCGACGATCGCCTCTAGGCGCCAGTAGCGGTAGCGGTCGACCACGTTGCGGCGGTCCCCGTCGCGCAGCAGGTCCGGGTCGAGACGGTCATCTTCCGGCCACGGCAGCGGATGCGGTCCGACGCCGACCGTCGGCGCGGTGGGGTCGATCGTCGCGTCGCTCATGTACCGAGCGTGCCCGACGTACCCAGGTCGCGCCAACTCGAAGCCCCGGACGCGAAACGACCCCGGCGCCAAGGCCGGGGTCGTCTGAGATGTCGCGGATCAGGCCTGCTGGATGGCCGAGATCTCGAGCTCGAGGGTGACCTTGTCCGAGACGAGGAAGCCGCCGGTCTCGAGCGCGGCGTTCCAGGTCAGCCCGAACTCGGAGCGCAGGATCTGCGTCGAGCCCTCGAAGCCGACGCGGATGTTGCCGAAGGGGTCCTTGGCGGAACCTTCGAACTCGAGCGGGAAGGTGACGGCCTTGGTGACGTCCTTGATGGTCAGGTCGCCGGTGACGTTGACGACGTTGCCCGCGATCGAGAAGGCGGTGCCGACGAAGGTCATGTGGGGGAACTGCTCGGCGTCGAAGAAGTCGGCCGAACGCAGGTGCGCGTCACGGTCGGCGCTGCGGGTGTCGACCGAGCCGGTGTTGATCGTGACCTCGAGCTTGGTGTTCTCGGGGTAGGCGCCGTCGACGACGGCCTGGCCCTCGAACTCCTGGAAGGAGCCGCGGACCTTGGTCACCATCGCGTGGCGGGTGACGAAGGAGAAGGTGGTGTGGGCCGGATCGAGGACGTAGGTGCCCTTGAGCTCATTGAGGTTCATTGGAGGTGCCTTTCAAACGCTGGTGACTCAACGGTAACAAATACTGATTGACATTTCAACTACTAGTTGACGAGGGGTCTAGATTTGCTCCGTGAACCTGCTTCAACTGGCCCCGCTCCTGCTGCCCGCCTGGCTCGATCCGGAGTTCCTGATCAACGCGATGGGCAACTGGGCGCTGTGGGGCTGCGCCTTCATCATCTTCGCCGAGTGCGGCCTCTTCTCGATCCTGCCGGGCGACTCGCTGCTCTTCACGATCGGTATGTTCTCCGCCATCGGCAGCGTGCACCTTGTTGAGTCACCGTTCGGCACGCTCGCCCTGGCCTGCCTCGTCCTGACGGTTGCCGCGATCGCGGGCAACGTCGCAGGCTACTGGCTCGGGCGAGTGATCGGCCCTCCCCTGTTCAAGCCCCGCGAAGGGCTGATGGGCAAGCTCTTCAACCAGAAGTACGTCGATCGCACCAGCGCCTTCTTCGACCACTACGGCTCGCGGGCCCTGATCCTCGCCCGTTTCGTGCCGATCGTGCGCACCTTCGTGACGCTTGTCGCCGGCGTCGCACACATGCGTTTCCGCACCTTCATCACGTACTCGGCCATCGGTGGGGTCCTCTGGGCGGTCGGGGTCTCGGTGCTCGGCTACTTCCTGGGCAGCGTCTCCCTGATCCGGGACAACATCGACCTCGCGCTTGTGCTGATCGTGCTGGTCTCGCTGATCCCGATGGGCGTCGAGTACCTGCTGCACAAGCGTCGCTCCAAGCGCGGCGGCGCCGCCGCCTGAGCCTCGGCTCCTGGCACGCAGAAGGCCCCCGGGACTCTGGTCGAGTCCCGGGGGCCTTGTGTTGCGGCTCAGTTCTGGAACGGTGGCCGATCCGCGTTCTGCTGCTCCGGCTGGTACTGCTGCTGCTGCGGCGCCTGCACCGGGTTGTTCACCTGCTGGGGCGCGATCTGCTGCTGGCCGGTGTCGGCCGGGCGCTGCGAGATCTCGCCGAAGTTGACGTCGGGCGCCTGGCGGGCGATCGGGTCGTTGAGCTCGAAGTAGGTGGCCTTCTCGAACTTGGCGAAGTTGGCGATGATGTTGCTCGGCACGGACTCGACCTTGGTGTTGTACTCGCGCACGTTGGCGTTGTAGAAGCGCCGCGCCGCCGCGATCCGGTCCTCGGTGTCGGTCAGCTCCCGCTGCAGTTCTACGAAGTTCGTGTTCGACTTCAGCTCGGGGTAGGCCTCGACGGTGACCAGCAGGTTGGTGACCGCCTGCGAGAGCTGGGCCTCGATCTCGGATCGCTGGTCGCTCGGCTGGCCGCCGCTCTGCCCGGCGAGCGCACGCGCCTGGTTGCGAAGCGAGGTGATCTGCTCGAGCGTGTTGCGCTCGTGCGCCGCGTAGCCGCGCACGGTCTCGACCAGGTTGGGGATCAGCTCGTAGCGGCGGTTCAGCTCGACGTCGATCTGGCGCCACGATTCCTGAATCGTGTTGCGGCTACGCACGAAGCCGTTGTAGGCGCTCACGCCCCACCCGACGACTGCGAGCGCGATCACGAGCAGGATGATGAGGATGATCACGACTGTGGTCACGTTGCTCTCCTAACGTTTGGCAATCACGGTAGCGGACCACCGGAGCGTTGTGCGGATTAGTGGATCAGAGTCCGAGATCGGAAAGGCCGACGGCGTAGCGGTACTCCAGGCCCTCGGCGCCGACGACCTCCGCGGCGCCCGTGCCACGGTCGACGACCACCGCCACCGCGACGACCTCACCGCCCGCCTCCCGCACAGCCTGGACGGCCGTCAGGGCCGATCCGCCGGTCGTGGAGGTGTCCTCGACGACGAGCACGCGACGCCCTGCGACCTCGGTTCCCTCGATCCGGCGCTGCATGCCGTGCGCCTTGGACTCCTTGCGCACCACGAACGCGTCGAGCCGTCCGCCGGCGGCCGCCTTGGCGTGCAGCATCGCGGTGGCGACGGGGTCGGCGCCGAGCGTGAGCCCGCCGACGGCGTCGAAGTCGAGGTCGGCGACCAGGTCGTTCATGACCCGCCCGACGATCGGCGAGGCGACGCCATCGAGGGTGACGCGCCGCATGTCGACGTAGTAGTCGGCCTCCTTGCCCGAGGCGAGGGTGACCTTGCCGTGCACGACGGCGAGGGTGGAGATCTGTTCGATCAGGTCGGTGCGGTCGCTCATCTGTTCTCCGTCTTGGTGAGGGTGCCGAAGCCGACGGCACGGTCGGGGGTGTCGATCACGTCCTCGGCCGTGGTCAACGTCAGGAAGGCCTGCGTGGCGACGACGTCGCTCTGTCCAGGCACGGGGTCGAGCACCCAACTGGCGTCCTCGGGGACCGTCAGGTCGCCCGGCGCCGAGGTGAGCGTGTAGGTGAAGATCGCGTGCTCGGTCTCGATGATGACCTCGTCGCCCTTTTCGAGTTCGAAGATCCGCTTGAACGGCTCGCCGTTGGTGACGCGGTAGCCGGCGAGCGCAAAGTTGCCGACCTGCCCGGGAAGGGCGGTCCCGGGGTACCAGCCGACGCCGCGACCGAGGTCCTGCGCCTCGACGCCGGCGATGATGGGCCGCTCGAGGCCGAGCTTGGGGATCCGCAGCAGCCAGGCGGCCTGATGCGCGGCAGGTTGGTCGATGACGATGGGTTCCCCCTCCGCGGGAGCCGGGGTCGGCGAGTCGGCCCACCGCTGGCGGAGTTCCGCGACGGCCTGCCCGGTCGCCCGGTCGGCGAGCACGTTGGTGCCCAGATACTGCCATCCGAGGAAGCCTGCGCCTGCGACGATCGCCACGAGCACGACGATCAGCAGCACGAGGAGCGGGGACCGTCCCGTCTTGGCTGGCATCGCCCGCTTGGCATTCACGGGGCCCATTGTTGCAGGTCGGCCCCAGCTCACCAGCCGCGACCGAGCGGGCCCGGCGAGGGTTCGGCGGCCTCGTCGCGCAGCGCAACGGCGCCGCCCGGCCAGTCGCGCGCCTCGCGTCCCGTGATCCAGCGGTACCCGATCGTCAGCTTGGCCGACTCCCGCTCGATGCCCGCGGAGTCGGGTCGCACGTCGCTGGCCACGAGCACCAGGTTGCCGAACCGCTTGCCCTTGGCGACCACGGGTTCCATCCCGATCAGGAGGTTGCGCCACCGCTCCGCGAGGCCCCCGGCGAGGTGCTTCGACCACGCGAAGGGCGACCGATCCGTGACGTTGAAGACGGCGACCGCCCCGCCCCTGCAGATTCGCCGCACCTCGTCGAGCGCCTCCTCCGTGGCGAGTTCGCCCGGCACCTGGGCACCGTCGAAGGCGTCGACGATCACGACGTCGGCCCACTGGTCCGGCATGGCGGATAGCCCCGTCCTGCCGTCGACGTCGCGCACCTTGATGCCCGAGCGCGGCGGCAGCGGGATCTTGCGGCGGACCTCCTCCGTCAGCAACGTGTCCGGCTCGCAGACGACCTGAGCGGTGCCGGGCCTGCGCCACGCGACCCAGCGCGGCAGCGACATGCCAGCTCCCCCGATGTGAACCACGCGCAATCGCTGCGCCGCGGGCGTGTTCAACACGGTGTGGTCGAGCACCATCGCGATGTGCTGGACGTACTCGAAGGCGAGGAAGTCCGGGCGATCCGGGTCGACCCAGGACTGGGACGTCGGCCCGAACCGCACCCAGAAGGCGCCGGGGTGGTCCCGGTCGGGGAACAGTCGCTCGCTCATCCGAACGAGCCTAGCGGCCCCGTCGGCGGGCCGGGCGGGCGAAGAGGTCGGCCGGGAGCGACGGCGGGCTAGGCTGACGCCGTCATGAGCCTCACCCGTCGCATCCTCTCCCTTGCCGTGCCCGCCTTCGCGGCGCTGCTCGCGCATCCGCTGATGCTGCTGGCCGACACCTGGATCGTCGGGCGACTCGGGACGGTGGAACTCGCGGGGCTGAGCATCGGCAGCGGCCTGCTGCTGACGGTGGTCGGACTGTCGATCTTCCTGGCATACGGATCGACGGCGGTCGTGGCCCGGTTCGTCGGGGCGGGCGACGCGCGCCGCGGCCTCGAGATGGGCGTCCAGGCGATGTGGGTCGCCGCGGCCCTTGGCGCGCTGCTGGCGATGGCCATGTGGCCGCTCGCGCCGTGGCTGTCGACCGCGCTGGGCGCCGGGCCAGACGTGCTGCCCTTCGCCGTCGACTACCTGCGCTGGTCGCTGCCTGGCCTGCCGGGCATGTTGGTGATGCTCGGCGCGACCGGAACCTTCCGGGGACTCTCCGACGCCACCACGCCGCTGGTGATGTCGATCGGCGTCGCCGCGCTCAACCTGCTGCTGAACCTGGTCTTCGTCTTCGGCCTCGGCATGGGCATCGCAGGCGCGGCACTCGGCACGGCGATCGCCGAGACGGTGCTCGGCGCGACGGCCGCGTCGATCGTCACCGTCAAGGCCCGACGCCGCGGCGCGCGCCTCGCGCCGGCGTGGGCAGACATGCTGCACAGCCTGAGCGTCGGCTTCCCGCTGTGGGTCCGCACCCTGCTGCTGCGGGCCGCGCTGCTGCTGACCACCTACGTGGCCGCGGCCCAGGGGGCGGCGGCGCTCGCCGCCCACCACATCACCATGAACGTGTGGAACCTGCTCGCCTACGCGCTCGACGCGCTCGCGATCGCCGGGCAGACCATCATCGCGACGGCCCTGGGAGCGGGCGACCGGGACGAGGCACGGGTCTTCACCACGAAGATGATCCGCTGGTCGATCGGCGCGGGCGTGCTGCTCGGGCTCGCGGCCATCGCGCTGCGCGGGCCGATCGCGGCGGCCTTCAGCACCGACGCCGACGTGCGCCGCATCGTCGGGTACCTGCTGCTGGTGGCGGGCGGGACGCTCGGCCTGGCTGGCTACGTCTACCTGCTCGACGGCGTCCTGATCGGCGCGGGGGACGGCCCCTATCTCGCGAAGGCGGGCGCGATCAACCTCGCTGTGTACGCGCCCCTTGCGCTGATCGGCCTGACGCTCCCCCATGGCCTGCCAGCGCTTCTGTGGCTCTGGGGCGCCTTCACGCTCGGCTTCATGGGAGCCAGGGCCGTGACGCTAGGCCTCCGCGCCCACGGGGACCGCTGGCTCTCCTGAGCCGACGCGCCGGGAGCGGGGCGCGTTGCCCGCAAGCGCCACCGCGCAGGCAAGCGCCGCGAGCACGACTCCACTGACGACGGTGCGCACCAGGTTCCAGACCTGCCATCTGCCCGAGTAGCTCGACCAGACCTCCGCAGGGTCGTCGACCTCGACGGTGGCGAGCCAGTCGTTGAGCGGCAGGTTGAACGAGTTGGTCAGCAGCACGACGCCCAGCACGTAGACGACCGCCGCCACGCCAGCGACGATGGCCGCGCGCCGCCGCCCCGACCACAGCAGCAGCGCCCCCCACACGAGCGCGACCACCGGGGTCAGGAAGAAGCCAGCGAAGAAGACGGGGTTGCGCACCGACTCGTTCATCGCGTTCATGGCGTCGATCGCCGCCTGCGGGGCCAACGTGTCCAACCCCCACAGCGTGGAGCACACCCACGCGTAGAAGAATCCGAAGGCCGCACCCGCGAAGACCACCGGGACGACCCCAATCGCTTGCCATCTGTTCATGACCACTCCTTAATTGAACGTCTTGGTTTAATTAAATAATCGTACCTTGGAGTACAGTTAGTCAAGTGATGGCACGAGGACGACCCAGGGCCGACGAGGTCGGCGCCCGCAGAGAGGCGATGCTCGACGCGGCGCTCGAACTGCTGATCGCCGACGGCCCAGATGAGCTGACCGTGTCGGGCGTCGCCGAGCGGGCCGGCGCGTCGAAGGCGACGGTCTACACCTGGTTCGGCGGCCTGGAAGGCCTCGTGTCCGCCGTCGTCGAACGGGAGGCGGATGCCTCCGCCGAGGCGGTCAAGGCCGCGCTGGGCGGGCGGTCCACGGTGCGCGACACCTTGGAGGCCTACTGCCGCGGGCTGCTCGGCCTGTTGACCGGCCCCCGGTCGGTCGCGATGAACAGGGCCGCGATGACGTCGGCAGAACTCGCCCGCGTGCTGCTCGCCGGCGGCAGGCACCGGGTCGGCCCACTGGTGGAGGACTACCTCGCCGGGGCGGCCGCCGACGGCGAACTGCGCATCGACGACATCGGCAACGCCTACCGCCTGCTGTACGGGCTCACCGTCCGGGACGCCCAGATCCGCGTGCTGCTCGGCGAGCCCGCTCCCGACGCCGACCAGATCCGGGCGACCGCCGCCGAGGCGGTAGACGTCTTTCTGGGTGTGTACGCGCTGCGCTGACCAGCGGGTAACGTCGTGGCATGAGAGCACGAACCGTCGTCGCCCTACTCGCCTCCACCGCCCTCGCCGCTGCCTGTTCCGGCCCCCAGGAGCAACCGAGCGCCCCGGCGACGACCACCACGCCCGAGGCCACGACCGCCGCCCCTTCCGGCGCAGCATCCCCGACACCCTCGTCGCCCGCTCCGAGCCCCACGCCGACGGGACACACCTTCGAGGTCGTGGAACACGAGGCCTTCGACGAACCCTGGGCGATGGTCGCGCTCCCCGGCACCGACCTGCTCGCCATCACGGAGAAGGGCGGCGCCCTGAAGTTGCGCGGCCCGGAGGGCGTCCGTGAGGTCAGCGGTGTGCCGGAGGTCACCGTCACCACACAGGGCGGCTTCGGCGACATCATCGCCGGCCCGACCTTCGAGAGCGACGGCGCGGTGTACCTCAGTTGGGTCGAGGGCTCTGGCGGCTCGAGCGGGGCTGTGGTCGCGAAGGCGCGCCTTGACGTCGACGCCGCCACCCTCAGCGACATCACGAAGATCTGGGAGCAGACTCCCAAGATCGACGGCGGCGGGCACTACTCGCACCGGCTCGCCATCCATGACGACCACCTCTACCTCAGCTCAGGCGATCGTCAGCAGTTCTCCCCGGCGCAGGAGTTCGACTCGAATCTCGGCAAGATCCTGCGCCTGACGCTCGACGGGCAGCCCGCGCCGGGCAACCCCTTCCAGGAGGACATCCCGGTCTCCCAGCAGTTCTGGACCATCGGCCACCGCAACCCGCTCGGCCTCGCCTTCGACGCCGACGGCCGGCTCTGGTCGAGCGAGATGGGCCCCAAGGGCGGCGACGAGGTCAACCTCATCAAGCCAGGCCTCAACTACGGCTGGCCCGAGGCCTCCAACGGCTCCAACTACGACGGCTCGGACATTCCCGACCACGCGCCAGGCGACGGCTTCGAGGCGCCGAAGGTGTCCTGGAACCCGAGCATCTCCCCCGGCTCCCTGATGATCTACCAGGGCGATGCGTTCCCCGCCTGGCGCGGCGACGCGTTCATCGGTGCGCTCTCCGGCGAGGCGCTGATCCGGATCGATCTCGACGGCGAGGCGGCGACGCTGGCCGACACGTGGCCGATGGGTGCGCGGATCCGAGAGGTGGAGCAGGGGCCCGACGGCGGCATCTGGCTGCTGCAGGATGGCGCGGGCGGGAAGTTGCTCGAACTGCGCGGCGCCTGACGTCGGCCGGGATGCCCCCCAAATCCATCCCGACCGACGCATGGGCCGGCCCAGGCCGACCCACGCGCCCCAGCCAGCCGGCCGGTGTACTCGAGCCTCGCTATGGATCAACCAGGTCTTAGTACACCCCCACGGTAGGCACCGACCGCCCCAACATCCAGCCGTACGGTGTACGAGTCCGTACGGGTAACGACCAATAGGTGACCGCGTGCCGTACGGAATCGGCATGGGTGGTTAGCTGCTTGCATGCAGTCACCTGGCTCACGCGAGGAATTGGTCGCGCTGCTAGCCAAGGCGCGGAAGGCACGCGGCATCTCCATCCGCCACGCGTCGACCCTTGTGGCGCTCCCGGCCTCGACCGTACAGGGATGGTTCGAGGGCAAGCATCTGCCGACGCACGCGCTCACGCCGAAGTTCCTGGAACTGCTCGGCCACCTGGGTCTGACAGCGGACGACGACGCCGAGGATCGCTGGCTCGGCACCATCGCGGCGCTGCGGACGATGCGCACGATCGCCGAGACGCCGTACGCCGGGCTTGGTCCGTACACCCCCGAGCAGGCGGGCCTGTATTTCGGTCGAGAGCAGTCGCTGCGCAAGCTCGTCGAGGCCTGCCTCCGGCCGACGCAGGACGACGCGGCGCGCGTCGTCTTCCTGCTCGGGGAGTCCGGGTCGGGCAAGACCTCGCTGCTCGCGGCAGGGCTGATCGGCCGCGAGACGGCGCCGGGCGGCGCCCTGCACCACCTCAAGCCGATGCGGATCGGCCCGGGCGACATCGCGACCATGAAGGTCCCGACGACCCCGACCCTCCTGGTGGTCGACCAGTTCGAGGACCTCGACCGGCTCGACACCGCGGGGCAGCGCGAGGCGGTGGCACGCCTCAGCACGCTGCCCCCCAGCGTGGTGTGCGTGATCGGGCTACGCGCAGACGCGATCGGCCTTGCGATGCGCGACGAGTGGCTCTCCCGCGACCTGAGCAGCCCCGTCGTGCTCGGCCCCGTCTCCCAGGAGTGCTACGTCCGGATCATCGAACAGCCGTCGCTCAGACATGGGCGAAGCGTCTCCCCCGAACTGACACAACTGCTGCTCCGCGACATCAAGGCGTACGGCGAGCCGGCCGCAGGGGTCGTGCTTCCGCTGCTGTCGAGCGTGCTTCGCCGCTGCTGGGAGACCTCCTCGGGCGGGTCGCTGACGCCAGCGGACTACTTCACGACCGGCGGCCTCTGGTCGGCGCTCAACCGCGAGGCCGACTCGATCTACGAGTCGTTCACGCCCGCACAGCAGGAGACGGCCCGACGCCTGCTCCTCTCGCTCCTCAACGTCGACGGCACGGCTGCGCTGCGTCGGCGGATCCCCGTCGCGGCGCTCACCCCCGAGATGGCCTCCGTCGCGGAGCCCTTCGTCGCCTCCCGCATCCTGCTGCGCATCGACGACCAACTGGAGGTGTCCCACGACGCGCTGCTGCTGCACTGGCGCCGCCTGGCGGAGTGGGTCGAGGGCGCGCAGGCGACCCTGCTGCTCGGGCGCCGCATCCACCTCGCCGCGCAACTCTGGGACGAGGGCGGCCGCACCAAGGACGCCCTGATGCCAGCGGAGGCACAACTGTGGCAGGCGTGGGCCGACTCCGACGAGGCGACGGTGCTCTCGCGCGCCGAGCACGACTTCATCGACGCCAGTTGCGCGGAGGGGGAGGCTGCCCTCGTCGAGCAGCGCCACACCATCTCGCGGATCCGCAGGCGCCAGAACATCGCCCTTGTCGCGGGAGGGTTGGCGGTGGCGATGGCGGTCGCCGCGATCTTCGCCTCCTTTCGCTCTGAGGACTACCGGCAGCAGGGCGAGGCGACCACCCGGGCCGCCCAGTCCCGCCAGATCGCCCTGATCAGCGACGAGGTGCGCTCGACGTCTGCGAACCTCGCGGGCCAGTTGAGCGTCGCGGCATACGCGCTCGACGACAACGTCCAGACCCGCTCGAGCGTGCTCACCTCTGCCGCCTCTGGCGTCCCGACCCGGGCGACCGGCCCGACCGGCAACACCATGGTCGCGGTCAGCGCGGACGCCCGGCTCATCGTGCGGGCCGACAGCGAGGGCGTGCTCAGCATCTGGCGCGACGGCACCCTGACCGCGCCCCCGGCCACCGTGCACAGCGACGGGGAGCAACTGTTCGCGCTCTCGCTACGCCAGAGCGGAGGAAGGGACCAGGTGATCCTCGGCGGGCAGCGGACCGCCTCGGTGTGGGACGTCACCGACAAGCCGCGCGAACTGGCCGAGTTCGGCGCCGACACCGTCGGCTACAGCGCCGCCTGGCAGGGCGACGTGGCGCTGGTCGGGACGCTGGACGGTTCCGTCCGCCGCGTCGACCTGTCGGCCCCGGAGTCGCCCAAGCGGCTCCCCGACCTCACCATCGGTGCGGAGACCGCCGTGACCGGCCTGGCGGCCAACGACCGCTTCGTCCTGGCTGGTGGTCGCCGCGACCGGATCGAGGTGTTCGACCGCTCGGGCGCCGCGCAGGAACCGCTGGCCTTCTCCGGAACCGTGCTCGGCATCTCCGCGTCGCCCGACGGCGAGCAGTTCCTGGCAGGCTCAACTGTGCGGGAGGCGACGCTCTGGGACGGCGCGACGTTGGGGCGACTGCTGAGCATCCCCACATCCTCGGTGGTGAACTCGGTCGCACACCTGGGCGACTCGCTGCTGGTGGCCGGGGCCTTCGGCACGGTCGAGGAGTACGACACGACGGGGCACCTGCTCGGCATCTTCCCCGGTCGAAGCACCGTCACGAGCGTCAGCGGCAGCGGCGCCAGCGTCGTGGCCGGTTCGAGCGAGGGGGAGACGAGCCAATGGAGCCGCCCCGACCTGGGCGCCATCCTCACCTCTCCCGAGGGCGTCATCCACTACGACGTCATCCGCAGCGACGCGGGGCTGCTCATCGGCACCGACCGCGGCGCCGTGATGATGACGGACACGCCGCGCGGCTGGGAGCCCCTGCCGATCGACCCGCCCCCGGCCGGCTCCGCCTACAACGCCTACTACGCCATCGACGCCGCTGGAGGCACCCTCGTCAACCAGACCGACGCGGGCGAACTCGTCACGCTGACGCTGCGCGACGGCGCCTACCGGGTGACCGGCACCCAGCCGCTGCCGACCGGCCTGGTCGACATCCAGCTCTCTCCCGACGGGAACCTGTTGGTGGTCGGGTACCGCGGCCAGGCGGGCTACCGGCTGTACCGGACAGGCGAGCATGGCTGGTCGGAGGTCGAGCGCCTTGACGGGTGGCCCAGTTCGTCCGCGTTCAACGCCGACAGCACCCTGTTCGCATGCATGACCCGCGACGGGAAGGGGTTCAACCTCTGGCAGGTCGACGGGGACACGCCGCGGCTTGTCTCCACGAGCGCCTCCGACCGCCACACCGTGCCGATCAGCTTCAACTTCGCCCCCGACGGCGACCTGGCGATCGGCGACGACGCAGGCATCGTGGCCATCTACGACCTGACAGATCCCGCGACCCCGCGCATGACGGCCCAACTGGGCGACGCCAGGTCCTCGCTCTCCCAGTTGCAGTTCTCCGAGGACGGCGACCAGCTCCTCGCGGCGTCGAGGGCTGGCGACCTGTGGGTCTGGCGGCACGCCGCCAAGCGCTGGGCGCTCGACCTGATGCTGCGCCCGGGCGGCGACATGGTCACGGGCGTCGACACGTTCGCGGGCAAGTTCGTGATGTCGCTGGACGACGGTCGCACCGTCGCCTGGGAGGACGACCCGGTCGTCGCTCGCGGCCAACTGTGCGCGGGCTTCGGCGCCCCGCTGTCGGAGGACGAATGGGCGCGGCTCGTGCCGGGGGTCGCCTACATCGACGGCTGCAACCCCGGCTGACCACGGCCTCTTGGCTCGTCAATGGGTCGAAACGCCCCCACGGCGCTGGCCGGCGCGGTAGTTTCCCGAGGAGAACGGGAGGTTCACCGATGGCCTATGAGATCGCGATCTTCGACGCCGCCGCCGCACCACGGGTCGACGACGACGAGTTCCTGGCGTGGTACTCCGCGCAGTTGACCCCGGACGACGACCCCGACATCGGGACCGTCGGCATGCGGATCTGGTTCTCCGACTTTTCGCAGGACTTTCCCGCCACGAACGGTCCATACGCCGACGCGAAGGACGGGACGACGCGCTACGAGTTCGGCAGGACCATGACGCGCGCCTTCTGCCCCGACGGCGACGCCAAGAAGGCGGCCGCCGACGCCCGCGCGATCGCGGGTAAGAACGCGGTCGGGTACTTCAACCCCAACCCGGGCGACCTGCGGCTGTTCTTCCCTTAGGAGCCCAGTTCGCGGTTCATGGCACGCACGGTCATGGTGGCCGTGTACAGGTCCGCCCCCGTGAGTTGGCGGTAGCGCCTGATCGCGGCGACCTCCCCTGCGCTCTGTAGCGCGAGGATCACCTCGTCGCGCTCCGAGTAGGTCAGCGGCCGGGGAGGCGCGGCGGGGGCCTGCGTCACCTGGCGCCGCTGGTGCAGGCTCGGCCAGATCACCCACAGCCAGATGGCCATCGCAGGCACGAGAAACCACAGCCGCCCGCTCGCCCCACCGGCGATGACGAGCGCGGGGATGATCATCCACCACTGCGCGAACCACGGGCGGACCGCCTCTGCCTGTTGCACGTCCTGGCTCGGCTCGCCCCACGTGGCGGGCGTCGAGGTCGGCGTCGTGTAGCCCGCGTCGAGCCCGTAGGGATCGCCGTAGCCGCCCTCGTACGGGGACGGCGCGCTGCCAGGCAGGTCGTAGAACAGGGCGCTCAGCTCGGAGGCCGTCCTCGCCTCCAGGGCCTTGCCCATCCGGTCGTTGAACTCGTCGGTGCTGAGCCGGCCGGCGGCGTGATGGTTCTGCAGTTCCGTGACCGCCGCTTCGCGCTCCGAGTCACCAATGCGTATGTTGTCGTCGCCAACCATTGCTCAAGCGTACCCGCAAGGGGTCCGGACGCGATGGGCAAGGGCCCGCGGCGAGTGCCGCGGGCCCTTGGTGCGGGTGTCCTAGACGAGTTCGATGCCGTCGCCGACCTTGTCGAAGTGGACGACCTGGCCCTCCTCGATTTCGCCCGCCAGCAGCGCGCGCGCCAACTGGTCCTCGATGGTGCTCTGCACCAGGCGTCGCAACGGCCGTGCGCCGTAGACCGGGTCGAATCCGACCTCCGCGAGCCAGTGCCGTGCTGCGTCGGTCACCTCGAGGGTGATGCGCCGCTCGGCAAGCCGCTTGTTGAGCTTCGCGATCTGGATCTCGACGATCCTGCCCAGGTCCTCCGGCGACAGCGGCTCGAACAGCACGATGTCGTCGAGGCGGTTCAGGAACTCCGGACGGAACGCCTGCCGGACGACGCCCATCACCGAGTTCTTCTTGTTCTCGGGGTCGAGCAGCGGGTCGGCCATGAACTGACTGCCCAGGTTCGAGGTCAGGATCAGCAGCGTGTTGCGGAAGTCGACCGTGCGGCCCTGACCGTCGGTCAGGCGGCCGTCGTCGAGGACCTGGAGCAGGATGTTGAACAGGTCCGGGTGCGCCTTCTCCACCTCGTCGAGCAGGATCACCGAGTAGGGGCGGCGACGCACGGCCTCCGTGAGTTGGCCGCCCTCCTCGTAGCCGACATAGCCGGGAGGGGCGCCGACCAGCCGGGCCACCGAGTGCTTCTCGGAGTACTCCGACATGTCGATGCGCACCAGAGCGGTCTCATCGTCGAACAGGAAGTCGGCGAGCGACTTGGCCAGCTCCGTCTTGCCGACGCCGGTCGGGCCGAGGAACAGGAACGAGCCGATGGGCCGGTTCGGGTCCGAGATGCCTGCCCTGGAGCGGCGGACGGCGTCCGAGACGGCCTTGACGGCCTCTCGCTGCCCGATCAGGCGCGAGCCGATCCGCTGCTCCATGTCGAGCAGCTTCTCCGACTCGCCCTGGAGCAGCCTGCCGACAGGCACGCCGGTCCACGCCGAGACCACCTCTGCGATGTCGCTTGCGCCGACCTCCTCGGAGACCATCGACGGCACGTTGTCTGTCTCCTCAGCGTCGGCGATCTCCTTCTCGACCTTCGGGATGTCGCCGTACAGGATGGTCGAGGCGCGCGTCAGGTCTCCCTCACGCTGGGCCTTGTCGGCCTCGACGCGCAACTCGTCCATCTTCTTCTTCAGGTCGCCGACCTTGTTCAGCGTCGACTTCTCCGACTCCCAGCTCGCCTCCATGCCGCGCAGCTTCTCCTCGGAGTCGGCGAGCTCGGCCCTCAGGTGCTCGAGGCGCTCCTTGGACGCGGCGTCGGTCTCCTTCTCGAGGGCGAACTTCTCCATCGTCATCCGGTCGACCTCGCGACGCAGCATGTCGATGTCCTCCGGGGAGGAGTCGATCTCCATCCGCAGCCGCGACGCCGCCTCGTCGACAAGGTCGATGGCCTTGTCGGGGAGCTGCCTGTTGGTGATGTAGCGGTTCGACAGCGAGGCGGCCGCGACGAGGGCCGAGTCGGTGATCCGCACCTTGTGGTGCGCCTCGTACCGCTCCCGCAGCCCGCGAAGGATGGCGACGGTGTCCTCGACGGTGGGCTCGCCTACGTAGACCTGCTGGAAGCGGCGCTCAAGCGCGGGATCCTTCTCGATCCGCTCGCGGTACTCGTCGAGCGTGGTCGCGCCGATCATCCGCAGCTCACCGCGGGCGAGCATCGGCTTGAGCATGTTGCCCGCATCCATCGCGCCCTCGCCGGAGGCACCCGCCCCGACCACCGTGTGCAGTTCGTCGATGAAGGTGACGATCTGCCCGTCGGACTCCTTGATCTCGTTGAGGACGGCCTTGAGGCGCTCCTCGAACTCGCCGCGGTACTTGGCGCCCGCGACCATCGACGCGAGGTCGAGGGAGACGAGGCGGCGGTTCTTCAGCGAGTCGGGCACGTCACCCGCGACGAGGCGCTGCGCGAGCCCCTCTACGACCGCCGTCTTGCCGACGCCTGGCTCGCCGATCAGCACCGGGTTGTTCTTGGTGCGCCGGGCGAGCACCTGCACGACCCGACGGATCTCCGAGTCGCGGCCGATGACGGGGTCGAGCTTGCCTTCACGGGCACGCTCGGTCATGTCGACGGAGTACTTCTCCAGCACCGACTCGCCGCCCTCCGACTCGGCGGAGGTGACGCGCTTGCCCCCGCGCGAGGCCTCGAAGGCCTTCGTCAGCTCTTCGGGGGTGGCGTTGGCCTTGTCGAGGATGGTCTTGGCGGCCGAGGGGATCATGGCCAGCGCGATGAGCAGGTGTTCGGTGGCGACGAAGCTGTCGCCCATCTCGTCCGCGAGGGTCTCCGCCTGGGCGAGGACGCGCGCCAGCGGCCCGCTGATGGCGGGCTGGCTGACCGAACTGCCGGAGGTCGATGGGAGCTTGTCGATGGCCTGGACGGCCGCGTTGTCGACCACCGCAGGGTCGGCACCGACCGCCTTGAGCAGCGCGCCGACGGTGTTGTCAGGGGTCAGCAGCAGCCCGTGCAGCAGGTGCTCGGGTTCGGTGTTGGGGTTGCCCTTCGTGAGGGCCTGGCGTACCGCCGCCGTGACGGCGTCGCGCGACTTGGTCGTTAGCCTTTCGGTGTTCATGTCTCTGGTGCTCTCCTGATGAGATCTGATTTTCAAAGTTGAGTCTACGACACTCAACGTTGAGAACCGACAGTGTATTCCCCTCAACGGTAGGCCCAGACGCTCCGACAAGGGCGGCTTCCATCAGGTCGCTACTGCCCCACCATTGCGGCAACGACGCGGGGCTCCGGCTGTCCGAGGGCACGCAGCGTCGGCAGATAGGTCGCCGCCACGAGCACGAGGGTGGTGCCGAGCACGGCGACCAGCCAGGCCGACACCGGCACCGACAGCGCTGGCGTATAGCCCGCCTGGCTGAACGACAGCGCGAGATAGCCAGCCATCACCGCATACGCGAGCAGCCCGAGCATCGTGGAGGTAACGGTCAGGATCAGGGCCTCCAGCACGGCCATCCGCTGCCGCTGGCCGGGGGTCGCGCCCGTGATGCCGAGCAGCGCCAGTTCGGCGTCACGCCGCTTGCTCATCATGAAGACATTGCCGACGGCGCCCGCCAGCGCGATCGCAAGCGCCGGGCCGACGAGGCTGAGCACCGCGCCGAGGTTCGCCTTGTCGAGCGTCACGACGCCCCCGGGGAACTCGTTGATCAGCGACGTGGCGTAGATGGTCGGGAAGATCGACAGCAGCCCGAACATCAGGCCGACGGTGAAGATGACGGGCACCGCCGAGCGCGCGAACTGCGCCCCGCGCGCGGCAAGGTTCAGCCTGGTCAGCGTCCAGGCGGGGTCCGGGATGGGCAGGATCCGCGTCCACGCCTGCGTCAGCGGCCCGATCAGCAGCGGTGCGAGCAACGAGACCACCACCACAAACACCATCAGCGCGACGATGGACAGTTGCAGCAGCGTGCTGACCGTCTCGCTGGTGCGCGCCGACGCGATGGGGCCGATCGCGGCGAACAGGCCGATCAGAAGCAACCCGCCGAGGATCGCGAAGACCCAGCGCACGGGACGCATCCGGAACTCGGTGCCCCCGCTTGCCTGCCGGAGCGCCTCGACGGGGGTAACGGCCGCGGCCCGCCGCGCCTGCGAGTAGCCGCCGATCAGGGCGACCGCCACCACGCCCAGGTTGGCCAGCAGCATCTGGCCAAGGGCGTAGACGGGTGCCGGCTTTGCGATCTCGAGCCCGGACTCGACGCCCGTGGTGAGGAAGCCGAGGTACGGGTCAAGGGTGACGAGCGCGATCACATCGGCGATCACGGCGCAGGCGAGCGAGACCGCGGCCAGTTGCACCAGGACCGAGGCGATCACCTGCCGCGGCGAGGCCCCCGCGAGGGCTAGCCGGGCGAGGGCACCCCTGCGCGAGTCGACCACCATCCTGGCTCCGCCGGAAATCACCACCAGGGCGACGATGGCGGAGAAGACGTAGTTGGTGATGGGTGCCGCCGTGAACTCGGCGCTGTCGTTGAGGGCCAGTTGGCCGGAACCGACGGCCGCCCACCCGGAGGCGAGCACGAGGGAACTGTTGGCAAACGACAGGTTCGTCACGATGAACGTCAGGCTGACACCGAGCCAGGCGGGCCAGGAGTCGCGCAGTTCGGCCAGGTACACGCGCCACACGGCTCAGTCCTCCGTCTGGCTGAGGTCGGCGAGCACCGCAGAGACCTCTTCGATTGTCGCTCCCGTCAGTTCGCCCGCGAGTCTGCCGTCGCGCAGGAACAGCACCCGGTCGCAGGCCGCCGCGACCGACGGGTCGTGCGTCACGATCAGTCCGCAACTGTCGCTCTGGTGCGCGATCTGGACCAGTTCCTGCAGCACCACGTCGCCGGTGCGTGAGTCGAGGGCGCCGGTCGGCTCGTCGGCGAAGAGCACCTGGGGGCGCTGCGCGAGGACTCGCGCGAGGGCGACGCGCTGCTGCTCGCCTCCCGACATCGACGGCGGGCGGGCGTCCATCCGGTCGGCGAGGCCGACGGTGGTCAACGTCTGGTCGATCAGCGCGGTGGGCGCCTTTGCCTTGTTCAGCGTGTAGGGCAGCGCCACGTTCTGGCGGGCCGTCAGCGTCGGGATCAGGTTGTAGGACTGGAACACGAAGCCGACCGACGTGCGGCGCATCCGCGCCAGGTCGGCTCGCGATAGCGGCCCGAGTTCCTTGCCCGCCAACGAGACGGCGCCCGAGGTCGGCTCCTCGAGCCCGGCCAGGCAATACAACAGCGTCGACTTGCCGGACCCGGACGGGCCCATCACCGCCACCAGTTCGCCCTCCTCGACCGCGAGGGATACCCCGTGCAGGATCTCGAGGGTGTCGTCGCCGACCTGGTAGGCCTTGTGGACGGCGTCGGCTGTGATCCGCGGGCGACCCGTTGGGCTACCCAGGTTCCCGGCGGCTGGTGCTTCTTTGCGTTGCAGTTCGTCGAGTTCTCTAGGCATTGGGTCTCCAGGGTCTATCGGGCGGGCTGCCCGGACGGTCGGTGGGGATCGACGAGGCGGAGCTGGATCGCCTTGACGAGGATCTGGGTGCGCGAGGTGACGCCGAGCTTCTCGCCGACGTGCGCCAGGTACTGCTTGACTGAGCCCTCGGACAGGTGCATGTTGCGCGCGATCTGCCGGTTGGTGAGGCCGTGCGTCAGCCATTCGAGCAGTTCCTTCTCGCGCGGGGTGAGCGAGATCTCGGGCTGCGCCGGGAGTTGGTCGGCGACGATGGTGTCCACCAGTTGGCGGCGCACCGTCGAGGAAAGCGGCATGTCGCCGCGCAGCGCCTGCTGGATGCCCGCGAGGAGCTGTTCGGGGCGGGAGTCCTTCAACAGGTAGCCCGCTGCGCCCGCCCGCAGCGCGGCAACGATGTAGTTGCGGGTGCCGAACGTGGTGAGCGCAAGCACGCACGCGTCCGGCTGCTTCTCGCAGATCTCCCGCGTCGCCTGCACGCCGTTCATCGGGGCCATCTGGAGGTCCATCAGCACGATGTCGGGCAGGAACCGGCCAAACATGGTGACGCCCTCACCGCCCTCCTTCGCCTCCGCGACGACCTGATACCCCGGATCGGCACTCAACAAGGCCCGGAACGCGCTGCGCACCAGCGACTCATCGTCGACGATGAGCACGCGAACGGGCGTTGGGATGGGCATCTGTTCATTCTTTGTCACGGTCCTGACCCTTCCAAGTTCACTTCCGGCCAACGGAAGGCCAGATGACACACCCCCAGGGGTGGTGCGACTGCAGTCAGGGCAACACTCTAAGGTGGGCGCAGCGGCTGCGGAGAGAGGGGGACACCGTGGCGATCCAGGGCACCTCTGGCGTTGTCGGGTGGATCATTCCCCTCGTCAAGGTCACCATCGTGTCCCTGCTCGTGCTCGGCGGCGGGATCTCGTTCCCGTTCTTCGCGTCCGACATGGAGTCGCTGCTGTCGACGCTCGAGACGCTCTCGGCGGTCCTGTGCCTCTGGTGGCCGGGCCTCGGGGCGCTGATCTCGGTCCCGTTGCTGGTGGTGGCCCCCCACTACGCCCACTTCGGCCTCGGCCTGGTGGCGATGGGCTTCACGGCCGTGATGGCCGCCATCCGGTGGCGCCCGCGCGGCGTGGTCGCGTTGGCCGCGATCCACCTGAGCTTCGTGCTCTACGACAGCGTGATCGTCAAGCTGCCGATCCGCACCATGGCCGTGGTCGCCGCGTTGGCGCTCTGCTATGCCGTGGGGCTCTGGATCCGCACCTGGCTCGGCAACCAGGCCCTCGGCGAGAACCAGATCGAGGCGCTGAGCAGGCGCACCGCCCTGGCGCGCGAGGAGGAACGCACGGCGCTAGCGGGCGAACTCGCCTCGCTGCTGGTGCGCAACCTGAACGACACCACGCGCGCGCTGGAGCGCGCAGGCCGCGACCCCGACCCCGAGAACGCCCGCCACATCCTCAGCCGGGTCGGAGACGAGTCCCGCTCAGCCCTTGCCCGGCTGCGACTGCTGGTGACGACTCTGCGTGCCCCCGCCAACGCCGCCGACGCCGTGAGCCTGGCCGCAGCCATCGAGTGGTTCGAGGACGAACTGGTCTCGCACGGCTTCGAGGTGGAGATCGAGGGGTCGGACGGCATCGGCTCGCGCGATGTCGCCTCGGTGGTGTCGGGCTTCCTGCGGATGGGCGCGGAGGCCATCGTCGCGTCCGCTCCCCCGGGTGCCGTGTGCACCCTCGAGGTCGACACCGGAGCGCCCCTCACGCTGTGCCTGACCTGTGCCGGCCTGTCCCCGACGATCTGCACCGCGCGGGTCGCGTCGAGGAGCAGGCCTCCGCCGCCGGCGGCGCCCTCGAGATCACCGATCTCCAAGGCATGACCGCCCGCTTGACGCTCGGAGCCACCGTCCAAGCGCCGAGGCGACGGCACCCGCTCGCCTCGCTCGGGCAGGACCAGCAGGTGCTCGGTGTGCTGAGCGCCGCCGGCGCGGTGCTCGCACTCCTGGTGCTCGGCTTCAGCCTGTTCAACGGCCTCGACTGGACCGGCGACCTGCAGTGGTTGGTGGTGTGCGTCGGCATCCTGGTAGCCGTCTGGCGGCCGTGGCTCGGTGCGCTGATCCTGCTGGTCGAGGTGGTCCTGTCCTCCCTGATGCCGGGCGAGACGCTCTGGGCGTTCACGCAGCCGACGATCGCCGCCTCTGCACTGACCGTCATCGTGGTGTCGAGGCTGCCGCTGACGCTTCCGCTGGTCGCCATCGGCTGGATGGTCCTGGTCGAGACAACGACCTGGCCGTCGCAACTGAGGCTCATCGACACCGTCCCGCTGGCGCTGCCGTCGGTGCTCGGCGGGATCGGCGTCTACTTCTTCCGCACCGTGCGACTGCGCCAACTCGAAGAGGTGTCCCGGCTCGCCCGGGAGCGCGACGAGGCGCGGATGGAGGAGCGCCGCCAACTCGCCTCCGAACTGCACGACATCGTCGCGCACCAACTGTCGCTGATCGCGATGCACCTGACCCCGAGCGCCATGGAGCCCGAACGGATCTCCTCGACGGTTGCGCACCTGAGCCGCACCACCGAGAGCGCCCGCAACGACCTGTCGACGCTCGTCCACTCGCTGCGCTCCGGACAGTCGAGCGACGCGGGCGCCATGACGATCACCGCCACCACGCACGCCGTCACGGCGACGCTCGAGGATGCAGGGCACCCGGTGCGCCTCGTGGTCAACCCGGAGATCGACCGGCTCGACGCCACCAGCCAGAAGACCCTCGCGCGGATCGTGCGGGAGGCGGCGACCAACGCGATGCGCTACTCCCCGAAGGGCTCACCCGTCGACATCACGCTTGGCGTCGACGACGCGGGCGCGCACGTACAGGTGATCAACCAGCTTCCGGCGCAGGCGCGCGTCGACCCGAACTCGACCGGAAGCGGGCTGCTCGGCCTGCGGGAACGCGTCGAGCTGACCAACGGGTCGTTCGCGGCAGGCGAGGTCGACGCGCACTGGGTCGTGGAGGCGGACGTCCCGACAAGCGACGTCACGCTCTCCACCTGACCTGTGGCACCCTGACCCCATGGCGAAACGCGAACGGCCCGAGGTCCCGGACCAGCTCGCGGACCGGGTGCGAGCCGTGATGGCGACGCTGCCCGAGACCCGCGAGGAGGACGCCTGGGTCGGCGTCAGGTGGCGGGTCGGGTCGTCGACGGTCGCACACCTGTTCGGAGGCGAGGATCAGCAGTTCCGGATCGTGCTGCGCGGGCAGAGCGCCGACGTCGTCGCCTTCGAGCACCTGGGCCATCCCTACTTCCGCGCGGGGTGGGGCTCCGATGTGATCGGCCTGATCCTCGACGCGGACACCGACTGGGTCGAGGTCGCCGAACTGCTCACCGAGTCCTACTGCATCCAGGCCCCCGCCCGTCTCGTCGGGCAACTGGACCTTCCCGACAACGACGACTGAACCGCGTCGCTCACCGTCACTGCACCCCGGGGCCGCCAAGTCGCGCTGGCGTGCAAGTATTGATCCTATGTTGGCCCTTGCGAAGACGCGACCCGGCCCTGGGCTGGAACTGATCGACGTCCCGACCCCGACCCCCTCGCCGACGGAGGTGCTGATCCGCGTCAGCCGCACCGGCATCTGCGGCACCGACCTGCACATCGCGACGTGGGACGGCTGGGCCGAGAAGACAGTCACCACCCCGCGCATCATCGGCCACGAGTTCTGCGGGCACATCGTCGAACTCGGTTCCTCCGTCACGGGCCTGGAGGTCGGCCAGTTCGTCTCCGGCGAGGGACACTACGTGTGCGGCAGGTGCCGCGCGTGCCTGGCGGGCAGACGGCACCTGTGCCGCAACACCCGCGGAATCGGGTACCACGTCGACGGCGCCTTCGCCGAGTACTTCGCGATGCCCGCCGCCAACGTCTGGGTGCACCCGCAGGACGCCGACCCGGACGTCGCCGCCATCTTCGACCCGTTCGGCAACGCGGTGCACGCCGCGCTGCAGTTCCCGGCCCTCGCCGAGGACGTGCTGGTCAGCGGCGCCGGCCCGATCGGGATCATGGCCGCCCTTGTCGCCAAGTTCCAGGGCGCCCGCAACGTCGTCATCACCGACCTGAGCGACGAGCGCCTCGAACTGGCCCGCTCGCTCGGCCTGACCTCCACCGTCAACGTCGGTCGCGAGTCGCTCTCCGACGTCTACGACCGGTTCTCGATGCGGGAGGGCTTCGACATCGGCCTGGAGATGTCGGGCTCCGGGGTCGCGTTGACGACCATGATCAACAACATGACCCACGGCGGCAGGATCGCCCTGCTCGGCACCCCGACCCGGGAACTGACCGTCGACTTCTCCACCATCATCTTCAACATGTTGACCATCCAGGGCGTCACGGGCCGCCAGATCTTCGAGACCTGGTACGCGATGAGCTCGCTGCTGCGCTCCGGCCTCGACATCTCGGGCGTCATCACGCACCGCTTCCCGGCACGAGAGTTCGAGCAGGCGTTCGCCGTGGCGGGCGACGGGCGCTCCGGCAAGGTCATCATGACCTGGGACTGACACAGCAGGCATCCACCGACACCACCAGAGGAGCAGGCATGGACATCATCGAGCAGATCAACGGCGAACTGGCCCAACTGCGCAGCGACGGCCTCTACAAGGAGGAGGCGCCGCTGACCACGGCCCAGTCGACCCACGTGGGGACGCTCGGGGGTGAGGTCATCAACCTGTGCGCCAACAACTATCTGGGCCTCGCCGACTCACCTGTGCTGATCGAGGCGGCCAAGGACGCCCTCGACAGGTGGGGCTTCGGGATGGCGTCGGTCCGCTTCATCTGCGGCACGCAGACCCAGCACAAGGAACTCGAGTCGGCGCTCACCTCGTTCCTGCGGCTCGGCGCCGACGGCTTCGACACCATCTTGTACTCGTCGTGCTTCGACGCCAACGGCGGCCTGTTCGAGACGCTGCTCGGGGCCGAGGACGCGATCATCTCCGACGAGCTGAACCACGCCTCCATCATCGACGGCGTCCGGCTGTCGAAGGCGCAGCGCTACCGCTACCACAACCGCGACCTCGACGACCTTCGCCGCCAACTGGAGGCGGCCGCCGGGGCGCGGCACCGGCTGATCGCCACCGACGGCGTGTTCTCGATGGACGGCTACGTCGCGCCGCTCGACGAGATCTGCGCGATCGCCGACGAGTACGACGCCCTCGTGATGGTCGACGACTCGCACGCGGTCGGCTTCATGGGGGCGACGGGCGCAGGGACCCCCGAGCTGTTCGGGGTCACCGACCGCGTCGACATCCTGACGGGAACCCTCGGCAAGGCCCTCGGCGGCGCGTCGGGCGGCTTCACGTGCGCTCGGGCCCCGATGGTGGAACTGCTGCGCCAGCGTTCCCGCCCGTACCTGTTCAGCAACTCGCTCGCCCCGTCCATCACGGCGGCGTCGATGGCGGTGCTCGACCTGATCGGCTCGCACCCCGAACTGCTGGACCGGCTGCGCGAGAACACGGCCTACTTCCGGCGTCGGATCGTCGAGGAGGGCTTCGAGGTGCCCAAGTCGGATCACCCGATCGTGCCCGTGATGCTCGGCGACGCGGTGCTCGCGGCCAAGATGGCCGACGCGATCCTGGCCCGTGGCGTCTACGTCCGTGCGTTCAGCTACCCGGTGGTGCCGAAGGGGAAGGCGCGGATCCGCACCCAGTTGTCCGCGACGATGACCCGCGACGACCTGGACACGGCGATCGCCGCCTTCGTGGCCGCCCGCGACGAGGTCTCCGCCTGAGGAGACGCCGCCGCCTCGAGGGCGCTCAGCCGCGGCGCACGCTCACCACGGTGGCGCGCTCGTCCGGCATGGCGTAGGTGAACGCCGGGTCGTCGTCCCCCCAGCTCACGAAGGCGATGTCGGGATAGGCCTCGATCAGCCAGGACTCGGCCCGCTCGACAGGCTTGGAGTCGATCACGATCTCCTCGATGGTGTCGGTGTCGACCCCCACCAGCGCCAGCGGCCCGATGGGCTGCTCAAGGACGTGTGCGTACAGCATGTCGTCGCGGCAGGTGTAGTAGCCCCACTCAGGCTTGGCGATCCCCGCGCGCCCGGCGCCGTAGATGCTGTCGCCGTTGGTGCGCAGCCACTGGCCGACGTCCTCCAGGATGCGCAGTTCGACGCCGGAGATCCGGCCGTCGCGGTCGGGGCCGATGTTGAGGAGCAGGTTGCCGCCCTTGCTGACGACCTCGATCAGCTTGCGGATGATGGTCTGGCTCGACTTGAACGCGTGGTCGCCGCGGAACCATCCCCAGTGGTTGTTGAACGTCATGCAGGCCTCCCACGGGATCGGCGAGCCCGCCTGGTCGAGGATCCCCTCGGCCGGGATCAGTTGCTCGGGTGAGACGAAGTCGCCCGCCCACGGCTTCGGCTCCGGCTCGGCGATCGAGCCGAAGCTGCCGCCGTTTGCCTCGAGCCGGTTGTTGATCAGGATGTCTGGCTGCAGCTCACGGATCATCTCGACGAGTTCGCGCGCCCGCCACTTCTCGCCCGACATGTCGTCATAGGAGAAGTCGAACCACACCAGGTCGAGCGAGCCGTAGTTGCTCATCACCTCGCGGACCTGGGCGTGCAGGAACTCCAGGTAGCGGTCCCAGTCGTGCTCGGCGTCGCGGTAGGCCTCGTCGTGGCGGTGCGGGTGGTTGAGGTCGCCGTGGGCGGGGTAGTCGGGGTGCGACCAGTCGATCAGCGAGAAGTAGACGCCGACCTTGATGCCGCGGGCGCGGAAGGCCGCCAGGAACTCGGCGAGCAGGTCGCGCCCGAAGCCGTTGCTCATCACGCCGGAGATGGCGTGCCGGCTGTCGAACAGGCAGAACCCGTCGTGATGCTTCACGGTCAGCACCGCGTAGCGCATCCCCGCCTTCTCCGCGGCGTCCGCCCAGCGCTCTGCGTCGAAGCCGTGGGGCTGGAACCCGTCGATGAACGGCTGGTACGCCTCCCTCGGCAACTCCTCGTGCGAGCGCTGCCACTCCCCTCGTCCGGCCACCGAGTACGGGCCCCAGTGGATGAACATGCCGAAGCGGTCCTGCTGGAACCACCGCGAGCGGGCAAAGCGATCAGACATGAAACTCTCTTCTGTGTGTGGAGGGCTGGGGGTCAGCCCTTTACTGACCCGGCGACCATGCCGGAGATGATGTAGCGCTGCGCGAACAGGTACACCACAAGCACCGGGATGATCGTGATGACGAGGTTGGCCGAGACGAGCGAGTAGTCGTAGGTGTAGAGGCTCTGGAAGTTGTAGACGGTCATCGGCATGGTCCACATCGACGACGACGAGGTGAGGAACAAGACGTTCTGGAACTCGTTCCATGCGTAGGTGAACAGCAGCACCAGCGCGGTGAAGGTGACCGGCTTCATCAGCGGGAAGATCACCCGGAAGAAGATCCGTAGCTGCCCGGCGCCGTCGATCATCGCCGCCTCGTCGAGGCTGGTGGGGATCTGCCGCACGAAGCTGGTGAAGATCAGCACCATGAACGGGATCTGGGTGGCGACGTCGGAGAGGATCAGGCCCGCGTGGGTGTTGTAGAGGCCGAACCACTGCAGCACCCGGATCGCGGGCACGAAGGAGAACGGGGCGATCATGCCAGCGAGCAGGAAGGCGTAGACGCCGCGGGTGACGATGCTGGTGCGCCTGGCGATCACGTACCCGGCCAAGGCGCAGATCGTGATGGTGACGGCCGTCACCCCCACCGTGATGATGGCGCTGTTGACGAGGCCGGTGGCCACCGACGGCTCCCGGATGACCGTCAGGTAGTTGTCGAACCGCCAGGCCGCCGGCAGCGCGAAGTCGAAGGACGCGGCCTCCGCCGAGGACTTGACCGAGTTGAGCAGGACGAGCGCCATCGGGACCAGGAAGATCGCCGCGACGGCCACCCCGACGATCAGCGTGACGATGTTCGAGGTGATGCGTTGACGCCTCACGACTGGTTCCCTTCGACCCGACGGGTCACCCGGCTGATGCCAAGGGCGATCACGGTGATGACGGCGAACTGCACGAAGCCGACCGCCGACGCGTATCCGAGGTTGGTGGTGCCGAGCGCCCGCGCGATGAACGTCGTCATCACCTCGGTCGACCTGCCCGGGCCCCCGCCTGTTGTTGCGTAGATGATCTCGAAGGACTTCAGGCCGGAGATCGTGGTCAGCAGGGCGGCCAGCCCCACCGTCGGCATGACGATCGGCAGCGACACCTGGGTCGCCTGCCGCCACCTGCTTGCGCCGTCGATCTTCGCCGACTCGATCAGCTCCTCGGGAACCCCCTGAAGCGCTGCGAGCACCAGCACGACGGTCCAGCCGACGCCCATCCAGATGTCGATGGCAGACACCGACCACAGGGCCAACTCGAAGCTCCCGAGCCAGTCCCGGGCGAGGACGCCGAGCCCGACGCCGCGCAGCACGTCGTTGAGGAGACCGTCGCCCGCCAGGATGAAGCGGAACACGATGCCGACGACGATCGTCGAGAACATGATCGGCATGTACACCAGCGCGCGCAGCGCGTTGCGGCCGACGAAGGCCCGGTTCAGGAAGAACGCGAGGACCACGCCGATCCCGGTCTTGCCGATCGTGGTGCTGGCCGCGTAGATGACCTGGTTGCCGAGCGCGCCGAGGAAGGCGGGCCCGTTCCTGATCAGCAGCCGGAAGTTGTCGAGGCCGATGAAGTCCTGCCGCGACGCCACCGTCGACGCGTTGGTGAAGCTCAGCCACATGCCGAGCAGGGCGGGCAGCACGAAGAACGCGCCGAAGATGGCCGTCGCCGGGGCGAGGAACCAGTAGGGGTACGCCCTCGCCATGGCCGGTCCCCTGGAGCGTCTCCGTGCTGCCCGCTCACTCATGGCTCAGAACCCCTCGCGGCCGGCGGTCGCGCCAGCGTTGGCCCATGCGGTGTCGACCTGCTGGACGAAGCCCGCGGCGTCGATGCGGCCGGCCAGGAGTTCCTGGTAGGCGGCGATCAGGTCGGCCTCGGGGGTCGGGAAGGTCGTCGCGGTGTCGAACGCAAGCCCGACGTGGCCGTCGGTGACGTAGGCGTTGATGTCGGCGATCACGGGCTCGTCGCCCTTGAGCGTGACGTCGGTGAAGGCGGGGACGCCGGGAGACAGTTCGAGGTTCTTCTCGACCTGCGCGGGCTCGCCGAGGAAGACGAGAAGGTCCTTCGCCTGCGCCGCGACCTTGCTCTTGGCGGCGATGTGCATCATCTGCGGGGTCGACAGCGCGATGGTGTTCTTGCCCGTCTCGGTCGGCAGCGCGAGGAAGCCGACGTTGGCGTCGGGGTTCTGCTTGCGGATCTCGCCGAGCACCCAGGAGCCGTTGATGATGGCGCCGGTCTCGCCGGTGGCGACGGCCTTGATGACGCCCTCGTAGCTGGCGGTCAGCGCGTCGTCGTTGAGAAGGCCGGACTTCGCCCATCCTTCCAGCGCCTCGTACTGCTGCGTGACGCCCGGGATGGCCGCCCAGGTGGTGGCGTTCGAGGCGAGCTTGGCCGCGACCTCAGGGTCGTCGCCGAGCAGGTTTGCGTTGACCGAGTTGCGGTGCTGCAGCAGCGTCCAGCCCTCGGCTCCGGACAGCGAAAGAGGGGCCTTGCCCGTCGCGTCGATCTTGGTGAGCGCGTCGGTCAGTTCGGCGAGCGTGGTGGGCAGTTGCGTGACGCCCGCCGCCTCGAAGACGTCCTTGTTGTAGAAGAGGCCGAACGAGCTCAGCGCGTCGGCGCCGGGGTAGGAGTAGATCTTGCCGTCGCCGGAGCGCATCGACTCGAGGACGCTCTCTGCCATCCGCGAGGCGAACAGGGACTCGTCCGCGGCGAGCATGATCGCGGCCTTGTCCTCGACGGAGTCCTGGCCTGCGAAGACGTCGATGCCCTCGCCGCCCTGGAGCCGGGCGCGGACGGTCGAGTCGTACTGCTCGTCGGGGATGGCCTGCAGTTCGACGGTGTTGCCGGTCTTGGCCTCCCACGCGTCGATGTTGGTGGTCAGCGCGCCGAGCTTGGTCCAACTGCTCGGCACGACGTACACGACGGTCGAGCCGGAGCCGTTCTCGGCGGGCGGGGTGTCGGAGCCGCAGGCGCTCAGCAGCAGGGCGCCGACGCTGGCGAGCCCGATGGCGGCGCGGAAGAATCGTCTGTGATTCATGGGGTTTCCTTTCCAGGGATTCTGGGGTGTTGTCCGGACGCGGGCGCGTTCGGGACACGGATGGACGGTGTCGTCCTCCGCTGGAGGTGGTGGGTGCGGCGAGGTGTTTCGCCGGTCGGGCGCGGAGCGCCGTGGCCGCCCCGGCTGTTCCGGGGGCCTTGAGAGAGGCGTCGCCTCTGCGGTGTCGCTAGGTCGGCTGAGCCGTCACCGGTTCGCTATCTGGTGTCCTTTCCCGAGATTCGAGTGCCTCACTGGGCGCGCCTGGCGTCCAGGAGCCGGAAGGCCGCGTGACCCTCGCCGAAGATGCGTGCCGACAGGTGCTCGAGCGCGACCATCGTGACGCCGAGCGCCGGGGCGGCGGCGCCGAGTCGCGCGCGTTCGATCCGGGTGCCCGCAGGGGTCAGGACCGCATGGGCCGTGGCTCGTTCCACCAGCGAGCAGACCAGTTCGCTCTCGACGGCCTCGCCGTAGAGCAGCAGAGTCTCGGGGTCGATGGCGACGACCAGGTGGGCCAGTTGCTCTCCCGCTGCGGCGGCGAACTGTTCCAGGAGGGCCAGTTCGGCGGGGTCGCCGTCCTCCGCTGCCGCGACGCTTGCCCGAAACTCCGGCATCGACGGCCAGCGCTCGCGGAAGTCGTCGCGGTGCGTCGAGCGGAGCCGGTACAGGTCGCCCGCCGCGCCGTGCCGTCCGCGCTGCAGGGCGCCGTCGGTCAGTATCCCTGAGGCCACCTGGTGCCAGACCAGCGCCAGCACCATGTCGGCGGGGGCGCCGCCGAGCCGGTTCTCCGCGAGGGCAGCGGCGTTCAGGTCGTTCTCGAGGGCGACGGGGACGCCGAAGACGCCCTCGAGCGCCTCGCGGACGTTGACGCCGTTCCACTCGGGGAAGACCATCGACAGCGTCATCAGCCCGTCGCCGTCCGGACGCCCGGGGATCGCGGCCCCGACAGCGCGGAGGTCGCCGAGTTCGCCGTTGCGGCCGAGCAGGTCGGCCACCTGGGCGCGGAGCCTCTCGAGGCGCCGCGCGATGGGGAGGGTGTGGTCCTCGGGGAAGTCTGCCCGGTCGACGACGGCGCCGTTGAGGTTGGCCACCACGATCCGGTTCGTGTGGCGCCCCAGGTCGACGCCGACGACCGCGCCGGAGTCGTCGCGCACCGCGTACCTGGAGGCCGGGCGACCGGTGCTCTGGCCGCGCTTCTGGAGGGGCGCCTCCTCGCGCACCAGGCCGAGCGCGATCAGGTCGGGGATCCGCTTCGAGACGGCAGGGCGGGAGAGGCCGACGGCCGCCGCGAGGTCGGCGACGGTGCTTGCGCCGGCGTCGCGGAGGTGCTCGAAGCAACGCGCGACGTTGTCCAGGCGCATGGCGCCGAGGAGTTCGGCGTGCGCCTTCTGGTCAGTCATCTCGTTCCTCCTCGACGGTGGGGCGGTCTGCACCCAAGTCAAGGCCATCGCCCTTGTATTTGTCAACTCTGTTTCGGAATTGAATTTTGTCAGTGCCCAGGGCGGCGGGAACGCGCGACTGCCCCGCGCCTTCCGGCGCGGGGCAGCCTGCTGCTGAGCCTCAGGAGGCGTCGGCGAAGCGCTTTGCTGAGCGCTCCTTCGCCTTGGCGGCCTCGACCTCCCTGTCCTTGGCCGGGGCGGTGGTGACCAGGTCCTCGAGCAGGTGGGCCGTGATGTGGGCGATCTCCTCGACGGCGCGGTTGAAGACCTCCTCGTTGGCCTTGCTCGGCTTGGTGGCACCCGCCACCTTGCGGACATATTGCAGCGCCGCGGCGCGCACCTCGTCTGAGGTGGCGGGCGGCTCGAAGTTGTTCAACGGACGAATGTTGCGGCACATGCCGCCAAGCCTACGCAGCGATCCGGCCCAGTCCAGGGCTTCGCTAGAGCTCGTCGGGATCGGGGCGACCCTGTTCGACGCCCACCACGTCCGGTAGGTCCATCAGTTGCGCCATCACGTCACGCAACTGCGGGCCGCCCTGGAAGCGCATCTCGGCGAGGATCACGGTGGCGCCCTCCTCGTCGTGCTTCTGCTTGGTGTTGAGCAGCGTGGTGCGGCATCCCATCGCGGTGGCCTCCTCCAGGATGGTGCGCAACGCGCCGCGCCCGTCGGTGTAGGTCACCACCACCGAGGCGCGGTCGCCCTTCTGCGGCAGCAGCCGGGCAAGGGGCGGGATGGCGAGCGCCGCGATGAAGTGCAGGACGGTGGCGAGCACCGCGAGGGGGATCAGTCCGGAGCCGCAGGCCATGCCGATCGCCGCCGCGAGCCAGATCGACGCCGCCGTCGTCAGGCCGCGCACCACGTCACGGTTGACGAAGATCAGGCCGGCGCCCAGGAAGCCGATGCCGCTGACGATCTGGGCCGCGATGCGCGACGGGTCGCGCGTCACGTGGTACTCGGCGAGGTACACGAACCCCTCCACCGAGATCAGCGTGAAGACGCAGCTTCCCAGGCCGACGAGGGCATGCGTCTTGATGCCCGCCGACTTGTGCTGGAACTGCCGCTCCATCCCGATGATGGCGCACAGCACGAACGCCAGCGAGGCGAGCAGCACCTGGACCGGAACCTGGTTCCAGTCGAAGAGCCCACCGTCGCCCACCTATGCCTCCTGTGTCCCCGCGAGCCTGATCGGCTCGCTCGCGATCGAATTGGACCAACTAAACCACGCGCGCGCCCGGCGCGTCACCGCGGGTCCTCGCGCGGCGGACGGCACCAGTTCACCTCCGCGGCGGTCAGCCTGTCGAGGTGGCGCCCCAGGCCTGCGACGCTGCCCGTCCCAGCCGGGTCGCCCGCCCACAACTGCTGCGCGACCGACGCGCCGCGCGGCCACAGGTTGTACTCGGCGCGGGCCCAGGTGGGGATGTACTCGGTCCACAACTGGAACTGCCCGCCGAGCAGGGTGCCGGGGCCCTCGACCTCGCGTAGCACCTGGGTCAGTTCCGCGACGCGCGCCTGGCCGGTGGGGCCGTTGATGGCGAGCGGTTGCTCGGGGCCCTCGTACTGGCTGTAGTCGAAGTAGGTGAACTCCACGGGGGCGGCGATCACATCGTGCCCCGCCGCGGACGCGCGGGCGACGGCCTCGCGGTTGCGCCAGGCCATCACCACGGTGCCGTCGGGGGCGCCGCCGTCGAGGACCTCGTCCCAGGCGATCACCGTGCGGCCTGCCGAGGTGACGTGTTCGCACATCTCGCGCTCGAACCAGGCCTGGGCGGAGGCCGCATCGGTCGCGCCGATCCGGGCCATGGTCTCGACCGAGGCCGGGTCCGCGAACCACTCGCTGCCGGGGCATTCGTCGCCGCCGATGTGGATGGGCGAGCCGGGGAACAGGTCCATGGCCGCGTCGAGGGCGTCCCTGCAGAACTGCAGCGAGGCCTCGTCGAGGCGCAGCACGTGCTCCGAGATGGCGAACGAGGTGCGCGGGTGCTGCACGTGGTCGCAGGCGCCGAACTCGGGGTAGGCGGCCACCACGGCCTCCATGTGCCCCGGCATGTCGATCTCGGGGACCACCATGATGCCGAGCCGGTCGGCTGCCGCGACGAGGCGCCGCAGGTCGTCCTCTGTGTAGGACCCGCCGTGCGGGCGACCGTCGTGCTCGAGGATGTCGCCGGGCAGCGTGTGGTGGCCGGCGAGGGTGCCAGGCCGCCACGCCGCGACCTCTGCGAGCCTCGGGTACTTGGCGACGGGCAGCCGCCAGCCCTGGTCGTCGGTCAGGTGCAGATGCAGCACGTTGAGCTTGTGCATGGCCATCACGTCGAGGTGGCGCAGCAGCGCCTCGACCGGGAAGAAGTGCCGCACCACGTCGATGTGCGAGCCGCGCCAACCGTAGGTGGGGGCGTCGAGGATCTCGACGTGCGGCACGCGCAGGTCGCCCGGCTGCATCGGGCCGGGGCCGTGCACCTGGACGGGGAGCAGTTGCAGCAGCGTCTGCACCGCCCAGCCCGCTCCCCGGTCGTCGGATGAGGCGATCCGGACGCCCTCGCCGTCGACGGTGAGACGGTAGGCCTCTGCGCCGAGCGTCTCGTCGCGGATGAACTCGACGCCTGGGCCCTCGCCGTCAGCGTCGATCCCCAGGCCCGCCGCGATGTTCAGGCGCTCCGAGAGCACCTGCGCCGCTGGCCCGCCTCCCCTGACCGGGAGCGGGTTGGGAAGCGGGAACTCGCCGTCGTTCCAGTCCACCTGGGTCGGGGTCGGCAACAGCCTCATCGCTACTTCCTCACGTTCTCGGGCGCCTCGTCGACCGGCACGCCGACGAAACTCCCAGCCTACGCAGTCGCCGTGACGGGCGCCTTCACTGCCATGGCACGGGCCGAAATGGACGCTCCGGATGAGCACATCGCCGCGGCCGCGCGCGGGCACCGCCCTGCTACGCTGGACGGCGCCGGGGTGCCCTACTGGAGGGCTGAGATCACACCCGCAATACCTGATCTAGGTCGTGCTAGCGAAGGGAGCCCTGTGAACCAGGTCACCGCCGTCCTCAACGAAGTCCGCGCCAGCAGCCCGCTGGTCCACTGCATCACCAACACCGTCGTCCCGGAGATCACCGCGAACGTGCTGCTCGCCGTCGGCGCCGCACCCGCGATGATCGACCTGCCGGAGGAGGCCGAGATCTTCGCCGGGGTCGCGTCCGCGCTGCTCATCAACCTCGGCAACGGCTCGAGCGAGCAGCACCGGGCAATGCCGCTGGCCGCCGCCTCCGCCGTCGCGCACGACCGGCCGTGGGTGCTCGACCCCGTCGCCGTCGGGGCGCTGCCCGTCCGGACGAGACTGGCGCGTGAACTCCTCGAACAGACGCCGGCCGCGGTGCGCGGCAACCCCTCGGAGATCCTCGGCCTCGCGGGAGAGTCGGCAGGCGGCCGCGGCGTCGACTCCACCGACGCCGTCGAGGACGCGCTCGCCACCGCCCGCGGCCTCGCGTCCCGCGTCGGCACCGTGGTCGCCGTCTCCGGCCCCGTCGACCTGATCGTCTCCGCGGATCGCACCACCCGCGTCACCGGCGGCAGCGACCTGATGCCGCTGGTGATCGGCACCGGTTGCTCGCTCGGTGCGACCGTCGCGGCCTGCCTCGGCGCGGCCCTCCCCGCCGGGCTGGGCCGCCACGACGCCGTGGTCGCGGCGCACGCGCTGTTCGCGGCGGCGGGCACCGTCGCGGCCCGCCAGGCGAGCGCGCCTGGGTCGTTCCGGACGGCGTGGATCGACGCGCTGTACCGGCTGACGCCCGACGAGGTGGTCGGCCTCGTCACGATCAGGGACGCCTGATGAGGGCCCGCGACGGCGTCGCACGGGCCGTCGACTGGCGCCTCTACTACGTCACGGACACCGCCCTGAGCGGCGGCCCAGACAGGGTCGCCCCGATCGTCGAGCAGGCCGTGCTCGGCGGCGCCGGGGTCGTCCAGGTGCGCGACAAGCACCTCGACGACGACGCGTTCGCCGAGTTGACGCGCTCCGTCATGCTCGCCGTCGAGCGCGCCTTCGACGCCACCGGACGGCGGGCGGCCATCTTCGTCAACGACCGGCTGAGCGTCGCAGAGCGGTTCGGGCTGCACCTCCACCAGGGCCAGTCCGACGGCGACATCCGGGCCACCCGCGACCTGCTCGGCGAGGACTCCCTGATCGGGCTGTCGATCTCGACCGTCACCCAACTGCTCACCGAACTGGCCGACCCGACCGCGGACGTGCTCGGCCTGTCCCCCATCTGGGCGACCCCCACCAAGACCGACACCGACGCCGCCCTCGGCCTCGACGGCGCCCGCGGCCTGATCGCGCTCAACGGCGGCCACTGCCCCACCGTCGGGATCGGCGGCATCAACGCATCAAACGCCCGCGACGTGATCGACACGGGCGTCGACGGCATCTGCGTCGTCTCCGCCATCGCGACAGCGCCCGACCCCCGGGCCGCCGCCGCGGAACTACTGTCCATCTGGAGCACCCGATGAATCCCCGAATCGTCTTGTCCATCGCCGGATCCGACCCGAGCGGCGGGGCGGGCATCCAGGCCGACCTCAAGACCTTCGCCGCGCTCGGCGTCTACGGCACCGCGGCCCTTGCCGGCCTGACGGTGCAGAACACGCAGGGCGTGCGCGCCGCGTTCCCCGTCGACCCGTCGCTCGTCTGCGAACAGGTCGAGGCCGTCATCGACGACCTCCCGGTCGCCGCGACAAAGCTCGGGATGCTCTCCAACGCCGAGGTCGTCAAGGCCGTCGCCTCACTGATCGAGGAACGCCGCGCCGACTTCGGCGTCGTGGTGCTCGACCCTGTGATGGTCGCCACCTCCGGCGACAAACTGCTGCAGGACGAGGCGATCCACACCATGCGCACCCGACTGCTCCCGCTCGCCGACGTGATCACCCCCAACCTGCCGGAGGCGGGGGTGCTGCTCGACGTGGCCCCAGCCGTCGACACCGACGCTCAGACGGCGCAGGCGCTCGCACTGCGCGACCTCGGGGCCCGCGCCGTCCTCGTCAAGGGCGGCCACCTCGACGCGGACGAACTGACAGACGTGTACGCCAACGCCGAGGGCCTGGCGCTGCTCAGCGGCCCGCGGATCCGCACCCGCAACACGCACGGCACCGGATGCACGCTCAGCTCGGCGATCGCCGCCCAGGCAGCGCTGAACGGCGAGACCATCGCCTCCGGCGTCTCGCTCGCCACCATCGAGCAGGCCCGCGACTACCTGCAGCGCGCCATCCAGGCGGGCGCCGACTGGACTCTGAGCCGCACCCCCGGAACCGGCCACGGACCCGTCGACCACCTGGTCGGCCCGCACGACAGGGGGGTCGCGCTGTGACCTGGACCACGAGGGCCTTCAGCTCACGGGTGTGGGACGAGACCGTGGGCCTGCGCCGCGAGATCGACGCGCTTCCCCTGCTCACCGAACTCGCAGACGGGACGCTTGAGCCGCGCCGATTCGCCGAGTACCTCGCGCAGGACGACTTCTACCTGCGGGGCTACGCGCGGGCCCTTGCGCTGCTCGCCAGCAGGGCGCCCACCGCGGAGTCGGCGGCCTTCTGGGCGGCCGGGGCCAGCGGCGCGGTCGCCGCCGAGGTGGAGATGCACGCCGCCCTGCTCGGCGACGACCGGCTAGCCGGCCTCCCCCGCCCCGCGGCGGCGTCGCCGACGACCCGCGCGTACGTCTCGATGCTGCAGGCAAGCGTCGCCTACGAGTCATATGCCGTCGGGGTCGCCGCGGTGCTGCCCTGCTACTGGGTCTACGCCGACGTCGGCCAGCGCCTCGCCGCGACCGGCGCGCTTGTCGAAGGCCACCCCTACCGCGCCTGGGTCGCCGCCTACGACGACCCGGTCTTCCGGGAGTCGGCCGTCACCGCCATCACCCTGATGGACGAGGCGGCGGAGGCTGCAGACGATGCGACACGCGCGGCGATGGCGGAGGCATTCGCCGCAGCCACCTGGTACGAGGGTCGGTTCTGGGCGCGCTCCTACGAGCTGGAGGCCTGGCCAACCATCGATTGACCCGCGCGACGGCGCGCCGGAGAGCACCGCTATCCGGGGTCGGTGTGGACCAAATTAGATCGTGCCAATTACCCTGGGACCATGCCTGAGATTGAGCAGACCGAGAACACGCTCTCGGTTGATGAAAATACCGGCGCGCGCGCCTACGGAACGACCTCGACGCCGACCCACCCGTTGGCGACCGCACCGGTCGGGATGCCATCGCACTCCGTCGACGGATTCGTGCGTGAGTTCCTCCACGAACTGAACACGAACCAGGGCGTGATGCTGTCGCGCTCCAGCGCCAATGACCAGTACCTCGCACTCGCCAGCACGGTGAAGAACTACCTGATGGCGCGTTGGCTCGAGACGGGCCGCAAGACCCGCGATGCCAAGACCAAGACCGTCGGCTACCTGTCCGCCGAGTACCTGCTCGGCCGCCAGTTGGACAACGCGCTGCTCGCCACCGACCTGAACGAGATCGCGACGAAGGGCCTCGCCCTGTGCGGCCTCGACCTCGCGACGCTGCGCGAGCAGGAGGTCGAGCCCGGCCTCGGCAACGGTGGCCTCGGTCGCCTCGCCGCCTGCTTCATCGACTCGCTCGCCACCATGGACGTGCCGTGCATCGGCTACGGCATCCGCTACGAGTACGGCATCTTCCGGCAGACCTTCGTCGAGGGCCGCCAGGTCGAGCAGCCCGACACGTGGCTCGCGCTCGGCGCCCCGTGGGAGTTCCCGCACCCCGAGGCCTCCGTGCAGGTGAACTTCGGCGGCCACACCGAGAAGTACGTCGGCGCGGACGGCCGCGAGCGGACCCGCTGGGTGCCCGCATGGAACGTCCTCGGCGTCCCCTACAACTACATGGTCCCCGGCTACCTCAACGGCCGCGTCAACACGCTGCGCCTGTGGTCAGCCCAGGCGACCAAGGCGTTCGACCTGCAGATCTTCAACTCGGGCGACTACGCGCAGGCCGTGCGCGCCCAGACCTTCGCCGAGAACATCTCGAAGGTGCTGTACCCCGAGGACTCGACGCCCCAGGGCAAGGAACTGCGCCTGCAGCAGCAGTACTTCTTCGTGGCGTGCTCGCTGCGCGACTTCATCGACCAGGAACTCGAAGAGGACTTCGACCTGCACAACCTGGCCGACCGGATCACCTACCAGCTCAACGACACGCACCCCGTCATCGCGGTGCCCGAGCTGATGCGCCTCCTGATCGACGAGCACGACTTCTCGTGGGACGAGGCGTGGGAGGTCACCTCCAAGTGCTTCGACTACACCTGTCACACCCTCCTGCCGGAGGCGCTCGAGGTGTGGCCGACCGAGCTGCTCGGCCGCCTGCTGCCGCGCCACATGGAGATCATCTACCAGATCAACGAGCAGTTCCTCGCCGAGGTGCGCGAGGCGTTCCCCGGTGACGAGATCCGCGCCCGCCGGATGTCGATGATCGCCGAGTTCCCCGAGCGCGGCGTGCGGATGGCCTACCTGTCCACCGTCGCCTCGAGCAAGGTCAACGGCGTCGCCGAACTGCATTCGCAGTTGCTGCGCGACAAGGTGCTGCCCGACTTCTCCGAGATGTGGCCCGAGAAGTTCACGAACGTGACCAACGGCGTGACGCCGCGACGCTTCGTGAAGCTCTCGAACCCGAAGCTCTCGAACCTGATCACCGACGCGATCGGCCCCGGCTGGGTCACCGACCTCGAGCGCCTCAAGGAGCTCGAGCCCTACGCGGACGTGCCGGAGTTCAAGGTGGCGTTCCGCGAGGTCAAGGCGGCCAACAAGGCGCGCCTCACCGCCCTGCTGAAGCAGCGCGACGGCATCGACCTTCCCGACGGGCACCTGCTCGACGTGATGGTCAAGCGCCTGCACGAGTACAAGCGCCAGTCGCTGAAGCTGCTGCACATCGTCTCGCTGTACGAGCAGGTGCTCTCCGGCAAGATCGCCGCGGCCGACGTCACGCCGCGGACCGTCGTGTTCGGCGCGAAGGCCGCCCCCGGCTACAAGATGGCCAAGGACACCATTCACCTGATCAACATGGTGGCGGCCAAGGTCAACTCCGCCCCCGAGATCGAGGGGCGCCTGAAGATCGCCTTCCCGGCGAACTACAACGTCACCCTCGCGGAGAAGCTGATCCCGGCCGCCGACCTGTCGGAGCAGATCTCGCTCGCGGGCATGGAGGCCTCCGGCACCGGCAACATGAAGTTCGCCCTCAACGGCGCGCTCACCATCGGCACGGACGACGGCGCCAACGTCGAGATCCGCCGCCTGGTGGGCGACAAGCACTTCTTCCTGTTCGGCATGAACGAGCCGCAGGTCGCCGAGCTCGGCGCGAAGGGTTACAACCCGGGCGACTACTACGAGTCGAACCAGCAGTTGAAGGCGACCCTCGACCTGATCCTGTCGGGGCACTTCTCCGACGGCGATCCGCACCTGTTCGACGCGGTCGTCTACAACCTGCTCAACCAGGACCGCTTCATGGCGCTTGCCGACTTCGACTCCTACGTCGAGGCCCAGGGCAAGGTCGAGGAGCGCTACGCCGACGAGGAGGCGTGGACCCGTTCCGCGATCCTCAACGTCGCGCGGAGCGGCTACTTCAGCTCGGACCGCTCGATGCGCGACTACCTGCAGCGCATCTGGCACACCTCGCCGATGATCTGATCCGAACCGGACCGCGAACGGGCCGCCACCTCAGTGAGGTGGCGGCCCGTTCTGCGTGTCCCGCTCAGTGCTTCAGGATCAGCGCCTGGAAGCCGAACGGTGCGACCGTCACGTCGAAGGTGCCCTGGTCGTCGTCACTGTGGCGACCACGGGGACGCACGACGGCGACCTCCTCCGAGGTGCCGAGATCGACGACGCCCGCCCCGACCGGCAGGTGGGCCGAACTGATCGCCGTGCTCGCCTCGCGCTGCGAGAAGTTGAACACGCTGACCTGCACCGCGCCGATGGCGAGCCTGTTGATGAGCACCAGGATCCCGGTGTCGTCGGGCTCCGGGATCTCCAGCAGCGTTCCTGTCGCGATGCCGTGCGCGTCGCGCAGGTGCAGCATCGAGCCGAGCCTGCTTGCGAAGGAGTCCGGGTCGTCCAACTGTTCAGACAGCGGCCCGTACAGCGTCCGCGCCCGGGGAAGGCCCGAGGCCGAGCGGTTGGCCTCCGGGTTGTGGCCCATCAGGTCGAACGCGCCCCGCTCGATCCACCGGGTGTCGCCGGTGGAGACGAGGTCGGCGACGTCGTCCCTGTCGACGGGCAGCGCCCCGACGAGGTCCCAGCCGGACAGCGCGAACACGCCGGGCTGCAGCGCGTTGTATGCGGCGAGCAGCAGGTGCGCGTCGCGGATCCGCTCGACGTCGGCGTCCGTGATGGTGGTCAGGTCGCTGATGCCGAGGCTCGCGGTGATCACCGAGGCCGTGGTCGAGGCGATGCCGTTCTGGGTGAAGACGGCGTTGTACGGCGCGGCGGGGCCGGTGATGTGGCGGCGCAGGTCGTCGCGGATCTTCTCCGCCAGGTCGGCCCCCGTGTACTCGACGCCGCCCAGCAGGTAGGTGTCGGCGCGGTGCGTGGTGCCGAAGTGGACCAGTTCGTAGGTCAGCTCGTCGTGGTTCTGCAGCGCGTGCACCAGCGAGGCCTGGTCGATGCCGATCTCGCGCCCCTCCCGCAGCGTCAGCCGCAGGAACTCCGCGTCGCCCATCACCAGGGCGTGCTGGTAGGCGGGGCGGGTCACGAAGTCGTAGGAGAGGTCGGGCCCCGCGGCCGAGGTCGCCCGGATCGCGTCCATCGACAGGTTCAGTTCCTGGAACGTGAAGCCGCCGACCTTGCGCACCATGGAGCCGATCAACTGGTTCGCGGCCACCGACAGGGGGTGCCCCTCGGACCAGGCGACGCCACCCTCGTCGTCCTCGCTCGCGCGCTCCACACCGAGGAAGCCGTTGGCGTCGAGCCGCAGGCCGCCCGCGCCCAGGTCGGTGAGCGCGTGCAGCGCGTCGCCCATCACCAGGCGCATGCCTGCGAAGGTCGGGTCGAGCCAGTTGATGGAGGGCTGGCCGTCCTTGAAGTAGTGCAGGTAGACCCAGCGGTGCGGCTCGCCGTCGGTGTCGAGCACCTCGCCCGTCGCCGACCAGTTGGTCTCCTTGACGCCAGGCTCGTAGAAGATCACCCGCTGCAGTTCGCCGATGATGAAGCCCTCGTCCTTGAGCCTGCGCTCGTCCTCCGCGCTCAGGTTGGCCGAGTCCTTGCCCGGGGGCACGTCCGGGAGCAGGTGCCAGGCCTCCCGCGGGATGTCGACCATGTGGTAGATGCCGGGGTAGTCGCGGTAGTTCATCTCCGCGAGCCGGAAGTCGGCCCCCTTGCCCGTGTGGGCGGGCACCAGGTCGTCGATGATGGTGGCGCCGCGGGCCGCCGCCGCGCCCTGCATGGTGCGGTAGTCGTCCTCGCTGCCGAAGGTCGGGTCGATCGTCATGGAGATGCGGTCGAAGTGCCCGTCGATCGACGGGGTGCGCGTCCACCCGGACACGCCGCCCGCGAGCTTGACGGGGCCGGTGTGGATCGCCCGGATGCCGATCCGCGCGAACGCGTCCCACAGGTCGTCGCCGCCGAGCGCCGCGAGGAACGTCTCCCCCTCGCCCGTGATCTGCGACAGGGGGTAGGCGGTGAACCAGACCGACGCGGTGTCGACGGCGCCGCGGGGGTGCGGGCTCGCGTAGGCGCGGCCCCACATCTCGGGCTGGCCGGACAACTGCCGGGCGAGCGTCTTGGCGTCTCCGAGCATCGAGTGGTTGACGAGCCATTCGACGTAGGCCTTGTTGGTGCCTACGGGCTCGAAGGGCGTGGCCAGGGTGCCGGTGAACGAGCGGTGCCGCCGCGCGCGGGGCGGAGGCTCCGCGGGCGGGCCGGATAGAACGCCTCGTCGAAGTTGATCTCGTGTTCGACGGCGTCCGCGACGGCCGGGTGGGCCTCCGCGACGCCGGGCGCCGGAATGGGAATCGTGTCGGTGTGAGGCTCGTGCTCGTCGATCTCGCTCAATGCAGGTCCTTCCTCGGCGGGAGCATCCAGCCTATTGCCTCCCCCACGTCGTTGCGCGGCGCGGCGAGGGCCGACGTCGATGGACGCGTCGGCTAGAGCGTGACGAGGTACCGGTCGGCGACCGCGATCGAGACCCGCTGGCCCCAACTGAGGATCAGCCGGTCGTCCTCGATGCCGTCGCCGAAGGCGATCAGCGAGTCGGACTCGACCACGAGGCTCAGCTCCTCGCCGGGCGCGAGCAGGCCGGCCGTCAGGCTCACTCCCGTGTTCGGGGAGGGCCACGCCTCGCGCACGAACCAGGCCAGCCCCTCCTCGGACGGGGCGGGAAGCGGCAACTGGGGGGCCGCGACCCGCTGGATCGAGGCGCACCAGCCCGTCGCGCCGGTCCCGGTGCCGACGATCAGCCCGGAGGACGACTGCCGTTCGCCCTCCCCTGCCACCTCGAGGCGGTAGCGCGCCGACTGGTGCGTCGGCTGCCCCACGAAGATCTCGTTGAGCGCCGTCAACTCCTGGCCGTCGTCGGTGCGGACGCTGACCATGGCGCGCCGCGTCACGGGCGCCTTGCCGCGGCCTGCGAGCAGCGCCGCGACCTCGGAGGCGCGGTGCGGGACCAGGATGCCCGCGTAGCCGCCGGGGTTGACGCCGATCACTGGCTGGCCGTTCAGGTACTTGGCGACGTTGGCGACGAGTCCGTCCTGGCCGACCACCACGACGATGTCCTCCGGCCCGAACACGAACCGCGACACGTCGGAGCGTTCGACCTCCGCGCGGCGCCAGTCCGCGGGGATCGCCGCGGCCACCGTCGCCCTCGCCGCCGCGAGGGCCGCGTGCTGGGCGTCGACGTCGTCGAGGCTGCGGCCGCGCGTCGTCAGGAAGAATGCGGCCTGCCCCCTGGTGCCGTGCCTGGCCAGTAGCTCGTCGTACTCGGTCGCCCGGTGCACCACGACGACCCGTGGGCTGGTCATTCCGCCTCATCCCCCGCGCCGCCGGTGCCGCCGGTGAGCTTGCCGAGCAGTCCGGTCAGCAGGTCGGGCGTGAGCACCAACTGCTCGACGCTCGGCAGGTTGGCCGCCAACTCGCGCAGCGCGAGCGCAAGCATCACGTCGCGGCCAGCGTCGCGGTAGGCGTCCAGCTTGGCCGCCTCGGCGTCGGCCTCGGCCTGGCCGAGCAGCCGGGTCGCGTCGGCCCTTGTCTCCGAGAGGGTCGCGGCCCTGCTGGCCTCCGCCTTGACGCGCACGGCGTCGGCCTGCGCGGCGTCCTCCGCCTCGCGCCGCGAGTTGGCGCCCTTCTGGGCGATCAACTGCTCCTGCCGCTTGGCGAGCGAGATCTGGTTGGCCAGTTCGTTCTCGCCGATCGCGGCCTCCCGCTCGACGGCGAGGGCGCGCCGCTCGAAGGTGGCCTTGTCCGCGTCCTGCTGGACGCGCTCCCGGGCCGGGGTCTGCAGCGCGCGCTCGACGTCCGCGTCCGGACGCAGCATCGCGAGCCGCGTCCCGACGACCTCGACGCCGATCGCGGCGAGCCGCGGGTCGGAGTGCATCAGGAAGTTTGCCTCCTCCGCCAGTTGGACGATGTCGCGGGTCAGCAGTTCGCCGAGCGTCATCCCGGTCAGCGCGCTGGTGACTGCGGCCGTGGCCGCGCTGTGGATCATCGCGCCGACCGTCTCAAGCGGCGCCTCCCTCCAGGTGCCGGAGCCCAGGTCGATCGAGAAGTCGACGCGGGCCGCCGCCTGCACCGGGTCGGCGAAGCGGTAGGTGACGGTGACGGGGGCCGCGACCTCCTGCAGGTCGGAGGTGCGCACGCGGATCAGCGTCTCGAGTTCGCGGTCGTCGACGGGGATCTCGCTGATCGCCGCCGTCAGCGGCCGGAACCAGAACGAGGCGCCGACGCCTGCCGACCTTGCCCTCCCGTCGGAGAGGAACTCGATGTGGCTCGTCGCGGTGCCGCGCAGGTGCCGGATGAACGGGAAGCGGGTGATGGTTGCCATGATGTCCTCCTTGCCGTGTTTATCGTGATACTGACGATAAACCAGGAGAGGGTTTAATGTCAACTCGACGATAAGGAGACGGACATGGCAACGTCCCGCGTCACAGCGACGATAAGGTCGGTACGCTTGTTGCATGCAGGAGTTCTTCGTCACCGTCGACCTGGTCGTCCTCACGATCCGCGAGGGGCGGCTCGAGGTGCTCGTCGTCGAGCGCAAGTACCCGCCGTTCGAGGGGTCGTGGGCGCTGCCCGGAGGCTACGTCGGGCCGGAAGAGGACCTCCGCGACGCCGCCTACCGCGAGCTCTCCGAGGAGACCTCGATCGGGGCTGGCGTGTACCTCGAGCAGCTCGGCAGCTACGGAGCCCCCTGGCGCGACCCGCGCGGCAGGACCGTCACCATCGCCTGGCTCGCCCTGGTGCCCGGCATGGCGGAGCCCACCGCAGGCACCGACGCCTCGGACGCGGCGTGGCGGAGCGTCGCCGACTTCGAGTCGGGCGCCCTGCCGCTTGCCTTCGACCACGGCGAGATCCTGACCGACGGCATCGAGCGGGCGCGCGCAAAGCTCGAATACTCCCCGCTCGCGGCCGCCTTCTGCCCGCCGGAGTTCACCGTCGGCCAACTGCGGGCCATCTACGAGGCCGTCTGGGGCACCGAACTGGACCCGCGCAACTTCCACCGCAAGGTGACCCGCTCCCCCGGCTTCCTGGAGCCGACCGGCCGCACCAGCAATGTCGACGGCGGCAGGCCGGCGCAGTTGTTCACGCGCGGCACCCTCGACGTACTCAATCCGCCCATCACCCGTGCGGGACAGCTCTAGCCGCGACTAGGGTGTCGTCATGGTGACGTCAGTCCAGTTGTACTCCGTCCGCGAGGCCCTCGCCTCCGACCTGCCAGGCACGCTGCGAAGATTGGCCGACCTCGGCTTCGAGCGCGTCGAACCGTTCGCGCTGGTCGACCTGGCCGACGCGCTCGCCCCGGCGCTTGCCGAGACGGGCCTGCTCGCCCCGACCACGCACGCGTCGCTGATCAACGGCGACGCCGCGGCGGTCTTCGACGCGGCGGAGCGGCTCGGCGTGTCGACGGTGATCGACCCGATGGTCCCCGAGGATCGCTGGGCGGACGCCGACGCCATCACCGAGACGGCCGTCGCGCTGAACCGGCTCGCGCAGGACGCCGCCGACCGCGGGATGCGGGTCGGCTACCACAACCACTGGTGGGAGCTGCAGCACCAGATCGAGGGCGTCTCCGCGCTCGAACACCTCGCAGGCCTGCTCGACCCGCGCGTGGTGCTGGAGGTCGACACCTACTGGGCCGCGACCGGCGGCGCCGACGTGCCCGCCCTGCTCGGCAGCCTCGGCGAGCGGGTGGTCGCCCTGCACATCAAGGACGGCCCGCTGACCCTCGACCCGCTGGCGCAGGTGCCCGCGGGCCAGGGAGCCATGGACATCCCCGCCGCGCTCGCGGCCGCCCCGTCGGCCGAGTTCGAGGTCATCGAGTTCGACGCCTACGCCGGCGACATCTTCGAGGGCCTGGCCGCCTCGCTCGCCTACCTGCGCGACCTCGGGTCGGCCGGGTGAGCGCCGGGCCGGTCGGCATCGGCGTCATCGGCGCGGGCAACATCAGCGAGCAGTACCTCGGCAACCTGACGACCTTCCCCGACCTGCGGGTGCTCGCGGTCGGCGACCTGTTCCCCGACGCCGCCCGGGCCCGCGCCGAGCAGTTCGGCATCCCTGCACACGGGACTCCGGATGCGGTGCTTGCCCATCCCGAGGTCGAGATCGTCGTCAACCTGACGATCCCCGCGGCGCACGCCGACGTGGACCTGGCAGCGATCGCGGCGGGCAGGCACGTCTGGAGCGAGAAGCCGCTCACCCTCGACATCACGGAGGGCCGCGCGGTCCTGGAGCGCGCGGCGGCCGCCGGGGTGCGGATCGGCTGCGCCCCCGACACCTTCCTTGGGGCCGGCCTGCAGAGCGCCCGACGTGCCATCGAACGCGGCGACATCGGCGCGCCACTGACCGCGCTCACGCTGTTCCAGGTGCCAGGCCCGGAGTCGTGGCACCCGAACCCCGCCTTCCTGTACCAGCGCGGCGCAGGCCCGCTGTTCGACATGGGCCCCTACTACCTGACCACGCTGGTGGAGACCTTCGGCAGCATCGCGCGCGTCGCGGCCGTCGGCTCCCGGGCCGTCGACGAGCGCACGGTCGGGCAGGGGCCGCTCGCGGGCGACCGGTTCGCGGTGGAGGTGCCGACGCACGTCAGCCTGCTCGCCCAGTTCGAGGGCGGCGGGTCCGCCACCGCCATCCTGAGCTTCGAGGCGCAGCGCCCGCGGGCCGGGTTCGTGGAGATCACCGGCCTTGACGGGGTGCTGCGACTGCCCGATCCGAACCGCTTCGACGGCGACCTGCGCCTCTTCCGTGCGGGCGACGAGGACTGGCAGTCCCTCCCCTCCACCGGGCCGGCGAACGGGCGCGGCATGGGGGTCCTCGACATGGCCCGCTCGATCCGGGCGGGCGTCGCGCACCGCGCAAGCGGCGAACTGGCCCTGCACGTGCTCGAGGTGATGGCCGCCGTCGACGAGTCCGCGCGCACCGGCGAGTTCGTGACGCTCACCTCGCGGGCGCCGCGCACCGACCCGCTCCCGGAGGACTGGGCGCCGACCGCCTCGACCCTGTAGCAGACACGTTACGGCCCGGCATCTCGCGAGATGCCGGGCCGCTAGTGGTCGTGTCAGCGGGTGGTCACCACTGGGTGCGATCGTCGCGCTGCTCGGAGGATTCCTCAACGTGGTCCGAGACGTTCTCGGCAGCCTCGTCCGCGCGGTCCGCGGCGTCGTCTGCCGCCGCCTCCACGTCGTCGGCCGCGCGGTGAGCCGCGTCACCGACCTTGTCGGCAGCCCGCTGAGCCGCGTCGCCCGCCTTGTCGGCCAGGTCGGACGCCTTGGCGGCGGCCTGGTCGGCGAACTGGGCCGCCTTCTGTGCGGCGTCGTCGGCGGCGACCTTCGAGGACGCGCGGCCGCGCTCGGCGAGGTCGCGGATGGTGCGGCCGATGTCCTCGACCAACTTGTCGACCTGCTCGCCGAAGCGCGACGCGACGTGCTTCGCCTCGGGCTCGCCGTCGAAGTCGGGGTGGTCGACCAGGTACTGCTGCTTCTGCTCGGAGTAGAACTCCTTCAGCCTGTCGCTCACCACGCCGACGAGGCCGATGGTCGCGTAGGCGGCGTCCGAGGCGGCCTTTGCGAGGTTCTCGCCGAACTGGTTCACGTCGCTCGCCGCCTTGTCGACCTGGTCGTGGGCCTCGTCCGCGGCGTCCTCGACGATCTCCTCCGCGTCGATGACCGGCTGCTCCTGGGCGACCTGGTCCTCGGTCACCGCATCGACGTGGATGGGCTCGTCGTCAAAGTTGTGCTGCTCGTGCGTGTTGTCGCTCATGTCACTCCTCGTGCATGTGGGGTACTTCCAGTGTGCCCCTTCGACCGGCTGCCCACAGCCGGACGAGACCCTTGCCTTTCCCTGGTCGCCCCCTGAGCGCTGACCAGGGGCCAAGCTGGTAAGGATCAGAAGCCGAGGCTGGCGGCGACGCTGCGGATGTGCTCGGCGCTGTTCTGCAGGCCGACCAGTTCCTGCGCGGAGACGGGCAGTTCCAGGGCCTTGACGACGCCGGAACGGCCGACGATCTGGGGCACGGACATGCACACATCGGAGATGCCGTGCCAGTCGTGCAGCATCGAACTGACGGGCAGGATGGAGTGCTCGTTGCGCAGCACGGCCTGAATGATGCGGGTGCCCGCCAGGCCGATGGCGTAGTTGGTGGCCCCCTTGCCCTCGATCACCTCGTAGGCGGCGCCGACCACCCGCTCGGTGATCTCACTGCGGCGCGCGAGGCTGAGCTGCCCGGTCTGCTCCTCCCACTGGCTGAGCGGGACGCCGCCGATGGTCGAGGTCGACCACAGCGGGATCTCCGAGTCGCCGTGCTCGCCGCAGATGTAGGCGTGCACGTTGCTCATGGCGATGTCGCATTCCTGGGCCACCAGGTAGCGCAGCCGCGACGAGTCGAGCACCGTGCCGGAGCCGAAGACGCGCCCGTCGGGCAGTTCGGAGATCTTGACGACGGCCTGCGTGACGACGTCGACGGGGTTGGTGACGAGGATGAACACCGCCTCCGGGGACTGCTCCACCAGGCCGGGGACGATCTTCTTCATGAGATCGACCGTCTTCTCGGCGAGATCCATCCGGGTCTCCCCCGGCTTCTGCTTCGCCCCTGCGGCGATCACGACGATGTCGGAGGCCTCCGTCACGGCCACATCCGAGGAGCCGTCGATGCGGGCGGGCGGAAGGAACTGGCTGCCGTGCGCGAGGTCGAGCGCCTCCGCGTGCACCTTCTTCTCGTTGATGTCCATCAGCGCCACCTCGGAGGCGGCACCGCGGATCAGGGCGGCGTAGGCCAGCGAGGTGCCCACCGCTCCGGCTCCGACGATCGACAACTTCGTTCCGGTCCGCTTCCGCACAGTTGGCTCCTCTCAAGGTCTGTAGACGCGATCCTACTTGGCCGGGAGGCGTACCGATTCGCGGACCCCGGCACGTCAGCGCCAGGGCAGCGAAGAGGCCCGGGACCGTGGTCCCGGGCCTCTCGTTTGGCCTCTCAGAGGTCCGTCGTGGCCGTCAGCGCCCTTGGCGCCGCAGGACGGAACCGGCCGGTGTAGACCGAGCCGGAGGCCTCCGCGGTGAAGACCCGCGACGTGGCCTCCTCGGCCTGCAGCCTGCGCACCAGGTCCGCAAGTCGCTCGACCTGCCCGTGCAGCGAGTCCACTTCTGACTCGAGGGCGAGGATCCTGCGGATGCCCTCGAGGTTGATGCCCTGCTGGGAGAGGTTCTGGACGTGGCGCAGCTTGGCGACGTCGCGCAGCGAGTAGCGCCGCCCCCGCCCGCGTGCCCGTTGGGGCACCACGAGGCCGAGACGGTCGTAGCCGCGCAGCGTCTGGGCGTGCATGTCGGCCAGCGACGCGGCCACCGACACGGGGAACACTGCTGCCTCCGGGTCGAATGGTTGCAGATGCTGACTCATCGCGATCACCCGTCGAACAACGCCTCACGCGGGTTCGCCTGGTGCGCCTTCTCCGCGTACTCCAGGAGCGCGGCCTTCGCATCCTCGCTCAAGTCGTCGGGAACCTCGATCTTGATGGTGACCAGCAGGTCGCCCATCGAGGCGTCGGACTTGCGCACACCCTTGCCGCGAACGCGCATGGTGCGTCCATTGGGGGTGGAGGCCGGGATCCGAAGCTTGACCTTGCGGCCCTGCAGAGTCGGAATCTCGATCTCGGCACCCAATGATGCCTCGGTGAAGGTGACGGGCACCTCCAGCGTCAGGTTGTTGCCGCTACGGCCGAACAGCTTGTGTGGCGTGACGTGCACGAGCACGTACAGGTCACCCGCCGCTCCGCCGTTCTCGCCCGCAGCGCCCTTGCCCTTGAGCCGGATGCGCTGCCCGTCCTGCACACCCGCGGGGATGCGGACCTGCATGGTCTTGGACGACTTGCCGCGCCCGGAACCGTCACACGTGGGGCACGCTTCCTCGACGATCAGGCCACGGCCGAGGCATTCGACGCACGGCTCAGACATCTGGAAGACGCCGCCTGCCTGCGTGGTCTGCATGCCGGAGCCCTCACAGGAGGGACACACGCGCGGCAGGGTTCCCGCCTTCGCGCCGGTGCCACGGCACGAGGGGCATGGCTCGTCGGAGATGGTGCGCAACGAGATGGTCGCGCCCTCCGCCGACTGCTCGAAGCTGATGGTCGCCTCGCCCTCGACGTCTGCCCCACGACGGGGGCCGCGCTGAGTGGCGCGCCTCGTCGTGGTGGGGTTGCCCTGGTTGAACAGCCCCCCGAACAGGTCGCCGAACGATCCCGCCCCGCCGCCTCCGGAGTTGGAGGCGGCGTTGCGGAACAGGTCCTCGAATCCGGCGTTGCCGCCGGCGCCGGGCTGGCCGCCGCGGTTGAACCGGAAGCCGCCGCCGAACAGGCTGCGGGCCTCGTCGTATTCCTTGCGCTTGTCCGCGTCGCTCAAGACGGCGTTGGCCTCGGAGGCCTCCTTGAAGCGCGCCTCAGCCTTCTTGTCTCCCGGGTTCTGGTCCGGGTGGTTCTCGCGGGCGATCTTCCGGAAGGCCTTCTTGATCTCCTCGGGCGTCGCGCTCTTGGAGACGCCGAGAATCTTGTAGTAGTCCTTTTCGAGCCAGTCCTTCGTACTCACTCTCGCTCATCTCCTTTCTGGAAAACGACTGGTCAGGGGTTGGCCACGGCCACGCGGGCGGGGCGGATCACGCGGCCCTTGAGCTCGTAGCCCTGCTGCATGACCTGGGAGACGGTGGTCACGTCGACCGGGTGGTCCAGCGGGATCGCCATCAGCGCCTCGTGCTTGACGGGGTCGAACGCGTCGCCGACCGCGCCGAACGCGACGAGGCCGTGCTTGTTCGTCACCTTGTCCAACTCGTCGGCGACCATCTTGAAGCCGCCGTCGATGTCGTCGTGCTGCTTGGCGAGCGTGATGGCGTCGAGCACGGGCATGAAGTCGGTCAACACGTGCTCGATCCCCGCCTGACGGGACAGGTCACGGTCACGGTCGACGCGCTTCTTGTAGTTCACATATTCCGCCTGGAGGCGCTGCAGGTCCGCGGTGCGCTCGGCGACCAGTGTCTCGAGCTCTGCCGATCGATCGGCCACCGGCGAATCCTGCTCAACGCCCTCGGGCGAGGGCGTCGAATCGACGCCCTCACCCGTGGTTTCGCGGTCCGCATCCTGATGCGAATCGGTCACTTGTCGTCATCCTTTTCCTCGTCGACGATCTCAGCGTCGACGACATCGTCCTCACCCGGGCCTGCCTCGGAGCCGGAGTCGGCGCTGTCGCCCTCGGGGCGGCGGACTCCTGCTGCTTGGCCTGCGCGGCGGCGTAGATCGCCTGGCCCATGGAGGCGGCCTTGGTGTTGAGGTCGTCGATCGCAGCCTTGACCGCGTCGTTGTCCTCGCCCTTCAGGGCCTCCTTGAGCTTGTCGGTCGCCTCGACCACTGGGGCCTTGACGTCCTCGCCGATCGTATCCGCGTGCTCGCTCAGCAGCTTCTCGGTGCGGAACACCAGGGCGTCGCCCTCGTTGCGCATGTCGACAGCCTCGCGGCGCTGCTTGTCCTCCTCGGCGTGAGCCTCGGCCTCCTTGACCATGCGGTCGATGTCGTCCTTGCCGAGGGCCGAGCCGCCGGTGACGGTCATCGACTGCTCCTTGCCCGTGGCAAGGTCCTTGGCCGCGACGTGCACGATGCCGTTGGCGTCGATGTCGAAGGTGACCTCGACCTGCGGGACGGAGCGCGGGGCGGGCAGGATGCCGGTCAGCTCGAAGTTGCCGAGCGACTTGTTGTCGCGGGCGAACTCGCGCTCACCCTGGTAGACCTGGATCATCACGGAGGGCTGGTTATCCTCGGCCGTGGTGAACACCTCGGACCGCTTGGTCGGGATCGTGGTGTTGCGCTCGATGATCTTGGTCATCACGCCACCCTTGGTCTCGATGCCGAGGCTGAGCGGGGTGACGTCGAGGAGCAGCACGTCCTTGACCTCGCCCTTGAGCACGCCGGCCTGGAGCGAGGCGCCGAGTGCGACGACCTCATCGGGGTTGACGCCCTTGCTCGGCTCCTTGCCGCCGGTCAGCTCCTTGACGAGCTCGGCGACGGCGGGCATGCGGGTCGAGCCACCGACGAGCAGGACCGTGTCGATCTTGTCGACCGAGGTCTTGGCGTCGGAGATGACGGCGTTGAACGGGGCGCGGCAACGGTCGAGCAGCGGCTGGGTCATGCGCTGGAACTCGGCGCGCGTCAGCTTCTCGTCCAGGTGCAGCGGGCCCTCCGCGGAGGCGGTGATGTAGGGCAGGTTGATCGTGGTCTCCGAGGCGGAGCTCAGCTCGATCTTGGCGCGCTCGGCGGCCTCCTGGAGGCGCTGGCGGGCCATCTTGTCCTTGGAGAGGTCGATGCCGTTCTTGTTCTTGAACTGCGTCACGAGCCAGTCGACGACAACTGCGTCCCAGTCGTCGCCACCGAGGCGGTTGTCGCCCTTGGTGGCCTTGACCTCGAACACGCCGTCTGCGATGTCGAGCAGCGAGACGTCGAAGGTGCCGCCGCCGAGGTCGAAGACCAGGACCGTCTGCTCCTTGTCGCCCTTGTCGAGGCCGTAGGCCAGCGCGGCCGCGGTGGGCTCGTTGATGATGCGGTCGACCGTCAGGCCGGCGATCTCGCCCGCCTCCTTGGTCGCCTGACGCTCGGCGTCGCCGAAGTAGGCCGGGACGGTGATGACGGCATTGGTGACCGACTCACCGAGGTAGGCCTCGGCGTCGCGCTTCAGCTTCTGCAGCACGAATGCCGAGATCTGCTGCGGGTGGTATTCCTTGCCGTCGATGTCGACCTTCCAGTCGGTGCCCATGTGGCGCTTGACGGAACGGATGGTGCGATCGACGTTGGTGACCGCCTGGCGCTTGGCGACCTCGCCGACGAGGACCTCGCCGGACGGGGTGAACGCCACGACCGAAGGCGTCGTCCGCGAGCCTTCGGCGTTGGGGATGACGGTGGGTTCGCCGCCCTCGAGGACGGCGACGACCGAGTTGGTGGTGCCGAGGTCAATGCCTACTGCACGAGCCATGTGGATTCCTCCTGGAGTCAATGTCTGTTAAGTGTCTGATGATCCCTTGAGCGGGGTTGACTCAAGTTAACCATATGAGTCGACCAGGCTCAAGTTCCAAGTTGAGCCAAGGAGGCTCAACTTCCGTTCAGTACAACGGGCTGAGCCTTGGATTATTCCCAGGGCGAAAGTTCTGGACTTCGTCTGCCCGGCGCCGCGCTCCTGTCAGGATCGCCTCATGGGCCTAGACATCTATGTTGGATCGTTGACCAGGTACTTCGCAGGAGATTGGCAGACTGTTGCCGCCCAGGCCGCCGCGGCGGAGGGAATCGAGTTCACCACCGTCCGCCCTGGCGAGGTCCCGGTTGCCGATACCCCCGAGGCGATCTGGGAGCGGGTCGCCCAGTGGCAGGCGGCCATGGGCGCCGCCCTCGGCTTCGACGGCCTGTGGGCCGACGACCCCGACGCGCCATACGCGACGGACCAGCCGCACTGGCTCGGCTACGGCGCGCTGCTGGTGCTGGCGGCCCAGATCGAACACCCCGACCTCGCCGACGAGGCCGACTCCCCCCAGGACTTCGCCGCCTCACGCGCCTTCGAGGCCGCCAAGCAGGGCGGCAGCGAACTGTTCCCCAGCCTGATCGGCGGGGCGGAGTGGTGGCTGCCCATCGACGGCATTGCCGCGACCTTCACCGGCACCTCGGTCGACGGCGCCACCATCGGGATGGGCACGCTCGACCTGCTCGCCGCGGAACTCGGGATGCTCCGGGAGCGACTTGGCGTGGACGGGACGGCGCTGACGCAGGCGCTGCTGACCGGCGGCCCGCTCGAGGAGCCGGGGCTCAACGGCGACCGCGTCACCTATCTGCGCGAGTGGGGCGTGTTCGGGCTGGCCGTGTTCCTCGAACTGACGACCCAGGCGCGGCGGATGAGCCTGCCACTGCTCCTCGACTACTAGCCGACTACTAGCCAGCCCGGTAGGAACGCAGCCCGAAGACGTTGCCGTCGGCGTCGGCGAGCACCGCGACGGTGGTGCCGCCGCCGACCTCTGTGGCGTCCTGCACCACGGCCGCGCCGGCAGCGACGAGGTCCTGCACGCCCTGCGCGGCGTCGGGGACATCGAGGTAGGCGACCGGGCCGGTGGGATGGTTCGCCATCGCCTTCGGCGCGAGCCCGAACTCGCAGCCGTCGACGTGGTACCCGACGTAGTACGGCTGGTCGGTGTGGGGCTCAGCGCCGAGGGCAGCGGTGTAGATCCGCTTGGCCGACTCGAGGTCGCTGACGGGCACCACGATGGTCTGGAAGGCTGGCATGAGGACTCCTCGCTCTGAGCGGCGTCAACCGGCGCCTGCACGGCAAGTCTGGCACGGCGACCCCACCTGCGACAGCCCTCGATGCACGCGACGGGGCCCTGGCCGACAGTGTCGACCAGGGCCCCGAAGGTGAGGTGTCAGTTACCGGTGTGCGGAAGGCCGATGCCGCTGCCGGGCTTCACGACCTTGACGCGCACGAAGTCCGAGCGGCCGCTGTCATCGCCCGTGGCGTACAGCGCGTAGCCGCCTGGAGCCCACGCCGGGACGACGAAGGTGGTCGAGAAGGTGCCGTCCTCGCCGACGATCGCCGTGGCGACGACCTTGCCCGGATCCTCGGAGCCGTACAGGGCGAAGGTCAGCGTGACCTTCTCGCCGGGAAGGTAGCCCTTGCCGGTCACCGTGTGCTTGGCGCCCGCAACGGTGGAGCCGTTGTAGTCGGGGATCGCGATGGAGACCTTCACGGCGGCCGAGCACTCGTTGGCCGCGGAGGCGGGGTACTCGAAGTTCTCGATGTGGTCGAGCATGCCGTCGCTGGTGGTCAGGACGAAGTCGACGCCTGCGGCCTGCGTGCCCGCGGGGCGGGTGATGGTCCAGACGCTGTCTCGGGTGCCGCCTTCCTTCCAGGTGAAGGAGTTGATCACGTCGCCGTCATCCCAGACCTGCAGCGTGAAGTCGGACAGGCCGGTGGTCTTGGTGCTGATGGTGACCTTGCAGCCGTCACGCACCGCCTTGAGGAACTCTCCGGTGACGGCGACGTCGGCCAGGTCGGGCTCGCCGGTGACGGTCAGGCTCGGGTAGGCGAACTCGGCGCCGTACCCGTCACAGGTCGCCGTGATGGTGCCCGCGCCCTCGACGGCGGTCAGCGATGCGGACCAGGTGCCGTCGGCGGCGGGCTTCGCGGTGGAGATCTTGCCCTGGTAGTCGATCAGGACGGTGGCAGCCTTGTCGCCGTCGGCGAGGCACCCCTCTCCGCTGACGGTGAAGGCCTGCCCGACGGTGGGCGTCGGGTCGCTCGCCTTCATCATGGGCGCCGTGTCCGCCTGGGCGAACGGCGCAATGGCCAGGCTCAGAACGGCTCCCAGGCCGACCGCGAGCGTGCGCTTCACAAACTTCATACTTCCCCCGTACATGGCGATCTACTAGGCCCTTTGCCGGGCCCGCTCGCAGTCAACCACATCCGACTAGGCAAAACGCCGGTAAATGGAAATTTCTGGGGAAAACAGGCCGTTCGTCAAGGTTCCCGGCACCCGAGGAGGCCCGCCTCGCGTAGCGCGTCGTCACCGTCGGCGACGACCGCCAGGTCACCGACCGCGGTCACCGGTAAGGGGACGGGGCGGTCGACGGCGCCCGCCAGGGCGACCAGGTCGGGGATGTTCATCGCCTCGTCGGTCGACACGTCGGCCGCGGCCGACCACGCGGCGCGCGCCTGCGTCACGGGCGTGGCCGCGAGCAGCCCGGCCGTGACGTCGCGCAGGATCTGCCCGGTCCACGCAGTTCGCCGACGGGCCCCCTCCTCCGCGCTGAGGGTGACCCACTCGCCGTCGACCAACTCCCTGGGACTGCGCGAGCGGGCAAGGGCGAGCGCCGTGAGGCCGTCGACGCGTTGGGTCCCGGCGGGCAGGTCGAGCAGCGCTCCCTTGTCCTGGAGCGCGTGCGGAAGGGTGACGGTGATGCCGCCGAGCGCGTCGACGATGTCGACCAGCGCCGTGACCCGGACGACGACGACGTGGGTGACGCCGACGTCCAGGCTGCGGCACAGGGCCCGGGCCGTCGCGTCGGGCCCCTTGAGCAGCGAGAGGGCGAGGCGCTCGGGGTTGCCGTCGTCGTCGCTGACGATCAGGTCGCGTGGGAGGGAGACGGTTGCGCTGCTCCCGTCCGGGCGGACGCGCACCAGGACCGCCATGTCGGCGCGGTCACCCTTGTCCTCAGGGTCGCCCAACTTCTTCGCGAGCACCGGCGACAGGCCCTCCCTGGAGTCGCTGCCCAGGATCAGGTAGGTGACCCCGTCAGATGGCGGAGGAAGGCTCGCGTCGAACCTGCCGATCCGGGCGGCGAGGGCGAGCGCGGTAACCAGGGCCAGCGTGAGCGCAAGCGCGAGGGCGAAGCACAGCAGCGCGCCCACGCGCCTGCCCCAGCCGACCCTTCGAAACATGACCACCTCCGCGCATGTCGCGCTGACAACGGCAGCATCATGTCACAGGTGGGTGCGGCGGCTCGCCCGGTTCGGCGTCGCCCGCGTGCGGACGGAACCTGGGCGCCAACTTCACCTGGTGCCCGCCCCACCAGAGGAACCCCTGGAGGATCAGCGTCCCGTTGAAACCGTCGCCCTGGGCCTCGGGTTCGACCTGGTTGCCTGCCATGAACGCGACGCACCTGTCGACGACCCGCACGCCAGGCGGGACAAGCACGTCGCTGCCCGCCATCACGGCGTGCAGGCGCAGCACGACGGTTCGACCGGGACCCATCGCCTCGCTCAGGTCGTAACTGTTGCCGCCCCACCAGGCGAAGTTGCGCACCTCGGCCGTACCCGCCGTGACAAGCACGTCGCGGGCCGACATCACCGTCAGCGTCATGCCGCCCCTCGGACGGCGCGCGTCCAGCATCGGGCGTTGGGCGACGGGGTGCTCGGTCGACAGCATCAACTCGCGGCTGACGGGCAGGTCGGCGACGAGCGCGGGCAGTTCGTCGATGTAGCAGACCTGCAGGGCCTGCTCCTCGCGCTGACGCAGGTCGTTCAGGTCGAGGCGTCCCGCTCCGTAAGCCTGTCGCAAGGCGTTCAGGATCTGGTCGCGTTCCGCGTCACTGGCGCGCAGACGATGCTCGTCCATGCGCCCAACCCTATCCGTGTTTCCGGTGCCGCGGACTGGCCGTGAGGGGTCGGTTGCGCGCCACGCCGCGCTCAGGCACCGGCGGGTCCCTGCCCCAACTTCACCTCGTTCCCAGCCCACCACAGGAAACCCTCCAGGACAAGGGTTCCGTTCGATCCGTCGCCCTGCGCGTCCCGCTGCACCTCGTTGCCCGCCATGATCGCAAGGCTCCGGTCGACGACGCGCACGCCGGGCGGGACGGTGATGGTGCTGCCGCCCATCACCGCGTGGAGTGTGAGCGTGACGATCCGTCCCGGCCCCATCGCGCCTGTCAGGTCGAAGTTGTTGCCTCCCCACCAGGCGAAGTTGCGCATCTCCCTGGTGCCGGACTCGACCGTGATGTCGCGCCCCGACATCACGGATATCGTGAACCCGCCGTCCGCTGGCGCCGTCTCGGCCACGCCGCGCGGCCTCGGGGCGACCTGGCGTTCATCACCGAGCACCAGCGAGCGGCCCTCAGGCAGGTCGCCAACCAGCACCGGCAGTTCGTCCACGAACTGGCCCCGCAGCGCCTTGTCCTGCCGCTCGCGCATCTCGTTGAGGTCGAGGCGTCCGGACTCGTAGGCCCGTTGCAGCACCGTGAGGACCTCGTCGCGTTCCGCGTCGCTTGCGCGCATCCGACGTTCAGGGACCTGTGATCCGTCCATGCCCCAACCCTAGACGCGACCGGTGCCCGTTTGCGGTGAGTCCGCTCAGTCGTGCGGCGCGGTCATCTGCCGGGGGGTGCACTGATTCGCCAGTTCCTTCCCGGACAGTTCGGGGAATGTCGCGGCGCACCATGCGTCGACGTCGGCGGCGGATGTGAAGCCGCCCGGGTCGGCCACTGTGTGCCACAGGTCTCGGCCCTGTTTGCCCCAGTCCTCGCGCCGCAGCATCAGCAGGGGGGTATCAGGCAGCCTCGCCTGAAGATGCTGATGCTCTGCCAGGATGTCCGCGAGGTAGAACACGTGCGTGCCGTTGGCGGCCGTCTGCATGGGGTCGGAGATGCCCGGGCGCTTGGCGGACAGTTCCGCCACCCATCTGTCGTCGTGAACGAGGCCCGCGGTGGACTCGAGACGGAGCCGTTCGAGCTCATCCTCGGCGGCGAGTTGCTCGGGCCCTCCCCCGCCTGCGACGTCGATGACGATCTGCCCGTTCTCCGAGGTGAGCCAGAAGCGCGCCTCAGAGGAACCGGTCTTGCCTGCCTTGTCGACGGTGTTGACCCGGCAGTCGAGCGACCCGCTCGGCTCGTACACGCACCCGCTGACAGAGGCGGACGACAGGCTGGGCCAGTAGGTGTAGTAGGACTCCCTGTCCTCGACCTGCTGCCTGCGGGTGCTGAGCAGGCGCCAACCATCGGCGGGGTCTGCGACGACTCGTCGCAGGTAGTCGTTCATGAACGAGACGGCGCCGTCGGTGGTGAGCGTCTCGATCGTGGCAGGCCCCTCCGTTGACGGGGGATCGACCCGCGCCGGCTCATCCGGTGCCGGGCTGGGGGTGAGCGTGACGAACACGGTCTCCTGCTGCGTCGGCTCGACGGTGGTGGGCTCAGGATCGGGCGACACGGTCATCTGGACGCTCGGCTGGGGAGCGACAACCTCAGGCACCGCGGCCGTCGACCCCTGGCCCGTGAGCACCAGCGTCGCGACCACCGCGCCGACCGCCACGACGGCGCACAGGCCGACGATCACGGCGGCGCGGACTCGACGCCTCGGCCGCCCACCTTCGCCTGGCTGCTCGGGGGCGGCGTCCAGTCCTGGCCCATCAGATACGGATCGGGGGCCTGGCCCTGGGCCGGCTGGGCGGAGAGTTCCGAGTACGGGTTCAGCGTCGGATTGTCGGCGAGGCTCAGGCATGAGGAACACACCTCGCCGCCGCAAGGTCTTCCGCATGTCCGACACGTCATCTCTGCCCCCTGCCGCAGATGATGGCACATGCCGAACGGCCGACGGCGCCCGGGGACGACATCCTGGCTACTGGGCCATGCGGTCCTCGATGACGGCGCGGACGGCGGCCGCGGTGCCGGGCACGTCGATGACGTGCCGTGGAAGCTCCTCGATGCCCTCGAAGCGCGCCGGGGTGGGCGGCACGACGCCGATGGCCTCGACGATGGTCTCGGCGAACTTGATGGGTAGGGCCGTCTCGAGCACGATCACGGGGCCGGGGACCGCAAGCGTCCGGGCGACGTGCACCCCGTCGGCCGTGTGCGGGTCGATGACGACGCCGTCGGCCTCGAAGACGCGGCGGATCTCGGCGAGCCGGTCGGCGTGGCTCGAACTGCCAGACACGAACCCGAACCGCTCGCACTGGCCCTGGAACTCGGGGGTCTGTCCGAGGTCGAAGGACCTCCCATCGACCAACTGGGCGCCGAACAGTTCGGCGGTGCGCTCCGGGTCGCGGCCGAGCAGGTCGAAGACGAAGCGCTCGAAGTTGGAGGCCTTCGAGATGTCCATCGACGGCGAACTGGTGGCAAGCGTCTCCGCTGCGCCCCTGATCCGGTACCCGCCGGTGCGGAAGAACTCCTCCAGCACGTTGTTCTCGTTGGTGGCCAGGATCAGGCGGTCGATGGGCAGCCCCATCTCGCGGGCGATGTGGCCCGAGACGATGTTGCCGAAGTTGCCCGACGGCACCGCGAAGGAGACGGGCTCACCGTCGGAGACCCGCAGCCAGGCGGCGAAGTAGTAGACGATCTGGGCGAGCAGCCGGGCGAAGTTGATGGAGTTGACCGCCCCGATCCGGTGCCTCGCCTTGAAGTCGGCGTCGGCGTTGATCTCCTTGACGATGTCCTGGCAGTCGTCGAAGACGCCCTCGACGGCGATGTTGACGATGCCCGGGTCGTCGAGGCTGAACATCTGCGCCTGCTGGAAGGGCGTCATCCTGCCCTGCGGGGACAGCATGAACACCCTCACGGCGGGCTTGCCGCGCAGCGCGTACTCGGCGGCAGAGCCCGTGTCTCCGCTCGTCGCGCCCAGGATGGTGATGCTCTCCCCGCGACGCTCCAGTTCGTACTCGAACAGTTCACCGAGCAGTTGCATCGCCATGTCCTTAAACGCGGCGGATGGCCCGTTGCTGAGGTGCGCGAGCCACAGCCCATCGGACAGGTGGGTGACGGGCACGATGGCGGGGTCGAGGAACTTGGCGGGCGAATAGGCCCGCTCGAGGATGCCGCGCAGGTCGGCCTCGGGGATGTCGTCGACGAACAGTCGCACGATCTCGAACGCCAGGGCCGCGTAGCCGTCCGACAGGAGGATCTCGCGCCACCCGGCGAGCGTCCCGGCGTCGACCTGCGGGTAGGACTCGGGCAGGTACAGCCCTCCGTCGGCGGAGAGCCCCTCGAGGAGGATGTCGCTGAAGGGCTTGCCTGGCGCGGCGGAGCGGGTCGAGACGTAGCGCATGGCAGGCAGTGTATCTGCGGCCGGCGGCGCTGCCCTGGCTCGTTCCGGCGCCGTCAGCCCTTGATGTCGCGGCGCTCGAACAGGAAGGCGGCCAGCGCGAACAGCGCGAGGATCACGACCAGGTGGAACACCAACCCGTCGGCCCGGGTGATGGTGACATCGGTCACCTGGTTGTATCTCTCGACGACGTGCTCGCCGAGGATCACGGCGTTGCCGTTGCGCATCGGCATCATGTGCAGCGCCGCCTTGCTCAACGGGGTGAAACTGGCGTCGTCGACCAGCCCCGTGACGACCAGGATGACGACCGCAGCGGCCATCGCCAACGGGGTGCTGGGGATGATGAAGGTCACCAGCGCGGCGATTACGCCGATCAGGAACCCGTAGATGGCCCCGCCGACCATCACGTTGAGCAGCCCGGGCGCCGCCCCGATCGAGTCGCTTCCGTTGACGGACAGGTAGCCGATGATCGTGACGGAGGTCGCCGTCACGAGGCCGACCAGCATCAGCACCGCGCCGAGCACGCCGCAGGCGAGGGCGCGTGCCGACAGCACCACGATCCGGCGGGGCGTGAAGGTGAGTTGCGTCGACATCGCGCCCGAGGAGAAGTCGGCGCCGACGTAGGTCACCACGATCATGAACGCGAGGAACGCGAGCACGATGGCGCTCGCCCCGATCCCTTCCTGCACGACCCGTTCGAAGCTCCACCACCCCTGCATCTGCGCGAGGGTGCAGTCGGCGCACTCGTTGAACAGTTGGACGCGCACCAGTTCCGCCTTCGCGAGTGTCACCTCTGCGGCTGTCGGTTCGCGGATGCTGCCCATCCACTGCGACGGGAGCACGAGGCCCGCGAGCATCACGAGGATGAGGCTCCCCCACGCCCTGCGGCGGTAGCGCAGCCGGGACAACTCGCTGCGCATCAGGTTGGCGAACATCAGGACGCCCACCGCCTGCGGCTCTGGCTGGCGCCGAGGTCGACGTCCGAGGTGAGGTGGAGGAACACCTGCTCGAGGCTGACGCGTCGGGTGGTGAGTTCCTGAGGCCACAGGTTGGCCATGCCGAGGGTCTCCGCGATGACGGCCGCGTCGGGCAGGTGCCCGCTCCGGCCGGAGACCCGCAACCCCGTCTCGTCGACGTCGACCCGCCAGCCAGCGGCGCGGAGCAGGTCGGTCGCCTCGAGCGCCCGTTCGATCCTGACCCGCACGTGGGGGGCACCGTCGCTGAGGAAGTCCTGCATGCTGCCCTCCGCGACCACCTTCCCTCCGGCGATGATCGACACCGAGTCGGCGATCTGCTCGATCTCGGAGAGGATGTGGGAGGAGACGAGCACCGTGCGACCCGAGTCGGCGAGGCCGCGCATGGTGGTGCGGATGTCGTGGATGCCCACTGGGTCGAGCCCGTTGGTCGGCTCGTCGAAGATCAGCACGGACGGGCGCTTCAACAGGGTCGCGGCGATCGCGAGGCGCTGCTTCATGCCGAGCGAGTACTGCGTGAAGTGGCGGTCGGCGTCGGCGGCGAGCCCGACCTCGAGCAGCACCTCGCTGACGCGGCGCGCCGGCGCCCCGATCGAGTCGGCGAGAACGTTGAGGTTGTGCCTTCCACTCATCCGCGGGGAGAACTTGGGCGACTCGACGATGGCGCCCACCTCGTCGATGACCCTTGTCAGGCCCTTGGGGACCGTCTGGCCGAGGATCTTCGCCTCGCCGCCGTTGGCGCGGACGAGGCCTAGCAGGATGCGGATGGAGGTGGTCTTGCCCGACCCGTTCGGGCCGAGGAGTCCGTGCACGCCGCCGCGGGGGACGTGGAGGTTCAGGCCGTTGAGCACGGTGCGCCCCGAGTACCGCTTGACGAGGCCGTTGGCCTGGATCGCCCAGTCGTTGGTTCGCTGGTGCCATGGGACGCTGGACATGTCGGCGAACCTAGTCTCACGCTGAGGCTCGGACATCACACCGCGGTCTTCAAGGGGTCGGCCCGGGGGTCACTGCTCGGGAGCGGGTCGAAGCCGCGCCGCGCCCACCACCGCCAGGCGAGCGCGAGTGGCACCGCCACGATCAGCATCGACACGTACGACGGCAGGATGTCCTGCAGGCTCGGCAGCAGCGCGAATGCGATCACGAGCACCAGCCACACCCGGTTCCAGGAGGCGGGCGCCCGCACGAACACGTACAGCGGGATGACCCACGTCAGGTACCAGGGCTGCAACGCAGGGCCGAAGACGGTGAACGCGACCAGAACGGCGATGGCGAACAGCCATGGGCGGCCGATGGCTGCGCCACGCGGGCCGGCCTTCACCCACGCGAAGCACACGGCGGCCACGATCAGCAGCGTGGAGACGGCGTTGACAAGGGAGTTGGCGACGGGGAACGTGAAGACGTGGTTGTAGCGCAGGAAGGACGCGACCCATGACAGTGGCGCGTTGCTTGTCGCCTCCACGGGGCTGCCCGCCGTCGGGTTGCGCCACCCGAGGCCCCACGAAAGGGACGAGACGAGGAAGGTGGCGACGGTGATGGCGCCCGGCACGACCGCGACCAGCGCGAGCCTGGCCCACCCCCGGTAGCGCTCCTCGCCGACCCAGTGTCGGCGTACCGCCCAGCCGACGGCGACGACGCCGAGCCCGAACAGCGCGGCCGACTGCTTCACTCCCATCGCGAGGCCAAGCAGCACGCCTGAGACGATCAGGCCGCGCCACCCCCGCCAGCCGAGGTCGGTCACGGCGAGGAAGGCGGCGATTCCGAGCGCCACCATCAGGGCGTCGTTGTGCACGCCGCCGATCCACTGGATGAGCATGATCGGGTTCAGCAGGCCCGCCCACAGCGCCAGCCGTGGGTCGATGCCGAAGCGGCGAGCGAGCCTCGGCAGCACGAACGCGAGGATCAGCAGGGCGAGAACGCTGGGGAGTCGTAGCCCGACCAGCGTCCAGTACAGGTCGCCGCCGGTGACCCGGGCGACGAGGCCGAACAGGTCGAGCGACAGCGACGGGTAGACGCTGGTCGTCTTGAACCAGTGCACGCCGACCAGCAACCCGGGCGGGCCCGCGTCGCCGAGCGGCGTCAGATAGGGGTCGATGCCGCGAGCGACCTGCCACCCCGTCGCCGCGTAGGCGTAGGCGTCGCGCGAGTGCATGGGCAGCGCGAACATCATCGGGAGGCTCCAGAGCGCCGCCGTCAGCAGCGGGCGCTTCCAGCGCGGCCCGAGTTGCCACCAGGCGAGCAGCACGACGAGCGTTGCGGGCAGCGTGATGAACGGGCGCCACCAACTGGCCCGCACCTCGAGGAAGCCGTGCAGGTCGAGCGTCAACCCGCCGACCAGCATGACGACGCCGAACAGGCCCACGAGCACCCACAGCCAGGGGCGCGCGGGGTCGCCGACGCGGTCGGTCCTCAGCCACGCAGGCACGCTCACCGGCACCCCGCCTCTCAGTTCGTCGGTGTGCCTATCTTGCCGTCCGCGGACGAGAACCGGGGAATCCGGACCGCGGGGTTACGCTTGAAACATGGGATTCGACACCTGTCATCGAGGCCTCGCATGAGCCGCCAACGCGTGGTGATCATCGGCTCCGGCTTCGGCGGCCTGTTCGCCGCGAAGGCCCTCAAGCACGCCGATGTCGACGTCACGCTGATCGCGAAGACCACCACCCACCTCTTCCAGCCGCTGCTCTACCAGGTGGCCACCGGCGTGCTGTCGGAGGGCGAGATCGCTCCGGCGACCCGAGAGATCCTGCGCCGCCAGCCCAACGCCCAGGTGCTGCTCGGCCTCGTCGACGACATCGACCTGACCAACCGGGTCGTGAAGTGGCGCTTCCACAACAACTACCACGAGACCCCCTACGACTCGCTGATCGTGGCCGCGGGCGCCGGACAGTCGTACTTCGGCAACGACCACTTCGCGACCTTCGCCCCCGGCATGAAGTCGATCGACGACGCCCTCGAGTTGCGGGCCAGGATCCTGAAGTCGTTCGAGATCGCCGAGTTCACCACCGACCCGGTCGAGCGGGCTCGCCTCCTGACCTTCGTCGTGGTCGGCGCCGGGCCGACCGGCGTCGAGATGGCGGGCCAGATCCGGGAATTGGCGACCTCGACGCTCGCCCACGAGTTCCGTTCGATCGACCCGACCGCGGCGCGAGTCGTCCTGATCGACGGCGCGCCCCAGGTGCTGCCCCCGTTCGGCGAGTCGCTGGGCCGGAAGACGGAGAAGGTGCTGGAGCGCCTCGGCGTCGAGGTGCTGCTCGACTCGATCGTGACGGAGGTCGACGAGGAGGGCATCACGGTGCGCGCCAAGGACGGCACGACCCAGCGCATCGAGGCGGTCTGCAAGGTGTGGGCGGCAGGCGTCAAGGGCAGCGAACTTGGCGAGGTCCTCGCCGAGCAGAGCGGCGCGACCCTCGACCGGTCGAACCGGGTCGTGGTGGAGCCCGATCTGACGCTGCCTGGCCATCCGGAGGTGTTCGTGATCGGCGACATGGCCGCGGTCGACGACGTCCCCGGGGTCGCGCAGGGCGCCATTCAGGAGGCCAGGTACGCCGCGAAGACCATCAAGGCGCGGCTCGCGCACACCGACCCGCCTGGCCCCTTCGCCTACCGGGACAAGGGCTCGATGGCGACCATCTCGAAGTTCTCCGCCGTCGCCAAGATCGGCAAGATCCAGTTGACCGGGGTCGTCGCATGGTTCGCGTGGCTGTTCCTCCACCTGCTCTACATCGCAGGCTTCAAGCAACGCATCACCACGCTGCTCAGTTGGGCGCTCACCTTCGTCACCAACGGACGCTCGCAGCGGGTGGTGACGAACCAGCAGTTGGTCGGAAGATTGGCGCTTGAACGCCTTGGCTCCGGTGTGTCGGGCAAACTAATGCAAGGCGAGGACGTCGAGCCGAAGCAGTAGAGCCCGAGGAGGCAGCAGGGTGGACGCATTCCTGAAGGTGGTCCGCGACATCGCGCTGCTCGTGGCACGCATCGTCGCGGGCGTGGTGCTCGTGGCGCACGGCTGGCAGCGCTGGCAGATCATCGGACTCGACAAGCAGGAGGCGCTGCTCCAGGCTGCGGGCCTTCCAGCGCCCTACGGTCTGGCGGTCGCGACCGTGATCTTCGAGATCATCGGAGGAACCCTGCTGGTCTTCGGCCTCGCCACTCCGCTGATCGGCCTCGGCATGGTCGTGATGAACGTCGCGATCATCCTGACGGTGAAGTCCGGCGCCGCGTTCTATCTCATCGACGGCGGCTGGGAGTACAACGCGATCCTCGCGGCGCTCGGCCTTCTGCTGCTGGCCTTCGGCTCCGGACGCGCCGGCCTCGACGCCCTGTTCATCAGGCCGTCGCACGACTCGGGGACGCTCATCGAGGACGACCCGCGCCTCATCAAGGACGAGTCCTGAGCTCACAGCCCTCCCACAGCTAACCCATAGCCTTTCCTGGCCCCCGGGTGCGAAAGTAGGTCATGGCCATCACCGAACCCCTCAGTCGACCCGACGGGACCCCCATCCGGATCCTCACCGTCGACGACGAGCCGAGCCTCATCGAACTGCTGTCGATGGCGATGCGCTACGAGGGCTGGGACGTGCACACCGCCGCCTCCGGCGGCGAGGCCGTGCGCGTGGCGCGCGAGACGCACCCCGACGCCCTTGTCCTCGACATGATGCTTCCGGACTTCGACGGCATGGAGGTGATGCGCCGGATCCGCACCGAGCAGCCCGACGTGCCCGTGATCTTCCTGACCGCGAAGGACGGCGTCACCGACAGGATCGCCGGCCTCACCGCGGGTGGCGACGACTACGTCACCAAGCCCTTCTCGCTGGAGGAGGTCATCGCCCGGCTGCGCGGCCTGCTGCGGCGCTCGGGAGCCACCACCGTGCGCCCCGACACCCAGATCGTGGTCGGCGACCTGATCCTCGACGAGGACTCGCACGAGGTCACCCGCGCCGGCGAGCAGGTGCACCTGACAGCCACCGAGTTCGAACTGCTGCGCTTCCTGATGCGCAACCCGAAGCGGGTGCTGTCGAAGGCGCAGATCCTGGACCGGGTGTGGAACTACGACTTCGGCGGCCAGGCCAACGTCGTCGAGTTGTACATCTCGTACCTGCGCAAGAAGATCGACGCCAACCGCGAGCCGATGATCCACACGATGCGCGGCGCCGGATACGTGCTCCGCCCGGCGGGGTCATGAGCACAGGCGACCGCAAGGGCTCGCTCGCCTCTCAGGTCCAGCCAAAGATCGTCCTGACCGTCGCCGTGATGGCGCTCCTGATCTGCCTCGGCACCGTGCTGTCGGCCCGCTTCGTGCTGTACGGGCAGCTCGACCGCGACCTGATGCTGGTCCAGCAGCGCCAAGGCCGAGGCGGCGGGGGCGGCCCTGACGACGCGCTGGCAAGCGTGAACTCGCCCGGCAACCCGCCTGGCACCGTGATCGTCGCCCAGGTCGAGGGCCGCATCGTCGGCAGCATCCTCAAGGAGCGCGGGGTCGACTCCCCGCAACTGACCAAGCAGGACGTCATCGACATCTACAACGTCGACCCCGATGGGCAGACCCACAGCGTCGGGCTGCAGAACCTCGGCAAGTACCGGGTGCAGGCGTTCCAGTCGCCGTTCGGGAAGGTGGCCTTCGGGCTGCCGACCAGCAACATCGACCGTTCGCTGCTATGGCTGACCACGTTCGCGGCGGGGGTGTCGCTCATTGCGCTCGCGGCGACCGCGTTCGTCACGCGCGAGGTGCTGCACCGGGCGACCCGCAAGCTGGTGCAGTTGACCGTCACGGCGGACGATGTGAGCCGCCTCGAACTGGAACGCGGCGCCGTCGAGGTGCCACGGGTCGAGGTCAGCGACCTGCCGGAGAACAACGAGGTGACTCGGCTCGGGTCGGCCTTCAACCACATGCTCGCCAACGTGGAGAACGCGCTCACCTCCCGCGAGGCCTCCGAGACGAAGCTCCGCCGGTTCGTGGCCGACGCGTCGCACGAACTGCGCAACCCGCTCGCCGCGATCCGCGGATACGCCGAACTCGCGCAGCGGGCGCCCGGCCACGACGACGCGCAGTTCGCCATGGGGCGCATCGAGTCGGAGTCGACGCGGATGTCGAAGCTCGTCAACGACCTGTTGCTGTTGGCGCGGCTCGACTCGGACGCCAAGGTCGCACCGGTGCCGGTCGACGCCGTCGAGGTGCTTGTCAATGCCGTCTCCGACGCGCAGGCGGCCAGCGGGGACCACCGCTGGCTGCTTGACGTGCCGAACTCGGAGGTCACCGTTCTCGCCGACCCGGACCAACTGCATCAGGTGATGGTCAACCTGCTCTCCAACGCGCGCACCCACACGCCCCCCGGCACGTCGGTGCAGGCAGGGGTGCACGTCGACGACGGACGCGCCGTCATCGAGGTCTCCGACGACGGTCCAGGCATCGCGCCCGAGACCCTCCCCCGGGTGTTCGAGCGGTTCACCAAGGCCGACGCGGCACGGGCGCACACCTCGGCCCAGTCGACGGGCCTCGGCCTGGCGATCGTCAAGGCGATGGTCGAGAGTTGGGGCGGTACAGCGGAGGTGGCCTCGCGGCCGGGCCTGACCACGTTCCGGGTGCTGCTGCCGCTCGACGGGCAGGTGGCCGTTGCGACCCGTTCTCCCGCCTCCGGGCACGCGTGAGCGCCGCTACGATGCAGTGGTAACCAGGAAAGGACCACCATGGAGATCACGCGCTCGGCGCTCGCCCAGATGATCGATCACACCCTCCTCAAGACCGACGCCACGCACGAACAGGTGTCGAAGCTGATCGAAGAGGCCCGCGAGCTCGGCACCTACTCGGTGTGCGTGTCGCCGTCGATGCTTCCCATCACCGACGATCTCGGTGACGTGAAGGTCGCAACGGTGTGCGGCTTCCCGTCCGGCAACCACACCGCAGCGGCCAAGGCCTTCGAGGCTGCCGAGTCGTCGCGCCTCGGCGCGGACGAGGTCGACATGGTGATCAACATCGGCCTCCTGAAGGAGGGTCGCGCGGACCTCGTCGAGGAGGAGATCCGGGCGGTCCGCGAGGCGACCACCGGCCTGCTGAAGGTCATCATCGAGTCTGCAGCCCTGACCGACGACGAGATCGTCGCGGCGTGCAAGGCCTCGGAGGCCGCAGGCGCCGACTTCGTCAAGACCTCGACCGGCTTCCACCCCGCGGGCGGCGCGAGCGTGCACGCGGTCGAACTGATGAACGAGACGGTCGGCGGCCGGCTCGGCATCAAGGCAAGCGGAGGCATCCGCGACTACGCGACCGCCAACGCGATGGTCGAGGCCGGCGCGACGCGCCTCGGCCTCTCGGGCAGCGGCTCCGTCCTCGACGGCGCAGACGGCGACGAATCAGCAGTGGACGACGGCGACTACTGAGCCGCTGCTGGTTGAGCCGCGCCAAGGCGCGAAGCGGCGCAGCTCGCGTCGAAACCCACTCTCACCCACGCAGAGACTCGACCCCAGACCCCGGGCATCTCACGAGGTTTCGACCGATGTCGACCGCTCCGCGCCCGACATGGCTCAACCAGCACACCCGACCACAATCGGACCCCTCGACGAGCTCGGGGAACGGGCTCCCTGCGAACCGCACGAGGTTTCGACCGATGTCGACCGCTCCGCGCCCGACATGGCTCAACCAGCGGGCGTCACGGCTCCAGGGGTGCTCGCGCCCTGAACTCGGGTGAGAGTTCTGCCGCCCCAGCCTGACGGCCCTTGCGCGCCAGCGCGGGCAGGTCCTCAAACCGTCCCTCGATCAAGGCGATCCGCTTCTCGCGACCCCAGCCCTGCACCTGCTTCTCCAGGTAGTAGGCCTCATCGACGCGTTCGAGCTCCATCGCCCAGACCAGAGTCACGGGTCTCCTGCGTCGCGTGTAGGCGGCGCCCTTGCCTTCGTGGTGCTGCGTCAACCGCTGCGCGAGGTCGCGCGTCGATCCCACGTAGAACGATCCGTCGGAGCACTGGAGTATGTAGACACATGGCATACCCCTCTCTTCGCCGACCTCCTCGCGGCTTGCCATACCGGTAGGTGGTTGGGGACGACCCCGGAGATGTCACGAGGTTTCGACCGATGTCGACCGCTCCGCGCCCGACATGGCTCAACCAGCGGGCCTCGCCGACGGCGACAGACTGCGTGCGACCGCTCCGCGCCCGACATGGCTCAACCAGCGGGCCTCGCGACGTCGCGATCGATGTCTCCCGCTCCGCGCTCGACATGGCTCAACCAACGGCGCTGCCGCTAGGCTGCCGTCATGCTGTTGAGCGACCGCGACATCCTTGCCCATGTCTCCGCCGGCGAGATCGGTCTCGACCCCTGGGAGCCGGGGATGGTGCAGCCGTCGAGCGTCGACGTGCGGCTCGACAAGTTCTTCCGCGTCTTCGAGAACCACAAGTACCCGTCGATCGACCCGTCGATCGAGCAGCCGGAGCTGACCAGGATGATCGAGGTCGACGCCGAGGAGGCGTTCGTGCTGCACCCCGGCGAGTTCGTGCTCGGTTCCACCTATGAGAAGGTCTCGCTCGGCCCCTCCGTCGCGGCGCGCCTCGAGGGCAAGTCCTCCCTTGGCCGCCTCGGGCTGCTCACGCACTCGACCGCGGGTTTCATCGACCCCGGGTTCTCGGGCCACGTCACGCTCGAACTGTCGAACATGGCGACCCTTCCCGTGAAGCTGTGGCCGGGCATGAAGATCGGCCAGATGTGCTTCTTCCAGTTGAGCTCCCCGGCGGAGCATCCGTACGGCTCCTCGCAGTACGGCTCCCGCTACCAGGGGCAGCGCGGGCCGACGCCGTCGCGCTCACACCTGAACTTCCACCGCACCCAGATCTGAGTCAGATCGCGGGGCGCCTCAGCACCGTGAACCAGCGGTTGCCGTAGGACACCTGCTGGCCCTCGCGGACGCGGACCTGCGTGCCGGGCGGGCACGGCTCCAACTCTCCACCGCTCGCGACCAGCGCGGTCCCGTTGGTGGAGCCACGGTCGACGACGTAGACGCCACGCGGGTCGGTGCCGATCAGTACGTGGGTGCGCGAGATCATCCGGCCGTCGCCTGACGCGGGCACCAGGTGCACCTCTTCCGGGTCCTCCTGGCCCTTGTGCGGGTTGCGGCCGAGTAGCACGATCACGCTCAGTTCGACCTCGCGGCCGTCGTCGAGGCGGACGTACCAGCCCTCGTCGCCTTCCCGCTGCCCGGCCGGGGGAGCTTCGCGATGCGGGTGCCCTCATCGTCGTCGACCTCGCCGAAGTCGCGCGGTCGGACCCGCACCTTGCGGGACGGCTCGATGACGGAGGAGGCGGACGGGATCGGGATCCAGTTCTGCTGCGGGCGCGTCGGGGACACCAGAGGCTGCTGCTCGGGCTCCGGGGCGCTCCACTGCTGCGGCATCGGGGCGCCCGGGGCCGACGACTGTGGGGCGGGCTGCCATTCGGCGGGCGGCTGCTGAGCCGGCTGACCCCACTGCTGCTGGCCAGTCTGGGGGCCCTGCTGCTGGGGTCCCTGCTGCTGGGGAGCCTGCTGAGGTGCGGGCGACCAACCGCCACCCGACGGCGGCTGCCACGGCGCCTGGGACCCCGAGGGCTGTCCCATCGGCTGCTGAGGCTGCTGCGCCTGCCACTGCTGCTGGGGGCCTGCTGCGGTTGCAGCGGCTCGGACTGGACGCCGGGCAGCCAGTCGGGGGCCGCAGCCTGCTGCTCGCCGCCCCACTGCGTCGACGTCCCAGCCTGCGGGCTGAACGTGCTTGCCAGATGCGGCGGGAGGCCGACGGTGCTGGTGGCGGCGGGCTTGCGGGTCTGCGCCGTCGACTTCGCCTCGGTGTGCTTCGGCTCAACCATCACCGACCCGCCGACCATGTCGTGCCACCCCTGGCGGCGCTCATGGATGACGAGGAAGATCAGCAGCGCGATGCCACCGACGCCGGTGCCCATCAGCGCCCCGAAGACGAGTTGACGCAGGAAGAAGCGCCACCAGCCGATCGGCTCACCGTCCTTCAGGGAGACCAACCGCAGGCCCATCATGCGGGCGCCGATGCCCGCGCCGCGCGTCGCGTAGGCCCACCACTGGTACAGCGCATAGCCGGCGGTCAACACAGCCGCGCCGATGATGATGATGAGCCCGGTGGCCGCGGAGGAGACGGTGCCGCGGAACAGCAGGAAGGCGACGACGTAGACGAGCACGATCGGCAGGGCGTCGATCAGCGCGGCAAGGAACCGTTTGCCCAGGCCGGCGACGACCACGCCACGCGGAATCAGTCGACTCACGTGCTTCCTCCTCCAGAGGTTCAGGTACAGCGGCCCAGCCTACCGCCGAGTGGTTCGCAGGAGCGCCTCAGTTCGCCGTCACTGCTGCCCCTCGTAGCCGATCAGCCAGTGCAGCCCGAACCGGTCGATCACCTGCCCGTCCGAGGCACCCCACGGCTTCGGCCCGAGCGGGTCGACCACGGTCCCGCCGTCGGCGAGCGCGTCGAACCAGCGGTGCAGGACCTCCGGCTCGGCCGTGCCGAGGAGGGCGAGCATCAGCCCATGCATCGAGACGCCCGGCTGCCCGGGCGCCGCGTCGGAGCCGCCGATTCGCACCGGGCCGTCGACCTCGCCGTGCGCGATCGCCTCGGGCGGGCCGTCGGTGCGGTTGAACTCGGCGAGCGTGTACATCTCCGCCCGGCCTCCGAACACCGACGCGTAGAACGTCAGCGCCTCCCTCGCGTTGCCCGGGAAGGTGACGTACGGCTGCGGCGCTGTCATGGGACCACCCTAACCAGGCCCGGTCCTCAACGAATCCGTCGGAAGGATTTGGTCGACAGGTGCGACACGACCCAGCGCAGCCAGTTCACGGAGCGCCGCATGCCCCGCTTCACCGGGGACGTGGCTGCCCAGTAGTCCTTCGCGCGGCCCTCGCTCGGCTCCCCGGGCGCGAAGACGAGCCAGTCGGCCTCCTTCGCAAGGGAGATCGGGTCGCTGGCGTCGCGCAGGTTGCGGAAGTCCTCCTTGAAGGCCTCCGCCTGCTCGGAGCGGGTCGCAGACACCGAGGGCGACCTGCCGACGTCGCGGGCCCTGTCGACCAGTTCGGACCACGCCCCCGCGATCCGGTTCGCGACGACGGGATCGTTCCTGCGGCGCGACCTGCGTCTGGCCTTGAGGCCGACGATCAGCACGATCGGCAACACGATGGTCAGCAGCGGGATGCCGGTCAGCAGCGCCACCGCCCCCACCCGCGCCCAGTCAATCTGGTTCTGGTCCTCGGGTGCGTCGCCCGTCGCGATCGGCACCTGGTCGTCCGGCGGGGGCACCTCAGGGCGCAACGGCGGCGGGGGCGGGTTCTCGACGAAGGGCTGCTGCTCCGGCGGCTTGTGCTCCTCGTCCTTGGGGAGGATCCGATCCTCGGGCGGAGTCGGGTCGAACGTCACCCAGCCAAGGTCGTCGAGCAACACCTCCGTCCACGCGCCGACCTGGGCGCCGGAGATGGTCTGGGTGCCGCCGACGCGGTAGCCGTAGATGACGCGGGCGGGCATGCCGAGTTCGCGTGCCATCAGCGCCATCGCGACGGCGTACTGCTCGTGGTCGCCGACCAGGTTCTGCGACTCGAACAAGGTGATGAGCCTTCGCTCCGAGTGGCCGGGCAGCGACTCGGCCTCGTCGGCCTGCCCGTGGCTGAAGTAGCCCTCCCGAAGCGCCGCCTCGAGTTTGAGGGCGGCCGAGCCCGCGGTCGCCTCGTCACCCGCGATGGCCTGCGCCCGGCTGAGCACGATCTCGGGCACGTTGCTGCTCGCGGGCAGCGAGTACGTGCCCGCGTGCGCCGCGGCGATCTTGGCGTCGTCAGGCCGTTCGGGGATCACGGCCTGCAGCGAGTAACTGTCGCCGCCCTGCAGGACGGCGGTGTCGATGCCAGTGCCGGACGAGCGGTTGTAGAAGAAGTTCTCCCCGAGCGCGATGCGGCGCGACCCGTGGAACTCGATGCTCGTGGTGCGCCCGATGGTGGGGGTCCACGCCGACCGGTAGTCCTTGAGCGTGACGGTGGCGTCGACCGGGGTGCCGTCCGTGTCGTCGGCGATCCACTGGCCGACGCGGGTGAAGGTGGTGGCATCGACGGCGCTGTCATCCAGGGAGGACACGTCGTAGCTCAGCCCGTCGTAGCGGTCGAGGGTCGCGACCCGCAGGATCTCGTCCTTCTGCGCGCCGACCACCGTCATCAGGGTGTCCTCGCGGTGCTCCGTGATGTTGGCGCGGTAGGCCTGCAGCGGCGAGGAATACTGCTGCAGGTCGATGGGCGGCTCGATGGCGGCGCGGATCGTGTCACGCTGTGCGGCGCCAGCGATCAGCGGCACCAGCGTCGCCGCGAGCAGCCCGGCGACCGCGAGCGTCGCGGCAGCGAGCAGGGCCCGCAGCGGGCGGAACCTGCCCGTGGCGCTCGACAGCGAGCCGCGCACCAGGAAGCGCCGGTACGTCGTCCAGATCAGCACGACAAGGAAGAACCCGACGCCGACCACGACGGGCCGGAACGCGACCTGCGAGCCGACGAGCACGCCGATCAGGTAGCCGACGGCGGGCGGGATCCAGGCGAGCATCGGAAGCCGGGAGCGCAGCGAGACCAGCATGCCCGTCAGCCCTGCGACCAGCCCGATCAGGCCAGGCACGGTGAGCAGGTTGAAGGTCTCGCCGATCGGCGGGTCGAGCGTCAGCATGTCCCGCCACGCCGTCACGGGACCGACAAGCAGCCCGAAGAGCGTGCGGGGCGTCGGCACCACGGCGGCGACCGTCGACGACGGCATCGCGAGGAGTCCGCCGAACAGGAACCAGGCGAGCAGCGCGAGCGCGGCCGTGACGGCGACGCCGAACCTGCGCAGCGTCGAGAGCACCGCGAGGCCGATGCCGACCGCCCCGAATCCGAGCACGGTCACGAACAGCCAGCCGGTGCCGTAGACGGGGAAGAACGCGAGCGCGGTCAGGGCCAGCAGCGCGAGCAGCGCCGCTGCGTCGACGCCGAGCCAGAGCGCCTTCCCCTTGGGCGTGGTGGTCGCGAAGGAGCTGTTGTCGACCGCGGACACCCCACGCCTCGCCCCGCTCATTCCATCGCCTTTCGCATCGCCCGGGGCAGGTCCTCCAACCGGCCGAGCTGCACCGCGGTGACGTTGCCCGCCGACCGGACCCGCAGCTCGGCGCCTGACGCGATCCGGACCCCGACGACCCGCGCGTCGACGTCGAAGCGCCCGCACGCCTGCCGCAGGGTCGCGAGGCTGGTGCTCGAGCCGGTCACGACGAACACCACCGACGAGTTCGGGGCGCGTCGGATGGTGGAGTGCACCAGGTCGGCGATCCCGCCGCGGGTGGTGAGCTGGACGAGCGACAGCTCGTCGAGGGTGCGGCCGGGCGTGACGGCGACCAGGGTCTCGCGGGAGGTGAGCAGCGCGAGCGGGGACTCGGAGTAGAGGGTCTGGAGCGCGACGGAGCCGGCGGCGGAGACGCCGAGCTCGAACTCCTCCTCGTCGAGATAGGCGGAGCGGCCGGTGTCGAGGCAGACGGCGACCCGCGACATCCGCGACTCCTCGAACTGGCGCACCATCAGTCGCCCGGTGCGGGCGGTCGAGCGCCAGTGGACGTGGCGGCGGTCGTCGCCCGCGACGTAGGGGCGGAGCGCGTGGAAGTTCATGTCGGAGGACGACAGGTGCGAGCTGGCGTGCCCCTCCAGGTCGTGCACGAAGCCGGTCTGCCTGCCGGGCAGCGACACCGTGACGGGGTGGACGTAGAGTTCGAGTTCCTCGGTCCAGCGGGTCTCGCGGCCGGTCAGCGCGAACGGGTCGCCCTGCACCGAGCGGGCGGGGCCGACGGTGATCAGGCCACGGCGCGACGTCGGGATCCGGAACTCCTCGCTTGTGATCTCGCCCGCGCGCAGGCTGGGCAGCGAGAAGCTTGCGTTGTTCTCCCCGACGGGGAGGTCGAGCCGGGCGCCCCAGTTGCGTCGGGTCGCGGCGTTGCGCACGTGCAGCAGGCCGGCTGCCCGCTCCCCGACGACGACCGAGCGGCCCGTCAGTTGGATCCAGGCCTCGAGCTTCGGCTTGCCGATCGTGAACAGCACGCACAGCGCCAGCGTCGCGACGGCAAGGATGCCGACGACGCTGAACTCGAGCCAGCCGAACACGAGGCCGAGAGCGAGGCTCGCGGCGCCGCCGAGCAGCGCGATCCAACCTGCGGTGCGGATTCCCGTCACGTCGCACAGGCGGGCGTACGCGCTCCGGAGGCCCTGGGTCGTCGGCGGATCGACGGCTTCCGGGGCCTCCCAGCGTGGCTCGACGGCGGTGGACATCAAGCGGGCTGGCGCTCGGTCGGCGGAGGAACGGAGCCGACGACCTCGGCCATCACGTCGACGGCCTGCACGCCGTTGAACTCGGCCTCGGGGTCGAGGATCAGGCGGTGCGCAAGGCAGGCGATGGCGAGCATCTTGATGTCGTCAGGGACGACGAAGTGGCGGCCGAGCGAGGCGGCCCACACGCGCGAGGCACGGACCAGGGCAAGCGCGCCGCGGATCGACACGCCGAGCCGGACGTCGTCGAGCGTGCGGGTCGCGGCGGTGAGCCGGGCGATGTAGTCGAAGACCGACGACTCGATGTGCACCGAGGCGGCCAACTGGCTCATCTCGGCGACCTGGGAGGTGGAGATGACGGCGGGCAGCGCCGTCGAGCGCGGCCGGCTTCCGCCCGTCGCGAGGATCCGCATGGTGGCCTCGTGATCGGGGTAGCCGAGGGTGGTCTTCATCAGGAAGCGGTCCAACTGCGCCTCGGGCAGCCGGTAGGTGCCCGCCTGCTCGATGGGGTTCTGGGTCGCGATCACCATGAACGGCTGGCCGACGTTGTAGGACTGGCCGTCGACGGTGACGCGGGACTCCTCCATCACCTCGAGCAGCGCCGACTGTGTCTTCGGGGAGGCGCGGTTGATCTCGTCCGCCAGCACGATCGAGGCGAAGATCGGGCCCTGGTGGAACTCGAACTCGCCGGTCTTCTGGTCGTAGATCGTCACGCCCGTCACGTCGGAGGGGAGCAGGTCGGGGGTGAACTGGATGCGCGAGTTGGTGCCCTGCACCGACTGCGCGATGGCGCGCGCGAGCGTCGTCTTTCCGGTGCCGGGGTAGTCCTCGAGGAGCAGATGCCCCTCGGCGAGCATGCACGTCACGGCGAGCCGGATGGCCTCCGGCTTGCCCATGATGACGCGCTCGACGTTGCCCACCACATTGGCGAAGTTCTCCGCGAACCACCGGGCTTGTTCTGGATTCATTGCTGTCTTGGTTCCTCGTGTCAGGCGTTGAAGGTCTTGGCGACCCCGTTGATGTTGCAGGAGATCTTCGCGGAGGTGGCCGGCTCGGTCGTCGGGCCCTCCGGGGCGGGGGTGGGGATCGGGACGGTGGCGCCGTCGGCGAAGGCGACGACGCCGTTGGCGGCGGGCGCCTCCCTCCCGGCGGTTCCCCCGTTGGGGCCCTTGAACTCGATCACGCAGGAGCCGGACTGCGCGTAGGGGAACCGGAAGTTCAGCACGCCAGCGTTGCTCATGGCCGGCTTCGTGACCGGCTCGAGGGTCACGGCGTAGTTGCCGCTTCCGCTGTCGCCGTACTTCCAGTAGATCTTCGTCTCGCCGCCCGCGTCGACGGTCAACGGCAGGTTCTTGCTGTAGCTGTTGCACTTGCTGCCGGTCGTGGTGCAGAACGAGTAGCCGCCGAACTCCCACCCCGCGTTGGTGAGGATGGAGTCGTCGAAGTCGAGGTGGACCTCGTCCGGCAAGCGGAGGCTCCTGCTGACGATCTTCGGCGCCGGGGGCTTGGCCGACTTCGGCATCACGTCGGCCTTCGCCTCCGAGGAGGTCAGGCCGTCGAGTTGGATCCTGAAGCGAACCGAGTACTTCTCACCGTTGGTGAGCCCGCTGATCGACCCGTTGAACGAGTTCCACGGGCCGCCGCTGACGGAGGACTCGAAGGTGGCCGGCGTGCCGGAGACGTTGTGTTCGAGCTTGAAGCTTGCCGAGCCGTCGCCGGGGGTCGCCGTCACCTTGGTGATCCGCGGCTGCGGGTAGGCGATCTGGTAGTCGCCGGTCGATCCGACGGTCCCCGTCTCCGGGCCGCGGTTGACGGCCTGGATGGTGAACTTGGTCGGCTCGAGGCCGACCCCGCCGACCCGCACGGTGTGGCTGGGGGCGCCGGTCGCGGTGACCTCGACGGGGCTGGCGTTGCCCTTGCCCGACTTGGTGACGGGGATCACGATGTACTTCTTCACGGAGTCGCCACGCGCGTCGACCCCACCGGTGGTGAAGGTGACCTCGAAGGCCCCGCCGATGTCGTCGTTGATGGGCTTGGCGACCGGGGCGGTGTCGCCCGTCGGCGTGCCGGACGGGTACTCCGGCTCCGAGGCCTCTGACGGGTTGGACGCCTTTCCGCTCTCGTTCCGGGCGACCACGGTGAACTGGTACACCGTGCCGTTGGCGAGGCCCTTCCAGGTGTAGCTGCGCGCCCGCGGGTCGTTGAGGGTGACGGTCTCGCTCTTGCCGCCTCCGGTGCGGATCAGGTCATACTGCGTGATGGGGCTGCCGCCGTTGGGCGAGGAGTACAGCCGGTCGTGGCGCCAGGAGACGGTCAGCTCGCTGTCCGCGTAGCTGACGGTGGGCTTCGACGGCGGGTCGGGCACCGCGTCGGGCGTGAACGCGGCCGAGAGGCCCGACTCCTCAGAGTCGCCCACCTCGTTGGTCTCGTGCACCGAGATCTGCCAGGCGACGCCGTTCTTCAGCCCGGAGACGGTGCAGGTGTTGGCCGCGCACGGCGCCGACCTGCTCGCCTGGCCCGCGGCGTGTGCCGTCGCGACCGCGCCGAGGATCTTGGAGCCTCCGTCGCCGGTCGAGCGGTACTGGACGCTGACCTGGCCGTCGAGGATCTCCCCCGGGTTGGACGCGAACGGCGTCGACGGGGTGCCCGGCTTGTCGCGCACCTCCGCGACGATCTGGCCGGTGACCTGGCGGTTCGGGTCGCCGGTGGCGTCGTTGACGGTGTAGTTGGCGGTGAACGGGCCGTGCCTGCCCTTCTCGAGCGAGACCTTCACCACGCCCTTGCCCTGGTCGACGCTGACGCTGCCGCCGGAACCGGTGGCGCGGGCGTCGACGAGGGTCAGGGTCTTGTCGCCGAGCAGGTGCGAGGTGTCGTTGTCGAGGGGTCGCACCTCGTAGGTGCCGCCTGCGACGGCAAGGGGGATCACGTCCTCCTTGACGGTCACCGTCGGTCGGACCGACGCGGTCACCTCGATCCGGATCATGAAGTCGCGCTCGCCCTCGCGGCCGTCCATCACGGTGCCACGGAGTTCCTTGTAGCTGCCCGGCTTCGCCTTCTCCGGCGCGCTGGCGGTCAACGTGTTTGCGCTGTAGGACCACTCGACCATGGCGTCGCCGCCGGCCTCCTGCGGTTGGCCCTTGATGACCATCGAGTTGGGATCGCCGTCGGGGTCGCGGAACAGGCTCAACAGGTTCAGGCTGCGCTTCTCCTCGCCCGCGCCCACTTCGAGGCGGGGGTTGCGGACCTGCAACTCGGGTGGCTGGTTGACGTCCTCCTTGGACCCGTCGCCGTCCGCGGAGCCGCCCGTGGTGGCAGGCTTGACCTGGACGGGAAGCGAGACGACCGCCGTCTTGCCCGTCTTGTCGTTGGGGTTGGCGACCTTGTCCTGGACCTCGAACACCAGCGACGCAGGGCCGGAGAACTTCGGGTCGGCCACGTACTGGATCTTCGACTCGCCGACCGGGACCACCTCGGCGTTGGGGGCCCAGATGTGGTCGGCCGTGGTGAGGCGCACCTGGCGGGACTTGGTGCCTGCTACCAGTTCGTTGATGTCGTAGATGGACGGCTGACCCGCGGTCGGCTCGAGGGGCACGTCCGGGTTCTTGGCCGCCGGGATGAGGTTGTTGGTGCCTGGCACCGTGACGACGCCGTTGGCGCGCTTGCCGTCGCCGTCGATCAGCACGTAGCGGACCTGCTGCAGTTCCTCGCGCACCGGGATCGTCAGCAGCTTGCCCGCCTCGTCGACGCGGGCGCCGTCCTCGTCGTCCTTCGGCGGGTCGGCGACCTCGACGCGCAGGTCCTCCTTCGGCCCGTCCGGGTCGTAGTCGTTGGCCAACGGGTCGACCTTCACGAACCGGTTCTCCAGCAGGCTCGACAGGGGCACCGAGTCGTCGCGGGCGACCGGGGCGAGGTTGGGGGCGTCCTCGTCGACCTCGACGAGCAACTGGCCGTAGGACTGCTCGCCGCGGCTGTCCTGCACGGAGTAGGCGCCCGCATAGGTGCCCGGCTCCTCCGGCGCCGTGAATCGGATCTCGCGGTCGTCGACGATCTCGGCCTTGATCCCTGCGTCCATCTCGATGGGCGCCCCGGGGGTGTAGCCGATCGCGTCACCGTCGGCGTCGAAGTCGTTGTCGATCGCGGAGATCTGGACGGGTCGGCCGGGCCGCACCGTGATGGAGTCGCGCATCGCGACGGGCTTGGAGTTGTCCTTGCTGAGCGGCGCGACGCCGACCCGGACCTCGCCGATGCCCCGCTCGCCGTGCGCGTCGACGACCTCGTAGCTGAACGTGTCGGTGCCGCGGGCTCCCTCGAAGGCCTCGTAGGCGAGGTACTCCTCGCCGACGCTCGTGACGCGGCCGAGCAGCGGGCCGGTCGCGAGCCCGACGAGCCGGACGGCGTCGCCGTTGGCGTCGATGCCGCTGAGCGGGATCGGGATTCGGGTCTCGGTGCCCGCGAGCACGCGCTCGACGACAGGGGTGGGCGCGGGCGCGACGTTGGTGGCGTCCTCCGGGACCACCTCGACGGAGATGGTGCTCGGCGCGAGCGAGCCGCGCGAGTCGACCGCCGAATAGCCGATGGTGCTGACACCCGCGGGGGTGCCTGCGGGAACGCTGATCCTGACGCGGTCCTCGTCGATCCAGGCGCGGTCCTTGAACGGGTTGTCGCTCAGCTCGCCGAGGTGCAGGTCGAGCCCGACCGGGGACGTGTCATTGACGAGCGGGTTGACGCTCGCGGTGCTGCCAGCCCTGATCCGGATCTGGTCGGGCACCGGGATGGGCGTCGCCGAGCCGGTGTCGGTCGGCACGACCGTGATCTTGCCCTCGACCGGGTTCTGGCCGTTGGAGATCCAGTACGTGAACGTGACGGGCTTGCTGAGGTCGTGCTTGGCGCGGATCGTCATCCGGTGCCTGCGCTCCATGACGACCTCGAGCGAGTCGGGCGCATCGTAGGTCTGCACGACGAGCACGTCGCCGTTCGGGTCGGTGTCGTTGAGGAGCGGGTCGAGCACCACGGTGCCGCCGAGCGGCAGCAGCGCCACGTCCTGCGCCGCCACCGGGAGCCCGGTGACGCGGTCGCCGCGAACGTCGATGCGGACGACACCGGTGGCGGTCTGCCCGTCGACGACGGTGTAGGTGGCGTAGTAGGTGCCTGCCTTCTGCGCGGTGAACGTGAAGGTCTTCTCCCGGTAGTTGGCGTCCAACTTGCAGTCGGCGCAGTCGTCGGGCGCGGTGACCTCGGAGAGGGTGGGTCGCGTCACCTGGTCGTTGGCGAGCGGTTCGACCTGCACCGCCGAGCCGACCTTGGTCGTCACATAGTCGCCGTACGCGATGGGGGCGACGGGGTCCTCGGTCACGTTGAGGATCAGCTCGTCGGTTGTCTCCGCCACGGAGTCCGACACCGTGATGTTGACCTTCTTCGGCCCGGTCGACTTGCCGACGTCGATGAACTCGATGCTGCCGTCGGGCGTGAACGTCAGGATGTCCTCGGAGCCCTGCTCGAGCCAGGCGTTCTTCAGCATCAGCGGGTCGCCGTCGGGATCGCGCCAGTCGAGCAGCACTCGCTTGGTGAGCTTGGAGCCGGAGGTGACGTCGACCGGCTTGTGCCCTCCCGGCCGCTCCGACTTGCGCGGCGCGCTGTTGCCGTTGGGCGCCGTGATGTCGGCAGGCATCACCCGGACGACCGCCGTCGCGGTGTCGGTGCCCTTTCGTCCGTCGCTGATCGTGTACTCGAAGGTGAACTGGTCGACCTTCACGTCGGGCGAGATGGAGATCTGGAGGCCCGCCCCGTCGCGCACCGGCTGCAGCGTCGCGCCGTCGAGCTTGGTGGAGGTGGTGATCGTCAGCACGTCGCCGTCGGGATCGGTGTCGTTGTCGAGGATGTTGAGAACCGTCGAGGTGCCGGCCCGCGCTCCGAGGGTGTCGTCGTTGGCGATCGGCCTGCGGTTGTCCTTGCTGCGGTCGGGGGCGACGTCGATCTCGGTGCCCTCCTGGTTGGTCTCGTCGTCCTCCTGCTTCGGCATCACCATGTCCCAGTCCTCGGGGCGGATGATGAACATGTCCTTGTCGACCATCCAGACGGTGCCGTTGGCCTGGTCGTTGAGGGTGACGACGCCCCGGTTGGCCTGGAAGGTGAGCATGTCGCCGTCGGAGGTGATCTCCAAGATGTCCGCGCGCTGCGCCTCCTGCCCGACGCACTTGCGCACGAACACTCCCCTGTCGCCACCGACGCCCGCGCCGTAGACGCAGTCGCCGACCTGGATCGGGGTGACGGGGTTGAGGTCGATGCGCGAGGAGAGCGACACCTGGCCGTCTGTGGTGACGGCGTTGAGGCCCGCGACGTTGGCGTAGATCGCCTTGATGCCGTCGTCGCCCTTGAGCGCGCTCGGGGCGGGGGCCATCAGCTTTGCGCCCTCAGCCTCGGAGACGGGGAACGCCTGGCTTGCGCCCTCGACCCAGATCCGCGACGACGAGTGGTCGAGCACGACCGCCCTGTCTCCGACCGCAGAGATGCTGACGATGGCGTCAGGTTCGAGCGTGAACGGCAGCGCGACGGTGGCGGTGCCGTCCTCGGTGGCGCGCACAAGGGCCGACTTCTCCAGGTCGAGCCCGATCACGTCGCCGTCGGTGGTGAGGGTCGCGAGCCCGCCGTCGCCGACCTCTAGCTGCGGCTTCGACTTCTCGAAGTCGAGGCTGAGCATCTCGTCGACGCCGCCCGACCAGATCGCGCCTGACTCGGCGCCGACCACGAGCAGCCGGTCGCCGACCAGTTGGACCCGCGCGTTGGCGGGGAGTTGGGTGGTGGCGCCGGTGATGTTGCGGGCGGCGTCGTAGGGAACAAGCGATGAGGACTGCGGAAGGAAGAGCAGCACCTGGTCGCCCGACTGGAGCACCTCGGTGCGCGGGTCGCCGATGGGCGCCGCGTTCGAGAGTTGCTTGATCTGTGAGTTGAGTGCGCCGACGAGTTCCGTGTCCCGCTTGATCGCGTACACGTTGCCCTCATCGAGGCGCACATCGGCCTCGACCAGCCCCGGGCTGAGGTACGCGGCGACGCCGAGCGCCACCGCGAGCAGGCCGATCAGCAGCCCCTGCCACGACCGGCGCAAGAACCGGCCGAGCAGGCGCAACGGCCGCGCTGTCGTCTTCTCCCCCGACACTCATCCCCTCCTGACGTGTCTTGCTCAGCCGCGGGGCGGCTCGATCCGCAGGGACACGCCATCGCCCAGGTCGAGCACGGTACCGAGCTCCACCTGGACCGAGGCCCCATCCCGCAGAGTGAAGGGCGCCTCGCCCTGTGGCAGGACCGTTGTCCCGTTGGTCGAGTGCAGGTCGGTGACGTGCACGTTCCAGTCCCGCGTCGTGACGAGCAGGTGGTTGCGCGAGATGTCGCTGCTCGGGCTGGCGACCCGCAGCAGGTAGGACCCCGACGGGCCCTTCCCCGCGTCAGGGGCGCGGCCGATCACGACGCCGTCGATGACGTCGACGAAGTCGCCGTGGTTGGTGTGGACGCCCGCGAGCAGGGGTCGACGGATCAGGCGCGGATTGGACGAGTCGACCGGCGCCTGGCAGATGCGGCACGCACGGGAGCCGGGCGCGTTGGCGTGGCCGTTGGTGCACGGGACGGCGAGCACCTGCGGATCCTGACGCGGCTCGTTCTGCGGGGCAGGCTTGTGGGTCGCGGCGAGGCCCGTCGAGAAGATGGTGCCGCCCGCGTCGTCGTCGACCTCCCCGAGGGTCGGGGGAACCACAACGGGCGCGGGGCGCTGGGGCGCGAGGCCGACGGGGCACCGACCGGCGGCGCGACCGGCACCTCGGGGCCACCGGGGGCACCCCCGGCACCTCCGGCGCGATGGGCGCGGCGATGAGGCCGCCCGGGTCGGTGGAGTCGTTCATGCCGACCTCGTCGCCGAGGCCGGGGAACTCCGGGGCGTCCTCGTGCCGGGGCTCGACGGGGCTCTCCTGCTCGGCGGCGGGCTCGGCGGGCTCGGCCGGCTCGTCGATCGCGGCGAGCAGCGACGGGTCGCTCAGGGCGTCGGTGTCGGTCGGGTGGTCCAGGTCGAAGCCGCCCTCGGGCTGCTCCTCGGCAGCGAGTTCCGGCTCGGCCGCCCGCTCGGGCTCCACGATCGGCTCCTGCTCGACCGGCGGGTCCACTGGCTGCTCCGCCTCGACGTCGGGCTCGGGCGCCTGCTCTGCCTCAGCCTCCGGTGCCTCCGGGGCCTCCACATCGGCGACCTCGGCGGCGTCAGCAACGAAGGGTGCCGCCTCGACGGCGGCTGGCGCGACCCGCTGCCTGGGGCGGACCCCGAGCACCGGCATCTTGGGGAGCACGCCCAACTGCTCGTAACTGGGGAACCGGACGAGGGCCTCGGGGTCGGTGGTCAGGTAGACGGCGGAGACGGAGGCGGCCCCCACCACCATGGGCAGTTGGAGGACCTCGTCGTCGTCGACGGGCTCCAGGTCGATGCGCAGGTGACGCTCCCCGCCGAGGCTCGCCTCGTTCCAGGTGACGGTGCCGTTGCCTTCCAGCGCGACCTCGCCGCTGTCGGTGTCGATCACGCGGACCCGGCCACGGGTGAGGCCGTGCAGGCCGTTGCTGTCCCAGAAGAACGCGCCGAAGTCGGGCATCGCGTCGAGCCCGACCTCGCCTGCCAGCTTCAGCAGCCCGTCGACCGACTGCGCCGACACGATGTCGGTCCAGAGGTCGTTGATCAGCTTGGAGGCCCGCGCGGGGCGGGCAGCATGACGACGAGCATCGTCGGGCCAGCGAGCACCAGCCAGTTACCCGGGGTGTACGTGACTCTCCAGGCTGCCATGGGTAGCGTCATCTGGTCCTCCTCAGAGTGGGCACTATGGGCAAGGTTACGAGGTGCCCGGCTCGTTTCCTAGCCGTCGCGGTGTTGGACGGACGCGGCCATCCGCCGCACGGCCTCCGCGATGATGTCACGGGAGGTGGCCAGGTTGACCCGGACGAAGGACGTTGCCCGGGGCGCGAACTCGGCTCCGAAGTTGAACCGGACCCGCCCGACCCGATGGAAATGCTCGCCGGGATTCGCCAACCCGAGGGGCGCGCAGTCGAGCCACGCGAGGTAGGTGCCGTCGGAGGGTACGTAGGACAGTTGCGGCAGGTGCTCGGCGAGTTGCTCCGCGAAGAACACCTTGTTCGCGGCGATCTCGTCGGCCGCCTCCGCCAACCATCCGCGACCGCCCGTGAGGGCGGCCGAGTGCGCGAGCACCCCGAAGTAGGAGGCCCCGTCGGAGACCATCGGCCGCAGCCGGGAGCGGATCCCGACATCGCCGATGATCAGGCCGGCCTTCAGCGCGGCCAGGTTGAACGACTTGGACGCTGAGGTGACCACGACGGCGTTGTCGGCGCCCGCCACGTCGAGGTAGGGCACGTGCGCCGCACCCGCGAGCGGGGCGTGGATCTCGTCGGAGATGACGGCCACGTCGTGACGGTCGGCCAGTTCGGCGATCCGCTCCAGTTCCTCGCGGGTGTGGACGGTGCCGACGGGGTTGTGCGGCGAGCACAGCAGGTAGGCGGCGGGCCGGTCGCGATGGAACGCGATCTCCAGGGCGTTGAGGTCGAGCCGTCCGTCGCGCATCGGGACCTCGACGATGCGTCGGTCGTGCGCGACGCCGCGGAAGGGCGGATAGATGGGCGGGTTGATGACGACGCCGTCGCCCGGCTCGGAGACCGCCTCCAGCGCGTCGCGCATGCCGGTGACGACGTCGGTGGCGAGCGTCGCGTCGGACGGGTCGAGCTCCCAGCCCCACTGCCAGCGGGCGTAGTCGGCCATCGCCTCCTGGTAGGTGGGAAGCTCCGGGTAGCCGGTGTCCCCGAGCCGCAGCGCCTCCTCGAGCCGGTCGCGGACGGCGGGCGCCAGGCGGGCGTCCATCTCGGCCACGAACAGGGGAAGCACGTCAGGTTCGAAGCGGCGCCACTTGATGCTGCCGCGCTCGCGCAACTCGGACAGGGGCACGTCGAAGATGGCCATGGCGCCATCTTGGCACCTGCGAGGGAGTTGCGGTCAGCGGCCCATCAGCGTGACGAGCTTGTGCAGGAATGCGAGGTAGTCGTCGACAACATCGGGCCCGATCGGCCGCTCGGTGATGACGGCGGCCACGTCGCGCTCGAACCACAGTTGCGCGAACTTGGGCACGAAGGGCTCGGCCATCAGCTTCCACACCGCGGGGGTCAGCGCGGCCCGCGCGCTGTCGGGGTGGTCGGAGGTGACGCGCCACCGCGAGTCGAACTCGGGGTCGCCGACCTCGATGTCTCCGCTGCCGATCAGCTCCGTGAGCAGCGCGTTGTCAAGGGTGATGCGGACGGGTTCCATGTCCATGTCCGGCTTGCGGATGCACAGCACCTGCCGGATCCGCGCCTCTGGACCCGTTCCGCTGACGGTGCGCCACCCGAAACAGGGCAGCTCGCCGAACTTGCCCGCGAAGGCATCGATGTGGCGACCTCCGGGCAGCGGGCCGCGGTGGAAGCGCTCGGCGATCTCGCGGCCGTTGGGGTAGTGAAGCCAGCCGCGACGCGCGGCCCACCCTGCCCATTCGCTCCGGGTCGCCGAGGAGGCGGCGGGCACGGGCCGCGCGGGTCGGGGCGCGGGAAGCGCGTAGGCGGGGATCGTGCGGGGGGCCGCCGCGGGAGGACCGACGGGCCGGATCGGCAGCGCCGGGGTCATCGGCCGGGGGCGGGGGTCTGCCGGATGGCGTTGAGGACTCGGGTCGGCATGGTGTCGACCAGCCGCCGCAGCAGATGCAGGTAGCGTTCGACGGCGGTGGCGGAGACCTCTCCGCGGGCGCCGAGCAGGATCGCGTCACGCTCCAGCCAGATCTTGGAGAAGTCGGGCTGGATGTCGATCAGCACCTCCTGCATGGCGGTGCCGACCAGGTCCTTCGCGAAGCGCGAACTACGGGCGGTGACGCTCCAGTGCAGGTCGAAGAGGTCGTCGATGGGCACGGCGGGGTCGACGCCAGCGAGGCCCGACTCCATGAACGTCAGCGGGGGGAACGCGATGCCGGGCAGGCGCACGGCCACGACGTAGATCGACCCGGCGGCGTCGGTGCCGGGCGCGGCCTGAAAGCCGAGCACCGGAAGCTTCCCGAGCGTTCCCGACCAGCCGGAGAGCACCTCCCTGTCGCCCCCGTCGAACAGGTCACCGCCGCGGAAGATGCCGCGCATGGCGGGCCATGGCGCGAAATAGCGCATGTTGCGTTCGCTGGCCCAACCCTCGATCTCGCCGCTTGACACCTTGTGCCGACACCTCCTCGTCGAACCCCCATCGTGCCAGCACCGTGGTCCGGCGACCAGCGTCTCAGGTCGCACATTTCGCTACGGACGTAGCCCCACAGGTTGAGCGGCACCCGTGCCCTGACGCATAATGAGGGCGTCATCGCGCGGCGTTGAAGGGGCCATCACCCCCGAGCTGCAGGAAGAACGGCGGGCGACCGCTCACTAGAACCTGCGGCGGTGACGCAAGGAAGTGGGGCGGTCATCCGCCCAAGGAGGGTGGTACCGCGGGCCCAGGCTCGTCCCTTCAGTTGAGAAACTGGACGAAGGACCGCAGATGACCACCTCCCCCGGCTACCAGGCCGTGCCCGCTCAGGTCGACTTTCCCGCGATGGAACACGACATCCTGAGGCTGTGGGCCGAGCGCGAGACGTTCGATGAGACCCTGCGGCAGAGCGCAGGCGGCAAGCCCTGGACGTTCTACGAGGGCCCTCCCACCGCCAACGGCATGCCCGGCACCCACCACATCGAGGCCCGCGTCTTCAAGGACCTCTTCCCGCGCTACAAGACGATGCGCGGCTTCCACGTCGAACGTAAGGCCGGCTGGGACTGCCACGGCCTTCCCGTCGAGCTCGCCGTCGAGAAGGAACTCGGCTTCTCCGGCAAGGCCGACATCGAGGCGTACGGCGTCGAGGCGTTCAACGCGAAGTGCCGCGAGTCGGTGCTTCGCCACGTCGACGCGTTCACCGAGCTGACCGAGCGGATGGGCTACTGGGTCAACCTGGAGGACGCCTACGTCACCATGGACCCCGAATACGTCGAGTCGCTGTGGTGGGCGCTCAAGCAGATCCACGACAAGGGCCTCCTGGAGGAGGACTACCGCGTCGCCCCGTACTGCCCCGCTGCGGCACCGCGCTGTCGGATCACGAACTGGCGCAGGGCTACGAGGAGGTCGTCGACCCGTCGATCTACGTGCGCTTCCCGCTCACCTCCGGCCCGCTCGCGGGCGAGGTGGACCTGCTGGTGTGGACGACCACGCCGTGGACGCTCGTGTCGAACACCGCGGTCGCCGTGCACCCGGACGTCACCTACCGGGTCGCGACCCACCCGGAGCAGAGGTCGCTGCTGATCGCAGAGCCGCTCGCCGAGAAGGTGCTCGGCGAGGAGTGGACGCTGACCGACTCCTTCCGGGGCTCCGACCTCGAGCGGTGGACGTACCAGCGCCCGTTCGGGCTGGTCGAGTTCCCCTCCCCCGCTCATTTCGTGGTGCTCGCCGACTACGTCACCACCGAGGACGGCTCGGGCCTCGTGCACCAGGCCCCCGCGTTCGGCGAGGACGACATGGCCGTGTGCCGCGCCTACGGGCTGCCGTTCGTCAACCCCGTCCGCAAGGACGGCACGTTCGAGGAGGACCTCGACCTGGTCGGCGGGATGTTCTTCAAGGTCGCCGACGCCACCCTGGTCGCCGACCTGAGCGAGCGCGGGATCCTGTTCCGCCGCGTCGACTACACCCACACCTACCCGCACTGCTGGCGGTGCCACACCCCGCTGCTCTACTACGCCATGCCGTCCTGGTACATCCGCACCACGCAGATCAAGGACAAGATGCTCGCCGAGAACGAGGCCACCAGTTGGCACCCGGACTCGATCAAGCACGGCCGCTACGGCGACTGGCTCAACAACAACATCGACTGGGCCCTGTCGCGCACCCGCTACTGGGGCACCCCGCTGCCGATCTGGCGCTGCGAGGACGACCACCAGGTCGCCGTCGGGTCGCGCGCTGAGCTGAGCGCGCTGACCGGGACCGACCAGAGCCGGCTCGACCCGCACCGCCCGTTCGTCGACGAGGTCACCTTCGACTGCCCGACCTGCGGCAAGGAGTCGCGCCGCGTCCCCGAGGTGATCGACGCGTGGTTCGACTCCGGCTCGATGCCGTTCGCGCAGTGGGGATACCCGCACGAGCCGGGATCGACCGAGCTGTTCGCGGAGCGCTACCCGGCCGACTTCATCTGCGAGGCCATCGACCAGACCCGCGGCTGGTTCTATTCGCTGATGGCGGTCGGCACGCTCGTCTTCGACGAGTCGAGCTACCGCAACGTCGTGTGCCTCGGCCACATCCTCGCCGACGACGGCCGCAAGATGAGCAAGCACCTCGGCAACGTGCTGGAGCCGATCCCGCTGATGGATCAGCACGGTGCCGACGCGGTGCGCTGGTTCATGGCGTGCTCGGGCTCGCCCTGGTCGGCCAGACGGGTCGGCCATCAGGCGATCGGCGAGACGGTCCGCAAGGTGCTGATCACCTACTGGAACACCGTCGCCTTCCAGTCGCTGTACGCGCGCGCCGCGAACTGGGCGCCGACCGGCGAGGCTCCGCCCGTCGCCGAGCGCCACGTGCTCGACCGCTGGCTGACGTCCGCCACGCAGCAGTTGATCGTCGAGGTGAGCGAGGCGCTCGACAACTACGACACGCAGCGCTACGGGCAGGCCCTCTCGTCCTTCATCGACGCGCTGTCGAACTGGCACGTGCGTCGCTCCCGCCGCCGCTTCTGGGCGGGCGACGAGGGCGCGCTGTGGACGCTGCACGAGACCCTCGACACGCTCACCCGCCTGCTGGCGCCGATCATGCCGTTCGTCACGGAGCGCGTGTGGCAGGACCTGTTCTACGCGTCGAACCCTGAGGGCCCGAGCTCGGTGCACCTGGCGTCCTGGCCGGTCGCCGACGAGTCGCTGATCATCGAGTCGCTCTCCGAAGCGATGGAGTTGACCCGCCGCACCGTCGAGCTCGGTCGCGCGGCCCGTGCAGAGTCGAAGGTGAAAGTGCGTCAGGCGCTCAGCCGGATGCTGGTGCCGTCGGCGATCTTCGAGAAGCTGTCGCCCGAACTGCAGGACGAGATCAAGGCGGAGCTGAACGTCGAGTCGATCGAGTCGTTCGCCTCCGCTGGCGATGTCGTCGACCACTCGGCCAAGGGCAACTTCCGCAACCTTGGCAAGCGGTTCGCGCAACGCACCCCCCTGATCGCCAAGGCGATCGCGGAGCTCGACGCCGCCTCGCTCGCCGCGCAACTGCGCGACGCGGGCAAGGCGTTCCTGGAGTTTGAGGGCGAACAGCTCGAGATCGGCCCGGACGACGTCATCGTCACCGAGCGTCCCCGCGAGGGCTGGTCGGTCGTCAACGAGCAGGGCGAGACGGTCGCGCTGGACCTGGAGCTGACCCCCGAGTTGATCCTCCAGGGCCAGGCGCGTGAGGTGATCCGCTTCATCCAGGAGGCCCGCAAGCGCGCTGGCCTGCAGGTCTCGGACCGGATCCGGATCGTGCTCGAGGCGGGCCCCGAGCTGGCCGCGGCCATCGCCGCGCACCGCGACCTGATCGCGGGCGAGGTGCTGGCCGTCGAGCTGATCCAGGACGAGGTCGACGCGGCGACCGACGAGGACGAGGAACTGGACCTGAGGCTGCGCCTGGTCAAGGCCTGACGGTCGCCCGTTCCCCGAGTCTCGTCGAGGGGTCCCACGAGCGCGCCGCGAGACGCCCATCGGCGTGTCGCGGCGCGACCCGTTCCACTGTGAAAGCCCTTGTCGTCACACTCGACGACCGGGGCAACGCGGCATCGTCTGCAGACTTTGCCGTCCCGGAAAAGACCAACAAAATCGGGCTTCACAGCGCCCACTCCACCTTGCCGCGCGCCAATACAGTTGTTGCCGTCTCACAGCGCAAGGAGCGGCACCGTGGCTGCAGCCTCGGATTCACGAAACCGCCTGGCGACGGTCGGCCTGGCCGCCCTCGCCACGGCCACCGTCGCGGTGTCCTGGCTGGCGCTGTCGCAGTTCAGAGGGGTCGCCGCACCTGCGGATTCCCCGGCTCCTTCGGTCGCGCCCACGAGCACGACACCGAGCCCCACGGCCATCCCCGTCGACCCGATTCCGAGCCCTTCACGGAAGCCCTCGCCTCAACCCACGGCATCCGCGCCTGCCCCGCAGCCCGGCTCGCTCGCGGCCTTCGCGGCGGCGTTCGCCGCTGACGGCGCCGCGGTGACGATCTTCGGCGACGGGTCTGGCAACGAGGAGAGCGAGTGGGTGCATCGCTGGGCCACGGAGCACCTGGCCAAGCGGCACGCCGTGTCCTACGCCGCCTGGAACGCGAAGACGTCGACCTTCCCCGACCCCGCTCCCCTGTCGAACGAGGGCGCGAGCCTGACCGTGTGGAACGCCAGCATGCGCAGCCCCGTCCTGAGCCGCGAACCGGGTCGGGTCGCCAGGGCCTGGCAACGCAGCGACGCCGTCCTTCTCAGCTACGGCCACCGCAAGCATGCGGGCGAGATCGAGTCGGCCCTTGACGCCATCCTCGAGGCGGTCCGGGGCCAGGCAGCCGACGTGCCGGTCGCGGTCGTCCTGCAGAACCCGGACCCTTCGGCCAGCGCCGACCAGCAGAAGGCCACGGTCGCCGCGGTCGCCGGCTGGGCCAAGGCGCATGCGCTGCCGACGATCGACGTCTACTCGGCGTTCCCAACCCGTCAACGCGACCGCGACAAACTCGTCGAGGAGGACGGAAGCCCGAACGACGAGGGGTCGCGACTGTTCGCCTCCGCCATCGCAGAGGCCCTTGCCGGGTGAGACCTAGCGCAGCGCCGCGGCGATCCTGTCGATGGCGCCGCTGATCAGCGCATACGAGGCGCGGTACTCGCGCCCACCGCGGCGGTACGGGTCGGGCACGTCGTCATCGGAGATCACCTTCCCCGAGGACCGCTGCCTTCCCGCGGCGGCGACGAACTCGAGGAACCGGACCCGCGGGGTGATCCCCAGGAGCCGCGGCACTTCTCCGCTTGCGGCGATCCTCGCCAGTTCAAGCAGCGTGAAGGTCCGGCGCACCGCGGCGGGCACCAGGGCCACCGTCCTGGCGCGATGCTCGCGCGTCATGGTGAGGATGAGGTCCGCCCGGATGATGTCCTCGGCGACGAGTTGGCGCGCCGCGAACGCCGACGTGGCGTGCCCCGACTCGCGCAGCAGTTTCGCCATGGGCGGTTCGATGGGGTTGCCGACCATGGCCGCGGTCCCGGCGCTCGTCACCGTCGCTCCAGCACCAAGCTCTGCATGCAGCAGCATCTGGGCCGCGGGCGAGCGGCAGATGTTGCCGGTACAGACCGCCAGGACCCGGTAGGCCTCGACGCTCACGCAGCCACCTCTGCCCGCGCTCGGCGCTTCTTGGACTTGCGATCACCCTTCTTCGGCGCCGCCCTCGGGTGGTCGCTGTAGTAGGAGTGCCGATATCCGTAGGCCTCACCCTCGCTGCGCTTAACCCTGTTGAAGACGAGCCCCAGAACCCTTGCCTCGACGCGCTCAAGAACCTCAAGCGAGGCCGTCAACTCGGGCCGCCTCACGATCCCACTGCCCACGACGACAAGCACACCGGCGGTCTCTCCCGCCAGGACGGCGGCGTCAGTGACCGGCAGCAACGGCGGCGAGTCGATGATCACGGTGTCGTAGAGCTTTGACGCGTCCTCGAGGAGCGCCCTCATGCGCGTATGACCAAGCAACTCGGCGGGGTTAGGCGGCACGCGACCGGCGGTGAGCACGTCCAGCGGCGTGCGACCGTACGGCTGCACCACATCCCCGAGTCGCGCATCGCCGATCAACACAGTAGTCAGCCCGACGGCGCCCTCCAACTGGAGTTGCGCGGCCACCCGCGGCCGCCTGAGGTCCGCGTCGATGAGCAGCACCTTCTCCCCGGCAGCGGCAAGGGTCGCGGCAAGGTTGATGGCCGTGCTGGTCTTCCCCTCCCCAGGAACGCTGGACGTGACGACGATGGACCGCCCGCCCTTGTCGAGTGCCAGGAACTGCAGGTTGGTCCGCATGCTCCGGTACGCCTCCGCCCGCAACCCGTGCGGGTCGGAGTTGAGGACGAGCACGTCCCCGCTCTCGTCGAGCGGGATCGCACCGAGGATCGCCTGGTCGCTCACCTGCTCGATGTCGCGCCGAGAGCGCACCACCGTGTTGAGAACGTCCCGAAGCAGTGCCTGCCCCGCGCCAAGCAGGAGGCCGACCAGGCCACCGATCGCAAGATTCTGGAGGGGCTTGGGACTGGTCGGGGCCGTCGGCACCAGCGGTTGACGAATGACGGTCGCCACAACGGGCTTCTGCCCGTCGGCCCCAGGCGGCGACAACTCGTCTACCGCGACAATGAGCCGTTCAGTGATCGCGTGAGCGATTCGAGCCGCCTCCTCCGGCGAGTCGGCGGTCACAGCAAGGTCCATGGTCGCGGTCTGAGCCGGAATGGTGACCGCCACGCGTCGCGCCAGTTGTTCGGGCGTCACGGAGAGTTGAAGGTCCTCAATGACGGGAGTGAGTACAAAGCCGCTCTTCGCCACCTTGGCGAACGACTGGACCTGGTTCGCGGCATAGTTCGACCCCGCCTGCAACTCCCCGACCGTTCCTGCAGAACGAATCGACAGGAACAGCGACGCCGACGAGGTATACGGGCTCTTCGGACCTGAGCGTGGGGTGAGCGGGGATCGGATGGCGGGCGTGTCGGCGGGGTGAAGGGGGTCGAGGCCCTCAAGAATCGGGGTTACCACACCACCTGATCTTCAAGGACCTCGACGATGCCCGATCCTACTTCCTGCTGCCGTGCCGCGGGCGGCTACTGCCAGCGCTGTGATCTTCTGGTCGGGTTGCCGGGGCTGCATGTGGTTGGCGTCGCCCGCGACGAGGCGGGGCTCAGGATTGAGGTCGAGTCCAGCGCCGACCAGGTGATGGGTTGCCCCGCCTGCGGGGTGATCGCGCATGCGCATGGCCGGCAGCGGGTCGAGTTGATCGACGCGCCGTGTTTCACGGCGCCGGTGAGGTTGTGGTGGCGGAAACGACGCTGGCTGTGTCCCGAACCGTCGTGTCCGGTGACCTCGTTCATGGAACAAGACCCCGACGTGGCGCGACCCAGAGCGCTGCTCACCAGACGCGCGACGTCGTGGGCGATCGGGCAGATGCGGCGGGAGAACGCCTCTGTTCAGGGTCTGGCTCGGCAGCTCGGCTGCACCTGGAAGACGCTGTGGCGGGCCGTCAAGCCGGTCCTTGAGACTGCCGCCGACGACGAGACCCGGTTCGCCGGTGTCACCTCGCTGGGCGTCGACGAACACATCTGGCATCACGTCTCCACCAAGCCCGTCGAGCTCGGCGGCCGCGGCCCGAAGGAGTTCACCGGCATGGTCGATCTGACACGTGACAAGGACGGACGAGTCCGAGCCCGGCTCCTGGATCTGGTCCCGGGCCGCTCCGGCGAGATCTACACGTCGTGGCTGCGTGACCGCGGCGACGTGTTCCGCAAGGGTGTTGAGATCGCCACGCTGGACCCGTTCCACGGTTACAAGAATGCGATCGACGACCAGTTGGAGGACGCCGTCGCGGTGCTCGACGCGTTCCACGTCGTCAAGCTCGCCACGGCTGCCGTTGATGAGGTCCGCCGCCGGGTCCAGCAAGACATCCACGGCCACCGCGGCCGCAGAGATGATCCGCTGTATCGGATCCGCAACGTCCTGCGTGCCGGGAAGGAGCATCTCACCGACCGGCAGAAGACCCGGCTCGAGGCGGCGTTCACCGTCGAGGACCGTCACGTCGAAGTCGAGGTCGCCTGGCACTGCGCCCAGCACCTGCGTTCGGTCTATCACCAGTCGAGTCCTGCTGACGGGCGTCGGGTAGCGGAGAAGGTCCTCGCCTCGTTCCCGACGTGTCCGATCCCGGAGATCGCCCGCCTGGGCCGCACCCTCAACCGATGGAGAGACGCGTTCCTGGGCTACTTCACCACCGGCGGCGCCAACAACGGCGGCACCGAAGCGATCAATGGCTTGATCGAACTCGCCCGCCGCGTCGCCAGAGGGTTCCGTAACCCCGACAACTACCGCCTCAGAATGCTCCTCATCGGCGGCGGTCTACGCCTCTGACCCCACGCTCAAGTCCGAAGAGCCGGTATACGTCGGAATGGTCAGCATCATCAGCACTGCACTCGCAAACACTGCAGACAACACAATGCCAAGGACACTTCGCCAATACTTGCGCAGGACCCGAAGATAGTCCGAGAGTTCCATGCCCAACTTTCTGTTCAGTTGGGGTTACTCTACAAAGCCTCTTGTCGGCGGAATCACCACCCCCAGAACAGTGACGCGGCGTGCACCAGGACGCCCTCCCGAGTCGCCAAGCGCAACAAATGCCCTTGTGAATACAGTTCGTTACCCTTTAGGGTGACCTCCCCCAGAGCGCCCGCAGAGCGTCGATATTGTCAACCCTGAACCGACGCAGAGTTCGGTCCAATGTCACACACTGAGGTGAATGCGTGAACGGCCGAATCTACCTATCGTCCCCGGACATAACACTTCTAGAGGAAGAGGCCCTTGTCCGCGCCATTCGCACAGGCTGGATTGCGCCTGTCGGGCCGGAGGTGGACGCCTTCGAGGCGGAATTGGCGGAGTACACGGGACGACGTCACGCCGTTGCCCTGTCTTCCGGCACGGCCGCCCTCCACCTGGCGCTGCTGTCAGTCGGGGTTGGGCGCGGCGACCTCGTGCTCTGTTCGAGCATGACCTTCGCCGCGACGGCCAACGCCATCGTGTACACGGGCGCCGAGCCGGTGTTCATTGACGCCGACGAGTCGGGCAACATGAACCCTCTGCTGCTGCAGGAGGCCCTCACTGTCCTCGGCCAGGAGGGCAGGTCGGTCAAAGCGGTGGTGCCGGTCGACCTGCTGGGCAAGGTCGCGGATCACGAGCGCATCGCGGCAATCGCCGACGCTCATGGAGTCCCGGTCATCGCAGACGCCGCCGAATCCCTGGGAGCGACGCGAAACGGCCGATCCTCCGGCGCCTTTGGTCATGCTGCCGCGGTCTCCTTCAACGGGAACAAGATCATGACCACATCAGGCGGCGGCGCCCTGCTGACCGATGACGAGGCCGTAGCGAAGCGGGCACGCTACCTGGCCACGCAAGCCCGACAGCCCGTCGTGCATTACGAGCACACTGACGTTGGCTACAACTACCGCATGTCCAACATCCTGGCCGCCCTGGGGCGCGCGCAACTTGCACGCCTCGACGACATGATCGAGCGCCGCCGCTCGCACCGCCGGACGTACAGCGCCTTGTTCCGGGGCATTCCTGGCATTCAGATGTTCGGCGAACCGCGGGGCTCGCTGGTGGGGACACCCAGGACAACTTCTGGCTCACATCCATCCTTGTCGATCCTTCGCTCGCAGGCTTCACCGCCGCAGACCTTCGCGCGCACCTCGATGACGCAGGAATTGAATCCCGCCCGCTCTGGAAGCCAATGCACCTACAGCCAGTGTTCGCGACGCGACGCTCTTTCACTGATGGGACGAGCGAGCGACTCTTCCTCACGGGACTCTCCCTGCCCAGCGGCTCAGTGCTGACCGCAGCACAGATTGAGCGCGTGGGCACCAACTTGTCCACATTCCTGAGTCGGGTACCGGAGCCATGCCATGACTAAGCGGCGGTATGACATGGTCAAACGAATCGTGGATATCGTCACGAGCGCGGTAGGCATAGTCGCCACCGCCCCACTCCAAGCATTGACCGCGCTAGTGGTCCTCATGAACTTCGGCCGACCGGTTCTCTTCCGACAGGACCGCCCGGGCAAAGACGGGCGCATATTCAGACTCACAAAGTTCCGCACTATGAGGGAACCCACCGCGTCTCTGGTCACAGACGAACAACGTCTGACACGTTGCGGACGCCTTCTCAGATCCACGAGTCTCGACGAGCTACCCACGCTCTGGAACGTGCTGAAGGGCGACATGAGCCTGGTTGGCCCCCGGCCCCTTCTCGAGAAGTATCTCTCTCGCTACACGCCCGAACAGGCTAGACGACACGAGGTACGGCCGGGCATCACAGGGCTCGCACAGACTCGAGGGCGCAATGCCCTGCCGTGGGAGACGAAGCTCCGTCTCGACGTGGAGTACGTGGAGCGGCGAAGTATGAGCCTTGACCTCTGCATTCTTCTTGCCACTGTGGCGACGGTGACACGACGACAAGGAATCGGCAATGGCCCGCTTCCAACCATGGTCGAGTTTCACGGCACCCACCCCGGAGACCCCCGCGATGCCTGAGAAGGTCGTCGTCGTCGGAGCGTCGGGATTCGGCAGAGAAACGCTGGACACACTCGAAGCAATGCTTAGGGCTGGCCGGGGGCCTGAAGTGGTAGGTGTGGTGGATGATGCACCGTCAGTGGACAACCTGGCTAGATTGGCTGCGCGCGACACCCGCTACCTCGGCACAGTGAACGACTGGATCGCTGCAGATTCGGACAAGTCCTTCGTGCTGGCCATCGGATCACCCGACATCCGACACAGATTGGCTGAACAACTGGAGTCCGCGGGCATGCGCGCCTTCACGGCCATTCACCCATCCGCGACGATTGGCAGAAACTCTCGAATAGCCGAGGGCACCGTTGTGAGCGCGCGAGCCGTTATATGGCTCATCCGATTTGAGGGTGTAGGCGGGGTCTGAATCCGCCGGCTTCGAGGAGGCAGCGGGCGATGTAGTGGGTCAGGTTGCGGAACCCGAGAGCGGAGCCGCGGAGGTGTTCGAGGCGGCCGTTGAGGGCTTCTGTGGGACCATTGCTGGTGCCGGGCCGGTCGAAGAAGTTCAACACATCGATCGCGCGGCGTTTCAGGGTGTGACCCAGGCGGACCAGTTCAGTCAGCTCAGCGGGGACGCCGGTGGCGATCGCATCGATCACGCTGGCCATGAGGTGGCGGCCGAGTGTGCGGTCTTTGCAGCGGTAGGCCTGGACGAGGCGCTGGTAGATGCCCCACGTGGCTTCGACCTCGACGTGGTTCTGGTCGCCGAACAGGTCTTCGAGCCGTGTGACTTGTTTGTCGGTGAGTAGATCGGCGCCGGTGAGTAGGGTGCGGCGGGCTTGATAGAGCGGGTCCCCGCGGCGGCCTCGATGCCCCATGGTGGCTTGTTGGACGCGTTGGCGGCATTTGTCGACAGCCTCCCCGGCCAGGCGCACGACGTGGAACGGGTCCATCACCGCAGCTGCGTCGGGGAGTTCCTCGGCGGCGGCGGTTTTGAAGCCGGTGAACCCGTCCATCGCCACGACTTCCACGCCGGCCCGCCAGGCGGCTGGACGGGCAGCGAGCCAGCGTTTGAACACCTGTTTCGAGCGGCCCTCGACCATGTCGAGCAGCCGTGCCGGGCCAGTCCCAGCCGCTACCGGGGTCAGGTCGATGATCACGGTGACGAACTTGTCCCCGGCACGGGTGTGACGCCAGCAATGCTCATCGACCCCGAGCACGGTGACCTGGTCGAACCGGGACGGATCATCGATCAACACCCGACGACCCTCGGCGATGATCGCATCGTTGGCGGTGTCCCACGCCACCGCCAGCCCTTCGGCGACCCTCGCCACGGTGAGGTGCTGACACACGATAGCTTCGAGCGCCCACCGCACCCCACGCCGCGACAGCCGAGCCCTCGGTTCAGCGGCCCGGTCCATGCTCTGGCGCCACACATGACCGCATTCGACACACCGGTACCTGCGCAGCCGCACCCGCAGCACAGTGGGTCTCCAACCGAAGGGCTCGTGAGCCAGGCCTCGGATTACCGTGTCACGCACCAAACCGCGCCCGCCACAGTTGTGGCACCAGTCATCAGCATCCGTGACGCGGCACTCCAGCACCGCCCGGCGCGCGGTCACGTGTTGGCCAGTCACCTCCAACCCGAGCTCGTCGAGGCGGCAGAAGGTCGTCAGATCAGGCGCGGTGAAGGTAGCGTTGAACACGTCGAGGTCTTCCAGATGGACAGCTTAGGAACTTCCATCTTCGGGAGGCCTCGACCCCTCTATCCAGCCGCCACGCCGGAACCCCTACCTACACCCTCAATTGGGAAGAGCCAGGTAAGGCTCTCGGCATGTCGTGGTCCGAAGTACGGCATCACGACGCTAGCCAACGACCCGCCGATGACGTTTGTCGTACTGGTCAGGCGGGATCCCGAGCCGAGAAGACCAGCCTGGTAGTCATCCGTGAGCGACCCGAGGATGGCTACGTCGGCCTGCTGGAGTGGTCCAGTCAGAGATGCTATCCCGAAGCGGCCGGATCGAGACCAGAGCAACTCGGGAGTCTTGGCGGCAAAGAAGAGCCAGCGTCGAGTACTCCAAGGTCTCTCAATCGCCAATGCGGCAGCGGTGTAGCACCAGTACGATACGAGGTAGCCGATTGGAAGTGACAGCCAAGAAACCGTTTGCGACAGCTTCGCGCATCCGACCCACACAACGATCACCAGCTTTTCCCCCACTGCAAGCGCCGCGATCTGGGAGAATCGACGATCGCAGGACATCCGAACGCTCACGCCGCCTCTAATAAACCGGCTTCCGGCCAAGAGCAATACGATGCAAGAAAGCGGAGAGCGAATTGCGGCCAGACCGCCAATGCATAAGACGGCCCCGCCGATGACGAATCGTCTGGTCACAAATGTCGCATAAAGGTGTCCGCGCAGTTGTTGGCTGACCACCCTCGAAATACGTCGTGTTTGGTATCCAACCGAGCCGAGGCTCAAGACCAAACCGATTGACGGGCCCATTCCAATCACAGAGGCGACTGGCGCCCACTCTGACGGAGACAGTTGCCTGATCGTCAGAAGGATAGCGAGAGCGCCGAGTGCTGCCGCCGCCGAGTTTCCGACCAGCGAGACGCCAAATGACTTCCGGAACGATCGTTCAGACCTAGCCTTCATTGTGAAATAGCCTCAGAGAAGGTCGATTGGGCCGTGGCGTAAAATGTGCCCCGCAAAGTGTGAATAGTTTCACGATTTGGGAGATTGCATACACAATGATGAAGCCTGAAAGTGTGAAGACAGGACCCGAGAAGCAACTCTGCGATACTATCGCGACGAGTCCTGCCTGCAATCCAACGTTCAGGGTGTCGTAGGTTGAGAACGTGCGACTCTTCAGCGACCCTAGGGCCATCCCCCAAAAGGCTGATATGATTATCACTCCGACCAATCCAAAGTTGATGTACGCCTCGGTGTAGAAGTCAGGCGGGGCTGTGTAGCCAGTGCTTGTGCCTGTTACGGCCCGGAAGAACTCCACGGGAAAGCTCTCCCCTGGACCAGGGGCGTACGCTCGCAAGGAGTCGAGGTATGACCGCCCCAGTAACTCTCCAGCGCCGAAGGGCTTGAACTGATAACTGGCGATTGGTATCGCGCTCTGCTCAAGAAAGATGCGCCCCAGAAGGTTCTGCCAAGCGTCGGTGAACGCATCAAGCCACGAGGAGGCCTGAGAACGAGTCCGAGACTGAAGAACGCTCACTGAGATACCCAGTATCAGGACGCCAATGCCAACCTGGAAGAAGCGTTTTGGTCGCACCTCGATGCCGGAGAGGGACATCGCAGCGATGACTGCTACCGCCAGGTAGATCATGGGCCATCTCTGCCCCGCGAGCAGCAGGGTCACCGTTGCGAACGCCAGGACCGCCAGGCTGGTCTTCGAGAACCCGGAGCGCGCCATCTGTGCGGCAGCGTATGCCGCCACGATGGGAGCACCGAGGTTACGGGCGAGTTGCAGGACACCCTGAAACGGAATGTAGACCCCCTTCGCTGAGGCGTACGCATCCCGACTTAGCCTCGAGGCCTGGAGTTGACCGAGTCCATCAAGTCCTTGATCTGCGACTGCTGCGAGCCCGTCGAACAGGGGAACGTACCCCAAGAGCGCAAAATAGAGCCAAGCCGGAACTAATACTAGGCCCGCGACAACAACCAGTCGGGCCCGATCAGGTTCCTTGACCTCGCTACGTTCGGGTCGGACCAGCCGTGGCGCGCGATGCGGGAGAGAGCTACGTAGTAGCGCGCCGCTAATAAAACTCAGTAGGCCCAGGGAAACAACCAAAAGCCCATCTGCTGTCCATGCAACTCCGGCGCCCTTGGCTGTGCAGTGGGTGAGGAGGAACCCAAAGTTGACAAATACGAGGCTGGAGGCAATAAACCACAGTGGTGAGTCGCCCAGGCCGTGCTTCCGCACCTTGGAAAAGAGGAAGATAAGTGCGAGTAACACGACAGTGAAACCGAACGCAGTGATCATTTGTCAGTCTCTGGATAGATTGCGTAATGTGCTCTGTGTCCACCAGTCACCCATCGCTGCGTCCAGAATTGGATACAGTTCAATGCCGTCAATGTGACCGAATGGCGAGATCTCACCTAGCCAGAGCTGTTGGCCGTCCCAATAAAAGTCCACGCGGGTGTACGCCAAGTCGAAGTGTATCTGGGAAGCGGCGTCGATGAGGGCTTCACGCACATGGTTCTCTGGCCTGAGGTCTTGCCCTGAGTCGTTCCGGCCAAAGAGAAGAGTCCAATCGGCATCGAAATGCTGCACTGTAAAGGTGTGGGCGGTGCGACCTGAGTACACGCTGAACATGCGAGGTTTGCCACGGAATGTGTGGACCTTGTAGTCAATAGGACGACCATGAAAGCCTATCCGATCTTCGAGGATAAACACTTCTGGAAGCGTGTGTAGCGCCCGTGGGGCCAATCGCCTAAAGAGTTTCTGCGTACGATGCGATTCGCGCATGAGCCGACGCAGGTCCCCCTGCGTCACACTGCCTCCCGCGTCATTCAGGAGCGCTATTCCGCCGCCAAGTTGGTCCGGCTTCAGAACCCAGGGGTCAGTGGATTGCGCGAGCGACGGGAGCCTCTCAATGAGTTGCTCAGGTGATCCAGTCCACTGAGTTCTTGGAATGCGTGCGCGCAGTCTTGGGTAAGTTTTCAGAACCACTTCTTTTGCGCGTTGCTTCGAGGAAAGGCTGGTCAAGATCGGGTCTGTGTCATATAGCGAGCGAAAGAGTAGCCGTTCGGAATGCAGCCGCGGGTTGGTCAAGTCTGGACGACGCCTATGCTTTCGGAAATAATCAGTGGTTAGGCGGTGTCGAAATGGTAGCGTCGATAATGCTTCCTGGTAGACGCGTCGGCTCAAAGTCTGGAGGGTCATATATCACCGCACTCCCGAAGGGGGATCGCCTTCGGTTCTCGTTGGTCATTCTTGTCACTCACTCTATATCCGTTTCTCTGGGTGGTATCTCAGATGCGTCGGCGTGCCACGCTGAAGCGCGTCCCGTCTCTGCTTGCGGGATTGTGGTGCCTGTTTCAACGCCCTCCCTGCTCTGCTCGACAAGATTGCGAAGAAGTGATTCGTGAAGACTCCAAATTGTCTGTTGGGAGTAGTCGCGTTCGGCACGGAGACGGGCGGCGCAACCCAGGGTCCTGACGAGTTCTCGGTCGGCGGCGAGTCGGGTGATGGCGTCGGCGAGGGCACCAGGGGAACCGACCTCAAAGAGCAAACCGGTCACTTCGTGGCTCACCGCGTCCGAACAGCCCGTCGCATCGCTGACGATCGCCGGTACGCACATGGCGGCCGCCTCGAGGACGACGTTCGGAAAGCCCTCCCGCCGGCTCGGGAGGACTAGGACATCCATGGCCCTGTAGTAGGGACGAGGATCCGAGGCGTGACCAGTGAAATGCACTAGCTGCTTCTCAACCTGGCTCTGGCCATGGATAGGAGACGGGCCGTCATCTCCCCCGACGATGATGGCGCGAACGTCAGTTCCGGATCGGCGGCAAATAGTCAGCGCAGCGAGGAGCGTGTCAAGGCCCTTATCTGGAGCCAGCCTGCCGACGAATCCGATCACAAGGCCACGCGCGTTCGCCACAAACGCTGTGGTGTCGCTATCTAGGGGTGATGTGTTAGCCCGTCGGGAGAAGTGGTCGAGGTCAACGCCGTGCGACGACCCCGCGCCGAGTATTCGGACTGGTGTTCTTCCTGTGAGCTGTGCGTCTCTCAGGCTTCGTGCGAGGCTTTGACTGTTGGGTACGACGATCGTGGACAGGGCTGCCGTGGCTCGCTCGAGCATGCTGAGGCACCGTCGCTCAACGCCTTTTGTCGTCTCAAGACGAAGCCCCCACTGTTCGTACACTCGTACGGGTACTCGGCAAACGAAAGAGGCGATCGCGGTGAGGAGACTTGCCTTTGGTGTCGCGTACACAATCGCATTTGGCCGGAGAGTTCGGAGACGGACAAAGAGTCGTCCAAGGGATGCGAGATCCGACAAGGCCTCCGGATTTCGAGCCATTGGTACGGCAATCACCTCCACACCTTGACTGTCCGCGAGGTGGTCAAGTCCGGCGCCGGGGGAGCAGATTAGTGTCACCCGCCAACCCGCTTCTCGATAGTAGTTCAGGTATCCCTGCAGAAAGGAGGTCGCAGTTTGGGCCGTTGTGACGACAATGCAGAGATGCCGAGAAGGGTCTGGAGCGCCTTTGGTGTGGGCAGGCTGCGCTGCTGTGTTCTGATGTGGAGGGGGCGATTCCCTAGTGGGAAGGGATAGGCATCCTCCATTTACGTCGTCCGGCGTTGGGCCTAGAAAGTCGTGTGAAGCTACCATCGCCCCGGCACTCCTTTGACGACAACATGGTCGGGACAATTCGTTGTGAGTACTGTTCCAGCTCCAAGCACAACGTGCTCTCCGACCTCTATTCCCTGTAGGACAGTCGCCGCTGCTCCAACGAGGGAGAATGAGTGAAGTTCCACAGCTCCCGAGATTGTCGCTCCCGGATTCACTGAGACGAAATCGTGCGCGATGACGTCATGGCCTATGATTGCGCCTGGATTGATATGGACGTGGCGTCCAAGTTGGACGTTAGTAGATATAACGGGCTCATCCGATTTGAGGGTGTAGGCGGGGTCTGAATCCGCCGGCTTCGAGGAGGCAGCGGGCGATGTAGTGGGTCAGGTTGCGGAACCCGAGAGCGGAGCCGCGGAGGTGTTCGAGGCGGCCGTTGAGGGCTTCTGTGGGACCATTGCTGGTGCCGGGCCGGTCGAAGAAGTTCAACACATCGATCGCGCGGCGTTTCAGGGTGTGACCCAGGCGGACCAGTTCAGTCAGCTCAGCGGGGACGCCGGTGGCGATCGCATCGATCACGCTGGCCATGAGGTGGCGGCCGAGTGTGCGGTCTTTGCAGCGGTAGGCCTGGACGAGGCGCTGGTAGATGCCCCACGTGGCTTCGACCTCGACGTGGTTCTGGTCGCCGAACAGGTCTTCGAGCCGTGTGACTTGTTTGTCGGTGAGTAGATCGGCGCCGGTGAGTAGGGTGCGGCGGGCTTGATAGAGCGGGTCCCCGCGGCGGCCTCGATGCCCCATGGTGGCTTGTTGGACGCGTTGGCGGCATTTGTCGACAGCCTCCCCGGCCAGGCGCACGACGTGGAACGGGTCCATCACCGCAGCTGCGTCGGGGAGTTCCTCGGCGGCGGCGGTTTTGAAGCCGGTGAACCCGTCCATCGCCACGACTTCCACGCCGGCCCGCCAGGCGGCTGGACGGGCAGCGAGCCAGCGTTTGAACACCTGTTTCGAGCGGCCCTCGACCATGTCGAGCAGCCGTGCCGGGCCAGTCCCAGCCGCTACCGGGGTCAGGTCGATGATCACGGTGACGAACTTGTCCCCGGCACGGGTGTGACGCCAGCAATGCTCATCGACCCCGAGCACGGTGACCTGGTCGAACCGGGACGGATCATCGATCAACACCCGACGACCCTCGGCGATGATCGCATCGTTGGCGGTGTCCCACGCCACCGCCAGCCCTTCGGCGACCCTCGCCACGGTGAGGTGCTGACACACGATAGCTTCGAGCGCCCACCGCACCCCACGCCGCGACAGCCGAGCCCTCGGTTCAGCGGCCCGGTCCATGCTCTGGCGCCACACATGACCGCATTCGACACACCGGTACCTGCGCAGCCGCACCCGCAGCACAGTGGGTCTCCAACCGAAGGGCTCGTGAGCCAGGCCTCGGATTACCGTGTCACGCACCAAACCGCGCCCGCCACAGTTGTGGCACCAGTCATCAGCATCCGTGACGCGGCACTCCAGCACCGCCCGGCGCGCGGTCACGTGTTGGCCAGTCACCTCCAACCCGAGCTCGTCGAGGCGGCAGAAGGTCGTCAGATCAGGCGCGGTGAAGGTAGCGTTGAACACGTCGAGGTCTTCCAGATGGACAGCTTAGGAACTTCCATCTTCGGGAGGCCTCGACCCCTCTATCCAGCCGCCACGCCGGAACCCCTACCTACACCCTCAATTGGGAAGAGCCGCTTAATGATCAGCGAATCCACCGGGAGCCATGACGTGAAAGGGTATGCAGCCCTCAAATCTGCACTGTTACCCTGAATCAAGAGGATACTTCTCCCCCCTTTGAGTCGGTGGCATGCCAATGGAAGCAGTGCGAAGGGGTGCCAACGAACAATGAAGATTCCATCTCTGCTGGAAGCTAGTATCGAGCGCCACATGACCGAACTCAGTCGGCGAAACCTTCCAGCCCACCCTTCCTTCTGGTCGCCCGAGACGGAAATGACTTCATTGACGACTATGGCCTGATCCTCTAGTCGTCGCAGAGTTCCACGGAGATGCTGACCAGCGGCAGTCCCTTCATCTGAACCCTCAAACCAAACGATCCGAATGTCGCGCATTCTGTGACCTAACTTCTGCGTGGATTTCTAGCTAACTTGACAGTCAGGCTTACGGCCCGTACTGCTCGGAGACTTGTCCTTGCCTGTCAGTTTGAGCGCGGGATGGAGTACGCTTCGGCCCGGTCGCGGCTGGGCGAGCATACCCTCGAACGCTGCTTCGCTGGGCCAAGTGGCTGAGATGCTCAGGGGGCCAAAGGCTCAACCCGCACGCTACTCACCAGCGGATGCGGACTCGAGGCCCTGTGCTCGTTAACGCTAAAGAGGACCTCGTCGAGCTTCTCTCCCTCACGCAGGCCGGTGAAGGTGATCGCGATGTCCTTACCTGACTCGGCAATCAGCCGCTGGGCCACGTCGATCATCCGTACCGGTTCGCCCATGTCGAGGACCATCACCTCGCCTGGGCGGCCGAGAGCGCCAGCTTGAAGGACCAACTCGCAGGCCTCCGGGATAGTCATGAAATAGCGCGTCACGTCCGGGTCAGTGACCGTGACCGGGCCACCGCGCTCAATCTGCGCCTTGAACGTGTGCAGGACGGAGCCGCGTGATCCAAGCACGTTGCCGAACCTGACCGACACGTACGCCAGGTCGTACTGCTCGGCATACCACCCGGTCAGCCGCTCGGCGATCCGCTTTGAGCCGCCCAACACGCTCGAAGCGTCGGCCGCCTTGTCTGTGGAGATGTTGACCAGGTTCCTGACCCCTGACTCATGGGCGCAACGGAGCACATTAGCCGTGCCGAGCACGTTCGTCTTCCACGCCTCTGCCGGATACTGCTGCAACATCGGGAGGTGCTTCAGCGCGGCTGCATGGAATACGACGTCGGGGCGGTGCTTCTCGAAGACCGCGCGGAGGGCTTCCTCATCTCGGATACTGCAGAGCACCATGTCGTCGCTATCGAGAAGGCCAATACCGTAGAGCCGCAACTGGACGGCGTGCAATGCGGACTCGTCCCGGTCGAGCAGGACGAGCTTGCTGGGGCGAAGCTCATTGACCTGGTGCGCCAACTCGGAACCTATTGACCCGCCTGCTCCGGTTACCAGGACCGTCCTGCCAGTGACGTAGCCCGCGATGCTGGAAAGATCGGTGGAGATGGGACGTCGCCCGAGCAGGTCGGCCACGTTGAACTCGCGCAGGCTTTCGAGCGAGACCTTTCCGCCGATCATCTCCCGCACAGGCGGGACCACTATGAGTTTGACGCCAGTGTCTTCGCAGGCGGTCGACAGTGTTCCGATGAAGCTTGGTGTCACGCCTCCGATCGCGAGGACCACCGCGGAAGCCTGCAGTCGCTGAGCCTGCTCAGCTAGCGAGGCGCCCGTGCCGACGACGCGGTGACCCTCAATCCTGAGGAAGCGGCGAGTCGGGTCGTCATCAAGGATCCCGACAATGCTGTAGGGAGAGTTGTTCGAGCGAGCAACGAGGTGAGCCACCTGATGGCCGAGGTCTCCGGCCCCATACAGGAGCACCCGCTGACCGGTGCGCTTCGCGTCCCCGTGGAGATTCATCCGCGACATCCGGACGAGCCCGCGGCCAGCACTCATGATCAGGAGCGCGAGGCATGGAACGGCCAGGATGACGCTGCGCGGAAATCCGGGATCTACAAGCCAGAAGACAGCACCGGTCACAGCGCCGACGACCAACACGAGGCTCGTGAGCCAGAAGGCCTCCGAGAAACTGCCGATGCGACTACGCCCGAGGTATATCTGGCAGGCGAGCCCGATCACCATCTGCAACGCCGACGCCACGAGAATGTAGCTGACGACACTGAACCATTGAAGGCTTCCCAGGCCCCAGTCGAAACGGAATAGGGCGAAGGTCAGAAGTGCGAGAACCCAGGCGACGATGTCCCATGCGACGACGACAGAACGACGGACCCAGGCGGGTGACGTGTGTAGTGAATGGACGATGTCTGGCCATTCTCCGCTTGAACTCAGGGATCCCACAGAACCAAATGGTAAGACCGACATTCGGCTCATTCATGCGCTGGGTCAGTTAATCGCATCACCCGTTGTCACATCATTCATCCCCTCGATGTGACGCGAACGCTGGACACTTATCTGACTGGGCCTACGTCCGCCATTCCTCAATCGGACTTGACAAGGCATTAGCCGCAAACACTGCAGTCTTTGCTGCGATTCAGCTGGGATCGAGCCGCCAAATGCGGTCTCTTGAGGTGTACGAGTCATGCGTCAACTCTCGGCCGCCGGCACGCTGCTCGTGGTTGATCAGTAGCCCCACAGCTTGCGGCAAGCCGTCGACAGTACGCTGAGCACATGGGGTCTATGGATCAATCAGCTAGCGCCGACGAGACGGACGAGAACGTCCAGCCGAGGGAGAAGCGGCGCAACCGACGATTGCTGTTCACCGTGCTTGGCGTCATGCTGGCGGTTGTGCTCGCGGCCGTCGGGATCGTCGGCTACTACGCCAAGTCAGCCGTCGACGCGCTGGACAACATCCAGCGCGACCCGTCGATGATGCCGACCGGGCCGAGGCCCACGCCTGTCGCGCCGGGTCCAAAGGGCACCCCGATGAACATCGTTCTGATGGGCTCCGACCATCGCGGCGGCGAGCGGGGCCGCTCCGACGTCCTGCAGGTGATGCACATCTCCGCAGACCGCAGCCAGGTGTTCCTGATGAGCATCCCGCGCGACACCTGGGTCCCCGTTGAGGGGCACGGCGACGCCAAGATCAACGCGGCCTACTCGTGGGGCGGGTCCGCGCTGGCGATCCAGACCGTGGAGCAGTTGCTCCAGGTCCCGATGGACCACTCGGCGATCATCGACTTCGAGGGCTTCGTCAACGTCATCGACGCGCTCGGCGGCATCACGGTGTACAACCAGGAGGCCTCCTCGAGCGACGGTTTCGACTTCCCGCAGGGCGACATCACGCTGACCGGCGAGCAGGCGCTGCGCTTCGTCCGGGAGCGCAAGAACCTCTCCGACGGCGACTTCGGTCGGGCCACACGGCAGCGGGAGATGATCAAGGCCGTACTCAGCAAGCTCACCTCCACCGGGGTTGTCACCGATCCCGGCAAGTTCCGCGACGCCATCACCAAGCTGGGCGGCAACTTCACCGTCGACCCCGACCTCACCAACGACGCGATCATGTCGCTCGGGTGGTCGATGCGCGACTTCAAGCCGTCGAACATCGGCTCGTTCCAGTTCCCCACCGCCGGCTTCGGCACCTCGTCGGACGGCCAGTCGATCGTGCTCGTCGACAGGGTCGGCCTGGACGACCTCCGCAAGGCGCTCCGCAGCGACGACATGCTCGAGTACTACAAGACGCACCAGTGAGTGCCCGCGAAGTCGCGGCCGGTTACCTGAGGCCCTCGACGGTGGCGTCCTTGCGGTAGATGCCGGCCTGTCGCAGGCATGCCTCCAGGACGCGCATCACCTCGAGCGTGTCGCTGAGCGGCATCGTCGGGGACTCGGTGGCGCCCTCGGAGATCCGTTTGGTCGCCTCCGCGAACTCGTGGCTGTAGCCGCGCCCGCTGGGGGAGCCTCGATGACGCGGGGAAGCACACCAGGGCGGTGGATCGTGATCACCGACGGGTGGTGGAAGCGCGGCTCGATCTCGATCCAACCCTTGGTGCCGACCACGAGCATCCGGCCAGGGCCGGGACCGTCGAACCCGCACGTCAGCGACGACAGGCCGTGCGCCGTGTGCGCGAGCGTGATGGCGGCGGCCTTCTCGACGCCGTTGGAGAATAGTCGCGTCATGCAGTCGATGCTCTTGACGTCACCGAGGAACATCTGGGCGAGGTTCACCAGGTAGACGCCGAGGTCGAGGATCGCCCCGCCGCCCAGTTCGGGCTCGAACAGGCGGTTGCCCGCCTCGAACTCGCGGTAGGCGTACAGGTCGCCCTGCACCGCTACGACGTGACCGATGCGCCCCCAGGCGACCACCTCTCGCGCCGCCGCGACCACGGGCAGGAACCTGGTCCACAGCGCCTCCATCGCGAACACGCCCTTGACTCTTGCCGCGTCGACGACCTGCTGCGCCCCGGCGAGTGTGGCGGTGAACGCCTTCTCTACAAGCACGTGCTTGCCGTTGGCGATCGCGGCGAGCGCGACGTCGCGGTGCTGGGGATGCGGGGTGGCGATGTAGACGGCGTCGACCTCGGGCGACTCGAGCAGGTCGCGGTAGGACCCGAAGGCCTTGGGGATGCCCTGCTGAAGCGCGAAGGCGTCGGCCTTCTCCTGGTTGCGGGACGCGATGGCCACGAGTTCAGCGCCGGGGACGAACTGGAAGTCGCCCGCGACCGAACCCGCGATGGAACCTGCTCCGACAATTCCCCAGCGAACCCCGTTCATGGTGTCGAGCCTATCGGGATCCGCACCCATTCGAGCCGGGTTCAGGCGACCCAGGCGGCCGATGTCTGCAGCACAGGGGGTGCCGCCGCTGGTGGCTCGCAGGGTTCGGCGGAGGGCAGAGTTCTCCCCCTGATGCGGTGGCGGCGGTGTTGCCTTCGGCGCCGGCTGGGGTCGATCTGCCTGGGCGGAATGAAGGTGGGCAGACCCGAGCCCGGGTCCAGTTCGACCTGCCACTGGTGGTCGGCCGGCTTCTGCGGATCGGGTTCGATCAGCCGGTGGTGGTAGGCGCACACCAGTACGCCGTTCGAGAGGGATGTGCTTCCGCCCTGCCACCAGGGGGTGATGTGATGCGCATCGCACGCGGCGGGCACCGCGTCGCAGCCGGGGAACGAACAGCCTTGGTCGCGCAGCGTCAGCGCGGCTCGCAGCGAGCCGGTGAACAGCCGACTGGTGCGACCCACGTCGAGAGGCTCCGAGCGGGCACCAAGCACCACGGGGATGATGTTCGCGTCGCATGCGAGGTGGCGGGCGTCGGCGGCCGAGAGCCGTTCCCCGCTGGCGATCGAGCCGACGGCCCCGCGGCCGGTCAGGAGGGTGTCGTAATCGAGGGTGATGACGGCGTGCGGCCGGTCGGCTCCGCGCAGCGGCAGCCTTTCCGCGGACGCGGCGACGGAGCAGAGCCTGACCAGCGCATCGGCGCGGCGGGCTCCGCGGCTGGGGACCTCGCCGGTGTGCTGGTAGGACGCGGACGACGGCATCAGCGACTCGAGTTGCGCCAGGAGCACCTCGCCGTCGGCGAGCGGAAGTTGACCGCGGATCAGCATCGAGCCGTGGTGGTCGGGAACCACGGCCAGCAACCGGGAGGCGCGGGCGACGCGCGCCTCGCGGGCAAGTCGTTCCGCCTCGAGCGCCTCTGCGTGCGCAGGGTCGGTGAGTTCCGCCATCCGGGTGGCGAGCTTGAGCAGGTCGTCGGGGTCGAAGTGTGCGGCGTAGGCGACCATCTCGGCTTGGCGGAGGTCGTGATCCGCACCGCTCAGGACGGCGGGTGCCCGCTTGAGGCCGGCGACGATGGCGCGCGCCTGGGCCTCGCTGACCCGGCCTGAGCACCAGGCCTCGGCGACGATCTCGAAGCGCTCGGTGAGCTCGGTGGCCATGCGGACATCGGAGTGCGCCCTCCTGCGGGTGACGCGGTTGGTGGCGTGGAGTTGATCGGTGACGTTGGTGCCGGGCTCGGCCGCGGACACCGCGGCGTCGAGCAGGACCATCCTTGCCCCGCTCAGTTGGTCGGCCGCGACGTCTATCCGGGTGACCAGCGCGACGGCGTCGGCGGCGGTGAGGTGGCTCGTCGAGAGCGTGCGCAGCAACTCGCGGGCGGCGTCGAGGTGCCGCTCCAGCTCGTCTACTGCTTCGTGCCTCATACCTACATTATTCGCCTCGCCACTGACAGTTTCGCCCGTCCACAGGCCGTTGGCAAGGTATTTCTTTGAGATTTCCTCGCCAGATTGGGGTGTCTGTGGTCCGCGTCTTGACGCTCTGCATCACGGAGTTCCGCTTGGGTCGCGGACCTTCGACGAGCTCAGGGAACCAACCACCAGACCACCCGGGTTACGGGACCCTTCGACCAGCTCAGGGAACGATCCGTTCGTCGAGCCTGTCGAGACGTCCGAAACCACCAGACCCGCTTCGGTTCCGGACCCTTCGACAAGCTCAGGGAACGAACCACCAGACCCCCTTCGGTTACGGACCCTTCGACGAGCCCAGGGAACGAACCACCAGACCCGCTTCGGTTACGGACCCTTCGACAAGCTCAGGGAACGACCCGATCGTCGAGCCTGTCGAGACGTCCGAAACCCAGCAGACCCGCTTCACTTACGGACCCTTCGACAAGCTCAGGGAACGACCCGCCAGACCCGCTCCGGTAACGGACCCTTCGACAAGCTCAGGGAACGACCCACCAGACCCCCTTCGGTAACGGACCCTTCGACAAGCTCAGGGAACGACCCACCAGACCCGCTCCGGTAACGACCCTTCGACAAGCTCAGGGAACGACCCACCAGACCCCCTTCGGTAACGGACCCTTCGACAAGCTCAGGGAACGACCCACCAGACCCGCTCCGGTCACGGACCCTTCGACAAGCTCAGGGAACGAACCACCAGACCCGCTCCGGTAACGGACCCTTCGACAAGCTCAGGGAACGACCCACCAGACCCGCTCCGGTCACGGACCCTTCGACAAGCTCAGGGAACGAACCACCAGACCCGCTTCGGTTACGGACCCTTCGACAAGCTCAGGGAACGAACCGATCGTCGAGCCTGTCGAGACGTCCGAAACCACCAGACCCGCTTCGGTTACGGACCCTTCGACGAGCTCAGGGAACGACCCACCAGACCCGACCGGGTTACGGACCCTTCGACAAGCTCAGGGAACGGCCCACCGACCAACTCAGGCAGCGACGCAACCCCGGAGCCGGTTGGCCTCGTCTACCGTGCAGAGACAAGGGGAACGCCGATGGCCAGGACGGACGACGAGTTTGACGCCTTCGTGCGCGCCTCGTTCGGCCGGCTGACCCGAACCGGCTATCTCATCTGCGGCGACTGGCACAAGGCCGAGGACGCGGCCCAAGCCGCTCTGCTGAGGCTCCACCCGCGCTGGAACCGGGTGGCCCAGAAGGAGGCTTACGCGAGGCGCGCTCTCGTGACCATCCTCATTGACGAGTCCCGCCGACCCTGGCGGCGCGAGGCCCCGCAGGACGACATCCGCGACACCACCGTCGCAGACGAGGCCGGAACCGTCGATGAGCGGGTCCACCTCGCCGGGGCACTCGCGGAACTCACCCCGCGCCGGAGGGCCTGCGTCGTGCTCAGGTTCTATCTCGACGCCTCCGTTGCCGACACCGCGGCGGCCCTCGGCTGCTCGGAGGGCAACGTCAAGCGCATGACTTCGGAGGCGCTCCACGCCCTCCGGCACATCCTCACCCCGACAGGAGCCAGCCATGGACGACCCTGAGACCGACGCCCTGCGATCCCTCATGCGGCGTGCTGCGGACGACCGCAGCATCACCGCCCCGAACCTGCTGCCGCTCGCCGCGAAGGCCCGGACGCGACGGCGCATCGGCGGCGTCGCCCTCGTGACCGCCCTCACCGTCGGCGGCGTGGCCTTCGGAGCCGGCTCCATGCGTCCGGCCACCATGGTCGCCTCCCCCGCCCCGGCGACGCCCGCGCCCACCCAGGAGACCTCCCCGTCCGAGGCGACCAATCGGTTGACGCCCGAGGCGGTGACGCAGCGCTGCCGACCGCAACTCGACGCCTACGACGGAAAGCCCGGCTACGAGACTCCCCCAGGGGAATCGATCGCGTGGGCGATCGCGCACTCAGACCAGCGCTACTCCACGGGCGACCCGGTGCTCTTCGTCGACCCCGCAGGACGGTCAAGCGAGCGGCTCTGCATCGTGCCGGAGCCCGGCGACACGACGTCGGCGATCCCCGACCCCGCGCCGAGCATCGCCGACCCGCAACGCCTGGCCGCGCTCTGCTCCCAGCAGTTGCGCCGATACGACGGCGCTCCGTTCGAGGAGGGCGCCGGCCGTTCCTACGACTTCAGAACGCCCGACCTCAGGGCGGCGACGCTGGTCAACGCGGCGGAGAAGGACGGCATCGTCACGGCCCTCCTCCTCCTCGAGGAGACCTACTACGCCTGCGACGTCTCGGGACTCCGCCCCTACGGCATGGCGCAGGCGGCCACGGAGAGCCCCACGCTGCGGCCCGGCGACGAGTTCTGGGGCATCTCGGCGAGCTATTTCCTGCCAGGAGGCGGCAAGGTCGACGACCCGAGCATCAAGCCGTATGAGGTCGGGTCAGGGCTCGTCCCCGTCGAGGGCGCGACGAGCATGCGGGTCGACGGCCAGTACACCGTCGACATCGTTGACGGCACCTACTCCTTCGTCGTGACGAGGCAGCCCAAGTCCTCCGGGCGACTGGTCGTCGAGTACCTCGACGCGCGGGGCGACGTCCTGTTCACGTCCGACTCGGAGGGCGGAAGGCCCTACGTCATCCCTTGACGGTCAGGGCCGCTGTGCAAGGACGAAGACCCGGTCCCTGTCCTCGCCGAGGTCGACGTAGGCCTCGATCTCGACCAGCCCCGCCGCGGCAACGGCGGCCCGCACCTGCGCCGGGTCGTGGCTGACCCAGGGCGTCGTGACGTCGTGGCCGAGCCACTGCGCCGTCGTCGACACCTCGGCCCCGCCGTGCACCGCGATCGCCAGCACGCCCTCCTCGTCGAGCAGGTTCGCCAGGTAGCCGATCTGTGCGACCAACTCGGTCGGCGTGTAGTGGATCAGCGAGTACCAGGCGGTGATGGCGCCCCACCCCGAGGCCGCGGGAGGGCGCAGGAGGCGGCGTTGGTCGGCCACCTCGAAGCTGATCTCGGGATGCTCGCGCCGAGCCACGTCCACCATCTCGGGCGACAGGTCGAAGCCCGTGACGTCTCCCCCGGCCCGAGCCAGGTAGGCGGTGATGTTGCCGGGACCCGAGCCGACGTCGGCGATGGGGCGCTCGTAGGCGAGGTCGACGACCCTGTCGAGCAGCCAGCGTTCGATCGGTCGCTCGTCCAGCCAGGTGCCGTACTGCTCGGCGTAGTCCTCGGCGACGGCGGCGTAGGTCGCACGGATCTGGTTGTCGCGCTCCCCCGGGCCGTCGGCGAGGATCTGCTCCCGGTCGACCTCCGCTACCGGTCCGGGGACGGTCGGCGGCTCGCCGAGCAGGTGTGCCCATCGCGCGTCCTGCTGCCCCGGTCGTCGGGGCAGTTCGACCACCAGTGGTGCCTCCCGCCCGGCCATCCTCGTGAGGCACGCCTCGACGGCGCCGCGGTCGGCGAACGTGTGCATCCGGTCGGTGCGCGTCCTCAACTCGCCCGGTGCCTGCGGGCCACGCAGCAGCAGGACGGTCAGCACTGCGCGCTCGTCGTCGGCCAACCCGAGCACCTCTGCGGCGACCTGCGCGTACTTGATGGTCCGGCGACCGTGGTCGGCCCAGGTGGAACCGGCAAGGCCGTGGTCCTTCAGCCCGCGCATCGCGTCCTGGATGGTGCGGTCGTCGTAGTCGACCACCGGCTCACGACTGCTCGACTGGTTACATGCCGTCTTCAGCGCGTTCATGGTGAGCGGATAACTGGCCGGGACCGTCACCTCCTTCTCGAGGAGGCACCCGAGCACCCGTTGTTCTTCGGCGGTCAGTTTCGGCAGCGTCGACACAGTGCAGACGCTACACCGCCGCGTCGCCGAGGCAGCCGATGATCAGCGACGCCAAGGGAGGCGCTCCGCACGCTCCCGCGAGAGTCCCGACCAGCCTCGCAAGGCACTGCGCGGTGGGACCCCGTTGGACGGAGTCGGCGGCCAACGACCGGACGAACTAGACTCGTCAAGGTTTCCCCAGGAGGTTGTTGATGGGTCGCATCGTTCAGAAGTTCGGCGGATCGTCGGTTGCGGACGCGGATTCGATCAAGCGCGTGGCGCGCAGGATCGCCCGGTCGCGGGCCGACGGGCATGACGTCATCATCGTCATCTCCGCGATGGGCGACACCACCGACGACCTGATGGACCTGGCGCTCAAGGTGTCGCCACGGCCGAAGTCCCGCGAACTGGACATGCTGCTGACCACCGGAGAACGCCAGTCGGCCGCGCTGCTCGCCATGGCGCTCGCCGACCTCGGAGTCGACGCCGTCTCCTACACCGGCTCGCAGGCCGGCGTGATCACCACCCCGATCCACGGCAACGCCCGCATCATCGACATCACCCCGGCCGCGTCGAGAAGGCCCTCTCGGAGGGCAACGTCGCGATCGTGGCCGGCTTCCAGGGCGTCGCGCAGACGACGAAGGACGTCACGACGCTCGGCCGCGGCGCCTCCGACACCACCGCCGTCGCGCTCGCCGCGGCGCTTGGCGCCGACTACTGCGAGATCTACTCCGATGTCGACGGCGTCTACACCGCCGACCCGCGCATCGTGCCGTCCGCCCGCCACATCCGCGAGATCGGCTACGAGGACATGATGGAGATGGCCGCCTCGGGCGCCAAGATCCTCCACCTGCGGTGCGTCGAGTACGCCCGCCGCGAGGGCGTGCCGGTGCACGTGCGCTCCTCTTTCAGCGACCAGCAGGGCACCTGGGTCAAGAACCAGGACGAGATCACGAAGGACGACACCATGGAAGAAGCCATCATCACGGGCGTCGCGCACGATCGCGGCGAGGCCAAGATCACCGTCACGGGCGTTCCAGACAAGGTCGGCGAGGCGGCCCGCATCTTCCGGGCGATCGCCGACGAGGAACTCAACATCGACATGATCGTCCAGAACGTGTCGCGCCTCAGCGACACCAAGACCGACATCTCCTTCACGCTCCCGATGGCAGACGGTGCCCGCGCGATCGGCGCCCTCGAGGCCATCCAGACCGAGTTGGGCTTCGATGAACTGCTCTACGACGACCAGGTCGGCAAGATCTCCGTCGTCGGCGTCGGCATGCGCTCGCACCCTGGCGTCTCCGCCACGTTCTTCGACGCGCTGGCGAAGGCAGACGTGAACCTGCAGATGATCTCCACCTCGGAGATCCGGATCTCGGTGATCGTCGGCGCCGATGACGTCGACCGTGCAGTGCGCGCCGCCCACACCGCGTTCGGCCTCGACGCCGAGCGGGAGGCCACCGTCTACGCGGGAACCGGTCGCTGACCTGACGACCTGGGTGTGACGGCGTCGCACCCCACGCTGCCGTAGGGTGGGCTCGTCTGCTGAGGAGCCCCATGCCACCGTTGAGTCGCCGAACCCTGCTGTCGGTGCTTGCCGTCGCGCCGTTGGCCGCCTGCACCCGCGAGCCTCAGCCGCCGCAGACGTCCGCCTCGCCGACCCCCACCCCGTCCAGTTGGCCGCTGCGTCCGGGCGACAAGACCATCGTCGACGCCGTCATCTTCGACGGAGCGTTCGGGGCGGACTACGTGACGTTGGCCGCCGAGGTGCTGCACGCGACCTACCCGTCTGTAACGGCGGACGTCAGCGTCGTCAGCAACGTCTCGGAGGCCCTCACCCCCCGCTTCGCCGAGGGCGCCACCCCTCCCGACCTGATCGACAACTCCGGCGCGGACCAACTCGCGGTGGCGGAGATGGTGGAGGCCTTCCTCACCCTCGACGACGTCATCGACGCGAAGAACGCCGACGGCGATGTGATCAAGGACACGCTGTTCGCCAACGCCCTGACGCCGGGCATCGTCAACGACAAGCTCATCGCGCTGCACTACGCCCTCTCCGTCTACGGGCTCTGGTACTCCGGATCTCGGTTCGCCGCGGAGGGCTGGGCCGTCCCCGCTACCTGGGACGACATGCTGGTGCTCGGCGACGAGGCCCGCACGCTCGACACCTTCCTGTTCGTCTGGGGCGACGAGGTCGCGCACTACTACCAGGAGTTGGCCATCAGTTCGGCCATCAAGGAGGGCGGCGACAAGGTCCGGATCGCGCTGGACAACCTGGAGCCGGACGGCTGGGCACAGCCCGCCGTCCTCGGGGCACTCACCCAACTCGAGTCGTGCGTCAAGGAGGGCTTCGTGCTGCACGGCGGCAGCTTCCTCGACGCCCAGGCCGAATGGTCGAAGAACAAGCGCGCCCTGCTGTACCCGTCGGGTTCCTGGATCGCGAAGGAGATGGCGTCCGAGACCGCCGAGGGCTTCGAGATGATGGCGGCACCCGTCCCGACGCAGACATCGTCGCCCACCTTCCCGGCGACCGCGATCCACTCGACCCCGACCGAGGCGTTCCTCGTGCCTGCGAAGGCCGCCAACCCGGAGGGAGGCAAGGCGCTGTTGCGCGCACTGCTGGCCCCCGAGGTGGCACAGGAGTTCACCCGCACGAACCTGCTGCCGACGGTGGTGCGCAACTCGATCCCCACCGACCTGCAGTCGTCGGCGCTGACGTCGCAGACCCGCCTGCTCGCCGACGCAGGGGAGCATGTCTTCTCGTGGCGGTTCGCCGACTATTACGGCCTCGCCCCGGAGCAGGGGAAGCTGTGGAGCCAATTCCTGTCGGCCCAGTTGACGGCCCAGTCGCTCGCGGAGCAGTTGCAGGCGATCAGCGACCGGGTCCGCAACGACCCGAGCATCGAGCGGTTCACCGCGTCCTGAGGCGGGCGCTACTTCATCCGCGCCCAGTCGTTGGGCATGGTCTCCGCCAGTACCTGGAACGAGCCTCCTGCCCTCGCGCAGATCAGGCCCTCGCCCTCGTTGACCGGCACCCCGGTGACGGCGGTGATGTTGCCAGGGTGGCCGATCAGGACGGCGACCTCGCCCCACGGGACGCTGCTCGCGAGGCGCTTCGCTGCGTGCGCCGTGACCTGGTCCTCACGTCCCTCGGCGTCGCTCAGGTCGCCAAGCAGGTCGTCGACGGTCGCCTCCGACCCGGCGAACGCGACGTCGGCCGTCTCGCGGCAGTACGGAGCGGGAGAGGTCGTGACGGTGACCTCTACGTCGAGCGCCGCGAAGGCCTCGCCCACCTCGGTCGCCACCTGGCGGCCAAGGTCGGACAGCGCGTCACCGATCACGCCGGGGTGCGCCAGATAGAGGCTGACGCCGCCGGTGCGCAGGATGTCCATCACGGCCGATAGCGGCCTGCTGTAGTCCGTCTCGGGCGCGCCGCTGGCGGGCACCGGTCGGGAAGAGGAGGGCGTCTCGCCGTCGCGCGCGCAGCCCGCCAAGGCGATCAGCGCGAGCGTGCCGAACGCCCTCCGACGCATCATCTGCTCCGGCGGCCCGTTCCGAAGATGCCGCGGATGATCTCGCGCCCCGCAGTGCGGACCAGGTCCTTGAAGACCGTGGACTTGGTCACCTGCTGCACGAGAGACGGGTTCTCCCGCTCGTACTTTCGGCGAGCCGCCTCGTCGGCGCGGGCCTCGCGCTCGATCCGGGCGCGCTCCTTCTCCGCCTCGCGCTGCTGGCGCTGAAACTCCTTCTCCTGGCGCTCGACCTCGGCCTGAGCGGCCTTCATCTGCTCGGCGCGGGCCTTCTCGGCCTGCTCCGCCTCAGCCTGCCGAGCGCCCTCCTCGAGGCGCTTGGTGAGCAGTTCGTAGGCCGACTCCCGGTCGATCGCCTCGCCGTACTTAGCCTTGAGCGGCGACGCATCGACGATGGCCTGCACCTGGGGCTCGGGAGTGGCGCCCATCTGAGACGTAGGTGCCCAGATCTTGGTCCACGCGACAGGCGTCGGGGCGCCCTTCTCGCTCATCACCGTGACGATCGCCTCGCCGATACCCAACTGCTGCAGGAGTTGCTCGAGGTCGTAGGCGGAGTTGGGGTAGGTCGCGACGGTGGCCTTGAGCGCCTTCGCGTCGTTGGGGTGTGGGCCCGCAACTGGTGCTGAACGCGGGAGCCGAGTTGGGCGAGGACGTCGTCGGGGACGTCCTTGGGGGTCTGCGTCACGAAGAAGACGCCGATGCCCTTGGAGCGGATCAGCCGAACGGTCTGCGTGATCGCGTCGAGGAAGGCCTTCGAGGCGCCGTTGAACAGCAGGTGGGCCTCATCGAAGAAGAACACCAGCTTGGGCTTGTCGATGTCGCCGACCTCGGGGAGGTCCGCGTACATGTCGGCGAGCAGCCACATCAGGAAGGTGGAGAACAGCGCCGGACGGGACGCGAGCTTGGGAAGCTCGAGCAGCGAGACGACGCCGCGGCCGTCGGGGGCGACCCGCAGCAGTTCGGACGGGTCGAACTCGGGCTCGCCGAAGAACACGTCGGCCCCCTGGTCGGCGATCGTCACGAGCGAGCGGAGGATCACGCCAGCGGTGGCGGTGCTGACGCCGCCGATGCCCTTCAGCTCGGCCTTCCCGTCGTCGGAGGTGAGGTACTTGAGCAGCTCGACCAGGTCCTTGAGGTCGAGCAGCGCGAGGCCGTTCTTGTCCGCGTAGTGGAACACCAGCCCGAGCGATGACTCCTGCACCTGGTTCAGGCCGAGCACCTTGGACAGCAGGATCGGCCCGAATGCGGACACGGTCGCCCGGACGGGGATGCCGACGCCCTCGCCGCCGAGGGCGTAGAACTCCGTCGGGAATGCCGCGGCCTCCCACGGCTGCCCCTGCGCCTGCGTGCGGGCCAGCAGCTTCTCGCTCGGCTGCGGCGCCGTCGCCATGCCGCTCAGGTCGCCCTTGATGTCGGCGGCAAAGACCGGGACCCCTGCGCTGCTGAGCGCCTCTGCCATCACCTGGAGCGTGACGGTCTTGCCGGTTCCCGTGGCACCGGCGACCAGGCCGTGGCGGTTGAACATGCTCAGCGGGATGCGGATCGGCACGTCGGTGACGGGGGTGCCGCCGTCGATCAGGACCCCCAGCGTCGCGGAGTCGACGTCGAAGGTGTAGCCGGCGCGGATCTGCTCGATATCGGGTGCATCGTTCACGGGCCTACCTTCCCATATCGGGCGAGGGCCGCGCCCACGAACCGGCCTACTCCTCGGGCCGAGGGGCAGGCATGGAACCGTTGCGGGTACTCTGGCCAGGTGATCTTCAAGCGAGTAGGCGATTCCCGCCCATACCCGGACCACGGCTATACCCAGAAGCAGTGGATCGCCATCCCGCCGCACCAGGTGCGCCTGGATGAACTCGTCACGACGAAGCGCACCCTCGATCTGGAGGCCCTGCTGGAGGAGGATTCGACCTTCTACGGCGACCTGTTCGCCCATGTGGTCTCGTATCGGGGCGAGCTCTACCTGGAGGACGGCCTCCACCGCGCACTCCGCGCCGCGCTGCAACAGCGCCAGACAATGCACGCCCGCGTGCTTGAGTTGAACTAAGGTACTCACCACACCGACGTGGTCCGACCAGCGAAGGCAGAGACAAGCGTGCGAATCTTCAGGCTCATTGCGACACCCGTGATCCTCCTGGGGTTGCTTGGGCTGCTCGCCTGGGGAGCGTTCTGGGGCTGGAACTCGCTGACCGCTCCGCTCCCGTCGCCGTCGCCCACCCCATGCGTCACGCAGTCCGCAGACAGCGTCACCGTCTCCCAGGTGAGCGTGCGGATCTTCAACGGAGGGTTCACTTCTGGCCAGGCCAGCCGCGTTCAGTCGCACCTCCAGAGTGCCGGTTTCAACGTGGTGCGAACCGGCAACACCGAGGAACGCATCAAGGTCCTGACCATCCGCACCAGCAAGTCCCAGTACGCCCAGGTCCGGCTGGTGGCCTCCCAGTTCGTCGAGCCGAAGATCGAGTACGACGACCGCGTGGACGGCACGGTGGACATCCTGCTCGCCACAGACAAGCCGGTCTACAACGACAAGCCCCTGAACCAGGTCAGCTCCGTGGAGGGTCAGATCTGCATCGTCCCGAGCAAGACCCCGACGCCGGTCCCGACCCCGACGCCGAGCCCGAAGCCCTGAGCCTCACACCGGTGACCGTCAGCGCGGTCGGAGCACGGTCAACGCGCGCCTCTTGACCCTCACCGTGAGGCGATCGGCCGACTCTCCCACCTCACCGTCCCGGGCGACCCTGCGCGGCCCGTCCAACAGTTCGATGTCGAGGTGCGACGCGGAGGTGACGCGGTAGTACCGGCTCCCCGCCAGCCGTCCCGCCACCAGCGAGAAGATCGCGCCCCACCGCTTGATGCCGCTCGGCACATCCAGCAGTCGCAGGTCGACGATGCCGTCGTCGAGTTGGGAGCGCATCGACGGCGCGAAGCCCTGCGGCTCGTACTGGCCGTTGCCGAGGAAGAGAAGGTTGACCTCGAGTTCTGAGCCGTCGACCCTGATCCGCATCGACTCGCGCTTCCTCAGCACTCGGAGCGAGGCGAGGACGGCGGCCGCCGGTTTGCCGATCCGGCGCTGGTACTTCTCGCGGATCCGGACGAAATCGGTGTAGGCGCCGACGCTCGCCGTGTTCACGAAGAGCCCGTCGTTGACGTACGCCACGTCGACCCGGTTGGCGCTTCCCTCCCGGATCGCCCGGATCGCCGCACGGAGCGGGAACTGGCCGAGGTCCTTGGCGAAGTGGTTGAAGGTGCCTGCAGGCAGCACCGCGAGCGGCAGGTCCCTCTCCAGCGCGACGGCGGCAGCCGTGCGGACGGTGCCGTCGCCGCCCGCGACCGCCATGATCTCCGCGCCGTCGGACTCGCGGCGCATCACGTCCAGCCACTCCTCGCCCTTGCGTAGCTCGACGATCCGGGTGGCTGGCAGCCTGCGCCGGACCACCCTCAGGACGCGCTCCCCCTTGCCGCTGTTCGACTCGGGATTGACGAACAGGACGACGCCTGCGCCGTCAGGACGGGCACCCAGGTCGACCTGGCCCAGGCCGGTGCGGTCGACGATCGGGTCCTCCGGGACGGGCACCACCTTGGACCCCCACGCGGCGATGGAACCGCCGAGCAGGAAGCCCGCGAGCACGTCGGACGGGTAGTGAGCTCCGGTGGCGACCCGCGAGATCCCGACCGCTCCCGCGAGGGTGCTGAGCGGAACCCCGAGGCTCGGCCACTCAGAGGAGGCGCCCGCGGCGAAGGCTGCGGCAGATGCGGCGTGCCCGCTCGGGAACGACGAAGAGGTCGGTCGACGCCGCCCGTTGCGTCCGAACGGGAGCAGCGATCGGTCGGGGCGTTCGCGATGGATCGTGCGCTTGAAGACCTGGTTGGCAAGCAGGCTGCTGACGCCGAGCGTCGCCATGCCGCGCAACGCCGCCCTGCGTCCCTTTGCGCCGCCGGTCAGCGCCAGGAGGCCGGCGACGCCCCACCAGAGCACGCCGTGGTCGGCGATGTTGGTGAGCTTCGGCATGAAGGAGTCCAGCATCGGCCCGCGCGAGGAGGCGATGGCGTCGTAGACGGCATCGTCGACCTGGTCGAGTTCGGTGATCGTGGCCCGCCAGGTGTCCTTGGCCGTGCGCTTCCTCACCATGGTGTCTCCCGTCGTCTGCAGACAACGCTACCGCCGGGTGGGAAGGTTAGGGCCGTCGTCAGGATCGCGGCGGAGCCACCGACTCCCCGCTGGCCCGCATGCACGGAAGCAGGATCTGCGGCAGGGGCAGCTCAGGATCGTTGATCCGATCGATGACGGCGTCGACGCCCAGCCTGCTGAGTTCGCGCGCGGGCGAGACGGTGTGCGTCAGGACCGGATCCGTGAATGCGGCCATCATCGACGTGGTTCCGACCGAGATGATCGACATGTCCTCCGGCACCCGCACCCCCGCGGCGGCGAGCCCGAGGACGATGCCAGGGGCGGCATGTTCGTTCATCACCACCAGTGCCGTCACGTCCGGGTGATCGGCGAGGAGCCGGGACACGAGGTGTCGCCCGTCCCACGGCGTCTCGGGGCAGCGCAGGAGCACCGGTGATCCGCCGACGGACCTCATGGTGTCGATGTAGGCGTTGCGCGCGCGCACCGCCCCGGCGAAGACGCTTGCCTCCGGATCATCTCCCAGCACGAAGTCGACGTAGGCGATCCGACGGTGCCCCAGTCCGAGCAGGTCCTTCATCGTTCCGACGATGGAGGCATCGAAGTCGACGTCGACCCACGCCATCCCCGTGGGGTCGAGCGTCCGACCGATCAGGGAGAACGGAAGCCCGCTCTCCCGGAGTGCTGGAACGCGGGCGTCGTGCAACTCGACCTCCATCAGCACCGCTCCCGCGACGAGCCGCGACGCGATCAGCGACTGGACGCTGCTTGCCTGGTTGTCGAAGGGCCATAGGACCAGCTTGTAGCCGCGTTGCAGCGCACGTTCGGCCGCGCGGGTGATGAACTCCATCCCCGTCCCGCTCAGGTTGCGCTCCAGCGCGGGCGACAGCAGCGCCAGGATGTCTGTGCGACCCCTCGCAAGGGCGCTCGCCGCGTGGTTGCGGGCGTAGCCAAGTTCCCGCATGGCGGCCTCGACCTTGGCCTGCGTCTGCGGTGAGACCCGCTTGGTTCCGTTCACAACGAACGAGACGGTGGCGATCGACACACCGGCGTGCTCCGCGACCTCCTGCATCGTCGCCATCTTGTGTCACTTCCCTGCTCTCGAGGTTGATCAGGTGGATTGTCCCATTTTTCGGGGAAGGGGGTTGACTTTGTCTCTTGGCGAACCAATACTGCTGACTACAGAGTTAAGCGCTTAACTCTATCGCCTCTTCATGACCGTCAAAGCTGACGGATCCCACGAACACGCACATCGCGCCGATCACAAGGAGACTTCGCCATGCCCAAAACACGACACCTCGTCACGGCCGGCCTCGCAGCAACCATGTCACTCACCCTCGTCGCCTGCGGCGGAGGGGGCAGTAACCAGTCCTCGGGCGACTCGTCGACCCTCTCCGTCCTCGACTACTACAACAACGAGCCCGACAAGGGGTTCATCCAGAAGGCCCTCGACGCCTGTGCAACGAAGATCGGTGTCACCGTCAAGCGCGAGACGGTGCCGGGAGCCGACCTCATCCAGGGCGTCCTGCAGCGGGCGTCGTCCAAGACGCTGCCCGACGTCCTCATGCTCGACAACCCCGACGTGCAGGAGATCGCCAAGACGGGCGGCCTCACGCCGCTCAGCGACTACGGGGTCGACACGTCAGGGTTCGCCGAGGGCATCCTCCAGGCCGCGACCTACGAGGGCGAGGTCTACGGCCTCGCTCCCACCGTCAACACGATCGGTCTGTTCTACAACGTCGACATGCTGGAGGAGGCTGGCGTGACGCCGCCCAAGACGTGGGATGAACTGAAGACGGTCGCCGCGAAGCTCAAGCAGGGCGATCGGTACGGCATCGCGTTCTCGGCCATCGCGACCTACGAGGGCTCGTGGCAGTTCCTGCCCTTCATGTGGACCAACGGAGGCGACGAGACCGATCTCACCTCCCCCGAGGTCGCCCAGGCCCTTGAGCTCTGGGTCGACCTCGTGAAGTCGGGCTCGGCGTCCTCCAGCGTGATCAACTGGAGCCAGGCCGACGTCAACGACCAGTTCATCGCGGGAAAGACGGCCATGATGATCAACGGCCCGTGGCAGATCCCGGCCCTCGACGAGTCGGGGATCAAGTACGACTCGGTGCTCGTCCCAGTCCGCGAGGCGGGCCAGACCCCGGTCGCCCCGCTCGGCGGCGAGGTGTGGACCGTCCCCGCCACCGGCAACAAGGACAAGCAGAAGAAGGCGGCCGAGCTGGTCAGCTGCCTCTCGGAGAAGGACAACGAACTCCAGTTGGCCAAGGAGCGCTTCACCGTGCCGACGCGCACCGACCTGCTCGACACCTACGTCCAGGACGTGCCGAGCATGAAGACCTTCGCCGACCAGGTCGTCAGCGCACGCTCCCGGACCGGAAAGCTCGGCACCGAATGGCCCGCCGCAGCCACCGTCATCTACAACGCCATCCAACTGGGCATCACCGGCAAGGCGACCCCGCAGGAGGCGTTCGCCCAGGCCGAGGCGAAGTAGGCGGGTCGCCGCTCGGAGATCACCATGACTTCCGCAACGATTGTGCCCTCCTCTCGCCGCCACAAGCGGCGCGAGGAGCTGGCAAAGGCCCTGTTCCTCGCCCCTGCGGCCATCTTCATCGCCCTGTACTTCGGCTACCCCATCGTCAAGAACGTGGTGATGAGCTTCCAGGAGTACAACACCCGCACGTTCTTCACCGGAGAGGCGCCGTGGGTCGCGTTGGACAACTACGCGACGGTGGTGAAGAGCCAGTTGTTCTGGCCCGCCATGCGCAACACCGCCCTCTTCACCCTCGGATCCATCGTCGGGCAGTTCATCATCGGCATGGGACTGGCGCTGTTCTTCCAGCGCCGGTTCCCGCTCAGCGGGTTCCTAAGGGCGATGCTGCTGCTGCCGTGGCTCCTCCCGCTGATCGTCGGCAGCGCGAGTTGGCGCTCGATCCTCGACCAGGACGGCGGGGTGCTCAACACGGTGCTCCGCGCGTTCGGGCTCGACGGCGTCCCCTGGCTGACCAGCCCGGACGTTGCCCTGATCGCTGTCATCCTGGTCAACATCTGGGTCGGCGTGCCGTTCAACGTCACGCTGCTGTACGGCGGCCTCCAGGAGATCCCGACGGAACTCTACGAGGCGGGCTCACTGGACGGCGCGACGGGCTGGAAGGCGTTCTGGCACATCACCGTTCCGAACCTGCGGCCCGTGATCTCGGTCGTCCTCGTGCTGGGCGTCGTCTACACGCTGAAGGTCCTCGACATCATCCTCGGCCTGACCGACGGCGGGCCGGCCAATGCGACCCAGACGATCGCGGTGCGCTCGTATCAGACGTCGTTCATCGACTTCGACTTCGGGATCGGCGCTGCCTACAGCAACATCCTGATCGTCATCTCGCTTGTCTTCGCCGCCATCTATCTGCGCACCAACCGCAAAGCCGTCGACGAGTAGGAGGCCGCCATGACATCAACACCCACCGAACCGGTCGCTGTCCAGCCAAGGCTCAAGCCGCGCCGTCTGGTCGATCTAGCCATCGGCCTGATCCTCGTCGGGATCATGCTGTTTCCCGTCTACTGGATGATCAACGCGTCGCTCCAGCCCTCGGGCAACACCCTCAACGCCGACTTCTTCCCCACGAACCCGAGCTTCGCGGGGTATGAGAAGGCCATCAACGACCAGGGCCGCAACCTGGTGACCAGCCTGATCGTCTCCGCGGGGGTCGTCGTGCTGAGTCTCGCCATCGCCGCTCCGGCGGCCTACGCGCTCGCTCAGTTCAGGTATCGCTGGGCAAACGCGGCGCTGCTGGTCATCCTCATCACCCAGATGATCCCCGGCATCGTGATCGCCAACGCGCTCTATGCCGCATACAACGACCTTGGCCTGCTCAACACTCTGATCGGGCTGATCCTGGCAGACTCGACCATGGCCGTCCCCTTCGCGATCCTCATCCTTAGGGCCTTCATGATCAACATCCAGCCCGCGATCATCGAGGCCGCGCGGGTTGACGGGGCGGGCCACCTGCGCGCGTTCTTCTCCATCGTCCTTCCGGTCTCGAAGAACTCCCTCATCACGGCGGGCCTGTTCGCCTTCCTCTTCGCATGGAGCGACTTCCTGTTCGCCCTGACGCTGACGACCACCGGCGGAATCCGGCCGGTGACGCTCGGCATCTACCAGTACCTCGGCACGCAGGTGTCCAACTGGAGCGCGACGATGGCGACCGCCGTCCTCTCCTCCATCCCCGCCATCGTCCTGCTGGTCGTCGCGCAGCGCTACATCGCGGCGGGCGCCATGGGCGGGGCCGTCAAGTGACAAGAACCACGCACAACAACCACAGAAAGGTCGACGAATGACCACCGAAACCGCCTCCGCCCCCATCCGAGTGATCGTCTGGGGCGAGAACCGTCACGAGCAGGTCGAGGAGAAGGTCCGCGCGATCTATCCGACCGGGATGCACACCACCATCAAGGAGGGCATCGAGGAGTACCTCGGTGACGGCGCCTCAGTCTCGACGGTGACGCTCGACGACCCCGAGCACGGCCTGACAGAGGAGGTGCTTGCGCAGACCGACGTCCTCGTCTGGTGGGGCCACGCCGCGCACGGCGATGTCAGCGACGAGGTCGTCGAGCGGGTGCACAGGCACGTCCTGGAAGGGATGGGCCTATTGGTGCTGCACTCGGGTCACTGGTCGAAGATCTTCGGGAAGCTGATGGGCACCACCTGCACGCTGCGGTGGCGATCCAAGGACGACAGGGAGATCGTCTGGACGGTCGATCCGACCCACCCGATCGCCCAGGGGGTTCCCCACCCGTTCATCATCCCGGCGCAGGAGATGTACGGCGAGTACTTCGACGTGCCGATCCCGGACGAGTTGGTCTTCCTCTCCACCTTCACCGGCGGCGAGGTGTTCCGCAGCGGCATGACCTACCGGCGTGGGTTCGGCCGGATCTTCTACTTCAGCCCGGGCGACCAGGACTACCCCGTCTACCACCAGGCTGAGGTGCGCCGCATCATCGCCAACGGCGTCCGCTGGGCCCGGACCCTGCGTCCCGAGCGGGAGATCCCGGTGCTGCTCCGATACGAGGAAGAGGACTTCTACAACGGGCGCGGCTACGAGGGGCGATGAGCAATTGAACGCGCCACAGGACCGGCCGCTCCGGATCGTGCAGGTCGGGGCGGGAGCGATGGGCCGCGCATGGGTCGGTGCACTGAGACGAAGCCCCGACACCGAACTGGTGGGCCTCGTCGACCTCGACCCTGAGGTCGCCGCCTCGCTGCTGCGCGACGAGGGCATGGGCGATGTTCGCCACGGAGCCGACCTGGGCGCGCTGCTGGAGGAACTGCGCCCAGATGCCGTCGTCAACGTCACCGTCCCGAACGCCCACCTCCCCGTGAACGTGCAGGCGCTCACGGCCGGGGTGCCCGTGCTCTGCGAGAAGCCCGCCGCCCCCGATGTCGCCTCCGCCCTTCGCCAGGCGGCAGCGGCGCAGGCCTACGATCAACTCCTGATGATCAGCCAGTCGCGGCGCTACTTCGACGGCTTCGAGGCCCTGATGGGTTCCAGGACCTCGCTTGGCGAGGTGGGCAGCCTGAGCATCGAGTTCTTCAAGGCCCCCACTTCGGCGGGTTCCGCGAAGAGATGGCCCACGTGCTGCTCGTCGACATGGCGGTCCACCAGTTCGACGCGGCCCGAATGCTGCTCGGTCGTGAGCCGGTCGCCGTCTACGCCGAGGAGTACAACCCCGCGTGGAGTTGGTTCGCGGCTGACGCGAACGCGTCCGCCATCTTCGAGTTCGAGGGAGGCGTCCGGTTCACCTACGCCGGGTCCTGGTGCAGCCCGGGACTGGAGACGTCCTGGAACGGCACATGGCGCCTGAGCGGAAGCGAAGGCACCGCGACCTGGGACGGCGATTCGGCCGTTGCCATCGATGTCGGCGACGGGCCGCAGACGATCGACCTCATTTCAGCGCCGGAGCAGATCGACGGCTCACTCGCGGAGTTCGTCGCGGCCCTGCGCTCAGGTGAACCGCCGAGCACGGACGCCAGATCCAATGTGAGGAGTCTCGCCATGGTCGAGGCGGCCGTCCTGTCGTCCGAGACCCGGGAGCGGGTCACGATCGCCGACCTTCTCGCGCAGGGGCTCGAGTCGGCGACTGCCCAGGAGACCGACCCTGCGACGCTCAGGGTCCTGTCGACGTGGCGGGACAACGGCGGTTAGGCCCCGACGGGCGCTAGACGTAAACGAACCCCCGGTGTCGCTACCGGGGGTTCGTTCATCTCGCGGCGGTGATGGAGGGATTTGAACCCCCGGTAGGTTTCCCTACTCTCGCTTTCGAGGCGAGCACTTTCGGCCGCTCAGTCACATCACCGAGAGCGATTTTACCGAGTCGTGTCCGGTTTGACCAATTCGCCCCGAGCGCGGTTATGGGCCCAGACGGGGCGCGACTAGAGTGGGCCGGTGCGCGACTTTGTGGCCCTGATGAAGATTCCCGGTCTCGCTCTCGTCATTGGGACCCAGCTCGCCGCGCGCTTCCCCGCAGGCATGTACTCGCTCGGCCTCCTGATGCACGTGGAGCACAGCCAGGGAAACTACACCGCTGCCGGAATCGTGCTCGCCGCCTTCTCGATCGGCATGGCCATCGCCGGCCCCATCGTGTCGCGTCAACTCAGCCGGTTCGGGACGACACGGGTGCTTCTGTTCACGTTGACCATCTCGTCGCTGTCGTTCGCCCTGCTTGCGGCTCTCCCCCTGCCCTTGGCGGGCCTCGCGGCGCTGGCTGCCTTGGGCGGGGCCGCGATGCCGCCCGTCATCCCTGCCGTCCGCACCCTGTACCCGATCCTGGCGCCCCAGCGGATGCTCACCGCCCTGTTCAACCTGGACGCGGCCCTGCAGGAGCTGATCTGGGTGTTCGGGCCGGTGCTGATCACCCTGCTCGTCGCGGCCTTCGGGACGTCGACGGCCCTCTTGGTGGTCGTCGGCATTCAGGTCGCGGGAGGCCTGCTGTTCGCGCTCGCCCCGCGGGTGCGTCGACTCAACATCCCCGTGGCCACCCGCAAGCTCGGCAGGGTGCTGCAGAACCCGTCGGTCGTGCTGATGATGTTCGCCTCGATGCTCATGATCGGCTCGTTCGCCTCCATCGAGGCCGCGGTGGTCGCCACGTTCGGCGAGGGCTCCATCAACGCGGGCCTCGTGCTTGCCATCTCGTCGATCGGGTCGCTGCTCGGCGGACTGCTTGCCGGGAACCGCCAGCTCACCCGCTGGTCGTTGACTCTCCGACTGCTCGTCGTCGTCAGCGGCTTCGCGGTCGCGACGGCCACGTCGGGCTTCATCGGGCTGGCGATCGCCCTCTTCGTGGCCGGGCTCGGCATCGCCCCGGCCCTGGCCGCCGTGTCGTCCGTGATCGCCCGGGCCGTCGACTTCTCCGACACCGCGGAGGCCTTCGGCTGGATCGGCACCGGGCAACTCCTCGGCACCTCGATCGGCTCAGCGCTGGCCGGCATCGCGATCGACGCCCGCGGCGGCCACGGGGGCATCCTGGTGAGCGTCACGATCTGCGCGCTCGCGGTCATCGTGTCCGCCGTGTTCCGCAAGGCACAGCCCGACATGCGTCTGCCGATCGAGGACGACCTGTAAGCCAACCGGATAGGTTGGCCGGGATGAGAGGCGGGATGACGATGGACGACGGTTCGGGCGCGCAGTGCTGCGCGGGCGGCGTCCCGCGCACCTCACCGGCGGAGCCTCGCACGCCCATGGCGGCCACCGGTCGCGCAGAGCACCACCCCGCAGAGGTGCTCGTGGCGGCCGGGCAGTTCGCGATGGGCGACTCGTCGGGGGACGCCAACCCCGGCGACGCCGAACTGCCGATCCGCCGAGTCGACGTGGCGGCCTTCGGCATCGACTCCACCTCCGTCACCAACGCCGCCTTCGCCGAGTTCGTCGCGGCCACCGGCTACGTGACGGACGCCGAGGACCTCGGCATCTCCCCCGTCTTCCACCTGGCCGTCCGGGCCGACGATCGCGACGTGCTCGGAGCGGCGTCCGGCACGCCGTGGTGGGCCGTCGTGCGCGGCGCCGACTGGCGTCACCCGGCCGGTCCGCTGTCATCGTTGGACGGCCTCGACGACCACCCCGTCGTCCAGGTCACCTGGCGTGACGCCACCGCCTACGCCGCCTGGTGCGGCCGCAGGCTACCGTCCGAGGCCGAATGGGAGTACGCCTCGCGGGGCGGCCTCGACGGCGCCAAGTACCCGTGGGGCGATGCTGAGGTCGACGAGGGCGGCTGGCGGGCCAACATCTGGCAGGGCCGCTTCCCCACCGTCAACACCTGCGAGGACGGCTACCTCACCACCGCCCCGGTGCACACCTTCGCGCCCAACGGCTACGGGCTGTGGCAGAGCGTCGGCAACGTGTGGGAGTGGTGCCACGACACGTGGCTTCCCGACGCCGATCAGGCCGACCCGGAGGCGCTGCGGGTGATGCGCGGCGGCAGTTACCTCTGCCACATCTCGTACTGCAACCGGTACCGCAACTCGGCGCGCACGTCGACCACCGCCGACTCGGCCTCCGGCAACGTAGGCTTCCGGACCGTCCGCTCCCTCGCCCCCTGACGGTTCAGCGGACCGCCTCGTCCACGATCCCGGCGAACCGCAGGTCGTCCAAGCGCGGGAGCCCCTCCCAGTCGCCTTGGTTGCCGAGCGCGAACGCCGCCACCGCATTGGCGCGCGCGAGCCGCTCCGCCGGGGCCAGATCGATCAAGAGCCCTGACAGGTAGCCGGCGGCGAACGCGTCGCCTGCCCCGACCGGGTCGACGATGGATGACGCCACGCTCGGCGCCTCGACGGGCGCCGCGCCGTCGATGATGCAGGACGCTCCCGCCGGGCCGCGCTTGACGATCACCTGGCTCGGGCCGAGGCGGCTCAGCGCCTCGCCGTCGGCCGCGGAGCCGAGGACCAGCGCCAACTCGTCCTCCGACCCGAACAGGACGTCCGCTCTCCGGGCAAGCGGGCCGAGGACGGCCGCCGCGTCGTCGGGCCCCCAGAGTGACGAGCGGTAGTTGAGGTCCAGGCTGACGAGCACGCCACGTTCCCGCGCCGCGGTGACGGCGCGCTCAACCACCCGCGCCGCAGACTCCCCCAGCGCGCAGGTCACGCCCGACACGTGCAGGATCCGAGGCCGTAACTCCACCACCGACGCGACGTCCTCGTCGGTCAGCGCTGAGCCGGCCGACCCGGTGCGCAGGTAACTGACCCGCCGCACCCCGGCCAGCGGCGCGTCGAGCACGACCACCGCGCCGGGACGGTCCGGGTCGATGCGGAGCCGGGAACAGTCAACGCCCTCCCCCGCCAGGCCGCGGCGGACGGCCAGCGAGAGCGCGTCCGCTCCGGTCGCACCGACGAGGGCGGCGCGATGTCCCAGCCGGGTGAGGCCGACGGCGACGTTGCTCTCCGCGCCCACGAACGAGAACGCGGCGGCGGTGCCGACCCGCAGCGGGCCGTCCATCCGGAACGAGGCGAGCACCTCGCCGAGCGTCACGACGTCGATCATGTCGGGCCCGTCGGCGTCCAGTCAGCCAGGTTGGATCCGAGTCCGACGGCGAGCGCGCCCGCGGCGAGCCAGTCGCCGGCAGTGTCCGCTCCGATGCCTCCGACCGCGACGACGTCGACGCCGGGGAACGGCCCGGCCAGGGCCCCGAGATAGCCGACCCCGAGGGCCGCGGCGGGGAACAGTTTGACGATCCCCAGCCCGAACTCCAGCGCGCGGCCGACGTCGGTGGGGCTGAACACCCCGGGCAGCACCTCGGCACCCAGGCCGAGGATGGCTCGGAGGTCGGTGGGGATCGACGGCGTGACGAGGAAGTCGGCCCCCGCCTCCAGCGCGCGCTCCGCGATGGCCGCGTCCAGCACCGTGCCGACGCCGAGCCTGCGGTCCGGGAAGCGCTCGCGGAGTCGTCTGATGGCCGCGTCCCATCCCAGGGTGGTGGCCGACACCTCGATCACGGAGAGGCCCTTCGTCAGGGCGAGCGACGCCGACGCGACCGCGGCGTCCTCGCTCGCCTCGCGCACGATCCCCAGGACGCGCTGCCGCAGCAGCGCCTCACGCAGGGGGGACTCTCGACTCGTCATGGCCGCCTCCGGGTTCGAGCGACTCCGTGCTCCACCAAGGACACTAAGGTCGCGCGGCGGCCGGCAGCAGACCCCGATGGGCGAGGCCCGTCGGGGTGAGGTCAGCGCCGGGCGCGGAAGAAGGCGTCGAGCAGCGCCGAGCACTCGGCGGTAAGGACGCCGGGGGTCACCGTCGGGCGGTGGTTGAGCCGCGGGTCGCGCACGACGTCCCACAGCGACGCGACCGCGCCCGCCTTCTCGTCAAACGCGCCGAAGACGAGGTGCTCGATCCGGGATGCCACGATCGCCCCCGCGCACATGGTGCATGGCTCGAGGGTGACGACCAGGGTGCAGCCGCTAAGGCGCCACTCCCCGAGTGCCTCCGCGGCGCGCCTGATCGCGACGACCTCGGCGTGCGCCGTCGGGTCGCCGTGCAGTTCACGCTCGTTCCCCGCGGCTGAGATGACGGTCCCGTCCGGGCCGAGGATGACCGCCCCGATGGGGACGTCCCCGTGGCGTGCGGCAGCCTCGGCCTCGCCGAGGGCGAGCCGCATCGGGTCGTGCCAGCGGGTGCCCAACGTCAGTCGTCGAAGGCCTCGGCGGCCCGCTCGAACTCGTCTGCGACCTTCAGCCGCTCGGCGATCCGGTGCAGCAGTTCGTCGGAGTCCTCGTCGTAGTCGGTGGTGATCGCCTCGAGTTCGAAGGCCCGGATGCCGCTTGCCGCGTACATCTCCAGGTCGCCGAGCGGGGTCGGCTCGTCGTCATCGTCGGGGAGTTCGACGCCGAGGTAGTCGACAACATCGCGGGCGATGGGCCAGTCGTTGGCGGCGGTCACGTCGGAGAGCAGCACCTCGACGGTGCGGCCCCGGACGCGGCAGATCACGAAGAACTCGCCGTTGATCGACACCCACCCGTCGGCGCCTGAGTCGCCGGGCAGTCGGGTGAGCTGGCGGATCAGTTCCTCGAGGTCGTTGGCCAGGTCGAAGTCCATGGGGACGGCGGTCGGCTTGCCGTCCTCGCGGTAGAGCGCGACGACCAGGTCGACGTCGTCCTCAGACGCGTCCTCCAAGTCGTCATCGTCGTCGTAGTCGTCGTCGGCGGCGTCCGCGTCGTCCTTCAGATCGAACGGCTCCGCGTCGTCATCGAACACGTCCACGGCTGGCTCCTTCCACCCGACAATTCCAGTGAGGCTCCATCCTTGCACGACACCCCCGAAGACACACCTCCCACCCCCCAACCATTCGCGCACTTGCCCGGATGTGGGAAGGTTGGCTCGTGGAAGTACGCGTCGTTCAGCACCCCCTCGTCGATCACAAGCTCACGCTGCTGCGCAGCAAGAGCACACCGCAGCCGGTTTTCCGGAAGCTCGTCGACGAACTCGTCACTCTGCTCGCCTACGAGGCGACCTTCGGCGTCCGCGTCAACGACGTGGAGATCGAGACCCCCATCGCCACGACCAACGGCACCCGCCTGGCGCAGCCGGCACCTCTCGTGGTGCCGATCCTGCGCGCGGGGCTCGGCATGCTCGACGGCATGCTGCGGCTCGTCCCGACGGCCGAGGTCGGCTTCCTGGGCATGATCCGGGACGAGGAGACCCTGCAGCCGATGACCTACGCGGAGCGGCTCCCCAACGACCTGTCGGGTCGCCAGTGCTACGTGCTCGATCCGATGCTCGCCACCGGCGGCTCGCTCGGGGTGCCGTCCAGTTCCTGGTCGACCGGGGTGCCGACGACATCACCTGCATCTGCCTGCTCGCCGCCCCTGAGGGCATCGAGAAGTTGCAGGGGCTGCTCTCGGACCTTCAGGTGCCCTGCTCGCTGGTGGTCGCGGCCGTCGATGAGCGACTCGACGAGAACGGCTACATCGTGCCCGGCCTCGGCGACGCGGGCGACCGCCTCTACGGGCTGGCCGAGTAGCGCCTCACCGCGCCGCGTCCCACCAGTCGAGGACGCGCATCGCGTGGAACGTCACCCACTTCGACGGCTCGCCGCCCTCGACGTCGACCTCGAACCACACGTCTCCCGGGTGTCTGCGCGCCTGCAGCCACGTTCCGTCTGGCTGCCGATCGGCACGCAACACCTCGACGGCGTCCGCCAACCGCGGGTCCGGGTCGAGATCGTCGTGCAGCGACGCGGCCCGGAAGTAGTCGAGCGCCGTCAGCGCGTTGTAGAAGGCGCGGAACGGGTAGGCGAACTTGTCGACCCACGGGGCGATCAGTTCCCCGTCGGAGAGCCGCCACAGCAGCCGTCGCTCCAGCAGGTACTCCTGACCACGGAGCCGTGAGGCCCGCAGTGTCTCGTCGCCGGTGCGCTGCTCGTAGTCGAGCATCCCCTTCAACGAGTTGAGCGTCGACTGGACAGAGGATCGCGTCGACCCGTCGACCCATTCGCAGTTCCAGCCGCCGTCGTCCATCTGGTGTGCCGGGAACCAGTCGCGCAGCGCGGTGACGTCTGCGCCGAGCCATGCGCCGTTGGCCAGCGTGAACGCGTTGATGCACGCGTCGACCTCGCCTCCCCAGTAGGGAAGGTCGTCGTACTCCCACAGGCTGTTGGCGTCGAGCAGTTCTGCGGTTCCCTTGAGATGCTCGGCGTCGACGCCGTACTCGCGCAGCGTGTTCAGCGACCAGGTGGTCGCCGTCCACGGCTGCCCCTCCTCGTCGTTACCGAAGCCGAACCCGGCGGGGAAGAACGCGCCGCCAGCCCACTGCCCGTCCTCATCCTGCAGCGCGAGCAGTCGCGCACCGAAGCCCTCGGTCGCGACCCGGTCGCGCGTCGACTGCCATCGTTGCTGGTCAGCAGCGAGCAGGTCGCGTTCGACCTGCCAGGCGAGTGCGGGGTCGGAGTCGAGCAGCCAGGCGTGGATGTCGTTCATGACAACAGCCTAAACACGGGGGCCGACAGTCGGAGCCCATCGGGCGATCAGATAGCGTGGGCGTGTGGCGAAGTCGACCGGGTGGGTGCCCCAGCAGCACGGAGCGTGGGCCATGATCGTGGTCCCGTACCTTGCCGGGCTTGCCATGGCGTACCGCGTCCGACCCCTCGACCTCGGCGACCTGTTCCTCGGCCTCACCTGGCTGATCGGATACTTCGCATTCAACGCCGCGACGTTGACGCTCAAGTCCCCAGCGAAGCGACGCTCCCGCTACTACCCTCCGCTGATCTCCTACGCGGCGGGCGCGGCAGTGTTCGGGATCGCGACGCTGGTGGTGAAGGGCTGGCCGCTGCTGTGGTGGGTGCCGCCGTACGCGGTGGTGCTCGGCACCTCGCTGTGGCTGGCGGCAAGTAAGCGGGAGCGCAGCCTCGCCTCGGGCGCCCTCACCGTGGTGGCGTCGTGCGGCTTGATGGGCGTGCTGAGGCTGTGGCCGGGCGCGCCCGCGCTGACCGCGACGGAGGCCTCCGTGATGGTCGCGGTGACGCTGTACTTCGTGGGGACGGTGATGCACGTCAAGGCCCTGATCCGGGAACGCAACGACCCCGCCTCGGCGGCCAGGTCCGTCGGCTACCACGCGGTGCTCGCCGCGGCGACGATCGTCGCGGTGGTGCTGGGCTGGCTCGGCTGGCCGTGGATCGTGTGGGCGCTCGCCCTGGTCGCCCGGGCGTGGTGGATGCCACGCGCCAAGCGAACCCCCGCCCAGATCGGCATCCTGGAGATCGTCATGTCGGCAGCGCTGCTCGCCCTCGCGCTGACCGCCTGAGCACAGGAGTCGGACCGACCGCCCTTCGGGTGGGGCGAGATAGCGCCTGGATAACGATGCTTGCGAACCGGCTCGCATGGAGCATCGTGCGTGGTAGTTTCCGTTTATGGTCGATGGTGACACAAAATCGACGCTGCTCGAGATGAGCGGCATCGTGAAGCACTTCCCGGGGGCGAAGGCCCTTGACGGCGTGGATCTGGAGGTCCGCTCCGGAGAGGTGCACTGCCTGCTCGGCCAGAACGGCGCGGGCAAGTCCACGCTCATCAAGGTGCTCTCCGGTGCGCACCAACCCGACGCGGGCACCATCGCCCTCGAGGGTGTGGAGGTGCGGATCGCCAGCCCCGTCAAGGCGCTCGGCCTCGGCATCGCCACCATGTACCAGGAACTCGACGTCGTCGACGGACTCACCGTGGCCGAGAACGTCTTCCTCGGCCACGAACTCTCCACCGTCGGCTTCTCCAAGCGCCGCGAGGCCATCGTCCGGACCCGTGAGATCCTCGCGCTGCTCGGCCACCCCGAGATCCGCCCGACCCGCGAGGTCGGCACGCTGTCCGCCGCGGGCCGCCAGATCGTCTCGATGGCCCGCGCCCTGTCGCACAAGGCCAAGATCATCGTGATGGACGAGCCCTCAGCAGTCCTCGACTCCGAGGAGGTCGACAACCTGTTCCGCGTGGTCGCCGCGCTGAAGGACCAGGGCGTCGCGATCGTCTACATCTCCCACCGGCTCGACGAGATCCGCAGGATCGGCGACCGGATCACCGTCCTCAAGGACGGCAGGACCGTCGGCCGGAACCTGCCCGTCGAGTCGACCCCGTCGATCGAGGTCATCCGTCTGATGACCGGACGCAACGTCGAGCACGCCATCCCGCGCCGCGAGACGGTCCCCGACGAGGGCGCCCCGCTACTGAGCGTCGAGGGCCTGGGGCTGCGCGGCGTCTTCGAGGACGTCTCGTTCGACGTGCGGCCGGGCGAGATCGTCGGCCTGGCGGGCCTCGTCGGCTCGGGCCGGTCCGAGATCCTCGAGACGATCTACGGGGCACGCAAGGCGACGAGCGGCACGGTCCGGGTCGAGGGGCGGCCGGTTCGGCCGGGCTCGGTGCCCGCGGTCGTGCGATCGGACGTCGGCCTGTGCCCCGAGGAACGCAAGAGCCAGGGGCTGATCCTCGACGAGGCCATCTTCCGAAACATCACCCTGTCGACGTTCCAACGCTTCGCGCGACTCGGCCTGCTCAACGAACCTGCCGAGCGCCGAGCGAGCGAGGAGCAGGCAAAGACGCTGGACCTGCGCCCCGTCAACGTCCGACGCAGGGCGCGCACCCTCTCCGGAGGCAACCAGCAGAAGCTGATCCTCGCCCGCTGGCTGGAGCACGGCTGCCGCGTGCTGCTGCTCGACGAGCCGACCCGCGGCGTCGACGTCGGCGCCCGCACCGAGATCTACCAACTCATCAACCGACTGGCCGACGCGGGCACGGCCATCGTCGTGGTCTCAAGCGAACTGCCCGAGGTCATCGGCCTGTCCGACCGACTGCTCGTCATCGCAGACGGCAAGGTCGTCGCGGAGAAGCCCGCGACCGAACTCACCGAAGAGGACATCCTCGACCTCGTCATGGAAGGAAGTGCGGCATGAGCGACGCCCCGTCGGCGGCCGAGGCCAACCAGGCCTCAGCCCCTCCCCGCGCCAGACAACCCCTCACGTCGGGCTCCTGGTTCCGCAACATCGGCCTCGTTGTGGCGCTCGTCCTGCTGATCATCGTCGGCATCGCCACCTCCGGCGAGCGGTTCGCCAACATCGACAACGTGCTGACCATCCTCCGCCTCGCCTCCGCGATGGGAGTGCTGGCGATCGGCATGACCTTCGTGATCACCACCGGCGGCATCGACCTGTCAGTCGGGGCCGTGCTGGGGCTGGCGACCATCTGGTCGACCACCGTCGCGACGCAGCAGATGGCCGAGACGTCCACCTGGCTGATCATCCCCTTCACCGCCATGATGGTGGGCCTCGGCTGCGGCGTCGTCAACGGCATCCTGGTCGCATACGGGCGCATCGTGGCCTTCATCGCGACCCTCGCCATGATGGTGTCGGCGCGCGGCGTCGCGGAGATCATCTCCAACAGGCAGACCCAGATCGTCGACGTCGCCGACTTCAAGACGGTGATGCGTGGCTCCTTCCTTGGCGTGCCGAACCTGGTCTGGATCTTCCTGGTGGTCGCCGTCATCGGCTGGTTCCTGCTCAACCGCACGACGTTCGGTCGACGCACCATCGCGGTAGGCGGCAACCCCGAGGCGGCGCGCCTGGCGGGCATCAACGTCAAGCGTCACCTCGTCTACGTCTACTCGCTGTGCGGCCTGACCGCGGGCATCGCCGCGTTCATGATGGTCGGCCGCACCAACTCCGGGTCCTCGACCACCGGCTACCTCTACGAACTCGACGCCATCGCGGCGGTCGTCGTCGGCGGAACGCTGCTGGCAGGCGGCCGCGGCACCATCGTCGGCACCACCCTCGGGGTCCTGCTCTTCACCACCCTCACCAACGTGTTCGTGCAGAACAACATGTCCATCTCCGCCCAGGCGATCGCCAAGGGCGCCATCATCGTCGCCGCCGTGCTTCTGCAACAGCGGTTCGCGGCGCGCGAGAAGACCGCCTAGCCGCCCGGCCAGGCGACCAACCCGACGGACCCGTTCAAAGGAGAATCGATGTCCACGAAGTCAAAGATGCCTCGCATCACCCTTGCCTTGCTGAGCGCCGCGGCGCTCGGCATCGGGCTGACGGCCTGCACCTCGAACGAGAAGCCCGCCGAACAGACGCCCGCCCCCAACCAGACCAACGCGCCCGCCGAGAACGCCACCGGCAACCCGAACGACGCCGAGGGTGAGAAGGTCGTCATCGGCTTCTCCGCACCCGCAGCCGACCACGGCTGGATGGGCGCCATCACCAAGGCGGCCGTCGCCGAGGCGAAGGCGCATCCCGACATCGAACTGAAGCTCGCAGAGGGCACCAACGACGTGTCGCTGCAGATCTCCCAGATCGAGGGCTTCATCAACGACAAGGTCGACGCGATCGTGCTGCTGCCCTTCGACGGCGACGCGCTGACGGAGATCTCACTCGAGGCCATGAAGGCGGGCATCCCCGTCTCAACGTCGACCGCGAGTTCTCCAGCCCCTTCGCGGCGCGCAGCACCATCCTGGGCGACAACTACGGCATGGGCGTCAGCGCGGGCACCTACATCTGCGAGCAGCTCGACGGCAAGAAGGACGCCATCGTCGCCGAGATCGCGGGCATCGACAACCTGCCGCTGACGCAGGACCGCTCCAAGGGCTTCGCCGACGCGCTCGGCGACTGCGGGCTGAAGGTCTCGAACCGGGTCGCCGCAGACTTCACCGTCGCGGGCGGCGAGTCCGCCACGGCGAACCTGCTGCAGTCGGCGCCGAAGATCGACGCCATCTGGAACCATGACGACGACCAGGGCGTCGGCGTTCTCGCGGCCATCGACGCCGCCGGGCGCAACGAGTTCTTCATGGTCGGCGGCGCAGGCTCCAAGAACGTGATGCAGCACATCAAGGACGGCGACACCGTCCTGCGCGCCACCGTCATCTACCCGTCCACGCAGGCAGCCGACGGCATCCGTCTCGCCCGCCTCGTGGCGCAGAACAAGTCCATGGGCGACCTCGTGTCCCACACGGTGCCGCGCAAGGTCCAGCTCTACGCGCCCACCGTCACCAAGGACAACGTCGACGAGTACATCGGCGACGCGTTCGAGTCCTGATCCATCGACCCGCCGGGCCGACCTCACCAAGGTCGGCCCGGCACACCACCCGAACCCCACCATCTGAACCACAACTCCAGGAGAAGACCCAGACATGACGCAGGAACTCGGCGTGGCGATGATCGGCTACGCGTTCATGGGAGCCGCCCATTCGCAAGCGTGGCGCGTCGCGCCCCACTTCTTCGACCTTCCGGTCACCCCCGTGATGCGGGTCGTCGCAGGCCGCAACAAGGACGGCGTCGAGGCCGCCGCTGCGAAGCTCGGCTGGGAGGAGGCGAGCACCGACTGGCGCTCCCTGCTCGAGCGCGACGACATCGGCCTGTTCGACATCTGCACACCGGGTGATTCGCACAAGGAGATCGCCCTCGCCGCGCTGGCTGCGGGCAAGCACGTGCTGTGCGAGAAGCCGCTGGCCAACTCCGTCGAGGAGGCGGAGGTGATGACGGCGGCGGCCACGAAGGCGTTCGAGGAGCACGGCACGCTCGCGATGGTCGGCTTCACGTACCGACGGCTGCCCGCGATGCAACTGGCGCGGAAGCTGATCGCCGACGGACGCATCGGCGAGATCCGCCACGTCCGGGCCCAGTACCTGCAGGACTGGATCTCCGACCCGATGGCCCCGCTGTCGTGGCGGCTCGACAAGGAGAAGGCGGGCTCCGGCGCGCTCGGCGACATCGGCGCCCACATCGTCGACCTCACGCAGTTCATCACCGGCCAGCAGATCACCGAGGTGTCGGGATCGCTCAAGACGTTCGTCACCGAACGCCCGAAGCCCGCCAGCTTCTCGGGACTCTCCGGCGAGGCGAGTGACGAGATGGGTCCCGTCACCGTCGACGACGCCGCGACCTTCCTCGCGAACCTGTCGGGCGGCGCGATCGGCGTCTACGAGGCGACCCGCTTCGCCTACGGCCGCAAGAACGCCATCCGCATCGAGATCAACGGCTCGCTCGGATCGCTCGCCTACGACTTCGAGGACATGAACGTCCTGCACTTCTTCGACGCGACCGAGCCGGCGGAGACCGCAGGCTTCCGTCGGATCGTCGTGACCGAACCGGAGCACGCCTACATCTCGCACTGGTGGCCGGCAGGCCACGGCCTCGGCTACGAGCACGCGTTCTCGCACCAGGTCGTCGACCTGATGGACGCCATCGCAGCAGGCAAGGAGCCGTCGCCAACGTTCGCGGACGGCCTACAGGTCCAGCGCGTGCTCGACGCCGTCGAACGCAGTTCCGAGTCCCGTTCCTGGACCTCGGTCTGATCCCCCAAATCCAAGCAACAGAAGGAGCCAAAGATGCCTCGACCCATCACCTTGTTCACCGGCCAGTGGGCTGATCTCCCGTTCGAGGAGGTGGCCAAGCTCGCCGGCGACTGGGGTTACGACGGTCTCGAGATCGCGTGCTGGGGCGACCACCTCGACCCGTGGCGCTGGGAGGACGACGACTACATCGCGGGCAAGAAGGAGGTGCTAGAACGCAACGGACTGCAGGTGTTCACGATCTCGAACCACCTCAAGGGCCAGGCGGTCTGCGACGATCCGATCGATCAGCGGCACCGCGACATGCTTCCCGACGTCGTCTGGGGCGACGGTGATCCCGAGGGCGTGCGGCAGCGCGCCGCCGAGGAGATGAAGCACACCGCGCGGCTCGCCGCGAAGCTTGGCGCGAAGACCGTGACGGGCTTCACGGGGTCGTCGATCTGGAAGTACGTCGCGATGTTCCCGCCAGCATCGCAGGAACTGGTTGACGCGGGCTACCAGGACTTCGCGGACCGTTGGAACCCGATCCTCGACGTCTTCGACGAGGTCGGCGTCCGGTTCGCGCACGAGGTGCACCCGTCCGAGATCGCCTACGACTACTGGACCACCGTCCGGGCGCTCGAGGCGATCGGCAACCGTGAGGCGTTCGGCCTGAACTGGGACCCGAGCCACATGGTGTGGCAGGACCTCGATCCGGTCGGCTTCCTGTGGGACTTCAAGGACAAGATCTACCACGTGCACTGCAAGGACACGAAGAAGCGGATGAACAACGGCCGCAACGGCCGACTATCGTCGCACCTGGCGTGGGCCGACCCGCGCCGCGGCTGGGACTTCATCTCGACCGGCCACGGCGACGTGCCGTGGGAGGACGCGTTCCGGATGCTCAACGCGATCGGCTACGACGGTCCGCTGTCGGTCGAGTGGGAGGACGCAGGCATGGATCGCCTCGTCGGCGCCCCCGAGGCGTTGGGCTTCGTCAGAAGCTTCGCGTTCGACCCGCCGGAGGCGGCCTTCGACGCGGCGTTCTCGACGAAGGAGTAGCAAGGTCTTTTGGCGACGCGCGCCGGGGCCTTGCGCCTCGGCGCGCGTCGCGTCGCTGGTTGAGCCGGGCAAAGGCGCGAAGCGCCGCAGCCCGCGTCGAAACCTCGGATCACCGCGCCAGTGCTGCCCGCAGCAGGTCGCCGTACTGGGCGGCCTCGCCCTCCGCGTACTTCACGCGCGGCCAGAAGAAGCCGCGTAGGCCGTCCTTCTTCCGCCGGGGCACGACGTGTACGTGCAGGTGCGGCACCGACTGGCTGACGACGGTGTTGACAGCCGTGAAGCTGCCGTCGGCCTCAAGGGCCGTGACCATCGCGTCGGCCACCTGCTGCACCCTGAGGAATAGCGGCCCGATCAGCTCGGCCGGGGCGTCGGTGAGCGTCTCAACGTGCGCGACCGGGGCGAGCAGCACGTGTCCCTTGAACACGGGCCGATGGTCGAGGAAGGCGATCACCGTGTCGTCGCGGAACACCACCTCCGCGTCGAGCCGCCCCGCCACGATGTCGCAGATGATGTCGGTCATGTCGCGTCCCGGTCAGTAGTAGTAGGGAAACTGCGACCAGTCTGGCTTGCGCTTCTCCAGGAACGAGTCGCGACCCTCGACGGCCTCGTCGGTCATGTAGGCAAGGCGGGTGGTCTCGCCCGCGAAGATCTGCTGGCCGACCAGGCCGTCGTCGATCGCGTTGAACGCGTACTTCAGCATCCGCTGAGCGGTCGGGGACTTGCCGCAGATCTTGGCGGCCCACTCGAGGCCGACGTCCTCCAGGCGCTCGTGATCGATGACCCGGTTGACCATGCCCATCCGGTGCGCGTCCTCGGCGTCGTGGACGTCGCCGAGGAAGAAGATCTCCCGGGCGAACTTCTGCCCCACCTGGCGCGCCAGGTAAGCCGATCCGTAGCCCGCGTCAAAGGAGCCGACGTCGGCATCGGTCTGCTTGAACTTGGCGTGCTCGCGCGAGGCGAGGGTGAGGTCGGCGACGACGTGCAGCGAGTGGCCGCCGCCCGCGGCCCAGCCGTTGACCAGCGCGATCACGACCTTCGGCATGAAGCGGATCAGGCGCTGTACCTCGAGGATGTGGAGCCGACCGAGCTTGGCGGCGTCGACCGACTCGGACGTCTCACCCTCGGCGTACTGGTACCCGGCACGGCCGCGGATGCGCTGGTCGCCGCCGGAGCAGAACGCCCAGCCACCGTCCTTCTCAGAGGGTCCGTTGCCGGTGAGCAGCACGCAGCCGATGTCGGAGGACGTGCGGGCGTGCTCCAGGGCGGTGTACAACTCGTCGACGGTGTGCGGGCGGAAGGCGTTGCGCACCTCAGGCCGGTCGAACGCGATGCGGACCGCAGGCACGTCGTTGGCCCGGTGGTAGGTGATGTCGGTGAAGTCGAAGCCTTCGACCGGGGTCCAGAGTTCGGGTCGGAACGGGTTGCTGGTCATGTGGGCGAGCCTATCGCCCGGGCGTCAGTAGTAGCCGGGGTGGCGGACGGCCTCGCCGACCCGGTCGGGGAAGTCCGTGATCAGCGCGTCGACGCCGAGGCCCGCGAGGTGCACGGCCTCCTCGTCCTTGTTGACCGTCCAGGTCGCGATCTTGACCCCGGCCTCGTGCGCCAGCCACACATAGTTGGGCTGCTGCAGTGCGAAGTGGTCGGGGTTGATCCAGCCGGCGCCGAACCAGTTGGCGTACTTCCACGGGTCATACAGCCCGTCGCTGAGCAGCAGCGCCAGGTGTTCGGGGCCGACCGAGCCGCGGAGGTTGGCGAGCGAGAAGTGGTTGAAGGACGAGTAGATGACCCGCTCGGCCATCCCCATCTCCGTGACGACGCGCAGCACGTCGTTCTCCAGGCCCGGGTAGAGCACCACGTTGTTCTTCAACTCGATGTTCAGCGTGGCACCCGTCGGGCGGAGCAGTTCGAGGGCCTCGTGCAGCGTCGGGATCTTGACGTTGCGACGCCCAGCGAAGCCATTGGTGAAGTCGCAGCGACGCAACTCCTCCATCGTCAGGTGCTCGACGCGGCCGACGCCGTTGGAGGTGCGATTGATGGTCTCGTCGTGGATGAGCACCAGGTGTCCGTCGGCCGAGCGCTGCACGTCGACCTCGATGCCGTCCGCGCCCATCTCGAGGGCGACCTGAAGTGCGGGGAGGGTGTTCTCCGGTGCGTAGGCGCAGGCGCCCCGGTGGGCCCAGATAGCTGTCACACCCCCATCCTTCCACGACTACCCCGTCGGCGCATCGGCCCTGGTCGGGGGCACCCGGACCCCCCATTTTGCCGATCGCCGCGCACCTGCGTATAGTTGGTGACTGCCCAAGCGCTCGTGGCTCAACGGATAGAGCATCTGACTACGGATCAGAAGGTTGGGGGTTCGAATCCCTCCGAGCGCGCCAAGCATCACAGCAGGTCAAAGCCCTGTTGAACTGAATCAGGGGTTCCCGTCCGGGAGCCCCTTTTTTGCGCCCTCACCATGGTTCCGACCGGTCAGATCGACTTGACGGGGGTCGCCGCGGGCGGCGCGGAGGACGTCGCTAGCATCTCGCCATGAATGAACACGCCCCGTTCTCGGGGAGTGGGGAGCACGACGGCGTGCGCCCCCGTTCGGGCTCGTTGAGCCCGTACATCCTGATCGTCACTGCCTTGGTCTCGGCGTTCGCCGCCGCCCTGGCGATGTACCTCGTAATGCGCCCCGGCAACTCCGACGACGCCGAGCCCTCGCACATCCCGTCACCGCACGCGCCGACGCCATCGACTTCCAGCGTGTCGTCTCCGACGCCCGACCCGACCCCGACCGAAGCGGCGAAGCCGACACCGCCTTCCACGCCGACGCCAACGGCCCAGTCGGCACCCCCTTCCCCCACCGTCGAGTCCCCCACCCAGAATCCTGCTTGGCCGGTCCTGGACGACGGGTGGACGATTCTCGATGCTGTCGTTCACAAGCCATCGGACCTGGACTCGCTTGACGAAGTACCTCAGGGCTTCAAGGCAATTACCGCAGAGTTCCTGACCGAGGACGACGAATGCCGCCCTACCGTCTGGATCACGGCTGTGCACCGCACTGGGTGGATTGCGGGGGCTGAAGGCTACGAGGACTGCGGCGGCGGCGCAGACGTGATCTGGGCCGACAGGGGAGGGACCTGGGAGAGCGTCTTCGTTCTTCAGGACTACCCGAGCTGCCGCGACCTCTCCCTTGCGGGCGTGCCGGAGAACTCGGGAGTCATCGAGTGCTGGGATCAAGACCGCGAGTGGAACTGGTAGCGGTCGCTCACGTGAATCCTTGAGCATGTTTGGTAACTCGTTCCCGGTTCGAACGTTCAAACCCGCTCCAAGCACCAACGAACAACCAAACATGCTCAACGCCAGACCAGCACCGCACCCGGCGACCACCCCGGAGTTGCCGCGAATCCTGACCTGGGATCACCATCTCCGACCGCGAACCCCTGCCCAGTCGGACCCTCCTCTTGCGACACTGATGCGGTGAGCCTCACCGATCCCGCCCCATCGCGAGGGGACCGCGCCCAACGCCCGGCCCCGGCACCGTCGTCTTCGGCATCCTCCTCCTCGCCGTTGCCGGCTTCGGCCTCGGCTACGCGATGACCTACCTCGTTCAGGAGAGGCGCGGTCTGACACCGCCGGAAATCATCGCGTGCATGGTGATCGGGCTACTCGCCCTGATCGTCGGCAACGGGTTCTGGTGGAGCCGCGTGATCCGACGGCGGGAGATGGGCCTGGGCTACGCCGCGGCGTCGACGTTCCTGCCCGCGGCGCTCGGCGTCTGGCTCTCGTCCACCGCGTACCCGGCCGCGCCCACAACCCCGATCGTCCTCGGCCTCGCAGGTTTCGGCCTGCTGATGCTGCTCGCGGGGTTCGCCGGGGCGTCGGCCCGTAGGCGGCGGGAACGCGTCGAGAAGGTGATGATGGAGACCGGGTTCGAGACCCTTGCCACCGTCAGCAACCGCGGCTTCGACTCCATCGAGGGCCCGACCTTGGCGATGGTGACCTTCACCTACCGCGACCACCTCGGAACGCAGCGATGGGTGCAGAAGCCCATGCGGGTCACCCCTCGCGACGCCATCGAGGAGGGTCACGCCACACGGCTGTGGTTCGACCCCTCCCGCCCGAAGACGCAAGCAGGATCGTCGTCGAACTGGCCAGGGAGAAGTCGGTCCGCTCCTGAGCCGACGCGGCCACGACGTGCCGAATCCCTGAGCGCGTCGAGCCACCCGGAGAACGTTCGGCGACACCTGGCTGAACATTCGGTGCCGGCCGGCCGAGGACCTTTCCACGCGGCGCCGCCCACCGGGACACTGGAGGCGTGAGCCTCACCGATCCAAGCCCTGTCGACCAGGCTGAGGCGCCTCCGCCAGGCATCGGTTCGGTGGTGACAGCGATCCTGCTGCTCGCCGTCGGCGGCTTCGGCTGCGGCTACGGGTGGGGAGGCATCGGCCTCTTGGACGGAGTGCGCGACCCGTCCGTCCTGGTCCAGGCAAGCGTCGCGGTCGGGATGATCGCCTGGTTCCTCGGCAACTTCGTCTGGCTCGGCCGCATCATCAGGCGGCGCGACATGGGCCTCGGGATCGGCGCCGCCGCGTTCCTGATGGCCGGCGCGACGGGCCTCTGGGCGATCGAGAGGACCGCGCCGGGCAACGCCGTTCTCCTGACGCTCGCCGCCGTCTCGGCCGGCCTCGGCGCGCTGTGCGCGGTGGGCGGCATCGTCGGTGCCCGGGCGCGCGAGCGGGCGCAACGCGTCGGGGACCACATCGTCAGGCACGGGTTCGAGACGACGGCGGTCGTCAGCAACCGCGGCTACGAGTCTCTGGAAGGGACGACGATCACGGTGGTCACCTTCACCTTCCGCGACCACCACGGCACCCAGCGCTGGGTGCAGAAGCCGCTCCGACAGGGTCCACGCTCCGCCGTCCAGGAGGGCCAGGAGACCCGGCTCTGGTTCGACCCCGAGCGCCCGCACGACCCGGCCCGGATCGTCGTCGACCTGGCCCGCGACCGCTCCACCACGTCCTGACCGGCACCTACACTTCCTGCATGTCCGGGTTCCAGATCAGACGCGCCGCCGACCATGAACTTGAGCGGGTCGTGAGGCTGCGCTGGCTCTGGACCCGCGAGCGCGGCCAGGACGCGGGCGACGAGCAGCGCCACATGCGCGCGGCGGCCGCCTGGGCGCGTGAGCATCGCGAGACCCACCTACCGCACATCGCCGTCGACACCGACGACACCGTCATCGGGATGGCATGGCTGGCGCTCACGCCGCGGGTCGCGACCACCACCAGCCTGACCCGCGTCTCAGGCGACCTGCAGTCGTGTTACGTGCTCCCCCACTGGCGTGGGAAGGGCGTCGGAGGCGCGCTGGTGCGGTCGGTACTCGACACCGCCCGCGCCGTCGGGCTGAGCACGTCACGGTGCACGCCACCGACGACGGCGCCCAGCTCTACGCTCGCAACGGGTTCGTCGAGCACCCACTTCTGCTCTGGTCCGACCTGAAGGGATGACCCGCAGCGGGTGGCATGACCCGCGGCGGGCCACGGAGACCCTCCAGGGCTCGCACGGCCGGGCGAGGCTCCCGTAACCTTCCCGCATGGGGGGCACCACGATGACCGTATCCATCTCGCAGGCCTATTCCGGCGACGTGCACGAGTGCGCACTACTCCTCAGCCGGGCGCTCGGCGAGGACGACGTGCTGAAGGCGATCATCCGCGGCGAGAACCGCATCTCGCGCCTCATCGAGTTCTACTCGGCCCTGCTGCGCTCCGGGCCGCTCCAACACGGCACGGTCGACATCGCGCGCGTCGACGGCGGTGCCATCGCGGGGGTCGCCATCTGGAAGGCGCCGCACCCACCCGAGAGCCACCCCATCCAGCGCTTCCGCGAGGCGATGGCCGTCGGTTGGCGACACCTGGCCGACGTCAGGGCGCTCGACCACGAGTTCGACGCGCACCGTCCCGAGGAGCCTCACTGGTACCTCACCGATATCGCCGTCGCCCCCGGCCATCAGGGGCTCGGCATCGGATCGGCCCTGCTGAGCGACAGGCTCACCAAGATCGACGCGGGCAGGTCGCCGGCCTACCTGGAGGCGACCACCGAGGCGAGCCGCAGGCTGTACGAGCGCCACGGCTTCCGCTTCGTCGACACCATCAACCCCGCCGGGCCTTCGGCGTTCGCGATGCTGCGCCAGGCGAGCGCGCTGTCCCCCGAGCCGCTGGTTGACGAGGAGCGATGAGTCCACCCGCCGATGCGATGGTTACCATGGTCGCGTTCACCAGGGAGGACCCATGCGACCAGGCGCCAGCCTCTCGCACGTCAGCCAGTACAACGAGAACGCCGTCATCCACGCGCTCCGAGTGCTCGGCCCGACGAGCCAGACCGACATTGCCGCACAGACCGGCCTGTCGATCCCAGCTGTCTCCTCCATCGTCCGCAACCTCCGGCACCTCGGTTACCTGACCGAACTGCGCACCGAGTCCGTCGGCCGCGGCCGCCCCCGTGTCATCGTCGACCTGGAACCGACGGCCAACTACGCCGTCGGCCTGCATATCGACCCCGCCATCATGTCGGCGGTCGTGCTCGACCTACGCGGCCAGGTGGTGCTCGACGGCACCAGCGAGTCCATCGACCCCAACGACCCGAGCAGTTCGCTGGACGAGGCGGCCAACCTCATCAACCAACTGGTCGACGCTTCCGGCATCGACCGGACGAGACTGCTGGGCGCCTGCGCTGCGGTGCCCGGTCCCCTCGACGACCGCACGGGGTCCATCACCGACACCGTCTGGCTGCCCGGCTGGGCGGGCATCGCGATCGGCGAGGCGCTCACCCGCAGGCTCGGCACCACCGTCCCCGTCGTCAAGGACACCTTCGCCGCGGTCACCGGTGAGGCGTGGGTGCGTGGCGGGTCGATGATCGACTCGACCGTGGTGTTCGTCTACCTCGGCACCGGCACCGGCCTGGGGCTGTCGCTCAACGGCGAACCCGTGCGCGGCGCCTCCGGCAACGCGGGCGAGATCGGCCGGATGCTCGTCTCGCTCGGCCGCGAGGAACTGCGCGGCATGGACAACGACCCGTTCATCCTCGTGCAGGAAGCCCACGAACAGGGCATCCTCGCCTCGCCTCCCCCGACGCGCTGGGAGCTTCGCCAACTCGAGGAACAGTTCCGCGAACTGTGCCGACTCGCCCTCGACGGCAACACGCCCGCCGAGGCGATCCTGCGCAACGCGGGCAGGCGCATCGCCGAGATGGTGGTCATGACTGCGGAGGTCTTCGACGCCGACACGGTCGTCTACGGCGGCCCCAACTGGGTCCATGTCCGGCCCTTCTACGAGGACGCTGCGATCGCGGCGCTCGCCCGCCCCTCGGCACGCGGCCCGCACCCCGTCGAGGTGCTGTCAACGGCAATGGGCACCGAGGTCGGTGCCATCGGTGCCGCCTGCGCGGTGCTGGACGCGAGGTTCGTGCCTCGGCTTCCTAGCCGTCGCTGAACGCTTGTTCTTACAAAGATAACGATTTGATCACAGTCTCGTAACGACTTGACACCTAATTTTTCTTTAGCGCAGAATAATGTTTGTTGCGACGTTGCACCAACGAACTCAGCGGAGAGAAATGATCACCATCGCCAACGCACCCGTCTCGTACGGAGTCTTCGGACTGTCCAGGCCTGACCTGGTCGCCCTCCCCACCGGGGACGAACTGCTCGCGCTCGTCAGCGAGGCCGGCTACGACGGCGTCGACCTGGGCGCGCACGGCCTGTTCGGCACCGGCGAGGCGCTGATCGGGAACCTGAACCGCCACGGCCTCGGCCTGGCTGGCGGCTGGGTCGACTACCCGTTCACCGGCTCCGACGCCGAGTTCGACGCTGCCTTCAAGGCGGCGCTGCCCGTCCTCGACGACTTCGCGCTGGTCGCCGCGCAGCAGCAGGGCCACGGCCCGCTGCCCACCATCGCCGACGCAGGCGACGCCGCCCGCAAGGCGCGGCCAGGGGGAGCCCCCGAACTCCAACTCTCGGGCGCGGCCTGGGACCTGTTCGTCGCCCGCCTGGAGCGCGTAGCCGCGCACGTCCGATCCCTCGGCCTCGAGCCCACCTTCCACCACCACGCGGTGACCTACATCGAGACCCCCGCCGAGATCGACGCCTTCCTGCGCGACACCACCATGGACCTCACCTTCGACACCGGCCACCTGCTGCTCGGCGGCGGCGACCCGGCCACCGACTTCAGGCGCTGGGCAGAGCGGATCAACCACCTGCACCTCAAGGACGTCAACCTCACCGTCCTCGAGCAGGCGAAGGGCTCCGACGACCCGGTGCGCGATGTCTGGGAGAAGCGCGTCTTCGTGGCGCTCGGCGAGGGCGACCTCGATCTGGACGGCATCGTCGGCGACATCACCGACAGCGGCTTCGACGGCTGGCTGGTCGTCGAGCAGGACGTGGTGCTGATGCAGCAGGCGGACGTGGACCGCGCAGTCGCCGACCAGATCGCCAACCGCGAGACCATCCGGCGGTGGTTCGCGTGACCCGCCTCGCCGTCGTAGGGCTCGGGGCATCTCCCAGTCCGTGCACCTTCCCGTCATCCAGCGCAACCGCGCCGACGTCGACCTGGTGGCCCTCGTCGAACTGTCCCGCGCGCGGCTCGACACCATCGCCGAGCGGCACGGCGTGCCTGCCGACGGCCGGTTCACCAGTCTCGACGACCTCGTCGCGGCCATCGACAGGGGCGACCTCGCCGTCGACGCGGCCATCATCGCCACCGGAGGCGGCCACACCGACGAGGCGCTCGCCCTGGTGCGCGCGGGGGTCAAGGTGCTCGTCGAGAAGCCGCTCGGCTGGAGCGGGCACGACCTGGACACTCTGGAGGAGGGCCTCGCCGAGATCGGCCGCTCCCCGAGGAATGGCTGCGGATCGGCTACATGAAGGAACACGACCCTGCGGTCGCCGCGGCCAAGACACTGCTGGCAGACGTCACACCCCGCGAGGTGCGCGTCGAGGTGCTGCACCCGGCCGACGGCGCGCAACTGCAGTTCGCGCACCTCGAGGCCGCCTCCGACGACGTCGACGCGGCCACCCTCGCGGCGCTCACCGGCCGCTCGCAGCGCTCGATCGATGAGTCCGTCCCCACCGGCGACGACACTCTGCGCAAGCTCTGGACCAATGTGCTGCTCGGCTCGATCGTGCACGACATCGCGCTGACACGGCACCTCGGCCTCGGCCTCGCGGACGTCATCCACGCCCGCAGGGTCGGCGACGAGTTCCCCGGATCGGTCTTCGCGGCAGGCACCACCGGGAACGGGGTGGCCTGGAACCTCGGCTGGCACTTCATCGCCGACTACCCCGAGTACCGCGAGACGATCACCGTCCACCACGACAAGGGGACGATCGAGCTTCGCTTCGCCACCCCCTACGTCCTCAATGCCCCGACCGTGCTGCGGGTCAGCACGGGCGACGACCAGTTGATCAGCCAGGTCTCCGAGCAGACCTGGCCCCAGGAAGAGGCCTTCGAGCGTGAGCTCCGAAGCCTCCTCACCTTGGCCAGCGGCGGGACACCGGACGGATCGAGCATCCGCGCCGCCCGCCAGGACCTGGCCAGCGCGCAGGCCTTGTGGAGGGCCTGCGCGACCTCCGCCGGAATCGATGCCGAGACCGGCTCTGCGGCCACACACGCCTAACCCAGGCGGAAGTGGCCCAGGAACACACCTGAAAGGAATCCGATGAAGTCGATCATCGCCAAGGCGACCAAGACCGTCGCACTCATTGGCGCCGTCGCGCTCTCCGTGACGGCCTGTTCGCCATCGTCCGGGGCGAGTCCCCCGCCGCGGACGGCGGCAAGAAGACCCTGTCGATCATGGTCAACGCCATCGCTGGCGGCAAGAACGCGGCTGAGGCCGAATGGATCGAGTCGTACGTCATCCCCAAGTTCGTCGAGGCACAGAAGGCCAAGGGCGTCGAGGTCGACGTCAAGTTCGAGCCCCAGGGCGTCGACGACGAGGACTACAAGACCAAGATCGCCCTGGACCTCAGCTCCAAGAAGGGCGCCGACGTGCTCGGCATCGACGGCATCTGGACGGGCGAGTTCGCCCAGGCCGGCTACATCAAGCCGCTGAACCAGGTGGCGAAGGACGCCGACAGCTGGGACGGCTGGGAGCAGATGACCGACGCCGTGCAGCAGGCGCTGTCCTTCGACGGCGAGCGCTACGGCGTCCCGCAGGGCTCCGACGGCCGCGTCATCTACTACAACAAGACGCTGTTCGAGAAGGCCGGCCTGCCGACCGACTGGCAGCCCACCTCCTGGGACGAGATCCTCGAGGCCGGCCGCGCGCTGAAGAAGGTCGACGGCGTCACGCCGATCCAGCTCAACGCTGGCACCGCGATGGGTGAGGCCACCAGCATGCAGGGCTACCTGCCGATGCTGATGGGCACCAACCAGAAGCTGTGGGCCGACGGCAAGTGGTACGGCGACACGCAGGGCATGCGCGACGTGCTCGGCCTGTACAAGACCATCTACATCGACGAGGGCCTCGGCGACCCGATCCTCCAGCAGGAGGCCTCCGGCCGCGACACCTCGTTCGCCGAGTTCGCCGCAGGCAAGATCGGCATCCTGTTCGAGGGCGACTACTTCTGGCGCTCCGTGATCAACCCCGCTGAGGGCGTCGGCACCGCGCCGATGGCCGACCGCGACACCGTCGTCGGCTACGCCAAGATCCCCGCCATGAAGCCCGGCTCCGGCATCAACGGCCAGGACTTCGTCTCGATGTCCGGCGGCACCGGCCGCGTGCTGAACCCGAACTCCAAGAACCCCGACCTCGCGTGGGAGCTCCTGGCGTTCATGAACTCGCCCGAGGCCTTCGAGGCTCGCGCGGCTGGCACCCTGTCGATCTCGCCCCGCAAGGACGTCAACGACAAGCTGCTCGCCTCCGACAAGATGCTGACCTTCGTCAACACCGAGGTCCTCCCGATCACGGCATACCGTCCAGGCCTTGCCGAGTACCCCGAGGTCTCCGCGAAGCTGCAGCAGGCGACCCTCGACGTCGTCTCCGGCACCTCCCCCGAAGACGCCGCCAAGTCCTTCGCCGACGCGCTCCCGAGCATCGTGGGTGGCGAAGACAACATCGCTCAGGGCTGATCACCCGTGAGCACCTCCACCGCACCGGCGTCGGGAACCAGGCGTTCCCGGCGTCGGGCGGAGGACGTGGCCGGCCTGGGCACGAAGCGCGCGCTCGTCTTCGTGACCCCGGCCCTCCTCGTCATCGCCTTGTTCCTGCTCTTCCCCGCGCTCTGGACGATCTACCTCGGGATGACCAACTTCCGGTTGACCGGCCTCGCCGCCGCGAACACCGAGTTCGTCGGCCTCGACAACTACGCCCAGGCCCTCGGCGACAAGAGCTTCTGGAACTCGCTCTGGCTGACCGTGATCTTCGTCGGATTCTCCGGCGTCCTCGGCCAGACGCTGCTCGGCTTCACGCTTGCCTGGTCCACCCGCCGCATCGTCGGTTGGGCCCGCACGCTGCTGGAGTCCGTCGTCCTCGCCGCCTGGGTCATCCCCGGCTCAGTGCACGCGTTCCTCTGGATCGCGCTGCTCGACCGCCGCGGCGGCACCCTCAACGCCCTGCTCGGCACCGACGGCAAGGCGTGGCTCATCGAACACCCGATGACCATCATCGTCATCTTCAACATCTGGGTAGGCACCGCCTTCTCGATGCAACTGTTCTCCTCCGCGCTGTCGGCGGTCCCGCCGTCGCAGATGGAGAGCGCCCGGATGGCAGGCGCCTCGGGATGGGAGCAGTTGCGTGACGTCGTGCTGCCCAACATCCGCGGCCACGTGCTGACCAACACCCTGATGATCACCCTGTGGACGTTCAACACGTTCACGCCCTACCTGCTCACGGCGGGCGGCCCCAATGGCAAGACCGAGATCCTGTCGGTCTACATCTACAAGACGGCGATCCCGGGTGGCCAGCTCGGCTTCGGCGCCGCCCTGTCGATGATCATGCTGCTGATCAACCTGGGCATCGCCCTGCTGTACATGCGCATCGGAAGGAGCAAGAAGTGAGCACGAACCCTCCGAGCTTCGGCCGCCAACTGCGCAAGGTGCTCGGCCGCACCCTCTTCATCGTCCTGCTTGTCGTGATCGGCATCTTCTTCGCGCTGCCGATGGCCTGGCTCGTGGTCGCCCCGTTCGACGCGAACCCGACGATGGCCGTCAAGTGGCCCGAGTGGACGCTCGGCAACTTCCAGCGCCTCGCCGAGAACCCCTACGCGCTCGGCTCCATCGGCAACTCGCTGATCATCGCGATCGGCACCATGCTGATCACGGTGCTCCTCGCGACGATAGCCAGCTACGCGCTGTCCCGCGTCCGGATCCCCGGCCGCGACGGGCTGCTCTACGGCATGCTGCTGCTCAGCTCCATCGTGACCGGCACCGCGGCCATGGTGCCGACGTTCCAGTTGATGAACGCCATCAACCTCATCAACACCCACACGGGCGTCATGCTGGTGCTGGCGGGCGGCCTGCTCCCGACCGTCGTGTTCATCCTGAAGGACTTCATGGACTCGGTCCCGAAGTCCTATGAGGAGTCGGCAAGGCTCTACGGCGCGAAGCCGTACCAGATCCTGAGCCACGTCGTGGTGCCCGTCGCGCGGCCCGGCATCGCCTTCGTGGCGATCTGGACCATCGTGCAGGTGTGGGGCAACTTCCTGGTGCCCTTCCTGCTGCTTCGCGACCCGACCACGCAGCCTGCCGCGGTCATGATGTACACGTTCTACACGGAGTCCGGCCAAGCCGACCTGCGACTGATCTCCGCGTTCTCGCTGATCTTCGCGCTACCCGTCATCCTCATCTACTTCTTCGTCAACCGTAAGTTCGGATTCCGCTTCTACGGAGGTATCAAGTCATGACCTCGACCATCACGACCACTGCGCTCGTCAAGCAATACCCCAACGGGGTGCGCGGCGTCGACGGTGTCGACATCGAGATCGGGGAGGGTGAGTTCTTCGCGCTGCTCGGCCCCTCCGGCTGCGGCAAGACCACCCTGCTGCGTTCCATCGCCGGCCTCGAGACCATCACCGAGGGCACGCTGCAGATCGGCGGTGAGGAGATGACCCACCGCGAACCGGGCGAGCGTGGCGTCGCCATGGTGTTCCAGGACTACGCCCTGTTCCCACACATGGACGTCTCGGACAACATCGCCTACCCGCTGCGGATCCGCAAGGTCGCCAAGGATGAGCGCAAGGCCATCGCGGCGGACACCGCGGGCAAACTCTCGCTCGAGCACCTGCTCGAGCGCCGCCCCGGCCAGCTCTCCGGCGGTCAGCAGCAGCGCGTTGCGCTCGCCCGTGCCATCGCAACGCGCCCCCAGGTGCTGCTGCTCGACGAGCCGCTGTCCAACCTGGATGCGCGGCTTCGCCTCGAGGCCCGCTCGTTCCTGAAGGAACTGCAGCGCGAACTGGGCGTCACCTCGGTGTTCGTGACCCACGACCAGTCGGAGGCGCTCGCGCTCGCCGACCGGATGGCGGTCATGAAGGAGGGCAAGATCCAGCAGATCGGAACGCCCCGCGAGGTGTTCCACGCGCCGGCCAACACCTTCGTCGCCTCGTTCATCGGGTCGCACCCCATGAACCTCCTCGACGGTGTGGTGGAGAACGGAAGGGTCCGGGTGCTCGGCACCCAACTCGACGTCCAGCCCGACACCGCCCCGCAACTGCGCGAGGGCCAGAAGGTCGTCGTCGGGGCACGCCCCGAGTACATCTCCTGGTCGCCGACGCCGGTCGACGGCGCGGTCGAGGCCGAGGTCAGCACGATCGAGAACCTCGGCGCGTCCGCCCTGCTGACCGCCCGGGTGGGAGACGACCGCCTGCAGGCAGTCGTCGATGAGGAGCCACTGCCCGAGCCAGGACAGCGTGCCTGGTTCTCGATCCCCGTCTCCAAGACGATGGTCTTCGACACCGAGTCCGGCCTGCGAATCGGCGGCGACGAACTGTGAGTACCCCCACCACGATGTGGATCGTCCCTCACACCCACTGGGACCGTGAATGGTACGAACCCCACGACGTCTTCCGGGCCCGCCTCGTCGCAATGCTCGACGGCCTGCTGTCCCTGCTCGAGCGTGAACCCGGCTACAAGTTCACGCTCGACGGGCAGAGCGCCGCCATCGACGACTACCTGGAGATCCGTCCTGAGGAGGCCGACCGGGTGCGCGCGGCCGTCGCTCGCGGGCAGCTCGCCCTCGGCCCGTTCCAGATCCTGCTCGACGAGTTCTGCTGCGACGGCGAGGCCATCGTCCGCAACCTCGAACACGGGATCGCCTCGGCCCGTCGGCTCGGCCGCGAGATGCGCGTCGGCTACCTGCCCGACATGTTCGGCCACGCGGCCCAGACCCCGCAGATCCTGCGCGGCTTCGGCATCGCCGACGCGTCGCTCTGGCGCGGTGTCCCCGCATCCGTCGACAAGCACGCCTTCTCGTGGGAGGGCCTGGACGGCAGCGCCGTGCGGGTCGAGTACCTGTGGGACGGCTACGGCAGCGCGCTGAAGCTGTTCGAGCCCCTCGAGAAGCTCCCGGAGTTGATCGACGCCTACCTCGACGAGAACGCGTCCTGGTTCGACGGTGAGGCCGTCGCAGGCTGGTACGGCACCGATCACATGGCGCCACGGGCCGACCTGGTGCAGATCCTGCGCGGCTACGGGGGCGACGTCGAACTGAGGATCGGCACCGTCGACGAGGTGATCGCCTCGCGGGACCACTCCCCCGAGGCCCTCGCCAAGCTTCCGGTGGTGCGCGGCGAACTGCGCTCGCACGCCCGCGGCAACCTGCTGCCCGGCATCTTCTCCATCCGCACCAACCTCAAGGCCGCGATGGCCGCCGCCGAGCGGGGCATGGCCACGGCCGAACGCCTCGACGCATGGGTCGGCGGGGTGTCCCGGACCGCCTTCTTCGAGCGCGGCTGGGGCCTCATCGTCGAATCGACGGCGCACGACTCGGTGACGGGCTGCGGCGTCGACTCCACCGCTGACGAGGTCGAGTCGCGGCTCCGGGTCGCGGCCCAGACCGCCGACGGCGTCATCGACATCACCGCCCCGGGGCTGGCCAGCCACGCCCCGGTCGGCTCGGTCGCGGCGTTCAACCAGAGCGGCTTCCCGCGCCAGGTGCAGGCCGAACTGGTCGTCGAGGGCGCCCCGTCGTCCCCGTCCGTCCAGCTCCTCGAAGAACTGCCGACCGTGATCGGCGACGAGACCATCGCGTCGCGGGACCTGCCGAAGGTGGTGCGCCGGATCCACGGCCAGGAACTGTTCGGCAAGCACATCCGCTCCTGGTCCTGGGAGGGCGACGACCTGGAGTTTGTGGTGGCCGACATCACCGACGGCGACTTCGACCTCGCCGATTTCGTGGCGGTGCTCAACGACAAGATGTCCTCCTCCGACGAGGACCACCCGTTCCGCGTCGTGACCCGGGTTCCGGCGACCAGCCGGGTGCTGGTCGCCCGGCCCGCTGCGGGCATGTCCGCCGTCGCGCTGGGCCCCGACTCCGCGGTCGCGCCCAAGGCGCCCGTCGTGGTCTCGGCAGGCCGGCTGTCCAACGGCCTCGTCGAGGCCGTCGTCGCAGAGGCGGGCACCGTCACCGTCACGGATCTGCGCACCGGGGTCACGCTCCCCGACGCGCTCCGACTCGTCGACGACGGCGACCGCGGCGACTCGTACAACTACGGCCCGGTCGACGGCCCCGTCGACGCGCCCGCTTCGGTCGAGATCACCGTCGCGGAGGAAGGGCCGCTGCGCGGACGGATCGTCATCCGGCGCACCTACCCGCTGCCCGTGGAGGTCGACGCGTCCGACCGGTCGCGCCGCTCCGCGGTGACCCGCGAGCAGGTCGTCGACACGCTCGTCGAGCTGCGCGCGGGCGAGCCGTTCCTGCGCGTCACCGTCTCGCTCACCAACCAGGTCGGCGACCACCGGCTGCGCGTCATGGTGCCGACGCTGCGACAGGGCGTCACCGAGTCGGCGTCGGCCGGCCAGTACGGGCTGACGGTGCGCGGCCGCACCGCGGAGGGAGGCTGGGGCGAGTTCCCGCTGCCGACCTTCCCAGCGACCCGGTTCGTCACCGCGGGTGAGGTCGGCGTCCTCGTCGACAAGCTCGTCGAGTACGAGGTGGTCGACGGTGAGGGCACCGACGACATCGCTCTGACGGTGCTGCGCAGCGTCGGGATGATGAGCGTCAACGTGCACCCGCTGCGCGACGAGCCTGCAGGCTCGCAGTTCCCCGTCCCCGGTGCGCAATACCTGGGTAGGCACGTGGAGTGCTCGTTCGCGATCGACCTCGATCCCGATCGCCTGGTCGAGCACAGCGACGTCTTCCGCTTGGATCCGGTGACCGTTCCGGGCCGCGGCGGAGAGCCGACCGAGCCGGCGGTGGCGTTCGAGACGACCGGTCAGGTCGCGCTCGAGTCGCTGCGCCGGGTCCGCGGGGGCGTCGAGGCACGGCTGGTCAACTACTCCCCGGTCGCCCGGCCGCTGGCCGTCGCCGCCGAGGGCACCTGGGTCGTCACCGACCTGACGGGCGCGGTCGTCTCGGGTCCGGTCGACCTGGCAACGCTCGAGGTCGGCGCGGGGCAGATCGTCACGCTACGGAGGGAGTCCTGATGCGACACACCGAGTCGCGCCACGTCACGCTCGCGGACCAGGCTGCCGACCGCTACCCACGGTTCGGGTTCGACCTGCCCGAGGGCGTGACCAGCTTCGAGGTGACGCTCGAGGTCGAGGGAGGCCCGGACGCCAGGATCGACCTCGGCTGCGAGGGCCCGAAGGCCTGGCGAGGTTGGTCGGGCGGCGCCAGGCGCACGTTCGTGGTCGCGGAGGACGACGCGACCCCCGGCTATCTGCCCGGCGACGTCGTCCCCGGTCGTTGGGACGTCATCCTCGGCCTGCACACGCTGCCCGCGGCCGGGGCTGACGTGACGGTCACCGTCGAGATGCCTGCGATCAACCGGCCCGATCACGGGCCCGTCGAGGAACCGGTGCGCAGGGAGGCCCGCGGCAGCGACCGCGACCTGCCAGCGCCCGCCGGCATGCGGTGGTACGCGGGCGACACCCACGCGCACACGCTGCACTCCGACGGGGCGCTCAGCCTCTGGGAGTTGGCAAACGAAGGGGTGCGCTCCGGCCTGGACTTCCTGTGCGTCACCGACCACAACACCACCAGCCACCACGCGCACCTCGGGCCGGTCGGAAACCGTCACGGCATCACGCTGGTGCCCGGCCAGGAGGTGACCACCGCACGGGGGCACTCCAACGCGTTCGGCGACATCGGGTTCGTCGACTTCCGACTCCCCGCCCAGGAGTGGGCCGACGTGGTCGCGGAGCGGGGCGGGCTGATGTCGATCAACCACCCCGTCTCGGGCGACTGCTCGTGGCTGCACGAGATGCAACGCGAGCCAGGCGGCGTCGAGTTGTACCACTCGACCTGGTACGAGGAGCCGATCTCCACATCGGCGCTCGCCTGGTTCCGCCGCTGGCGGCGCGACGTCGTCCTGCTCGGCGGCGGCGACTTCCACAAGCGGGACTCGCCGCTCAGGCCCGGCATGCCGACGACCTGGGTTGCGGCCGAGGAGGACAGCGACGAGGCGATCCTGGACGCGATGCGCGCAGGTCGCACCACCGTCACGGCTGGCGCGCACTTCGTCAGCCCCGACGAGGCGCGACCCTCGCTCGACACCGCGCCGATCCTGATCCGACAGGGTGGCGACCTGCTGGCCCTCGCGGCGAAGGACCTGATCCTGGTCTCCGGATCGGGTCGCCGTCTCGTGCTCGACTCCGACGCCCAGAGCGTCGCGGCACCCCTCGAGGACGGGCCCTACCGTCTCGAGGACTCGCAACGAGCGGTCCTGGCCCTGTCGGCCTGACCCTCACAAGCCGCCGCCGGCGGTTGGGGGCACAAACCACCTCCGGCGGCCTGCTAGAAGAGGCGGCGCCCCGCGTTCATCCCGCGGGGCGCCGTTGTTCGTTCGGCCGGATGTCGAAGCCGGGCCGTCGTGTCGCATTCCTGCTAGAAATGGGCCGCTTCCTGGTGGAGACTAGGGGCATGTTCACCGATCGGGACGCCTGCGAGAGGGCCATCCAGGCCAAGGACGCCAGGTTCGACGGGCGCTTCTACACCGGCGTCCTGACGACCGGCATCTACTGCCGACCCTCCTGCCCGGCGCGCACGCCGCAGCCCCGCAACGTCCAGTTCTTCCCGACCGCCGCGGCGGCGCAGCAGGCCGGGTTCCGGGCGTGCAAGCGGTGCCTGCCGGGCGCGACCCCCGGCTCTCCCGACTGGGACGTGCGGGGCGACGCACTCGCCAGGGCTGTGCGCCTCATCGACGACGGCGTGGTCGACCGCGAGGGGGTGCCTGGGCTGGCGGCGCACCTCGGCTACTCGACGAGGCAGGTGCAGCGACTGCTCGCCGACGGAGCCGGGGCCGGCCCGCTCGCGCTGGCCCGGGCCCGCCGCGCGCAGACGGCAAGGACCCTGCTTGAGGCGACTGAACTGTCCCACGCCGACATCGCCTTCGCCGCGGGCTTCGCGAGCGTGCGGTCCTTCAACGCCACCATGCTGGAGGTCTACGACACCACCCCCAGAGAACTGCGGAACCGTTCCACGAGGAGACGCGGCACCGACCTGGGAGGGCTGACGTTCGTCGACCTCGACCTGGCCGTCCGCCAGCCGTTCTGCCCGTGCAACGTGTTCGGGCACCTGATCGCCACCGCGATCGACGGCGTCGAGTCCTTCGCCGACGGCGTCTATCACCGGACGCTCCGGCTCCCGGTCGGCTACGGCGTCGCCTCCCTCGCGCCCACGTCGTCCGGGGTCAGCGCCAGGATCGGGCTGACGGATCTCGCGCAGCTACCGACGGCGGTCGCGCGGATCCGGCGACTCCTCGACCTGGACGCCGACCCGGTCGCCGTCGACGCATTCCTTTCAGAGGATCCCCACTTCGCGCCGCTCGTGGCCGCGCATCGGGGAAGGCGCATCCCGCGCGGGGTCGACGGCGACGAGATGGCGTTTCGGATCCTGCTCGGCCAGCAGGTCTCGACCGCGGCGGCGCGCACGCACGGCGCCCGCCTGGTGCAGGCCGTCGGCGACCCCGTCGAGACGCCCGTGCCCGGCCTGACACACCTTTTCCCCACCCCGCAGCGGGTCCTCAAGGCGCCCCCCGAGGCGATGGCCTTCCCACAGTCGCGGCGCGACACGATCGCACGGGTCGCCACGGCGCTCGCCGACGGCTCGCTCGACCTCGGCGTCGGGGCCGACCGCGACGCCGCCCGCTCCGGGCTGCTCGCGCTGAAGGGGGTCGGGCCGTGGACCGTGGAGATGATCGCCATGCGCGGCCTCGGAGACCCGGACGCGTTCCCCGCGAGCGACCTCGGGCTGATCCGCGCCGCGGCCGAACTCGGCCTCGAGAATCTCGCGGGTCACTCCCAGGCGTGGCGGCCCTGGCGGTCGTACGCCACCCAGCACCTGTGGGCGATGACCCCGCATGCCGTCAACTCGATCCCCGGTCACCCGGGCTGCTCCCAGGAGGAAGCATGAGCTATCGCACCATCTCGTCGCCGATCGGCGAACTGACCGTCGTCGAACGCGACGGCGCCCTCGTCGGGCTGTACATGACCGACCACAAGCCCGCGCCTCGGTCCGAGACCTTCGGCGAGCGCGAGGACGACACGTTGCCCCAACTCGACGCCCAGCTCGTCGAGTACTTCGCGGGCGAGCGGACGTCCTTCGACCTACCCCTTGCCCCGACGGGCAGCGACTTCCAGCAGAGGGTGTGGGCCGCGCTGCGGACGATCCCCTATGGCGACACGTGGAGCTACGGGCGGCTCGCGGAGGCGATCGGACAGCCGGGCGCCGCCCGCGCGGTCGGCCTTGCCAATGGTCGCAACCCGATCAGCATCGTGGTCCCGTGCCACCGGGTGGTCGGCTCATCGGGGAAACTCACCGGCTATGCAGGCGGCGTCGAGCGCAAGGCGTTCCTGCTCGATCTGGAACGCGGCAGCGCAGAGCAGCCGGCGCTCGTGGTTCAGCGGTAGAGCCCGAGCCAGTGGAGCAGGGCTTACCTGCCGCCCCGAGGGAGCTCGGACAGCCGGCGCAGGGCCGCAAGCGCCTCGTCGGCTCGGTCGGAGGGAACCAGCGCGTGGTCGTGGTAGTAGCCGGCGAGCATGTTGCACGGGACGCCTGCGTCGGCGAGCGTTCGGGAGACGGCGGCCGTGAGGCCGACCGCCTCCAGCGAGGAGTGCACCTCGAGCGTCAGCCACGCGTAGCTGCCCTCGTACTCGAGGCCCTCGCGATCGGCGACCGCGCGTTCGAGGATCAGCGTGACGGCCTCCCGCTCGACGATCCGGGCCTCCGCGTCGATGGGGCGAGAGGTCGTCACGTAGACGAACTCCCCCGGGCGTCGGGTCGGACGCAGGTCGCTCAGGAGGGTGTCGAGATCGGTCTGGCCAGCCATGGCGGCATCCTATCCACCCGCAAACGCGCAACGCCCCGAACGAATCCGGGGCGTTGTCACGACTGGCGGAGGTGGCGGGATTTGAACCCGCGATGGGGTTGAAGCCCCAAACCCGCTTAGCAGGCGGGCGCCATAGACCGTACTAGGCGACACCTCCAGTGCCGGTCCAGACTAGCCGAGCGGGCTACGCGTCAGCAAACGGGTCGGGTTACTCTGGAGCGCAGGAGGTTACATGAACGACGCCGGAAGACCACGCCGCGCCCTTGAGCCGGACGACGTGCCAGATAGCCCCGTCGACCCGTCTCGCGCCGCTGAGGACGTCGACCGCACCGTCATCCGCAACGAACCGTTCAGCTTCCCCGAGGACACCTTCCGAGCGCCGAGCGGATCGGGCGCGCCCAAGCCCCAGCCGTCGGCACGCACCACCGCCCCGACGGATTCATGGTTCCGCCCCGCGGCGCCGAGCCAACCCGGCGCCTCCGACGACTCCGCACCCGACGACTCCACCCCGCGCGAGGCCGTGGCCACCGCGACGACCACCGCCCCCGGGGCAGCGGCACGCGCCGCAGAACCCGACGCCGATGACGGGCACTCCCGTAGGCACCTGCGCAGTTCGCTGCTGCTTACTGTCGCGTCCGCCGTGCTGCCAGGATCCGGGTTGCTGGGGGCCCCGCAACGCGGCCTGAAGATCCTCGGTGGCGTCACCGCGCTCGCGAGCGTCGCCGCCGCCGCGTTCGTCGGCTACTTTGCGCTCACCGACCTGCCGCGCGTGGCGCGGGTGGCGGGCAACGAGGGCTTCCTGAACCGGGCGACCTGGGCGCTGGTCCTGGTCGCCGCCGTATGGGTGGGGCTCATCGCTCTGACCCAGATCGCCACCCGGCCCGAGGGGCTGCGCCGGGGCAGGCGAATCCTCGGCGCCGTCGTCGTCACCGCTCTCGCGTTCGGGGTCGCCGCGCCGACCGCCGTGGCGGCCAGGTACTCGCGCGACACGTCCCTCGCGCTGGACGCGATCCTGAAGAACAAGGACGACATCAAGTCCAACAGCAAGCCGACCATCGGCACCGGGGCCGACCCGTGGGCCGACCAGGCACGCGTCAACATCCTCCTCCTCGGCGGTGACGGCGACGCGGCCCGCGCCGCGCAGGTCGCCAAGTACTCGATCCGGACCGACACCATCATGGTCGCCTCCATCGACACCAAGACCGGCGACACCACGCTCATCCAGATCCCGCGCAACGTGCAGTACACGCCGTTCCCGAAGGGCTCCGAGATGGCTGCCGCCTTCCCCGACGGCTTCCGCGGCGACGGCGATCCGGGCGAGTGGTACATCAACACCATCTGGCAGCACGTCGAACTCGACTACCCCGACCTGATGGCTGGCAGCACCTACCGCGGTGCGGACGCCCTCAAGCAGGGCGTCGAGGGCGTCACCGGTCTGGAGATCAACCAGTTCGTGCTCCTCAACATCGACGGCCTTTCTGCACTGATCGACGCGATGGGCGGCGTCACCGTCAACATCAACGAGAAACTCGCGATCGGCGGCGACACCGCAAAGAACGTGAAGCCGAAGAGCTACCTCGAGCCCGGCCCCGACCAGCACCTCAACGGCTACAACGCCATGTGGTACGCCCGCAGCCGCTACAACACCAACGACTACAACCGGATGGCGCGACAGTCGTGCCTGATCGACGCGATCGTCGACCAGGCCAACCCGCAGACACTGCTGACGAACTTCGAGCCGATCATCAAGGCCTCAGCCGACATGCTCGCCACCGACATCACCGACGACCAGTTGGGCGCCTACATCGACCTCGCGTTCCGGGTGAAGGACAAGGGCACCATCAAGCGCCTGGTGTTCTCCAACGGCAAGAACGGGTACAGCTACAACGATCCGGACTTCGCGAAGATGCGCGCGGTGGTGACCGATGCCATCGCGACGGCTCCCACGGCCAAGCCGACCACCGCGAAGCCCAAGCCGACGTCCACCGGCGAGGCTCCCGCGAGCCCGACCGCCAAGGCGACCACCGAGGCCTCGGAGGGCGGCACCCCTTCCTCGCCCAAGTCGACCAAGCCGAGCGAATCCCCCGAGGGCGTCCAGGACGTCGGCGATGCCTGCGCCTGGCAGGGTGAGGGCTGATCGTTCCCGCCCCATCGCGCCGGCCGCTCGCGACGCCCGGATAAGCTTGCGCCCGGAGGCGCGAATGAATGACGAGGCGATGCCCAACGGGGGCCGGGACGCTGCGGATCCGCGGCTTGACGCCGACGGTTCCGAACCGACCGTCGTGCGCAAGGGTGCCTTCGACCCGGAAGGCGCGACCGAACGGTCGCGGGAGTGGGGTGACCTTCCCACCGCCTCAGCGCAGATGCCCAAGCCCGCAAGGTCACGAGATTCCGGCCGTGATTGGCCGCTGCTGCGTCGCTCCCTGCTGCTGACAGTTGCGTCGACGGTGCTGCCCGGATCAGGGCTGCTGGGGGCACGCGTGCCGCGCCTCAGGCTGCTCGGCCTGATCACCTCCGTCGTCAGCCTCGTGGCTATTCTCTGGCTCGGCATCTGGGCCCTGACGGACCTCCCGTCGCTCGCGCGGTTCGCCCAGGCCGAGGCGACCCTCTCGTCAGCCCGATTCGTGCTTGGTGCGATCACCGTCGCCTGGGTGATGCTGATCGCGCTCACCCAGATCGCCACCCGCCCACCGCGGGTCGACGGCAACAAGCGGGCGGTCGGAGCCGTCCTCGTCGCCGCCCTCGCCTTCGGCGTCGCCGCCCCAACGGCAGTCGCGGCGCAGTACTCGCGCGACGCCGATCGCCTGCTCGACACCGTCCTGCCGCAGGCGTCCGAGATCAAGGCAAGCAGCCGTGAGACCATCGCCAGCAACGCGCCCGACCCGTGGGCGGGAACGCCGCGGGTCAACGTCCTGCTGCTGGGCGCCGACGGGAACGCCGACCGTGCGGAGCGGATCAAGCAGTTCGGGGTGCGGACCGACACGATCATGGTCGCCTCGATCGACACCAGGACCGGCAACACGACCCTGATCCAGATTCCCCGCAACCTGCCAAGGACGCCCTTCCCGGAGGGCTCCGTGATGGCGGAGACGTTCCCCGACGGGTTCCGAGGCGAGGGCGACCCGGGCAACTGGTACGTCAACGGAATCTGGGAGAAGACCGAGGAGGGCGGCGACTACGAGGACCTTTTCGCAGGCAGCACCTTCCCAGGTGCCGAGGCGCTCAAGGAGGGCGTGCAGGGCATCACGGGCCTCGAGATCTCCCGCTTCGTGATGCTGGACATCGACGGCCTGCAGGCACTGATCGACGCGATGGGCGGGGTGACCATCAACGTCAACCGGGACCTCCCGATCGGCGGGAGCCGTGACGCGGGCATCCGGCCGCACGGGACGGTCGAGCGCGGCGAGGCGCGCAAGCTCGACGGCTACAACGCCATGTGGTACGCCCGCAGCCGCTACGACTCCTCCGACTACGACCGGATGGCGCGACAGTCGTGCCTCGTCGACGCCATCATCGACCAGGCCAATCCCGAGACTCTGCTCACCTCGTTCGAGCCGATCGCCGCGGCCTCCGCGCAGATCCTGACCACCGACGTCACGCGCGACGAGTTCGGCGCCTTCATCGACCTGGCCTTCCGGGTCAAGGACAAGGGCAAGGTCACCCGCCTGGTGTTCGCGCCGGGCAAGAACGGCTACTCGCCCAACCGCCCCGACTTCGACGAGATGCACGCCGCTGTGCAGACGGCGATCGCCGAGCCTGCTGCGCCGACCGCGAAGCCGACCACCAACGCCCCGACCTCGACGCCGGTCGTTCCCCGCCCGAGCCCGACGGTGCAGGATGGTCAGGAGGAGTCGCCGTCGCCGACCGAGCCTGGGTCGACCCCGACGCGCGACGAGCAACTGCTGCAGGACGGGAGCCAGAACGTGGGCGACGCCTGCGCCTGGCAGGGTGACTGACCTCCACTGGCGGCGAGGGTGGGATTCGAACCCACGGAGAGTTGCCCCTCGGCCGCTTTCAAGGCGGCTGCACTAGTCCACTATGCGACCTCGCCAGTGCTGCACCATGCTAGCGCGTGCGGCATCCGGCCGCCGGACCCGGACAGGTAGGCTCAGCCCATGGCCGAGACGACCTACCTGATCCAGTCCCGCCCCCCGGTGCGGGCCTTCGTCATCGCGGCGCTGTGCGCCCTGGTCGGGGCAGGCCTGCTGGTGCTGGCCGTCTCGCAGGGCTGGCACCTCGCCGTCACGATCGTCGGGGCGATCCTGCTCGCCTGCGGGGTCCTGCTCGCCGCCGTCGCGGTCGCCGCGATGCGCAGGCTCCGTGTCTACCTCACCATGGACGAGGACGGCTACAGCCTCGTCGGCCACGGCCAGGAACACGTCGGCGACTGGCTCGACGTCAACCAGGTCACCCGCTCCGGCGAGGGAGGGCACGTGATCATCTACCACGGCCCCGAGCGGCGGACCCACCTCTACTTCTCCACCACGGATCCCGACCAGATCGACGCCGTCCTGGACGACCTCCGCGACCGCCTGAAGGCCTCGCGTCGCCGACCAGCCTGACGCCGCCCGGTAGCCTGGGCCGGTGCCACCCAAGTCTCCGCTCCCGCCGCGTCACGGCCTGCAGGCCGCGTGGGTGCGCACCCCGGACCGCGACCCCGACGTTCCGCTCCCCTGGCCGACGATGCGGGACTGGCTCGTCCACAAACTGGCGCCCTCCCCCGAGGACGTCGACGCACTGCTCGCAGAGGGTGCCTTCGTCGACGGGGACGGTCGGCCCTGGCGCGGCGACGAGATTTACCGGCCGCACACCTTCGTCTGGTTTCACCGCAGCCTGCGCGACGAGGCGGAGGTGCCGGGGGACCTGCTGGTGATCCACCGCGACGAGCGCGTAGTGATCCTCGACAAGCCCCATTTCCTGTCCACCATCCCGCGCGGCAGGCACGTAGTCCAGAGCGCCGTCGTCAAGGCAAGGCAGATGCTCGGCCTGCCGGAACTCTCGGCCGCCCATCGCCTCGACAGGGGCACCGCAGGCATCCTGCTGATGACCACCGAGAAGCGGTGGCGCGCGCCCTACCACGAACTGTTCTCGCGCCGCACCGCGCGGAAGACCTACCGGGCCATCGCCTCGTTCGACCCCGCGCTGACGTTCCCGCTGCGCGTCGAGTCGCACCTGGTCAAGCGGGTCGGGACGATGCAGGCCGACACCCTCGACGCGCCGCCCAACGCGTTCACCGACGTCGACCTGCTGGAGGTGCGTGGCGACCACGCGCTGTACGACGTGCGGCCGCTGACCGGGAAGACGCACCAGATCAGGGCGCACTTCCAGCAGTTGGGCATCCCATTGGTGGGCGATCCGCTCTACCCGCGGGTGCTCGACACGGCCATCGACGACTTCTCGACGCCGCTTCGCCTGCTGGCCTACGGCCTGGAGTTCGACGACCCGGTCGACGGGACGCCGCGATCGTTCACCTCCGGCAGGTCGCTCGACTGGCTCTGAGCCGGAACGCGCCGCCCCAGGCGGATCGCCGGGGCCACAGGACTCGAACCTGCCGTCCCTCTGCGGCTGCCCGCCCCCAGCGAGGTGCCGACCGCCACACTAGGGTGGAACCATGCGAGCAGTGATCGTCGATGAGCCAGGTGATGAGAGCGTCCTGAGGATCGGTGAGGTCGAGACCCCGACGCCCGGCGTGGGAGAGATCCTGGTGCGGACGGTGGGAAGCGGCGTCAACCGTGCCGACGTTCTGCAGCGCCAGGGGCACTACCCGCCTCCCCCGGGCGTGACCGCCACCATCGGCCTTGAGGCTTCCGGCATCGTCGCGGCGGTCGGGGAGGGCGTGACCCGCTGGCGGGTCGGCGACGAGGTCGTGGCGCTGCTCGCGGGCGGCGGATACGCCGAGTTCTTCGTCGTGAAGGAGGGTCAGGCGATCGCGCCTCCCCGGGCGTGGACCTGGTCTCGGCCGCGGGCGTCCTCGAGGTCGCCGCGACCGTGTTGTCGAACGTGCGGGTCGGCAGGCTCCGGGCGGGTCAGGTGTTCCTGGTGCACGGCGGCGCAGGCGGCATCGGCACCTTTGCGACGCAGTACGCGAAGGCCCTCGGCGCGATCGTGGCCGCCACCGCAGGCAGCGAACGCAACCTGGAGCACTGCCGCGAGTTCGGCGCCGACTTCGCCTTCGACTATCACGGCGACTGGGTCGACGCGCTGCGCGAGGCCACCGGTGGGGCGGACATGATCCTCGACATCATCGGCGCCAAATACCTCGAACTGAACGTCAAGGCCTTGAAGAAGGGCGGTCACCTCGTCGTGATCGGCCTGCAGGGCGGCATCAAGGGCACCCTCAACCTGGGGTTGTTGCTCAACAAGGGTGCGACTGTCGCGGCGACGTCGCTGCGGTTCCGCCCCGACGAGGAGAAGGCCGCGATCTGCCAGGCGGTCGAGCAAGAGATCTGGCCGATGCTGGCCGACGGCCGCATCAAGCCGTCCCCCGAGACGCGCATCCCCTTCGACGACGTGCGCGCCGCCCACCAGCAACTGGTCTCGGGGACCAACATCGGCAAGATCGTCCTGGTCCACTGACGCGAAAGCGCCCCACCCCGAACGGGGCGAGGCGCATTCCGGTCCGCTCAGCCGAGGCCGATCACCGCGATCTCCACGCCAGGGAAGTTGGCGGGGTCGAGGCTGCGGCGACCGTCGACGATTGTCGTCACCCCAGGAAGGTCCGACGCGGCCAGCGCGCGGTACTCGGCGTGATCGGTCTGCAGGATCGCCAGATCGGCCTCCTCACCGAAGTGGTACGGGGCCCAGCCGAATCGCGCGATCTCCTCGTCCGAATACATCGGATCGTTGACGGCGACCTCGGCCCCCCGCGCACGCAACTCCGCCACCACGGGGAACACGCCCGAGAAGGCGGTCTCCTTGACGCCGCCGCGGTAGGCGGCGCCCAGCACCGCGACGCGCTTGCCTGCCAGGTCGCCGACGACCCGCGCCGCCATGTCGACCGCATACGCGGGCATCCCTGCGTTAGCTCGGCGCGCCGTCTCGACGACGGTGGCGTCGGGGTCGGTCCAGAGATAGAGGCGGGGATAGATGGGGATGCAGTGTCCGCCGACGGCGATGCCCGGGCGGTGGATGTGGCTGTACGGCTGCGAGTTGGAGGCCTCGATGACCTGGTAGACGTCGATGCCGGACTTGCCCGCGAACTTCGCGAACTCGTTGGCCAACCCGATGTTCACGTCACGGTACGTCGTCTCGGCGAGCTTGGCCATCTCGGCCGCCTCCGCGGAACCCAGGTCCCACACGCCGTTTCCGCGTTGCAGGTCGGGACGCTCGTCGAAACTGAGGACTGCCTCGTAGAACGCGCGAGCCCGCTCGGCGCCCGCCTCGGAGAGCCCACCGATCAGTTTCGGGTACTTCCGCAGATCCTCGAACACGCGCCCCGTGAGGACCCGTTCCGGGGAGAAGACCAGGTGGAAGTCCTGGCCCTCGGTGAGGCCGGACCCCTCTTCGAGCATCGGCTTCCAACGGTTGCGGGTCGTGCCGACGGGCAGCGTGGTCTCGTAGCTGACGAGAGTCCCGGGCTTGAGCCCGGCTGCGATGTTGCGGGTCGCCTCGTCCATCCATCCGAAGTCGGGAACGCCCTCCTCGTTGACGAAGAGCGGCACGACCACGACGACCGCGTCCGACTCCGCGACCGCCGCGGAGGTGTCGGTGGTGGCGCGGAGTCGACCGCTCGGGACGAGCTCGCTCAGCTTCTCCTGAAGGTGGGCTTCGCCTGGGAACGGCTCCTTGGCGGCGTTGACCAGGTCAACGACCGCCTGGTTGACATCGGCCCCGATGACCTCGTGGCCGGAGTCTGCGAACTGTACGGCCAACGGCAGACCAATCTTGCCGAGAGCAACGACGGCGATCTTCACGTGTCTCCTCCTCGTGGTGCTCCATGCACCCTGTTTCAGCTTACTCAGGGGTCAGGCGGTTTCCGCGCTGCTCGCGACGGCCTCCACGACCCACATCATCTAGAACACAACAAAGAAGCGGTGTGTGCGAGTAGACACCCACACACACCGCCTCCTGTCATCGTCAGTCTCAGCTGACCCGGATGAACTCGTTGGTCTTCGCCGAGGCGATCATGGCCTCGCAGACCTCCACGACCCGTGCCCCCTGCTCGAGGGTGACGATGTCGGTCTCTTTGCCGAGCACCGCGTCGCGGAAGTTCTCGTGCTCCACGCGCAGGGGCTCCGGCTTGGCGATCGCGAACTTCGTCACGTCACCTTCGGTGACGCCCTGGAACTGGGCCAGGTCGTCCCACACGTGCAGGCTCTGCCCGTTGGCGTAGAACGTCAGGTCCGCCGTCAGGGTGTCTGCGACGAACATGCCCTTCTCGCCGGTGACGATGGTCAACCGCTCCTTGGTGGGGGTGAGCCAGTTGACGAGGTGGTTGCTCATCAGCGACCCGCTCAGGGTGCAGGTCGCCGAGACCATGTCCTCGTGCTCGCGTCCGGACTTGTACATGGTCCGTGCGCCGACCCACTCGTACTGGCGCTGCGTCACCCAAGCCGTCAGATCGATGTCGTGGCTCGCCAGGTCCTTCACGACGCCCACATCGGCGATGCGGTTGGGGAAGGGACCCTGCCTGCGGGTGGAGATCTGGTAGAGGTCGCCGAGGTCGCCGGCCTCCAGCCGCGACCGCAGGCTCTGCAGTGCGGGGTTGTAGCGCTCGATGTGGCCGACCGCTCCGATCACGCCCGCCTCGTCGAAGGCCTTGGCGAGTGCTCGGGCGGCCTCGGTCGTCTTAGCCAGCGGCTTCTCGATCAGGGCGTTGACGCCCGCAGCGGCCAGCTTGAGCCCCGCCTCCTCGTGGAACTCGGTGGGCAGCGCGACCACCGCGTAGTCGATCCCCGCCTCGATCAGGGCCTCGACGTTGGGGAGCACGTCCAAGGAGCCGGCAACGCCATGGGGATCGCCCATCGCGTCTGCCACCGCCACCAGGTCGACACCGTCGATGGCGCGCAGGTTCCGGGCGTGGTGGCGCCCCATCATGCCGAGGCCGATCAGGCCGGCGCGCAGGTTCGCCATCACGCACCAGCCTTCGCGAGGGCGTTGACGGCCGCGACGATGCGCTCCAGGTCGCCCTGGGACAGCGACGGGTGCACCGGAAGCGACAGGCACTCGAGCGCCGCCTGCTCCGTGTTTGCCAGGTGAATATCGCGCTGGAACGGCTTCAGGCGATGGTTGGGCACGGGGTAGAACATGCCGGATCCGACGTTGTACTCGTCCTTGAGCGCCTTGGCGAGGCCGTCACGGTCCTCGGAGACTCGAACCGTGTACTGGTGGTACACGTGGACGGCGCCGTCGGCGACGTGCGGGACGGTGACGCCCTCGAGGTTCGCCGACAGGAACGCGGCGTTGTCCTGACGCTGCTTGGTCCAGCCGTCGACCTTGGTCAGTTGCACCCGGCCGATGGCTGCGTGGATGTCGGTCATGCGGTTGTTCAGGCCGACGACCTCGTTGTGGTACTGCTGCAGCATGCCCTGGTTGCGGTAGAGGCGCAGGTTGCGCTCCACCTCGTTATCGGCCGCCGAAACCATGCCCCCTCACCGGAGGTCATGTTCTTGGTCGGGTAGAGCGAGAACATCGCGAAGGTGCCGAAAGCGCCGACGGGGGTGCCGTTGAGCGATGCGCCATGGGCCTGCGCCGCGTCTTCGAAGACCTTGAGGCCGTGCTTGTCAGCGACGGCCTGAAGCTCGGCCATCTTCGCGGGGTGGCCGTAGAGGTGGACGGGCATGATCGCGACGGTCTTGTCGGTGATGGCCGCCTCGACGGAGGCCGGGTCGAGCGTGAAATCATCCAGCGCGATGTCGGCGAAGACCGGCGTGGCGCCGGTCAGCGCGACAGAGTTGGCGGTCGCGGCGAACGTGAAGCTGGGGACGATGACCTCGTCGCCCGCCTTGACGCCGCTCGACAGCAGGCCCAGGTGCAGACCGGAGGTGCCGGAGTTCACGGCGACGCATGCGCGTCCGAGCCCGAAGTGCTCCGAGAATTCCGTCTCGAACGCCGCGACCTCTGGCCCCTGAGCGATCATGCCGGAACGCAGCACACGGTCGACCGCCTCCCGCTCCTCGTCACCGATGATCGGCTTGGCCGGGGGGATGAAGGTATCTGTCATTTCGCTTCCTCGATGAGTGTGAGGGTCTCTCCCTCTTGCATGAACTTGTCGCCGGTGTGGGGATCCACGTAGGTGTTGTCACCCGTCTGCTCGAGCGGGAAGCCGGATCGCCCAACCCACTTGATGCGCTTGGCCGGGACTCCCGCCACGAGCGCGAAGTCGGGGACGTCCTTCGTCACGACCGAGCCGGCCGCCACGGTGGCCCACCGACCGACGGTGACCGGGGCGACACACACGGCACGCGCTCCGATGGCGCACCCTTCGCGCAACGTCACCCCCACAGGCTCCCAGTCGTGCGCGCTCTTGCTTGTCCCGTCGGGGTTGATGGCCCGAGGAAAGGTGTCGTTGGTCAGGACGACGGCCGGCCCGATGAAGACGCCGTTCTCCAGGTAGGCCGGCTCGTAGACCAGCGCGTAGTTCTGGATCTTGCAGTTGTCACCGATGTGCACGCCCGAACCGATGTAGGCGCCACGCCCCACGATGACGTTCTCGCCGATCTCCGCGCCCCCGCGCACTTGCGCGAGATGCCAGATCGACGAACCATCTCCGATAGTGACGCCGTCGTCGAGATCTGCCGACGGGAGGATCCTTGGCTCAGCCATGTAAACAACTTTCCGTAGCGCGGTCGCCGCAAGTCTAATACTCGACTGACCGTCGCCGGGTACGGGGCGATCTTGACCTGTAGTCACAGCCCTTTAGGGTGCATCCGCCGGCACCGCGCGGCGCTGGCGGAACCGACGGCGCGTGTAGCATGCCGGATATGAACTTCCTGCCCTTCGCGCGGCCAGACATCGGCGAAGAAGAAATCACTGCGGTGACGGAGACCCTTCGAAGTGGTTGGCTGACGACAGGCCCGGTGACGGCCGCCTTCGAGAAGGAGTTCGCCGAGCGGATCGGCGGCGACGTGCACGCAGTGGCCGTCAACTCCGCCACGGCCGGGCTGCACCTCTCGTTCGAGGCCATCGGCATCACGCCGGGCGACGAGGTGCTGGTGCCGACGTGGACGTTCACGTCGACGGCGGAGGCCGTGCGCTACCTGGGCGGCGAACCCATCCTGGTCGACGTCCACCCCGACACGCTGGCGATCGACTTCGCCGACGCCGAGCGCAAGATCACCGATCGCACCGTCGCGGTCGCGCCGGTCCACTACGCCGGCCTCCCCGTCCCCAACTCCGAACTGGCCGCCTTCGCCGGGGCGCACGGATTGAAGGTCGTCGAGGACGCCGCGCACGCGTTCCCGACGTTGAACGAGGGGCTCCTGGTCGGCGCGAGCCAGAGCGAGACGACCGTCTTCTCCTTCTACGCCACCAAGACGATGACCACGGGCGAGGGCGGGATGGTCTTCACCCACGACGCAGACCTCGCCGCGCGGATGCGCACCATGCGCCTGCACGGCATCGACCGGGACGTCTTCGGCCGCTACACCTCAACCAAACCCGCCTGGCATTACGACGTGGTCGCCCCCGGGTACAAGTACAACCTGACGGACATGGCCGCGGCGATCGGCAGGGTCCAACTCCGCCGCACCGACCAGATGGTCGCCAGGCGCCGTGAGATCGCGGCCCGCTACGACGAGGCCTTCGCCGACCTGCCGCTGACGCTGCCGCCCCACGCCCCTGAGGGTTCGACCCATGCGTGGCACCTGTACTGCGTGAAGCTCGACGAGAACGCCCCGGTGAACCGGGACCGGTTCATCGAACTGATGGCAGAGAACCAGGTCGGCACCAGCGTTCACTTCATCCCGCTGCACATCCAGCCCTACTGGCGCGACACCTACCGACTGACGCCGGAACAGTTCCCGGTGGCGACGGCCGAGTTCGCGAAGGCCTGCAGCCTTCCGATCTTCTCCGCCATGACCGACGACGACGTCGATCAGGTCATCGACGCGACCCGTCGCATCCTGGGCTGAGCATGCTGAAGAGGGCTTTCGACGTTCTCGCCTCCGTGCTGGGGCTGCTCGCGCTGTCGCCTGTGTTCGTGGCCGTCTCGCTCGCCGTCTGGTTGCAGGACCGTGGGCCCGTCTTCTTCCGGCAGGAGCGGGTGGGTCGCAACGGCGAGATGTTCAAGATCCACAAGTTCCGGTCTATGCGGGTCTCGAATGCTGGCTCGCTCGTGACGAGCGCCCACGACGACCGGATCACCCCCGTCGGCCGCTTCCTGCGCGCTTCCAAGCTCGACGAGTTGCCGCAACTGATCGACGTCCTCGAAGGCACCATGTCCATCGTCGGCCCACGGCCCGAGGTCCAGCGCTATGTCGACCTATGGGAGCCGGGAGCCAGGAATGAGATCCTGAGCGTCCGCCCAGGCATCAGCGACCCGGCCGCCATCGCCTACCGCAACGAGCAGGAGGAACTCGCCGAGTCCTCCGATCCGGAACGCCACTACGTCGAGGTCATCCTTCCCCGGAAGGTCGCGATGTACCGCGAGTACGTCCGTCACCAAAGCTTCATCGGCGACCTGCGGCTGATCTTCCAGACTCTTGCCGCCGTCGTGAAAGGCTGACCATGCCACGCATGGCCGAACACGCCATCGATGTCACTGCATCAGGAGGATGACCATGCCGATTCAACAGACGCGCACGCTCGCGACCCGCATCGGGCTGGCGCTGTGGGACTCGCTGAGCTGGGTGCTGGCGGCCCTGGCGCTCGTCGTGGCCCGCTACAGCTTCACGCTGCGCAGCGCCGAGGCGATGTTCGTGCTCCAGTACGCCGTCGTCGCGATCGTGCTGCAACTGCTCGTCGGTTACCTCGTCAAGCTCTACCGCGGCCGCTACTCGGTGGCCAGCTTCGAGGAGGCGGTCCTGCTCGCCGGGGTGACCCTCGGAGTCGGCGTCGTGCTGCTGATCGGGTCGATCCTGTTCGCTCCGGTCGGCTATCCGAGGGTCGTGACCTACGCGGTGCCGCTGGCGGCGCTGGCGCTGATGGCGGCGGGTCGATCCGTGTTCAGGGCGATCAGTGCAGGGGTCCGCAGGGGGCAGGCGCAGGATCAGACCCCGGTGCTCGTCTACGGCGCAGGCAACGCCGGTCAGCAACTCGCACGGCTCCTCTCCAACGATCCCGACGCCCCGTATGAGATCGTCGGCTTCATCGACGACGACACCACCAAGCGCCACCTCCACATCTCGGGACGCAGGGTGCTCGGAGGGCGTGAGCACCTTGTCGCGGCGGCCAACGACAAGGGCGTCAACACGCTGATCGTCGCGCTCCCCACCGCATCGCGCACCCTGATGCGGGAGATCTCCGCCCTGTCCGACGAGGCAGGGCTGACGACGCTGGTGATGCCCCCGACCAAGGATCTGGTCGCCGGGCGCGTGCAACTGTCGAACCTGCACCAACTCGACGTGACCGACCTCCTGGGGCGCGCTCAGATCCAGACCAACCTGGGCGAGATCGCCGACTACCTCTCCGGCCAGGTGGTGCTCGTCACCGGCGCGGGCGGCTCCATCGGGTCCGAACTGGCCCGCCAGGTCTACCGCTTCGGGCCCAAGGAACTGGTCATGCTCGACCGGGACGAGTCCGGTCTGCACGGCACCCAGTTGACGATCTTCAACCAGGGACTGCTCGACACCCCCAACATGGTGCTCTGCGACATTCGCGACGCCGAGGCGCTCGACGCCGTGTTCGACACGCATCGCCCCACTGTCGTGTTCCACGCGGCAGCCCTCAAGCACCTCCCGATGCTCGAGCAGTACCCGCTCGAGGGTTGGAAGACCAACACGCTCGGCACCTTGAACGTGTTGCGCGCGGCGGAGAAGTACGGCGTGAAGCGCTTCGTCAACATCTCGACGGACAAGGCCGCAGATGCGACGAGCGTGCTGGGCAAGACGAAGCGGCTCGCGGAGGAACTGACCGCGTTCTTCGCCTTGAAGACCGGCGACACCTACCTGTCGGTCCGGTTCGGCAACGTCCTCGGCTCGCGAGGCTCCATGCTGCACACGTTCACCCGCCAGATCGAGGCCGGTGGCCCACTCACCGTCACACACCCGGACATCACCCGCTACTTCATGACCATCCCAGAGGCGTGCGAGCTGACGATCCAAGCGGGCGCCATCGGCAAGCCGTCTGACGTCCTGGTCCTCGACATGGGCGAACCGGTGCGCATCCTCGACGTGGCGCGGGGCCTCATCGCCCGCTCCGGCAAGGACGTCAAGATCATCTTCACCGGGCTGCGTCCTAACGAAAAGATGCACGAGGTGCTGTTCTCTGAGGACGAGGACAGGTCGCCCACCAGTCACGAACTCATCAGCAGGGTCCAGGTCCCGCCGCTCGACCCGGACCTGCTGGCAACCGTCGACGGCGCCGACCCGGAGTCGATGGCGAAGCTCACCCACCAGGACAACGCCACCGAGGCCGGCCTCCGCTCGCTTGCCGAGGCCGCCGCTGGCCTGGACGACATCACGCTCGAACGCCCGGAGGAGTGAGATGAGGATCGCCTACATCGATCACTACGCGGGATCTCCCAGCGTCGGGATGGAGTACCGTCCGCACGCGATGGCCACCGAATGGGCAAAGCTCGGGGTCGACACGACGATCATCGCCGGCACCTACAGCCACCTGCGCAAGCAGAACTTCGAGGACGCCGAGCCGGGCCGACCCTACGACGTCGACGGTGTCGAGTTCCGGTTCCTGCGCAACCGCAGGTACGAGGGCAACGGGCTCAGCAGGGTGCTGAGCATGGCCGACTTCGTCGGCGGCGGCATCCGCGCCTCCGCCTCGATGGCGAAGACGCTGAAGCCCGATGCGGTGATCGCCTCATCGACGTACCCCTTCGACACCTGGTTCGCGCAGCGGCTCGCCAAGGCGTCGGGCGCTCGGTTGGTGCACGAGATCCACGACCTGTGGCCGCTGACGCCCATCGAACTGGGCGGGCACAGCGCGAGGCATCCGCTGATGTGGTCGATGGGCGTCGCGGAGAAGTCCGCGTATCGCAACAGCGATGCGGTGGTGTCGATCCTCCCCAACACCGAGCCCCACGTGCGCTCGCTTGGCATCTCCACGCCCGTCATCCCCATCCCCAACGGGATCGACGAGGACGGCGAGCGACTCGCCGCGCCGGGGGCGCTCGTCGACCTGATCGGCGACCTGCATGCCAGGGGACGCCGCGTGATCGGTTATGCGGGCGGCCTCACGACGTCAAACGCCATGGACGACTTCGTGGCCGCGATGGCGCTGCTGCGCCACGAGCCCATCACGGCCGTGCTGATCGGTGACGGACTGCATCGCGCGGACCTGGAGTCCCAGGCGAGGTCGCTCGGCGCCGACGTGGTCTTCTTCGGCACGATACCGAAGGCTCAGGTCCACGAATCGCTGTCGCTGTGCGACGCGCTCTACATCGGGTCGAAGCGCAGCCCCCTGTACGAGTTCGGGGTGTCGGCGAACAAGATCTTCGACTACCTCCTGACCGGTGTGCCCATCGTCAACGCCTTTGCCTCGCAGCACTCCCCGCTGGTGGAGTCCGGCTGCACCATCGCGGCCGCGGCCGAGGATCCAGCGAGCATCGCTCAGGCGATCCGGACGGCGGTCGCGGTCCCCGCCGCCGAGCGCGGGCGCATCGCCGCCGCCTCGGTGGCGTGGGTTCGGGAGAAGCACTCACTGCCTCGCCTCGCCGCCGAGTTCCTGGACGTGTTGAAGGGCTGACGACCCATCAGACGGCGAGTGCCCGCACCTCGTGAGGTGCGGGCACTCGCCGTTCATGGGGTGGTCACTTGTAGACGATCACCTTGTCGCCGACCCGAGCCAGGTCGAACAGTTTGGCGACCTTCACCTTGTCGCGCACGTTCACACAGCCGTGCGAGGACCCGTTGTAGCCACGTGCCGCGAAGTCCGCGGAGTAGTGGACTGCCTGCCCTCCGGAGAAGAACAGGGCGTAGGGCATCGGCGTGTGGTACAGGCTGGAGACGTGGTTGCGGGACTTCCAGTTGACCTGGAACGAACCCTCCCGGGTCGGGGTCAGCTCCGAGCCGAAGCGCACGTCCATGGTCATCTGGATCTGGCCATTGACGACCCACGCAAGCTTGCGCTGTGTCTTGGAGATGCAGATTGCCCGCCCGGTGGTGCAGCGCTTGTCGAGCCGGAAGGTCGACTTGGGAGCGACCTTGACGGTCACGGCTCGGGTGCCCCACGATCCGGTGCCGTTGGTGCCGGGGGTGTGCCCGCCAGTGGCGGTGAACTGGAAGGTCGCGGCGCTGCCGATCGGAACGGTGATGCGGTAGCGACCGTCGGTGCCGACGGTACCGCGCTGTGAGAACGGCTTCCATGCCCCAGACGTGCGCCACCACACGACCACGGGAGCACCGGGATTGCCGGTGCCGGAGAACACATACGTCGAGCCCACGACCGCGCCGCCAGTGCCGAAGCCGACGTTGAAGCTCGGCGTCACAGGGTTGTAGGTGCGCAGGGAGACGGCGCGGGTCCCCCACGAGGCCGTGCCGTCGGTGCCCGGCTTGTGACCGCCGGTCGCGGTGAACTGGAACGATCCGGCGCTGGTGATCGGGATGGAGATCGAGTACTTGCCGGTCGAAGCGATGGTGCCACGCGTGGAGAACGCGTTCCAACCGCCGGTCGACTTCCACCACACCACGACGGGTGCGCCAGGGGTGCCGGTGCCGGAGAAGACGTAACTGGCGCCCACGACGGGGCCGGCCTTGCCGGTGTAGGCGGTGTTGAACGTCGGGGTCGCCGCGTTGTAGATCCGCACCGACACGGCGCGGGTCCCCCACGAACCGGTGCCGTCGGTGCCGGGCTGGTGGCCGCCGGTCGCGGTGAACTTGAACGATCCGGCGCTGCCCGCCCGGACGACCACCTTGTAGGTGCCGTCCGCGGCGATGGCGCTACCGGTGGCGAACTTGCGCCAGTTGGATCCGCCGTCCACGTCCCACCAGATCACCACGGGCGCTCCCGGGGTGCCGGTGCCCGAGAAGACATACGACGATCCGACGACAGGGCCGGCCTTGCCGGTCCACGCCAGATTGAACGTCGCGGCGACCTTCGGAGCGGCGACCAGCGTCGGAGTGGAACCGTTCGTCGTCAGCGGTGTGAGCGTCCGAGGCTTCACCAGGGGCTTCGTCGTCACGTTCGGGTCCGCGCTGGAGGGCGCGCTGCTGGCGGAGGGGGTCGGCTCGGTTGGAGCGATCGTGATGGGCGCCGGGGTGTTGGCCTCGGCATCGGTGTTGGCGCTGGGAGGCACGCCCTCGTCTGCATGAGCCAGGCCCATGCTTCCCATCAGAACCAAACTCAGGGCAAGTGCGCCTACCCGCGTCGTGCGCGTGACCCACCTGCCTCCGAATGCTTGTCCGCTCGACTTCTCGAACACTGTTGGACCCCCTGAAACTCGTTGCCGCGATCAATATACTTGACGAGGCCGTCCATCACCATGCCGACGGAGGGAGCGAGAAACGCCATGCCAACCGCGCCTTTGAGGCGGATGTTCGACTGGTTGCAGATCGACCGGACTCCGTACCGCGCAACCGTCGCGTGGCTCATCGTCCTCGCCGGCGCGGCCCTGCATTTCGTAGGCCTGGAGGATCGTCCTGGCCTCGGAGGCTACCCCGCCTGGCCGATGATCGGCTGGCTCTTCACCGCGCTGCTGGTCCTGTCCGTTCCCGCAGTCCGGGCCTGGACCGGGCTGTCGCGCCCCGCTCAGGTGGCACTCGTCGGGGCGGCGGGCCTTGCCCTGGTCTCGCTGATCAGTTCACTGCTCGGTCCACTGCCGGTGGTGGTCACGTCTCAGGAGTGGCCGGTGCCCCGGGGGTTGCTGGTCGCTCCCATGGCGGCCGCGGTCGTTGCGATGCTCGCCGCCATCTTCGGCGCACTCCTGGTACCGCCGGGCATTCGCCAGAGGGTGCTCTCGGCGCTGGCTTGGGCGACCGCCGTCGCGGGCGCCTTGGCCTGGGTGCGGCAGGTCCTCACGCACCACACTCTCCGGGCTGCGACGGCCATGGGCGGGTCGGCCGTCATCCACGTGGTCTTCCTCGTGGCGGGCGGGGTGTTCCTCGATCGTTGGCGCACCACCCGACATTGGAGCGACCTGGTGGGCTTCGCCTGGTGCATGGTGCTGCTGATCGGCACCGGTTCGCGCGCCGGGGTGGTGTGCCTGATGCTCTTCGTGGTGTTGAGCCTTGGCAGCGCCCTCTGGCGGCACGAGGGTCGACGGGTCTGGCTGTTCGTCGCCGCCGGCGCCCTCGCCGTGGTGGCCGCATTGGCGGCCTTCGTACCGTCGCTGGCCCGCCTCTTCAACTTCTCCGACGAGAAGCGATCCGTCAACGCGGCGACTGCCTGGACCGCATGGCTGCAGTCGCCCCTGACCGGCGTGGGGTCGGGACGGCTGTGGCCGAGCGCTGCCTTCGACACCGGGCTGGTGCCCGTACCCGGCGCGGGCCTTCACCCGACGCCGTGGGGTGACGCACTCCTGAGCCCGCATTCGACGGTGCTGTTCGCCCTCGCCGAACTGGGGGCGGTGGGTCTTCTGACGCTCGGCCTGGTCACGGGTGGCATGGTCTGGGCGTGGGTTCGCCGACCACGCCACCGCGCGGCGACCATCACCGCGCTGGTGGCCACCCTCCCCGCGCACCTGTTCGACACGTACCTGGTTCGGAACCTGACCGTCAGCTTCTTCCTGATCTTCATCTTCGTGCTCACCCAGGTCGGCACGACGGACAAGGAGTCACCAGCATGAGCCTCGCCATTCACCTCTACCCCTCCCCCATGGACAACGCGTCCAGGTTGCTGCGGATCGCCCATTCGCTCACCGAAGGGATCGACGGCCTCGACGTGCGCCTGGTCGGCCTCCAGGTGGATGAAAGGGAGGGGCTTGAGCAGGTCGCTGCCCGCATCCAGATCGACAGGCTCGGAACGACGGCGCCGAAGAGGGAGACGCTCCTCGGCAGGGTCTCGAAGGTCGGGGGTTGGTACCGCCGGGTCTACCAGGAGTACCGCAGGCAGCCGTTGAGCGTCGTGAGCGCCCACACGGTCTGGACCCTTCCGCTCGCCTTCGCACTTGCTCGCACGACGGGCGCGCCGGTCGTCTACAACCCGCACGAGTTGGAGACCCGTACGCCGACCATGGTGGGCGCCAAGCGCAGGGTCGCCGAACTCATCGAGCGGCGCTACATCGGCCGCTGCGCCTTCGTCACGACCGTCAACGAGCAGATCACCCACTGGTACGACGAGACGTACCCGAAGATCGCCACGCCGGTCACCCTGTACAACTACCCCTCCGCGGCTCAGGCGACGCCAACCGACGTCGACCTGCGCACCGACCTCGCGCTCTCCGACGACGAGGTGCTCTTCGTGCACACCGGCAACATCACGGGCGGCCGCAACATCGAATTGATCGTCGCGGCCTTCGAGGCGGCCGCCTCGGCCCACGTGGTCTTCGTCGGTGCGGGGGACCTGCTCCCCGTTGTCGAGGCCGCCGCGGCCCGGTCCCGCTTCGTGCACCGCCGGCCGCCGGTGCCGCCGGGCGAGGTCGTCTCGCTCGTGCGACAGGCCGACCTTGCGCTGGCGCTCATCGAGACGGGCGCGCTCTCCTACGCCTGGTCGTCGCCCAACAAGCTCTTCGAGGCGCTCGCCGCGGGCGTGCCGCCGGTCAGTTCCGATCTGCCCGAGGCGCGCCGCAGGCTCGGTGCGCTCGCCGAGCAGATCGTCCTCGAGTCACCGTCGACGCAACTGCCGACGCTGCTCGACGGCATTGATCGGGGCGAGGCCGCGGCGCTCGCGGCGGACCTTGCACCGCTGCCCTCCTGGGAAGAGGGTGCCACCGAGTTCGTGTCACGCTACCGCGACCTGCTCAACGACCGGCGGGGCTGACGCCTCTCGCCTCCGCCCGCCGCAATCGCCTGAGGCTCCGCATCCGAAGCGGCAGCGCAGGCAGCGGGGCGCGCACAACCGCTGGCAGCATCGTCGCCCGCTCGTCGAGGAACCTCTGGACGAAGACCAGCAGGCTGGCGGCGTACAGCCAGACAATCGGCGAGTCGAAGAACACGCTGTTGGCAAAGGACACCACGGGGAAGGTGAACGCGGCCATCGCTAGCGCCTGACCCCAGACGGCGTGACGGCCAACGGCGAACCTTCGCCAGAAGCTCGGCGCCATCTTGATGAACAGCGCGATGAACAGTGCCGCCATGCAGGCCGACACCACGGATCCGTAGTCACTCATCAGTTCGACGACGCCGCTGTGCGGGTTGTTCGCGCCGCCGGTCTCCAGCGGTGCCTCACCGCTGAGGATGACGCGCTCGAAGCCTCCCGGTCCGACCCCGACGCCCCCTGTCGAGCCGAACATCCACAGCCCGTTGAGGTAAAGGTTGATGCGGGTGAAGCCGGAGCCCTTGAGATACGTCGCAAGAGCGGCCTGCGAGCCTGGAAGCACAGCGAAGACCGCGACCCCGAGCACGACGACGGCCCCACCGATGGCCAGGATCCGCCTGCGCGCCAGATCTGAGCGCAGGGCGCGCAGCACGTACCAGGCGGCCACCAGCAGCGTGACCGCTTGGATGATCCGGCTTCCCGTGAAGTGGATCAGGAACGGGTTCGCCAGCGCCATCACGACGAGGACCCACCGTCGCCTCCCGCGCTCGAGTTCCGCGCCCATGAGCAGCACCAGCATCGAGGCGCCAAGGAAGAGGGCGAACAGGTTCGGGTTGACGAAGAAGGAGGCAGCGTCCTTGGACGCCAGCCGGATGTACGGGCTCGAACTCTCCAGATAGTTCGGCATCCGCTGGCCGGTCAGGATCTCGCGTAGCCCCGGCAGGACGGCGATGACCCAGGCGAAGGCCCAGCCCCACACAAGCACGCGAACGTCCCGCGGTTGGCGCGCGACCAGGAGGAACGACACGAGCGTCGCGATCCCCAGTACCACCGAAAGCAACGGCCGGATGGCGTCGTTCTCGCCCATCCCCAACAGCCCAGGCACCAGCCACACGGTCCCGAGCGCCACGGAGATGCTGGCGGCGATGCCCCACCTGCCGAGCATGGTCAGGGCGACCAGGAGCAGGACCCCTGCGAGGGGCCGCGACACGGCAAGCCCACCGATGGTGATGACCGATCCGAGCGCCGATGCGAGCGGCATCAGGAACAGCAGGACCGCCGCGATGGGCTGAAGCGGCGCCCTCATCTGACGGTGCCTTCGCCGAGTACCGAGCCCACGAACCGGCGGTAGTTCGACGCGGCGTCGTAGGCGGAAGCGACGGCGCCCGCCGCTCGCTGCCGCATCTCGGCGGACTTGAACGCCATCCGTTGCCGGATCAGCACCTCGGCGAGATCCGGCACGGCCCAGTTGGCGTCCAGGAGCAACTCGGGCAGCACCAACTCCGCGGTGCCGCCGACGGGAGGCGCGACCGCAGGAATCCCGCGGGCCATCGCCTCCATGATGGAGACTGGAACGCCCTCGCTCGCGCTCACATTGCAGAAGACGTCCACCTCCTCGACGGCGTACCTGGCCATCAGGTCGGCGTTTCCGACCTGGCCCAGGAACTCGACGTCAAGGTTCGGATGGGCCGCCGAGAGTCTCTCTGCCGCTGCCTGGATCTCGGGCCTCAGCGGACCGTCCCCGGCGTGCCTCCAGCGGATCTGGACGTCCGGCAGGCGTTCGGCGACCAACCCGAGCGCCTCGGCGAGGCGCTCCACCTGCTTGACGGGGATCAGCGAACTGACCGACATCACGCTGAGCGCGTCCGGCCCTGCTGGCGGGGTCGGCGGGGCGTCGACGGCCACGCCCAGGCGCGAGACCACCAACTGGTCGGCGGAGAACCCGTAGTGGTCCTCGGCGTAGCTCCTGCCGTTGTCCGAGATCGTGTAGAGGGTGTCGATGTCCTTGACGAACTGGCGCACCAGGGCGGTGTACTGCGCCGGGCGCTCCTCCTCGTACAGCTCAATGCGGTGGGCCCGACTCACGACGCGACGGACGGTCCCCTCCCGCTTTGCGAGGCACGCGGCGAAGGTTCCGACCGACATCCAGTACGTGTACACGAGGTCGATGGGGCCGTCGCCACGATCGGCCAGTTTCCTGAGCGCCCGCAACTCGGTCAGGACGCGCGTAACCGACAACAGTGCGTGCTTGACCCGGTAGGGGGAGAGCGCGCGGGTGCGCGTCAGGTAGGTCAGTTCCCGCCAGAACACCGGGGAGACGGCGGCACGCATCGTGAACCACGCCTGGGAGTGACGCGAGTGCCAGACGCGGACGAGATCGTCCGACACGGCGACGTCCGCTGGCACGCTGCGGCGTGCTGTGACGCCTGCCGCGTTCTCGGGGAGCAGGACGACGTCAGCGTCGGCTCCGGCCCAGTGGCCGATCTCCGACTCGATGAACTGCTCACCCTTGCCGTAGGGAAAACCTGAGGTGATCCACACGAGTGTCCTTCTGGCCACCACACACCTCCGCCCGTCCGCTGCCGCCGAGTCTACACAGCGGGTTCCGCGCGGCACGGGACGCGGAGTTGGCCACGTGGTGGCGGCTATGCTGTGCGAGGAATACGAGGAGTTGATTGCATGACCATCGCGTCTCTGCTGCGAACTGCCAAGCGTCACATCGGCGTCGCCCTTCTCGTGGCGATAGTGACCGGCCTTCTCGGAGGGCTGTTCGTCTCTCTGACCAGCAAGTCGACCACGCAGGCATCGGCCACCGTCACCCTGGTGCCGACGTCCACGATGCCGACGGATGTCAACGCCCAGCAGAACATGAGCCAGTTGGTCTCCTCGGCGATCGAACTGTTCAGCACCCCCCGCGTGCAGGTCCCGGCAAGCGAGTCCGTCTCGCCGACCATCCCCCTCATCGACCTTCAGCGGCGGCTGGTGGTCAAGTCGGGCAGCCAGTCGCTCATCGCCCTGGTGACCTTCTCCGATGAAGACCCCGCCCGGGCCGAGCAGGTCCTCAAGGCCTCCATCGACGCCTTCCAGAAGGAACTGGCAGGGGCGCCGTTCCAGGGTGACGTGATGTCCATCGACATGGGGACGGTCACCTACGACACCCAGACCGAGGAGGGTCCCGGGCTCCTGATGGCGATCGCGTCCGGGATCGCCGTCGGCGTTCTGCTCGGCCTCACCTACCTCGTGGTGCGGATCCTCCTCGATTCGCGGATCTGGGTCGCGGCCGATATCGCCGACCTGACCGACGACTCGGTGATCGCCGTCATCGACGGCTCGAACCGTGCCGAGGCCGCGCGACTGCTGGCGCACGACGTCGACTACCTCGCCCCCGGGCATGGACCGCGGACCATCGGCTTCGGAGGCCTCACGACCGCGGGTCCTGCGGCCGGGATCGCACGGGCCGTCGCGGACGAACTCGCGGTCAGTCACCGCACCACGCTCGTGGACCTCGACCTGAGTGGCCGTCCACTCGGAGACGCGAACCCCGGAGCCGCCGACGTGATCAGCCAGCGGGTCGGCCTCGCGGCCGCCCTCAACGGCACCGACGACGGGGTACGTCTCCTGAGCGCCGGGGGCCCCGTCCCCAACCCGGTTGAACTGGCAGGCAACGACGGGGTCGGTTCGCTGTTGCAGGAGGTCGGGCAGGGCTCGGACTGGGCGCTGGTCACCGTCGCCCCGCTCCTGGCTTCGGGCGCGGGTTCACTGGTTGCGCGTCGCCTGGACGCGTTCGTGCTCGTGGTGGAGGCAGGTGCCGCGACGAGGCCTCAACTGCGCGAGGCGCTCGCCATCATCGAGTCCGGGTCAGTGCCCCTCGCCGGGATCGCCCTTGTCGCCGCCTCCTGAGCGCCGGGAGCGCAGCAGGCCGATGACGCGGCGGCCGAAGACGGCCAGCCACGCCAGCGCAAAGCCCGCCGCCACAAGGGAGTCGATCAGGTAGTCGACGGGTGAAAGGTGCCGCCATACCGACGCCGCGATGATGACCGCAACGCCGATCAGGATCTGGATCGACAGCCCGAACCAGCGCTGCGAGTTCATCCGCCACGCCACGCAGAACAGGGACACGGCGGTCAATGCAGCCCCGATTCCGTAGCCGACGGCAACGCCGAGGACGCCGAGCGGGGGCACCAGGACGACCCATCCGATGATGGCTGCGACGAGGCCCGCCTGTGAGAGCAGCATCGAGTACCACATGTTGCGGTGTGGGCCGCTTGTCACGGACGCCACCGACGGCGCGGCCAAGTTGTTTAGCAGGAGCGCGAGACAAAACACCGGCATCAGGTGCGCGGCGCCCTCGAACCTGGTGCCCCAGACGAGCGCCATCACGGGCCGCGATGCGATCGCCAGCGCGCCGAAGATGGGGACCAGGATGGCCATGAACGCCCTGGTGACGGCGTCGGTCTGTTTCCTGATCCGGTCCCGGTCTCCCGAGCCCTGGGCCTCCGCCATCGCGGGGAACAGCACCATGATCAGTGCGCTGGTGATCAGCGAGAGAGGCGTCACCAACTGCAGCGCCGGCGCGTACTCGCCTGCCGCCGCCTCGCCGAGCGAGCGGGCGATGAGCTGTGAGATCTGCAGCATCCCGGCGCTTGCGAGCGAGCCGAGGGAGGAGAAGGTGATGAACTTGTCGATCTCCGAGCGCAGCTCGCGGTCCGGCCGACCAGATCCGGACCACGGCCAGCACAGCAACGAGTAGATGCCGAGTGAGACCGAGAGCGGAAGGCTCAGGGCGATGCTCCGCACGCCGAGCAGCAGCAACAGAACCGTGAAGCCGATGCCGAAGCCGCTGGCGACCAGGTCGACCCGGGCGCTGCGCGCGACGTGTCCCGATCCGAAGTGCACGCCCCGGGCGAAGGAGGAACTTGCGACGGTGATGAGGATGGCGCTGACACACAGGCCCTCCCACCATGCCCCCCCGTACAGCAGCACCCAGATGGGCGGCGCCAGGACGGCGAGCGCGCCCGTGACCTGAAGCACCCGCCGGGAGAGGTGTGCCGCTACCGCGCGCACCTCGTCCGGGTCCTGCTTCCCGCGGGCTCTCGCGATGAACTTCGATGCTCCGCCCTGAGCGCTGGAGGGCCACAGCGTGTTCAGCGTGAAGGCCAGCGCAGTTGCACTTGCCACGCCACCCAGCGCCAGTTGGCCTGCGATCCGGCCGATCAGCCAGTTGGAGATGAACCGTGATCCGCCCTGCAACCCGACGCTGAGCATGGAGAACAGCGCCTTGCGGGCGGGGGGCACCTGTTCGGGGTGCTCCAGGTCCACTGAACGCAACTTCACTCGGCGGCCTTCCTGAATGCCCTCTGCGGGCTCGCGTCTCTAGTGTCCATCCGATGCCCGGCCGAGGAACCGGGCGATCCGTTCGGCGGAGACGCGGCCATCATGCCACCGTCGCACGAAGTCCACGTTTCGCGCGGCACGGGAACGGGCCTCATCGCGTTCGTCGAGGATGGCGAGGATCCGCTCCTCGAAGTCGTCTGGTGTGGCTGATTCGATTTCCGGCACCTCCGGCGCGACGGTGGCATCGAGGTTGCACAGGTTCCCCACGACCACCCGACCAGCGGCCATGGCCTCGATGGCCGCGACGCCGTAGGACCCGAACAGCAGTTGATCCACGACGATGTCGGCGTCGCGCACCATCTCGCGCATCCGCTCATGCGGCACGCCTGAGGGTGCGATGTAGTTGATCAGCCCCCTGCGCTGCAGCGACTCGAGGACGGGCGCGACGTAACGGGTTCCCTTGATGGGAGGGGTCCGCTGGCTCGGGACGAAGAGCACCGTCGGCACCTCACGCTCGAGCGGGGGCCTTGGGTTGGCCCACGGTTCGGGGTCGAGGCACACGGGCACCCAGGTGGCGGTCGGCAGGTCGTGGAGCATGTCGGGGGTGCTGACGAACAGCGGCAGCCCCGACGAGAGGGCCAACTCCCGGTTCGCCGCCGTGACTCGCCGACGGGTGCCGAGCCAGTCGTCATCGCCCTCGCGGAAGTAGGAGAACGGGTTGCGGTCCATGTGCTCGTCCGGGTCCCTGACGTCTGTGCCGTGCGCCATCAGGCCAACTGTCGCGACCAGACGAGTCGCGCTGATCGTCTTTGTGAGCGCGTCGCCGTACAGGACCGGGCGGTAGCCGTCGAGCAGCACGTGGGAGTAGGGGGCCAGGAACCTGCCCGTGCGCCATCGCCTGGCTATCGGAAGGTAGTAGGACGGCGCGGACAGCCGCCGATGGATGTCGAACTGGAAACCCTGCCGCGGGCGGGTCACGGTAAAGGATTCCGCCTCAACCCCCAGGTGTCTGGTGACGGCGGAGGCCCAGGCGAAGGCCTGCCCGGCGTAGTTGGCCGGCCCGATGCCGAGCCTGATCGCCTGCGTGGCCCCCGTCACCTCAGAAGTGCCTTCACGGTGTCAACCAGCAACGGCGCCTGAGACTCGAAGTTGTGGTCGGCCTCGACGAACCTCCGACCGTTGGCCGCGAGTTGGGCCCGTCGTGCTGGGTCCTTGAGCAGCGCCACGACCTGGTCGGCTGACGAGTCGAGGTCCTCCGAGTCGATGAAGGCGGCGCAGTCCGAGGGCCCGAACTCTTTGACCCAGAAAGGGAAGTTGCTCGCCACCACGGGGACCCCCGCCGCCTGGTACTCGAAGAGCTTGGTGGGCAGCGACGTCAGGTAGTTGGGGAGAGGTTCCAGGAGGATCAGCCCCAGCTCGGCCGTCGCGATCAGCGCGGGAATCTCGCGCGGTGGCAGCAGCCCGACGTGCGTCACGACCTCGCCGTCGAAGCGCCGGGCGACGTCGGCGAGTTCGGGTCGGATGGGGCCTGCGAGGATCAGGTGCGCCTCGGGAACCCGCTCCCGCACCCGTTCCACGAGATCGATCATGAAGGAGAGTTTGCGCTGCTCGGTGAGGTCGCCCGTGTAGACGAGCCTCCCGGGCACCGGCGCGGGCGGCTCCGTGAAGTCGCTGAGCCACGGATAGTTGTGAACGACCGTCACCTTCGCGGTCCGGAACCCGGTCGCCACGTCCTCGGTGGCCGCGACGACGGCGTCGGCTCGGCGGTCGGCCAGACGCGTGAGCGCCCTGGCATAGAACTTTGCGATGGCCCGACGCCAGCCGCTGAGGTACTGCTTGTGCTCGACCTGCCGCACGACATCCTCGTGCGCGTCGTAGATCAGCTTCGCGTGGTGCGTCCTGGCCCACACAAGGGCCAAGGGGATCAGTTCCGGGTCGTGGATGTGCACCACCCGCGGACGCAGCCTGGAGAGGGCCCGCCAGGCGCTCACCTGGGTCAGCGAGAGGCGCTGCGCTCTGTTTCGGGGCGCCCTCAGGGCGTGCAACGGCACAGGGGTGAGTTCGTCGTGTTCTGCCCGAATGACAAGGGTCAAGTCATACCCGGCCTCGATGAGTGCGCGGCATTCCTTGTTGTGGATGCGGTTGTCACGGGTGCGGTGCACCGTGCTCAACTGAACGACGCCTCTGGTCACGGCCCCAGACTAGCTCGTGATGGCTCGCAACCAGGCAGTAGCATGTTGGCCGTGGCTAAGGTACTAACTTCACTTCCGGTCGGCGAGCGCGTCGGCATCGCCTTTTCTGGGGGCCTCGATACGTCTGTGGCTGTGGCCTGGATGCGCGAGGCGGGTGCGGTGCCGTGCACCTACACCGCCGACATCGGCCAGTACGACGAGCCGGACATCGAGTCCGTGCCGGGGCGCGCCCTCGAGTACGGCGCCGAGCTGTCCCGGCTGGTCGACTGCCGACCCCAGCTTGTCGAGGAGGGCCTGTCCGCGCTGGCGTGCGGCGCCTTCCACATCCGCTCTGCCGGCAAGGCGTACTTCAACACCACCCCCATCGGGCGCGCGGTCACCGGCACCATGCTGGTGCGCGCCATGGCCGCCGACGACGTCTTCATCTGGGGCGACGGCTCGACCTACAAGGGCAACGACATTGAGCGGTTCTACCGCTACGGCCTGATGGCCAACCCCCAGTTGCGCATCTACAAGCCCTGGCTGGACGAGGACTTCGTCCGCGAGCTGGGCGGCCGCGATGAGATGAGCCAGTGGCTCACCGAGCGCAAGCTGCCCTACCGCGACTCGAAGGAGAAGGCGTACTCCACCGACGCGAACATCTGGGGCGCGACGCACGAGGCCAAGACCCTGGAGGACCTGAACGTCTCCTTGGAGACGGTCGAGCCGATCATGGGCGTCAAGTACTGGGACTCCTCCGTCGACATCGACGCCGAGGATGTCTCGATCCGCTTCGAGCTGGGTCGCCCCGTCGCGATCAACGGCACTCGCTTCGATGACCCGGTCGCCCTGGTGATGGAGGCCAACGCAATCGGCGGCCGCCACGGCCTCGGCATGAGCGACCAGATCGAGAACCGCATCATCGAGGCCAAGTCGCGCGGCATCTACGAGGCGCCCGGCATGGCGCTGCTGTGGATCGCCTACGAGCGGCTGCTCTCCGCGATCCACAACGAGGACACGCTCGCGAACTACCGCTCTGAGGGCCTGCGCCTCGGTCGGCTGCTGTACGAGGGCCGCTGGTTGGACCCGCAGTCGCTGATGCTGCGCGAGTCGATCACCCGCTGGGTCGCCTCCGCCGTCACCGGCGACGTCGACGTGCGGCTGCGTCGCGGCGACGACTACACCATCCTCGACACCCGCGGCCCCCACCTCAGCTACCAGCCGCACAAGCTGTCGATGGAGCGCGTTGAGGATGCCGCGTTCGGCCCGACGGACCGGATCGGACAGCTCACGATGCGCAACCTCGACATCGCCGACTCGCGCGAGAAGCTGGAGCTGTACGCCCAGCAGGGGTCGCTGCTGAGTGGCCACCAGGAGCTGATCGGCAGCCTCGAGGCGGGCGGCGCGGGCGCGATCGCCGAACTCGGGGCGACCGGACCGTCCGAGGTCGACGTCGCCGTCGAACGCTCCGCGATGGACACCGGAACCGACTGACCACGGCCGACGCCACGGAAGAGCCCGCGACCTGACCGGTCGCGGGCTCTTTGCCTCGCTTGACGGTTGGCTCCCGGTGGCGTCGTGCCCGGGCGTCAAAGACCCAAAATCAGTCCCTTGGGGTGAAGGTACTCAGATCAGCGTTGTCTACTGAGTATGCCGAAGGCACCTGAGTCATCGTCGATGAATGCCCTTGTCATGCAGCATTACCCCAGAACGTTGTCAGGATTGGTGAGCACAGGTACTCAATTCCGGTTTCACCTTGTACCCAGAGAAGTCGGGTAGGTCGCCCCACGTTTCTGGCCCCTAGTCAGCCGGTTTTCACGCCACCCTAGTAGGGACGAAGCTCACCAAGGGCTTCGAGGGAAGAGGCAGACAAGATGACCACCGCAGCTACCACCGCATGTGTTACCTACTCGAACGTCTTCCTGCACCCGCTGCTGGACGACGGTGCCGCTCCCTCCTCGCGGGGTGAGCGCCGCGAACAGCAGATGCTGCGTTCCCAGGCCGAGAAGATGTGCGCCGGCTGCCCGATGCTCGCCCAGTGCCTCAGCGACGCCGTCACCAAGTTCGACGTCGCGGGCTATGTGGGAGGCACCACGAAGCGCCAGCGCCAGGAGATCCGTGGCCGCCTCGGCGTCCAGGTCGACCCGGAGGACTTCGACACCTTCGCCGGTGTGAACTCCGGTCGCCAGTTCGACCGCTACGAGATCCACCGCATCCGCACGGCCAACCCTGACCAGCCGCTCAGCGTCATCGCCGCGAAGGTGGGCTGCTCCGTCTCCACCGTCAAGCGTCACCTGCGTCGCATCGAGGAGGAGAACGGCGTGGTCCGCCCCCGCGTGAAGACCACCCCTTCGCCCGCCCTCGTGCTCGCCGTCGCGGAAGAGGTCAAGGGAGGCGCCCGCAGGGTCGCCGCTGCCTGATCCGACAAGCCGAAACGAGGCCGTCCCCATCGCGGGGCGGCCTCGCTGCATACCCCGGCGCGACCCACTAGGCTGGACCGACCGTCGCTCACGACGACGACCGACGACAGGAGGGCCTGTGAGGCGCGTCATCACGTACGGGACCTTCGATCTGTTCCATGAGGGCCACCGACGGCTCCTGGAGCGTGCCCGTGCTCTCGGCGACTACCTGATCGTCGGGGTGACGTCCTCGTCCTACGACAACGGCCGCGGCAAACTCAACGTCCGTGAGTCGCTCGTGGAGCGCATCCGCAACGTGGCCGACTCGGGTCTGGCCGACGAGGTCACCGTCGAAGAGTATGAGGGCCAGAAGATCCACGACATCCAGCGCTTGGACGTCGACGTGTTCGCGATCGGGTCGGACTGGATCGGTCAGTTCGACTATCTGGGCGACTACTGCGAGGTCGTCTACCTGGAGCGCACCAAGGGGGTCTCCAGCACCGGTCTCCGCGAGGCGGGCGGCGTGATCCGGATGGGTGTCGTTGGAGCCGGGCGCATCGCGCGACGCTTCGTCAGCGAGGCCAGGTTCGTGTCCGGCGTCAGCGTCGAAGCGGTGTGGACCCGCCGCCCGGAGAAGGCCCGCCATTTCGCGGACGAGTTCGAACTGCAGTGGGCCAACGAGAGCTACTCCGACCTCCTGACCCACGTCGACGCCGTCTACATCGCCACCCCCCACGAGACGCACGTGGACCTGACGCGCCAAGCCCTCGAGGCAGGCGTGCACGTGCTGTGCGAGAAGCCCATCGCGCTGCGCGTCGACGATCTTGAGAATCTGTACGCCTTGGCCGACGAACGCCGACTCGTCCTGCTTGAGGCCTTGAAGACGGCCTTCTCCCCCGGATTTCAGCGGATGGTCGCGATCGCCCGCGGCGGCAGCATCGGGACGATCAGGTCGGTAGACGCCACCTTCACCAAGCTCGTCCGCTCCGGACGCGAACTGGAGACCTCCGACGCCGGCGCCCTGTCGGAGTTGGCCTCCTACCCGTTCCTCGCGATCGTCAAACTGCTCGGCACCTCCCCGGCTGCCGTGACCACCCGCGCGATCACCACCGACGGTGTCGACACCTTCGCGCGCGTCAACGTCGACTATCCGCAGGCGATCGCCTCCGCGACCGTCGGCCTGGGCGTCAAGGCAGAGGGCGACCTGGTGGTGGCGGGCACTCAGGGATACGTCTACGTGCCAGCCCCGTGGTGGCTCACCGAGTACTTCGAGACCAGGTTCGAGGACCCGCGCGACAACCGGAAGTTCTTCTACAAGTTCGACGGGGACGGCCTGCGCTACGAACTCGCGGAGTTCATCTCGATGATCCGCGACGAGACCTCCGAGTCTTTCCGACTGCTGCGTGAGGAGTCATTGGCGATCGCGGCACTGATGGAACGGTCGCGGAGCGAGTTCACGTCGTTCGGAGGCTGAGCCGTGCTCACCTCGGCGGTCGCCGTTGGGCTGCACCGCGTCGAGCGACTCGGCCAGGCCGCCGCCGAACGCATCGGCCACGCATGGACACGTCGGCGCGACCGCTGGCACGCGACCGACACCACGTTCTGGGTGCAGTACCGCGGATCGAGCGTGCTCGCCGATCTCTGGGAGTCCGCATCCCTGGCGATGGACGCCACCCTCGCCGACTGCGTCTCAGCCTTGGGCGCCATCGCCCACCAGGTCACCCGTGAGGGCTGGGAACTGCCGACCATCCGGATCGCTGCAGAAGACTGGGACGCGGCCCTCGACGCAATCGGCCGCCTCGGCCGACCGTTGTATCTGGCCCGCCTCGACGACGACGCCCCGGTCGCGCAACGCCCCATCGCCAGTTGGCGCGCACACGGCCTGACATCGCCGGTGCGCGCGTACCGCGTGTGGGGCGAGGACGGGCGCTTCATCGCCGGCCCCGATGTCGGCGTCACCCTGACGACGGGGGCCGCGCCGGAGCCGACGTTCGCGGATGAGGACATCGACATCGTCTTCACCTGGGTGGACGGCGCGGACCCGGCCTGGAGGGCCCGGCGCTCCCTCCGGCGAGGCGATGAGGTGGGGTTGCACCCGACTGCGGTCAACGACGCACGCTACGACCAGATCGACGAACTTCGCTACGCGCTGCGCGCCGTCGAGCGCTTCGCTCCCTGGCGCCGCCGGGTGTTCCTGGTTACCGACGGGCAGCGCCCGGCGTGGCTCCCCTCGGAGTTCCCGCACGTCGAGGTGGTGCGACACGACGAGATCTTCCCCGACCCCGCCTCCCTGCCGACCTTCAACTCGCACGCCATCGAGTCGCGCCTGCACCACATCGCCGGCCTAGCGGAGCGATGGCTGTACCTCAACGACGACGTGTTCCTGGCGCGCTACGCCGCACCGTCGATGTTCTACGACGAGGCGGGTCGGATGAGCGTCTTCCGATCGGCCGAGGGAGTCGGGAACGGCCCCGCGGACTTCGACGACGCCCCGGTCGCGGCGGCGACCAAGAACACCGGGCAGATGATGCGTCGTCTCGGTCACCCCGGGGTTGCCGTGACAAAGCTGAAGCATGTCCCTCACCCCCAGTTGCGAAGCCTGTCGGCGGAACTGGAAGCGGCCCTTCCGCTGGAGTTCGGCGTCACCGCCAACTCCCCCTTCAGGCACCCTGACGACCTGTCTGTGGCCTCCTCGCTCGCACCCCACCTGGCAATCGCGACAGGACGCGGGGCGGAGGCGAGGGTGGCGCACTTCTACGCAGACGTGGCCTCCCCCGAGTTGCGGTGGCGGCTGCCACGGCTGCTCGAGTGGCGTGACTGCGACGTGATCTGCCTCAACTCCACAGATCTCCCCCCACAGTCAGCTGTCAATCACTGGCTGGCGAGCCTCTAGCTACTCGAGCCAACGCCCCCACTCTCGGTGCCTCTGATAGTATGCCAGCGCCCACACGGAACCTAGGAAGTTGTCTTAATGTCGCAGATCACGGACCAATCTCCAGACGCGACGACTCCCACGTTTACGATTGTCATCCCCGCGTATAACGCCGACCGATGGCTGCGCGAGGCAGTGGACTCCGTTCTGTACCAGACCATCGGCCAAGAAGACATCCAACTAATTCTTGTGAATGACGGCTCCACGGATAGAACCGCAGCCATCATCGATGAGTACGCCGGCTCCGACCCAAATGTCGTCCTCGCAATTCATCAACCCAACGGCGGCGTGAGTGCCGCAATGAACGTTGGCATTGAACACGCGGCAGGCGAGTACATTGGATTCCTCGGCGCAGACGACTATTTGTCAACAAGGACTCTCGAACTCGTCGCGGACTTCTATGAAGAGCACGGCTCTGAAGTTGACCTTGTGTCGATCCCACTGGAGATGTTCGGCACAAAGAAGGGCCCTCATCCTGGAAATGGGGAACGCTTCGACTCGACTCGCGTCATCGACTGCACGAGTGAATGGAATAAGGTTCATATCGCTGGCGGCGGCGCATTCATCCGTCGTGCAGCGCTGGACGAGTACGGCATCAGGTTCGATCCCGAACTCTTCATCGGCGAGGATCTCGTATTCAACACACGCGTGATCATGCGGAGGCTACGGTACGGAGTAGTCGCAGACGCCCGCTACTACAACCGCCGTCATCCCACTGGCGTCTCATTGGTCACCAGCGCAAGCCTGACTTCCGGCTTCTACGATCACATCGTTGAGCATATGCATTTCGCGCTGGTGGACGAAGCCCTCGGGCTCTACGGCCAGGTCCCCCTTTACGTTCAGTCGGCGATTTGCTATGACCTCCGGGGTCGCGTCAAGGATCAAGGCGCCGCCAAACAGGAGACGGCGCTGATTGATTCCTACCGGAAACGGATCTCAGATCTACTAGCTCACATTGCTCCAGAAGTCATCCTTGACATGAATCTCTGGCGCGAAGAGAAGGCGTTCCTGCTCAGCCTCAAGTCAGGGGACGATGCTCTCCAGACGATGCCGCGCAGGGGTGCCACCTTCTTGGCCAATGGTGAGCCCTTTTACTCTTTTGGTACTCGACCTTCTGGGGTCAACAGACCAGTTGAATGCAGGATGCATTTCTTCGAGGTGGACGGAGACCAGCTCACGATCACGGGCCACTTCACCGGTCTCCCCTTCACCAGCGCCCGACCCGCCTTCGTCGTGAACGGGGTCTTGCACGAGACGCAGGATGGACCCAACCCGGTCCCACAGAGACAGTCCATGGGACGTCCTGTTCCGCCGCCAGGCTTCAGCTTCTCCTTCACGACCGCAATTGAGAACAATCAGACAATTGAACCAGTAATCATCCTCGCCGCGGACGAGGACAACGGGGAGCTCGTCTGTAAGGTGCCTTGGCTCCCTGGCCCATTCACTTGGTTTTGCGGAGGATCCGGCACGCGGTTCTATCGCCATGACACGGATTGGGAGTTCTTCGGGGTCTCCCGAACCGCATTGCGCATCAAGAGGCCGGGCGCACTTGGCACCATCAAGCGTGAACTGGCGTTCTTCACAAAGGCCAAGCTGAAGGGTGCGCCGTGGAGCGCGCTCCGCCTGCGGGCTTACGGGTTGACCCATCGCCGGATCCGTCGGCTACTCGGTTCCAGACCGACTTGGCTAATCCAGGACAGAAAGCTTGAAGCCGGCGACAACGGTGAGGCCCTCTTTCGGTATGCGAACGCATCGAGGCAGGACGGTCCCAGGGTGGCACTCTCCCTGAGCAGAGACTCTGCCGCCTACGGTGATCTGCGTCGGGTTGGCCCCATCGTCGAGCCTGATTCAGACCAGTTCGCTCGAGCCTACGTGCGTTCCTCTTGGATGGCATCGTCAGCTGGTGACGCATTGGTTATCAATCCTCTGCCGAAGATCATGCGCATCATCAATGATCTTCGCCCTCGCCGTTTTGCTTTTCTGCAGCATGGGGTTACCTTGCACGACGTAAGCGGCTGGCTAAATCGTATCGACAAGGGTTTCGAACTGTTCGTGACCTCCGCTGAGGCCGAGCGAGAAGCAATTGCTACGCCCTCATACGGATATACGGACGAACATGTTTGTCTGACAGGAATGCCACGGTTCGACCGACTGGTCAGCAACCCGGCAGGGGTCATCGTCGTGGCGCCGACTTGGCGTAAGTGGCTGGCTTCCCCGATCGACACCAAGACGCTCCGCCGAAAGCCGTTCCCTGCCTTCAATCAAAGCCTCTACTTCAGGTTTTGGGATACCCTAATTCATCACAGACGCGTGACGGAAGCACTCCAGGAGTCTGGCATGCGCATCGCTCTGGCGTTGCACCCATGTCACGAAGCCGAGGCGTCTGCATTCGCCGAGACAGACACAGTGACGGTTCTGGACTACCCGCATGACTACTCCAACCTATTTGAGATCGGCAACGTGCTTGTCACAGACTACTCGAGCGTCGCGTTCGACTTCGGCTACCTACGGAAACCTGTTCTATATGCCCAACCGGACGCCGAGCAGTACCTTGGTGGCGCACACACGGGACGAGAGAGCTACTTCTCTTACGAGCGTGACGGGTTCGGCCCAATTGCCTCTAGTCTTGGGGAAGCCGTGGATGCCCTCGTCGCCCTGATTGAGTCGAAGGGAGAACTGCCCGAGCTTTACCGCAGTCGTGCCGACGAGTTCTTCGCCTTTGACGACCGTGGCTCATCGCAGCGAGTATACGACTCGATGCTTGAGCGGTTTTCTGACTAGGGCCCTGGAGCGACTGCCGACGAGTGGTCGCACTTGGCTATTCCGGCACCTCAAAACTTGAGGGAACTGGAAAGTAGCCGTCAAGGAAGTGCTGCACAAGATCCTCGGGGACGGGCCGACCGCCGGTGGGCGCGTCATTCAAACAGAACACATCCCGATTACGCAGCGCCAGGATACTGCTGAGACGCGATGAGTGCGTCTCATCCATCAAATTGATGTACGAGTATTTAAGTTGCCCCGGCACGGCGCGACCGGTGATCTGAGCGTAGTAGTGGTGCAGTTGGTCCGCCGCAATATCGTCGTGATGCCGAAACGGGTGACTCCACGTCGATTGGTAGTGCTCGCGAAACCGAGACTCCATTTGATAATGAAGAGACCTGATCTGAGGGTGCGGCGTGTGTTTAATGGCCCGGGAAACAGTCACGCCGAATGCATCCTGCAGAATCGATCTGATATTCCGAGAAATGTTGAAGTGAGGCTCCTCCTCCACACGCGCCTCGCCGAAGCGACGGCGGTTGTTGGCCGGAGATACGAGCGCAATGCCTGAGCCTAGAAAGAACTGCGCAGGTTCGACCCAACGCCCAAGAAACACATCGTCGTTGAAGTATATGTAATGCTCTGAGAGGCCTTCGATGTGGTGCAAATTCGAGATGATGCTATTCGAGTTGAAGCTTGGCAACATGGTCGAGTCGAGAAAGATGTCCTGATGGTCGACCACCTTGAGACGAGGATTGCTGCGGTCCAACCACGGGGGGCCTGACGGTCTGTCACAAGGAACACGTTTCGGACCCAGGGGGCAAAGTAGTCCAGCGACCGAAGCGAATACTTTAACTCGTCTCGGCTCGTGAATCGCGACTCAGTTACGGCCTCTTCGTGGAATGGCACTCCTAACTGGTTGGCCTGCGCCGCGAGGCGGCGTCGTCGCCAGGCAGGGTCAGCCCCATCCACCCATGTGTAGACGACGTCGATGGGAAAGTCCACGTCATCCACCATCGTGCGAGCGACTGGCCCTGGGACGGGCACTGTCCGGCCATGCAACTGTTCCAGGACAGGCTCGAACTCGTCTATGCCGATCATCATGGAAGCCCGGTTCTCCCTCGGGCCGACCATGTAGGTGCTTCCCGTGTGACGCTGTCGTTCCCAAAGCTCGATTTGGCATCCGTACTCGTCGAAGGTGACCCAGGCGCCGTCGCCCCTCTTCTCCGGTCTGTAGACGCTCAGCACTCCTCCGCTGGCCAGTCCCCCGATGGGGTGGCCGCTCGAGGCGATGGGCCTACCGGTACCTCGTCGCCGAGGATCGGCTACCCAGTACCCCTTCCCTCCCAAGGCCTGGAACGCGCGTTCCAGTTTGGGCCAATCCTCCATGCTGACGCCCAGCTTGGTCATGGGCTCCGACGCGACGCCGAGGCTCCAGTGATCAATCTGTTGACCCTCGAGCGCCTCGCGAACATCGTCGAATGTGAGAATCTTCGTTTCGACGGGCAGTCGAGTTGACGATATAGCCCGGGCGGACGTAGTCCGGCCGAGCCGGGTCCTGTTCCAGCCAAGTGCCCGTGCGCCGGCGTAGGTCTGCCGCAGTAGTTGCCGGACATCCGCGGGAACCCTGCTGTAGGCCCCGCGGAGCCGCCGAAGCAGCAGCGGTGGGATTCTCACCATCATCTGGACTCAGTCTCCTTCTGCTACACCAGCGGAGGACGGCCGTGCAAGGTCATCGTCACGATGGTGGACCAACGCAGTTTCCTGGGGCGCGTGGGACCGTCCCAGGGCTTGTCGGTCCAACCGTCCATCCAGCCGTTCCACCACACCTGGTCCTCGTGTTCAGGCAGGTTCCGGATCATGTGGCGAAGCGTCCACACCAGGACGTAGGCCCACGAGAAGGGCCAGTGGAGGCATCTCCTCGCCAGCCAGACGCGGTTCCGGGCGTTCATGTAGTGAAATTCCTTGTGTCGACCGGTGTGGACGACGGGATGCGCCACGTGCAGGTCGGCCTGGTACTCGACGCGTCTCCCGGTGTCCCACACGCGCCAGGCAAGCTCGATTCCCTCGTGGGCGTAGTAGAACTCCGACGGCCAACCACCGGTCGCGTCGAACGTCTCGCGGGGCAGCGCGATCGCGGTCTCGAGCACGGAGAAGACCTCGCTGCTTCGGCCGGGTCTGCCCTTTCTCAGGCGGGGAATCCAGCGGGTCGGCTCGTCGCCCCTGCGGTCAGGATCGATGATGCGAGGCTGCACCATGCCGAGTGTCGCATCGGCCTCCATCCTGGCCGCCACGTCGGCGAGGAAGGTGACCGACGGAAGCCACGAGTCGTCGTCGAGGAAGAAGATGAAGTCGCCTGCCACGAGTTGCGCGCCCACGTTGCGTCCGGCAGGGATGCCGATGTTCTCGCCGATTCCATGGACCCGGACGCGGTGCGGCGTCTCGACGGTGCGGTCGCTGTTGACCACCACAACGACGTCCATCTCCACGCCGGTCTGGCTCATCAGCGAGTCAAGGGCGCGGCCGAGTTCCCGTGGTCGATTTCCCATCGTCAACACCACCACGCCGTATCTCACGGACTTGGTGGGGCCGCTCACTGTGCCTCCAGCCTGGACGACTTCCAGATGGCGATGAAGTGCCCCAGGCTGACGATCCAGATCAGCACGGCGAGCGTCAGCACATACCAGGGCCACACGGCCGGGACCGCGAGCGCGACGAGCGCCACCAGGAGGCTCACCAGCGTCAGTTCGATGGAGTGGAACATCCGGTGCAGCGGGAGGAATCCGGCGACGGCGCGCAACCTCGCCATGATCGAACGGGACGCGATCCTGCTTGCGGCGGCGTGATCCGGCAACTGGCCCAGGCCCGAGTTGGCGCGCGCGAGGGTCACCATCATGTTGAGCGACTTGTTGAACCAGATGCCCGCCATCAGAAGCGCGCCGAGGAACGCGAACCACCAGTCGAAGGTGCCCTCCGAGACATGCAGCGCCGTTGCGACGCCGAGGAAGAGCCCGATCGACCCTTCGGCGACGTAGTGCCCGACCTGGTCGAGGAAGACGCCCCGCGGGCTCATGGTCTGCCGCCAGCGGGCCACCTCACCGTCGCAACAGTCCAGATACATCTGCAGTTGCGCCAGCACGGCCGCGACGACCGGGCCCCACAGCCCGGGGAGCAGGAGCGCAGGGCCGGCGAGGCCGCCGGCCAGAATCATCAGGGCGGTGACGCCGTTTGCGCTGACGCGGGTGCGCACCAGAAGCCAGGTCAGGTAGATGGAGAGGCGTCGCATGTAGAGCGTGCCCGTCCAGTGTTCGGCCGCGCGGGCCATCACCCAGTCGGGTTGGACCACGGCCCGCAACTCGCCCAGGGTTGGGGCAGCGGCGCGGGGCTCTGCGCTCATTGCCGCGACGCCTCATAGGTGGTGACGACCTCGTCAGTCGGTCCGTCCATCTGGAGTACGCCCTTGTTGATCCACAGGGTCCGGTCACACGTGTCCCTGATCGAGGACATCGAGTGGGACACAAGGAAGATCGTTCCGGCCTCGCCAGCCAGTTCGCGGATGCGCGCCTCGGAGCGCTTCCGGAAGCCCTTGTCGCCGACCGCGAGCGCCTCGTCGATGATCAGGATGTCGTGGCTGCGGGCTGCGGCGATGGAGAACTTCAGGCGGGCCTGCATGCCGGAGGAGTACGTCCGCATCGGCAGGTCGAGCGAGTCACCCAGTTCCGCGAACTCGGCGATGTCCTCGCGCAGGTCGTCGACCTCGTCGCGCGTGAACCCCATCGCTAGCCCTCCCAGGATGATGTTGCGGGATCCAGACAGGTTGGGAAGCAGCGCCGCCCCCACTCCCAGCAGGTTCGGGCGGGAGCGCGCATACACGGCACCACCGGACGGAGGCGTCAGGCCCGTGAGCGCCCGCATCAGGGTCGACTTGCCGGAACCGTTGGAGCCGACGACGCCGATGGTCTCGTTCTCGTACGCGGTGAAGGACACGCCCTTGAGCGCGTGCACCTCCCTGACGCCGCGTGTCATGTTCAGTAGGCCGCTGCGTGCGCCACCTGCCGCCTTACCCGAGGCGAACACGCGGTACTTGACGTGCAGGTCGTCGACGACCACGACCGGCACTCGGGGATCCTCCACCGTCTGCACCTCACTCACGTCCGTACCGCTCCTCTGCTCTCCAGAAGAAGACGGCACCGCCGAGGAAGACCACGAGCGCCCCGACGGTCAACACCGCCCAGTAATACGAGGGGTAGTTTGAGCCGCCGATCAGGTGATGGCGTGCGATCTCGAGCACCTGGTAGAGCGGGTAGAAGTCGAAGATCCGCAGCACGACGGGATGGTTTGCCAGGATCTTGTCGACGGCGAACAGCACGCCCGACGTGTAGAACAGGATCCGACTGATGAACGGCAGCAGTTGCGTCAGGTCCGAGACGTGCACGGTGAGCCGCGCAGTGATCATCGCGACGCCCGCGTTGAAGAGCGTGAACAGCACCACGAGGGGGATCATGAGCAGCCAGTCCCACCGGGGGAAGTGCCCGAAGATCATCAGGATGGGGATCAGCACCGCCAGCATGATGAGGAACTGCAGGAAGCGCTCTACGGTCGCCGCAAGGGGCAGCGTCATCCGTGGAAAGGCGAGTGACTGGACGAGGCTCCGGTTCCCGCTGATGGCCTTCGAGCCGTCATTGAAACAGCCCTGGAAGAACTCGAAGAGGAACACCCCGACGACCACGTAGGCGGGATAGTCCGGCGGCCGGTTGCCCCCCTGTAGAACACCGAAGATGAGACCGTAGATACCCGCGTTGAGAATCGGCCGCAGCACGACCCAGGCCATGCCGAGCCGGTTGCCCTCCAACGCTGCGCGCATCCGGAAGCGCGCCATCGTCACGATGAACTCGCGGCGACGCCAGACCTCCGCCAGATACGTATGGAACGCCGGCCGTGCCCCGACTCGGGGAAGGCCGAACTCCTCTACCTGGGAGGGCAACGTCACTTCCGGGGACCCTTTCGCGAGCGGACGGACAACCTGCGCAGTTTAGCGACGCTCGGCAAGGCGCTCATCGCTCAAGGCACGCGTCGCGGCCTTCGCATCGAGCCATGTTACCGCCGACCGTGCGGTCAGCCGGCACGGGCAGACCGAAGGCGTGTCGACTTTTCGTCGCTCAGGAGGCGACCGACGCCTCCCTGCCGAACCAGCGGTCCAACTCGTCGACGGTGCCGAGCGCGTCGAAGCGACCGGTCACCGCGTCCGCCGCTGCCTTGACCTCGTCGGGAGCGTCCCCGATCGCGACCCCGCGGCCCGCCCACTCCAGCATCTCGATGTCGTTGCGACCGTCGCCGAGCGCGAGCACATCGGCGCGGTCGATCCCGAGCGCGTCGCAGACGATCTGCAGGCCGTGGGCCTTGTCAACGCCCTGCGGCGCGATGTCGAGCCAGGCGGACCAGCCGATGAAGTAGGCGACCTCGTGTAGCCCCAACTGGGCGACCAGCTCCGAGAACTTCTCCTCCGTCGACTCCGGGTCGCGGATGATGACGCGCGAGACGGGCCGGGCGGCCAACTCGTCGATCGACTCGATGGCGACGTCGCCCAACAGTTCGCCGGGCGGGAACTCGCGGCTGACGCGCCAGTCGAGCCCGTCCTGGACGGCGATCCGCGCGTTGGGCGCGATCTCGGCGACCCGACGCACCACGGGCGCCGGGTCGAAGCGCGTTTCGTGGTGCACCTCGAACGGCGGGTAGGTGACCACCATCGCCCCGTTCGACGAAACGGCCCAGCCGGGAGGCAGGCCCAACTCGTCGAAGATCGTCTTCGTGGCGAGCCAGGATCGGCCGGTCGACAGCACCACGGGCACACCCTCGTCGACGACGCGGCGCACGGCGGCGCGCACCTCCGGGGGCATGACGCCGAAGCCGTCGACCAGCGTCCCGTCAATATCGAGGGCAACCAGACGGGGCGTGAAATCCATCGAGTCGTGGACCTTTCGTTTCGGGCGTCTCAGGAGCGTGGCCAACCAGCGCAGCACGTCAGGCGACCGGCTCCAAGGCCTCACGGCCTCCGAGGAACGGGCGCAGCGCCTCGGGCACCCTGACGGTGCCGTCGGCCTGCTGGTGGTTCTCCAACAACATGATGATGATGCGGGTCATGGCGCACAGCGTGCCGTTGAGCGTCGCGACCGGGCGCACCCCGTCCTCGAAGCGGCCGCGGATGTTGAGGCGGCGCGCCTGGAACTCGGTGCAGTTCGACGTGGACGTCACCTCGCGGTAGCGGTTCTGGGTCGGCAGCCAGGCGTAGCAGTCGTACTTGCGGGCGGCGCTCAGCCCCAGGTCGCCCGAGGCGACGTCGAGCACCTCGAACGGCAACTCGAGGGCCTGCAGGAAGTCCTTCTCGTAACCGAGCAGCTTCTCGTGCCAGGCCTCCGCGTCGGCGGGGTCGCAGTAGACGAACATCTCGACCTTGTCGAACCAGTGCACGCGGAAGATGCCCTTGGTGTCCTTGCCGTAGGAGCCCGCCTCGCGGCGGAAGCACGGCGAGTAGGCGACGTACTGGCGCGGCAGGTCGGCGCCGGGCAGGATCTCGTCGGAGTGATAGGCGGCGAGCGCCACCTCGGAGGTGCCGACCAGGTACAGGTCGTCGGCCTCCAGGTGGTAGACGTCCTGAGCCGCCTGCCCGAGGAAGCCGGTGCCCTCCATCGCCGACGGCTTCACAAGCGCCGGCGGGATCATGGGGGTGAATCCCCACTCGGTCGCCTTGTTCATGGCGAAGTTCAGCAGGGCGATCTCGAGCTGGGCACCGATCCCGGTCAGCACGTAGAACCGCGACCCGGAAATCTTGGTGCCGCGCTCCATGTCGATGGCGCCCAGCGCCTCACCGATCTCCAGGTGGTCCTTCGGCTCGAAGCCCTCGGCCGCGAAGTCGCGCGGCTCGCCGACCTTCTCCAGCACGAGGCCCTCGTCCTCGCCACCCTCGGGGACACCGTCGATGACGAGGTTGCCGAGCTGGGCCATCAGCTCGTCGAAGCGGGACTCGGCCTCGGTGGTCGCGGCGGCCGACTCCTTGACGTCGGCGGCGAGCTGCTTGGTGGCCGCGAGCAGCGCTGCCTTCTCCTCGCCTTGCGCCTTGGCGACCTGCTTGCCGAGCGACTTCTGCTCGGCGCGCTGCGTCTCGGAGGCGAGGATGGCGGCCCGGCGGGCCTCGTCGGCGGCGATCAACTGGTCGACGAGCTCGACCGAGGCACCGCGGGCGGCCTGGGAGCGTCGGACACGATCGGGGTCGACGCGCAACCACTTCGGATCAATCATGGTGCCAACCTTACTCACCGGGAGTGGTTCGGCCCGCATGCCTGGCGCGCCCGCCAGACCGCGCACCGGGAGGCTCCGACGGCGCGGGCTATGGTGGCCGAATGCGACGCACCCGGCAACCGATCCCAGGAGAGATCTGGGTGCTGGTGTCGGCGGCACTGCTGATCGCGCTCGGCTACGGCCTCGTCGCGCCGATCCTTCCCCAGTTCGCGCGATCCTTCGACGTCGGCGTCATCCTCGCCTCCGCGATCGTGACGGTGTTTGCGCTGGTCAGGCTGCTGTTTGCCCCGGCTGGCGGCGCGTTGGTCGCCAAGTTCGGCGAGCGCCGCATCTACATGGGCGGCCTGATCATCGTGGCGGTCTCCAGCGCGGCGTGCGGCTTCGCCCCCGACTACTGGAGCCTCCTGATCTTCCGCGGCCTCGGCGGCATCGGGTCGGTGATGTTCACCGTCTCGTCGATGGGCCTGCTGGTGCGACTGTCGCCTCCGGCGCAGCGCGGGCACACGTCGTCGCTGTACGGCACCGCGTTCCTGCTCGGCAACATCCTCGGCCCGATCCTCGGCTCGCTGCTCCAGGGCTTCGGCATGCGCGTCCCGTTCTTCATCTACGCGGCCACGGTCGGCGTCGCGGTGCTCGTCGTGGCGATCTTCCTGCGCGGCGGCGCAGGGGCATCCCCGCCGACGATGTCATCCAGGAGCGGATGACGCTGTCGGAGGCCCTCGGCCTGCCCTACTACCGGGCGCTGCTGCTGACCGGCTTCGCGCACGGCTGGTCCAACTTCGGCGTCCGGATCGCGCTGCTGCCGCTGATGGCCGCGTCGATCCCGGCGATCGGGGACGCGGCAGCGGGCATCGCGCTGACGCTGTTCGCGCTCGGCAACGCCGTCACCCAACAAGCGACCGGCCGACTCATCGACAGGCGCGGGCGAAGACCGTTCCTGGTGCTCGGGCTTGCGATCTCTGCCGCTGCGACCATCCCGTTCGGCTGGCTGCAGACGCTGCCCTGGTTCCTGTTCCTCGCGGCCGTCGCAGGCGCGGGCGCAGCGTTCATCGCGCCCGCCTCCCAGGCGCTGCTGGCCGACCTGATCGGTTCGAACCGCAACGGCGGCCAGGCGCTCTCCACCTACTCGATGGCCACCGACCTCGGCTCGATCGCCGGTACCCTGCTGGCGGGAGTCATCGCTCAGTTGGTCGGGTTCGGCTGGGCGTTCACCGTGACCGGCATCGTCCTCGCCGCCGCGATGGTGCCCTGGTTCTTCGTGAAGAGGCGCACGGGCTGAGATGCTTGACCATGTTTGATCAACGGTTCACCACCTGGGCGCTGGCCGACTTCGGGCCTTCCCCGGACCCGACGTCCACCGATTGGACGGTGCGCGTCAACGCTTCCCTGCCCGAGGATCGGCGGATCCGGACCCTCGAGGTCGACGGCGGACCCCGACTGATCGCGGTGACCCCCGCCGTCGCCGCGAAGGCGGGCATCCTCGACGGCCAGTCGCTGGACGACGCCGCCTGGTCGGGTGCGCTGGCCCGCTCCGGTGAGGCGCTCGCCGGGGCGGACAACCTGTTCACCTATCGGCTCGGCCACGTCCCCGATGGGTCGGCAGACACCGACGTCCGCGCCCTCACCGCAGCCGACGCCGACGCGTTCGCGGCGTTCCAGGCGACGTGCGCCGATGCCGAGCGCGAGGAGGCCGACGTCGAACTCGACCATTGGGCCATCTACGGGGTCGTGCTCGACGGCGAGATCGTCGCCGCTGCGAGCGCCTACCCCTTCGCCGATTCCCCGGTCGCCGACATCGGCGTGATCACCTCGCCCCCACACCGCGGCGCGGGCCATGCGGCCGCCGTCGTGCGCGTCCTCAGCGGACACATCCTGGACCGCGGCCTGCTGCCGCTCTACCGCTGCCAACTCGAGAACCACGCATCCGCGGCGACGGCGCGCTCCGCGGGCCTGACCCGCTTCGGCCAACGCGACAGCGTCGCCTGAGGCCCGGATGAGGCGAAGCATCCCTGCCGTGAGCGTCGCCGTCCTTGGGGTGGCGGTGGTCGCTTGGGCGCTCTGGATACCGACCGGCCTCGACGCGCTGTGGCCGTGGCCCCCGCCGACTGCAGGCGCGCTCACCGGTCGCCTCACCGTCGTGTGGGCCAACGTCCTGCAACCGGTAACGGCCTACCTGACCATGATCGGCATCGTGGTGGCGCTTTTCCGCTGCCGCTGGCGCGACCTGGCCGGCTCGGTGCTGCTTGCCCTCGCGATGACCGTGTCGATCGTCACCGTGCTGAAGTCTCTGGTCGCCCGGATGCGGCCCGAGACGCCGTGGCTCGGCGGGCTGCACGCGGACGCCTCGTTCCCGTCAGGGCACGCCGCGGCGGGCACGGCGCTGGCCATCGCCGTCGTGCAGGTGACATGGGCGTTGACCCGACGGCTGCGCCCGACCCTGGTCGCGGCCGTGATCTCCGCGGTGGTGGCCGCGGCGGTGTGCATCGGTCGACTCGTGCTGGCGGTGCACCACGTCAGCGACGTGCTGGGCGGGGCGCTGATCGCCTGCTTCTCCGCGGCGCTGGCGGCGGTGCTCACCGGCGCGTGGCGGGTCACCGTCCCGACCCGGCGGCCGCGGACGATCCGCGTCATCTGGCACCCGAACCGCGTCAGGGGGCGGGTGGGTCTTGAGCGCTACCTCGCCAGGGAGGCGGCCCGGCGCGGCTGCCCTCCCCCGGTCTGGTTGGTGACCGAGGACGACGAGCACACCGTCGCGCAGGCGCGCGTCGCGTCGGAGGAGGGCGCCGACCTGGTCCTGGTGCTCGGCGGTGACGGCACCATCCGCCAGGTGCTCGCGACGCTCGGGCTACGGGCGTCGGTCGGCATCGTCGCCGCGGGCAGCGGCAACCTGCTCGCCAAGAACCTGGGCATCCCGCTCGACGCCGGGCGCGCCATGGAACTGGCCCTCGACGGTGAGGGGTCGCCGCTCGACCTGCTCCGGGTCGCGGTCGACGCGGACCCGGAGCGCCTCGCGGCGGTGATGGTCGGGGCCGGGGCCGACGCGGCGGTGGTGGCCGACACCACCGAGCGAGGCAAGCGCGTCGCGGGGCCGTTCGCCTACCTTGCCGCGGGGCTGCGCCACGTCCGGGCGACCCCGACGCCCGCGCGGGTCACCGTCGACGGGTCGGTGATCGCCAGCGACGTCTCGCTCGTCTCGGTCGGCAACGTCGGATCGCTGCATCCGGGTGTCGCGCTGCTGCCCGCTGCCGACCCGTCAGACGGCCGCCTCGACGTCCTCGTGGCGTCGCCGCGCGGCTCGGGGGACGTGTTCGCGATGATGGTCGGAGTGCTGCTTGGTCGCCCGGGCCTGCGCAGGGTCGAACGGTTGGAGGGCACGCGGGTCGCGATGTCGTTCGGTCGGCCGGTCCCCTTCCAGATCGACGGGGACGTCATCGGGAGCGTGACCGAGGTCGCCGTCGAGGTGCTCCCGGGAGCCGCGTTGCTGGTTCGCCGGTCGGCTACCTGAGCTAGTCGTCCGCTCCCTGAGCCTGTCGAAGGGTCCGCAACCACACGCCTTTCGGACGTCTCGACAAGCTCGACGAACGACCCTCCCAGGCCCACAGCGTCAGTCCCGAACTGCTGTCGGCTCCCAGCGCACGTCACGAGGATTTCGACACAGCAGCGGGCGACTGCGTCTCCGCGGCTGGCTCAATCGGCGGTCAGGGGCGGCGCGACAGGCTGGCGACCCAGGCGGCGGCCGCGTCGAACTCGCCGTCGCTGAAACCGACGGCGATGTCCGGGCGACGCTGGTTCGCCCGCGGATACGAGCCGAGGAAGAAGACCTGCGGGCAGACCCGGTGCAGCCCTTCAAGGGTCTCGGCGACCCGCTTGTCGTGCAGGTGTCCCTCGCAGTCGATCGAGAAGCAGTACGACCCGAGCGTGGTCTTTGTCGGGCGCGATTCGATGCGGCTGAGGTTCACGCCCCGCACCGCGAACTGCTCCAGGATCTCGAGCAGCGCGCCCGCGTGGTCCTGGCGCATGTAGGCGACGAGCGTCGTCTTGTCCGCGCCGGTCCGCGGCGGGACGCTGCCCGCCCGTCCGACCTCGACGAAGCGCGTGACGGCGCCCGCGTTGTCCTCGATCTGGTAGGCCAACTCGCGCAGTCCGTACATCTCTCCCGCGACCCGGGCGCAGACCGCCGCGTCGTAGCGCGAGTCCGGGCGGGCGACCTCGGCCGCGGCTCCCGCGGTGGAGCCAGCCTCGGTGACGCCCGCGTCCGGGAGGTTCGTCGCGAGCCAGTCCCGGCACTGCGCGGCGGCGTGCCCGTGCGTCAGCACCTCGCGGACGTCGGCCAGTTCGGTGCCCTCCCTGGCGTAGATGCCGAACTCGACGGGGATCACGATCTCGCCCTGGATGGCGAGCGGCGCGCCCGCGATCAGTTCGTCGAGCGTCGCGGAGACCCCGCCCTCCACGGAGTTCTCGATCGGGACGACGGCGCGGGTGACGTCGCCCTGGCGCACCGCGTCAAGCGCCTCGCGGACGCTCGCGAACGCGACGGCCTCCTCCTCCGTGACGGTGCGGAGGGCCTGATGCGTGAACGTCCCAGCGGGACCGAAGTATCCGAGCACGGCCCTAGTCTCCCCCAAGGGCCAGCGACGGCCAACAGTCTTAGGTTCTTGGCCCGCGCGCGCACTACCCTGGCGGGCGTGAAGCGATGGAGGATGCGTCTGGCCTCGGCGGCCACGGCCGCCGCCATCGTGTGCGCCGCCGGGATCGCACCGGCCCGCGCCGAGAGCGCGCCGCACCTGGTCGAGCAGAACTGCGTCACCTACGAGCCGACCCCCACGAGCCAACTGGTCAATGCGTGGCAGTTGCACCGCCTCAACATGGACACCGTGTGGCGGATGGCGACGGGGAAGGGCGTCAAGATCGCTGTGATCGACACGGGCGTCTCAACGCTCGGGTCGACCTACTTCAGCCAGGGCGAGGACCGCGTCGTCAGCTTCGACATGATCCCGCCCGAGGAGAACCCCGACGGCGACCCGAGCATCGACTGCAAGCACGGCACCGTGGTCACCTCCATCCTGGCCGCCGGACGCCGCCCCGACGGCGGCCCGATCGCCAGCGCCACGAACTTCGCAGGCATCGCCCCGGAGTCCACCGTCTACGCCTACCGCACGCTGAAGGCGTCGCAGACTGAGACCGAGGAGGGCCAACCGAAGGACGAGGAGGACCTGACGTACACCATCGCGGCGGTGCGGCAGGCGATCGAGGACGACGTCGACATCATCAACCTGTCGATGGTCACGTTCGAGGACCCCAAGCTCGGCGAGTTCGAGGCCGTGATCGAGGACGCGATCTCCAAGGGCATCGTCGTGGTCGCCGCGGCGGGCAACCAGACGCAGGGCAGGACCGACCTTCCCTACCCGGCGGCCTTCGACGGCGTGATCAGCGTCGGCATCTCCAACCAGGAGGACGCCGGCGACCCCGCCACCCACATCAGCCGCGTGATCACCGTCGGCGCCCCCGGCAAGAACCTGGTCGCGCTGTGGCCCTCACGCGAGACGGGCAACCCGAAGGTCGAGGACCAGGCCTACGTGACGAACGCGACCGGCACCTCGTTCGCGGCGCCTGTCGTCTCGGGCGTGGTCGCCCTGATGCTGCAGTACGAGCGCGACGTGCACGGAGTCGAACTCACGCCTGCCGAGGTGAAGGCGCGACTGGTCGCGACCGCCGACCGGTCCGGCGTCCGTGCCCCCGATCCGTTCATCGGCTTCGGCATCGTCAACCCGCTCCGAGCCCTGACCAACACGACGGCGGGAACGGCGGTTGAGGCAAGCGCCGAGCCGAGCGAGCAGCCGCGGATGCCGGTCGACACCCCGAGGCGCACCCCCCTGATCTCCATGGTCGGCCTCGGCGTCGGGATCGGCGCGGTCGTTGCGGTGCTGCTCGGGTTGGTCGCGGCCGTCGCGATCCCCGCCGCGCGCCGACGCCGCTGACGCACCGCGCAGACGCCGACAAGCGCGTCGAGTGCGTCAGTGGGCCTGGGGCGGCAGTTCGGCCGTCTGGATCAGGCCCTTGAACGCGCGCGTGATCAACGTGCCGCGGCCGGGAGGCATCGGCGAGCCCTTGACGTCGCCGTACAGGTTGCCCTCCTCCTTGTTGCCGCTCATCACGAGCGCCGGGTTGACGGCGTCCTTCATCCGGCTGATCAGCGGGTCCCCGAAGATGGCGCGGCTCGCGCCGCCGAAGGCCCGCGTCATGATGATGTGCAGGCCGATGTCGCCAGCCTGGTTGATCAGGTCGGAGAACACCGCCATCGGGTTGCCCGACGGGGTCGCGACCAGTTCGTAGTCGTCGACGATCACGAAGACCTCCGAGCCCGTCCACCAGGACCGGTCGCGCAACTGCTGCTGCGTGACGTCCGGCCCAGGGAGCCGAGCGCGCACCGCCTCCGCCGTCTGCTGCAGCATCGGGCCCGCGGCGGAGGCCGACGGGTAGTAGCCGATCAGGTGCTCCGTCTCGACCTCCCCGAGCAGCGAGCGCCGGTAGTCGACGATGATGATCTTGGCTTCCTTCGGCGTGAACCGGGTGGTGATGCCCTTGAGGAAGCCCCGCAGCAGGTTCGATTTGCCGCACTCGGGGCCGCCGACCGCCACGAAGTGCGGCTCGTTCATGGTCTCGAGGTAGACCGGCGCGAGTTCGAGTTCGTCGACGGCGTACGGGATCCGCTTGTCCGCGGAGGGGCCGATCGCCGGCAGCGTCGAGAACGCCAGGTTCTCCGGAAGCAGGCGCACCTCGGCTGCCCGCGGACCCTTCCACGCCGAGTTGACTGCCGCGATGAACTCCCGCTGGCCTGCGCCGACGTCGGCGGCCTCCTCGACGCCGTCGATGCGCGGCAGGCCGATCATGGTGTGCATGCCGCCCGACATGATGCCGCGGCCTGGCCGGGCGACGGGGATGATCGCCTGGATCTTGCGGTCGATCTCCGAGTCGAACGGGTCGCCCAGCTTCAGCTCGATCCGCGACTGGAGTGTGTCCTTCGTTGCCGCCCTGATCTCGGACCACTTGGCTGCGGCGACCCAGACGTGGATGCCGAAGCCGAGGCCGCCGTTGGCCAGCGCCTGGATCTGCGGCTCGAGCGACTCGAACTCGGTCTTGAGCGTCGCCCAGCCGTCGATGACGAGGAACACGTCGGTCGGGAACCGGTCGGCGGGCACGCTGCCGTCGCGGCGGCCCTGCCGGTAGGTGGTCATCGAGTCGACCCCGAGCTCGGCGAACTGCACCTCACGGCTCGACCGGAGGGAGGTGATCTCGGCGACCGTGCGACGCACCCGGTCGACGTCGAGCCGACCGGTCACGGAGCCGACGTGCGCGAGGTTGCGCATCGACGTGAGCGCGCCGCCGCCGAAGTCGAGGCAGTAGAAGCCGACCTCCTGCGGGGTGTGTGTGAGCGCCATGCCCGCGATGCCCGCCCGCAGCGCCATCGACTTGCCCGCCTGCGGGCTTCCGACGACGCCCAGGTTGCCGCCCGATCCGTCGAAGCGGATCCACCACGGATCGCGGCGCTGCTGCCTCGGCCGGTCGATCAGGCCGAACGGGGCCGCGAGCACGCCGCGGAACGCCGGGTCGGCCGCCTGTAGCCCTCGGCCTTCGACCTCCGCGAGGCCGCCGAGCAACTGGTCCATGGTGGGCGGCTCGTCCAGCGGCGGCAGCCACACCTTGTGCGACGGCCATCCATGCCCCTTGAGGCGGCCGACCGCGATGCTCAGCAGCGTCTCCTCCTCGTCGTCCTTGTCCTCTTCGACGACGGGCTCGAGTTCGGCGCTGCGCGTCGGCTGCACCGGGGTCGCGCCGACCTCGGGCGCGGGCGGCACGACCGGGACGACGTAGTCGGCGGTGAACTCGACCACCGGAGGGGTCCAGCCCTTCGACTCGACGACCACCTCGTCGATGGGGCGATCCTCGGGTGCCGCGGGGGCGGCCGACCCGTGCCACGGCCCGGAGACGTAGGCGGCCTTGAACCTGGTCATGCCGGTCGTGTCGAACTTCAGGTAGCCGTTGCCGGGAGGGGTCGGCAGTTCGTACGCGTCGGGGACGCCGATGACGGTGCGCGACTCGGCAGGCGAGAACGTGCGCAGCGCGATCCGGTACGACAGGAACGTGTCCAGGCCGCGCAACTTGTTCTCCTCGAGGCGCTGCGAGGCGAGCAGTTGGTGGACGGCGATCGAGCGGCCGACGCGGCCGATCTGCACGAACAGGTCGATGAACTCGGGTCGCGCCGACAGCAGTTCGGAGAACTCGTCGACGACGATGAACAGGCTGGGCATCGGCGGGATGTCGGCGCCGGCCTGCCGGGCGTTCTCGTAGTCCTCGCGGTTCTTGAAGTTGCCTGCCTCGCGCAGCACCTCCATCCGTCGGTCGAGCTCGCCGCCGATGGCGTCGGCCATCCTGTCGACCAGCGACAGCTCGCCCTCAAGGTTGGTGATGACCGCCGACACATGCGGCAGGTGCTCGAGGCCGAGGAAGGTGGCGCCGCCCTTGAAGTCGACGAGGATGAAGTTGAGCTGCTCGGTGGAATGCGTCATGGCGAGGCCGAGCACGAGCGTGCGCAGGAACTCCGACTTGCCGGAGCCGGTGGCGCCGATGCAGATGCCGTGCGGACCCATGCCGCCCTGCGCGGACTCCTTGATGTCGAGCTCGACGGGGCTACCGTCCTCCGCGGTGCCGAACGGGATGCGCAGGTGCTGGCGCAGCGGGCGGGGCCGCCACGCGACGCGCGGGTCGAGCGTCAGCGGATCTCCGACGCCAAGCATCGCGGGGAAATCCTTCGGCGGCTCGAAGACGACCTCGGCCGGCCCGTCCTCGTCCCCGCCGGCGGCAAGCTCGGGCATCCGGTAAGGGGCCATGGCGCGCGCCAGCATCTCGCAGTACACCACCGGCACCTGGTCCGGGCGACCGAACGGCGTCTTGGCGTGCGGGGTCCGGTTGGTGCGACGGTGCAGCACGACGCTGTCCGCGGTCACCTCGAAGACGGCGACGCCCGGCTCGAGGGTTCTTGGGAGCTCCTTGCGGCCGGTCACCTCGATGGTGACGGCTCGGGTGGTGGGCGTGACGAACTGCTGAGAGTTGACGCCCTCGACGCCGTCGGAGACGACGACGGTCAGCGACGGCGGGTTGGTCGCGGCCTGCGCGGAGGTGCCGAGCTGAGACAGCTCACCTGCGCCGGTGGCGAACATCCGGACGGGCCCGACGCCGTCGGCCTCGGTGGGGTGCTGCAGGTGCGGCAGCCACTTGACCCACTGCCAATCGGCCTGGTTGGCCTTGCTTGCGGCCACCATCAGCGACACGTCGGTCGGCGCGTGCCAGGTGACCAGTTGGGCGACCATCGCGTAGGCGACCTTGCGGCAGGCCTCCTCGTCCCCGACGAGCGAGATGGCGCGGAAGCCGCGCAGGTCGACGGCCAGCGGCACCGACTGGATGACGCGGTGGGTGCGGATGAAGCGCCGCAGCGCACCGGTGGTCAGCGGCTCCAGGTCCTCGATGGGCTGCGACTCGGGAGGGGTGATCCGCTTGGCGGACTGCTGGCGGCCGACCGACAGCCGCACGGAGCCGAACTCCTCGGCGTCGGTGCGCCGCTCCCACATCCGCATGCCGCCGACGACGGTCCACAGGCTGTCCGGCGCGGGGTGCCGGTAGGCGACGCTTCCGCGCTGCTCGTCGGCGGTCTTGGCGAAGTTGCGGCGGGTCTGGGCGAGGTAGCGGAAGTAGTCGCGACGGTTCGCGTCGAGCTGCGACGACTGGTCGTCGTTCTGCCTGCCGACCTGGGAGAGCATCATGCCCATCATCGACACGGCATACAGGCCGCCGACGATGCTGCCCATCAGGCCGCGGCCGCCGCCAGCGAACATGATGCCCATCGCGAGCCCGCCCGCGACCATCGGCAGCATCCGGAGCAGATTTCCGAACGGCTTCGACGCGGCGGGGGGCGGAATCTCGGGCGGAGACTCGAGCAGCAGGTCGCCCCGTGGCATCGCCGGGGGCGTGACCCTCTTCGGCCGATGGAACGTGATCAGACCCATTGGCTGGTATCCCTCCGCTGTTGTGCTCGGGGCCTAACTTAACCGACGACCCGTCCGACTCCGCCCGTTGTTGCTGGGCCGGTGCTCGCTGCGGGGGTTAGGGTACTCAGCGTGAGTATCGCGCCCGAAGAGGACCTGTCACGGGTCACGATCATCTCGAGCAGCCGCCGCGTCGACCTCGCGCTCCCCGGAGCGGTCACGCTGAGCGAGCTGATGCCGAGCATCGTGCGCTTCTCCGGTCTCGAGTCCAACACCCCGACCGACGCGGTGCACGCCTGGGTGCTGCAGCGCTTCGGCTCCGACCCGTTCGACCTGTACACCCCCGTCAACAAGCTGAACCTGCGCGACGGTGAGACGTTGCACCTGCGTCAACGCGAGAACGCGATCCCCGACGCGGCCTTCGACGACGTCGTCGATGCGGTCGCAGGGGCTACCAACTCGCGGCCCTCGTGGGCGGCCCGGAACTCGCGTCGCCTCGGCCTGATCCTGATGATGACGGTGCTGATCGGGCTTCCGCTGCTGATCATCCTCGCCCAGCCACACGTCGACGCGGCCCAGGCGCGGATGGACCCGTCGCTTCGGCTCCCGCTCGCGATCGCGGTCGCCGTGACGGCATTCCTGAGCTTCGCCTCGGCCATCGGTTCGGTCGCCCTGGCGCGCGCCGCGCACGAGAAGCCGACCGCCACCTGCCTTGCGTGGGCAAGCGCTGCGCTCGCAGGCATCGCGGGCTGGTTCGCGGCGGAGCCCGTCTCGGAGGCGGTGCCGCTGTCGGTGCGACTGGTGCTGTCCGCGGCCGGGGTGCTTGTCGCAAGCGCCGCCTGTGCGCTGGCGGCCCGGGTCAGCGCGCTCGCGCTGCTCGCCGTCGCCCTGACGGCGCTGTTCACGCTCATCGCGGCCAGTTCGATGATCGTGGTGCCCGGCCACAACGTCGACGTCGCCGCGGTCACGCTCGCCGTGATGGCCTTCCTGACGTCGTTCCTCCCGACGCTGAGCTACCGGATCGCCGGGGTCGCGCTCCCGAACCTGCCCGTCACGACCGAGGCCATGCTCGCGGACGAGACACCCGTGCAGTCCGACATCGTCAGCCGGGCGCTCTTCGCCGACCGGTTGCTCGGCTCGATGCTCGCCGCCACCTCCGCCGTCGCGGTGCTCGCGGCGGCGCTGACGCTGACGCAGGGATCGCTGTGGTCGGCGCTGCTGGTGCTGAGCGTCGGCCTCGCGTTCCTGCTGCGGGCCAGGGCCTTCGTCGGCCTGACGCAGCGCCTCGCCCTGCTGCTCGGCGGGATCGCCTGCGTCGCGATGGCAGCGGTCGCGGGCGCGATCGTGGCGTCCTCGTCGCTGCTTGGCAGCGCGCTGCTGTTCGCAGGCTCCCTGGTGGCGGCCTACATCTTCGCGCACTACTCGGCGTCGACCTACGCCAAGGTGCTCTCGCCCACCTGGGGCCGCTGGGGCGACATCTTCGAGTGGCTTGCCATCATCGGCATCGTGCCCTCGCTGCTCGGCGTGCTCGACCTGTACTCGTACTTCGGCAACCTGCTCTGAGCCGGGCCGCCCGGCCGGTCAGCCGCCGAACAGGAGGCGGTGCTCGGTGGGCGAGGGGGCGACCTGGACGCGCGTCATGCGCCGCACGCTCGCCATCACGACCTCGGTCTCGTCGAGGTCCGTGACCGCCTTCACCTGGCCGCTCGACAGCGCGTAGGCGCGCCGAAGATGCTCGGCCCCACGACCGGAGAGCGGCGCGATCAGTGCGACCTCCGCGGCTCGCAGGTCGCTGACTGCGCGGCCCTCGTCCGGATTCCCGAGCGTGACGTGCGACTGCCAGGCGCCGAGCCGGTCGGACGCCGAGACGGCCCCCATCCCGTCGATGACGAGGCTGGGGCGGTACGGCCTTCCCTGCCCGGGCAGGTTCTCCGGCCCGCGGAGCAGATCGATGGTGCCTCCGCAGGCGCGGACGGTGTCGGCCAGGGAGAGCCACTTGCGGTGGTCCTCGATGATCACCGAGAGGTGCGCGCCCAGGCACATCGCCCGGAACGCGAGCAGCCAGGTGACGTACTCGGGCGTGGACATGAAGATCCGGGTCGGCTGGAGCCGGAACAGGCGGAGCGTGACGGGGCCGGCCTGCCCGATGCCGACGACGAGCCCGGAGGGGCCGGTGCGCACCTCGCTCGTGTCGGTGTCGGAGCCGGGGGCGAGCGCCTGGAACGTGATCTCGCTCACTGGTCGATCTGCCTTCCGAGCGGGATGGTCGCCAGCAGTCCAGGCACCTGGTTTCCGCCGAGCGGGCCGATCCGCAGGTCGCGCGGAACGGCGGCGAGCACGAACTCGTCCGCCGTCACGGCCTGCTCGGGGTTGGGGCTGACGAGTCGCATCGCACCCCTGGGCGGCTCACCAGGCGCGACCGTCAGCGACGTGACGCAGAACATGGCGGGGGTCTGAGTCGCGACGTCCAGCAGCCCCTGGTAGAGGGCGCTGGGGGCCTCGCCGAAGCCGTGCAGGCCGCGCGTGCGGTGGGTCAGGGAGTCGCAGGTCCACTGCTCCCAGCCCTCGCTGCTGCGTTCTCCGTCGTAGACGTCGGCGGCGCCGGTGGTGAGGGCCAGCACGTCGGCGATGCCGATCGGGTCGAGCGGTTCGGTCGGCATGCCGTGCCGCTTGAGGGTGGCTTGGGCGCGGTGCAGGCCGAAGCGCAGCGTCGCGAACACGCCGACCTGGCCGGAGCCGCGGCGGTCGACCGCCTCCAGGCACAGCCTCGGGTCGAGGCGCAGCGCGATCCAGGTGCGCCGGATGGCGGGCGGGGTGGCGTTGCCCGCTACCTCGCGGTAGGCCTGGATGGCGGGCGAGGTCGCTGGCAGCATCGCCGCGGCGGGGCCGGGGACGGTGTACGTGACGACCTGGATGCCCGCGAAGACGACGTCGTCCTGGCGGGTCAGGGAGCCGAGGATCGCGAGGTCGAGCTTGGCGCCACGGTCGGTGAACAGGGAGTTGTCGCTGGTGACCTCGAGCAGCCCGCACCACGAGTCGCCGTCGGCGACGACGCCGATCTCGCCGTCGTGGGCGTCCTTGATCTGCGTCAGTTCGAGCTTCGGCACCCACTGGGCGAGCGGCACGAGGCCGGGAGCCACGTCGGGCCGCTGCACGCGGTGCCTGGCCCGCGCCCGGAAGCGGCGGCGGATCCGCAGGGTCGCGCCGAGGGTGCGGCCGTTGACCGGGACCGTGAGCAGGATGGCGACAAGCAGCAGGGCCGCAGCGACCCCGATCGACCACGGCTGCCGCAGCAGCACGAGGGGGACGATCACCACGAGGACGACCTGCCATGCGACGACCATCCCGATGTATCGGGTCGACCTCGTCCGCCGTTGCAGCGTCGAACGTGGGGGCGGGGTCTTGCGCAGCATGGGTCCTCCTTCCGGCCGCCGCCTACTCTATGGCCTGTGCTGCGCACTGCCGGGCCTCTGAACTCCTTCGTGGCACCGTCACCGGGATAAGGTTGCCGACGACCGCGCTGCACCGACACCCGACGGAGGACTGCCATGGCGACCCGCAAGGACCTCCTGAAGGCGCAGTCCTTCACGTCGAGGCGGATGATCGCCGCCTTCGTCGACCGTGACCCGGACGACCCGACTCCCCCGCTGCGCCGCGTCGGCACCGCGACCTTCGTCTCTGTGCTGCTCGGTGTGGTGCTTCTTGCGGGCACGACCCTGCTTGGCCTGTTGGGCGGCGGCACCGCGAACGACTCCTGGAAGAACGAGCAGGACGTCATCTTGTCCGACCCGCAGTCGGGCGCGCTGTTCGTCTACACCGAGGACAAGCTGTACCCGATGGCCGACGTCGCGTCGGCGCGGCTGCTCGCTGCCGGGGCCGACCCGAAGGGGCAGCCGCGGGTCATCGAGGTCAAGACCGAGGCGCTGCGCGGGCAGGTTCAGCAGGGCACCATGGGCATCCCAGGGTCGCCGCGGCAGTTGCCGTCGTCGAAGGACCTCGCCAACTACCCCATCCGGCTGTGCTCGGTGCCCCTCAACGGGCACGACCAGCCGTACCTGACGCTCGAGTTTGGCTCATCGACGCCCGCGCGCGACGACATCGCCGTCGTCGCCCGGCACTCCAACGGCACCGACTACCTCGTCTACGGCGGCCAGACGCACCAGTTGTACGCGAGGCCAGGCCAGCAGTCGAGCCTGATCGGCAATCTTCCGGTAATCACCCCTGGCGATGGGTGGATCGCCTCGCTGCCGGGCGGCGTCCCCATCAACCCCCGCCCCGTCGAGGGCTACGGGTCGGCGGGAAGCGAGAACATGTCGGTCGGCAAGATGGCCTACGTCGACGACGGGGACCGCGACCGCTACTACATCCAACTCACCGGCGGCCTGTCGCGCATCTCGTACCTGGAGATGAAGGCGATTCAGCAGGAGTACGGCGACACAGCCGAGCCCACCAAGCTCGACGACGTGCAGGTGACCAGGCGACTGAACGCCGACATCCCCACGTTCACCCAGGACGGCATCCCGCTCGACCAGCCGACGCCGCCCGCGTCGTTCTCGTCGGAGAAGGTCCAGGTGTGCGCCACGTTCCAGAAGGACGCGCCGGGTCGGATCGCGCTCGACATCGGCGGCGAGACCAACGACATCCCCTCCAACGCGCCCGCCCCCCTCGGCCGCTACATCGACCGGGTGATGCTGCCCGCCCTGAGCGGGGCGCTGCTGAGCAACGCAGACGCGGACGAGGCACCCGGCTCTGCGACGCTGCTGCTCGACGGTAAGGCGTACTTCATCCCGACCATGAAGGATCGCACCGCGCTCGGCTACGGCGACGTGACCCCGATGCCCGTCCCCGGGGGGCTCGTGAACCTGTTGCCTCCGGGTCTCTCGGAGGGAAGCAAGCTCTCCCGCGACATGATCGTGCCGATCAGGTAAGTAGGGGCCGCGTGGCTTGCCCGGGCCGACTAGGTATTGCTACTTGTTTACGCCGGAGGCCGTCGGAACTGACCCTGACGACGCATAGTGTCTTGCTCGACAGCAAGCAGCCTGAGTTGACCTCGAAGTTGCTACCACTGAGTCCTCCCGGGCTCAACGTCGAAGGGAATGAACCATGGCGGAGAAGTCCGTTGACCGCGCTGCAATGCAGAAGGCCACGCAGCAGATCGAGACCAAGCACCAGCAGATCCACCAGCTGCAGACTCGCCTCCAGGGCCAGATGACCGACCTCGCGTCGCGCTGGCACGGCAACGCATCGACCGCGTTCCAGCAGGGCTACCAGCAGTTCGACACCGAGTTCGAGAAGGTGAAGCAGGGCCTGGACAAGATCCACACGTCCCTGGTCGAGACGCTCCGCGAGTACGGCTCGCGTGAGGAAGAGAACCAGGCCACCGCTAACCAGATCGCCGGCCTCATCGGCTGATCCAATCAACAAGATTCGATAGGAGATACCAATGAGCGATTCCACGCAGTATTCCGTTGCCGGCCTTCAGGAAGGCATCGGCAACCTGTCGGCTGCCCACAAGGAGCTGACCAGCCTTCTCGAGGACCTGAAGGGCGAGCTTTCGACCTCGCTCGGCGCCTGGGAAGACAACGCCCGTAACGCCTACGTCGAGGTTCAGCGTTCCTGGGACGCGTCGGCCGCCAAGCAGCAGGACATCGTGCAGCGCATGCCGGTGCTCCTCGGCAACATCGCCGACGGCTACAACTCGACCGAGTCCCGCAACGCGGGCATCTGGGCCTGAGTTACTGACGCACACGAGTGGGGTCCGGCCGAGCCGGGCCCCACTTTTGCGTCCCCTCGTGGTGGGCGTTCGGGTCTGGCGTTGAGCAGTAGTGCGGGTTCGATGGCCGATTCGACGTGTGCCCTCGGCGTGTCGGCCATCGACCAGTGACTACTGCTCAACGCCTAACCCAGCCAGCGGCGTGATCGCCACGCGCTGAGCCGATCCGTCGAGGGTCAGCCGCGGGCAAGCGTCCTGGCGCGGGCGAAGCAGAAGATGCCGTAGAGCATCAGCCCGACGCCGACGAGGACCAGCAGGACGGCGCCGAACGGCAGCCCGACCAGCGACTTCAGCGCCTCGTCGATGCCTCCCGCCTCGTCGGGGTTGCGTCGCAGCACCGCGACGATGAACAGCACTCCGACGATGCCGATCGCGACACCCTTGGCGACGTAGCCGACGGTTCCGATCCGGGCGAACACCTTCCTGGCGCTGCCCTTCAGGTCGATCTCCTCCATGAACGTCTGCCGGATGCCGCCGACGATCATGCCGATGCCGACGGCGAGGACGGTCGCCCCGACCAGGAACAGCAACACCGCTCCCCACGTCGAGCCGAGCAGGGTCGCGCTCAGCCCCTGGCTGCTCTCATCCGAGTCGGAGGAGCCACCCAGCGCGTACGTGAGAGCGACGAACCCGACCGCCGCGTGCCCGATGCCCTTTGCCGCCTCCTTGGCGGCCTTCTTGGCGTCGCTGCGTGCCTCGGCGACGGCGACCAGCACGCAGTAGAGCGCCAAGGCGAAGAGCGCGACCGCCCCGACCCACAGCGCAACGGCGCCGAGCGGGGTCGACCGGATGGCCTGCATCGCACCGGAGTTGTCCGCCGAGCCTCCCGCACCCGCGGCCACACCGATGGCGATGCCACCGATCAGCAGGTGCACGATGCCGTTGACGACGTGACCAGCCGACGCCAGCCGCGCCACCACCGGGTTCTCCTTGAGCCGCTCGGCCTTTCCCTCCACGTCTCGAATCTCTGCCATGGCACCCATGCTAGGAAATCGCGGCGCCCTCCGCTCCAGTCAGCCGACGTCGATGGCCTCGTCATCGGCGATCAGGCTGACCGAGGCGCGCTCAAGGTCGACGCGCACGTCGCACCATCGCTGCCCGGAGGTGCACCGGTAGGTCAGCGCCTCATTGGACTTCGACGTGACCTCGACGGTCGCCGTCGACAGCCATGGGTGCCTGCGCCGGAAGCCGATCAGGTTCTGGTACTCCCGGTGGATGCCCTCACCGAGCGGGCTGAGGTCGGCGGGAGAGTCGGGCAGCGCGGGCCGCACCTCGTCGTCGCCCGCGAACTGCTCGCGCTTGGTGCCGGTGAAGCCCTGTTCGTCGCCGTAGTAGACGCTCGGGGCGCCGGGCAGCGACATCAGTATCGCCGCGGCCACCGGCGCGAGCCGGGGGCCCACGAGCGTCGCGATGCGCGTCACGTCGTGGTTGCCGACGAAGGTCTGCGGGATGAAGTGGCTGCAGAACTCGGCGTGCCTGTCGATGGCGTGGGCGAGTTCCCAGAGGTTGGTGTCCTTGAGCGCGGACCAGATCGCCTTCCACAGTTCGTACTGCGTCAGCGTCGTCAGCGTCGACTCCTCGATGAAGCCGACGTAGTCGCCGTGGATCACCTCGCCGATGAAGATGACGTCGGGGAACTCCGCGCGCACCCTTGCCGCCACGTCGCGCCAGAACGCGGTCGGCACGGCGTAGGCGACGTCGAGCCGCCAGCCTGAGATGCCCCGGCGCAGCCAGTGGCACATCACGTCGACGGTGAGGTCGGCGACGGCCGGGTTGGAGTGGTCGAGTTCGACCAGGTCGCCGTGGCCCTCCCAGGCCCGCGGCTCGTCGCCGTCCCAGGCGATCAGGTCGGGGCGCTCCGTGACGAACGGGTGCGAGCGGGAGACGTGGTTGAACACGCCGTCGAGGACGACGTTGAGGCCTCGCGCCTTGCACTCGCCGATCAGGTGGTCGAGGTCGGAGTCGTCGCCGAGTCGCGGGTCGACGCGGTAGTGGTCGAGGGTGTCGTAGCCGTGGCTGACCGACGCGAAGATCGGGTTGAGGAGGAGGCCGTTACAGCCGAGTTCGACCACATAGTCCAGCCACGGCTCCAGGCGCCTCAGCCGGTGCGACGGCTCGCCGACCTCCCCGCGGATGGGCGCCCCGACGGCGCCGAGCGGGTAGACCTGCCACCAGATGTCGTGCTCAAGCATGCGTCGAGCCTAGCCGTCGGCGACGCTTGTCCCTCGTCGTGGCCGGTCTGTCGTGGGCGGGTTGGCCCCGCCGCTGAGCAGTATCGACGACTCGCCTCGGATGTGAACGTTCAACGCGTGCGCCGCGGGCATCGAACACGAAATGCTGCTCAACGCCCGCACCAACCGCAGGGCCCGGGGATCGGACGGGACATGTACATGGCGGACGTGGCGCGGGTTGGCGTCGGCTGGCTACTTCAGGAGCTTCGACATCCGGCGGTCGGCGAGCGGCTTGCCGCCGGTCTGGCAGCCGGGGCAGTACTGCAGCGACGAGTCGGCGAACGACACCTCGGCGATGGTGCTGCCGCACACGTCGCACGCCTCCCCCGCCCGCCCGTGCACGCGCATCCCTGAGCGCTGGGCGTCCTTCAGCTTGTCGAGCGGCACGCCCGACGTCGACGCCATCGCCTGGCCGAGCACCTCGCGCAGCCGGGCGAACAGGTCGGCGACCCCCGCGTCGTCGAGGCTGTCTGCCGGCTTGAACGGGCTCAGCCGCGCGGCGTGCAGGATCTCGTCTGAGTAGGCGTTACCGATCCCCGCGAGCCGCTTCTGGTCGCGGAGCACGCCCTTCAACTGCGAGCGTCCCGCCGCCTTGAGCACCTTCGCGAAGTCCTCGACGGTGAAGTCTGCGGCCATCGGATCGGGTCCGAGCGCCGCGATGCCCGGCACCTCTGACGGATCGGCTACCACGTAGATCGCGAGGTGCTTCTGGGTGCCTGCCTCCGTGAGGCTGAACCCGGAGTCGTCGTCGAGCACGATTCTCATCGCGAGCCCCGACTTGCCCGGTCGGGCGGGAACCTTGGGTGCGACCTCGTGCCAGGTCACCCAGCCCGCGCGGGCCAGGTGGAAGATGAGGTGGACGCCCTGCGCGTCGATGTCGATGAACTTGCCGTGCCTGGTGACGCCGTCGATCTCGAGCCCGGCGAGCGCGTCGAGGGGGATCTGGAAGGTCTTCAGCGCCGAGAACGACACCAGGTGTCCCGACGCGATGGTCGCGCCGCGCAGTCGCTCGTCGAGGTTCTCGGCGAGGGCGGCCACCTCAGGCATCTCTGGCATGGGTCCTCCTGCGCGTCACGCTACACCGCGCCCATGCCCGGCACGGGGCTTCATCCGAGTCGTCCGGCGAGCGAGTGCCGGTCGCGCATTCCCCGCCAGGCGCTCAGCACCTCCGCTCCCGACATCGGCGGCCGTTCGATCCACGGCCGGGTGGGCAGGCCGGACACCACAGAGAGTCGCCGCAGGTACTGCTCGCGGGGCACCTCGTACGCGCCGAGGCTCCCCAGGTGCTCCGTCAACCACTGCACGTCGAGGAGGGTGACGCCCGACGCGTCGAGTTCAAGGACGAGGCGCAGCAGGGCGGCCTTTGACGCGTCGCGCCCGAGGTCGGGGTCGTGGAACATCGACTCGCCGGCGAAGAGGCCTCCGACCTGCACTCCGTAGAGCCCTCCGACCAGGTCGCCGTCGACGTTCCACACCTCGACGCTGTGCGCCCAGCCGGTGTCGGCGAGCCGCCGGTAGGCGGACGCGATGCGCGCGTCGATCCAGGATCCCTCGCGTGTCGGGTCGGCGCAGCGGGTCAGCACGTCGTCGAAGGCGGTATCGGTGGTCGTGGTGTAGCGCTTGACGGTCTTGCCGAGTGAACGGGTGACCCGCAGGCCGTGCACCGGGAGCAGGCCGCGCTGCATGGGCGACCACCAGCCCATCTCGCGCGAGTTCAGCGGCATCGGGAAGACGCCGCACCGGTAGGCCTCGAGCGCGATGACGGCGTCGAACTCATCGGAGTAGCCGATGAGGTCGCGCAGCGGCCAGTCCTGTGACCGCCCGAACGTCGTGCCGAGCATTCTCCCAGTGTGGCAGCGGAACCCGTCGCACAGCCGGTGACCGGCCGCGCGGGGGGCTCTCGACCCGGATTCCACCCGGACCGCACCCTGAGCACCCTGGTTCTGCTTGACACCGTGTGACAACCTTGGAGTCGAGGAAAGGGGCGCGGATGGATACGCAGAATCAGGCGGTTGCGCTCACCGAGGGCATCACGGCCAACGTGTTCCACGAAATTCTTGAGCTGGCGATCGAGGGAAAGGGCAAGCTGCCCGGCGCGAAGCACGCCGCCAAGTCGCTGCTCGTGCAGCGCAACGACGCCGAACTCGCCATCTCCCGGATGGTCACGACCCACATCGCGATGGCCAGCGGCCAGGGCTTCGCGACGAACTGGGGCGGCTTCTTCGTCTCGCTCGTCACCATCCCCGCCAACATGGCGGCGGCCTCGTTCCTCCAGGCGCGGCTGGTCTCCGGCATCGCGCACCTTCGCGGCTATGAGCTCAGCGACCCACGGGTCCGCACCGCCATCCTGATGGTGATGCTCGGCCCCTCCGGCAATGCCGAGCTGATCTCCAAGGGGGTGCTGCCGTCCTCCCCGATGGTGGTGGCGACCGCCCCCGTGTTCGACGCCCGCCTCGACCGTCAGGTCTCCAAGGCCCTGCTCGACCGTTCCCTCAACCAGATGACGGGCAAGCGGTTCGGCGTGTGGCTCGGCAAGCGCATCCCGTTCGTCGGCGGTGGCGTCGGTGCGGCGGTGGATGGCTGGTCAACCCGCTCGATCGCCCTGCACGCCATGGAGGAGTTCCCGAGCCGCAGGCCCAAGCTGACCCGCACCGTCGTCGAGACCGGCTAGACGCTGACCGGAGGGTCGTGCGCCCGGTTTCGGGGCGCGCACTCGTCGATCGGAGTGGGCCGAGCCCTCGTCAGTAGAGGCGGGGCACCCGCTCCGTGATCAGGCAGGTCACCTCGTAGGTGATGGTGCCCATCACGGTCGCCAACTCCTCGACGCCGATCCGCTGATCTCCGCTGCTGCCCATCAGGACGACCTCGTCGCCGACCCGCACGCCGGTCGGCTCGGGGCCGAGGTCGATCATCGTCTGGTCCATGCAGACGCGGCCCGCGACGGGGTAGGAGCGGCCGTCGATCAGCATCCGGCCGCGCGAGGAGAACTGTCGCGAGTACCCGTCCCCGTAGCCGACGGCCACCGTCGCGATCCAGGTGTCGCGCTGCGCGACCCAACTGCGGCCGTAGCCGACCGTCTCCCCGGCGAGGATCGGCTTGATGAAGTTGACGCGGCTGGTCCACCGTCCGACGTCGCGGAGGTCGGCCGGACGGGCGCCCACCACGTCGGGGTACGACCCGTACAGCATGATTCCCGGGCGGACGAGGTTGCTGCGGCCGAGGTCGTGGCCAAGCACCGCCCCCGAGTTCGCGGCGTGCACCAGGTCGACGGGGCCATGCTCGGCCTCGACGGCGTCCACCGTCGCGTGGAAGCGCTGCAGTTGGGCTGTGGTGAAGTCGTCACCCTCGTCGATGTCGCTGATCGGCAGGTGCGTGAAGATGCCTTCGAGTCGCAGGTTCGGGGCGGCATCGATCCGGCGCGCGAGGGCGGCCGCCTCGTCGGGCTCGGCGCCGACGCGGCGCATCCCGGTGTCGACCTTGAGGTGCACGTCGATCATGCGGCCTGCTGCCGCGGCTGCGGCCTGCGCCTGGTCGATCGAGGCGAGGTCGCCGACGCTGAGGGTGATGTCCGCGGCGATCGCCGCGGCGAGCTCCTCGGGGAGCGTCGGGGAGAACTTGAGCATCGGCAGGGTGATCCCCGCGGCCCGCAGCTGTTGCCCTTCGGCCACGATCGCGATGCCCAACCATTCGGCGCTTCGTCGCTCCTGGATGCTCCGGGCCACGGGGACCAGGCCGTGGCCGTAGGCGTTTGCCTTGACGGGGGCGAGCACCTGTCGCCCGCCCGAGAGCTCGCGGGCGACCTGCAGGTTGTGGTGCAGTGCGTCGAGGTCGACATGGAACCGGGTGAGCATGGCTCCAAGTTTGGACCGCCGCGTCCAGGAATGTGAAAACGCTCTACGAGCCTGAGCTGTGAACGTGGCAGACTTTGGGCCATGTCGAACCAACAGTGGAACAGCGGCCAGGGCTCGAACGAGTGGGCGCCGCAGCAGGGCAATGAGTGGGGCGCCCAGCAGGGTGGCCAGCAGGATTGGAACCAGCAGGGCACTAACCAGGAGTGGGGACAGGCTCAGCCGCAGGGCTCCGCGCAGGAGTGGAACCAGCAGGCGAGCGCACAGGAACCTCAGGCGCCGGCCAGCGGCCAGGAGTGGGGCCAGCAGGGCACCGACTGGAACCAGCAGGGCACCACCGACTGGGGTCAGCAGGCTCAGGCCTCCGCGCAGGAATGGAACCAGCAGGGCGCCGGCCAGCAGGGCGCGAGCCAGGACTGGAACCAGGCCCAGCCGCAGGGCTCCGCACAGGACCTCAACCAGGCTCAGCCGCAGGCCTCCGCGCAGGACTGGAATCAGCAGGGCGCCAACCAGGACTGGAACCAGCAGCAGGCTCAGGCCTCCGCCGGCGGTGACTGGCAGGGTCAGCAGCAGGACTGGAACCAACAGCAGCAGCCGCAGGCCTCCGCCCAGGACTGGAACCAGCAGCAGGCGCAGGCCTCCGCCGGTGGCGACTGGCAGCAGGCTGCCCCCGCCCAGGACTGGAATCAGCAGCAGGGCGGCCAGCAGGACTGGAACCAGCAGCAGAACTGGCAGGGCAACCAGCAGGGCGGCTTCCTGCCTCAGCAGCAGCAGGGCTTCCATGGGCAGCCCGCCGCGGCGAAGCCCAGCCCCTTCGACTTCAGCTTCAAGCAACTGTCGCTGCCGAGCGCCGCTGGCATGATCTTCATGATCGGCGTGATCGCGCTGGGTGCCGAGTGGCTGTTCTCCTTCATCGCGCTGCTGGTCGACGGCAACACGATGGGCTTCGAGGGCGGCGACGCCTCCGTCATGGGCATCATCTCCGCCCTGATCGGCGGCCTGGCTGCGGTCGTGTTCAAGATCCTCGTGCTGCGCGTGCTGATCGAGATCGGCATCGCCGGCGCGAAGCTCCTCAAGAAGTCCGAGGAGCCCAAGGACGAGGCGTAACCACATTTCGCCCGACAGGGGGCGCCCAGACTCCGGTCTGGGCGCCCTTTGGCTTTCCCTGCCCGAGGATCGCGATCGGCTACCCGAAGTCCCGGCACCGGGGCCAGAGGTTTCGACCGATGAAGCGACGCTCCGCGCCACTTCATGGCTCAACCAGCGGGGCAGGCCGCCGTCGTGGCTAGCGCGGGCGCCGCGACCCAGGCTCGCCATCACCGTCTTCGCCGTGAAGACCGTCAGCCGCCAGCGATAGCCACGACGAGCGGCGCCCTCGCGGAGAAGGTACGGCCGCAAACCCCACGGTCGCCCACCGCGCAGCACCGCAGACCAAACGCCAGCGAGAGCCGGACCGCCTGAGACGAACCCGACCCAGGGGGCGACCCGGCGGGCGCGGCGGGGCCGTGCAACGACCCGCGACCACGACACCCACACCAAGCGAAACGCGACGACCCGGACGGGCACGGACAGGAGACCGGGCGGCCTCACAACCCGACCCCCGCAAACCCGACAGACGAAGAAAAGAAGCGCCAACAACAGCCGCCCGGACACCTGGCCGCGACCGTCCCCCGCAGTCGGAGGGGCTAAGAAGCGGCTCACGGGAAGGCAGACAGCCGATCGGACCCCTCGACAAGCTCGGGGAACGGCCGACCGCACTCCCGAACGCAGGCCCAGCGACAAACAGGGGCGCAAACAAGGGGGCGACCGGTCGCCCGAAGGGGAGCCGGTCCCAGCACCGGGCGCCAGAGGTTTCGACCGATGAAGCGACGCTCCACGCCGCTTCATGGCTCAACCAGCGGGCATCCGGCCGCCGCAGTGAGACGGAGCGCCCCCTTCCCTCGCTCGGCGGACCGCAGTCCGACCCTGGAACACACCAACAGCAGTAGGCCGCCGACGAGGCCCGCGCCGAGCGGCGCCCGCGCGGAGAAGGTACGGCCGCAAACCCCACGGTCGCCCACCGCGCAGCACCGCAGACCCAACGACAGCGCAAACCGGACCGTCTGAGACGAACCCGAGCCAGGGGGCGACCCGGCGGGCGCGGCGGGGCCGTGCAACGACCCGCGACCACGACACCCACCCCAAGCCAACCGCGACGACCCGGACGGGCACGGACAGGAGACCGGGCGGCCTCACAACCCGACCCCCGCAAACCGAAAGACGAGAAGAGACGCGCCCACAACAGCCGCCCGGACACCTGGCCGGGACCGGCCGCCGCAGTCGGAGGGGCTAAGAAGCGGCGCAGCGGAAAGGCAGACAGCCGATCGGACCCCTCGACAAGCTCGGGGAACGGCGCATCCCAGTCCCGGTGACAGACAGGAGCCAGGCTCAACCCGGCGTTCGACTACGCGAACGGGCACCCTCCCAGCACCGGATGCCAGAGGTTTCGACCGCCGCTCCGCGCCTCTTCATGGCTCACCCAGCGGCTTCCGGCCGCCGGCGAGAGCCGCGACGAGCGGCACCCGCGCGAAGAAGATACGGCCGCGAACCCCACGGTCGCCCACCGCGCAGCACCACAGACCCAACCACAGCGCAAGCCGGACCGCCTGAGACGAACCCGACCCAGGGGGCGACCCGGCGGGCGCGGCGGGGCCGTGCAACGACCCGCGACCACGACACCCACACCAAGCCAAACGCGACGACCCGGACGGGCACGGACAGGAGACCGGGCGGCCTCACAACCGGATCACTGCCAAACCGACGCACGAAGAAAGAGAAGCGCCCACAACAGCCGCCCGGACACCTGGCCGGGACCGTCCGCCGCAGTCGGAGGGGCTAAGAACCGGCTCACGGGAAAGGCAGACAGCCGATCGGACATCTCGACAAGCTCGGGGAACGGGGAACCGCAGACCCCACAAGACGCAAGTCCAGCGTCACAGTCTGACCCCTCGACAAGCTCGGGGAACGGCGCATCGCAGTCCCGGCGACAGGCAGGAGACAGGCTCCATCCCGGCGTTCGATTACCCGTACGGGCACCGTCCCAGCACCGGGTGGCGGGGGTTTCGACCGATGAAGCGACGCTCCGCGCCTCTTCATGGCTCAACCAGCGCGGGGACCCCTCGACATGCTTGGGGAACGATCCGAGCCAGGACGCCCGATGAGCTCAGGGAACGCCCTCGACCGCGCCGGGACCGGACCCAGCGCGACCCGAGTATCCGTGAAGCGGGTCAGTACAGCAGGGCCATGGCGGGCTCCGCCAGAATCGATGCCACGTCGTGCAGGAACCTCGACCCCTGCTCACCATCGATGATCCGGTGATCGAACGCCACCGCGAGCGTCGTCACGGACCTCGGCTCGACCCGTTCGGCCGCCCCCTCGCCGACCACCCACGGCCTGCGCTGGATCGCGCCCATGCAGAAGATCGCCGACTCATCCCCGTTGATGATCGGGGTGCCCGCGTCGATCCCGAACACGCCGACGTTGGTGACGGTGAACGTCCCGTGTGCGTAGTCCCCCGGCTGAAGCTTCCCCTCGCGGGAGACCTGCACCAACCGGTTGATCGACTGGCACAACTCCAGCAGGCTCAGGCGTTGGGCCGCCTTGATGTTGGGGACCATCAGCCCGCGTGGCGTCGCCGCGGCGATGCCGAGGTTCACGTCGCGGTAGTAGACGATCTCCTGGCGCTCCTCGTCCCACGACGTGTTCAGGTCGGGGTTCCGGCCAAGCGCGAGACAGATGGCCTTCGCGTAGATCAGCAGCGGCGACACCCGCAGGCCGGAGAACTCGCGGCGCTCCTTGAGCCGCTCGACGAACTCCATGGTTCCCGTCACGTCGACGGTGGTCCATTCGGTCACGTGGACGTGCGTGTTGACGGAGCGCACCATGTTCTCGGCGGTCAACTTCCGGACGCCCTTGATCGGCACCCGTCGCTCGGCGCGACCCTCGAACGGGTCGAACCCTCCGAGTCCCTCGGTCGGGCCGAAGCCGCCCCCGAAGTTCGAACCGCTGAACGAGGTGCCCGCGTAGCTCGCCGGTTCCTCGCGCGGGCCGGCGTCGAAGGTGGGGCCGGACTGGAAGGACGCGTTGTCGTTGATGATGCGACCCTCGCGCGGCTGCTCGTCGAGGAAGCGGAATGCGGCCGCCGCCTCGACGTCCCTGCGCGTGATGGTGCCGTCGGGGCCCGTGCCGACGACGTCGGCGAGGTCGACACCCAGGTCCTTTGCGTACTTGCGCACCGGGGGCTTCGCCTTCGCGGCCCCGGCGTCCGAGGCGAGCACCAGTTGCGACTCGGCGGGCGCCCGGCCGGGCGTCGGAAGCGGGTCGCCCTCGGCCTCGGCCGTGACGGCGGTGGCGGGGTGCACCTCGTCGGTGCGGCGCCCCGGCTCGTGGGGTTCGTAGGCGGCCGACAGGGCCTCCGACGCCCCGGCGCGCTCCTCGGTTCCCCGCCCTCGGCGCCTGCGCCTCGACGGTGCCGACTCGCTGGCGCCGTAGCCGACCAGGTTCGGGCCGGCCTCGTCGGCGTCGGCCTCGTCGTCCTGGATCTCGACGATGGGGGTGCCGACCTCAACGGTGGTTCCCTCGGCGACCAGCAACCCCGTCACGGTGCCCGCGAAGGGCGACGGTAGTTCGACGAGCGACTTCGCGGTCTCGATCTCGACGAGCACGTCGTTGACCTCGATGCTCTGCCCGACGGTCACCCGCCATGCGACGATCTCGGCCTCGAGCAGCCCTTCACCGGGATCCGGCAGCATGAATTGGCGCAGCATGGGGGGCTCCTTCAGTAGGCCAGCGACTGGTCGACGACGTCGAGGATGCGGTCGACGGAGGGCAGGTACTCCTCCTCGACCCGTGCGGGCGGGTAGGGCATGTCATAGCCCGCCACCCGCATCACCGGGGATTCCATCACGTAGAAGAGGTCCTCGTGCAGCCTCGCGGCGATCTCGGACCCGATTCCGAGCGTCCGGGGCGCCTCGTGGACGACGACGGCCCGCTTGGTGCGACGCACGGAGGAGATCAGCGTCACCCAGTCGATGGGGCTGATGGTGCGCAGGTCGACGACCTCGAGCGAGGTGCCCTCCTCTTCGGCGACGGCGGCGGCGTCGAGGCAGGTCTTGACCATGGGGCCGTAGCAGATCAGTGTCGCGTCGGTGCCGTACCTGGCGATCGCCGCCTGGTGCATCGGCTGCGGCTTGGCGCTGAAGTTGACGGTGCCCTTGACGTGGTAGCGGCGCTTCGGTTCCATGAAGACGACCGGGTCGTTGGACTGGATGGCCTGCTGGATCATCCAGTACGCGTCGTTGGCGTTCGACGGGGAGACGACCTTGAGGCCGGGCGTGTGGGCGAAGTAGCCCTCCGGCGACTCCGAGTGATGCTCGACGGCGCCGATGCCTCCGCCGAATGGGATGCGGATCACCATCGGCATGGGTGTGCGGCCACCCGTGCGCATGTTCATCTTGGCGACCTGGGTGACGATCTGGGCGAAGCCGGGGAACACGAACCCGTCGAACTGGATCTCCACGACGGGCCGATAGCCGCGCATCGCGAGGCCGACCGCGGTTCCGATGATGCCCGACTCGGCAAGCGGGGAGTCGACAACGCGGTTCTCACCGAACTCGGCCTGCAGCCCTTCCGTGATCCGGAAGACCCCACCGAGCTTGCCGATGTCCTCGCCCGCGAGCAGCACCTTCGGATCGGCCTGGAGCGCGCGGCGCAGGCCGCGGTTGAGGGCCTTTGCCATCGTCAACGACTCGTTCATGCGTCCTCCCCTGCCGCGTACTCGGCGTACTCGCGGCGCTGGGCCTCGAGCGCGACGGTCGGCTCGGCGTAGACCGTCTCGAACAGCCGGTCCATGGTGGTGTCCTTCAACTGGGGGATGGTCGCACGGACCTCAGCCCCGAGCACCTTCGCGTCCTCCTCGACCTTGGCGAGCCACTCGTCGTCGATGGCTCCCTCCTTCTCCAGGTACCGGGTGAGCCGCAGGATCGGGTCGCGGCCGCGCCATTCCTCGTCGTCGGAGGATTCGCGGTACTTGGTGGGGTCGTCGGAGGTGGTGTGGGCGCCCATCCGGTAGGTGAACGCCTCGATGAATGCCGGGCCCTCACCGTTCCTGGCCCGTTCGAGCGCCCAGTCGCTGACGGCCTTGACGGCGAGCACGTCGTTGCCGTCGACCTGGATGCCCGGGAAGCCGAAGCCCTTGGCACGCTCGAACAGCGGGATGCGCGACTGGAGCGCGATCGGTTCGGAGATGGCCCACTGGTTGTTCTGGCAGAAGAACACCACGGGCGCGTTGTACGAGGCGGCGAACACGTAGGCCTCGTTGACGTCACCCTGGCTGGCGGCGCCGTCTCCGTGGTAGACGATGACGGCGGCGTTGTCGTCGGGGTTCTCGTTGCCCACGGCGCCGTCGAGTTGCAGCCCCATGGCGTAGCCGGTGGCGTGCAGGGCCTGGCAGCCGATCACGATCTGGTAGTTCTTGAACGTCTCGAGGCGCTCCCAGTCGCCGCCGTCACAGCCGCGGAACATCGAGAGCAGGTTGGAGTACGGGAGGCCGAGCACCATCGCGACGGCGTGCTCGCGGTAGGACGGAAACACGACGTCAGGGGTGCGCAGCGCGCGCGCCGAGCCGACCTGGGCCGCCTCCTGACCGATCAGGGGCGTCCAGAGCCCCAACTCGCCGTGGCGTTGCAGCGCCGTCGCCTCGGCGTCGAAGCGGCGGGCGAGGATCATGTCGCGCAGGTAGCCGACCAGATCCTCCGTGCTGCCAGTGAACTCGAAATCCTCGTTGTGGACGCGCTCACCATCCGGAGTGAGCAACTGCACCATGTCGTGGCTCTGACCGCGCACGCGGACCCCTTTCGACAACCTACGAAACCGTAACTTACGCCAGCGTAGCTTACGGTTCCTGAGGAAACCTGACCTCGATTCACACAATCATCGCCCCCCATCTTGTAGGGAACCGACAACCAGTGAAGTTTCCTCGCGCCACTGTGCGGCGAATCTCAGGTGATTCTCAGATGACCATCAGGTGAATTCACCCGTTTCGCGATGCCGATGACCCTCGTTGCTTAGAGTGTGGAAACCATGTCCATCGGCGGGCTGGTAGCCCGCCCTCGTGCATTCCTACGAACCAGCTTTGGGAGAAAGATGATCACGATGACCAAGCGGACCACGGCGACCTTCGCCGCGTCCGCCCTGGTGGCGAGCGGCCTGACGTTCGCGTCGTTTGCCCCGACCGCTACGGCGGACGTCAAGGAGTGTGTCGCCGCTGACGACACGATCACGGTGTTCGGCTTCAACGACTTCCACGGCCGCGTCTTCAACGACCTGGCCAAGCTCGACGATCCGTCTGGCTACCTGGCGGGCCGCCTGTTCACGCCCGTCGAGCAGGCGCGCGCCGCCCAGGGCGAGGATCACGTGCTGCTCCTCTCCTCCGGCGACAACATCGGCGCCTCGACGTTCGTGTCGATGATGGCCGACGACAATCCGACCCTCGACATCATGAACGCCGCGGGTCTCGAGGCCTCCACCGTCGGCAACCACGAGTTCGACAAGGGCTGGAGCGATCTGGCCGGGCACGTCGCGGGCAAGGCCACCGGGTTCTCCTACCTGGGCGCCAACGTGTACACCAAGGGCACCACCACCGTGCCTGCGCCCCTGAAGTCCTACGACATCATCACCAAGGCGGGCGTCGACATCGCGATCGTCGGCGCGGTCACCGGCGACGTGCCATCGCTCGTGTCGCCCGGCGGCATCACGGACCTGACCTTCGGCGACCCCGTCGAGGCCGTCAACCGCGTCACAGCAGAACTCCTCGACGGCGACCCCGCCAACGGCGAGGCCGACATCGTGCTCGCGTCCTTCCATGAGGGAGCCGCGAACAGCAAGCTCACCGCCGCGGAGAATGCCGCCTCGTCAACCGCGTTCGACGACATCTACCGCAAGGTCGACAAGCGCGTCTCCGCGATCTTCAACGGCCACACGCACCAGTTGTACAGCTGGGACGACGTCAACGGCCGGCCGCTCCTGCAGGCAAAGTCCTACGCGGACAACCTCGCCCAGTTGGATCTGGAGGTCGACACCACCGCCAAGGCGCTCTGCAGCGCGACAGGCTCGACCATCAAGGCCGCGGCGGCCTCCGACGAGTCGTTCCCCCGGATCAAGCAGATCAACGAGATCGCCGCGGCGGCCTACACGGTCGCCATGGAGAAGGGCCAGCGGGTCATCGGTGACGCGACCGAGGCCATCTCGACGCCGCTTGAGGGCAACGCCGACACCCGCTTCGTCGAGTCGCCGATGAGCAACATGGTCGCCCAGATGTTCAAGGAGACCCTCGGCGCCGACGACGACACCTTCATCGGCGTGCAGAACCCCGGCGGCACCCGCGATAGCTTCGACAAGGGAGACATCACCTTCCGTGAGGCCGCCCTGACGCTGCCGTTCGCGAACTCGCTGTTCACGACCCAGATCACCGGAGCGCAGTTCAAGACGGTGCTGGAGCAGCAGTGGCAGCGCGACCCGGAGGGCCAGGTGCCCTCGCGACCGTTCCTGGCGCTTGGACTCTCCGACAACGTGAGCTACACCTACGACGAGTCGCTGCCGGAGGGCTCCAGGATCACGTCGATCATGCTCAACGGGCAGCCGATCGATCCCGCGGGCACCTACACCATCGGCTCCGGATCCTTCCTGATCTCCGGCGGCGACAACTTCGTCGAGTTGGCCAAGGGCAAGAACACCGCGGACACGGGTCGCACGGACCTGGAGACGTGGGTCGCGTGGGTCGAGGACAACAGCCCACACAGCCCGGACTACACGATGCGTGGCGTCTCGACGAAGGCACCTGCTGGCCCGCTGGTCGTCGGCGGCCCTGCGCTCACGTTCACCTTCGGCCAGGCGCTGAAGGACGGCGTGGCCCCGCAGACGCTCGACATGCTGCTCGCCCCGGAGGGCGCGAAGGTCTCGCCGCAACTGTTCAACTCGACGATCGAGGCCTACCTCGGGTCGACGCTGATCGGCACCGGCAAGGTCACCGACGGTGCGGGAACGGTATCCGTCCAGCTTCCCGCCGGGTTCGCCCTGCCCGCGTCGAAGGCACGTGTCGCGAGCGAGACGCAGATGCTGCGCTTCGTGGTCAAGGAGTCCGGCACCGAGATCTGGTGGCCGATGAAGGTCCAGGACAAGGCGCCGACGCCGACCCCGACGCCTAAGCCCCCGACGAAGCCCGGACCGCCGTCGACCGGCGTCTGAGTTCCAAGGGCGCCAACGGCGTCTGAGCCCGAAAGCGGGAGGGGCGGGGCCGTTTGGCCCCGCCCCTCTTCGCGTTCCGTGCCCTCGTCGCGTGAGCGCGTCGGGCGCTCCTCGGGTCAGGAGATGAGCATGTTTGGTAACTCGTTTCCGATCTGAACGTTCAAACCCTGGGCGTGCGGCAACGAGCAACCAAACATGCTCAAGTGAAGACCCAACCCCGGGCCCGAGCGAATCAGCCGGCGAGGGTGGCGACCAGGACCGCCTTGATGGTGTGCATCCGGTTCTCGGCCTGGTCGAAGACGATGCTCGCGTCCGACTCGAAGACGTCGTCCGTCACCTCGACGCCCTCGATGCCGAACTGCTCCTTGAGGTCGCGGCCGACCGAGGTCTCCAGGTCGTGGAACGCCGGGAGGCAGTGCATGAACTTCACCTGCGGGTTGCCGGTTGCGGCGAGCAGTTCCGCGTTGACCTGGTACGGGCGCAGCAGTTCGATTCGTTCCGCCCACACCTCCTTCGGCTCACCGAGCGAGACCCACACGTCGGTGTAGACGAAGTCGACGCCCCGGACACCCTCGGCGACGTCGTCGGTGACGGTGATCCGCGCGCCGGTCTCCGCGGCGATCCTGCGCGCCTGCGCCACGACCTCTTCCGCGTTGTGCTGCGAGGCGGGCGCGACCATCCGCACATCCATGCCCATCAGCGCCCCAGAGATCAGCAGGGAGTTGCCGACGTTGTTGCGGGCGTCCCCCAGGAACGCGAAGGCGATCTCGTTCAACGGCTTGTCGCAGTGCTCGAGCATCGTCAACTGGTCGGCGAGCATCTGCGTCGGGTGCCAGTCGTCGGTCAGCCCGTTGTAGACCGGCACCCCGGCACTGGCCGCGAGCGTCTCGACGATGTCCTGGCCGGTGCCGCGGTACTCGATGCCGTCGTACCAGCGGCCGAGCACCCGGGCCGTGTCGGCGGCCGATTCCTTGTGTCCGATCTGCGACCCGGAGGGATCCAGGTAGGTCGTGGTGCCGCCCTGGTCCGCCATCGCGACCTCGAAGGCGCACCTGGTCCGCGTCGACGTCTTCTCGAACAGCAGCGCGACCTGCTTGCCGACGAGGCGCCGATCCTCACGACCCTCGCGTCGCTGCGCCTTCAACTCGGCCGACAGGTCGAGCAGCGAGCGCCACTCGTCGGGGGTGAAGTCGAGTTCCTTGAGGAAACTGCGGCCGTGCAGGTTCATCGTCGCGCCTTTCGGTGGGAGGCCCCCAGAATAGTGGGAGCCGCTCGGCGGCCTGGTCGCACCGTCCAGGGAGCAGGTTCAGTCGGCGACCGCGTCCAGGATGCCCGGCATCGCTGCCTCGATGTCGGCCAGCGTCTCCTCGAAGCCCGCCTGGTCGCCGTACCAGGGGTCGATCAGCGCCTCCCCCTTCGGCTTGGCCGGGTCGAAGTCGTTGAGCAACGCGACGTTTGCCCCCGGCGCCATCGCGAGCAACCGGTCGACCTGGAACGGCTCGACGGCGACCACCAGGTCCGCCTCGAGCAGGTCGGCGGGCTGAACCTTCCTCGCACGGTGCCCGTCTGCGTCGTATCCGTGCGACCTGAGCGTCTTCACCGCCCGCCGGTCGACGGGGCTGCCCGACTCCTCCGACGAGATGCCGAAGCTCTCGACGGTGACGTCCAGGCCGCGCTCCCGGACCTCGCGACGCGCCACCCGCTCCGCCATCGGCGAGCGGCAGATGTTGCCCCAACAGACGAAAACGAGCTTGCTCATGGCGCCAGCCTATCGACGCCACGCGGAAGCGCCTGGTGACAATCGGCATCAGAGTCCAGACCCAGGTAGGATCCAGGCAAACAGAGGAAGGTGACAGGGTAGAGCCATGCAGATCCTGGTGGTAGATGACGATCAAGCCGTCCGCGATTCCCTTGCGCGTTCCCTGACCTATTCCGGTGACGAGGTGCAGACAGCCGCCGACGGGGTCGAGGCCTTGGCGAAGCTTGTCAGCTACACGCCGGACGCGATCATCATGGACGTCATGATGCCGAGGCTCGACGGCCTCGAGACGACCCGGATGCTGCGCGACGGCGGCAACGACACCCCGATCCTGATCCTGACCGCCCGCGACGCCGTCGGCGACCGCGTGGACGGCCTCGACGCGGGCGCGGACGACTACATGGTCAAGCCCTTCGCCCTTGACGAGTTGCTCGCCCGGCTGCGCGCTCTCACCCGGCGTTCGAAGCCGACGCCCGAGGCCGAGTCAAAGGTGCTCAACTTCCAGGACGTCACGCTGGACACGCAGCACCGTGAGGTGACCCGCGGCGGCCAGCACATCTCCTTGACCCGGACCGAGTTCGCGCTGCTGCAGGTGTTCATGGAGAACCCGCGCCGCGTGATGGAGCGCAACACGCTCCTCAACGAGGTGTGGGGCTTTGAGTTCCCGACGACGGCGAACTCGCTCGAGGTCTACATCGGCTACCTCCGACGCAAGACCGAGGCCGGAGGACGGCCGCGGCTGATCCACACAGTGCGTGGCATCGGCTACGTCCTGCGTGAAACTCCCCCGTGATCTCCAGCTGGTGGATCCGGATCCGACGCGCCATCGGCCGCCTCGTCAGCGGGCAGTCACTCCAATGGCGACTCGCGCTCCTGACCGGCGCCAGCGTCGCGATCTCGGTGTTACTCGTCGGTGCGACCACCTTCACCGTCACCCGCTGGTCCCTCCTCGACCAGTTGGACCGTGAGCTGGTCCAGGTCGCCCAGAACGCGACGGCCTCCGTCGCCGCCGACTACGCGGACATGGGCAGGCTGTCGGCCGGCCTGCTCGTCGCGTCGAACGGGCTGCTCGCCGTCGTGGGCGCCGACGCGTCCGTCGCCCAGATGCCCGGGCAGTCACGCGACATCGCGCCCACCCCGACCGAGGTGAGCATCGCGCGCCTGCAGTTCGGATCGTCGGCGCGCACGCTCGACGCCGACGGCGTCACCTACCGTGTGGTCGCCGTCCCGATGCGGATCGACAGCTCGACGCCCGTGGCCGTGATGTTCGCGCGACCGATGAGCGGCCTCGAGACCACGCTCGGCACCCTGTGGGTGGTGCTGCTGATCGCCGGCGGCCTCGGCGTCGCGACCGCCACGCTCGCCGCCCTGTGGACCGGCCGGGCGGTCCTGGCCCCAGTGCGGCGCCTGTCGCAGGCCGTGAAGTCCGTCACGCAGACCGACGAGCTGAACCCGATCCGCATCTACGGCCGCGACGACCTCGGCGAGCTCACCCAGTCGTTCAACACCATGCTCCGCTCGCTCGCGCAGTCGCGGGAGCAGCAGCGCCAGCTCATCGCCGACGCGGGCCACGAACTACGCACGCCCCTCACGTCGATGCGCACCAACATCGAACTGCTGGTCGCCGATGACACCTCCGGCATGCTCCCCGAGGGCGCCCGAACCGAGGTGCTCGGGGACGTCGCGGCGCAACTCGGCGAGTTCTCCGCCCTGGTCGGCGACCTCGTCGCGTTGACGCGCGACGACCACCTGCAGCGACCCCACGAACTGGTCGACCTGGCCGACATCACGGTCGCCGCCGTCGAGCGGGCCCGCCGCCGCGGCCCCGGCATCGAGTTCGACATGTCGCTGGAGACGACCCCGATCATGGGCGACCCGTCCACGCTGGAACGCGCCATCACGAACCTGCTCGACAACGCGGTGAAGTTCTCCCCGTCGGACGGCGTCATCCGCGTCCACCTCGAGGAGGGCGAGCTGACGATCATCGATCAGGGTCCGGGCATCGAGGAGGACGACCTCCCCCTGGTGTTCGACCGCTTCTACCGCTCCGACAAGGCGCGCAACACGCCCGGCACGGGCCTCGGGTTGGCGATCGTCGCCCACACGGCCGAGGTGCACGGCGGCTCCGTCAAGGCGGGCAATCAGCCGGGCGCCGGCGCGAAGTTCACGCTGCGCCTCCCGATCCTCGAGGCCCCGCTGGAGGCCTTCGAGTAACGCGCCCGCCGGCCGCCTGCGGTCCTACGGCCGCTTTGACGCCCTGGTGAGTGGCCCGCCTACCGGGTGGCCTCCTCGACGCCGTCCGGACCCCACGGCAGACCGAAGGGGGCGGTGAGGGCTGCGACTCCTGCCGTCGGGGTCCGTGGGCGGCGCCGGGCGGCAGTTTCACCCGTTAGGTCCTGCCCCCGGGGGTGGTGTGCCACGCGAGGCGGCCCCACCACAATGGTCCTCAACCCGGCCGGAGCGAGCCCTGACAGCAGGCTCGACGCCATCTCGGAGATGCGCACCAGTCGCTCTGGTCCGAGCTACTCGAAAGTGTGACCTTGGCCGCCAGCGCACCGCCCGTCCCGATCATCATCGACACCGACATGGCGATGGGTGTGCCAGGCTCGGACGTCGGGGACGGCTTCGCGCTCGCGCTTGCGCTCGCCGACCCGGACATTCACGTCAGGGCCGTCACCTGCGTCAACGGCAATGCCGACGTCGACAGCGTCGTCCTGCTGACCAAGGAGATCCTCGACCGACTGCGGCACCGGCACGTCCCTGTCTACCGTGGGGCAAGCACTCCGCTGTGCGCGGTGCGGCGCCGGAAGTCCTCCGCGACCGTCGCCCAGCAGTTCGGCCACCACACGGCCGACGCGGGTCCCGCCGCCGCGAGGATCGCCGAACTGGTGGCGGAGCACCCCGGCGAGATCACCATCGTCGCGATCGGGCCGCTGACCAATGTCGCGACGGCGATCGACATCAACCCCGACCTGCCTGCGCTGGTGCGCGAGATCGTGATCGTCGGCGGGCAGGCCTCCGACTCGGACGGGGACCCGCCTGAGCTGAACTTCGCCACCGACCCAGCCGCCGCCGACGCCGTGCTCGGCAGCGGTGCGCCGATCCGGGTGCTCGGTCACGGCGTCACGGCACGGGGGCGGGTGCGGCGCGACGAGGCGGCCGTGATGTCAATCGGCGGCAACAGCTTCGAACGGTTCGCGGGCAGGCACACCATGGCGTGGATCGACCATCTGGGGAGCGTCTCTGGAGGGGCGCGGCCCAGCACGACCTGCGCGCTGCACGACCCGCTCGCGGTCGCCATCCTGACCCGTCCGGGCCTGGTCGGCTGGGAGCCTGCCCGCGTCACGGCGACGGACGCCTCCCCGCTGAACGGCGAGGTCGACCTGGCGCCCAACGCCCTGCTCGCGCGCGACCTCGACGCGCCGGGATACCTCGCGCACCTGTTCGCGGCGATCGGGAAGCTGGACGCCAAGGACTGACGCTCGGCTCAGTCGTCGAGCGTTGCCTGGGCGGTGGCCGTGTCGACGCGGACCTCGACGGTGTCGCCTCCCTCGCGGATGTTGACCTCGTAGACGAGCGCATCGTCGTCCCAGTCGAGCTTCCACTCGCTGACGGTGCCCGCCTTGAGGGTCTGCGCCACCTTCATGGCGGCCGCGGGGTTCATCACGGTCAGGTCGATGGCCTTCTCGGTGCCGTCCTCCGAGTCGGTGTCCTTCTTCAGCACGGCGCCGGAGGTGGCGTCGAGATCGAACTCGTGGTCGGTGCCGCCGTCCTGGATCTCGACCTTGTAGACCCAGGCCTTGTGAAACGCCGAGTACTCCAGTTCGAGGTTGTGCACCGTCCCGGGGGCCTCGGCCGTTGCGGCCTCGACCGCCTTCTCCGCGGAGATGAACTCGGTGGCCGTCGCAAGGTCCGCATCCTCCGCGGGACCGGATGCCATGTTGTTGGGCGCCTCGCTCGTCTGGGCGGGCTGCGTCGGCTCGGCGGACGCGCCGGGGCTGGCCGGGGCGGTGGGCTGGGCTTGCGTGGGGGCGATCGGCGGCTGCGGGCTCGGGGTGCCGGAGTCGGCACCGGAGCATCCCGTGAGCAGGAGCGCGAGGCCCGCAAGGGGAGCACCGATGGTCGTGGCGACGTTCTTCATGGTTTCCTCCTTCTTCAACCGTCTCATGACGAGGGCCTCTGCTCAAGCGGTCACCGGAATCGACGGAGGGCTCCGCGTCGGGATGCTCTGGCGTTGAGCAGCATTCGGGGTTCGATGCTGGTCGCGCAGCGTCTGGACGCTGGCCGCGCGCAACGAGTCCCAAATACTGCTCAACGCCCTACCGTCACCGGGCCGCGACGGGCGCCCCCTGTCCCGTGCTCGGCAGGCCGGGTGAGGGGCGCGTCGACGGCGAGGCCGACCCGCTCGCGGTGCTCGTCGGGCCGGTCGTGGCCGACGGCGAGGGCGACGCGGGCGCCGTGGCCGACGGCGAGGGTGTCGGGGGCTGCGAGGCGGACGGCGAGGCCGACGGCGACGCCGAACTCGATGCGGTGGGCGAGGGAGAGGCGGACGGCCCGGTCGCGATCCTGGTCAGGAACACGTCCCCGGCCCCGGCGTTGGTGAACCCGGTGGGCGCGCCGAACGTGAGCCCGGTCGCCCAGACCCCCTTCGCGCCTGCGGCGGCGCTCAGGTTGGTCTCGTCCCACTCGTCCGACCCGTCGCGCTCCCGCGAACCGAACTGGCTGACGGCGGACACATCGCCATCGGTGGAGATCGCGAAGCCGACGACGTCGACCCCGCCCTGCGAGGTGCCCATCGCGCCGTAGGTGGCGGCCAGCGCGTAGGCCCCGCCGTCCGGCGTCGCGACGATGGCGGCCCCTCGGTCGTCGGTCGAGGTGCCGAGTTGCGTCACCCAGGCGGGCGTCAGGGCGGCTGCCCGGGCGCGCGGGTTTGGCGCGATCGACGCGACGAAGATGTCGTTGTCGCCGAGGTTGGCCTCGCCGAGCGTGCCCTTGGTGTGGCCGATCGCCAGCACCTGACCGTCGCTCAGCACCGTGACTCCGCTGACCTGCTCGTTGACCTCCGTCGCGACCGGGGCGATCCAGCCGCGCACCCCGTCGGGGCCGTACCCCGCGACCCAACCGTCGCCCGAGCCCTTGCCCGGCGCGTCCGGGAGGCCGTCGGTGGCGATGCCACCGAGCACCAGGGAGCCGTCGGGGCCGGTGGCGGCCGTCATGGCCTTGTCCTCGCCCGCGCCGCCGAACTGGTCGACCCACAGCACCTGGCCGGTGCGCGAGACCCGCGCCGCGACGATGTCCTTGTCGCCTGCCGAAGGCTGGTCCCCGACGCGCCCCGAGGTGTATCCCGCGAGGTAGATGCCGCCTGCGCCGTCTGAGGCGACGCCATAGGCGCGGTCCGCGGCGCCCGGATCGCCGACCTGAGCCGACGCGACCTGCTTGCCCTCGGCGTCGAGCACGGCCATGAACATGTCGTCGTTTGCCCGCTCCTCCCCGGTTGCCCAGGTGCCCCGGGTGTAGCCGCCGATCAGCACCTCGCCGTCCTCACCCTCGACGACGCCGTAGGCGCGGTCGTTGGCGGCGGTGCCGAGCGTGGTCTGCCACAGCGTCTTGCCCGAGGCGTCGCGGCGGAGCACGACGACGTCCATGCCGCCGAGCGGCGTATGGCCGGACAGGTCGCCCGCGACGTTGAGCACGACCGTGGTCGACCCGTCGGCGTGCTCGACGACGCCGCCTGCCCGGTCGTCTCCGCTGGTGCCGAACGCCTCAGCCTCCCAGCCTGCGACGGGCTCGGTGCGCAACCGCGAGGCCACGTCGACGATGCCCTCACGGAAGCCGGGCTGCCACACGTCCCAGTCGTGGCCGCCGTTCATGATCCGCAGTTCCGCGGTGATGCCCGGCACCCGACGCGCTGAGTTGTAGAGCTTGGCCGACTCGAAGTCGATGTCGTTGTGGGCCTCGGCCGGGTCGGGGTTGGGCCACTCGTCGTCGCCGACGGCGATGAACAGGTGCACAGGCAGGCCCGCGTCGAAGCCCTCGAACGTCGTTGGGTAGTTCAGTTCCTCGTAGCGGGCCGCGTCGAACAGGCTCGCGCCGACGCCGTAGCCGCCGTACTCGCGGGCCGAGGAGTCGGCGGGCGGTTGCGGGGTGTAGACGGCCGGGCTGAGCACGATGGCCGCCGAGAAGTCCTGCTGGTGGGCCGTCGCGAAACGGAGCGCTCCGGAGCCGCCCATCGAGTAGCCGCCGACGGCGCGGGCCTCCCGGTCGGCGACGGTGCGGTAGGTCGCGTCGATGTGCGCGACGAGGTCCTTCGACAGCGCCGTCTCGACGGCGACGCCCGGCCCACCGGCGGCGGTGCCCGTGTAGAGCGAGTCGGTGTACCAGGAACCGCGGTTGTTCCACGGCGCGTCGGGCATCACGGCGATGATCGGCTGCATGTCGCCCGCGCCGATCAGTTCGTCCAGGTCGGCCGCGACGCGAGGCCAGGCGGCGGAGGTGTCGCCGCGCCCGTGCATCAGGTAGACGACGGGGTAGCGGTCGGTGGCCGCGTCGTACCCCGGCGGGAGGTAGACGTTGTAGTCGACGGCGCCTGCGGCGGTCCCGTCGACGCGACCCGCGACGACCTGGCCGTGCGGGTCGCCCTGTTGGGTCGTGACGAGGACGGCGGCCCCAGCGGCGGTCAGGGCCGCGACGAGGGCGCCCGCCAGGGTCGCCCTCAAGGTGCGTGCTTGCATATCGGTGAGCCTCTCGGTTCGGGGCGGGCGACGATGCCCGGTTCTGCGTGACCAGGTCGCGCGCGGCCTGGCCGGGTCGCGCCTAGTCGGTGGCCAGGGCGATCGTGCGGCGGGCCGACTCGACCATGGCGAGGTCGAGGAAGGTGCCGTCTGCGAGTTGGAGGGCGCCGACGCCTGCGGCGACGGAACCCTCGATGCGGTCGAGGACGGTGCGCGCGCGGGCGACCTCCTCGGCTGTTGGGCGGAAGGAGTCGCGGATCGTCGCGATCTGCTTGGGGTGGATGGCGCTGCGGCCGAGGAAGCCCCGCGCCCTGCCGTCGCGGCAGGAGGCTGCGAGGCCCTCGAGGTCGGTGACGTGCGTGAAGGCCGACATCAACGGCGAGGACAGCCCGGCCGCGCGGGCCGCGTTGACGATCCGGCCGCGCACCCAGTCGAGCCCGTCCGCGGTGACGCCCAGGTCGGCCTTGAGGTCGGCCTCGCCGAGGCCGAGGGACGCGACCTGCGGGCAGGAGGCGAGGTCGAAGGCCCGCTCGACGCCGAGCGGCGACTCGATGAGCAGGTGCAGGTCGCGGCCGGGAAGCCTGCGCGCGAGCGCCTCGACGTCCTCGACACGTTCGGCCTTGGGGATCCGGGCTCCGACCCACGTCGGAAGGGCGGCGAGCGCCTCGACGTCCGCGTCGTGCCAGGGCGTCCCGACGGCGTTGATGCGCACCTGGACGACGGGCAGGGCTGCGGTGGCTGGGGCTGGCAGTCTCGCTGGCTGAGCCTGTCGAAGCCTCCGCGCATCGGCGTCGGTCTCGGACCCCTCGACAAGCTCGGGGAACGGGCGCAGGCCAGCCTGCTCGGCGACCGACCCCGTTGGCTGAGCCTGTCGAAGCCTCCGCTCGCCAGTCCCGGTGGTGGTTTCGGACCCCTCGACAAGCTCGGGGAACGGGCGCAGGCCAGCCTGCTCGGCGACCGACCCCGTTGGCTGAGCCTGTCGAAGCCTCCGCTCGCCAGTCCCGGTGGTGGTCTCGGACCCCTCGACAAGCTCGGGGAACGGTGGTCCGGCCTCGCTGTTCGTCTCGGTGTCGGGCCCCTCTACGAGCTCGGGGAACGGGCGCAGGCCAGCCTGCTCGGCGGCCGATCCCGTTGGCTGAGCCTGTCGAAGCCTCCGCTCGCCAGTCCCGGTGGTGGTCTCGGACCCCTCGACAAGCTCGGGGAACGGTGGTCCGGCCTCGCTGTTCGTCTGGATCTCGGACCCCTCGACAAGCTCGGGGAACGGACGCAGGCCCGCCTGCTCGGGGAACGGGCGCAGGCCCGCCTGTTCGGCGGCCGATCCCGTTGGCTGAGCCTGTCGAAGCCTCCGCGCATCGGCGTCGGTCTCGGACCCCTCGACAAGCTCGGGGAACGGGCGCAGGCCAGCCTGCTCGGCCACCGACCCCGTTGGCTGAGCCTGTCGAAGCCTCCGCTCGCCAGTCCCGGTGGTGGTCTCGGACCCCTCGCCAAGCTCGGGGAACGGTGCCCCGGCCTCGCTGTTCGTCTCGGACCCCTCGACAAGCTCGGGGAACGGTGGCCCGGCCTCGGTGTCGGACCCCTCGACAAGCTCGGGGAACGGAAGCGCGGGGAACGCCGAGCGGACGAGGTCGGGCAGCGTGGCGAGCACGCCGCGGGCGGCGTCCTTGGCCGAGGGGGCGACCGCGTCCTCCAGGTCGACGATGATGCCGTCGGCACCGCTGGCCAGGGCATTGCCGATCCGGTCGGGCCGATCGGCGGGCACGTACAGGAGCACCACCACAGGCTTGCTCATACCGCCCCCTCCTCGCGGAGGCGGGCGACCGCGTCGGCGTCGAGGCCGAGGTCGGCGAGCACCGCGTCGGTGTCCCGGCCGTGGGTGCGACCGGTGTGCGCGATGACTCCCTCGTGCCGCGACAGCCTGAACAGCGGGCCCTGCATCAGCATCGGGCCCAACTCGGGGTCGTCGATCTCGTGGATGGTGCCGAGCGCCCGGAACTGGGGGTCCTCGACGATGTCGTGGGCGTCGTAGATCGGGGCGACCGCCGCCTGCGCCTCCTCGAAGGCCGCGATCACCTCGGCGCGGGTCCGCTCGGTGATCCAGCCGCCGACGGCGTCGTCGAGTTCGTCGGCGTGCAGCGCGCGGTCGGCGCCGCTCGCGAACCACGGCTCGTCGATCAGTTCGGGGCGCCCGACCAGGCGCATCACGCGCTCCGCGATCGACTGCGCCGACGTCGACACCGCCACCCACGACCCGTCGGCCGTGCGGTACGTGTTGCGTGGCGCATTGTTGACCGACCTGTTGCCGGTGCGGGGTTGGACGGTGCCGAGTTGGTCCCAGCGGGTGATCTGCGGGCCGAGCATCGCGAGGATCGGTTCGATGATGGCCGTGTCGACCACCTGGCCCTCACCGGTCGCCTCGCGGGCGTGCAGCGCGACCATGATCGCGTAGGCGGTCGACAGCGACGCGATGCCGTCGGCAAGGCCGAACGGTGGGAGCGTCGGCGGGCCGTCCGGCGCCCCCGTGGTAGCGGCGAACCCGCTCATCGCCTCGGCGAGGGTGCCGAACCCGGCGCGGGCCTTCATGGGGCCGAACTGTCCGAAGCCGGTGACGCGGGCGAGCACCAGGCGCGGGTTGGCCGCGAGCAGCACGTCGGGGCCGAGCCCCCAGCGTTCGAGGGTCCCGGGGCGGAAGTTCTCGATCACGACGTCGGCGGTCTCGACCAACCGCAGGAACACGTCGCGCCCTCCGTCGCTGCTGAGGTTGACGGTGATCGCGCGCTTGTTGCGGCCGAGCGTCTTCCACCACAGGTTGACGCCATCGCGCGAGACGCCGTGCGAGCGGGACGGATCGGGCCGGTCGGGGTGCTCGACCTTGATCACGTCAGCGCCCATGTCTCCCAGGTGCATCGCGGCCATCGGGCCGGCGAACAGCGTCGACGCGTCGATGACGCGCAGCCTGTGGAGCGCGCCGCGCGAGGGGTCGGTGCCGGTGCTCATCGCGCCTGCCTTCCGTCGAACGCGATCCGGAACCCGACGGTGGCGCCGCGGTCGAGGCCGAGGCCGGGGATCAGGTACTTCACGGCGTAGTCGGGCGCGTGCAGGCCGCCCTCGACGTACCAGTCGGAGCCCTCGGCGCGGTAGCGGCTGCCTCCCTTGAGCATCACGAAGCGGGTGCGGCCGTCGCTGTGCTCGGACTCGGTCCAGTTCCACACCTCCGGGGCGCCCCGTCGGAAGGCCGGGCTCTGGGCGGCGAGTTGCCACTCGTCCTCGGTGGGCAGTCGCCCGCCGGCCCATTCGCAGTAGGCGCGGGCGTCGTCGAGGCCGATGAAGGTGACGGGCTGGTCGGCCTGCTCCGGCGTCGGCGCGCCGTCGACCCAGTGCGCCAGCAGGCGGTGCCCGTCGCCGGGGCGCCACCCGGTGTCGGCGAGGAAGGCGGCGAACTGGGCGTTGGTCACCTCGGTCGGGGCGACCGCCACCGGCGCGACGAGGTGCGCCTCCCGCTGCAGCGTGCGGGCGTCGTGCAGGCGCGGCACGAGGGGCTTCCACTCGTCGACGTATGGCGCGCCCTGGTACATGCCCGTCTCGCGGGCCCGGTGCCGCACCGTCAGGACATGGTCGCCGGAGGGCACCACGATCGAGCCTGCGGGCGGCACCCCGAAGCGGGGCCGCGGCACGACCCGGCGGGCGAGGCGGTGCGGGAAGGACGCGTCGGACTCGACGGGCTGCGACGCCAGGTCGGCGGCGACGGCCTCGGCCCAGGCGGGCACTGCCGCGTCGGCGGCGACGGTGAGCGCGGCGGCGACCCCGCGGGCGGGCACGAGCACCGCGCCTCCGGTGGGCCGCAGCCCGGGGCGGCTACCGGCCTGGCCCGGGTTGGGCGTCAGCGCAAGAGCATCGGGTGGCAGCGCGGGGCCGTGGTAGTCGGTCGCGGCGCGGTTGACGAGCGTCCACAGCGTGACGGGCCCGAGCGTCCACGCGGAGGCGTAGACGCCTGCCGCCTCCGCGGCGGGGTCGAGGTCGGCCAGGGGTGTCCACACGCCCTCGAGGAGGAACTCGGAGGCGGCGCGCTGCACCGTCAGCATCCGCTTCATGGTCGCGGCGTCGCGCCGGTTCCAGCCGACCCAGACGCCGAAGACGACCTCCCACACCATCATGCCGACGCCGTTGAGCCAGGCCGACTGGAGTTCCTCGGAGTGGTCGCGGTGCCAGCGGCGGATGTGGTGCTGCATGTGGCGGCGCTCGAACCAGTGCGCCCGAAGCACGCCGGGCACGGGTGAGTCGGCGAAGAACTGCGCCCACGACGTCGAGTGGTCGGCGATCCGCTCGACGGGAAGCTTCGACTCGCCCTCCAGCACGATCCCAGGGCGGGCCGCCTCGAGCCGGGCGACCAGTTCGGGCTCGGCCTTCTTCAGGGTGTCGAGGAAGACGCCGTCGGCGCCGAGGTCGCGCACCAGGGCGGCGAGTTCGGTGAGGTCGTCGTCGCCGCGGCGTGTCCCGGTGTCCCAGGGGTTGTAGTCGACGAAGACACGCACGCCGAGGTCGTGCAGGCGCTGCACCAACTCGGCGATGCCTGAGACGTCGCGGTAGTAGTCCCACTGGTTGCGGTCGTCGAGGCCGATGATCGGGTAGGCATGCCAGAGCACGACGGCGTCGAGGCCACCGAAGCGTGCGCGGGCGTCGTCGAGAAAGCGCTCGGGGGTGAAGCGGCGCTCCTCGAAGGAGTAGAAGAGTTCGTCCCACAGCCACACCTGGGCGACCGTGAAGCAGGTCGCCGCCCACGCCGCCTCCGGCCGGTCGTAGGCCGCCGCGTCGAAGGCAAGCCTGGCCCTTGCGTCCGCGCGCCAGCGGGCGAGGCTTTCGCGCCACTGCCGACGCTCGGCCACGTCGGTCGGCCCGACGAAGATCTTCCCCTCGTCGAGGGCGACCAACTGCTCGTCGTCCAGTTCGCCGGTGGGCACCTCCATCGGCTTGTCGATGGGGCGAGGTACCAACGGGTCGAATGCGTACATGTGTCCTTCTCCTCGGCCGCCTGTCGGCGGTGTGTGGTGGAGCCCGGCCGCTCCCCCTCGGCCGGGCCCCGGTCTTCAGGCGCGCGCCAGGGCGAGGGTGCGCGCGGCGAGTGCGGCGATCGGCTGTTCGCCGCCTGGCATCGACGTGGCGATGCGGCCCTTGATCGGCTCGACCCATTGGGCACCCATGCCATCGACGCCGTTGAGGGCCCCGACGACCGCGCCGACGGTTGCACCTGCCGAGTCGGTGTCCCATCCAGCGGTGACGGCGAGCGCAATGCTCTGCCCGAAGTCTCCCCTGCCCGCGGCGAGCGCGTAGGCGATCACGGCGGCGTTGTTGAGGACGTGCACCCAATGCAGGTCGCCCAGCTCGGCGTGGATCCGGTCGAGCGCGGCGCGGATGCCCGGCTCGGTGAGGTCGGTCTCCGCAGCGGCGGACCTGCCGAGCGCGATCGCGTCGGCGAGCCTGCTGCAGGGCGGCACGACGGTGGAGGCCAGGTCGAGGACCTCGTCGACGTCGGTGGCGACCATCGACGCTGCGCCGAGAGCCGCGGCCCACATGGCGCCATAGACGCCGTTGCGGGTGTGGCTGAGCCGGGCGTCGCGCCAGGCGAGTTCGGCCGCGGCGAGCACGTCGCCCGGGTTGATCCAGCCGAACACGTCGGTGCGGATCAGGGCGCCGATCCACTCGCGGAACGGGTTCTGGTGCGCGGCGGTCTCGGGCACTGGACGCGCCTCGAGGATGTTGCGCAGCGCGATCCGCTCGGCGGTGAACACGCGGCCGGCAGGTAGGTTCTCCAGCCACAGTTGGGCGACGTCGTCGGTGCCGAAACCGCGGCCGTGGCGCTCGAGCAGCGCAAGGGCGAGGATCGGGTAGTTGAGGTCGTCGTCCTCGGGCATGCCGTCGATGTTCTCCTCGAGCGACGTGGGCCGGGAGCGCTTGTTCCAGGGCCAGCGCGCCGCGACGTCGTCGGGGAGGCCGACCTCGGTGAACCACCGCGAGATGGGCCAGCGTCCGGTCGCCCGGGCGATCTCCTCGATGCCCTCACGAGGGATCTTCTCGACGGGCTTGCCGAGCAGGCAGCCCGCGGCGCGGCCCGTCCAGGCGCCAAGCAGGCGCGCCTCGAGGTCCTCACCCGCGGGGACGACGGCGGCGGCGGGAAGCAGCGCGACGATGTCGGCCCACTCCTCCGGCTGCGCCGGGTCGGGGGTGGCGGGCAGCGCGTCGAGGTCGGCGAGGAGTCGCCGCGCCAGGTCGCGCAGTTCAGGCGTTGCGGGGTTCGGCCCGGCGCCGCTCACGGCGGGGACCGGGTCGCCGCCAGCCGCGATCCAGGCGTCCCGGACGGCGTCGATGGCCTTCCTGTCTGCCGCGGCCGCGACGAACTCGTGCGCGAGGAGGTCTTCAGGCTGGGCCCAGGTGAGCCTCATCCCTTCGCCTCCCCGATGCCCTTCAGGAGGGCCAACTTGGCGGTGGCTGCCGCGCGGTCGTCCTCGGCGATGGCCCGGGCGGCGCGGCCCATCAGTTCGCCCGTGCCGCGCAGGTCGAACCGGCTTGCCTTCTCAATGTCGTCGATCCACTCGGCAGGCACGCTGTCGGCCCCACCGAGGCCCGCGGCGACGGCGCCCGCCATCACGGCGATGGAGTCGGCGTCGCGGCCGTAGTTGACGGAGCCGAGCACGGACTCGCGGAAGTCGCCCTGGTAGCCGAGCAGCATGCCGACGGCGACGGGGAGTTCCTCGATCGACTTGGTGCGCGATGGGCGCCTCGCGTCCATCGACATGTTGCGGTACTCGGGGCCGACCGAGTCGAACGGGGCGACCGCCTCCCGGATCACGCGGCCGAGTGCGCGGCGCTCGTCGTCGGTGCTCGGGCGTGCAACGCCCGCGACGGCGTCGCGGACGGCCTCGAGCGCGGCGCGGGTGCCGTCGTGCGACACGCGGATGGCGTGGTCGACGACGCCCGCGACGGTGGCGCCGGGCGCGACGGACGCGGCGACCATCGCGGCGAACACGCCCGCGGCCTCGCGCCCGTAGCTGGACTGGTGGGCCCCTGTGATGTCGATCGCCTCGGCGTAGGCGGCGTCCGGGTCGCCAGCGTTGGCCAGCCCGACGGGGGCCATGTACATGGTGGCCCCGCAGTTGACGACGTTGCCGACGCCCGCCTCGCGGGGGTCGACGTGGCCGTAGTGCAGGCGCGCGACGAGCCACTTCTCGGCGAGGAAGACGCGTTGCAGGATCAGCGCCTCCGCCTCGAACTCGGGGATCCAGCGCGGCTCGCCGATCATCAGCGGGACGAGGTCCTTGGCCACGTCGTAGGCGTCCAGGTGGCGGCGGCGCTTGGCGTAGACCTCGACCAGGAGCCTTGTCATGAGGGTGTCGTCGGTGATGTGGCCGTCGCCCTTGTGGTACGGGGCGATGGGGCGGGCGGTGCGCCAGTTCTCGAACCAGGGCTCGACGATGCCCGCGACCCGGCCCCCGTGCCGCTCCTCGATCTGCTCGGGCGTCCAGCCCTCGATCGCTCCGCCAAGGGCATCGCCCACGGCGGCTCCTGTGATGACGGCGACGCAACGGTCCTGCAGCCAGCTCACAACGTGCTCCTCTTGCATGAAGGTGGTTCGGGGCGGTCGCCCGAGGGCGACCGCCCCATGGTGGGTTAGCGGTTGACCTGGTCCCAACCATCGGTCAGCGCCTTCTGGAGACCTGCCTTGTCGATCTCGTTTGCCAGGTAGCGCTGGAAGGCGGGCGTCGCGACGGTGTCCTTCCACTGCGCGTACGCGTCGGCGAACAGGTACGGCGCATCCGTCATGTGCGAGCCGGACTTCAGGATGTTGTCCCAGCCGGTCTCACCCTCCATCTCCTTGGCGAGGGCCTCCTGGGCCGAGGTGGTGGCGGGGATCAGCGCGTCTGCCTTGTTGACCGCCGCCAGGTTCTCCGTGTTGGTGAAGTACTCGATGAACTGCACCGACTCCTTGACGTGCTCGGAGTCGACGTTGACGGAGAGGGTCTGCGGGTTGGCGGCCTGGTTGGCGCCCGCGGTGCCCTCGAGCGGCGGAAGAACGGTCCACTCGAAGCCCTCAGGTGCGTCCTTGGCGATGTTGGCCGCCTGGTACGAGCCCTGGATCGTCATGGCGATCTTGCCATCGTAGAAGTAGGGAAGCGTCTTGCCGCCGGACTGGGTCAGGGTGACGGGCAGCAGGGACTTGTCGGTGTAGGCCATCTCGTGGACGAGTTCGGGGATCGCCAGTTCGTTGTCGCCGACGTTGATCTTGGCGTCCGTCCCGGTTCCCTCGAAGAAGGTGCCGTCGAAGCCGGGGCCCATCGCCATGAAGGCGGCGGTCGGCGAGGCGAGGCCCCAGCCGATGCCGGAGACCCCGTTGGCGGTGGCCTTCTTGGACATCTCGCGCAACTGGTCCCACGTCATGGTCTCGCCGGTGGGGACCTCGACGCCCGCATCCTTCAGCAACTTGGTGTTGGCGAAGACCATGTAGGACTGCAGTTCGGTCGGGTAGGCGACGATCTGGTCGTCGACGGTGACCGACTTGAGGATGCCCTCGGGGATGTCCTTCTTCCGCTCCTCCGACATGTGCTCGCCCAGGTCGGCCAGGTAGCCGTCACGCGCGAAGGGCACGATGCTGGCGGCCTCGTAGTGGATGATGTCGGGGGCCGCGCCGCCGTTGAACTGCGCGATCAGCTTGTCGTAGATGCCGTCCCAACCCGCCGGGACGATCTCGACCTGGATGTTGGGGTTGTCGGTGTTCCACTTGTCGACGATCTGCTTGGTCACCTCGATGGTGGCCGGCTGGTCGGAGAGGGACTGGAACTTCAGGTCGACCTTCTCCGCAGGCTGGGCGTCGCTGGTCGCACCTGCGTCGGTCGGCTTGGCGGACGGCTCGTCGGCCGCGCCGCCACAGGCCGTCAAGGCCAGGGCCAGGGCCGCGAAGCCCGCGGCAAGGGTTGCGCCTCTTCTCATCATGATGGGGACCTTCCTAGTCGTTAAGTGATGGTGAGTGTTCGGGTTTGAGGGGTGGGGTCAGCCCTTGACCGCGCCTGCCATCAGGCCGCGGGTGAGCTTTCGTTGCATGATCGAGAAGAAGACGATGCTGGGGATCGCCGCGAGCACCGAGCCGGCCGCGAGCGGGCCGAGCGCGACCTTGCCCTCGCCGCCGATGAACATCTTCAGCGTGATTGGCAGGGTGTAGTTCTCCGGCGACTGCAGCAGGACGAGTGCGAAGAAGAACTCGTTCCAACTCGACACGAAGGAGAACATCGCGGTCGCGACGATGCCCGGAACCAGGAGCGGGAAGATGATCCGGGCGAGCACCTGCAGGCGACCCGCTCCGTCGACGGAGCCCGCCTCCTCCAGGTCGACGGGGATGCCCGCGACGTAGCCCTGCAGCATCCACAGCGCGAACGGGAGCGTGTAGGTGGTGTGCACCAGCGTCAGGCCGATGAGGCTGTCGGTCAGGTTGAGCGTCCGCAGGATCAGGAACAGCGGGAGGATGATCAGGATGACGGGGAAGACCTGACTGACCAGGATCCAGCCGACGCCGACGGCGCGGATCTTGCCCTTGATCCTGGCGAGCACGTAGGCGGCGGGGATCGAGATCAGGATGACGAGCAGCGTCGATCCGAGCGCCACGGCAAGCGAGTTGAACGCCGAGGAGACCAGGCCCTGACGCTCGAGCGCCAGCGGGTAGTTGTCGAACGTGAAGTTGCGCGGGATCAGGCTGATCGACAGCGAGTTGAGCTCGGCGGACGACTTGAACGAGGCCGAGATCAGCCACAACAGCGGGAACCCGAGGAAGACGATGTAGGCGAGCAGCGCAAGGTACTGCGCGGGGCGGGTGAGGCGTCGCATCACTTGACCTTCCTTCCGTCATCGTCCTGGCGGAACTGGGCCCACAGGTACACGGCGAGCAGCGCGACGACCACGACGACGAGCACGACGCCCATCGCGGCGGCGTAGCCGATGTTGCGGTTCTTGAACGCCTCCAGGTAGGTGAACAGCATCGGCAGCATGGTCTTGCCGCCGGGGCCGCCCTCGGTGAGGACGTAGACCAGCGAGAACGAGTTGAAGTTCCAGATGAAGTTCAGGCTGGTGATGGAGGTCACGATCGGTCGCAGGCTGGGCCAGGTGACCGACCGGAAGCGCTGCCAAGCGTTGGCGCCGTCGACGGAGGCGGCCTCGTTGAGTTCATCCGGGATCTGCTGCAGCCCGGCGAGCAGCGTGACGGTGGTCTGCGGCATGCCGACCCAGACGCCCACCAGCACGACCGCGGGCAGCGCCGTCGAGAAGTTCGCGAGCCAGTTCGTCTCGCCCGAGAGCCCGAACGCGCCGAGCACGCCGTTGAGGGGCCCGTTCGGGGCGTAGATCATCTGCCACATGATCGCAACCACCACGGGCGGCATCGCCCAGGGGATCAGCGCGAGCACGCGGGTCAGGCCCTGGAACTTCAGATCGGAGTTGAGCAGCAGCGCCAGGCCGAGCGCGAAGAGCAACTGCAGCAGCGTCACGGAGACCGCCCACACCATGCCGATGCGGAACGACTGCCAGAACATCGCGTTGCTGAACAGGTCGATGAAGTTGTCGACGCCGACGAACTCGTACTTGGGCCTGCGGACGAGGCGGGCGTCGGTGAAGGCGAGGGCGATGCCCATCACCAGCGGGGCGACGCTCAGGACGAGGATGGGGATCAGGGAAGGCAGGACGAGCACGGCGGCTTCACGGCGACGGGACTTCTCGAGTCCCGACACCCTTCTGCGCCTGCTCGTCACCGTGGCGGTAGTCAACGGGTGCTCCTCACACTCGACTCCCGGACCATCAGCTCGGGGCCGATGGTCGAGAGTTGGGGGGCTTGTTGCGATTCGGAGAGCCGGGCCAGCATCAGCTCGGCCGCGACCCGGCCACGTTCGGCCGTCCCGAGGGAGACGCTGGTGAGGCTCGGCAGGACGGCGCGCCCGATCTCGGTGTCGTCCATGCCCGTGACGGCGAGGTCATCGGGGACGCTCAGGCCCCGCTCCCGCGCTGCGCGCAGCACGCCGATCGCAAGCAGGTCGTTGGCGGCGACGATGGCGTCGACGGGGCCGTCGATCCGGTCGAGGAGGTGGTGCGCCGCGCGGACCCCCGCCGAGACGGTGAAGTCGTCCGCCACCTCGGTGCCGAGGCTCTCGCCCGCGAAGGACGGGTCGCTGACGGCGGCGTCGAAGCCGCGCTGCCGATGCTCGCCGGGGGTGGTGTCGGTGGGGCCGTTGAGGAAGGCGATGCGGCGCCTCCCCTGCTGGGTGAGGTGCGCCACGGCGATCCCGATGCCCATCGCCGAGTCGGTGGAGACGGAGTCGATGCCGTGGTCGAGCAGGGACCGGCCGATGGCGACGATCGGCACCTCCGCGGAGCGCACCAACTCGACGAACTCGTCGTTGACGCGCAGCGGGGAGATGATGACGCCGTCCACGTGCCCGTCGTCGAGGGCCCGCAACACCGAGATCGCCGAGTCGGCCTGGTCGCCCATGCTTGAGACGACCGTGCGGTAGCCGTGCGGGGCGAGCACCGCGTGGATGGCCGTCATCATCTCGACGTAGACGGGGTTGCCGATGTCCGCGACGGCGAACTCGATCTGGAACGTCCGCTTCATCCGCAGGGAGCGGCCCGCGGCGTTGGGCCGGTAGCCGAGTTCGTCGGCGGCCGTCTGCACCTTCTCTATCATCGCCGGGCTCGCGCCGGAGCCGTGCAGCGCGCGCGACGTGGAGGCGAGCGAGACTCCTGCGAGCCTCGCCACTTCATGTAGTGTCGCGCGGTTGGACATGTCGGCCTCTTCGTCGATCTGTTGGAAACGTTTCCAAGAGTGGTCCGCGATGACCTTTGGAATCGTTTCCAGGTGGGTTGGGGTAGACAATTCCAGTCAACCCGGCCCTTGTCAAGGGGTTGAGCGAACTGCGCGGGGTCGGCAGGGGCCGCGCGCCGAGGTCGCCCGGCCGTTACCCCTGTGCCCCGCCGACCAGCAGCGACACCAGGATCGCCACGATCACGGTGTTGAAGACGAAGGCGAGCAGGGCGTGGCCGGTCAGGGCGCGACGCATGTAGGTTCGGGCGGTCGAGACGTCGGTCGTGCCGAACGTGGCCTGGACCGCGAAGGCGAGGTAGAGATAGTCGGAGAAGCTGCGCGCATGGTGGTCGGGGAAGATCAGCGCGGTGCGGAGCCGATCGAGTCGCGCGTAGTAGGCGGCGTAGGTGATGGCGACGTCGAGCCAGGACGCGATGACCATGACGATCGTGACCGCAAGCACGACGGGTGGAACCTCCAGGTCGGGGACCGTCAACACGAACAGCACCGCGAACATGGCGACCAGGGCGATCGACACCGACCAGACCGGTCCGTCTGCGCCCACCAGGAACGTCGTGAGGCGGCTCTTGTGCGGCGAGACCGACTCACACATGGCCGAGTTGAGCTCATCCCCGCGCAGTCCGCGGAACGTGAAGTAGGTGGCGACGCCGTGGCAGAGGGAGAACGTCGTCGCCATCAGGCAGAGGACGAGGATGAGTCTCGGCCCCGCGCCCAAGCCGATGGCTTGCGCCAGCAGCAGGCCCCCCGCTACCCCGAGCACGACGCCAGAGCCGGAGGAGAGCAGGGCGCGCACCGTCTCGGAGCGCGGCCAGAACCGCCGTTCGGGGGCAGCGGTGGCTTCCATGCGTCCCGACCCTACGTCGTGGGCCGGTTCACCGAGGACCTGAATGTCGCCTAACCAGCCCGAACCTCGTCCGCCAGGTCGGCTCAGGCTGGGGCCGTGATGGTGATGTCTGCTCCCAGGTCGAAGAAGGTCTGCGTCAAGGTTGAGGACTGGTCCGCCACGGTCAGGGTCCCTTGGGCACCGACCGGCGAGCGCATCGTTCGTCGAGCCTGTCGAGACGTCCGAACACCCAGCGAGACCCGGACCCTTCGACATGAGGCGCGACTACGTCGGCCACCCTGCTCAGGGAACGGCTGCCCCGTTCGTCGAGCCTGTCCGATCGTTCGTCGAGCCTGTCGAGACGTCCGAACACCGAGCGAGACTCGGACCCTTCGACACGAGGCGCGACTACGTCGGCCACCCTGCTCAGGGAACGGCCACTGTTCGTCGAGCCTGTCCGATCGTTCGTCGAGCCTGTCGAGACGTCCGAACACCCAGCGAGACTCGGACCCTTCGACACGAGGCGCGACTACGTCGGCCACCCGCTCAGGCACCGACCGAACGCCGTTCAGTGCGACCGGAAGGCCTCGGCCAGCCACCAACTCCCACCGTCGGAGGCGATCTTGGCGTCGATCACCAGCGGACGGGCCTCGCCCGACGGGCGCTCGACGCAGGCCCTGACGGCCTCCGTCATCGCGGCGAGATCGCCGACCGACCGGACCGTGATGCCATCGGCCCCGAAGCCGCGGGCGACGGCCGCCAGGTCGGTGTCGGGGAAGGCGACCGCGTCGTCCGAGGAGCGGAAGTGGTGCACCTCGGCCGAGTAACTGGCGTCGTGGTAGACGAGGACCACCAGCGGGAGGCGGAGCCGCACCGCCGTCTCCAGGTCGGCGATCGCCATGTGGAAGCCGCCGTCTCCGGTGCCGAGCACCGGGATGCGGTCGGGCCGGGCGACCGCGGCGCCGATCGCGGTGGCCAACCCCAGCCCGATCGACTGGAACGCCTGCGTGAAGCAGAAGCCTGCGACATCGGGCACGTCGAGGAACTGGCTGGGGTAGCCCATGAAGTTGCCGCTGTCGACGGCGACCACCCGCTCGGCGGGCAGGGCATCGTCGAGCGCGATCGTGACGGTGCGGGGGTCGATCCGGCCGTCCTCGTCGAGCGGCGTGAAGCCGACGTCGCGCCACCGCCCCTCCCCGGAGATCCTGGCGAGCACCTCCTCGGTGCGGTAGCCGACCCTCGACCCGGGCAGCAGCGCCGCGACGTCGTCGGCCACGAGCGCGCTGTCGCCGACCACGCCGAGGTCGACAGGGCGGTGGGCCCCGATGGCGAGCGGGTCGAGGTCGACCTGGGCGAGCCTCGCCTCCGGCCCGAGCAGGCGCCCGTGGCGCGTGGTCCAGTTGTTGAGCGCGCAGCCGAAGCCGACCACCACGTCCGCGTCGGCGATCAGTTCTGCGGCGAGGGGGGTGGCGAAGCCGCCGGAGTTGCCGAGGTCGGCGCCGTCGTGCTGCGGGGGGCGGCCGTCCGCGTCGCCACGGAAGAGGCCCTTGACGACGGCGCTTGTCGCCAGCAGCGCCCCGCACGAGCGAGCCAGCCGGGAGATGGCGGCGCCTGCCTCGCGGGCTCCCCGTCCCGCGATCAGCACGGGTCTCTCTGCGCTGGCCAGCAGGTCGGCCAGCGCCTGGGCGCTGGCCGGATCGGGCCTGGTGGCGCGCGGGTCGTCGCGATGGCCGCCATCCCCGAGGGACCCCATGGTCGGTGAAGGGGTGGGGAGTTCGAGGAGGTCGATGGGGACGCTGAGGACGACGGTGCGCCGATCCCGGACGGCGGTCGTCCAGGCCCGCTCGGTGTCGGCGGCGGCGGTGGAGGGCGAGTAGACGCGCTCCGCGACGGCGCCCAGCGCGCGGGCGGCGGCGTCCTGGTCGATGCGGAAGTTGTTGAACCGGGCGGCGGGGGGCGCGTCGGCGGTCAGCACGATCAGTGGGGTGCGGGACTTGGCCGCCTCCGTCACGCCCGTCAGAGCGTTGGTGAAGCCGCAGCCCTGGTGCGTGGTGACGACCGCCACCCGTCCAGCGGTGCGGGAGTAGGCGTCCGCCATGCTCGCCGCGCCGCCCTCGTGTCGGGCCGCGGTGTAGGGCATGCCGGAGTCGCGCATGGCGCGCACCATGGCGAAGTTGCCGGAGCCGACGACCCCGAAGACGTGCCCCACGCCCAGCTTGGCGAGGGTGGTTCCGACGACCTCGGCGACGTTCACCGCTCGACGAGCGCGAGGACGCGCGTCGGCGACCCGGTGCCGTTCACGATGGGCAGCGGAGCCACGACGATGGTCGCGCCGGTCAGCGGGAGGCTCTCGAGGTTCCGCAGCGACGTGAGGCCATAGGTGTCCGCGCCGAGCAGGAAGTGATGGGCCGGGAACGGCGGTTCGAAGCCGCCCGCCTGGCCCGAGTCGATGCCGACGGTCTCGACGCCGTACCCGACGACCCGGGGGTTGTCAGCGAGCCACTTGGCGCCTTCGGGCGTGATGCCGGGTGTATGGGGGCCGTTGTCGTCGGCGTTGAGGAAGCTCTCCTTGCTGCCGGAGCGGGCGGCCCATCCGGTGCGGAACAGCACCCAGCAGCCGTCGGGCAGTTCGCCGTGCTCGGCGATCCAGGCCTCGAAGTCGGCCGGCGTGAGCGCAAGGTCGGCGTCTGCCGCGACCTCGGCGGTCTTGTCGATCACGATGACGGGGCCGACGAGCCGGGCCGGGTCGATCCGGTCGACCGAGACGCCGTCACGGCCGGTGATCCAGTGCGTCGGCGCGTCGAGGTGGGTGCCCGCGTGCTCGCCGAGCGACAGGTCGTTCCAGGCCCAGGCGGGGCCGGCGTCGTCGAAGTTCGACACGGGCGAGGTGGAAAGGGCCTTGGTGTTGGCGAACGGGGCTGGCAGTTCGAGGATCACGGTGTCGGGTCCGAGCGGGCTGGTGAGGTCGACGACCTCCACGGACCCGTCTGCGAGGGCTGCGACAAGTGGGGCAAGGATGGACATCGGTGACTCCTTAGGCGTCGATGCCCGGATTCTGACACAGCGTGGGCCGACCGGCCGCGCGGTCCACCGACCGCCTCCTGCCTCTGGCGCACCCTTGTCCCGGTGGCCTCACGGACGGCTAGCATTGCCGGCACCGCGGGGCTGAACGACCAGTCCCCGCCCGCATGAGAGGCTCCCCCTGTGGCCTTACCAGAGAGCTTGCGGCTGTTCGTCTCCGAGCCGACCGCGACCAACGCAGCCGCACTGCGCTCCGACATCCGCAGTGTTCCGGGGTTCGATCCCGCGGCCAGTTGGGTGCAGGTCGTCGACCCGCTGATCGAGGCCGGCCGACACCAGGAGGCGCTCGACGCGATCACCGCGACGCTGCCCGCCTCCCTGATGAGCCCGGTGATGCACCTGCTCGCGTCCCACTGCTTCCGCGCGCTCGGCCGGGACGAGGAGGCGCGCTTCGAGGCAACCCTCACGGAGGCGGCCATCCGGCTCATCACGGCATTCGGCGACGGCGACGAGGACTCGCCCTGGCCCGTGCTTCGCGTCGGCGACGAGTACGACGCACTGGTGGCGCTCGGGCTCCGGTCCACCAGACAGAGCGTCTACGAGCGCGGCGAGCGCACGTTCGACGTGCACGAAACGGCAAACGATCGGGAGGTGTGGTTTGAACTGGTCGGATGAGGCGCAAGGGACGGCCCTTGATGAGCGCGTGATCGCCCGCGCGGTGCCCGGAGAACTCGTGTCGGTGTCGGTGGCACCCGAACTCTTCACGCGCGAACGCAGCAGCGAGGTCCTTGACGCGATCGTCGCGGCGGTCAACGCCGCCTTGACGGACGCGAACGCGGCCGCGTTGCGCCACCTGGCCGACTTCGGCCACGAGAACACCGCAGAGACCATCGCCGAACTCGAGGCCCGTGCCAGAGCCCTGCTGGAGGAGAGATGACAGACGTCAAGTTCACGCCGTCCACCTGGGACGCGCAGGCCGGTGTGGTCGACGCCCAGGCCGCGGCCTTCACGACGGCGGCCACCTCGGCGACCACCGCCACGCAGGCCAGCACCGGCACCCCGTCGATGCCGCCCTCTCGGGGGTCATCGGCCCACTCGTCACCGCCGGTGCGAGGAAGGCAGCAGACTGTGCCACGGCGCTCAAGGCCGAGGCGGTCAAGATGCGCACCTGCGCCGCGCAGTACCGGGCGGTCGAGGCGAAGGCGACGGCCGACATCGAGGCCTTCCTCAAGGGCTGGGACGGTAACTGGTGAGCTGGGTATACGGCGCCACCGGGGTGCACCCTCCGACGACCCCGAGCGGGACGCTCAGCGGACACAGCGGCACCTGGCGGTCGGTCGCGTCGAGCGCTGAGGACGCCATGACGAAGGTCACCCTCGCCGTCTGGGACACGATGGAGACCAACCACGGGCCGGCCATCGATGCCTTCTCCGCGTTCATGCGGGGCCCCTCAAGCGGCGCAGGTCTGCTCAACGAGTTCCACGGCGGCGCCACGGCGTTCAGCCGCGCGCACGAGCAGGCGGCGACGGCGGTGTCCAGTTGTGTCGCGACCATGCAACTGACGGCAACAGCCACCGAGTTGTACGTGAAGGCGGTCTCGGTGCTGCCCAACGGCGCGGCGTTGAAGGCAGCCCAGTTGCTCCGCGCGAGGTCCTCGCTGCAGTCGGCGGAGCGGCGGGCCATCGCCGCGATCGTCGCCGCCTACAGGGGCGTCGACTTCGGCACCGGCCAGTCGAGCGGACCCGACGACCGCGGCCGTTTCGATGAGCAGGTCGGCGACATGTGGAGTGCCCTCTCCGACGCCGACCGCGCCAAGATCGTCCAGCAGATGGCCGACGACCTGGCCCGTGAGTACGGCATGGATGTGCCGGTCAATGTGAAGATCGGCGACCTGACCAGGCCGGACGGCAGTGTGCCCAACGGCTACTGGGATCAGAACACGAAACCCCCGACCCTCGCCCTGCACGAGCCAGCACTGAGCGATCCGCGACTGCTGCACACCGTCGCCCACGAGATCCGGCACGGCTACCAGAACCACCTCGTCGCAGACAAGAACTACAAGCCCGGCTGGATCGAGCAGATGATGATCGACGCGGGCGTCAAGAAGCACCCCTTCGACGAGCACAACGTGCCGCGCGAGGTGGTCGAGCGGTGGGAGAAGAACCTCGCCCCCGGTGGATACGTCGGGGATCCGTGGGACAGGTACGCCGCTCAGCCGGTCGAACGCGATGCGCGGGCGTCCGGTCGCGAGTTCCTCAACGCGTTGTCCGAGGAGAAGTTGCGTGAGTACGCGAAGAAGGCTGGGGTCACCATCCCATGATCCCGAGGCGCCTGGTCCTGGTCGCCACCGGCGCCCTCGGGCTCGGTGGCTGCGCGCTGACCGCTCCGGATAAGCCGTCCGGGCCCCCCTCGACGGCGGGGCAGGGCTGCCTCGCCGGGCTTCCTACCGGACGCACCGTCGCGCCGGACGTCCCGGAGGGTCAGGTCCGGGTGGCAGGCAGCCTCGCGGTCTCGCCGGACGACCGCTTCGCGGCCTCGCTTAGCCCGTTCGGAGGCAGGGCAGCCTTGACGGTGTGGGACACCTCCGACGGACGGATCGTCCAGCGCATCGAGGGTGCGTGGGGCGCGAACCTGTCCTTCGCCGGCCAGGAGACGCTGGTCTTCTCGTCGGGTGGCGCCGTCGGCATCGTCGGGGTGGATGGGACCAACCCGCGCCATCTGGTCACCGGGCATTCCGCGGCGACGGTCGCTGGCATGCCTGACGTCAGCATCGCTGGCCTTGCCGCCAGGGATGGCGTCGTCGTGAGCATCGGGGCCGATCAGACGGCCCGCTGGATGCGGCTGGACTCGTGCACCGTCGAGGATCCGATCGCGCTTGAGGGGACGCCGACGTCGGTCGCGCTGGTCGGCGCCGACACCGCCCTGGTCAGCGGCTGGCCAGGTGGCGTGGTGGAGGTGCAGCGGTCGGGGCAGTCGAGGCGGGTCCTGGACGACGACGCCTACCTGGTGGTCTCCGGCATCGGTGACGCATTCCGGGCGGCGGTGCTGAAGAAGTCGGGCAATCGGATCGTCGTGCTCACGTCGTCCGGGGAGAACGTCCGGGAGATCAGGACGTCGCGGCGCGCCACCTCGGTGGCCCTCGACGCCGAGTCGCGCCTGGCCTACGTCGACCTCGACCACCCCGGTTTCTTCATCTCGGCCCCCGGGGCCGACGAGGGCGTCCTCGTCGAGTCGGCTGAGGGGACGGGCGCCGTCGCGTTCACCGGAGGGTCGGTGCTGAGTTGCTCCCTGACCACGGGAATCGAGCGGTGGAGCCTGGACGGCGTCGCGCTCGGCCGGTTCGAGACCCCGTGACGGACGGTTGACCCGCCCCGTGATCCGGGCGCGCCATGCCCATTCGTTGCGGGTCACAGAGAGACAGTCAGCCCTTCGACCCGCTCAGGACCGTCGAACCGACACGCCCAGACCGCCAGGGCTCAGTGCCCAACGTCAGTTCTTGCGGCCCCACTTGAGGTAGACAAGCGGCAGGATGCCGAGCGAGTTGACCAGCGCGAGGCCGCCGACCCACAGTTCCTTCGGTCCGTTCACGTCCTCCTGGTCGCGCCGGGCGATGTCCATCAGCGCGTAAGCGCGCAGGCCCGCGTCGGCGAGTCCTCCGACGCCGAGCAGGACTTTCGCAGGCTTCGGCAGGTTCTCAAGCTTCTTGGATGTGCTCATCGTTGTGCCTCCTGATCCCCAGAGTAACCCCACCGGGCGGAGCGCCTCCCGGTGGCCGGTGCTAGCTTCGAGGCATGTCCGATCCGGCCGACATTCCGCTGTTCGAGTACGACCCGAACCCGTCCGCCCTCATCGAGCCGACGGCGCTCATCTCGCCTCGCGACGACATGCCGAGGGCCTGCGTGCTGACCTGGTTCCGGGACGCGGCAGAGCGCGCGGTCGCCGACACCTTCGGGCGCCGGATCCTGCAACTGCAGTGGGAGGACGGCCCGCGTCCCGTCTACGAGATCGAGCACGAGGGCCGACCCGTCGCGCTCGCCCCGATGCCCGTCGGCGGGGCTCCGTCCGCGGCCGCCCTCGAGGAACTGATCGCGCTCGGGTGCCGCTCGTTCGCGGCGTGCGGCGGGGCGGGTGTGTTGCGGCCCCTGCCGGTCGGCGGCCTGGTGCTCGTCACCTCCGCGCTGCGTGACGAGGGCGCGTCGCATCACTACCTGCCGCCGTCGCGGGTCGTCGACTCGGACGTGCACGCTGTCACGGTGCTTCGAGACACGCTCACCGACCTGGGCGTGCCCTTCTCGGAGGGTCGCACCTGGACCACGGATGGCATCTACCGCGAGACGCCCGAGCGGATCCGGCGGCGAACCGAGGAGGGTTGCGTCACCGTCGAGATGGAGGCCGCGTCGGTGGCCGCCGTGGCCCGGTTCCGCGGCGTGCGTCTCGCCCAGGTGCTGTACGGGGGCGATGACCTGACGGGTGAGGTGTGGGACGAGCGGTCGTGGCAGTCGCGCCACGACGTGCGCGACCGGCTGATCCGGATCGCGGCGACGGCGGCGCTGCGCCTCGAACTGCCCTGAAATCCGGATCGGGCGCGCCGGTTGGTGGCAGGATCGCCGCCATGGGAACGATCGACGACTACCTCGCCACGCTCGACCCCGCGGACGCGGCGATCATCGCCCGCGCCTACGAGGTGGCCCGGCTGACGGTGCCGGAGGCCGAGCAGGGCACCGGCTACGGGATGCCAGCGCTCACGTACAAGGGAAAGGGCCTCTTGTCGGTGATGCGCACCCGTCAGCACTTCGGCGTCTACCCGTTCAGCGGCAAGGTGGTCTCCGCCGCCGAGGACCTGCTGGAGGGCGTCGACCACTCCAAGGGCACCATCCGGTTCCAGGCCACCTCGCCGCTCTCCGACGAGGTGGTCGAGCGGCTCGTGACGCTGCGTCGGGCCGAGCTCGACTGAGGATGGCGCTCCCCCGACAGGTCAGCGACGACGAACGCCGAGCCCGGCTCGGCATCAGACAGGCGCTGGCGCCCTCCCATCGCGCGGCCGACGCCGTCGCCGCGTCCCGGGCAACCGTCGCGCTGCACAGCACCGAGCCCGCCAGCGTCTTCCTCTCCGCCCTCTCGCGCACCGACGACCTCGCCGCCGAAGACATGGTCGCGGCGTTCGACCGGGGCGACCTGGTGCGCCAGGTGTCGATGCGTCGAACACTGTTCGGCCTGCCGCGCGACCTGCTGCCCGCAGCCCTCGGAAGCATCTGCACCCGAATGGCATCGCGGGCGCGCAACGAACTGATCAAGGGTGCCGCAGCCGCGGGCAAGACGGACCCGGAGCGGTGGGTCGAGCGGGCCGTCGACGCCGTCGAGGCCGCGCTGGAGTCGTCGGCGCCCTTGACCGCGGCCGAGATCCGGGAGCGGGTGCCCGCCGCCGACGGCCGCTACCCGCAGGGCGCCGGGACGAAGTGGGCCTCGATGGTGCAATTGGCACCAAGGGTGGTGCTGCTGGCCGCCATGCAGGGTCGCGTCGTGCGCTGCGGCGAACATCCCGACTGGCGGATCAGCCGCCCGACGTGGACGACCATGCGGCGACGACTCGGCGAGGTCGCCCCGCTCGATGAGCGGTCGGGCTACGCGGAACTGGTGCGCCGGTGGCTCGCGCAGCACGGGCCAGGGACCGTCGAGGACGTCGCGTGGTGGCTGGGCGCGACCAAGGGCGCCGTCCGGACGGCGTTGAGCGACGTGGATGCCGTCGAGGTTCGGCTGGCCTCCGGCGCGACCGGGTGGCTGCTGCGCGACGACGCCGGACCGGTGGACGATCCTGGGCCGTGGGTCGCGCTGCTCCCGGTGCTCGACCCGGCGATCATGGGCTGGCGCGACAGGGACTTCCTGCTGGGGCGGCACGCTCCGCTGCTGTTCGACTCGGTCGGCAACGCGGGCACCACGGCGTGGGTGGACGGTCGGGTCGTCGGGGTGTGGGTGCAGGACGACACGGGGCGCGTCGAGGTTCGACTGCTGGAGCAGGTCCCGACGTCCGCGCGCGATGCGCTGGAGGACGAGGCGGCGCGGCTGACCGGCTGGCTCGAGGGTCGACGGGTGTTCCCGGTTTACCCGTCGCCCGCGATGCGTCAGGCCCGGTAGCGGCGGAACGCGGGGAACGCGAGCGCGACGACCGCGAGCCCGACCAACACCAGCAGGCCGCCGCCACCGGACGCCCACGCGGGTCCGACGACCTCCGACGCGGCGCCGTGCAGCACGTCGGCGACCCGCGGCCCTCCCGCGACCACGACGATGAACACGCCCTGGAGCCTGCCGCGCACGTCGTCGTCGGCGGCGCTGAGCAGGATCGTCTGGCGGAACGAGGCCGAGATCATGTCGGCCGCCCCGCCGACCACCAGCATGCCGAGCGCGGCGCCGAGCATCAGCCGGCTTGCCAGCGGGGCGAACCCTACGAACAGCCCGAACAGTGCCATCGCCGCTCCCCAGGCGGAGATGGCAAGCAGCACGGCGATCCCCTGCCGTCGGACGTGGGAGACCCAGCCGCTGAACACGCCGCCGAGCACCGCACCGGCGGGCATCGCGGCGAACAGCAGCGCGAACTCGAGCCCTCCCTCCTCCGGACCGCCGAAGGCGATGTGGGCGATCTCGGGGTACAGCGCCCTGGACATGCCGAAGATCATGGCGATCAGGTCGACCAGGAAGCTGAGCAGCAGGACCTTGTGGCCCGCGAGGTAGCGCAGGCCGTCGATGACCGAGCGCAGCCCCGGCGATCCCGAGCGCGACTCGACTGGCAGCGGGGGAAGGCGGTAGACGGCGTACAGCGTCGCGAGCAGGGTGACGGTGTCGATCAGGTAGAGCCAGGAGTAGCCGAGCACCGGGATCAGCGCGCCGCCGACGAGCGGCCCGGCGATCGCACCGGCCGACATCACCGTCATGTTGAGGGCGTTGGCGGCGGGCAGTTGTTGCAGCGGGATCAGCTTGGGCAGGATCGCGACCCGGGTCGGCTGATTGACGGCGAAGAAGGCCTGCTGCAGCGAGAAGAGGCCGAGCAGCAGCCACACGTTGTTCAAGCCCAGGAACGCCTGGAGCCAGAACAGGCCGGAGGTGACCACCAGGCCGATGGTGGTGATCTCGAGGAGGCGTCGGCGGTCGACGTGGTCGGCGAGGGCTCCGCCCCAGAGCCCGAACACGATGAGGGGGACGAGCCCGAAGATGCCCGTCAGGCCGACCATGCCGGAGGATTCGGTGATGGCGTAGATCTGGGCGGGGACGGCGACAACCGTCAGTTGGGCGCCGATCACGGTGACGATGTTGGCGACCCAGAGGCGCCGGAAGTGCGCCTCCCTGAGCGGCCGGACGTCCGCGAACAGGCCGCGTAGCCGGTCGGCGAGGCTCACCGCACTGTCACTTGGACGATCACGCTCGCCAGGCTACTCGCGCTGAAGGCCCGCTCGGAACCCGTCCGCGGGAGGTGTGCAGGTTCCGCATCCGCGCCGGGATGGCGCTCGACCGGGACCCGATCGTTGTCGATGCCGACCGGGGGCCGCCGCCCAGTTCCCGGGCCGGTGAACTGATGCCTGGACCTGGGAGCTGGTCTCTGAGTTCGGGTCGCTTCCCTGAGCCGGGCCGCCGTTCCCTGGTCCGTCCGCCACTACCGAGTGAGGCCGAGCGTCCTGAGTTGCCGCCACTGCAGCACCGCCCATGGGCTGATCAGGAACGGGGCGTCGTCGACGATCCGGTCGAGAGCCTCGGTGCCGACCCAGTCGAAGGCGGCGACCTCGTCGGCGCGCGGGCTGGGCGCGAGGTCGGCGTCGAGCAGCCAGACGGGGCAGATCTCGTTCTCGACGACGCCGGAGTCGTCGACGGCGCGGTACCGGAACTCGGGCAGGGCCAACCGCAGGGCGGAGGCGTCGACGTCGATGCCCAGTTCGGCGCGCCCGTGCCGGACGATCGCGTCGGTCGGATCCTCGCCGAGGTCGGGGTGGCCGCAGAACGCGTTGGTCCAGACGCCTGGCCAGGTGAGCTTGGTGATGGCCCGGCGCGACATCAGCCAGAGCCCGTCGGAGTTGCGGACGTGGCACGAGAAGGCGCGGTGCAGCGGGGTCGCGTCGGTGTGGACGCTCAGCTTCGGCGCGGTGCCGAGGACGTTGTTGTCGTCGTCGACGAGGATCACGTTGAGCCCGACGGCGGCGTCGTCGGTGGGCGAGCTGAGGTCGTGCGGCGCGGTCATAGGCCGGACCATACATACCCGGTCCCGTAAGGACGAACCGGCGCTCTCCCGGCTCGCTCCCGAGGCAGGGCCCCGCACCGTTCCAGGAGCAGGGCACCACATCGTTCCCCGAGCAGGCACCGCATCGTTCCCCGAGCAGGGCACCGCATCGTTCCCCGAGCAGGGCGCCTGCGCCCGTGTCGAGGGGTCCGCAACCAACACCGTCAGAGAGAAGCCAGACGGCGACAACGGAGTCGGAGGCTCCGGTACCGATCACTGAGCAGGGCCAAGCATCGTTCCCCGAGCAGGGCGCCTGCGCCCGTGTCGAGGGGTCCGACACCAACACCGTCACAGAGAAGCCAGACGGCGACAACGGAGTCGGAGGCTCCGGTACCGATCACTGAGCAGGGCCAAGCATCGTTCCCCGAGCAGGGCGCCTGCGCCCGTGTCGAGGGGTCCATCACAGAAGAGCCAGACGGCGACCACAGAATCGGAGGCTTCGACAAGCTCAGCCAACGACCGCCACACCGCTCCCCGAGCAGGGCGCCAGCGCCCGTGTCGAGAGCTCCGGCACCACAAACCGTCCAACGCTGGCGTAGCCAGATCTGTGACCACAGAATCGGAGGCTTCGACAAGCTCAGCCAACGACCGACCCACCGCTCCCCGAGCAGGGCGCCTGCGCCCGTGTCGAGAGGTCCGAAACCCACGCCGTCGACGACCACGGCCGGCAGACGCGTCCTCTACGTCGAAGGCCTCGACCCGGTCAGGGAACGGGCTTCACAGCCGACGACCAGACCGCCGTCCACGCGGTGGGGGCACGCGTGAGGATCAGTAGCCCTCGTCGTCGGCCTCCGCGACGTCGCCAGCCTCGAGTTCGGCGTCGGCGTACTCGTCGTCCTCGCTGTAGGAGTAGTCGAACGTCGCGTTCGGGTCGGGCTCCTCCTGCGCGAGGTACTCGTCGATCGTCTCCCCCTCACCGGTGTCGTTGCGCGCCTCGTGCGGGCGCAATGCCGCGTCGGTGGGCAGGTTCGGGTCGTCGGGAACCCAGAAGGCCGGATCGGCACCGTCGTCGATGAGTTCGTCGCTGCCGAGGTCCTCGGCCGTGACGATGCCGTAGGGGTGGCTCTCCTCGGCGATCTGCTCGGCGTCAAGTGACTCCAGGCCGTCGGGGTTTCCGTCCTCGAGGTCGAAGTCCAGCGCATCCTTGTCTTCGCTCATGGGTCAACACTGCACGCCCATCCGGCTTCGGACAAGACCTGATTCTGGGCTGAGGCCGAAACGCGGTGGGCAGGAGCCAGGGCGCGCGGGGAGCCAAGCCGGACAGGTGCCGCTCGGGTGGACGGCTGGGCGCGGCGCGGGCGGCTCGTTGAGCATGTTTGGTAACTCGTTTCGGATCCTGATCGTTCAAACCCGGCGTGTCGCGCAACGAGCAACCAAACATGCTCAAGTCCGCACCCCAGCCCACGCGCGGCTGACGGGAGGGCCGCCTAGCGGCCCAACTGGTCGCGGCGCAGGTACAGGTCGCGCAGAAGCGCGATCTCGGCGCCGTGGTGGAGGACCTCGCGGTGGATGTGGATCACCATCGCCGCCATCGAGTCGCTCTCGAAGCCCGGCTCGCGGCAGTTGAGGCGCAGATCCTCGTCCGTCAGCGACTCGACGCCAGCGCGCCACCTCGCGTGCCCCGCGTCGAGGTCGGCCAGGGCCTCGGCGGCGCTGAGCGGGTACGAGTATTCGTGGTGGTTCATCGCTGGCCCGCCGAAGTAGCGGGCGTTCCGCTCGCCGAACACCCCGGCGATGATGTGTCCCATCCGCCACGCGATCGTGGTGACCGGCTCCGGATCGGGGACGGGGATCTCGAACTCGATCACGCCCGGCCCGAGGCCGAGTACCCCGTCGCGGCCCTCGTCGATGCCGCGCACCGTCCACGCGTCGGGCACCGGCCGCCAGAAGTACTCGTCGTCACTCAGGCCGTCGAGGCGTGGACGCAACTGGTTGTCCCAGTGCCAGACGAGCTGGTTCAGCAGGTCGTCGCGCCACACGGTGCTCACGCTTCCGCCCCGATCGTGAGGCGCAGCACCTGCGCGTTGGGCAGCCGTCCGAGGTCGGCGCCGTCGACCAACAGCTTCGAGCCGCGCACGCCTCCGCCGATCACGACGGGGCCTGCGCTGGCGACCGCCTCGTCGACGAGGATCGGCCAGTCCGCGGGCAGCCCGACCGGGGTGATGCCGCCCTGGGTCATGCCGGTGAGTTCCTCGGCGGTCGCCTGGTCGGCGAACGACAGTTTGCGCATCCCGAGCGCCTTGCGGACGGTCTTGTTGACGTCGGCCCTGTCGGTGGCGAGCACCATGACGGCGGCGTGGACGCTGTCCTCGCCGCGGCGCCCGAACACGACGACGCAGTTGGCCGACGCCTCCGGGGCGACGTCATAGGCCTCGCAGAACGCGGCAGTGTCGGCAAGCGTCGCGTCGATCGCGGCGACCCGCGCGCCTGGCACCGTCTCGGCCGCCGCGGCGACCGGAGCCGCCACCAGTTCGGGGCGCGCCGTCAGCGGTTGCCAGTCCAGATTTCCTTCAGCTGATGCCATGCAGATCAGGCTACAGCTAGCCTTGCGGCGTGCCCGGCTCAGTGGCCGAGGCCCTGTCCATCGTCGTGTTGGTCGGGGTCCTGGCGTTCGCGATCGCGAGGCCTCGCGGCCTCCCCGAGGCGGTTGCCGCCGCCCCGGCCGCGCTCGCGCTCTGCCTCTTCGGCATCGTGGGGTGGTCGACGGCGTGGGAGCACGTCGTCGCGATGGCCCCGACCGTCGCGTTCCTGGCCGGCGTCCTGATGCTGAGTTGGCTGTGTGAGGCGGAGGGCATGTTCGCCGCCGCCGGGCAGTGGATGGCGCGCAGGGCCAGGGGCCGACCCGTGGTGCTGCTGGGCCTGGTGTTCGTCGTCGCGTCGCTGACGACCGCGGTGCTTAGCCTCGACGCGACCGTGGTGCTGCTGACCCCGGTGATCTTCGTGACCACGTCGAGGGCAGGGGTGCGACCGCGCCCGCAGGTCTACGCCGCGGCGCACCTGTCCAACTCGGCGTCGCTGTTGCTGCCCGTGTCGAACCTGACGAACCTGCTGGCGCTCGGCGCGTCCGGGGTGAGCTTCCTGACGTTCGCGGGGCTGATGGCGGGTCCGTGGCTGGTGGCGATCGCGGTCGAGTACGTCGTGTTCCGCTTCTTTTTCGCCTCCGACCTGAGCGTGCGCGGGGTGCCGCGCGAGGTCGTCGACGACGCGAGGATGCCGCGGTTCGCGCTGATCGTGCTCTGCCTGACGCTTGTCGGGTTCGCTGTCAGTTCGCCTCTGGGCATCGAGCCGTTCTGGGCGGCGTTCGCCGGAGTGCTCGCCATCGCGGTCAAGCGGCTGATCCGACGCCAGGCGGCGCCCGGTCCTCTGGCGCTCGGCCTCGTCAAGGCCGCCAACCCCTGGTTCCTGCTGTTCGTGCTCGGCCTCGCGGTCGTGGTGCAGGCCGTCGTCGCGCACGGGATGGCCGACGCGCTGCGGTCGTTCCTGCCGACCGGTTCCGATCTGCCCAGCCTGCTGCTCCTGGTGCTGATCGCCGCGGTGCTGGCGAACCTGGTCAACAACCTGCCTGCGGTACTGGTGCTGCTGCCCTTGGTGGCCCACGGAGGGCCGCTGCCGGTGCTGACGGTGCTGATCGGCGTCAACATCGGCCCGAACCTGACCTACGTCGGGTCGCTGGCGACGCTGCTGTGGCGGCGGATCGTCGCCGACCACGACCACGAGTCCGGCCTTGGCGAGTTCACCCGACTTGGGGCCCTGACTGTGCCGATCAGCCTGGTGGCGTGCACCATAGCCTTGTGGGCCGCGGCCCACGTGATGGGAGTGTGACGATGAAGGTCCTGGTCTGGGTGGAGCCGGCGACTTGGCCTGCCGTGATCGACGCAGCGAGGGCGCTCAGCCACGAACAGATCACGCTCGTCGCCGTCGACGATCCGGGCGAGCATCCCCTACCCGAACTGTTCGGACGGGGAAGGGGCGCGCCACCGGAGGTCGCGTCGATCGCGGCGGCGGAGGCCGAAGCACTGCTCGCGCAGGCGTCGGAGGCCCTCGGCGTCGACTGTGCGACCCGGGTGCTGCGCGGCAGGACGGAGCGGGTCATCACCGAGGCCGCCGAGGACGTCGGACTGTTGGTACTGGCCCGAGACGGCGACCGGTCGCGACTCGGCCCGCACAGCCTCGGCAGGCACACGCGATTCGTGATCGACCACGCGCCGTGCCGGGTGCTGCTGATCTGGCCTGAGAATCCGCCCGCGTTGGCGACGCTGCCACCGCCACCCCCGCCACGCTGAATTGGCCTGGCCCGGTCAGCCGCGTTCGAGCAGCGCCGTGGCCGTCGGCTCGTCAGTGACGAGCGCGTCGATGAGGTGCCCCGCGATCGCGCCGCGGATCGCGTCGACCTTCTCGACGCCTCCGGCCACGCCGACGACGTTGCTGAGCCTGCGCAGTTCGTCGAGGCCCAGCCCGATGCGCCGACGCGACCAACTCGTCTCGACGACCCGGCCCTCAAGGTCGTACCACTCCCCCAACATGTCACCCACGGCGCCGCGCGCCGCGAACTCGGCGACCTCGTCGTCGGTCGTGACGCCGAACGACACGGCCGAGCCTCCCGCGGTCGCCGCGCCCATGCCGGTGAGGGTGACGACGGCGGAGCGGGCGAGGTCGAGCACGTCGCGCACCGCGTCCTCACCCCGGATGGCCTCCGCGACGGACTCGCTGGAGACAAGCAGCGGGGCAGGAAGGGTCCGGAGCCGTTGCAGCACATGGGGGCTGCGCGTCAGGACCTCGTCGATGGCGCTGAGTTCGCCCGCGGTCGCGACGAACTGGACGCCGTCGAGGGACTCCTCGGACAGCATGGAAAGCGACCTGGCGACCGAGTCGCCCCAACTGACGCCGACGACCGCCCCCGGATGCAGGTGACGGCGGACGAACGCGGCCAGCGCCGCCGCCACCCGCTCGTTGGTGCGTTCACGCGAGAGCCGACCCTGCGCGGTGGGCACCACGATCGCATCCCGCAGCCCGAACCCCTCCCGCAGTCGGGTGGCCAGTTGCATCGCGGAGAGGTACTGCGCGTCCAACTCGATCCGGACGATCCCCTGGGACCGGGCGGCCTCGAGGAGGCGACCGACGGTCTGGCGCGACACGAACAGCCGGGTCGCGATCTGGGCCTGCGTCAGGCCGTCCTCGTAGTACAGCCAGGCGGCGCGGACGACCAGGTCGATGTCGTTCGGGGCCGGGTTGAGCACCATCGGGGCGTCCTCCTCTGCGCGGGTGTGTCGTGAGCATATGCCCAGTTGTCTTCCGTGCCCTGTCCGGGCGGCGGGCCGACGCCTAGATTGGTGTCACAGCAACGACAGAGAGGCCTGCAGTGAGCCAGATTCCTGCCAAGCAGCACGCGATCCAGATCGTCGGCGTCGACGAGATCGTGGTCAACGACTCCAAGCCCGTGGACGAGGTGGGGCCGCATCAGATGCTGCTCCAGGTCGAGGCCTGCGGCATCTGCTTCAGCGACACCAAACTCCTCCACGCCTTCGACTCGCACCCCCGCAAGGCCGAGGTCGTCGAGGGCATCGCCGCCGAGGCGCTCGCCGAGATCCCCGGCTACAAGCCAGGCGCACTCGCCACCGTCCCCGGCCACGAACCGGTCGGACGGATCGTGCAGGTCGGCGACCAGGTGACGCACTTCAAGGAGGGCGACCGCGTCCTCGTGCAGGCCGACTGGAAGCACCTGCGCACCCCCAAGTCGAACGGCGCGTTCGGCTACAACTTCGAGGGCGCGCTGCAGGAGTACGTCGTCATCGACGAGCGCTGCGTCATCTCGCCCTCCGGCGAGGAGTTCCTGATCCACGTCACCGACGGCCCCTCCGCCGCGGCCGTCGGCCTCATCGAGCCGTGGGCGACCGTCGAGGGCTCCTACGCCTGGGCCGAGCGCAACCACGTGCTCGACGATGGCGACCTGCTGGTGGTCTCCGACGGCGAGACGCCCGGCCTGAAGGACCTGACGGCCGGGCACGTCCCCGGCGAGATCGTCACGATCGCCCCCGCCGACGTCGACGCGCTCGTCGGCCAGAGCTTCGACGACATCGTCTACTACGGCGCAGACGCCGAGGTCATCGAGAAGCTTGCCGCGCTGCTCGGCACCCGTTCCGTGATGTGCGTCGTGCTCGGTGGATCGACGATCGACCGCAAGGTCGCGCTCGACATCGGCCGCGTGCACTACGACTTCATCCGCTTCGTCGGCACCACAGGCGACGACCCCGCCGAGGGCTACGCCTGGATCCCCGCCAACGGCGACCTGCGCGACGGCGACAACATCGCCATCATGGGCGCGGCAGGGCCGATGGGCCTGATGCACACCATGCGCGCCGTCACCTCCGGCGTTCCTGGCATCCGCGTCACCGGGACCGACCTGAACGACGACCGCCTCGAGCACCTCGCCGCGACCGTCGACCCGGTCGCCGAGGAGCGTGGCGTCTCCGTCACCTACATCAACACCGGCACCACGGCGCTTGAGCCCGGCTACACGCACATCTCGTGCATGGTCCCGGTGCCAGCGGTCGTGTCGCAGGCGGTCGACCTGGCGGGCGACGGCGCGATCCTCAACGCGTTCGCGGGCATCCCCGCGGGCACGCTCGGCGAGTTCGACCTGCAGGGCATCATCGAGCGTCACGTCTTCATGCTCGGCACCTCCGGCTCCGACGTGTCGGACATGCGCACGGTGCTGCGCAAGATCGAGGAGGGGATCATCGACACCCACATCTCCCTCGACGCCGTCACCGGCATGGCCGGCTTCCGCGACGCGATCGACTCGGTGATCAACCGCACCTCCGGCGGCAAGATCATGGTCTACCCGATGCTCCACGACCTGCCGCTGACCCGGCTCGTCGACATGGGCGACAAGCTTCCCCACGTCGCCGCCAAGCTGAGCGACGGCATCTGGACCAAGGAGGCCGAGGAGGCCCTGCTCGCGGGCGAGTGACCTCAGCCATACCAACGGCGGCCGGGCGGCATTTCGCCCGGCCGTCGTGTCGTGTTCAGGCGGGGCGACGCCTCACGACGAGCCAAGCCGCGACCATCAGGAGCACGAACTCGACGGCGCTCAGGGTCAACAGGCCGGCGCCCGTGAGGCCGTCGGGGGCGGCGAGCAGGTTGACGCTGGAGAGCGGCAGGGCGTGCCCGAACACCGCTGGCCACACGCTGCTGAACCGGACCACCAAGGCGTTAAGGAACATGCCGAGCGCGAACAGCCCGACCGTGCTGGCGACCCCCTGCTGCCAGGGCAGTTGACCCTGAAGGACGAGGACCGCGTGCACCGGGATATGGAACGCAACCCAGACGGCAGAGACCATGGCGCTGGCGCGCCAGAACCCGTGCGCCGCGAGCAACTGCTGCAGGAAGCCTCGCCAGCCGACCTCCTCACCGAAGGTGCTGAGCGTGATCACCAGCAGCGTGACAAGCAGCGACGGCGCGGCCGCAAGCAGCACCGACCCGTCCTGGAACGGCGCGAGACCGAGCAGCGAGCCAACGAGCGCCGTGACCACGTAGACGGCGAGCAGGCCGAACACGCCCACCCCGACGCCAGCGAAGAAGCGGCGCGCCCCACCGGGTCGGAGCGACCACCACCGGGAGACACTCCCGTCAAGGGGCACGAGTCGCATCACGAGCAGCGAGACGAGCGCCGGGATCCACCGTCCGAGGATCACCACCCACGCAGGCAGTTGGACCCCGAGGGCGAGGAAGGCCAGGGACACGACGGTGATCGCGCCGAGGACGATCAGGACGTAGAGACGCGCGGCCTTCGCATAATTTGTACGGTGCACAATTACAGAGGCTAGCATTGCGGTGTGGCAACGAAGAAGCGCGGACCGCGCGGCGACATCTCGACCGAACTGCTGCTCGACGCCGCGGAGGCCGTGCTGTCGGCGTTGGGTCGGGTCGGCCTGAGCCTCCGCTCGATCGGCAGGCAGGCCGGGGTCGCACCCAACGCGATCTACACCTACTTCGCCGACCTCGACGATCTGACGATGGCACTGGCGGACCGCTTCCTGGCCACGCTCGACCTCCCACTCCTCGACGACGACCCGCCCGAGCAGGCGCTGCGCGCATTCGTGACGGCGACGCTGACCCGGTTCGACTCCGCCCCTGGGCACGTCGCACTGCTCGCGTCCAGCAGGGTCGCGGGGCCGGGCGCGATGGGCCTGAACGAGGCGCTGCTCCGGTTCTTCGGGCGCGCCGGGTTGGATGACGACGACGCCGTGGCCGCGACCGAGTTCGTCACCGAGTGGGTGCACGGCACGGCGGCCTTGTCGTCCTCCGAGGCGGCCACTCCGGCGTTCAACCGGTCCCTGTCCCGTCTCGACCCGACCGCCTGGCCCCTCACGGCGTCGATGCTCTCGCGCCCGAGCCCGGCTCGAAGCGTCGACCTGCTCCTGCGCGCCGTCCTCCCCGCGACTCGACAACCCCTGCCGGACTAAGGACTTGAGCATGTTCGGTTGCTCGTTGCTCGAAAGGTCACATTTGATCGTGCCAACCGGCAACGAGTCACCAAACATGCTCGAACGCGACCGTCCTGGCGCCAGCACAGGCGGCTACTCAGCCACTCGGGACACGGGGCGGTCCAGGCATGCTGCCGGACCGGTCGTTGAGCATGTTCGGTTGCTCGTTGCTCAAACGGTCACGTTTGATCGTGCCAAACCAAAACGACTCACCAGACATGCTCAAACTCAGCCGCTCGGGACGAGGGGAAGTTCGACCTCCGCGTGCCGAGCGCCGGGCGCGTGGACCCGTGGCGCGTTGACCCGCGTCGTCCCACCGACGAGGGTCAGTGACCGCGCAACTTGTCGATCGCTCGACGCTCCCGCTTCGTCGGGCGCCCAGCACCCCTGTCGCGGATCGCCACGCGGCCCACCATCTCGGGGATCGGCGCCGGCTTCTCGGGGGTCCTGTCGATGTAGGCGGCCTGCGCGAGCGGCGCGCTGACCCGCTTCTCCAGGCTGGGATCGACGACCTCGATCAGCCTCTCGTCCTGCTCCTTGCGGACGCGCACCTTCTGCCCCGCGACGACGGGCTGGGCCGCCTTGGCGAGGTTGTCGTTGACGCGGACGTGGCCGCCGCGCACCGCGGCTGTGGCCATCGAGCGGGTCTTGTACATCCGCACGGCCCAGAGCCAGGAATCGAGTCGCGCCATTGGCCCAGCTTAGGCGAGGGGTTAGCGTTGGGCGCGTGGCACACCACGGAGAACACCTCACCACCGGATCGTTGCGCGAGCAGATGGAGGCCCTCCTCGACCAGCATCGCGCGATGCTCACCGCCTCGCTGGCCGGGCTCACCGAGGAGGAGGCACGCAGGAGTCTGGTGCCGTCGCTGACGACGCTTCTCGGGTTGGTCAAGCACGCGACCTTCGTGGAGAGGGTCTGGTTCGACGAGGCGGTCACCGGGCACAGTCGCGTCGAGATCGGCATCCCTACCACCGTCGACGAGTCCTTCACGCTGACGCCCGACGACACGATCGCGTCGATCACCGCGGCCCACCTCGACGCGTGCGCGGCGTCCCGCGCCGCCGTCGCTCACCTCGGCCTGGACGACAAGGTCTCCGGCAACCGACGCGGCCCGCTGCCGCTGAGCTGGATCTACCTGCACGTCCTTCGCGAGTTGGCCCAGCACTGCGGCCACGCCGACATCCTCCGCGAGCAGGTGCTCGCGTCGCGCTGAGCGCGGGTCCGGCGTTGAGCAGCATTCGGCGTTCGAGGCCCGAGGCACACACGTTGAACGTGCCAATCGGCAACCACTTGCGATTACTGCTCAACGCCTGAGCCGCACACCGCGCAGCCAGCACCACAGACAGCCGACGGCGACGGCGACGGCGGGGCTCGCCGACCCGCGCCGCACCGTTCGACGGGGACCGGTAGCGTGGCGGACAACGTCTACCGGAGGGAACGCCATGGGGCGCAAGGCCATCGTCACGGGTCACAGCAGGGGCCTCGGGGTCGGGATCGTCGCCGAACTCGAGCGGCGCGACTACACGGTGCTCGGCATCTCGCGCAGCGCCGGCGAGGCCCTCGATCTGTCGGATCCCGGAGCGGTGACGGCGTGGCTGGCGGGAGACACGCTTCGCGACTTCCTCGCGGACGCCGAGGAGATCGTCCTGGTCAACAACGCCGGCCTGCTCGGCCCAGCGACCCTGGCCGGGGAGCAGGACGCAGCCGCCACCATCGCGGCGGTCAACGTCAACGTGACGGCACCGATCCTGCTCACCAACGCCGTCCTCAACCAGCGCCCGGCCGACGTTCCGGTCCGCGTGGCGCACATCTCGAGCGGCGCGGGACGTCGGCCGCTGGAGGGCTGGAGCGTCTACTGCGCGACGAAGGCGGCCGTCGATCACCACGCCACCACCGTCGCGGCGGAGGGCCAGCCGGGGGTACGGATCGCCGCGATCGCGCCTGGCGTGGTCGATACCGGCATGCAGGCGGAGATCCGCGGCTCCGAGGGCTTCCCAGGTCGCGCCGATTTCGTCGCGCTGCAGGAGGAGGGCCAACTCGCCGACGCGTCCGAGGCAGGCGCCGCCGTGGTCGACCTGCTCCTGGCCGACGACTACGGCACCGAGGTGCTGACCCGCATCTGAGCCGCCGTCACCCACTCCCGCCGACGACCGCGTCGACCCGGCGAGACTCGAGTTGCGATCGCCCGACGCTCAGCAAGCCGGAACCAGTTCATCTTCCGAGACAGAAAGGGCCGGTCGAGCGCTCCGGGCGGCGCCGTGAGGGTCGGGCAGCGAGCACGTTGCGTCCCTGGCGAACCGATCGACCCAGGTCAGCGCTCGCGCCGAGGATGCGGGACGGAAAGTGCTCAACACCAGGCCCGTGCCCGCGTCCCGGACGACTCGCTCGGCCGACGCGTCGAGCCTCGAAACAGCCACCCGAGCACCGCCTCAGCCGTCCGGCGATGCCCATCGGCGCCCCCGCGGACGCCGGTCCGCTCCCTTGCGGGCAACGTCTGCACGCGATGCCGGCCGACTCGCCTGGGCGTCGATTTCGGGCGGAACCCGACGGCTCCATAGAGGCTAAACCGGGCTACTGTTGAATACGGCAAAGGAGAACGGACATGTCTCGGATCGCACCGCTGAACAGCTTCGGACGCTCGGACATTGCCACCGCTGGAGGCAAGGCCGCCAACCTCGGCGAGTTGATCCGCGCCGGCTTCCCCGTACCCGATGGCTTCGTGATCACGACCGCCGCATACGAGGAGTACCTCGGCACCCACGACCTCCGATCCGAACTCGCCTGCGCCCGGAGCGGCGAGCAGGCGCGCTCCCTGTTCGACCGGCCCATCCCCGAAGATCTGGCCGACGCGGTCCGGGTCGCCTACCACGATCTGGGCGGCGGCCCCGTCGCGGTGCGATCCTCCGCCACCGCCGAGGATCTCGAGGACGCGTCGTTCGCAGGGCAGCAGGACACCTTCCTCAACATTGAGGGACCCGAGGCCCTTCTCGACGCGGTGCGTCGATGCTGGGCATCCCTGTGGACCGACCGCGCCATCGCCTACCGGTCGCGCGCAGGGGTGCGCGACGCGAGCCTCGCGGTCGTGGTTCAACGCCTGGTCGACGCCGACGCAGCCGGAGTCATGTTCACGGCCAACCCCGCCAACGGACGGCGCAGGGAGACGGCCATCGACGCCTCCTTCGGGCTGGGCGAGGCGGTCGTCGGAGGCGAGGTGACGCCCGACGAGATGGTCGTTGCGGAGGCACTCGTCAGGTCGAGGACGACCGCCGACAAGGCCGTGCGTACAGTGAGGACAGCATCAGGCACGGCGACCGAGCCGATCCCCCATGGGCAGCGTCGCGCCCCCGTTCTGACCGACGCGCAGGCCGTCGCGCTCGCGGAACTCGGCAGGAGCATCGAGCACCACTTCGGCGCCCCGCAGGACATCGAGTGGACGCTCACCGATAACGGTTTCCAGATCGTCCAGGCACGCCCCGTCACTGCGCTGCCTGACGAGATCGGACCTGTGCCGACCGAATGGCCGCTCGAGCGCAGCGACGGCATGTACATCCGCGCCTCGATCGTCGAGCAACTGCCAGACCCTCTGTCGCCCCTGTTCGCGGATCTGATCCGCCCCTCGGTGGCCGCGTCGCTGCGCACCGTGCTCCAGCGCTACTTCAAGGTCGGCGTCCTGGAGCCCGATGACATGGACTTTCCCACCGTCAACGGTTTCGCCTACTACTTCTACTCCAACGCCGGAATGTGGCGGCTCATGAAGGCCTCCCCGACCGCGATGCCGGTGGTTTTCACCTCCGGAAGCGATCTCAACGGCGTGACGATGTGGCGCAACGTCGGGCTGCCCGCGTACCGGGAGGTCGTCGATCGTTGGCGCGATGTCGACCCAGCGACCCTCACGTCGGCACGGCTCCTTGAAGGCGCCTCGGAACTGGTCTCCGCAGGCGCCGAGTACTACACCTTCGTGCAGGCCCTCATTCCGCAGTCGGCAACCGCGGAGATCGCCTTCACCAAGCTGTACGAGGCCATTGTTCGCCACCCGGGACGACCGCCCGCGCTGACCTTCCTGCTGGGCGGCGAATCTGAGCCGATCCGCGCCGAACGCTCGATCTACAGCATCGCGCAGTGGTGCCGCCGCTACCCCGATGTCGCCTCGGCCCTCGCCGCGGAGCACGCGATTCCCGCCAGCCGACGCCCGCACTTCGAGGCGCTACTTCAGGAGCACCTGGACCGCTTCGGCCACCTCACCTACAACCTCGACATCATGCAACCGGTCGCCGCCGACGACCCGTCAGCCATCATGGTGGCGCTGCGCTACGCCGTCTCCGGACAGGCGACCGACCCCGACGAGCGGCTGGCCAGGCTGCGCGCCGACCGGGAGTCGGCCACCGCATGGCTCTGGGATCACGTCGGGCGGGTGCGGCGCGCGTCGCTCGAATCGATGCTCGCGAGGGCCCAGGAACTCGGACCGCTGCGCGAGGACGCGCTCGCCGACGTCGGCCTCGGCTGGCCAGGTGTTCGCCGGATGCTGCGCGAACTCGGTCGCCGATTCACGGAGGCGGGCTTCATCGACGCCCCCGACGATGTGTTCTGGCTCACCGCCGACGAGGCCAGAGGAGCCTCGGAGGCCCTGGACATGGGTCGAGGGGTCGGTCCCTCGGCGCGCGCGGCGGTCACCGGTCGCCGGGTCCAGTGGCGCGGCCGCAGGCAGGTCGCGACGCCGCCCGGATGGCTCCCGGCGGGCGGCCTGTTCCACCGGATGTTCCGACGTTTCATGCCGAGCAACGAGTCGCCCCAGGACGGCGACACGCTCAAGGGTCTGGGCGCCAGCGGCGGTACCGCCCGCGGCCCGGCGCGTCTGCTGCGAGGCCCTGAGGACTTCTCGACGATGCGCCCCGGCGACGTGCTGGTCGCCCCGATCACGACGCCCGCCTACACGCCGTTCTTCGCGATGGCGTCGGCTGTCGTCACCGACGTGGGTGGCCCGCTGTCGCACAGTTCGATCGTCGCGAGGGAGTACGGCATCCCGGCGGTGCTCGGCACGGGATCGGCGACGGCAAGGATCCACACCGGAGACGAGTTGACGGTCGACGGCGACCGAGGGGTCGTGCTGCTGCCGACCGGCGGTTGAGCCATGAAAGCGCTGGTTGAGCCATGAAGCGGCGCGTAGCGTCGCTTCATCGGTCGAAACCGACCCGAACCAGCGCAGAGACCCAGCCACCGGTCACGAAGCGCACCTCACCAGCACAGACCCCTGCGGCAGGTCCGCAGAACGTCACGGGATTTCGACGCAGCAGCAGGCGACTTCGTCGCCGCGGCTGGCTCAATCAGCAAGCCCGCCGGTTGAGCCATGAAAGCGCTGGTTGAGCCATGAAGCGGCGCGTAGCGTCGCTTCATCGGTCGAAACCAACCCGCGCCGGCCCGGAAACCTGGCCACCACACCGAGCGTGCCCTGCCTCACTCGGGTCCGCACAGACGTCACGACGATTTCGACGCAGCAGCAGGCGACTGCGTCGCCGCGGCTGGCTCAATCAGCGGGTCCATCGCCGCGCAGGCTCAATCAGCAAGCCCGCTGGTTGAGCCAAGAAGGACGCGTCAGCGGACTTCTTCGGTCGAAACCTCCCGCACGGACCCGGAGCGCTGCGCTCGATCAGCGCGACTTGAGCGCCTCTCGCCTCGACAGGGGCGACAGGCGCGCCTCGTTGGCGGCGACGTAGCCTCGGACCCACTCCGAGTCCGTCTTGGCGTACTCACGCAGCGCCCACCCGATCGCCTTCCTCGCGAAGAAGTCCCGGTCCCCGATCGAGCCGTCGATCGCCTCCGTCAGCAGCGACAGGTCCGTCGCCTCGCGGAACCCCAGTTGGCAGATGATCGACGACCTCCGCAGCCACAGGTTGTCATCCCTCGACCACTCCCTCACCACGGGCTCCATGGCCTCGTGCGCGGATCGCAGCACGTCCCCGACGCAGTGCGACAACTCGTCGACGAGGTCCCACCAGGCTGCGTCGACGATGAGCCGACGCAGCAGCGGAACGATCTCCACATCACGGGCCCACTGCTTGTACCGAGGGGCGCGCAGCAGAGCGAGCGCCGCATAGCGCTCCTCGCGGTGCGTGGCGCCGTCCCACACCGCCTCGACGGTGTGCACGAACTCGGCGCGCGAGGCCACCGGCAGGCGCCTCACCAGGGAGCGGGTCAGCGAACGCACCTGCGGCACCGGGACCCCGTGGAACGGCAGCGCCGACTTCATGTACGCCTGCTGCTTGACGGCCCGATCCGGGTCGCCCAGCGTGGCCAGTTCGGCCCGGAGCGACTCGCGGAACTCGCTCACGCCCGCCGCCCCGGGCCGCGTGGCCCGACCGTCGACGGCGAGGTCATGCGGCGGGCCGCAACTCGGCGGCCGTCTTCGGAGTCGCGATCGCCCACCCGGCGACCCTGGTCGCGAACCTGCCGAGCGGCAGCCCGATCAGCCGGTCGAACCAGCGCGAGGTCGGCAGGTGGAGCAGTTCGCGCGCCCACCGCGGCAGCGTCGAGATGGCGCCCGCGGCGAGCATCCAGTAGCCGAGCTTTCCGGGCCACGGGACCGGCGGCGTCTTGAGGAGGAAGTCGACGGTGTCGATCGCGGCGGGCGAGGCCCGGAGCTCGGGCCGGTACGCCTCGATGGCTCCGACCAGGTCCGCCTCCGTCCGCGGCAGGTCGACGGCGCCGAGCAGCTCCCCGACGGGCGCGGCCGACGCGACGTACTGGTCGGCCTCGGCAGCCGTCAGCCGCGACCCGCCAAACGCCTGGTAGGCGGCGAGGAAACTCTGCGTCTCCGCGGCGTGGACCCAGGCGAGCAGGTGTGGGTCGGACGCGCGGTACGGGGTGCCGTCGTCGGTCTTGCCCCGCACGCGTTCGTGCACGCTGCGGATCCTCGCGACCAGGGCCTCGGCCGACGGGACCGGCCCGTAGGTCGTCATGGCGATGAACTCGCCGGTGCGCTGCAGCCGACCCCAGGGATCGGAACGGTAGCCCGAGTGGCCTGCGACACCGGCCATCGCGGCGGGGTGCAGCGCCTGCAACAGCAGCGCCCTGATCCCGCCCGCGTACATGGCCGCGTCGCGGTTCACCGTCCAGATGGGGTCGGACGGCTCGTGCCAGCGGGGGCCCTCCGCGCCCCAGATGCTCGCCTCGCGCGCCTCCGGATCGGGCCCCGCGACCTTCGCGCGGATGGCCGAGCCGATCAACTCGCGCAGCGCCTCCACCGGATTACGCATTGCCCTTCTCCTCCCGCCCTTGCCTCGACTCGGGTGCGCCTGACGCGCGAGCGACCATCCGGTCGACGCGGGCACAGCCCGAACTTCACCCCAGCGTAGGTGCCCGCTCAGAACACCTGCCGCCAGTTGGTCGTGGCCAGGTCGAGCAGTTCGTCACCGCGTCCGTTGAGGACTGTGCGGATCGCGTACAGCGCGAAGCCCTTGAGTTGCTCCTGCGTGATCTTCGGCGGGATGGTGAGTTCCTGGCGACCGGTGGGTACGTCGACCAGCGCGGGGCCGTCATGCGCGAACGCCTCGCGCAGCGTGTCCTCCAATTGGTCGGAGCTCTCGACGCGGAACCCTCGCACCCCCATCGCCTCGGCGACCGCGGCGAAGTCGGGGTTGACCAGTTCGGTGCCGAAGTCGACGAAGCCTGCGGCCTTCATCTCGAGCTCCACGAAGTTGAGGCTGGAGTTGTTGAACACCACGATCTTGACCGGCAACTTCTCCTGCACCAGCGTCAGCAGGTCGCCGAACAGCATCGTGAGGCCGCCGTCGCCCGACATGGTGACCACCTGTCGACCGGGGAACGTGGCCTGCGCCCCGATCGCCTGGGGCACCGCGTTGGCCATGCTGCCATGGCTGAACGAGCCGAGGATGCGGCGCTTGCCGTTCATGGTGAGGTAGCGCGCGGCGTAGATCACGGGCGAACCGACGTCGGGCAGGAAGACCGCGTCGTCGGTGGCGACCTTGTCGATCATGCGTGCGCATGGGGCCGAGCACCGACGTGCTCCGGGACATCGCCTCCGGGAGGGTGGCGGTCGAGTCGATTCTCGACGTCCCCCGACCGAGCAAGCCGTTGATCTACCTGCGCACGCTCCTACTCGACTCCGGTGCCCTGCCGCGCGATGCGACGGCCACGCGGCCGCTGATGGCCTGGGCGACGCACACCATCGGCGGAGCCCCCGCCGAGCACCACCAGATGCTGCGCACCTACACCCGATGGATGCTGCTGCGCCGAGCCAGCCGCGGCCCCTCAGGCGACATCGCTATCGGCGCAGCTCGGCACGTCAAAGCATCGCTACGCGGCCTCGTCACCTTCCTCACCTGGGCCGAGGAACAACAGACACCCCTGCGCGCCCTCACCCAGGCACAGATCGAGGAGTTCATCACCCTCCGCACCGCGCGACGATGGCTACCGCAGTTCCTCACCTGGGCGGCCGAACGCGGCGTCACGCCCGACCTCGACATTTCGACACTCCCTCGCCGAGAGCCAACGATCAGCACGTCCGAAGAACACCTCGAACACGTCATCCGGACCCTCGCCACGGATAGCAGCATCGCGCTCGATGCACGCCTCGCGGCACTGCTGATCGCGGTCTACGGACTCCCCGCGACCAAGACGTTGGCGCTGCGTCGCCGCCAGCTCCGTGACGAGAACGACGGCCTCGACCTCCACATCGGAGACCGTCCGCTCGCGTTGCCCGCACCGGTCGCAACGCTCGCCCGTGAGCAGCTCGACCTCCGGCCGGACGACGACGCATGGCTGTTCCCTGGCCGTCTCCCTGGGCAGCCTCTCGACCCGCAATACCTCGCACTTCGTCTGCGCCCTCTCGGCACCAGCATCTCCGCGCTACAGAACACCGCACGGTTCCGGCTCGCCGGAGCCGTCCCCGCCAAAGTCCTCGCAGACATACTCGATTTCAGCGTCGCCACCTTCGAGAACTACGCGCGCCTCGCAGGCGGCACCCGCGGCGACTACCCCGCACTGCGTACTCGGTAGCTCAGAAGGCGGCTCACCTGTCTCGTTTCGCGAGCCTCCGGAAGTACTCGGCGAGCACGAAGATGCCGACACAGATCGCGATGTCCTGCAAAGTGAGCCCGATACCGATGGCTGCGAACCGATCGCGAAAGAAGATCGTGACCAGAAGGAGCACGACATCGGCAGCGCCCGAGACGAGTGCGAGCCACATCGCGGCGCGCCGATTCCACAGGGAGACGATCAGCGCCAGCATCACGCCGATGACGTTGATCCCGAACAAGACGAGGAGATACCACGGGTAGTCCGCGAAGTACTCCACGCCCGCCGAGGTGTATCTGTCTGTGAGATACGCCTGATTCCGGGTGGCGACCATGACGAAGTCGTACAGGCCCACCGACATGAAAAATGTGGCGACGACGACGATCAGCCACAGGTGCCATGGGCGGGACTTTCTTGGTGGCGCGCTCACGAGTGGCCCTCCTCGCCAGACGGCGAGCCCAGCACCTTGCTCATCACATCGGCGTACTCCGCGGGATCGACCAGCGCGATGCCTCGCTCCACGTCGGCCATCAGCAGCAGAGAATCTCCGGGCCCGAGGCCAAACATGTCCCGCACTTCCTTCGGAATCACGATCTGCGACTTCGGGCCGAGCCGCACGGTGCTGATCCACTTGCCTTCCGGTCGCGCGTCTGCCCCCATGCATTGAGAGTAGCACGATTCTTACTTTTACTACACAATGTTGGATCAGTAACGCGTGGCTGGCGTCCGCACTACTCGTCGTGAGCGCCGACGCATCGTGTGCACCACGAATGCGATCGAGTCGGTCAACGCCCGCATCCGCAAGGCCGTCCGAGCCCGCGGGCACTTCCCCAACGAGCAGGCCGCGCTCAAGTGTGTCTACCTCGCCGTCATGGCGCTCGACCCCACAGGCAAAGGCAGGGCCCGCTGGACCCAGAGATGGAAGGAAGCCCTCAACGCTTTCGACATCCGATTCGACGGCCGCCTCAGCAGCCCCAGACCAGCATGACAACACAACCCAGTTATGTGAAGTCTCACGACATCGTGGCCGGTTCTGTCTCGGGACATCGTGGACAGTGAGTCTCACGACATCGTGGGCACTGGGTGCGGGTGGTTGGTTTGGGCATGGATTTCAACCACGTGCCCGCGGACGTGCGGTGGGCGATCGCGAACTGGCCCGATGATGCCGAGCGGGGTGCGGTCACGCGCTTCTGCGAGCGGCACCAGATCAGTCGGGCGGTGTTCTACAAGATCAGACGCCAGGCCGGTGAGGTCGGTCCGGTCGGCGCGACAGAGCCGGGCTCACGCCGCCCCCATCACAGCCCGAACCGGACCGACCAGCAGGTGATCGAGCACGCGCTGGCCGTCCGAGCTTGGCTCTCCGAGCAGGGGCTGGACGCCGGCCCCTTGTCAGTGCTGGCCAGGATGCGCCGACAGGGGCTGAACCCGCCCTCAAGGGCTACACTCGCTCGTGCGTTCGCTGCCGCTGGCGTGTCCAAGCCGGAACCGCGTAAGCGGCCGCGGGCGGCGAACCGCCGGTTCGTCTACCCGGCCCCGAACTGCTGTTGGCAGATCGACGCGTTCGCCTGGTCACTGGCTGATGGCACCAGCGTGTCGATCCACCAGGTCATCGACGACCACTCCCGGCTCGCCACCGCAAGCCTCGTCGCCGACGGCGAGACAGCCAAAGCCGCTGTGTTGGTCGTGTCTACCGCGATCCGCCGCTGGGGCGTCCCGCAGCGGCTGCTGTCCGACAACGGATTGGCGTTCAACCCCACCCGCCGCGGCTTCACCGGCAAGCTGGTCGACTACCTGCTCGACCTCGGGGTCAAGCCCATCACCGGCAAACCGGACCGGCCGACAACCCAGGGCAAGAACGAACGGTTCCACCAGACGCTGCAGAAGTGGCTCAACGCCAGGCCACCCGCGAAGACGATCGAGGCCTTGCAAGCACTGGTCGACCAGTTCGACCAGTACTACAACAACGAACGAGCCCATCAAGCACTCGACGGCAAGACCCCGGCCGAGGCGTGGGCCGCTACCCCGGCGGCACCCGAACCGACTCCTGAACCCCGCCTCCCGCAGATCCCACCCTCGGCGCGCGCCACGACCACACCGTCCTCCACCGAGACGGCCATGATCGCTACCAGAACGCGGCTCACCCTCCACCCTGCTACAGGACAGGCCCTCGTCAAGGTCAGACCCAACGGCCAGATCAAGACGCTCAGCTGCCTGTTCTACGTGGCCACCAGCCGGGCCGGGCAGCATGTCCACGTGACCTGGACCCCAGCCGCAGTAGAGATCATCGACCTCAACGGCGAGGTCATCAACACCTACCCTCGACCCGCGACCACCGGCATGTACTACGGGCCACGCAACCCCCAGCAGGGCACCCCGATGAAGACCACCCGCCAGAGCCCCTCCGCCGGGATCAGCGGGACCGCCATGCGCACCGTCACCAAAGGCGGCTACGTCGGAGCCCTCGCCTCCAAGTTCTACGCCGGCTACAAACGCCGAGGCGAACACGTCACGATCAGCTGGGATGCCGACACCGTCACCATCACCGACGCACAAGGACACACCATCGCGACCTACGACAAACCGACCACCCGCCACGGCTGGCACGGACCCACCCAGAACCGACCGTCCACGAAGTCATGAGACACCCAACCGTCAACGAAGTCCCGAGACACAACCGGCCACGATGTCGTGAGACATCACACAACACAACCCAGTTACACCGTTCGTTTGACACTTCGGTGGGACGAACGCGGAAGCGGGCCGAGGCGGGTGTAGCGTCGCCCTCGACAACATGTTATGACCGGAGGTCTCCCATGACCAACACCTTCATGCCTACTCAGGGCCCACTCGTCACCGCAGACGACGTCCACAAGTCCTTCTCCGTCGGGAAGCGCAAGGTGGAGATCCTCCACGGGGTGTCGTTCCAGGTGCGCGAGTCGGAGATGGTGGCCGTGATGGGGCCCTCGGGCTCAGGCAAGTCCACCCTCCTCTACTGCGTGGCCGGGCTCGAATCGGTGACCAGCGGCCGCACCACCATGCTCGGGCGCGACGTCACCCAGCTCAGCAAGGCCGACCTCGCCAAGCTCCGCCGCCGCGAGGTGGGGTTCGTCTTCCAGTCCTACAACCTCATCCCCACGCTGACCGCCACCCAGAACGTGGAGCTCCCCTACCGCCTGAGGCGTGAGCAGCCGCCGGCCGACCTCGTGCGCGAGGCCCTGCAGAAGGTGGGCCTCGGCGAACGATTGGGTGCCCGGCCGCCGTCGATGTCCGGCGGCGAGCAGCAACGCGTGGCGCTGGCCCGGGTGCTGGCGCAGCGGCCGCAGATCATCTTCGCCGACGAACCCACCGGCGCACTGGACACCCGCACGGGCGACGTCGTGCTGGAGGAACTCACCACCATCGCGCACAGCCCCGGCCAGTGCGTGCTCGTCGTGACCCACGACCCCAAGGTGGCCGCTGCCTGCGACAGGGTGCTGTTCATGCGCGACGGGCTGCTCGTCCACGAGCTCGCCCGCCCGTCGGTGACCGAGGTCGCCTCCAGCCTCGCCGAACTCAGCGGCTCCGATGCGTGACGTCCAGCTCGCCGAGCTGAGGGACTCGTGGACGGCGTGGCTCGGCGTGGCGCTGGTGTTCGTCGCCGTCAACCTCGGCCTGGGGCTCTCTGGGCTGCTCCAGGCCACCGCGGTCAACGCGGGAGCCAGGGGCCTCCTGCCCGAGGTCGAGGTGTTCGCGCTCACCTTCTCGGCCTCCACCAACCTGTTCCTCTCGGTGGTGGTGGGCATCGCCGTCATCTCGTCTGCCACCAGCCTGGTGGTGGATTCCCGGCGCGGGTCGCTGGCCCGCCTGGGGCTGGTGGGGGCCACCCCCGCCCAGATCCGCGGCACGGTGCGCATCCAGCTCATCGCCGTCTCCCTGGCCAGCGCAGTGGTCGGGCAGCTGCTGGCGATGCTCCTGCTGCAGCCGCTGCTCGATCTCACGATGGGCTCGCGGGCGCAATCCGGCGACTACACCGGTCCGCCCCCGCCGGCCGTCTACTCCCCCACCGCGGTGATCCTGGCCGCCGGCTTCACGGTGATCGTCGCGCTGATCGGCGGCGCCAGGCAGGCCAAGCGCGCCAGCATGATCGCGCCCGTCGAGGCTCTCCGCCAGGCCACCACCGGCGCCTCCACCGAGCGCTTCGGCGTCGGGAAGTGGATCCGCGTCGTGCTCCTCGCACTGGCCGTCGCCGCCTTCTTCGCCATCCCCACCGTCGTGAAGGGAATGTCCGAAGACCCTGATGCCGGCAACGCAGCGTTCAGCACCGCCATGCAGGGCACGGTGTTCTCCCTGGTGCTGGCGACGGCGCTGGTGGGCATGCTGACGCCGCTGCTGGTCGGCCCGCTGACGAGGATCTGGGCCGGGCTCATCCCGGCCGTCGACCCCGTGTGGCGGATGGCCAGGCAGAACATCGTCGCCCGCGGCATGCGGATGGCGCGCACCGTGGTGCCGATGATGTTCAGCATCTCGCTGCTCGTGGGCATGGTGATGGTGGGCGAATCCCTCAACGCCATGCTGCGCGCGGCCGGCGCGGAGGGCCAGTTGGAGAACATCGGGCTCTCGACCATGCTGCCGCTGTTGGGGATGCCGCTGATCATTGCGCTCGGCGGCGGCATCGGCTCGCTGATCATGATGAGCAGGCAGCGCGACGCCGAGCTGGCGCTGGCTGGCGTCGTCGGGGCCACCCCCGCCCAGCGCGTCGCCATGCCCGCTTACGAGGCGGTGATCATGGCCGTCAACGCGCTCCTGCTGAGTGCCGTCCCGGTGACGATCGCGCTGGTGCTCTGCCAGCAGTCGATGCAGGCCATCGGCATGCCGTTCGTCATCGCCGTGCCGTGGGCGAGCCTGTTCTGGGTGGTGCTGGTGTTGTTCGTCGTCGTCGTGGCCGCCACGGTGCTGCCGACCCTCGGGTCGCTGAGCAAGCCCGAACCGAAGGTGGTCGCCCGGTTGATCGCCGAATGAGCAGCGTCGTGGCAGGAAAGTGACCCCGGACCACCCCGGAGTGCTTGATCCCTGGGGAAGACTGGGCGGATGAGCTTTCCAGCCGACGCGATGGCCTTCTACCGCGACCTGGAACTGAACAACACCCGCGAGTGGTGGCTTGCCAACAAGCCCCGCTACGACGAGCACGTGCGCGGACCGCTCGAGGAGGTCACCGAGGCGCTGCAGCCGGAGTTCGGCGACGCCAAGCTGTTCCGCCCCCACCGCGACGTGCGATTCTCCGCCGACAAGTCGCCCTACAAGACACATCAGGGCGCCTACATCGCCACCGGCCCGGCCTGCGGTTACTACGTCGAGGTCAATGCGCGGGAGGCGACGGCGGGGGGCGGTTTCTACGCCGCCGACGCCGATGCCCTCACCCGCTTCCGCGAGGCGGTCGCCGACGACGAGGCCGGGGCCCGGTTGGCGGCGATCGTTGCCGAACTCCGCGAGGAGGGATGGGTGGTCGGCGGCGACCAGTTGAAGACCGCCCCTCGGGGACACTCCAAGGACCATCCCCGCATCGACCTCCTGCGACACAAGTCGCTGCACGTCATGCGGGAGATCACTGCAACGGGCGAGGCGGACTTCACCGACGCCGTCGGTGACGCCTGGCAGCGGCTGGGCACGCTCGTCGACTGGGTGAGCGCCCGCCTCCGCGACTAGGAGACTGCTGAAGAACGGCTGTTGCTGTCTGCTTGGTGGTTTCTGGGTGGGCAGTGTGGCGTCTGGGGCCTCTCAGTGGGGACTCCGCCGTGGATTCTCGCGGTTGGCTCCTGTGAGGAACGGGGCGTCAGGGACGTCTTCTCGGGCCCATGAGGCCGCTGGTAATCCGGGTGCCGTGTGCTCATGGGCCCCGGCTCAGGCGGTAACCCAGCTGGTGGGGCCCCAGGCCAGACCGAGGTTGAGGAGCCGTCGCAGGTTCAGACCCGCGGCGCGGTGGTGGAGCCAGGTGTTGTTCTTCGCGACGCCGCGGTAGGGCACGCGTCTGGCGCCGCGAGTCAGCCACGCGATCGAGCGCTCCACCATGGGTCGCAGGCTTCGGTAGGTGTCCTGGAAGGCCGGGTCGGTGGCGCGGACGCGGTGAGCGCGCTGCAGAGCATCGTGTTCATGGAGTTGCAGCTTGCGACCATTGACGGCGGTGGTGCATTGATCCCGCAGCGGGCACCCAGTGCAGGCGGAACCGAAGGTCACCTTCCGGGTCGGGCTGATCGGGCGGGTGACACCCTGAGGGCAGGTCGCCGAGCCGGCTGCCTCGTCGACGGTGAAGTCGTCGATGGTGAAACCGCCGGGGATCGGTGGCTTGATCGGCCAGGGCTTGATCACCGGAGGGTGTCAGATGGTTTGTGTAAGGGGTTGCTCCTGACACGAAAGCAGAATGATGACCGTGATAGACAAACTCGACCGTGAAGACCGGCGACGTGCGCAGCGCGACGGCGTGGCCGCGTTGGAGGCCTCCGGGGCTCTGGAGGACTTGTATGCCCGCATCGACGCCGGCGACGTCCGCCTGGAGGGCCGCGACGGGCTGATCCAGCAACTGATCAAGGCCGGCCTCGAGCGAGGCCTCCAGGCCGAACTCGCCGACCACCTCGGCTACGACAAGGGCGACGCTGAAGCCTCGATGTTCCCGAACTCGCGCAACGGGTCGTACCCGAAGACGGTGGCCACCAGCGTCGGTGACGTCGATCTGGCGATCCCCCGCGATCGGGACGGCTCGTTTACCCCGATGCTGGTCCCGAAGGGCTCCAGGCGCCTGTCAGGCCTCGATGACATGATCATCAGCTTGTATGCGGGCGGGATGACGGTCCGCGACATCGAGCATCACCTCGTCTCGACCATCGGGACCGAGATCTCGAGGGAGACGATCTCGAAGATCACCGACGAAGTCGCCGATGAGGTGATGATCTGGCAGCAGCGGCCGCTGGAGGCGTTCTACCCGGTGATCTACCTCGACGCTCTGATCGTGAAGGTCCGCGACGGCGCCCACGTACGCAACAAGGCCGCTCACATCGCCATCGGCGTCGACATGGACGGGATCAAACATGTGCTGGGGATCTGGATCCAGGCCACTGAAGGGGCGAAGTTCTGGGCTGGGGTCTGCGCGCAGCTCGCCAACCGCGGCGTCCGTGACGTCCTGATCGTGTGCTGCGACGGGCTGACCGGTTTCCCCGAGGCCGTCGAGGCCACCTGGCCGCAGTCGACCGTTCAGACCTGCGTGGTCCACTTGATCCGCTCCGCGATGCGATTCGTCAACTACAAGGACCGCAAGCAGATGGCGGCGGCGTTGAAGCCGATCTACCAGGCCGCCGACGAACCGTCCGCGCGGGCCGCCCTGGACACGTTCGCAGCCTCCGAGCTCGGCCGGGCGAACCCAAACACGGTGCGCGTGTTCACCGACGCCTGGACCCGGTTCGTGCCGTTCCTGGCGTTCCCACCGATGCTGCGCCGCGTGATCTACACCACCAACGCCATCGAGTCGCTGAACTACCAGCTACGGAAAGTCACGAAGAACCGCGGCCACTTCCCCTCCGACGAGGCCGCCGTGAAGCTGCTCTGGCTGGCGATCTGCAACATCGAAGACAAGCGGGCCCGCGACCGCGCCAAGGAGAAAGGACGCAAGAAGGGACAGAAACGCAACGCCGAAGGCCGCCTCGTCGAGGGGCAGGTCACCACGAACTGGAAACAGGCCCTCGCCCAACTCGCGATCGCCTACCCCGACCGGATCAACCCCTACCTCTAACCCACCCGGAGACCGAACTCCTTACACAAACAACTTGACCCGGTCCACCGAGTTGCGTAGGGCTGTAGTCACTCCTGGTGGGTGAGTGCGCGGTCAGGCGCAGCAGGACAGCTTCGAGACGTCGGTGGTGAAGGCCTTGGCGACGATGCGGATGCCTTCGGCCATGGTCAGGTATGGGGCCCACGCGTCGGCGACTTCTGCGATGGTCTTGCCGAGGATGTGGACGCCGGCGGCGGCGAGCTCGCCGGCGTCCTTGGCGACAGCGGTGAGACCGAGGATCTCGCCGGTGTCGGCGTTGGCGACCATCTTGATGAACCCACGCATGTCCCGGTTCACCAGCGCACGGGGCACGTACTCCAGTGGCAGGACGCGGCAGTCGCAGCGGATCCCGGCCGCGATGACCTCCTTCTCGGTCATCCCGACCGCGCCGATGGCGGGACCGGTGAACGTCACCCGAGGCATCCGTGTGTAGTCGACCGAAGTGTTGGCGTCGGTGAAGGCGTTCTCGGCGACGATCGTGCCGTGCCGGGCCGCGACATAGACGAACTCGGGGTGCCCGGTGACATCCCCGCCCGCCCAGACGCGGGGGTTGGCGGTCTGCAACTGGTCGGTGACCACGATCTGTCCGGCCTCGCCGGTCTTCACCCCCACGGCCTCGAGGTTGAGCCCCTCGGTGACCGGGCGGCGTCCGAGCGCGACGAGGATCTCGTCGGCACGGAACTCCTGCTCGCCGCCCGAGACCTCGGCCATGACGACGACCTGCCCGGTGACGGTATCGCGGGCAACGCGGGAGGGAACAGCGCGGCGGACCACCCGGATGCCCTCGTCGGCGAAGACTTCCTGCAATGATCTGGAAACCTCCGGCTCCTCCTTCGACGCCAGCCGAGAACGCACCAGCAGGGTCACCTTCGAGCCGAGCCGGGCGAACATCTGGGCCAGCTCCAGCGCCACGTAGCCACCGCCGAGCACCAGCAGCGAGTCGGGGCGCTCGGACAGTTCCATCGCCGACGTCGAGGTCAGGTACTCGACGCCGTCCAGCCCCTGGATGAGCGGGACCCAGGGACGGGTGCCGGTAGCGATCAGGTAATGGGCGGACTCGATGGTTTCCACGGTGCCTTCAGCGGCGGTGACCTCCAGCACAGGCGCATCCGGGGTGCCGGCGAAGGCCGCCTGGCCCTGGCGGACCGGCCAGCCGTAGGCTTCGGCCACGTCGAAGTACTTCTCACCCCGCATCGCCTCGACCAGGTCCTGCTTGCCACCCACCAGCCCGGGCATGTCGACCGCGCCCGCGGTGGCGGCGATCCCCGGGAACCGGGAGCCCGCGTCCGCGGCCACGTGGCGGGCCTCGGCGGCCGCTATCAGCGCCTTGGACGGCACGCACCCGGTGTTCACGCAGGTGCCGCCGAACGTACCGCGCTCGACCATCACCACCGACTTGCCCAGCGTGGTGGCGCGGATCGCTGCGGCGAACGCCGCGCCACCCGACCCGATCACGGCCAGATCAATCTTCGACTGCATCCCGAACCCTCCCCGGACTGTTGAGAAATCCTCCTGATGCGGCGATACTAAAGCTTCCAGTACAGGGGAAGGTCAAGGGTGAGACCTGTGACACACGAGGGGTGAGGATGCGGATCGGGGAGCTCGCTGAAGCGGCCGGCACGACCACGAAGACTCTGCGGTTCTATGAAGACCAGGGGCTCTTGCCCCCGGCCGAGCGCACGCCCGGCGGCTACCGCGACTACACGACCGAGAGCCTCACCCGGATCGACTTCATCCACCGCGGCCAAGCCGCCGGACTCTCCCTCGCCCAGATCCGGCAGGTCCTCGACATCCGCGACCACGGCCAAGCTCCCTGCGATCACGTACGCGACCTGCTCGACGCACGCCTGACCGACATTGACCTGAAACTCAGACAGCTCCACGACCTGCGCGACACCCTCGCCGGGCTACGCGACCAGGCCGAGCACGTTGAGCCCGACACGTGCAGCTCCGACCAGGTCTGCCGGTACCTGTAGCCAAGCCCGACGCCGCACGGACACGCCATCGAGGGGTGGTGGTCGACCGAGCCCCAGCCGCACAGCTGGAACGTTCCGCCTCGACCTACTGACACGAAAGTGTCAGCGGCGCAGTGGGCTTCGGAACTGCGCCCGAGGGACTCACAGCACGTATCGATCCGGGTGGGTCGACAGGGGTGAGGGTCGCCAACCCCGGTAGTCGTATGGGGATGGCCTTACGGACACGCAGGGCATCGCTACCACCCCCTCGCGTGCGAGGGAGTGGAGGCCGCCACTGAGCGTCTGAAAAACCCCGCCAATTAGCGGACAAAGTCACAGCCTGGGCGAACTCATCCCTGTCCATCTTGGACCACTCTGCGCCGTGCACCCGCTGGCGCAAGTCATCGAGAAAGCCGCCGATGCGATCCACTGCCAGGAAGTCGGTGTAGCCGCGCCCAAGCTCGGGTGGCCACTGCTTGCTCATATCGACCGTGCGATACTCCCCAGCCCACTCGTAGACGTCCTGGAACAGATGCCGGTGGATAGCACGCACGTGCTCCGCGTCGTAGGTCCTGGGGATCGCCACGTCACCGCGCAGCAGCTCGGTCGCGCGACCAGTGGTCTCGATGTACTCGAACCGGGCCAGTACCCGCGGATCGCGCTCGTCGTAGAGGTTCCGCAGGGTACCGTCCCCGGTTACCGGATTGATCGTCTCCGGGTAAAAGTAGGATTCCCAGCTGTCGTAGCGCCAGGCCATGTCACCGACCGGCAGGGACCAGCCCGGCGACGCGTCGCGCGGCCGCGTGGCCACGCCGGCGGTACTCGTCGACGTCGATCGCGCCGCGCGCCAAATCGGTCACGTTCTCCACGTCCTCGCGGGTCGGCTCGAAGCCCTCGTGCCAGCCGGCAGCGAGGGACTGACGCACGGCGTTGCGCTGGGTCGCGTCGAGCTGTGCGAACAGCTCGGGCCAGCGGTCCTCGACGTCAAACGTCTCCATGATGGGCCTCCCCTCTCGCGGGTTCTGCATCTATTCTAACCGACTTCCCGAAAACGGTCTAGGGGTAGTTTTGAGTCAGTTGGGTTTCGGTCCTCAGTTTCGGGCCGGCGTGTCATGCCTCACCGGCCCTCGGGCGTCGACGTCTCACAAACGATCGATTCCGGGCGGCCGCCGTTGAGGACGTCGACTGTGGATTTGATGGCTCAGTGGCGGGCTTCTGTGATCGCTCAGTGGCGGGGCATGGGCGGTCAGGAGGTGGTCGTGGTGCGGCGCAGCTCGCGGTAGATGGTGGTGCGGGAGACGTTGAACAGCTCGGCGAGCTCTGCCTGGGTGTGCTCGCCAGCCGTATGCAAGGTCATGAGGTGCTTGCGCTGAGAGGGCGAGAGCTTGGGCTTCTTGCCCTTGAGCTTGCCCTTGGATCTGGCGATGGCCATGCCCTCGCGGGTGCGCAGGCGGATGAGGTCCGCCTCGAACTCGGCCACCATGCCGAGCGCGTTGAAGAGCAGCCGGCCCACGGGGTCGTTGGGGTCGTAGACGCTGCCGCCGAGGCTGAGCGCGACTCCCTTGATGGTGAGCTCGTCGGCGATGTCCCTCGCGTCCGGGAGGGAGCGGGCTAGCCGGTCGAGCTTGGTCACCACCAGGGTGTCGCCCTCCCGGGTCGCGGCCAGCGCTTCGCGCAGCCCGGGCCGGGCGCGGGTAGTTCCGGTCAGGCCGTGGTCGAAGTAGATGTTCTTGCTCTCGACTCCGAGGCGCTCGAGCGCTTCCCGTTGGCCGGAGAGGTCTTGCTCGAGAGTCGAGACGCGCGCGTAGCCGACATGCATGTGCCCATTGTTGCAGTTGCCCTCCCCTCACCGCCCATATCACCGTACGGGTCTTCCGTACATGGCAATCCCTCGTAAAGAGTCGTCGAGGAGGAAGCTCGCTCGACGTACGGTGGAGGATCGGCTATCGAACGCGCCCAAGTGGTTGTTCGAGGGCGGCAGTCCTGGTTGTGACAGCTTGATTGGGCCCCGTTGTGACGGCCTGAACTGGCCCCGCGTGCGACTTGCCGGGGTGTTGACGGTCTGAAGTGGCCCCACCCCTGAACGCTGGTCCCCATCCATGGGAACTGTTCACGGACGAGGGAGCCGAGATGGGGTCACGAGTGCAGCTGTACGCCGACATCCGCCACGACGCGAGAGTGGATGGCCTGTCCATCCGGCAACTCGCGCGCAAACACGGAGTCCACCGCCGCACCGTTCGCCAGGCCCTCGCTGCAGCCGAACCCCCACCCCGCAAGACCCCGGTACGGTCCGCACCACGTCTGGACCCGTACAAGTCCGCGATCGACCAGATGCTGCTCTACGACCTGACCGCACCCCGCAAGCAGCGCCACACCGCGACCCGCATCCTGGCCAGGCTGCGTGACGAGCACCAGGCCACCGACCTGTCCTACTCCACCGTGCGCGACTACGTCAGGGTCCGCAGGGCGCAGATCGACCTGGAGGCCGGGCGCCGGGTGGAGGCGATGGTGCCGCAGGACCACGCCCCCGGCGCGGAGGCCGAGGTCGACTTCGGCGAGGTCTACGTCATCCTCGACGGCGTCAAGACCAAGTGCCACATGTTCGTCTACCGCCTGTCCCACTCGGGCAAAGCCATCCACCGCGTCTACCCGACCGGCGGGCAGGAAGCCTTCCTCGAGGGCCACATCGAGGCCTTCCACGCCCTGGGCGGCATCCCGACCCGCCACATCCGCTACGACAACCTCACCTCCGCCGTCGTCCAGGTAATCCATGGCGGTGACCGGCTACGCGACGAGAACGAACGCTGGGTGCTGTTCCGCTCCCACTACGGCTTCGACGCGTTCTACTGCCAGCCCGGCATCGACGGCGCCCATGAGAAGGGCGGCGTCGAGGGCGAGGTCGGCTGGTTCCGCCGCAACCACCTCACCCCCATGCCCGAGGTCGCCAGCCTGGACGAACTCAACGACCAGATCCGTGTCTGGGAAGTCGACGACAACACCCGCCGGATCGCCGGCCATGCGAACACGATCGGGCAGGACTACCGCGCCGAACTCGACCACCTGGCGCCGCTGCCGGCCGATGACTTCGACCCCGGCCTGATCCTCCACCCGCGCGTCGACCGCTCCGCCCTGATCACCGTCCGCATGGTCAAGTACTCCGTCCCCGCGCACCTGATCGGGCAGCGCGTCCGGGTCAGTCTGCGGGCCTCGTGCGTGGTCGTGTTCGAGGGCCGCACCGTGGTCGCCACCCATCCCCGCCTCGGCACGCGTGGGGTGACCCGGGTCGAGCTGGACCACTACCTCGAGGTTCTGCGCCACAAGCCCGGCGCGTTCCCCGGCTCGACCGCCCTGGCCCAAGCCAGAGCCGCGGGGGCGTTCACCGCAGCCCACGACGCGTTCTGGGCTGCCGCCAGCAAGACCAGCGGCGACGTCGCGGGCACCCAGGAGTTGATCGACGTGCTCCTGCTCCACCGCTCCCTGCCGACCGAGGCGGTGATCGCCGGGATCACCAGCGCCCTGTCCGTCGGGGCCGTCTCGGCCGACGTCGTCGCCGTCGAGGCCCGACGCCACAGCGTCAGCCACACCGCGCCCGCGCCGCAGCGCGGCGGCACCGTGGTGAACCTGCCACCGCGCCGCCACACCGACTCGAACTCGCTGATCGCCGCGCTACCGGCCGACACCCGGCCCCTGCCCACCGTCACCGCCTACGACGAACTCCTGCTGCGACGACGACACCCCGATCCCACCCCGGCCCGTGCCGAGGCCCACCACCACACCCCGACAGGAACCCCATGACCACCACCAGCACCCGCCCCGCCAGCCTTCGCCGTCGTCAGGGCCTCACCGAACAAGCCGCGCAGGCCGCGATCGACCAGGCCTGCCGCCGGCTCCGACTGCCCACCATCCGCGCCGTCGTCGACGACGCCGTGACGGCCGCCACCAAGGAACAACTCACCTACCAAGGCTTCCTCGCCGAACTCCTCCTGGCCGAGGTCGACGACCGCGACCGCCGCTCCACCCTGCGTCGCATCAAGAGCGCCGGCTTCCCCCGCGAGAAATGGCTGGCCGACTTCGACTTCACCGCGAACCCGAACATCAACCCCGCCACCATCAACGAGCTCGCGACCGGCGACTGGATCCGCCGCGGCGACCCCCTGTGCCTCATCGGGGACTCCGGCACCGGCAAATCCCACCTGCTCATCGCACTCGGCACCGCCGCCGCCGAGCAGGGCTACCGCGTCCGCTACACCCTCGCCACCCGCCTGGTGAACGAGCTCGTCGAAGCCGCCGACGAGAAACAACTCACCAAGACCATCAACCGCTACGGCCGGGTGGATCTTCTCGTCATTGACGAACTGGGCTACATGGAGCTCGACCGGCGCGGGGCCGAACTGCTGTTTCAGGTCCTCACCGAGCGCGAAGAGAAGAACGCCATCGCGATCGCGTCCAACCAGTCCTTCTCCGCCTGGACCGACACCTTCACCGACCCCCGCCTGTGCGCAGCCATCGTCGACCGCCTCACCTACAACGCCACCATCATCGAGACCGGCACCCACTCCTACCGCCTCGCCCACACCCGCGCCCGCCGAACAGGTGCATGACATCGATCATCTGCCGAATGCAGTGCTTTCGACGTGCGAGGGCACCCCTGCCGGTCAGGTCTCACAGGTGGCGGACCACGGTACTGAGCCAGGGACACCAGCACTTCCTGGACGCCGCTGACGCGGACACCGTAAGTGTGGCGTTGCCCGGCCGCAGCCGGGCGATGGAATGATCAGGTGCATGGTGAAATCGCAGCCAATCCCTGACGAGGATGCATGGTGGAACGGCCTGATGTGGGTCGACGGCGCGCGCATGCAGGCGCGACGGTTCGAGGACGTACTTAACGAATGGCTCGACGCGGAATACGACACCAAGCATCGCCACAGGAACAGCGGTGACGACGACATCGAACGCGGCTGGCGGGACGAGACAGATCGCAACTACCGGCCGTATGATTCACGGCGGCCGATCAGGGTGGTGACGGTAGCACTCGCGATGCAACTGGCTGTCGACCTGCGATTCCTCATCGTCGCCTGCAACCACGTCATGACCGCCCTGAAACGGATCCCCGCAGATGCCCGGCCCACCATGAGCGGCCAGGAGCTCTTGCACCTGATGCGGAATGTGTCCGAGCATTGGGAGGAGGCTGCTGGGCCTTCCGCGACTAAACTGGCCCTCGCGAATGTCGACCACACAACCATCACATTCAGCGGTAATCAAGCATGGATCGGCGACGGCAGGGACGCAATCCCAATGTCACGCGTCCACGACTGGCTCGAACGTTCCCGTGAGGCGCTCGTTGCGGCCCTCGCCGGCGCAGGACACGACGTGCCCGACGAGACCGAGTCGAACTACGCCGGCGACGACGAACTCGAGTGGCCACTGGACCGGCTCCGCTACCACTGGGCTCTGCCTCACATCGAACTAGAGGAGTGGGACGGCGCAAGATTCCCACCGGGTGCCCCGAACTGGTCCGCCCGTAAGCAAATCGGCTGGCTGCGCGCACAAGCATCAGGCGCCACGCACACAAACTAAGCGACTACATTGTCCAGGGATTTCCTCAGGTCTGCGATGTAACGCCTCCCTGATCCGCAGATGGTGCCCACGATGGAGTTTCGGAGTGAGAGTCAGATCGGCCAGTCGTCGTCGAGAATGACGCCGTTCTCATCGACTTCAAAGCCGAGGATGTCGTCGTCGTCATCGACAGACTCAGCCTGCTTCTCGGCCATCTGCACGTGCCATTCGGCCCGGGCGAGGAGTTCGTCGAACGTGATGATTTCCGGCTCCTGCAGGCTACGTCGGAACAGCTCGAAGCTGCGGACCTTGTCAGGAATCGGACCGCCCGATTTACCTGTTAGCTCGGTCAATGAGCCGATGATCACGAAGCTTCTGGGGTGCAGCAAGAATGTTCCGGACGGAAGGATCGCGCCATCGTCATCTTGGTCGGGTAGATAGTCGCTCAGGGTGTGTACGGCGAGGTGGACTGTCTGCTGAACCTGCACGACGGCACCGCTGAGGTCGTCCGATGGACGCCAGCAACCGGGGCGGTATTCCTTGGCCAGCAGGTTGGTGCGGTGGTGCTTGATCTCGGCGAAGACCATAGACCTGACCACACCTGCTGTACGCATCAGTGCGTCGGTGCGCTTGCCCACGCCGCCGATATGGCGACCGGCAACCACCTGCTCGAGCTTTTCTTCACTCCACGAGGTGTATAACTGGCCACCAAGACTCGCGCCGAGAACCCATGGATTCTCCTCCAACAGATGCTGCCAAGCGGCTTCAGGACCACCCTCGGCCTGCTTGGCTGCGTCGAAGGCTGCATCGTCAACGAGCCATGTACGCATCGTCTCCACGACGCCACGACGGTGCTGCAGCGCCACCACGTCGCGTGCGTCGGCGTCCGTCTCGATCAAGGCTCGAAAACGCTCTGGATCACTGGCGTAGACGCGGTTGATGCCATCAGGATCGGAGAACAGATCTCGCAGGACCTGGTCGTCGACCCTAACCGTGGTGTCGCCTTCGATCGGGATCGAGTCGATGGCCCTGAGCATCTCGATCAGGCGCATGGCTTGCTCCCGGTCGAGCTCGAGGACCGGCTCCAGCTTGTCGGCATCGGGATTCGTTGGCACTTTCTGGATCCGGATCTTGCGTACTGCACCTGCCGACCGCGCAACGTTGAGCGTGAGCTGCTTTCGACCGCCCGGGGTCACATAGACCACCTGGCTTGTCCAGTCCCAGTCGTCCTCATCAGGGGTCACCTCTTCGTCGAAAACCTTGCGAATATACCGCGCGGGCTCGCCTTGGTCGATGCCGTGAGCCATCTTGAACGTACGACTTATGTAGATGCGGCTTGGCAGGCGCCTTGTTGCGAACGTGACATCATCCGGCTCCTTGAAGAAGTCATCGAAGCTGATCTGCACCGTGGCCCCTTGTCGCCGTCGGCCGGTCCCAGAACGGACTGGAAGCGGATATTCGATCGTCGTCCTCCCATGACAATAACCGAAGTTCCTGCCGACGCTGCGAACTGCGACTCCAGTGAGTCGAGGTCCTCACAAGATGGGCGCTGCCACGCGGTCAGCGCCAACCCCAGCAGGTCGAGCTGCTTCGCGCATCGCCGCTGTTCGGGCCGGTCGCCCATGACTGGCTCCAGACCGCCAGATCGGGAAGCTCATTCAGTTCTGAGCCACCTGGGCCAGTCGCCTGTCCAACTACGCGCCTATCCCCGTGCCCGTTGAGCACGCTGGCGTACTCAGTCGAGAGACTTCTGCGGAGGCGCTGGATCCCCATCGAAGCCCTCCCCGCTGAACGCACTCATCTGCCGCAGAGGGTTGGGTCACAACCCGCTGCATTCCCTGAGGGTCAACAGTGTCCAGGTGGCCAGCAGGAGGCTGGCTGCCATGGGCACCCAGGGTGGGCAGAGCCAGGGAAAAGAAGCCGCCAGCTGGGATGCGACGCCCAAGCCGCCCACGGTTGCAAGCAGGGGCGATGGCTTCATGCTGCCCTGGAGCACATGGATCGTGAATGCTCCCGTTGACAGTGCCCCGCCGAGTGCGACCAGGTGGCGTGCGCCCAGGACGAGGCTTGCGACCAGCGGCAGGGTCGTGACGTCGAGCGGCAGTCCGGGGATGGGGTAGACGAGACGCCCCTCCACCGCGACCAACAGCAGGAGCGACGCCGACCCAATGAGCGCGCCCGCGATCCCGAGTGCCCAGGCCAGACCGGCCGGCCGGCGAAGTGGCTCGACCCTTCCGATGAGCCCTGTCAGGACCAGCACGAGCGTCAGCATCGTCAGCTCGTTGGCTCCCCGCAACGCCGCCAAGTGGGCGGCCACCCAGACCTCGAGGCCGCTGGTGTCAGGCATGCGGCCGGCAAGAGCCCTCAGGGACTCGGCGAGCATCCAGCTGAGGCTCCCACCCAACAGGCAGTGGTCGGGCCATCCTGGCTCGGGCCGCGTCTGCGTCGGATGGCTCGTGCTCATCCGATGATCCCGCGTAAGTAGGCCGTCAGTGTGGTCTCGAGGTCGACAGGTTCGGCGTGACTCGTGTCGTACATCAACAGCGCATCCACCAGCACCACCAACTGGGATGCCGGAACGTCACGGACTCCCTCGGGGACTCCTAGAGCGGCGAGAAGCCGCGCCGCGAGGTCGGTGACCTGACTGCGGACCGCGGCGGCGGGGGTGAGCAGGTCCCGCAGCTCCAGGTCGTCGCGGACCTCCAGCATCAGCAGGAATCGAGCCGCTTGCGCATCACCGCGCCCAGCCATGCCACGGGCCACCCCTGCCAGGATGCAGCCAGCCTCCGCAGGGGTGAGGACGTCCGGGATGACGAGGTGGTCGAGGTCTCCTGCGGACCCGTCGGACAGGCGTGCTGCGACCAGCGCGACCAGCTCTCGTCGTGTGCGGGCATAGTACGACGTCGACCCAGCGGGCAGTCCCGCTTCGACATCGACCCGACGGTGGGTCAGGGCATGGACACCCTCGCGGGCCACCAGCCGGATCCCCGCATCCGCGATCACATCCTTGCGCTCCATGCCTCCCCCTCGCTCGTGCTCTACGATCATAGAGACTCTACGAGCGTAGAGACCCGAGGGAGGCGACATGCGAGTGGCAGTGGTGGGCGGTGGAACGTCAGGTTTGGCGATCCAGCACGCCGTCGAGCAACGGGGAGCCGAGTGCGTGGTGATGTCGAGGTCGACCGGATTCGACGTCCGCGACGCCCAAGCCAGCGACCGGCTCACGGAGTTCGACGTGGTCATCGAGGCCGTCGGTGGGACGTTCCTGCGGCGGCGACCCGCGGAGGAGTTCTTCACCACCTCGACCCGCACCATCGCCCGCGCAACCGAAAGCAGTGGGACCCGGCATGTGCTGCTGTCGATCGTGAACTGCGACCTTCCCGAGGTACGGGGCTACGGCTACTTCGCCGCGAAGGCCGAGCAAGAGCGCGTGGCCCGCCAGGTGAGTCCACGGTTGTCGATCGTGCGATCCACCCAGTGGTTCGAGTTCGCTGGCCAGAACCAGCAACGCATGAAGGTCGGTCCCGTCTCCATCGTTCCGGCGATGCAGATCCAGCCCGTCGCACTCGACGCGGTCGCAGAGACGATCGCCGAGGAAGCCCTCTCGGACCGGCCCCACGATCTGGTCGAGGTGGCTGGCCCGGAGACCATGACCCTCCAGGAACTCACCCGCGCCACATGCCCACCGTCACCCCGTCCAGTGGAGGTCACCATCCCCACCACATATGGCAAGGCCTTCACCAACGGGGCTCTCCTACCCCCACCCACCACCCCCATCGTGGGCCCCGTCCTGAGTGACTGGCTCGCCTCCCGCAAGCTGCAGTAGTCGATCGATCAGCAGGACCACCACGCGATCATTTGTCGCGAGCCGCGGAGCGCAGGCTATGACCTGGTGTCGTGTCGGCGCCGTTCACCTGGGCTTATTGACCCACTGACTTAGGCGTGCAAACCAGCCCGGCTGTCGAGGCCCGCCGAAGGCAACGGAGTATTCGTCGGTGTAGCAGTTGATGACCGGGTGAGTGAAGTGGAAGAACTGGGAACGCAGAGCATCCGGGAACCCTCCCTCGCGCCACTCATACCGGACTCCTAGCGAACCCACGTATGCAGCCCCCACATATCCGACGAAGCGTGTCTGCTCGTGGTCCGCCCAGCACCCGTCGGGACAGGTACTGCGGGTGGAGCGGCTTGCCCTTCGGTGACGGGGTGGCCAGCTCGTCGAGCTTCTCCCGCGTCTTGCGGTAGTGCTTCTGAGCGTCCTCGAGGTGCGACCGGTTCTTCTTGCGGGTGACAAGGCCCGTCAGCGCCGCGGCCGTGTCCTTGACGGTGCCGATCAGGCCGAGGTCGAGCTGGACGCGGCGCCCGAGCTGCTCTCCCCGCACGTCGACTTGGATGATGGTGGCGTCGTCGGGATAGAACTGCTGGTAGGGGAAGTCGGTGCCGAGCATCAGGAGGGTGTCGGCGGTCGCCATCGCCCGGTAGCCGCTCGCAAACCCGAGCAGCCCCGTCATGCCGACGTCGTACGGGTTGTCGTACTCGATGAACTCCTTGCCGCGCATCGCGTGCACGATCGGGGCGCCGAGCGTGTCGGCCAGGGCCACCAGTTCGTCGTGGGCTCCCGCGGCTCCGGCGCCGGCGAGGATGGTGATCCTGCGCCCCGCGTCGAGCAGTTCCGCGGCGCGACGGAGGTCGCTGTCGGCGGGGATCACGCGGGGCAGCGCGTCGGAGGCGAGCGCGAGTTCGTCGCTGACGGCCTGCGACAGCGCCACGTCCCCCGAGATCACAAGGACGGCGACCCCGCGCTTGGATATGGCCTCCTGCATGGCGATCCGGAGCAGCCGAGGCATCTGCTCCGGGCTGCTGACGAGCTCGGCGTAGACGGAGCACTCGCGGAACAGTTCCTGCGGGTGGGTCTCCTGGAAGTAGTTCGAGCCGATCTCCTGCGAGGGGATGTGCGCAGCGATCGCCAGGACGGGAACGCGGCTGCGTTGGGCGTCGAAGAGGCCGTTGATGAGGTGCAGGTTGCCCGGCCCGCACGAGCCGGCGCAGACCGCGAGCCTGCCCGTCAGTTCAGCCTCGGCGCCTGCCGCGAAGGCGGCGGACTCCTCGTGGCGGACGTGAACCCAGGCGAGCTTCTTCGAGTTACGCACGGCGTCGGTGAGACCGTTGAGCGAGTCACCGGAGAGGCCGTAGATGCGTTCCACTCCTTGGGCTTCGAGCGATGAAATCAGATTCTGCGCGACGGTAGCCATGTCCATGATTCTTGTACATTCGCCGTCGCCGACAAGCCAGTTCGCACGATGTCCCTTGTCAACGCGATTCATCCCGACGCGAACACGCGCGAGTCGGACACCGTCGACCAAGAAACCGTCCACAACTCTTGACTCACAACCGTTTGGTTGTATGTTTGTCTCATGACCGAGCAGGATGAGGATCGCGCAGACGCGTTGTTCCACGCGCTCGCCGACCGGACGAGGCGCGACATCGTGCGCCGCGTCCTGGCTGGCGAGCACTCCGTCTCGGCCCTGGCGGCGAAGTACAACATGAGTTTCGCCGCCGTCCAGAAGCACATCGCGGTCCTCGAACGAGCCGGGCTCATCACCAAGCGGCGGCAAGGCCGCGAGGCGTTGACAAGCGGTGACATCGAGGCCGTGCGATCGGTCGGCGGGATGCTCGAGGAACTCGAGGGCATCTGGCGCGGTCGGATCGCACGGATCGACGACCTCTTAGGCGGGACCGACCCGCACACCACACCGAAAGGCTGACCATCATGCCCCTCACCGATGCAACCCACGACCTCGAGTCCCGCACCATCACCATCACCGCCGACTTCGCCGCCCCCGTCGAGCGCCTGTGGCAGGTCTATGCCGACCCGCGCCAACTCGAGCGCATCTGGGGCCCGCCGACCCATCCGGCGACCTTCGTCGATCACGACCTCACCCCCGGAGGTCGGATGAACTACTACATGACCGGCCCCGACGGCGAGAGGTACTACGGCTTCTGGAGGATCACGCAGGTCGACGAGCCCACCAGTTTCACCTTCGAGGACGGCTTCGCCGTGGACGACTCCTTCGCGGAGAACCCTGACCTTCCGGTCGGCTCCAACACCTTCACCTTCGAGCCCGACGGTGACCACACGCGGATGACGGCGGTCACCACCTACCCGAGCGCCGAGGCGCTGCAGCAGGTGCTGAACATGGGCGTCATCGAGGGCGCGACCTCCGCGATGGGCCAGATCGACGGCCTGCTCGCCTCCTGACGACCGACGTCACCGACCCCACGGCGCGCGGACGACAGGGCGACCTCGCGAACGGGACCACCGCCCCCTGACCAGGTCTTGAGCAGCATCCGTGGCTCGTTGACGATGTGCCCGTTCACGTCCGGCACCCGTCACACGAGGAACGGATCCTGCTCAAGGCTCAACCATACCCGCGCCCACCTACCTCCTCGCCGTCCACCACCCTCCGCGAAGACCGTTGAGACTTTGATTAGCTGAGCTAATGAGCTAGGGTAACGAGTTGGACGACGAGGGGAACAGACATGACTCAGCAGCACAACACCGGCGAATCGGAGATGTTCTCGCTTGCCAACGACCTCCGACTGGCCTGCCAGCGCATCGCCCGGCGGGTCCGCTTCGAGTCCACGAGCGCCGTCGCCCCCACCAGTTCTCGGTGCTGGTCTACCTCCACCGCGTCGGGGCTCAGACACCGACCCAACTCGCCGCGCACGACCGGGTGAGCGCGCCGTCGATGACGCGCACCATCAACTGCCTCGTCGACGACGGCCTGGTCGAGCGGTTCCCGCACCCGGACGACCGCAGGCAGGTCCTCGTCCGGGCGACCGAGGCCGGCGAGAGCGTGGTGCGCGAGACCATCGCCGAGCGAGACACCTGGATGCTCAAGCACCTGGAAGACAAGACCCCGAGCAGTTGGCCCTGCTACGGCAAGCCGCCGACCTGCTGCTGGAGGTCTCGGATGCCTGAACGCATGAAGACCTTCGCCTCGATGGCGATCCGCAACTACCGCTACTACTTCCTGGGCGCGCTGGTCAGCAACCTCGGCACCTGGATCCAGCGCATCGGCCAGGACTGGCTCGTCCTGACCGAACTCACCGACAACTCGAGCACCGCGCTCGGCATCGTGACGGCGCTGCAGTTCCTGGCGATCCCCCTGCTTGCCCCGTACGCGGGTTCCGTGATCGACAGGTACCCCAAGCGGAAGGTTCTGATCGTCACCCAGATCGGCCTGATGCTGACGGCGCTCGGGCTGTGGGCGCTGGTGGCGAGCCACCAGGTCCAGTTGTGGCATGTCTACGTGTTCGCGCTGCTGATGGGCGCGATCACGGCGTTCGACAACCCGGCACGCCAGGCGTTCGTCTCCGAGATCGTTCCGCGCGAGTACATCCCCAACGCCGTCGGGCTGAACTCCACGTCGTTCAACGGTGCCCGCCTCGCGGGCCCCGGCCTCGCGGGGTTGCTGGTCGCGGCCGTCGGCGTCGGGCCGACGCTCCTCATCAACGCGTTGAGCTTCATCGCCATGATCGGCGCGATCCTCCTGATGCACGCCGACGAACTGCATCCCGCGCCCATCGCCAAGACGCGCGGCGGGGCGCTCGACGGTCTGCGCTACCTCCGCAGCAGGCCCGACCTCATCGTCGTGCTCGTGATGGTCTTCGTGCTTGGCACCTTCGGGATGAACTTCCAGATCTTCAACGCGACCATGGCTACGACCGAGTTCGGGGTCGGATCGGCCGAGTTCGGACTGCTCGGAACCGTCATGGCCGTCGGCACTCTCGCCGGGGCGCTCATGGCGGCCCGCCGAACGCGGCCGACGCTTCGGGTGCTGGTGCTGTCGATGATCGGCTTCTCCGTGAGCACCCTGCTGCTGACGCTCTCGCCGAACTACGTGACCTACGCGTTGCTGCTGATCCCCGCTGGCTTCTTCTCCCTGACGGCGTTGACCACGGCGAACGCGTCTGTCCAGCTCGGCACCGCGCCCGAGTTCCGGGGCAGGGTGATGGCCGTCTACATGGCGATCTTCATGGGAGGCACCCCGCTCGGCTCGCCGTTGATCGGCTGGATCGGGCAGACCCTCGGGCCCCGCGCCTCGGTCGCTGTGGCGTCGATCACCACCGGGCTGTGCGCCGTCGGCATCTTCGCCTACTTCGCGCTGCACAAGGGCCTGCGGGTCAGGATCGCCAGGCACCCGCTGCGCATCAAGGTGTGGACGCACCAGAACGAAGTCGAGGCGACGAGTTGACCGCGTTGGGCTAGATTCGTGATCAGTCGACCAACGGAGGCGTCCATGTCCATCAGCGCGCTCGATCTGTTCAAGATCGGGATCGGGCCCTCGTCGTCCCACACCATGGGGCCGATGCGGGCTGGGGCGCTGTTCTCCGACGCCATCGCGCACCGTCTCGAGGACGTCGCCCGCGTGCACATCGACCTGTACGGCTCGCTCGCGGCGACCGGCGTCGGGCACGGGACCGACAAGGCGATCGTCGGCGGGTTGATGGGCTTCCTTCCTGAGGCGACCGACCCGGACGACTATGCGGCGGCCGTGGATGCGGTCGGACGTGAGGGTCGACTGGTGCTGGCGCGCCGAAAGCCCATCCCGTTCGACTGGGCCACCGACCTGACCTTCCACCGCGAGGCGCTCCCCCGCCATCCCAACGCGCTCGACGTCACCGCCTACGACAAGCACGGTGACGTGGTCCACATGGATCGCTACTACTCCATCGGCGGCGGCTTCGTCGTCGACGAGGAGGAGGCGGCCCGCGGGGAGACCGGGGTGAGCGAGGTCGCCGTCGCGCATCCGTTCTCCTCGGCCGAGGAACTGTTGCGGATCGCCCAGCAGGAGGGGCTGAGCATCGCCCAGGTGATCCTGCACAACGAGGCCGCATACCGCACCGAGGATGAGACGCGGGCCGCGCTGGTCAGGATCTGGAAGGTCATGGAGGCCTGCGTGGACCGTGGCGTGAAGCAGGAGGGAATCCTCCCTGGCGGGCTGCATGTGCCGCGTCGCGCCCCCGACCTGCTCCGTAGGCTCACGCGGGACGCCAGGCCGAACCTGATCACCGCGACGTTCTCGGCGATGGAGTGGGTCAACCTGTACGCGCTCGCCGTCAACGAGGAGAACGCGGGCGGCGGGCGCGTCGTCACCGCCCCCACGAACGGGGCGGCGGGCGTGATTCCCGCGGTGCTGCACTACTACATGGACTTCGCGGAAGACCCGACCGACGACGATGTCGTCGACTTCCTGCTCGCCGCGACCGCCGTCGGGGTGCTGCTGAAGCAGAACGCCTCGATCTCCGGGGCCGAGGTCGGCTGCCAGGGTGAGGTCGGCTCGGCGTGCGCGATGGCGGCCGCCGGCCTCGCTCAGGTGCTGGGAGGCACGCCCGCGCAGGTCGAGAACGCGGCGGAGATCGGGCTGGAACACAACCTTGGCCTGACGTGCGACCCGATCGGCGGGCTCGTGCAGGTGCCGTGCATCGAGCGCAACGCGATGGCGGCCGTGAAGGCCATCAACGCGGCGCAACTGGCGCTCAACGGCGACGGGACGCACCGGGTGACGCTCGATCAGGCGATCCGCACCATGCGGGACACGGGCCGCGACATGCTGAGCAAGTACAAGGAGACCTCGGAGGGCGGCCTCGCGGTCGCCTTCATCGAGTGCTGACGGCGCCCTAAATGCTCAGGGCCGAGACGGTGGCCCCCACGGCGATCACCACGCCGAACACGGCGTTGACGATGCCGACGATGGCGAGCGTCGGCACGACGGTGCGGGTGCCCGACTCGGCCAGTGCCCGGTTGATCGCCTGCGAGAACACGCTCCTGTTGAGCGTCTTCACCTCCACTCCGTCGGCTCCGATGGTCGCCTGGAAGCTACCCCCGACGGCGCTTCCGACCCTGACTCTCTGCTTGTTCCGTCGCCGCGTCCGGTCGAGGTCGACGCGGTTGAAGGCATTGGGGTCGCCGCCGCTGAACAGGGTGGTGCGCCAGCGGAACCGGATCGTCTGGTGCGATCCCGGCCGCCTGAAGGTGCCCGAGTCGTAGTAGATGCGCACTGCGTTCGGCGCGGTGGTGACGCGGTGCGGCAGGTCGCCGAGTTCCCGGTCGATCACGGTGGCGAGGTGCTGGACCTGGGGCGTCCCGAGCACCGGCCGACCGGCGTCGAGGGGACGAACTCGTCGTTGTGCGGCGCCTGCTCGTGGGAGTAGCGCGGCACGAGCGCCAGGTTCGCGATGCCCGCCACGACGAAGGGCCAGCCGAGCCAGCGGAGCGCGTCGGGGAGATGCTGGGCGACGACCAGGAGCAGCACGGCGCCGACCGCGAGCAGGACGACTCCGACGATGACGGAGCCGAGACGCTGGGCGTTGGTTGGCATTTCGGGTGGCTCCTCTGGTCGGCCGGTTCGATGCGAGGGGCGTCTCATGCCTTGTCAGATGCCTAATGGCGCCCAGGTGAGGGTAGCAGTCGGCGTCGGAAGTGCCCGCAGGAGGGGGCTCACCCTGCCGCGCCCGGGAGGGTCCTCGGGAGATGGCGCGGTCGGTTGTCCGGTCCGTCGGGCCCGGTCGATCCTGTGGTCGCCCGACGACGAGACGGTCGACGGCGACCGTCTGGCGCCCGCCGTGCGGTGGGCGTGGGCGACGTCCGGCGCCCACCGCGCGGTGGGAGCGAGCGGTCGGTCGGGCTCAGTCTTCGGCGGGCTTCGGACCGGCGCCGTTGGTCTCGGTCCGCTCGTTCAGTTCGATCCAGGACGAGTCGCAGCCCGGGCAGCGGTAGACCGGCGCACCCTCCACCCTCTCGTCGGTCTCGACGGTGCCGCAGGCGTCCTGGCAGGGCCAACTGGTCAGGAACCTGGCGCTCATCGGCCCCACGTGGCGCGCAGCCACGACGCGCACAGGTCGAGCCAGGCGTGCGCGTTCTCCGGGAGCGAGACGCGGTCGGCGTTGGCGACCGGGGTCGCCGTCGACAGGCCGTGCTCGCCGCGCGCGAAGTGGTGGTACTCGAAGGGAACGCCCGCGTCGGAGAGGGCGGTCGCGAACCTGAGCGACTGCGTCGGAGGGACGACGTTGTCCTCGTTGGTCGTCCACAGGAACGTGGGCGGGGTCTGGTCGGTGACGGCCGCGATGCTGTCGCTGAAGGAGATCTCGTCGGTGCGGTCATCGACCCAGTCGAAGTTGAACACGGCGTAGCAGGGCACGATCGCGTCGGGTCGGGGGCTGACGTCGAGGAGGCCCACGTTGGCGTCAAGGCCCCGCGCGGTGAGGGCCTCGTACTCGGCGCGCTCGGCCTCGTGGAGGCTCGGCTCGTCCCACCTGGTGCCGATCATGCCCGACACGTGACCACCAGCGGAGAACCCGAGGAAGGCGATCCGGGTGGGGTCGACGCCGAGGTCTGCGGCGTGCAGTCGCACCCACCGGACGGCGCGCGCGGCGTCGATGAGGGGGTTCAGGCCGATCGCGTGCTCACGGATGGAGTAGCGCAGCACGAACGTGTCGAAGCCCTTGGCGAGGAAGCCCGCGGCGACCGGGTCGGCCTCGCGCTGCGACAGGAACTCGTACCCGCCGCCCGGGCAGATGATCACCGCGGGTCGCGGCGACTCGAGCGAGGTCGGCTGCTCGTCCGGGCTCGGCAGGTCGAACACGGTCGCCTCGAGGGTGACGTTCCGCTCGGGGTTGAACTCGACGGTGAAGTTGCGCATGGCACAACCCTAGACGGCCACGCGGATGGGATGGTCAGCGGCGCCTGGGCCTCGGATCGCTGGTCGTGCCATGGCGGGTTGCTGGTTGAGGGATGGGGTCTGGTTGAGCCATGGCGGGCGCGGAGCGACCGGCATCGGTCGAAACCCCGTGACATGCCCGAAGTCTCGGGCCGCAGGAGGCATGGCGGGTCTTGCTGGTTGAGCCATGGCGGGCGCGAAGCGACCGGCATCGGCCTTGCTGGTTGAGCCATGGCGGGCGCGAAGCGACCGGCATCGGTCGAAACCCCGTGACGTGTCCGGAGTCTCGGGCCGCTGGTTAAGCCATGGCGGGCGCGGAGCGACCGGCATCGGTCGAAACCCCATGACGTGTCCGGAGTCTCGGCGGCAGGAGCCATGGCGGGTGTTGCTGGTTGAGCCATGGCGGGGCGCGAAGCGACCGGCATCGGTCGAAACCTCGTGACGTGCGCGGGGTCTGGGGCAGGCGCCATGCCAGCGGACTCCAACGGCGGGCGATGGGGATGGTCCCAGTCGTGCCAGGATGAGGCATGAGTGAATCCCCGCGGTTCGACCCGCTGGACCCCGACCTCGTGAGGCTGCGCGACATCGCCCTCGCGCTCCCCGGAGCGGGCGAGAAGTTGGTGGTCGGGCATCCGGCGTTCTTCACCCGCAAGGTGTTCGCCTACTTCGGGATGAGCTACAAGGTCGATGGGGAATGGGTGACCAACCCGAGGACGGTCAGCGTCCTGCTCCCCGAGGACGAGCGCCTGGCGCTGGCCGAGGAGCCGCGGGTCCACGTGCCCGGCTACATCGGGCCGTACGGCTGGCTGGGGATCTGCGTCGATGACGACACCGACTGGGCGGAGATCGCGGAGTTGGTCGAACTGTCCTACCGGGAGACGGCGGGAGTTCGGCGGATCGCCGAACTCGACGCGCGCGAGGAGGGCTGGCCGCGCGTTCCCTGAGGCACGGGCGGTTGAGGTTGAGGTTGTGGCGAGTCGAAACTCCACCGCGACCGCGACCGCGACCGCGCCAGCGGCCGTCGGCTTTCGGACCCCTCGACAAGCTCGGGGAACGACCGACACGAGTCCCCGCGCACGCCTCCCGATGCCCCGGCGGCCCGCTGGGCCGATCGTTCCTTGAGCCGGCCCGCCGACGAAGTCGCGCGGCCGAGTCGAAAGGTCCGCAACCACCAGCCACGGCCGACTCTCGGACCCCTCGACAAGCTCGGGGAACGACCGACACCAGTCCCCGCGCACGCCTCCCGATGCCCCGGCGCGCCCGCGGGACCCATCGTTCCTTGAGCCGGCCCGCCGACGAAGTCGCGCGGCCGAGTCGAAAGGTCCGCAACCACCACACCCACCGGCAGCGATCCACTCTCGGCCCCCTCGACAAGCTCGGGGAACAGCCACCACCAGTCCCCGCGCACGCCTCCCGACGCCCCGGCGCGCCCGCGGAGCCCATCGTTCCTTGAGCCGGCCCGCCGACGAAGTCGCGCGGCCGAGTCGAAAGGTCCGCAACCACCACACCCACCGGCAGCGATCCACTCTCGGACCCCTCGACAAGCTCGAGGAACGACCGACACCAGTCCCCGAACACGCTTCCCGACGCCCCGGCGCGCCCGCGGAGCCCATCGTTCCTTGAGCCGGCCCGCCGACGAAGTCGCGCGGCCGAGTCGAAAGGTCCGCAACCACCACACCCACCGGCAGCGATCCACTCTCGGACCCCTCGACAAGCTCGGGGAACGACCGACACGAGTCCCCGCGCACGCCTCCCGATGCTCCGGCGGCCCGCTGGGCCGATCGTTCCTTGAGCCGGCCCGCCGACGAAGTCGCGCGGCCGAGTCGAAAGGTCCGCAACCACCAGCAACGGCCGGCAGCCATCGACTCTCGGACCCCTCGACAAGCTCGGGGAACAGCCACCGCCAGTCCCCTGCGCACGCCTCCCGACGCCCCGGCGCGCCCGCGGGACCCATCGTTCCTTGAGCCGGCCCGCCGACGAAGTCGCGCGGCCGAGTCGAAAGGTCCGCAACCACCAGCAGCGGCCAGCCTCTCGACAGGCTCGGGGAACGAGTCCCCGCGCACCTCACGAGGGTTTCGACACAGCCCACGGGCGACTCCGTCGCCGCGGCTGGCTCAACCAGCGGACCTCGACAAGCTCGGGGAACGAGTCCCCGAGCACCCCACGAGGGTTTCGACACAGCCCACGGGCGACTCCGTCGCCGCGGCTGGCTCAACCAGCAGCGTCGCTGCCTAGACTTGGGCGCGTGGACGAGCAGGCGCTGACCGGGGGCAACGCGACCGACGCCGTGGTCCGCGCCGGGGACACGGTGCGCAAGCCGTGGACCCCCGCGACGCCGAGCGTCACCGCGTATGTCGAGGGCCTCCGAGCCGCAGGTGTCGATGCTCCCAAGCCGATGGGGCGCGACGATCGTGGCCGCTCCGTGCAGGAGTTCGTGATCGGCCCGAGCGCGATGGACGTCGACCCCCTCTCCCACGCGGACCTGCGACGGGTCGGTTCGATGGTCCGCCGGATCCACGACGCGAGCGTCGGATTCGTCCCGCCAGCGGATGCCGTGTGGGAGACGGCGATCCCCGCGCCCGGCGCCGATCTGGTCTGCCACAACGACCTCGCACCCTGGAACCTGATCGTCGGCGACCGGTGGGTGTTCATCGACTGGGACGCCTCCGCGCCAAGCACCCGGCTCTGGGACCTCGCCTACGCCGCCCAAGCGTTCACGCTGAACGACGCCACGACTCCACCGGAGGTCGCGGCCGCCCGGCTGACCGCGTTCGTCGACGGCTATGGCGCCGACCCCGAACTCCGGGAGGCACTCCCACAGGCGATGACCGCCCGGACAGCGGCGATGCTCGACCTCCTGAAGTCGTCCCATCGCGACGGTCGCGAGCCATGGGCCTCGATGTACCTCTCCGGTCACGGAGCACACTGGTCGGCTGCCCTGCGTTACGTCGAGACGCACAGCGCGCGCTGGGCGGCCGCCCTTGCCACCCCCGCTTCCTCTGACGCGACCGCTGACCCACCCGCGCGATCGGCGACGGATGCCTAGTCTGGGTGGCATGGCCGATCGCACAGTCCCGAACCTGCCCTCGCGGGATCTCGACCGAACGGCAGTCTTCTACGGGTCGTTCGGGTTCGTCGAGCAGTACCGCGACGGCCGCTGGCTGATCCTGCAGCGCGGGCCGCTCGGCCTGGAGTTCTTCCTGCACGTCGACGTCGACCCGTACAGCAGCGGATTCCAGTGCACGGTCCGCGTGGCGGACCTCGACGAACTGTGGGGCGCGATCCGCAACGCCGCGGTTCCCGTCGCCACCGTCGGGTTCCCACGACTGCACGAGCCGCGCGTCGAAGCTTCAGGGCTGAGGATCGGGTACCTCGTCGACCAGGATGGCACGCAGCTCACCCTGATCGAAGAGGCGTGAGGGCTACTCGCCTCGCACCTTGCCGGAGACCCACTTGCCGAGGTCGCTGATGCCGCCGCCGACGTCCTTGGCGAGCTTCGCGAGGGCGTCATCGCTCTCGTTGAAATCCTTGGAATAGGCCTCCGCTGCCGCGCTTGCCTCCGCCGAGATCTTGGCGTCCTTGTCGCCCGCGCGCCGCGGGTAGTTGCCGCCCAGGATGTCTGCGTAGGCGCCGGAGTCCACCCAGCGGCGGATCTCGCTTGCCCGCACGACGTTCATGGGGTGTGTCGTTCCGTCGACGAGCAGCAGCTTCGCGATGGAGTCGCGCAGGTCGTCGGTGTCCTGGTAGTCGCGGGCCTGCGCCAGGAACTCGGTCTGGTCGAGGTCCTCGAGGTGGCCGCCCGAGGCGAGCTTCATGTTGACGCGGATCGCGGCCTGCACGTCCTGGGTGGCCAAGAGCCCGGCGCGATCGGAGGAGAGTTCCGACTTTCGCGACCATTCACTGAGCGCGGAACGCAGCGCGATCAGGCCGATGCCGCCGAACGGGACGCTGGTCAGCGTCATGCCGAACATCAGGATGTATTGCAGCAGCGTGCGGTAGAGGGCGTGACCGCTGAGCGCGTGGCCGAGTTCATGGCCGAGGACGAAGCGCAGTTCCTCGTCGTCGAGCAGGTCGACGAGGGCCGAGTTCACGACGATCTTCGGGGTGTCGATGCCGATGGTCATGGCGTTGAACACGGGAGAGGCGATCACGTACAGCTCGGGGAGCTCAGGGGCATCGAGAGTGGTCGCCGCCTCAGCATGCAGGCGCTGCAGTCGGGGGAACTGGCGGTCGCTGACGCGCACCGCGGAGCCGAGGAGCTGCATCTTGATGGCGCGTTCGTTCATGAACGCGGAGAACTTGCGCAAGATGGTGTCGAAACCCTGCAGCTTGCGGAGGGCGACGAGCGCTCCCCGGTCGGCGGGGTGCTCCCATGCCCTGCTGGAGATGCCCTTGAGGACGACTCGGTGACGGGTGGTCTCGCTGCTCTCGTTCATTGCTCCAGTGTGCCCGGCTCGCGGCTCAGCGTGCCTCAGACCCTGGTCGTCCGTCGACGGTGATTCGACGCCACCCCGGTCGCGCCACGTCGAGCGCACATCCAGTGGGAATGCGAAGACCCCGGCCGATCGGCCGGGGTCTTGCTGCGTCGAAGGTCTCTCAGATCACTGAGCGACGACCTCGAACGGGACGTGAGCAGACACCGCGCCGTGCAACTTGATGTTGGCGGCGTGGGTTCCGACAGTCTTCACCGGCTTCGCGAACGAGACCGAGCGCTTGTCGATCGTGGGACCGCCGGCCTTCTTCACCGCGACAGCGAGGTCGCTTGAGGTGACGGCACCGAACAGGTGACCCTGCTCGGAGACGCGGGCGGGGATCTCGATCTTCAGGCCCTCGAGCTGCGAGCGGATCTCCTGCGCGTGCTCGACGCCGCGAACCTCGCGGGCGTCGCGGGCACGCTTGATGCCGTCGATCTGCTTCTCGTTACCGCGGGTCCAGCGGATCGCCTTGCCCTGGGGCAGCAGGAAGTTACGGCCGTAGCCGTCCTTCACATCGACGATGTCGCCGGCGATGCCGAGCTTGTCAACCGTGCCAGTCAGGATGAGCTTCATATTTCTTCCCTTCCAGATCAGCGAGCGGTCGACGCGTACGGCAGCAGGGCAACCTCGCGCGCGTTCTTGACGGCGATGGCGACCTTGCGCTGGTCCTGGACCGAGAGTCCAGTGACGCGGCGGGCGCGAATCTTGCCACGCTCGGAGATGAACTTCTTGAGCGTGTTGGTGTCCTTGTAGTCGATGTTGGCGACGCGAGTCGTCTTCACCGGCATGAGCTTCTTCTTGTTCACAGGCTTGCGCTGTGGACCGGCCATTGTGGTGCTCTCCTTTGCTAGGGGGCGTGGTGCCCTGAAAGCCCGTCTCTCGACGGAATGTGCCAGCTAGCCCGAGCGGGCTAGATAAGCGGTTGTATCAGAACGGGGGCTCTTCAGGCTGCGACTGGGCCCACGGATCGTTTCCGCCGCGGTTGTTGCCGCCGGCGTTGCCACCGGCGTTGCCGGAGCTGGCCCAGGGGTCAGACTGCTGGGCGTTGGTGTTGCCACCGCCGCCGCCCTGATTGCCCTGCCACGAGCCGCCACCGCCGCCGCCACCCGTGGTGCGGGTGACCTTCGCGGTCGCGTATCGCAGGGCGGGACCGACCTCGTCGACGTCGACCTCAAACACGGTGCGCTTCTCGCCCTCGCGGGTTTCGTAGCTGCGCGACTTCAGCCGGCCCGAGACGATGACGCGAGACCCCTTGGTGAGGGACTCGGCAACGTTCTCGGCGTACTGGCGCCACACCGAGCAGTTGAGGAACATGGCATCGCCGTCCTTCCACTCGTTCGTCTGACGATCGAACGTGCGGGGGGTCGAAGCGACCGTGAAGTTCGCGACAGCGGCCCCGTTGGGCGTGAAGCGAAGCTCAGGATCGGCGGTCAGGTTGCCGATGAGCGTGATGGGTGTCTCGCCTGCCATGTCTATCTGCCTTCCGATGATCGGACTTCGGTGAGCCGTTTGGCCGACTCACCTCGTGGTACCTGAGATTCTGGGCCAGCGTGCCGACACATTTTCAGGTAACCGGGAAGTTGTGGAAAAGAACTCAGTCCTCGAGACGGAGAACCTTGGTGCGCACAACCCTCTCGTCAATGGACATCAGACGGTCCATCTCGGAAACGGTCGCCGGCTCAGCGGTCAACTGGAGGACGGCGTAGATCGCCTCAGACTTCTTGTTGATGTCGTACGCAAGGCGACGACGTCCCCAGATGTCGATGTTGTCGATGGTGCCGCCATCTTTGGTGATGACTTCAAGGTGCTTGTCAACGAGTGCGGGTGCCTGACGCTCATCAACGTCGGAATCGATGAGAACCATGACTTCGTACTTACGCATACTTCAGCCCCACCTCCTTCGGACTAACGGCCACGGGTCTGTCCCGCGGCAGGAGGGCGTGACCGACCAGATGGTCAGTCAGCGCGCCACTCTACCGTGCGCCTCACCGGCGCGGAAATTGCTCACCTTCCGCGCAGTTCGTCGAGCTTCCCGCTCTCCACGATCGAGGCCCAGAACAGGTCGGCCCACGCGCGGTAGCCCTTGTCGTTGGGGTGGAACCAGTCCGCCGCCGTGTTGGTGTGGAACTTCAGGTAGCCCGTCTCGCGCATCGCCTGGTAGATCGGGACGAGGTGGTGGCCGTAACTGGCGATCAACTCCGATGCCCTCGCCGTCATGGACCTGGACCGCTTCGAGAGGCCAGGCACCATGAACCACGGCACGTCACCGACGAAGCTCCCGGGCGGAAGCGCGGAGAGGATCGCCTCGAAGCTTGCCGCGAAGGATTCGACGGTGTTGTCCGCGGCGAAGACGACGTCGTTTCCTCCGATGTCGAGGGTGACGAGGTCGGGCGTGAATCCGAGGTTCTGCAGCACGGGAAGCTGGCGCGTCACGACGTCGCCGCTGACGGCGCCGGAGATCGACAGGTTGGTGATCGCGACGTCGCGCCCCGTGGCCTCAGAGAGCCGGTCGGCGAGCAGCGCGACGTAACTCGCGCCGACGTGGGTCGCACCGACACCCTGCGCCGCCGAATCGCCAAGCGCGACATAGTGGAGCACCCCGTCGGGATGTGACTCGCTGCGCGTCTCCCAGTGCTCCCGGTAGGACTCGACGTGACCGTTGATCAGCCGATGGCCCTGCAGGTAGTTGTATCCCGCGGCGACCGCACCGGCGAGCGCCGCGCCGACGGCGAAGCCGGCCGCGAACCTGTTCATCAACGGCGCCGGTAAGGGCCGGGGAGCACGGGGTTGCCGTCCTTGGCCCATGCACGCAGCCCGCCCGCCACCGACTCGGCGAGCAGACCGGACTCGCGCAATTGAGCGGCGACGAGCGAGGAACGCAGCCCGTTGTCGCACATGACGACGACCGCGGCATCGCGTTCGGCGAGGGGATCGTCGCCGTGGATGGCGTCGACCGGACTCTCCCTCAGCAGCTTGGGGTCGACCGGCCTTGCGCCGGGTGCATGCCCCGCTTCGTACTCGACGGGGGTGCGCACGTCGATGAGCACCGCGCCCTTACTGAGCGCCATCAGCGTCTCTTCGATGCTCAGCCCTCCCGCCGAGCGCTTTCCGAGGAAGTCCATCAATCCCATGGGGCAATCGTGGCTCGCGAAAGCTCCAGAGCCAAGTCTCGGCGGGTCGTCACGGCTAAAACACCCCGGGTGGGAGCGCGTCGGGGCGACGCGTCGACGCCAGCCGGGCGGGACTGGACCTCCGTCGACCCCAACCGAAGAAGCAGGCCAAAGCCCGGGCGCGCGATGACAAGATGGGGAGATGAACGACCAGGTCGAGGTGCACACCTACACATCCAAGGACGCCCAAGCGACACTGAGCGTCTTCATCGACGCGGTGACGATCACCGCAGCCAGCAAGTACACCCCGGAGCAGGTCGCGGCGTGGGCCTCGCCCGCGGACCGGAACCTGGAGGACTGGCATCAGCGCCGCTCAAGCCGGGCGACCGTGGTCGCAACGGTCTCGGACGAGGTCGCAGGCTTCTCAGACATCGACATCGACGGCCTGATCGACATGCTGTTCGTCTCGCCGCGCTTCGCCCGCCGTGGCGTGGCGACCCGACTGCTGGCCGAGGTCGAGCAGCGGGCCCGGACGGTGGGCGCGTCGGCGATGACGGTGCACGCGAGCCTGCTGGCGCGACCGCTGCTGGAACGGCTCGGCTTCACCGTCGAAACGGAGGACCACCCCGTCATCCGCGGGGTCAGCCTGGTGAACTACACGATGGTCAAGCCGATCCGCGGCTAGAGGATGCCCGACTGGAACAGGCCGACGATGCCGAGCACGCCCGCGAGCCCGAGCCCGAGCAGGACGTAGCCCGCCCACTTCCTGCGCGCCCAGTAGGTCGTGAGGATCGGCAGCACCAGCCCCGCGAGCACCTGAGCGGCCCAGAGCACGGTCAGCCACACCGGCTGTGCCTGCACCTCGAAGTCGATCCCGGCGTCGTCGGGCGGCGGGATCAGCAGGCCGATGGCGCCGGTGAGAGTGCCCGCCGAGCCAAGCAGGAACGCGAAGCAGCCCATCGCGACGGCGCCTGGCCAGGTCGCCCACCAGATTCGCTTCGCCATGGCCCGAGTCTATGGGGCGATTTCTGCGCGTAGCGGGTGGGCGGCTGGGCCGCGGCCTAGATTGGTGGCCAGCCTCGGCGCACGGATGCGCGGGGCGACGTCGCGGCAAGGAGGCCATGATGACAACGCACACGAGGCAAGCCGACCTCCCGACCGAGGTGTTCGACTGGGGGTCGATCAAGTGGGGGTCTCCGACGAGCACTTCCCAGGAGCGCCCGCGACGGTAGGTGAGGTCGTGATCAATCCGACCATGGGTCACGACATTCACACGCATCCGGAGTCGGACGAGGTCCTCGTCATCCTCGAGGGCACAGGCCAACAGACCGTCGGCGACTCCGGGAAGTTCGACGTCGGGCCGGGCGACTCGATCTTCATCCCCAAGGGCACGGAGCACTCGACGTTCAACACGGGCTGGAAGCAGCTCCGGATCCTCGCGATCTACCTGCCCGGCGGCGCGGAACTGGCCCTCCGAGGCGCCCCCGACTATGCGCGACTGGCTGCCGGGGCGGCCCCGCTGTGGGTGCGCGGCTGACCCTGCGCCCACCAGCCAATCGCCTGACGGTGGCGGCGAGGGTCAGTGATGCTCGGCGTAGCGCTCCTTCAGACGCGCGTACATGTCGTCGACCATCGCCTTGAACCGGGCCTCCACCTCGCGACGACGCACCTTCAGCGTGGGCGTCAGGAGTCCGTTGTCCATGGTGAACTCCTCGTCGATCACCTTGGTGTCCTTCGGGCGTTCCTGGGTCGGCAGCTTCGCCGTCAACTCCTCGACGCGCCGCTTCAACTCCTCAAGCAGTTCGTTGGAGGCGAGCCAGTCCTGCAACCCGCCCTGCCAGTGACCTGCCTTCGCGAGGGCCTCGACGTGCGGGAGTGACGGCTTGACGAGCAGCGTCACGAACGGGCGGTTGTCACCGAGCAGCACCGCGTGCTCGAACAGCGGGTCGGCCAGGATCAGGCCCTCGATGGGCTGCGGGGCGACGTTCTTGCCGCCGAGCGTGACGATGATGTCCTTGAGTCGATCGGTGATGGTCAGGAAGCCGTCGGTGTCGATGTAGCCGACGTCCCCGGTGCGCAGCCAGCCGTCCTCGATCGTGTCGGCGGTCGCCTCCGGGTTGTTCCAGTACCCGGCCATCACGTTGGGGCCGCGGTAGAGGATCTCGCCGAGTTCGGCGATCCGGAGTTCGCCGCCGATCAGCACCTTGCCGACAGTGCCCTCCTTGAAGTCGTTCGGCGCGTTGAACGACACCAGGGGCGACGCCTCCGTGAGGCCGTAGCCCTCCATGATCGGCAGGCCGATCGAGCCGAAGAACTCCTCGATCTCGACGCGCAGCGGGGCACCACCGCAGGCGAGCACCGTCTTCGGGCCGCCCATCGCGTCACGGACCGCCTTCAGCACGAGCTTGTCGGCGACCTTCAGCTGGGCGCGCAGCCAGCCGCTCGGGGTGCGTCCGGAACGGTGGGCGTACTGGTTGTGGCGACCGACCTTCAGCGCCCACGCGAAGATCTTGCGCTTCGCTGAGGACCCCGCAGCCTTCGCATGCGCCGTCGTGTAGACCGTCTCGTACAGCTTCGGGACCGACACCATCATGGTCGGCTGCGCCAGGATCATCTGCTCCGCGACCGTGCGGGCATTCTCGACGTAGGTGTTCATGCAGCCGTGCAGCAGCACGACGGTCGTCCAGGCGCGCTCGAGGGCGTGGGACAGGGGCAGGAAACAGAGCGAGTGGTCGTCGGTGGTGATCGTGAAGAACTTGTCGAGCGCGTCGGCCTGCGCCAGGAGGGCCTTGTGCTGGATCATCACGCCCTTGGGGTTACCCGTGGTGCCCGAGGTGTAGATGATCGACGCAAGGTCGTCGCCGCTGGCCTCCGCGAGCCTCGCGTCGAGTGCGGCCAGGTCGGGGTCGGCCATGAAGTCGGTGTAGGAGACGACCTTGTCGCCCATGCCCTGGTACGGGTGCACGATGACGATGCGCTGAAGGTCCGGCAGGTCGGCGGCCAACACCCGCTCGGCCTCGCTCTGATTGCCGACGAACATCACCGTCAGCCCCGAGTCGCGGGCGATGTGCTCGATCTGCTCCGGCGTCGAGGTGGCGTAGAGCGGGACGGGGACGGCGCGCACGCTGAGTGCCCCGAAGTCGATCTCGGACCACTCCGGCGAGTTGCCGAGGAAGATCCCGACGCGCCCGCCGGGCTGGACGCCAAGGTCGAGGAGGCCCTGCGCGACGCGCTGGATCTTGGCACCGAACTGCGAGTAGGTCTGCACCGCCCAGGCGTCGCCACGTCGGATCCGGGTGGCCGGCCGCATCGGGTTCTCGGCGATCACAGAGCGCAGGCGGGTGATGATGTGGTTCGACATTGGACGCCCCTTCTGAAGGTGGCCCAACAGTACCTATCCGGGCCAAGATTGGGCGCCGATGCCAGAGCATGAACCCCAGGGCGTGGCCGCGCCGTCGTGTCGCACGGTCCCGCGGGGAAGCCGGGGCCGTGCCCTGGAGCGGGAAGGACTCTCCCGTTTCACGCCTGGGTCGCGTGTGAGCTTGAGCATGTTTGGTGACTCGTTGCGCGACACGCCGTGAAAACGCGGCTCCAGAGCAAACGAGCAACCAAACATGCTCAACGCCTTGGCCGACCACAGCGTCGCATCGACTACAGTGGACGCACCCCTAGCAGGAGGCCCGAATGACTGACTGAGCCTGGCACGCCCCGTTGGCGTGCCGTCCATCCCGACCGCATCCCAGCGACCCCCAGGACCACTCATGGCTCATTCCTCCCCTGCCGTCGTCGTCGACGGCCTCTCCTATCACCTCGCAGACGGCACCCCGATCCTCGACGGCGTCGACGCGACCTTTCCCGTCGGCATGACCGGCCTGATCGGCCCCAACGGCTCCGGCAAGACGACCCTGCTGCGGCTCATCTCCGGCGACCTCTCTCCCACCGGCGGCGCCGTCCGGGTGGCGGGCACCGTCCACGTGGTGCCGCAGCGCCTCTCGACTGCGGGCACCGTCGCCGACCTGCTCGGCATCGCAGACACCCGCGCCGCCCTGCTCGCGATCGAGTCCGGGTCGGTCGACCAACGCCACTTCGACGCCGTCGGAGACGACTGGGACGTCGACGCCCACGCGGTCGCCGAACTGGGCGTGCTCGGCCTCGACTCCGACGTCGCGTTCCTCGACCGCGACGCCACGAGCCTCTCCGGCGGGGAGGCGACCCGCATCGCGCTGGCGGGCGCCCGGCTCGCCAACGCCGACGTCACGCTCCTGGACGAGCCGACCAACAACCTCGACACCCGCACCCGCCGCTGGCTGTACGACGCGCTCGACGGCTGGGACGGCGCCCTCGTCGTGGTCAGCCACGATCGGGACCTGCTGGAACGCGTCGACGCCCTGGTCGACCTCGACCCCCGCGGCGTCGTCAGCTTCGGCGGCACCTTCTCGCAGTATCGCGAGCAGCAGGCGACCAGGCAGGCCGCCGCCGAGCGGCGCCTCCGGGAGGCCGACGCGGAACTCGACCGGGCGAAGAAGCAGGCCCAGGCCGAGCTTCAACGCCTGGCCCAGCGCGACAGGTCGGCCCGTAAGGAGCGGGCGCTCGGCAACGTCGTGAAGGTCGCCGCCGACTTCTACCAGAACCGCTCCGAGAAGAAGGCCGGCTCGAAGTCCCAACTCCACAACCAGGCGATCGCCGACGCGGGCGAGGCGAGGTCCGAGGCGGACGCGGCGGCGCGCACGGCCGACACCATCCGCATCGCGCTTCCCGAGACGACGGTCCCTAACGGCAAGGAGGTGCTGCGCCTCAGCATCGGCGGTGCCCGCCTGGATGTCGTCGGACCTGAACGGATCCGTCTCACCGGCGACAACGGGACGGGCAAGTCGACGCTGCTGTCCCTGATCCTCGGCCAAGGCGACGGTGAGCAGTGGCGCGCGCGGGTGCTTGGCGACGCGAGGCTCGACCTCGCCCCAGCGGTCGCGACGGGCCAACTCGCCCAGCGACTCGACGAACTCGACGCATTCCCCAGCGCCATCGAGGCCGTCCGGGACGCGGCGCCGTCCAGGTCCCCGCACGAGGCGCGGGCACTGCTCGCACGCTTCCTGATCCGCGGGGACAGGGCCGACCAGGCTCCGACGACCATGTCAGGCGGCGAGCGGTTCCGGGTGGGGCTCGCGAGGACGCTGTTCGCCGACCCCGCGCCGCAGTTCCTGGTGCTCGACGAGCCGACCAACAATCTGGATCTCGCCTCGGTCGAGCAACTCGTCGAGGCGCTCGACGACTACCGGGGCGCGCTGCTGATCGTCACGCACGACGAGCACCTCGCCGCCGAGCTGAGGGTCACCAGGCAGTGGTCCCTCGGCCGCGACGGCGAGGCGATGGTTGTGCGCGACGAGATCGCGTAACGCTCAGGCGCGCGCCCTGTCGGCGGCGATGACCTTGCGCATGCCCTCGATGGCGACCGGGATGACGTTGTCGACCTTGGAGGCCTCCTTCTCCTCGTCGGTCATCGGGGTGAAGTCGTGGTGGCCCATGATCATCATGATTCCGCCCGTGCGGACGCGGCGCACCGAGCCGAGCAGGAACAGCGCCGCGCATTCCATCTCGGAGACGAGGCAGCCGCCCTTGACCCAGGCGTCCCAGCGCTCGTGGAGGCGGGGGCCGATGGGCATCGAGTCGGGGTCGTGCTGCCCGTAGAAGGAGTCCTTCGACTGCGAGACGCCGACGTGCCACGTCTTGCCGAGGTCCTTGGCGGCGTCGACGAGGCCGTTGATCAGTTCGAGGTTGGCGACGGCGGGGAACTCCATCGGCAGGTAGTGCAGGCCGGTGCCCTCATCGCGGATCGCGGCGTTGATGACGGCGACGTCGCCGGGCTGGGTCTCGGGCTGCATCGCGCCGGACGTTCCGACGCGCATGAACGTGTCTGCGCCCACGTGGATCAGTTCCTCCACGCAGATGGCGGTGCTCGGGCCGCCCATGCCCGTCGAGGTGACGGCGACGGGAACGCCGTCAAGCTCGCCCGCCCACGTGGTGTGTTCGCGGTGCGATGCGACGAAGTGAGGGTTGTCGAAGTGCTGCGCGATGACCTCGCAGCGGCCCGGGTCCCCGGGCAGGAAGACGTAGCGGCCGATGTCGCCCTGCTTGAGGTGAATGTGGTACTCGTAACCCTCTGAATAGGCCATGGAAACTCCTTGTGTCGGACGTGATGCCTAACGCTAACGCGGAACGCGTGGTCGCGTCAGCCGGGACGCCCCGGAAGCCGTCCCGCGCGCCCGCGAAGCGCCCGGACGGGTGAGGCAGTCGGGTCACGGGGTCGTGACGATGGACGACATTGGGCTGCTGCACGGCTCGCGGACCCCTCGACAAGCTCGGGGAACGAGGACATGCACGGGACGGACCGGCCTTCGGGAACGGAACGGGTCGTGGCCGTGTCCTTGCCGAGGCCGATGAGCCGACGCCCACTCGTCGAGCCTGTCGAGACGTCCGAAACCCCGACCCGACCGCGCCTGGCCCACGCGCTCTGCACGGACCCCTCACCAAGCTCGCGGGACGGGGACACAAGCCGGGGGACGGCGACACGCTGAGGAAACGGCACCGCTCGGTGCACGGACCCTCGACAAGCTCGGGGAACAAGGACAAGCACGGGGAACGGGACCGGCCTTCGGGAACGGAACAAGTCCGCGGAGCCGACGCCCGCTCGTCGAGCCTGTCGAGACGTCCGAAACCCCGACCCGACCGCGCCTGGGCCACCCGCTCTGCACGGACGACTCACCAAGCCCAGGAGACAAGGACAGCCCGGGGAACGGGACCGGCCTTCGGGAACGGAACAAGTCCGCGGAGCCGACGCCCGCTCGTCGAGCCTGTCGAGACGTCCGAAACCCCGACCCGACCGCGCCTGGGCCACCCGCTCTGCACGGACGACTCACCAAGCCCAGGAGACAAGGACAGCCCGGGGAACGGGGGCGAGTCCTTCGGGAACGGAACAAGTCCGTGGAGCCGACACCCGCTCGTCGAGCCTGTCGAGACGTCCGAAACCCCGACCCGACCGCGCCTGGGCCACCCGCTCTGCACGGACCCCTCGACAAGCCCGGGGGCGACACGCTGAGGGAACCGCACCGCTCGGTGCGCGGACCCCTCGACAAGCTCGGGGAATGAGGACACGCTGAGGAAACGGCACCGCTCGGTGCACGGACCCCTCGACAAGCTCGGGGAACAAGCGCCAAGCTCGGGGAACGAGGGCGAGTCCGTCGGGGTCCAGCCCCGGTCTTCGGGAACGGAGCAAGTCCGTGGAGCCGACACCCGCTCGTCGAGCCTGTCGAGACGTCCGAAACCCCGACCCGACCGCGCCTTGGCCACCCGCACTGCACGGACCCCTCACCAAGCCCGGGGGACGAGAACACAAGCCCGGGACGGCGACACACTGAGGGAACGGCACCGCTCGGTGCACGGACCCCTCGACAAGCTCGGGGACGGGGACACACTCAGGGAACGGCACCGCTCGGTGCACGGACCCCTCGACAAGCTCGGGGAACGCGGGGCAAGCTCGGGGAACGGGCGACGAGCTCGAGGAACAAGGACAAGTCAGGGAAGGACCGCTCTCAGGGACCGCACCGGGGTGACACGCTCACGGGCGGCACCTTGGCCCGATCCGGACCACGGGCCCGCCGTGCAACACTCATCCCAACAGGGAGGAGCAGCCCATGATTATCGGGACGCTGATCAACGTCGTCGTGCTGATGTACCTGTCACGTCGACTTCTCGGGGTGCCCGTCGGCTGGGGCAGGACGCTGATCGTCTGCCTCCTCCAGAACGCCATCGCGTGGAGCTTCGCCGACCAGATCGTCCGGTCGCTCGGCATCAGCGAGAAGTCCCCGGTCCTGCCCGTCATCCTGGTCCTGGCCGTGATGGTCGGCTGCGTCATCGCGTTCGACCTCATCGTGCTGACGATCCTCGAGGCCATCGTGCCGACCTGGAGCGTCCCGACGCTGACCAGCGTCGTCACGGGCCTCCCCGCCGCCGTCCGCCGCGGCCGCCGCTACGTCGTCATCTGGTGGATCCTGCTGAAGAACGGCCTCACGGCCTACGTCGGGCCGACCCCGAAGAAGGACCGCGAGTCACCACGCGTCGCGCGTTCGCTGCGCACCGCGCTGACCGACGCGGGCGTCACGTTCGTGAAGTTCGGCCAGATGCTCTCCACGCGCGCGGACCTGCTCCCGGCGCCCTTCATCAAGGAACTCTCGAAGCTGCACAGCGACGTGGAGGCCGAGCCGTGGCGCGACGTCCGCCCGGCTCTCGCGGAGTCCCTCGACAAGCCCATCGACGAGACGTTCGCGGAGATCGACGAGACGCCGATGGCCGCTGCCTCCGTCGCGCAGATCCACGCCGCGAAGCTCCCGGACGGGACGGACGTGGTCGTGAAGTTGCAGCGCCCGAAGGCCCGCCAACAGGTCACCGCCGACCTCGACATCCTGCGCCGCCTCGCCGAGCGGCTCGAGCAGGGCACAGCCTGGGGCAGGCAACTCGGGGCGGTCGGGCTGGCTGATGGCTTCGCTGACTCGCTGCACGAGGAACTCGACTACACCGTAGAGGTGGCCAACATGCGCTCAGTCGCTGCCGCGTCCGACCTGATCGTGCCGATCCCCTACCCGGAGCTTTCGTCGGAACGCGTCATCGTGATGGAGCGCATCGCGGGAAAGCCGCTGTCCGCGGCGTCCGACGAACTCGCCGCCATGGACGCCGAGACGCGCGCCGCGCTGGCCGACCGGCTCCTGAGCGGCGTGCTGCGCCAGATCTTCGTGCACGGCGTCTTCCACGCCGACCTGCACCCGGGCAACGTCATCCTCACCGACGATCACGACCTGGCGCTGCTCGACTTCGGGTCGGTCGGGCGACTCGACCGCCCCACCCGATCTGCGCTCATCATGCTGCTCTACGCCGTGGAGCGGCAGGACTCGATCGCGGCCACCGACGCGCTGCTCGACCTGATGGACCGCCCCCCGACCCTCAACGACCGCGAACTCGAACGCGAGGTCGGCAAGCTGATGCTGCGCTACGGCGACGGGTTCGCCCCGGGCGGCTCCGCGTCCATGTTCGCCGACCTGCTCGACGTCGTCGTCCGCTTCGGGTTCCGCGTGCCTCCCCAGTTGGCGGCGGTGTTCCGAACCCTCGGCACTCTCGACGGGACCCTGCAACTGATCGACCCCGACATCGACCTGATCGCGCTGGCGCGCAGCAGGGGCTCCGAACTCGCGCAGTCGATGCTCGGCCGGGACGCCGTCAAGGCGCAGGTCGAGCACCAGGTCGCCACCCTGATGCCGATGCTGTCCCGACTCCCGAGACGCCTGTCGCGGATCACCGAACAGTTGGAGGACGGCTCCCTCACCGTCAACGTGCGTGCCTTCGCCGACCAGAGCGACCGCGCCTGGCTCGCGACCATCGGCAGCCAACTCAACCTCAGCCTCCTCGGCTCCGCGCTGCTGTTCGGCGGGCTGTTCCTGTTGACGCGCTCCGGCGGGCCGATGCTGCTGCCGACGCTGTCGATCTGGCCCTTCCTCGGCATCACGCTGCTGTTCCTCGCCTTCATCCTCGGGGCGCGTGTGCTGGCGGGCATCTTCTTCTCTGCGAGGGACTGAACCGTCGGCATCGCTGGATAGGGTGGGCCCATGACCATCCGCCTTGGAGCCCACGTCTCGTCCGTCCACCCGCTCGTCGACGCGGCAGGCATGGGCGCCGAACTGGTGCAGGTCTTCGTCGGCGACCCGCAGAGTTGGAAGAAGCCGGTCACCCCCTACCCGGACGGCGCGGCCGCCCTCAAGTCTGCCGCAGAGGCCGACGGCGTCGGCATCGTGGTGCACTCCCCCTACGTCCTCAACGTCGCGTCCACCAACAACCGGATCCGGATCCCCTCACGCAAGCTGCTGCAGCAGACCATCACCGAGTCCGCCGCGGTGGGCGCGATGGGGGTCGTGGTGCACGGCGGCCACGTGACCGCCAACGACGACCCCGCCGTCGGGTTCGAGAACTGGCGCAAGTGCATCGACGGCCTGAACCTCGATGTGCCGATCTTCATCGAGAACACCGCGGGCGGTGCCAACGCCATGGCCCGCACGCTCGAGTCGATCGAACGGCTCTGGGCCGCCATCGCCGACTCGCCCAATATCGACAAGGTCGGCTTCTGCCTCGACACCTGCCACGCGCACGCGGCAGGCCTCGAACTGGACGGCCTCGTCGAGCAGATCACGGCCATCACCGGGCGTCTCGACGTCGTCCACTGCAACAACTCGCGCGACGCGGCAGGCAGCGGTGCCGACCGGCACGCTGGCCTGACAGACGGCACCATCGACCCCGAACTCCTCCTGTCCGTGGTGCGCGCCGCCGACACCGCCACCATCCTCGAAACCCCGGGTGACGTGCCCGAACATGCCGCCGAGATCGCATGGCTCCGGGAGCACCTGGACCTCTGACGGTCAAACTTGTTTGATCCGTTAAACTACTTTCCGCCACCACGTACCCCATCCCGAAGGGACCACTGGCGTGCTTTATGCCTTGATCGCAGTCCACGCGATCCTTGGCGCGTTCACCCCCCTGATGGTCAAGAAGCTCGGCGCACGGGTCTTCTACGTCCTCTCGATCGCGCCCCTCGCCGCGGCGATCTGGCTCACCGTCCAAGCCCCGCACATCGTCTCCGGCGGCACCTACGTCGAGGCGTACCCCTGGATCCCGACGCTCGACGTGTCGCTGACACTGCGGATGGGCCTGGTCCAATGGGTGCTCGCCATGATCGTCACCTGGATCGGCTTCCTCGTCCTGCTCTACAGCAGGTGGTACTTCGAGGGGATCACCACCGGTAGGTCGGCCGCGATCCTGACCGTCTTCGCAGGCACGATGCTCGGGCTTGTGACCGCGGACAACCTCGTGCTGATGTTCGTCTTCTGGGAACTGACGACGGTGCTGTCGTACCTGCTCATCGGCCACGACCCCACCAGACGCGCGAACCGCGGCGCGGCGCAGACCGCGCTCATCGTCACCACCTCCGGCGGCCTCGCGATGCTGGTCGGCATCGTGGCGGTGTGGAGCACCACCGGCAACATGTCGCTTGCCGAGATCGTCGCTGACCCGCCCAAGGGCACGCTCGCGGGCATCGGCGCGATGCTGATGCTGGTCGGCGCGCTCAGCAAGTCTGCGCTGGTCCCCTTCCATTTCTGGCTTCCTGGCGCCATGGCCGCGCCGACGCCGATCTCTGCCTACCTGCACGCCGCCGCCATGGTGAAGGCGGGCGTCTACCTCGTCGCCGTGCTGGCTCCCGCGTTCGCGGACGTGCCGCTGTGGCGTCCGACCGTGCTGATCCTCGGCACCGTGACGATGATCCTCGGCGGCTGGCGGGCGCTGCGCCAGACCGACCTCAAACTGCTGCTCGCCTACGGCACAGTGTCGCAACTCGGCTTCATGGTGCTGCTGCTGGGCGTCGGAACAAAGGCCGCCGCGATCGCGGGCCTCGGCATGGTGATCGCCCACGCGCTGTTCAAGTCGACGCTGTTCATGTGCGTCGGCCTCATCGACCATTCCGCGGGCACCCGCGACATCCGCGAGTTGAGCGGCGTCGGCTACCGGGTGCCGTGGCTGGCGATCCTGGGTGGCCTCGCAGCGCTGTCCATGGCCGGCATGCCCCGCTGGTCGGCTTCCTCACCAAGGAGACGGCCTTCGAGTCGATCGTCTACCTGATCGACGGTGAGCTGACCATCCTGACGCCGCTGGCCGCGGTCGCGCTCGACGTGGCGCTGCTGTTCGGCGCCGCGATCACCGTCGCCTACTCGCTTCGCTGGTGGTGGGGAGCCTTCGCGTCCAAGGAGGGTGCGCCGGTGCTGAGCTGGCACCGTCCCGCGTTCGGGATGGCCGCCGTCCCGATGTTCCTCGGCCTGCTCAGCCTCGTGCTCGGCTTCCTGGGCGACCCGCTGACAAGGCTGCTCTACCCGTACTCCGTCGCCCTCACCACGGGTGAGGAGAGCCACGGTTTCGCGCTGTGGCACGGGTTCACGGTGCCGCTGCTGATGTCGGTGCTCGCGCTTGGCGCGGGCGTGGTGCTGTTCGTCTTCCGGCGCAAGATCGCGGCCGTGCAGGCCACCTTCCCCAAGGTCCACACCGCCGAGGAGTTGTACCACCGCTCCATGCACGGCATCGACAGGATCGCCGTCGAGGTGACGGCGCGCGTGCAGCGTGGTTCCCTGTCGATCTACCTTGGCACCATCCTCGTGACGCTCGTGTCGTTCTCGCTGTACGCGATGCTGCGGATCCAGGACTGGCCGAGCATCCGGCTGTTCGACTCTTGGCCGCAACTACTGGTGGCGACGGTGATGGTGACGGCGGCGCTCGGCGCGGCCGGTTCCCGCGGCCGGATCCGTGCGGTCCTCCTGGTGGGCGTCACCGGCTACGGTCTGGCGCTGCTCTTCGCGATCGGCGGCGCTCCCGACCTCGCCCTCACGCAGGTGCTGGTGGAGACCGTCACGCTGGTCGTCTTCGTGCTCGTCGTGCGCAAGTTGCCGCGCTACTTCACCAACCGTCCCCTGACGTCGACCCGCTGGTGGCGCGTGCTGGTGGCCGTCGCGACGGGCACCACCGTGACGCTGATCGCGCTCGTTGCCTCCGGCGCCCGGGTCGCCGAGCCGGTGTCGAAGGCCTGGTACGAGTGGGCCTACTCGTTCGGCTACGGCAAGAACATCGTCAACGTCGCCCTGGTCGACACCCGCGCCTGGGACACCTTCGGCGAGATCGCGGTGCTCGTCATCGCGGCGACCGGTGTCGCGTCGCTGATCTTCCTCCGCTCCCGGGTGGGGAAGGTCGCCACCACCAAGGACGCCTTCGAGGCCCGCGAGGACGAACCGCAGGCCGACAGCTCTCCCGGCGTTTGGCTGCGTGCCGGGCAGACCCTTTCGCCCATGGTGCGCTCCATCGTGTTCGAGGTCGTCACCCGGTTCCTGTTCGGCATCATGATCGTGGTGTCGATCTACCTGCTGCTTGCGGGCCACAACTGGCCGGGCGGCGGGTTCGCAGGAGGCCTGGTCGCGGGCATGGCGCTGATCATCCGCTACCTCGCCGCGGGCAGGCACGAACTGGACGAGGCCGCCCCAATCGACGCCGGCCGGCTGATGGGTGGCGGCCTGCTGCTCGCGCTGATCGCCGCGGTCGCCCCCTGGCCCTCGGCGGGACGATCCTGCAGAGCTTCGACGTGTACCTGACCATCCCCCTGCTCGGCGAACTGCACGTGGTGTCGTCGACCGTGTTCGACATCGGCGTCTACCTCGTCGTCGTCGGCATGCTGCTGGACGTGGTGCGAAGCCTCGGCTCCGGCATCGACCAGCACGCCACCGAGGAGATCGCCCCCGTGCCGCTGCCCGACTCGACAAAGGCCCTGCCCGGATACGGGGGTCGACGATGAGCGCCAACCTGGTCCTCGCCATCACGGCAGGCCTCCTCGTCGCGTGCGGCGTCTACCTGCTGCTCGAACGCTCCCTGACGCGCATCCTGCTGGGCGTCCTGCTCACAAGCAACGGCGTCAACATGCTGTTCCTGATCGCCGCGGGCAAGCCGGGCACTCCTCCGATCATCGGCCTCGCCGGGGAGGACGTCTCCGATCCGTTGCCGCAGGCGATGGTGCTGACGGCCATCGTCATCACGATGGCGGTGGCGGCGTTCGTCCTGACGCTCGCCTACCGGAGCTTCCAGTTGCACGGCCATGACGAGGTGGCAGACGACGTCGAGGACGCCCGCATCCGCGAACTCGCCGAGGCCGACGTCGCCTCCGAGTCCTACGAGGACACCACCTTCTCCGACACCGGCCGGGATGTGGTGAGCGAATGATCAACCTGCTTCCCGTCCCCGTCCTGCTCGCCATCTTCGGCGCCGCAGTCACCCTCGTGGTGCCGCGCCGCCCCGGCGTGCAGCGCCTCGTCTCCGTGGCGAGCCTCAGCGGCATCGTCGTCGTGGCAGGCGTGTTCATGTGGTGGACCAACGTCAACGGCCCCATGGCTCTGTGGCTCGGCGGTTGGGCCGCCCCGCTCGGCATCGCTCTGGTCGTCGACCGGTTGAGCGCCCTGATGCTGCTCGTCGCCTCCGTCGTGGCGCTCGCCGTCCTCATCTTCGCCACCGGCCAGGACAAGGACGAGGTCCGCCGCGAGACCCCTGTGTCGATCTTCCACCCCACCTTCCTGCTGCTGGTCGCCGGCGTGTCGAACGCCTTCCTCGCGGGCGACCTGTTCAACCTGTTCGTCGGCTTCGAGATCCTGCTGTTCGCCTCCTACGTGCTGCTGACGCTCGGCGGCACCGGCGACCGGGTGCGCGCAGGCACGACCTATGTGATCGTGTCGCTGCTCAGTTCGTCGCTGTTCCTGATCTCCATCTCGGCGATCTACGCCGCGACGGGCACCGTCAACATGGCCCACCTCTCGGTGCGACTGCGCGACCTGTCCGAGCCGGTGCAGTTGCTCCTCGAGGTGCTGCTGCTCGTCACGTTCGCCATCAAGGCGGCGGTGTTCCCGCTGTCGTCCTGGCTGCCCGACTCGTACCCGACGGCGCCCGCGCCCGTCACAGCGGTGTTCGCCGGCCTGCTCACCAAGGTCGGCGTGTACGCGATCATCCGCACCGAGACGCTGCTGTTCCCGCTTCACACGCTCGACACGATCCTGCTGGTGGCGGCGGGCCTCACCATGGTGATCGGCATCCTTGGCGCGATCGCGCAGGTCGAGATCAAACGAATGCTGTCGTTCACCCTGATCAGCCACATCGGCTACATGATCATGGGCATCGCGCTGAACACGACGGCTGGCCTCGCCGCGACCATCTTCTACACGGCGCACCACATCACCATCCAGGCCACGCTGTTCCTGGTGACCGGGCTCATCGAGCGACGCGGCGGCACGTCGTCCCTCGACGGGCTGGGCGGGCTACTGAAGACCGCCCCGCTGCTCGCGTTCCTGTTCTTCGTGCCCGCCATGAACCTCGGAGGCATCCCGCCGTTATCCGGCTTCATCGGCAAACTGGGCCTGCTGGAGGCAGCGGCCACCGTCGGCACCCCCCTCGCGTGGGTCGTCGTGACGGCCGGGGTCGCGACCAGCCTGCTCACGCTGATGGCCATGGCGAAGGTCTGGAACCGCGCGTTCTGGGGCGTGACGCCCACCGAGCAGCGCCGTCAGGCCGCGATCGCCGCCAACCAGGATCCCGAGGATGTCGAGGAGGACGACGACCCGCGGGTGATGCCCCCGCTGCAGGTCGGCGCCACCATCGGACTGATCGTCTTCGGGCTCGCCCTGACGGTGTTCGCGGGGCCGTTGTACGAGTACGCCACGGCCGCCGCCGAGTCGCTGCGCGACGGCTCGATCGTGGCCATCGTCCTACCGGAGGGGCTGCGATGAGCGAGACACGCAAGCAGCGCGTGCAGCGCTTCAAGTTCCGGCCGTTGTCGGTGCTCGGCATGGCGGCCGTGTGGGTGGTGCTGTGGGGCAGCGTTACGCCGATGACGATCGTGTCGGGCATCCTGCTCGGCTGGCTCGTCTCCGTCATCTTCCCGCTCCCGCCGATCTACTGGGAGGGCCGGTTCCATCCGCTCGGCTTCCTCAACCTCGTGTGGCACCTGCTGCGCGACCTGGTCGTCTCGTCGATCCGGATGGTGTCACTGGCGTTTGCCCGCAAGGTCGAACTGAACGCGGGCATCGTCCGCGTCGACCTGGACAGCGACAACGACCTGTACCAGGTGCAGGTCGCCGAACTGATCTCGCTTGTGCCGGGCACGGTGGTGGTCGAGGTCGTGCGGCACCCGCGTCGGCTGTACCTGCACGCCCTCGACCTGATCGGCCCGGATCCGGTCGACCGGATCCAGCAGATGACCCACGATGTCGAGGGCCGCGTGGTCGCAGCGTTCGGGTCGAAGCAGGAGATCGACGAGTACCGCGCGGCACGCACCGCGGGCGTCCCCGTCGTCGTCGAGGAACACCCCGAACTGGAGGTGGAGGAGTCATGATGATCGCCACCGAGACCATCTTGTCGATCGCCGCGGTCGTGCTTTTCGTGTCGGCCATGATCGGCGTCAACCGGATCGCGGTCGGGCCTACGCAACTGGATCGCTCGATCGCCGCCGACCTGATCGTCGCCGTCGTGGTCGCCGCGCTCGGCCTGTGGGCGGTGTGGACGGAACTGTCGACCGAACTGCTGGTGCTGGTGCTGCTGTCGATGCTCGGCTTCACGAGCGCCGTCTCGATCGCCCGGATGGTGAGCGACCGGATGGCGACACGTCGCCGCTTCCCAACGAGCAAGCGGCAGGAGCGAGACGCATGATCGACCAACTCTTCGACCTGATCGGGGCGGCTTTCGTCCTGGTGGGTGCGCTGCTGTGCTTCGGCGCCGCCGTCTCGCTGATCCGCTTCCCCGACGTGCTGAGCAAGATGCACGCCATCACGAAGCCGCAGGTGCTGGGGCTGATCATGGTGACCATCGGGATCGCCCTCAGCCTGCGCACCTGGTGGTCGCTCGGGCTCTGTCTGCTGATCGTCATCCTGCAGTTGCTGACGGCGCCGGTGTCGGCCAGCCTGATCGCCCGCAGCGCCAGCCGCTCCGGCCTGGTCGACGACCAGTTGCTGAAGGTCAACCAGTTGGCAGAGGACCTGGAGGACGCCGGCTACATCCGCGGGGAAAAGTAGCCGCGCGGGTCGTCCTCCGGTCAGTCGATCGGGAGGTGCCCGTCCAGGACGCGAGCGAGGTCGGCGCGCAGTTCCGCATGCACCTCGTCGGGTTCCACCGTCAGCCGCAGGAAGTATGCAGACCTGGTTCCAGTACCTGCAGGGCAACTTCTGGCTCAACGCCCTGGCCATCGGGCTGGCCACCGCCGCAACGGCCGCCTTCGTCGTCGGCCTCGACGCCTTGATGGGGCGCGCGGGGCTCGGGCTGGCCTCCGCCATCACCCTCCTGATCGGCAACCCGCTCTCCGGCGCCGCCGTTCCGTGGCAGTTCCTCGCAGAGCCATGGGGAGCCATCGGCCAGCACCTGGTGCCGGGCGCGTCGAACAGCCTGATCCGGTTGTTGAGCTACTTCCCCGATGCGGGCACGACGACGCAGTGGGCGACGCTGACCGCCTGGGCGGTCGGAGGCATCGCGCTGATCGGGGTGGGGGCGCTGCTGCGTCGCGGCAGGCCAGCACCTGCGGACACACCCCAGGCCAATGAGGAGCCGCTGGCGCCCGGGCACGCCGAGTCGGCGGCCTGAGCTCAGTCGATCAAGGCGTGCGCCGCGTGGGTCGGCTCGGAATCCTGGTTGCGGCCCTCCGACCAGCACAGGCAGGCGCGGTTGCCCTGGGCGTCCTCCAGGACCCGGAAGGTGGGCGTCTCCCAGGCGACCCGGCCGCCCGCGGCAAGCGCCGCCTCGGTGCGCGGCTCAAGTGCCTCGGGCGGAATGGTGATGTCGAGGTGGAAGCGCTGGTGCGGTGTCTCGTGCGGTTCGCTGTCCTGGAACCACAGGTCCGGGCAGCGGCCGAGCGGATCGACGACCGTGTCGTCGACGTAGTTGTCGGGGTCGCCGGTCAGGACCACTGACCAGAACTCACCGATAGCCGCCTGGTCGGGGGTATCGAGTGCCAGTTCGACGGCCTGCGTCGATGCCGGGTCGGCCAGCACCCCACGTTCGTCGGCGAGGGCCGAGATGACGCGCGCCATCTCGATGTCCTTGTCGGTCACCCCACCCTCGTCGTGCGTGGTGAGGAGGACAGCGACGCTGGGGTAGGTGAGCGTGACGTCCGGGTGATGCCCCGCCTCGTCTGCCGCCCGGGCGATGGCCGCCACGAGTTCGGCGCCCGTCTCGAAGTCGACGGTCAGGAAGCGGGCGGACAAGTGATGCAGCAGTGCGCGCCAGTCGTTGAGACCGGCGTCGAGAATCTGGGGATTGGTGAGCCTAGTCATACCCCAACCCTGCAACGAATCCGCCCGTGGAACCTGGATTCCGCGGAATCGGCGACCGGCGTCGTTCGATGCGGGCCGGTCAGAGGAGGGCGTCGGCGAGCAACTCCAGGCCGTGCAGCTTGGCGGGCCAAGCGTCGGAGGGTTCGCCGGGGCGGGCGCCCTGCACCGGGTGGACCATGATCTCGTCGACGTCGAACTCTGCGGCCGTCTCGCGAAGCTGTTCCGCGACCTGGGCTGCGTCCCCGATGGCCCAGGTGTGCAGCGCAGGGGCGACGACCTGACGCAGTTCGTCGGTGAGGACCGAGCGGACGTCGTCGCCGACCAGCCTGGCGCGCGAGAGTCCGCCGCCGGAGCGCAGGCTCGCCATCGAGTGGATGTGGGGCTCGGCCAGTTCCCAGGCCTGGTCGTCGGTGTCGGCGACCGAGACGTTGACCGTCACGAAGGTGCGCGGCTTGGTGCCGTTGTCGGTCGGGGTGAAGTTGCCGCGGTACAACTCGAGTGCCCGCTCCGTGCCGCGGCCGGAGAAGTGATGCGCGAACACGTACGGGAGGCCCAGGGAGGCCGCCAATTCTGCGGAATAGTCGCTGGATCCGAGCAGCCACACCTCGGGCCGGGCGGCTAGATCGGGCGCCGGGCGCAGCGTGTAGGTCTGGCCGTGGCGCAACAGCACCTCGGCACCGCCGGGGCTGAGCAGCGTCAGGATGTCCATCACGTTCTGCGGGAACTCGGCGACCGGGTCGAGCGGGCGCCCGTTGGCGTCCACGTAGCTCCCCGCGCCGAGGTGACCGCGGATGGCAGCGGACGTGACGGGATCGGTGCCGGGCGCGCGCCCGATGCCGAGGTCGATCCGGTCGCCGTACACGTTGCACAGCAGCGCGAACTGCTCCGCGACCGCCAGCGGCGAATGGTTCGGCAGCATCACGCCGCCCGAGCCGAGCCGGATCCGCTCGGTGTCCGCGCCGAGGTACATCAGTTCGACGGCGGGCGAGGTCGACGCCACCGACTCGGTGTTGTGGTGCTCGGCCACCCAGTAGCGCGTGTAGCCGAGCCGGTCGGCCAACTCGACCATCGCCTTGCTGGCCATGAGGGAGTCTCGGGCGGTCTGCCCGGTTCGCACATTGATGAGGTCAAGGACTGAGAGGCGCATGCCTCCACGGTAGTCGCGCCCGACGAGGGCCGTCGCGAGTCGGACGCGGCCAGGCTGGTGGGTCATCAAGGACGCAGCCATGCTGGTTGAGCCATGAAGAACGCGCCAGCGGACTTCATCGGTCGAAACCCTCCCGACCACAGCGGCCCGAACCGCTCCCAGCACCGGGAGCCAGAGGTTTCGACGCAGCAGCAGGCGACTGCGTCGCCGCGGCTGGCTCAACCAACGACACGCTGGTTGAGCCATGAAGGACGCGCCAGCGGACTTCATCGGTCGAAACCCACCGCACCCACAAGCAGACCCCGCACCGGGCGCCAGAGGTTTCGACACAGCAGCAGGCGACTACGTCGCCGCGGCTGGCTCAACCAACGACACGCTTGTTGAGCCATGAAGAACGCGCCAGCGGACTTCAGCGGTCGAAACCCTCCCGACCCCGGCCGCCTACCCAACCCCCAGCACCGAGCGCCAGAGGTTTCGACACAGCAGCAGACGACTCCGTCGCCGCAGCTGGCTCAACCAGCAAATCCCAGCACCGGGCGTCAGAGGGTTTCGACGCAGCAGCAGGCGACTACGTCGTCGCCGCGGCTGGCTCAACCAACGACACGCTGGTTGAGCCATGAAGAACGCGCCAGCGGACTTCATCGGTCGAAACCCTCCCGACCCCGGCCGCCTGCCCACCCCACAGCACCGGGTTTCGACGCAGCAGCAGGCGACTGCGTCGCCGCGGCTGGCTCAACCAACGGAGATGACTGCGTCGCCGCGGCTGGCTCAACCAACGGGTCGACCCACGAATTTGTCATGGTTGAGACTTCAACTATCATCGGAAGGGTAAGCGACAAGCGTCAGAAGGACATTCCTATGAAGATCGGCATCGTGCTCGGCTCCATCCGCGACCACCGCAAGGGCGAGTCCGTCGCCAACTGGGTGCTCGACGTCGCGTCGAAGCGCACCGACGCGACCTACGAGGTCATCGACATCTCCCAGTTCGACCTCCCCCTGCTGAGCGACGAGGTCCTCCCGGCAATGCGGCACAAGTCCTACGACGACCCGCGCGTGCAGGCCTTCTCCGACGCGATGGACGCCTGCGACGGCTTCATCTTCGTCACCCCCGAGTACAACCACGGCATCCCTGGCGCCTTCAAGAACGCCATCGACCTGCTGGGCTCTGAACTCAACGGCAAGCCGGTCGCCTTCGTCTCCTACGGCGCCGCCATGGGCATCCGCGCCGTCGAGCAGTGGCGTCAGATCGTGGCGAACTTCAACATGTTCGACATCCGCCCCCAGATCACCTTCGGCATCTTCACCGACTTCGACGGCCCGAAGCTCACCCCGAGCGAGCGCTCCGACAAGGATCTCGACGGACTGCTCGACGTCCTCGTCCCGATCGCGGCGAAGCTTGCCGCCTGAGCGCACCCCCTGCGTGCCCCGTCGCGACTCGCGGCGGGGCATTTGCTCAATCTCCCCCAGGGGCCAGGCACGAGGAAGGTTCCCGAGGTGAAGCAAGGTAAGGTGGCCGCGTGACCAAGAGTGTGTTCATTGCCTCATCGGAGCGGCAAGTCAGCAAGTCCTCCATTGCGCTTGGCGTGATTGACCTGTTCGCCCGCCAGGTGCGGTCGGTCGGGGTCTTCCGCCCCCTCGTCGCCTCCACGGAGAGCGACCCGGTGACCGAGGCGATGCTCTCGCAGAAGGGCGTCAACCAGTCCTTCGAGTCCGCCGTCGGGGTCTCCTACCCCGAGTACGCCGAAGACCCGGACAGGGCCATCGACACCATCGTCGCCAAGTACAACGCGCTCGCCGAGAGCCGCGACGCCGTCGTCATCCTCGGCTCTGACTACGAGGACATCGACACCTCCTCCGAACTCGCCCACAACGCCACCATCGCCGCGAACCTCAACTCGCCCATCGTGTTCGTCTGCCGCGCCGAGGGACGCTCCATCGAGCAGGTCCGCCGCCTGACGGAGGCGGCGATCGAGTCGCTCGAGCAGCAGCACAACACCGTCATCGGCATCGTCGCGACCCACACCGACCCCGAAGAGGTCGACGACCTGAAGGCCGCGCTCTCGACGCTCGGCGAGGTCGCCGTGTCGGTGCTCCCGTTCAACGCGGTGCTGCGCGCCCCCTCGGTCGGAGCCCAGTTCGACGCCGTCGGCGCGACCCAGTGGCTCGGCCAGGACGACTTCCGCCGTCACGAGTCGCTCCACACGCTCGTGGCTGGCATGACGCTGCCGAACCTGTTGACGCGGCTTCGACGCGAGGCGACGGTCATCGTCCCCGCCGACCGCCTCGACCTGCTCCCCGGGCTCCTGATGGCGCACCGCTCCCCCGACTACGGCCCGCTCGCCGCGCTGGTCCTGACCGGTGGCTTCGAGATCCCGACCTCGGTGTCCAAGCTCTTCGCCGACTCCTCGATCGACCTGCCGATCGCCGTGACCGAGCGCGACACCTTCCCGACCGCCGTCGCACTGCAGGCCGTGCGGGGCACCTCGACGAGCTCTGCCCGCAAGATGGCCGAGTCCAGGACGCTGTTCTCGCAGTACGTGGACGAGGACGCGCTGCTGAACGCGATCGACCTGCCGCGCACCGAGAACCGCACGCCGACCATGTTCGAGTACCAGATCATGCAGCAGGCGCGCGCCAACCGGCAGCGCATCGTGCTTCCCGAGGCGACCGACGACCGGATCCTCGAGGCGGCCGCGGTGTGCCTGCAGCGCTCCGTCGCCGACCTGATCCTGCTGGGCGACCACGCCAAGATCAGCCAGCGCGCCACGGAACTCGGCCTCAACCTCAGCGAGGCGACCGTCGTCAACCCGCACGATCCTGAGCTGATCGAGACCTTCGCCGCCGAGTACGCGCGACTCCGCGCCCACAAGCATGTGACGCTTGAGCAGGCCCGCGACAAGCTCAAGGACCTGTCCTACTTCGGCACCATGATGGTCCACCTCGACATGGCGGACGGCATGGTCTCCGGCGCGATCAACACGACCGCCAACACCATCCGCCCCTCGCTCGAGTTCATCAAGACGGTCCCCGGTGTGAGCGTCGTGTCCGGCTCGTTCCTGATGTGCATGAGCAACCGTGTGCTCGTCTACGCCGACTGCGCCGTCAACCCCGATCCCGACCCGTCGCAGTTGGCCGACGTCGCGATCTCCTCGGCGAAGACCGCCGTCGACTTCGGCATTGAGCCCCGCATCGCGATGCTCTCCTATTCGACGGGCGACTCCGGAGCGGGTGCCGACGTGGACAAGGTCCGTGAGGCCACCCGCATCGTCCGGGAGCGCGCCCCCGAACTGAAGGTCGAGGGGCCGATCCAGTTCGACGCCGCCGTCGACGAGGTCGTGGCGCAGAAGAAGATGCCGAACTCCGAGGTCGCGGGCAAGGCGACGGTGTTCATCTTCCCCGACCTGAACACGGGCAACAACACGTACAAGGCCGTGCAGCGCACCTCTGGGGCGGTCGCGATCGGCCCCGTCCTTCAGGGCCTCCGTCGCCCCGTCAACGATCTGTCTCGCGGCGCGCTCGTCGACGACATCGTCTCCACCATCACCATCACGGCGATCCAGGCCCAGTCGGTCTAGGGAACAGTTTCGCCCCGCAGCAAGCGGGGCACTCCGCCCGGCAGGGGCGGCGAAATCAACTCAATCGAACAGGAATGCCCATGTCGCAGCCGATCCTCCTCCTCAATTGTGGATCGTCGTCGATCAAGTACCAGTTGCTTGACCCCGCTCAGCCCGGCCCGCAGGCGGTGGGAATCGTGCAGCGCATCGGGCAGGACATGTCGACCATCGACCACGAGGTCGGCGATTCCGAGTACCACGAGGACGTCCCGTTCGCCGACCACACCGAGGCGGTCGCCGCGGTGGTGCGGATGTTCGAGGACCACGGACCGAGCCTTTCGGACGTCGTCGCCGTCGGGCACCGCACCGTGCACGGCGGCTCGGCCTTCGTCGAGTCGACCCTGATCGACGACGCGGTGGTCGCCAAGCTCGAGGAACTCTCCGACCTGGCCCCGCTGCACAACCCGCCCGGCATCGCTGGCATCCGCGCCGCGGAGGCGGTGCTGCCGAACGTGCCTCACGTGGCGATCTTCGACACCGCGTTCTTCTCGACGCTGCCCGCCGAGGCCTACACCTACGCGATCGACGCCGACCTGACCGCCAAGTACGGCATCCGCAAGTACGGCTTCCACGGCACCTCGCACTCCTACGTGTCGAAGAAGGCCGCCGAGTTCCTCGACCGCCCACTCGGCGAGCTGAAGACCATCGTGTGCCACCTCGGCAACGGTGCGTCGATCTCCGCCGTCGACGGCGGCGTGGCGGTCGACACGTCGATGGGCCTGACGCCGCTGCAGGGCCTCGTGATGGGCACCCGCTCCGGCGATGTCGACCCCGGCCTGCCGAAGTACCTCAACCGCGCCGCTGGGATGTCGGTCGACGACGTCGACGCGATGCTCAACAAGGCGTCCGGCATGGGCGGCATGTGTGGCTACACCGACATGCGCGACATCAAGTCCCAGATCGAGGCGGGCAACGAGCAGGCCCAGCTCGCCCTTGACGTCTACGTGCACCGCCTCGTCGGCTACATCGGCTCCTACATCGCGATCCTGGGCGGCGTCGACGCGCTCGTGTTCACCGCCGGCGTCGGCGAGAACGCCGATCACGTCCGCGGCCCGGTCGTCCGCCGCCTCAAGGGCCTCGGCTTCGACCTGGACGAGTCGGCCAACCTGGTGCGCTCCAAGCAGGCCCGCGAGATCTCGACGCCCGAGTCGCAGGTCCGCGTCCTGGTGATCCCCACCAACGAGGAACTGGCGATGGCAGAGGAGACCCTCGAGGTCATCGGCAAGCTCTGACGGACAAGCATGTGGTCACGGGCCCGGCGACTCAGGTCGCCGGGCCCGTTCCATACCCCTCCTGAGTTCGGCGGTGCGGTCGTCACACGAGGTCTCGACGCGGCGCGCCGACTCCGCCGCCACGGCCCGCTCCACCACCACCGTTGTCGGGCCCTCACAATCGCTCAACCTCCCGCTTGTTCAACCCTTACAACGAGGCGTTCCGAGACAGCGACCGCTTGGGCCGCCAGCGGCGAGGTGGCGTACCGTAGAGATCATGGCTTCAGCTTTGATCACGGGTGGCACGTCGGGCATCGGTCTTGCGTTCGCGCGGGAGCTGGCCGCCCGGGGCACCGACCTGATCCTGGTGGCCCGTGACCAAGACCGACTCAAGGGCGTCGCCGCCGAACTCGGCGAGGTGCACGGCGTCGCCGTCGAGGTTCTCCCAGCCGATCTGTCCGATCGTGACGACACGCTGCGCGTCGCCGCGCGGCTCGAGGACCCCAACCGGCCCGTCGAGTGGTTGATCAACAACGCCGGCTTCGGCCTCCACTCAACCGTCCTCGACCCCGATGACATCGATCTGCATGCCAAGGCCCTGGACGTGATGTGCCTGGCGGTGCTGATCCTCGGCGGAGCGGCGGGCAGGGCCATGCGCGGTCGCGGCCACGGGCACATCATCAACGTCGCCTCCTCGTCGGCGGCCATCTACACCGGCAACTACTCGGCCATCAAGGCCTGGGCGAGGACGTACTCGACGGCGCTGGCCCTCGAACTGCACGGCACGGGCGTCACCGTCACGGGGCTGCTCCCTGGCTGGGTCAAGACGGAGTTCCACGGGCGGGCCGGGATCAACGCGAGCAAGCTGCCCGGCATCGTGTGGATCGACCCGGACAAGCTGGTGCGCCAGGCGCTCACCGACGCGGAGAAGGGCAAGGCCGAGTCGATCCCCGACCTCAAGTGGCGCGCGGCGATGTTCATCGCCGACCACGGCCCGCGCGGCATCACCCGCCTGGTGTCTCGGATGCTGACCGCATCCAGGAAGAAGCACTGAGGTGTCGGGCGAGGTCGAACAGAGCAACTCGCGCTACACCTCCCGCCTGCAGGCGACCAGTAGGTCGACCGCACAGTTCCTGCTGCTGAAGCCGGCCCTCAACCGGCTGCTGAAGATCCACGTGCATGGCATCGCCAACCTGGACGGGCTCGAGGGTGCCTTCGCCGTCTACGGCAACCACTCCTCGCACCTGGACGCCCCGCTGATCCTCTGCTCCATGCCGGGCAGGCTCTCCAGGTACGTTGCCACCGGCGCCGCCGGGGACTTCTTCTTCGGCAACTGGGTCAAGTCGATCTCCATGAACCTCTTCATGAACGCCTTCGCCGTCGACCGGGGTAAGGGCGGAAAGGGCCGCAGGGGCATGGCCGGTCACCTCCTCCAGGACGGCGTCCCGATCCTTCTCTTCCCAGAGGGCACCCGGTCGCGCACCGGTGCCATGGGCCCGTTCACCCCTGGCGTCGCATCGCTGTGCGTCTCGCGCGGCGTCCCGGCACTTCCCGTCGCCCTCGTCGGCGCCTACGAGGCGTGGCCGTCGAACCAGAAGCACCTGCCGAAGGGCCGACCGGAGGTTCACGTGGTCTTCGGGCGCCCCTTGACCCCTTATCCGGGAGAGATCGCGCTCGAGTTCAATGAGCGGATGCGCCGCCAATTGCTGGAAGTCCACGACACGACGGCCCGCGCATACGGTAGAAAGACGCTTGCCGAGTACGAGCGAAGCCTCGCCTTGCAGAAGGCCGAGCAGACAGAGATTGCTTCCTTGGCCGAAAACGCCAAGGAGCAGGCCGACAAGCAGGAGGACCGATGATCGAGGGCGTGAAGCAGCAGAAGTGGTGGGGCTGGGGCGAGGACGGCCTGGCGTACCGCTACGAGGACAAGCCCAAGTTCCCCGCCTTCGTGCAGAAGATGGTCGGGATCGACGTGACGCGCCCCGTCAAGCCGATCCCGCCGTTCTCCTCGCTCGACGTGCCCGCCTCGCAGTTGAGCGACGACCTGCACGCGAAATTCGACGAGATCCTCGGCGCGAAGTACGTGCAGACCGACGACGAGACGCGCGTCGTCCATGCCTACGGCAAGGGTGTGCGCGACCTGATCCGGATCCGCAAGGGCGACCTGGGCCGCGTCCCCGACGTCGTGCTCTACCCCGGCACGCAGGATGAGGTCGAGAAGCTGCTCGACGCCGCCGTTGCCGCCGACGCCGTCGTCATTCCCTTCGGCGGTGGGTCGAACATTGTGGCCTCGCTCGAGGCGGAGCCCGGCGAGTCGCGTCAGGTGATCTCGGTCAACATGGGTCGCCTCAGCAAGGTGCTCGAGATCGACGAGACCTCCGGCCTGGCGCACATCCAGGCCGGCGTCTTCGGGCCCGACATGGAGGATCAGCTCAACGCCCGCGGCTGGACCATGGGGCACCACCCCGATTCCTTCGTCTGGTCGACCCTCGGTGGCTGGATCGCCACCCGGAGTTCGGGCATGCAGTCCGACAAGTACGGCGACATCTCAGACATCTGCCGCGGCCTCACCATGGTGATGCCCGGCCAGGTCCTTTCGCTCCGGCCGCTGCCGTCGTCGTCGTCCGGCCCTAGCGTCCGCGAGATGGTGCTCGGCTCCGAGGGTCGCCTCGGCATCATCACCTCGGCCTGGGTCAATGTGCACCGCATCCCGGAGGTCCGCGAACTGCAGGCCTACTTCTTCCCGACCTACGAGGACGGGCTGAAGGCGTGTGAGCAGATCGTTGCCTCGGACGCAGCCGTCATGATGGCGCGCGTGTCCGACCCGATCGAGACGCAGTACATCATGGCCAACGGCAAGAAGTCGGGGCGCGTCTCCTCGCTGGCGAACAAGGCCATCCAGCGGATCATGCTGCAGAAGGGCTGGGACCTCGAGAACATCGCGATGAGCTTCATCGGCTTCGAGGGCAGCGCCAACCACGTGCGCTACGAGAAGGGCCTCGTCGGCAAGATCGTCAAGGAGAACGGCGGCCTTGGCGTCGGCAAGGGCCCGGGCACGCTGTACGACCAGAAGAAGTACGACACCCCCTACATCCGCGACTTCATGCTCGACCGCGGCCTGATCTGCGACGTGTCGGAGACGACGACGCCGTGGGCGCACGCCGCCGAGATCCACTCGGTGATCATCGAGCGCTTCCAGCAGGCCATGGACGACCTCGGCGTGCGCGGCGTCGTGTTCTGCCACCTCAGCCACTCGTACCATTCGGGCGCGTGCCAGTACTTCACGTTCGCGATCGCCGACGACTCGGACCACCAGGAGGAGACGTACGACGTCGCCAAGCGGGTCATCCAGCAGGGCTTCATGGACTTCCACGGCACGGTGTCGCACCACCACGGCGTCGGCGAGGAACACAGCCCGTGGCTGGAGCAGGACATCTCGCCCGCTGGCGTGTTCATCCAGCGCAAGCTGTTCGAGGGCGTCGACCCCGGTAGCAACCTCAACCCGGGCAAGATCATCCACGACGGTCGCCCGGGGATCTCGTCGAACTCCAAGGACGCGTAGGTCGGCTGATTCCTTGAGCATGTTTGGTTGCTCGTTGCGCCGTGGAACGATCAAACCGGCCATTTTCGCCAACGACGTACCAAACATGCTCAAGTCACGACCCTCGCCGAGCGCCGGGGTCCGGCGGGCGGGCCAGGGCACCGTCGGGGCCATCTAGACTCTGAGGCATGCTCACCGTCCTGTCGCCCGCGAAGTCTCTCGACTACGAGTCGAAACTGCCGACCCGCAAGCACTCGGAGCCGCGACTGCTGGGCCAGTCCGACGGGCTCATCGAGATCATGCGGACCAAGACGCCCGCCGACATCTCCCACCTGATGCACATCTCCGACGACCTGGCGCACCTGAACGCGACCCGCTATGCGCAGTGGTCTCGCGAGCACACGCTGAAGAACTCCCGCCAGGCAGTCCTCGCCTTCAACGGCGACGTGTACCAGGGGATGCAGGCCTACGACTTCGACGCGCGCGACTTCACCGACGCCCAGAAGACCCTGCGGATCCTGTCGGGGCTCTACGGGCTGCTGCGCCCGCTCGACCTGATCGAGCCCTACCGCCTCGAGATGGGCACCAAGCTCGCCTCGAGCCGGGGTCGCACGCTGTACGACTGGTGGGGAACGCAGGTGACCGACCTGCTTGCCAAGGATCTGGAGGCCTCCCCCGGTTCGCCGGTGCTGGTGAACCTCGCGAGCAACGAGTACGCCAAGGTGATCGACCAGCGTCGGCTCGGCGCCCGGGTCGTGTCGCCCCGCTTCGAGGACCGCGACAAGAACGGCGAGCCCCGCATCGTCAGCTTCTTCGCGAAGCGAGCCCGCGGCTCGATGGCAGGCTGGATGGTACGCAACCGGGTCCGCTCGGCCGCCAAGCTCGCCGACTTCGACGTCGACGGTTACTCCTACGACGAGGCCCGTTCCAGCAGGAACGAGCCGGTCTTCGTCCGCTGACCACCCGCCGGTCGCGCCGCGCCAAGGCGTGCAGCGCCGGAGCTCGGTCGAGACCGACTCGCGTCCGGGCAGCGACCCGGCCCATGATCCGGGGCCTCTCACGAGGTTTCGAACGATGCCAGCCGCTCCGCGCCGACCATGACTCACCCAGCAGACCCGAACCCAATCGGACCCCTCGACAAGCTCGGGGAACGGGTCCCAGCCCACGTCACGAGGGTTTCGACGCAGCACACGCGCGACTACGTCGCGGCGGCTGGCTCAACCAGCCAGCCGCTGGTTGAGCCGCGCCAAGGCGCGAAGCGCCGCAACACCCGCCGACCGTGGGTTGAGCCGCGCCAAGGCGCGAAGCGCCGCAACACCCGCCGACCGTGGGTTGAGCCGCGCCAAGGCGCGAAGCGCCGCAACGCGCGTCGAAACCAACCCGCGCCCGGGCAGAGACCCGGCCCATGATCCTGGGCCTCTCACGAGGTCTCGCCCGATGCCGGCCGCTCCGCGCCATGGCTCAACAAGCGGACCCGTCCCCAATCGGACCCCTCGACAAGCTCGGGGAACGGGTCCCAGCCCACGTCACGAAGGTTTCGACGCAGCACGCGCGCGACTACGTCGCGGCGACTGGCTCAACCAGCGGCTCGGGGAACGGGTCCCAGCCCACGTCACCAAGGTTTCGCCCGCTGCCGGCCGCTCCGCGCCATGGCTCAACAAGCAGACCCGAATCCAATCGGACCCCTCGACCAGCTCGGGGAACGGGTCCCCACCCACGTCACCAAGGTTTCGACCGAGGCCGGCCGCTCCGCGCCATGGCTCAACAAGCGGACCCGACCACAGTCGGACCCCTCGACAAGCTCGGGGAACGGGTCCCCACCCACGTCACGAAGGTTTCGACGCATCACGCGCGCGACTGCGTCGCGGCGGCTGGCTCAGCCAACGGGCACAGAAATGGGGACGAGCGGCAACTGCCGTCTCGTCCCCTCCCCAAGAGTTGCCGTCAGCTGTAGGCGAAGAAGATCCCGAACATGACGACGTACATCAGGATGATCAGCGACCACATCACGATCCAGATGATCGAGAACACCTTGCCGAGCGTGTAGCCCGTCTTCAACTGGCCGCCCCACTCGTAGGGTGCGCCCGCTTCGATCTCCTTCTTCGCCTGAGCGCCCATGTACCAGGCGACGAACGAGGTGATCGAGGTGAAGATGCCCACGATGCCCAGGATGAACACCATCTGCGACTGCGGGTGGTCCATCTTGGCGTAACCGTAGGGCTGCTGGTAGGGCTGCATGCCGTAGCCGGGTTGGGGCTGTCCGTAGCCGGGCTGGGGCTGACCGTAGCCGTAGTTGGGAGCCTGTTGACCGTAGTTCGGCGCCTGCCCGTAGTCAGGCTGCGCGTAACCGAAGTTGGGTGACTGCTGCCCCGTCGGGGCACCGTAACCGGTCGACTGCGACGGCCCTTCGTAACCGGAGGGCTGCGAGTACGGATCCGCACCGCCAGGCTGCTCGCCAGGACGGAAGTCGGGTTGTTCACTCATGGTCGGGCCCCTTTCCGAGGATCGATTTCCAGTCTCTCACACGCCGGGTTTGCCCAGGCGTGACGACGGGCCGGACGCCGAAGCGTCCGGCCCGGGGGTTGCTCTGTGGGTCAGCCGCCGTAGACCGATGCAGCACCGAGGCCGGTGGCCAGCAGGATGATCAGCACGACGATGTAGAGAACGATCAAGCAGATGTAGATGATCGAGAACACCTTGCCCAGCATGTAGCCGGTCTTCAGCTTGGTGCCCTCCCAAGCGTAAGGAGCGCCCGCGTCGATCTCCTTCTTGGCCTGGCCACCCATGTACCAGGCGATGAACGCACACACGCCGACGAAGATGCCGACGATGCCGAGGATGAACACGGTCTGGGTCTGGGGGTGCTCCTGGCCTCCATAGCCGCCGGCTGCGCCATAGGCGGGGGGCTGCTGGCCGTAGCCGGGCTGCGGCTGACCGTAGTCCTGGCCGTAGTTCGGCGACTGCTGCGGATCGGGCTGGCCGTAGCCACCAGGCTGAGTCATGTCTTCTCCTATTTTCTCACGACACTTGCGTGACGATTCTGGATCATGACGGGGTCAACTAGCAATAGCCGCTTCCCAATCGGCCATTAGCCGAACATGATCCCCAGCATCATGAGTCCGAAAAGGAGGATCCCGAAGACCGAGTAGATGATCCCGACGACGTAGCCGAACTGGGCGAACCCCGAGAAGCGGTACGGGGCCCCGCGCGCAATTTCCTTCTTGGCCTTCGCACCCAGGTACCACGCGACGGGGGCCGTTACCCACACGCCGAAGCTGACCACGCCAAGGACACCCACCGTCGTGCTCGACGGGTGCTCCGGAACGACCGGGCCGTAGCTGTAGGGGTATGGCTGCACCGGGTACGGCTGCTGGTACGGCACGACGTTCGGGTGGTAGCCGTAGCCGTAGTTCTGCGGCCGCATCGGCACCATCGGATGGGGCATGGGTCGCGGACGAGGCTGCTGCAGGTTGATTGGCGCCGGCGCGGGGGTCTGGTAGCCCGTCTCCACGACCGGCGCAGGGGTTGGAGTGACGTAGCCCTCGTCATAGACGCTCGAGGCTGCTGGCCCATCGTCCAGCACCTCGTAGGCCGACGAGAAGTCGGGTCCCGACGTCGGTTGGACCGACGGTTCGGCCCGCGGGGCGGGCTCAGGTGCCTCGACGACCTCCGGCTCGACGGCGGCCCTGGCGGGGGGGATCGGCTCGGTCTCGGGCGCCGCCGGATCGGGGTCGGACGGAGACGCTGACGTCTCGTATCCGGGCGTCAGATAGTTCGGCTCGTACGACTCATGTTCGCGGTCGAACGGCGACGAGGACATCTCCACCTCCTGCTTGGCGTTCACCCAGTGTAGGCAGATGCCCGCACACCCCCGTCAGACGAGGGTGTGCGGGCGGCTCGTCATCCCTGGTTCAGCACTGCTCGCGCCGCGGCGAAACGGGCGATCGGTACCCGGAACGGCGAGCAGCTCACATAGTCGAGCCCGGCCGAGTTGAAGAAGGTGATCGAGTCGGGATCGCCGCCGTGCTCACCACACACGCCGGTCTTCAGTCCGGGCTTGACGGAGCGGCCCTTCTCGACGCCGATCTCGACGAGGGCGCCGACACCGTCGACGTCGATCGACTCGAACGGGTTGCGCTCGAGGACGCGCTCCATGACGTATGTGGTCAGGAAGCCGTTCTCGGCGTCGTCGCGGGAGATGCCGATGGCCGTCTGGGTCAGATCGTTTGTGCCGAACGAGAAGAAGTCGGCGTACTTGGCGATCTGGTCCGCGACGAGCGCGGCGCGCGGCAGTTCGATCATCGTCCCGACGGTGTAGTCGAGCTGACGACCGGCCTTGGCGAGCTCGTCCTCGACGGCCGCGACGACGATCTGGCGCTGGGTGTCGAGTTCCTGGCTCAGCGCGACGAGCGGGATCATGATCTCGACGCCGACCGTCTCGCCCTCGCGGTCGAGCACCGCGAGCGCCGCACGCACGATGGCGCGGGCCTGCATGTCGGGAATCTCCGGGTACAGCATCGCGAGACGGACGCCGCGGGTGCCGAGCATCGGGTTGAGCTCGTGCAACTTCTTGACCTGCGCCAGCGTCTGGCGGGCCTCGGCGAGCGCGGTCGCATCGCCGCCTTGCAGCTCCAGCCTCTGGACCAGCAGCGACTGCTCCACCAGATTCGGGAGGAACTCGTGCAGTGGCGGGTCGAGCAGTCGGACGGTGACGGGAAGGCCCTTCATGGCGGTGAAGATGCCCTCGAAGTCGACCTGCTGCATGGGCAGGATCTCGGCGAGGGCGGCGGCGCGCTGGTCGGCGTTCTCGGCGAGGATCATCTTGCGAACCGCAGGGAGCCGATCCTGGGCCATGAACATGTGCTCGGTGCGGCACAGGCCGATGCCCTCGGCGCCAAGCTCTCGGGCCTTGGACGCGTCGTCGAAGTTGTCGGCGTTGGCGCGCACGCCAAGCCGACGGACGCCGTCCGCCCACTCGACGAGGCGGGTGAAGTCCTCGTTGATCTGCGGCGGGATGAGATCGAGCGCCTCGCCGTAGACCTGGCCGGTGGTGCCGTCGAGGGTGACGACGTCGCCCTCGTTGAGCACGCGATCGCCGATGGTCAGCGTCTTGGCGACCGGGTCGATCTTGATGCCTGCCGCGCCCGCCACACATGGCTTGCCCATGCCTCGGGCCACGACCGCCGCGTGGGAGGTCATGCCGCCGTGGGCGGTCAGGATGCCCTGCGCCACGATCACGCCGTGGATGTCGTCAGGGGTGGTCTCGAAGCGGACCAACACGACCGGCTCGCCGCGTTCGCCGCGCTCGGCGGCGGTGTCGGCGTCGAAGACGACCTCACCGACGGCCGCACCGGGCGATGCGGGCAGGCCGGTGGCGATGGACTGCTTGCCGTGATTGGGGTCGATGGCCGGGTGCAGCAACTGGTCGAGCTGGGCGGGTTCGATGCGCAGCAGCGCCTCTTCCTTGGAGATGACGCCCTCGTCGACGAGGTCCGATGCGACCTTGAGCGCCGCCGCGGCGGTGCGCTTGCCGTTGCGCGTCTGCAGCAGGTAGAGATGCCCGTCCTCGACGGTGAACTCCATGTCCTGCATGTCCCTGTAGTGCTGCTCCATCTTGTGCATGGTGTCGATGAGCTGCTGGTACGCCTCGGGGAGCACCTCCTGCATCTCGGCGAGCGGCCGCGGCGTGCGGATGCCCGCGACGACGTCCTCTCCCTGGGCGTTGACGAGGAACTCGCCGTAGAGGGCCTTCTCGCCGGTGGACGGGTCTCGGGTGAAACACACTCCGGTGGCGGACGTGTCGCCGCGGTTGCCGAAGACCATCTGCATGATGTTGACGGCGGTGCCGAGGCTGGCGGGGATGTTGTTGGCGCGGCGGTACACCTCGGCGCGGGGGTTACCCCACGACTTGAACACCGCGTTGACGGCGCGGTTGAGCTGCTCACGCGGGTCGGAGGTCCACTCCCCGCCGAGCGCCTCGTTGGAGATCTCCTTGAAGCTGCCGACGAGTTCCTTGAGGTCGGCTGCCGTCAGGTCGGTGTCGTTCTCGACGCCGCGGGCGTGCTTGAGTTCGCTCAGCGCGTCCTCGTACAGGTGGCCGGGGATCGACTCGACGACCTCGCCGTACATCTGGATGAAGCGCCGGTAGCAGTCCCACGCGAAGCGCTCGTTGCCGAACTCCTCGGCAAGCGCCATCACGGAGTCGTCGGACATGCCGAGGTTGAGGATCGTGTCCATCATGCCCGGCATCGAGAACACGGCGCCGGAGCGCACGGAGACCAGCAACGGCTTCTCTGCGGCACCGAGCTTGCGGCCGGTGCGTTCCTCGAGTCGTGCGAGGCCTTCGGCGATCTGCGTGTCGAGGCCCTCGGGCCACTGGCCGCCGTTGTTCATGGTCTCGACACATGCCGTCGTCGTGACGGTGAAGGCGTCGGGTACCGGAACTCCGACCTTGTTCATCTCCGCGACGCCGGCACCCTTGCCGCCGAGCAGGTTCTTCATGCTCGCGTCGCCGTCAGAAAGGTCGTAGATGTAACGATCGTCACTCATGGTGGGGAAATCTCCTTTGACTGCCCAGGTTGAAGGACAACTTCGTCCTTTTTCCAAAGCCTAGCCCCCATGGCGCGGGCGCGAGGGGCGGGGATCGTTAGAAGCAAACGCTTCACGCAACCGTGTCGGCCCCTGACGGCAGGGTGCCGGCGGTGGTGGGCGTAGAGCAGCGACCCGGTGTTCGTGCGCCCCACGCCACGACTGCGGCGGGCGACCAGGCAGGCGGCGCGACGAGGCCTTCGGTGCGCGGGTCACAGACCCGCGCGGCTAGGGGCGCCAGGAGTCCCCTGCCCGCACGACGCCCGGTGGACGGCGTAGCCGCGCGCCGACCTTCTTGGCGCGCTCGTCGACGATGTCGATGATCCGCGAGGCCGCCTCCTCCAGCGCGACGCCGGTCGTGTCGATGATGGGTGCCCCCAACTTGCGGTGGACCTTGGCGATCTCGTCGAGTTCGTCGTAGATCTTGACGAGGTCGGCGTAGCCGTCCTTGGTGCCGAAGCCACCCATCCCACGCACCCGCTCGCCGCGGATCTTCAGCAGTCGCTCAGCGTCCATCGTGAGCCCGATGATGCGCCACTTGTCGATCGTGAACAGTTCGGGCGGCGGCGCGATCCCCGGCACCAGCGGCACGTTGACGGCCTTGTAGCCGAGGTAGCCGAGGTAGATCGACAGGGGCGTCTTGCCGGATCGGGAGGGGCCGACAAGGCAGATGTCGGCCTCGTGCAGCGCGCCGGGCATCGCACCGTCGTCGTTGCGGACCGCGAAGTCGATCGCCGACATCCGCACGAAATACTCAGCCTCGACGCCGGGCGCGCGCATCGCGACCTGATCCGCCTCGATCCCCGAGATCTGCTCAAGGGCGTGCATGGCGTCGGTCATCAGATCGGCGACGGGGATGCGGGCGTCGTGACAGAAGTTACGCACGAGGTCGGACAGTTCCTCGTTGACGAGGGTGTAGAAGACGGCGACCGGGTTGCCGGAGTCGCGCACCTCCTCGAGGGCCAGGATCAGCGCCTTCGTCGAGTTCATCTTCCTGTGCCGGACGATGGTGAACTCTCGCGTGGGAAACTGCGCCACGGCGGCCCGGGCTATCCTGGCCGCGGTCTCGCCGGTGGAGTCGGCGATGATGTGGATTTCGAGGGCTGACATGGGCACACTCTAGGCCCGCTCACCGGCGCGCCACCGGCGGGGGCGTGCCGACGCCGCACCGCGTCCCCCCTCACGCAGCCCCACACGATGCCCGGCCGGCACCGAACGGATCGATCCGCGGGTGGTTGAATCGGGTTGTGACCACCGCCCCAGCCCCGTTCGAGGGTTGGGCCCCGGGCCAGGCGCAGTACCGGCGCATCACCTTGGGCCTGTTCCTCGCGGGCCTCGCGACGTTCGCGCTGGTCTACTGCCCCCAACCTGTGCTGCCGCTGCTGGCCTCCGAGTTCGGCGTCGGTGCAGGCTCGGCAACGCTCGCGCTCTCGGTCACGACCGTCGCGATGGGCGTCGCGCTGCTGGTGTTCGGGCCACTCTCGGACGCCGTCGGACGCATGAACCTGATGCGCGTCACGCTGCTTGTCGCGGCACTGCTCGGCACGGCGGTCGCGTTCATGCCCTCGTGGCCGCTGCTTCTGGTGCTGCGGGCAGCGGTCGGGTTCGCCGTCGCGGGGCTGCCCGCGGTCGCCGCCGCCTACCTGCGCGACGAGATCGCACCGAGGTCGGCCTCCGCCGCGACCGGGCTCTACATCGGAGGCACCGCGATCGGCGGGATGACGGGCCGCCTCCTCACCGGAGTGATCGCCGACGTGCTGGGCTGGCAATGGGCCATCGGGCTGATCGGGGCCATGTCGCTGGCGATCGCCGTCTCCCTCGGAGTGCTGCTGCCGCCGGCGCGACGGTTCCAGCCGACGCCGCTCAACCACACCGAACTCGCGGCCAACGCGCGGCGGATGCTGCTCGACGACGGGCTGCTGCGGCTCTACTGCATCGGGTTCACCGCGATGGGCGCCTTCGTGGCCGCGTTCAACGCACTGGCGTTCAGGCTGGTGGGCGCGCCGTTCAACCTGTCGGTCGGGGTGGCGAGCCTCGTGTTCGTCAGCTATCTGCTCGGCTCGGTCAGTTCGCCATACGCGGGGCGCCTCGCCGCGCGGTTCGGGCCGAGCCGGGTCGTGCCGGTCGCGCTGCTGGTCTTCCTGCTCGGCATCGGGTTCACGCTCCTCGACAGCCTGGCGGCGGTCATCGTCGGGGTGGCCCTCATCACGACCGGATTCTTCGCGGCCCACGGGACGGCCAGCGCCTGGGTGACGCTGCGGGCGTCGCGGAAGGGCCGCGGCACGGGGATGGCGGGATCGCTCTACCTCGCGTTCTACTACTTCGGCTCCAGCGCATGCGGGTCGGCGGCCGGCTTCATCTGGACCCACTACGGATGGCCCGGCGTCGCGACGTTCTCGGGCGCGCTGGTCGGCGTGGCCATAGCGCTGGCCGCCTCGCTGAGGTCGGTCGATCCGGTCAGGGCCACCGGAGCCGAGGCCCCCCGGCGGCAGCCCTAGATCTACGCAAGCAGGATCTCGACGCCGGCGCAGCGGTAGGCATGCAGGGCGTCGGCGGGTGCGTCGGCGGTCGTGACCAGGTGCGTGAGGTCTGCCGGGTCACCGAACCGGAAGCTCGCGGTGCGGCTCAGCTTCCCTGCGGAGGTGACCAGGATCCGTCGTCGGGACGCGGCGATCACCGCCCGCTTGAGTTCGGCATCCTCGAACGTGGTGCTTGTCAGACCGTCCTCCGGCGCAGCGGAGCAGGCTCCGAGCAGCGCGACGTCGGCACGGAAGTTGAGCACGGCCGTCATGGCCGCAGAGCCCACAAGCGCCAACGTGTCCGTCTCGACGGGCCCTCCGGGAGTCGAGACGCTCGCCCCTGGCCGCGACGCGAGCGCTGCTGCCGCATGGAGCGAGAGCGCAAGCACCGTCAGGGGCCGCCCGGCCAGTTCCTGTGCGACCGAGTAGCAGGTCGTGCCGTTGTCGAGGATGACCGACTCATCATCCGCGATGAGTACCGCGGCCCTCCTGGCTAGCGCGGCCTTGACGTGCTGGTCGGCCTCCCGACGGGACGCGAACGGCATCGGGGCGCCCCTCTTGAGCGGACGACGCGCGCCCCCGTGGGTCCTTTCGAGCGCCCCAACCGCGGCAAGCTCGGCGAGGTCGCGACGGATGGTGATGCTCGATGCGCCCGTCAGCCGCATCAGGTCAACGACCCTGACCTCTCCCTCACCCAGGGCCTGGATGATCGTTTTATGACGAAGTGATCGTTGCACATGATCATTCAAGCACTTACCGTCGGGGGATGTCCTCTCCGCGACTCGCCCAGGTCGGCGTCTCCCTGATGTTCTTCACCAACGGTGCTCTGGTGGCGAGCATCCTGCCCCGACTGCCAGAGGTGAAGGCAGCGTTCTCGCTCAGCAACACCCAGTTCGGCCTCATGGTGATCGCGATGCCGATCGGGTCGATCCTGGCGGCCGCGGCAGGCGGGGCATTCGTCAGGCGCTTCGGGGCGCGGACGGTGACCGCTGTCGGCTCGGTCCTGCTCGGAGCGCTGATCGCGCTCGCGGGGTTCGCGCCGACCCCGGTGCTCTTCGCCCTCCCGTTTGTGCTCGCCGGGTTCACCGACGCCGTGGTCGACGCGGCCCAGAACATCCAGGGAGTGACGGTCGAGGAATGGCGCGGCCGCTCGATCATCAACTCGCTGCACGCGCTGTGGAGCCTCGGAGCGGCCACCGGCGGCACCGTGGCGGCCTGGAGCGCGGCCAGGGGCCTTCCGCTCGGCCCCCAACTGGCGGTCACCGGGGCACTCTGGGCGGCCATCGCCATCGTCGCCAGCCTCATCGCGGGCACCCCGCAGGACGGGCAACCACCCGCCGAGGCAGCCGCCGGAACTGAGGCCGGCTCGCCGACGCGATCCGCATGGCGACTGCTGATCCCGATCGCGCTGCTGGCCATCTGCGGCACGCTCATCGAGGACATCGCCAACAACTGGGTCACCCTGTTCCTGACCAGCGAGGCGGGCGCGACCATCGGGGTGGCGGGGATGGGCTACACGGTCGTCCTGCTCAGCCAGTTCGTCGGGCGCATCCTCGGCGACCCGATGACGGACCGGTGGGGTCGAGGAGCCGTCGCCCGGTTCGGGGGTGTGCTCGTCGCGGTCGGCGCCGTGATGGTGGTGACGGCACCTGGGGTCCTCGCCCCGTACCTCGGGTTCGCGCTGACCGGCTTCGGGTGCGCAACGCTGGTTCCCGCGGCCTTCGCTGCCGCCGCCCGGATCCCCGGATTCGCGCACGGATCCGGCGTCGCGTTGCTCGGCTGGTTGATGCGACTCGGCTTCCTTGGCACCTCCCCGCTGATCGGCGTCATCTCCGATGCCGTCGGGCTACGGCTCGCGATGCTGGTGCCCGTAGCGGCGGGTCTGACCGCCGCGTTGATCGCTCATCTGGTGTGGCGGGCCAAGCGCGATTCAGCCGCGCTCGTCGGCGCTCACGGCTAGGGTTGTACCACGGTCGGCAACGACGCTGGCCGCAGCAGGAGGTGCAGTCGATGCAAACCGCAGACCCCGCAGCAGACCTCACGAATCTTGAGGTGTCGCTCGCCGTGCACAAGCCCCTCGCCGACGTCTGGTCGGCCCTCATGACCCCGCCAGGTAATGAGGCTTTGCTTGGCACCGGCGGACGACTGGGCTCCAAGGGCGACGACTGGCGAGCCACTGACGGCTCGTACGGCGTCACGCGAAGCTTCCATCCCATGGAACAGATCAGATTCTCCTGGCACGCGGACGGGGAAGCGCCACGCACCGTGGTCGACCTGCGCCTCAGCGACCAGGACGGGCACACCCGGCTCGACCTGGCGCAGGACCGTCTCCCGGTCGACGCCGACCTCGATGCCCTGTCGTCCCACTGGGAGGACGCGCTCACCCGCCTGGCCGACCTGGCCTGAGGCTCAGTTCCACAGGGTCAGCGTCCCGTCGGGGTCGATCGTGGCCAGGTGGCTTCCGAGGCGGGTGAGGCTCCACGAGTCGCGCTGATCCCGCCACACCCACGAGATCGCGCCGCCCTCGGTGAGGGCGGCCACCTCGAAGGTCGGCGACGTGTCGTGTGCGTCGTACATCCGCGCGATGACCGTTTCGGTGCCGAGCATCACGTCGAGCACCGGTGACGGCGTCGTCGTACGCCACAGCGGTCGCCCGGTCGACAGGTCGAGGGCGGCGACCCACGGCGCGGCCGAGTCCGCCTTCGTCGTGCCCCGGTCGGGGAAGATCGTCTGGGCGCCCTCGTAGAAGACCAACTGGTCTCCGTGCTCGACAAGGGCCGTGAACACCGACCCGACGGCCGTGGTCCACTGCGTGCGGCCCGAGTAGGGATCGAGCCGACGCAACTCGCCCATCGACTCGATGATCAACGCGCTGTCGGTCCCGAACAGATAGGCCGAGGCCGGCTGCAATCGCCACAACTCGCGACCGGTGCGAAGTTCGCGCCCCTCGAGCCGGCCATCGACCCCGAACACCGCCACGCCGCGGGCGATCACGAACCGCTCGACGCCGCGCGTCCAGTCCGGCGCCCGCCCATCGGAGGCGCGGAGGGCAAGCGAGTATCGGCCGGAACCGCGCCATCCGTCTGCACTGCGCACGAGCAGCAACCCCTCGCGCTCCACCACGTCCATCTGCCGCAGCGCGAGCATCAGGACGGCGTTGAGGGGCACCTCCCTGCTCCAGACGACTGCCCTCGGGTCCGGCGCCGACAGGCGCGAGACGGTCAGGACCCGCCCCACTGACCCGTAACTCGGCACGGCCATCAGCAGCGTCCCCTTGTCGCTCGATCCGAACCAGGCGTCGCCGCCGTCGCCGTCGGGGAGGGTGAAGCGCCCCGCCTGGGCGCCGGTCAGCCGGTCGAGGAGGGTCACCTCGGAACCTGCCTGGAGCGCGAGCCAGCCGGTGCCTGGCAGGTTCCGCACCAGCAGTGGCCCGGCCTGACCGCGGACGTTGTGGCGCCACAACTCGCGCCCGCTCGTGGGGTCGATGCCGCGGACGGCCGCGCCCTGGTCGCCGAGTCGTCGTTGGTGGATGACGATCAGGTCGCCCCCGATGCCGATCGCCGACTCGTCGTCGGCGAGCTTCGTCGTCCAGGCGGGCAGCGGTGCCGCCTGCAGCGTGAGTCGGTCGCCGGGCGGGAGTGGGGCGGTCAGGAAGGTGAGGGCGGCGATGATGCCCGCGATGATGACCAGCGCCGCGAAGACCAGCCCGGTGTGGCGGCCCGTCCACCGGGCTTCGGGAGCCGGCCGAGTCAATTCGGCGAGCTCGATCACGTCGTCGGTCATGCCTCCTCCACGGCAACGGTAACCACGGGAACCCTGCGTTTGGAGTCCTCCCGCGCGATCCGTCCGCAGAAACGCCGAGCACTGATCGGAGGCCACGCGCCGGTGGTAGTCGGCAGGGACGTCTCTGGGTGCTCTCGACGCGCAGAGCCGCGGACTGTGGGGAACCCGGGGACGGGTTCGCGGCGCGGAGTCCGTTCGTCGAGCCTGTCGAGACGTCCGAACGACCAGCGCGGGTTGCGGACCCTTCGACAAGCTCAGGGAACGGCGACCGTTCGTCGAGCTTGTCGAGACGTCCGAGCGACCACTGCCGGAGGGAGGGGGATCCGTTCGTCGAGCTTGTCGAGACGTCCGAGCGACCACTGCCGGAGGGAGGGGGATCCGTTCGTCGAGCTTGTCCAGACGTCCGAACGACCAGCAGTGGTTGCGGACCCTTCGACAAGCTCAGGGGAGGGGGATCCGTTCGTCGAGCTTGTCGAGACGTCCGAACGACCAGCAGTGGTTGCGGACCCTTCGACAAGCTCAGGGAACGGCGACCGGCCCAGGCCACCTAGGCGCGAGGCGTCGACGCTCGGCACCTGCACCACGGGTCAGCGGTAGGCGACGACCTTGCCGTCGACGATGTCGACGACGCGGCGACCCACCACTTGCGGGGTGCTCGCGTCGAGGCGCCACCGCTCCTCACCCGTCGCCAGGTCGATCGCGAAGAGCGCCTCGTCGTTCAGGGACGCGACCGCGGAGCTGTCGGGGTCGCTCGTCATGGTCCACCCGTCGACCATCACGTACCCTTCCCCCAGCGCGGTGAACAACCCCGTGTAGCCGTCGATCTCGTGGGACCAGCGCACGGCGCCGTCGTCGAGGGCCAGCATCGTGAGCGCCGCGTTGCCGTTGATGGTGCGCAGGTTGGACACCAGGACGCCGTCGCCGGTCACCCGGGCGACGGAGGCCATGAGCGGCACCTGGGCGCGCCAGCGCTCCCGCCCGGTCCACGGGTCGATCGCGGACACCGTGCTGGTGAGCCCGCCAGAGCCGGGCTCGAGGGTGGCGTCGGGCTCGGGTGCGTCGATGAGGATCACCGTCCTTTCGCCCGCCACCGCGAGCGAGTGGTCGCCCTTCACCTGCCACAACAGCCGACCCGACGAGATCTCGTAGCCGCTGACTCCGCCGGGTTCCTGGGCCGCCACCACGTCGTCGACGACTCCCAACCGCGAGGCTGCCGCGCTCCAAGGCGGCTGCTCGCCCGTCCTGGCGTCCAGCGCCAGCGCGAAGCCCGACGCATCGTGCTCGGGATCCCACAGGTAGCCGCGCCGCTCCTCGACGGGGCGGTAGCCGCCCTGGAACCCCGCGCCTGCGTCGTGTGTCGGGAGATCGACGCGCCAGCGCGGTTCGGACGCGTCGAGGCCCTTGAGCGCCGTGACCCTCAGCCCCGAATTCAGCCCGGCCGTCCAGGTCGAGGCGATCAACAGCCGCCCTGACGTCGTGCCGGAGAGCGTCGCCGGGAAGTCGCTTGTCTGCGTCGGGAGGGGCACGCGGCCGGCGATGCTCCCGGTCTTCCTGTTCAGGAGCGTCACCTCGGGGGCCGCACCGACGGCAAGGTAGGGCGTGCCGACCAGGTCGCGAACCTCGAGGCTCCGCTGGTCGGGGACCTTCGCCGTCCAGGCCTCACGACCGTCGGCCGCCTCCAGGCACGTGACGGTGAGGTCGGGTGCAGTCATCTCCACCAGGGCGACCCGCTCCGCTCCGCAGGGAAACAGCAGCGGCACCTGCCGAGGGTTGGTCAGGGGCCTTTCCCAGGCAACGACCGGGCCTCCAACCATGCCGACGAGGTCGAGTGGCGGGTCGGGGCGCGGCCACAGCGCGACTGCGAGGGTGGCGACGAGGGCGGCGGCGACCCCGATCGCGACGGTGGCGAGCGTTCGCCGCGGCGTCCACGTCACCAGGGGCCCACGGGTGGGCGCCTCATCGAGGTCCAGGAACTCGGCGCGCGCGTCGGCGCTGCCCGGATCCGCGTCGACCTTCATGCCCGCATGCTAGACCGGGCCCGTCCCCGCATGTGACGAACCCCGGTGTCTATCGCCGGTCCAGCCAAGGACGGGGCGGGATGGCCGCGGCAGGACTTGAGCAGCATCCGTGCCTCGTTGCGCGACACGCCGCGTCCTCGTGGCGCACGGCGAAACGACCACCGATTACTGCTCAACGCCAGACCCAACCAGCGCATCGGTCAACGGCAGGCAGCGGTCAGCGGCAAGCAGCGGTCAGCGGCAAGCAGCGGTCAGCGGTAGACGGTGATGGTGCCCGACTCGTCCTGGGTGACGAGGTGACGGCCGATCACCTGGGCCGAGCCGCGCTCGAGGTCGAGGCGCCACCGGTCCTCGCCGGAGGCCAGGTCGAAACCGACGACCGTGCTCTCGTGTCCTGTCAACCAAATGAGCGTGCTCGACTCGTCGAGGTCGCGCTTCTCGAGCACGGTCGGCCCCGCCAACTCGACGACGACCACGCCGTCGCCGCCCTTCATGAACCCGAGGTGACTCTGCGGGAAGCGCCGCGTCCAGCGCACCTCTCCGGTGCGGGCGTCGAGCGCCGACAGGACGGCCTCCCCTCCGTTCCATGGGTTGAACGAGTTGTTCTCCGCCACCAGGAGCGCGTCGTCCACGACCGCGGTGACGCGGGCCGCGTGGTCGAGTCGTGTCGTCCACCGCTCCCGGCCGGAGCGCGGGTCCACCCTCGTCACCTTCGCCGCGTCGTGCTGCTGCGTGCGAGCACCGGTGACGGGGTCGAGCGATGCGGGGACGGCGGTCGGCTGGATGAGGAAGAAGGCCCCGAGCCCTGCCGTCGCAGTCAGACCGCGCCGCTGCTTCCCCCACAACGCCTCGCCGGAGGCAAGGTCGTAGGCGACCGCGCCGCCCGCAGCGACCGTGCCGAGCACCACGTCGCCCGAGAACGTCATCAGTTCGCTGCGACGGCTCCAGTCGGGCACCGACCCGTCGACGGAGTTGAGCGCGAGCCCGAAGCCCGCGTCCGAGACGTCGCTGCGGTCCCACAGGAACCCGCCGTATTCGACGAGCGGCTCTCCCCCGAAGCTGAGGCCCCTGCCTGCGCGACCACGGTCGACCCGAGCGGTCCACAGTCCTCGCCCGCCGCCCGTGACATCGAGCGCATTGACGGTGATGCCCTCCCAGTCCCCGGGGGTCGAGGAGTTGATCAGCAGCGTTCCACGGTCGGTGAACGCGACGGCGCTCAACTCCCCCGCGTCCAGGTTGATCGCGGGCAGCCGCAGGGTCGCAACGTCGCGTCCGTCGTCGCGGGCGAGCACGCTCGCCTCCCCACGTTGCTGGTCCAGCACAACGACGAACGGGCCGTGCGCGGAGGTCAGCAGCCCCGACTGCTGCGTCGGGTAGCTTCTGCGCCACAGTTCCACGCCGTCGACGCTCCCGCGGCAACTCACGGTGGACGATCCACGGTCGGCGGTGCTCATCAGTGCGATCCCGTCGCCCGCACAGTCCCCGAGCCGCCACACGTCCTGGCCGCTGTCGGCATCGACCACCCAGGCGACCTGGGGTCGTTCGGTGAGCCCGACGACCTCGACAGGCAGCGGCGCCTCCGGCCGAAGGAGCGCGCCGACGATGACGACGGTGAGCGCCCCAGCGACGACAGCGGTCACGCGCGACTCGCGGCGTCCCCACCGACGGTGCGGAGCGCGGGACGGTTCGAGGTCAAGGTTCACCAGGTCGACGTCGGACGGCGACGACCAACGACCACCCTTGGCCGTAGACCCCATGAGGCAATGCTAGGACGGCCGGGCCGTCGTCGGGCGTCATCCGGGCGGTTCTGCCCGACGCGGTCGCCGCCGCCTCAGCGGTACACCGTCACGGTGCCGTCAGAGGCATAGGTGATCAGGTGACCGGACACGACCTGCGCCCACATCTCCTCGACCTCCCACAGCGTCTCGCCGCTTCGCAGGTCGACCGCCACCAGGGCCGTCCTTGGGATCTGGTCGCCGTGCCCGTCATCCGGGTAGGTCACGAAGTGAGCCACGACCGAGTCGTCGCCGGAGTAGAGCCCGGCAAGCAGGGCCCCCTCCCGGGTGACGTCCCAGAGTCGGCGGCCGGTGCGATCGTCGAGCACGCTCAGCCTGCCCACCGCGCTCTCGGGCGAGCCGGAGAGAAGCGGCTCCGCGACCAACAGTCGCCCGCCGAGTTGCCGCACCACGCCGATGTCGTAGTTGAAGGGCGAGACCCACCGTTGTCGCCCAGAGCGGGGATCGACCTTTGTCAGTCGCGTCACGCCGTGCTGCTGCGTGTGCTCCCCCGTCTCGGGGTCGAAGCCTCCTGGTTCGGTCCGGCGCGTGAGCAGGTAGGCCGCGTTGGTCGCCCCTACCGCCGTCACCCCGAGTTCGTCCTTCGTCCACAACTCGGCTCCGGTCGCCAGGTCGACGGCCCGTACCCCCGAGGTCGACTGGGCGGCGATCGCGACCTCACCCACGTAGGCGAACTGGTCTCCTTCGAGGGCCCACTTGGGGGTCGAACCGTCGTTGCGGTCGAGCACGAGACCGTACCCGCCCCTGTCCAGGTTGCTGCGATCCCACAGGTATCCCGCGTGCTCTTCGAGCACCGCCCCGTACTGCCCCAGGAGCGCATTGCCCGGCCAGCTCTCCAGGTGCGTGGTCCAGAGGCGCCGCTCCGGGTGGGAGGGATCGATGGCCCAGGTCTCTACCGCGCCCTGCTCGGGGTCAAGGTGGCTCGCTACCAGCGTCCCCTCGTCACCCGCCGCCAGCGCGCTCCATCCGCCGGCGTCCCAGTCGGCCCCGGGGAGGACCAGTTCGGCGACGCTCTCGCCCGTGCGACGCTCCAGCAGCGTGTAGGTGGTGTCGTCCGTGTTCCCGCCGACGTATGGCGGTTGCACCACGAGGTAGGGGCTGCCGGGAAGGTCTACCACCCAGGCTCCCGTCGACTCGGGGTAGCTCTTCTCCCAGGTCACCGAACCATCGGAGGCGCTGCGGCATTCGAGTGTGGGGCCGACCTCGCTCTGTCGGGAGAGCCCGATGCCCCCATCCCCGCACTCGAAGGCAAGCACGCCCTGGTCGAGGTCGATCCTGTGGGTCCACGCCCCCTGGGGCGCCGTTCGGAGACCCGAGAGGTCCACCGGTTGGCGGGGCGCCGGTCGTAGTAGTACCGCGGTCAGGCCGACCGCGACCAGCGCGACGCCGACGAGCACCCACCGCGACTGACGCCGCCCCCACCTCTGCGGGGCGGCGTCTCGTTGTCGTCGAGATCGAACACGACGGGCTCGGGCGGGTGGCCTTCGGCCATCGGAGACCCCATAAGGGAGATGTTAGGCCTTCGCCGATCTTCCCTTGTTGATCATGTCGAACGCGACAGCCACGATGAGGACCAGGCCCTTGACGACGAACTGCCAGGACGGATCGACGCTCATGATCGACAGGCCCATGTTCAGCACGCCCATGATGAGCGCGCCGATGATGGCGCCCGACACGCGGCCGATACCGCCGGAGACGGCTGCGCCGCCGATGAAGCAGGCCGCGATGGCGTCGAGTTCGTAGTTCTGGCCGGCGGCGGCCACCGCGGCACCGGCACGCGACGTCACGACGACCGCTGCGAGGCCACACAGCACGCCCATGTTCACGAACAGCCAGAAGTTCACCTTGCGGGTGTTGATGCCCGACAGCTTCGCGGCCGCGAGGTTGCCGCCGATCGCATAGACGTGGCGCCCGAAGACGGTGTTTCCCATCAGCCACGAGTACAGCAGGATGACGAGGCCGACGATCACGAGCACGTAGGGAAGCCCGAGATTGCTGCTTGCGACCCAGTAGGTGGCAAGGGCGATCAGGACGCTGAGGCCGATCAGCTTGACGAGCATCAGCCCCATCGGCTCGACCTCGAGGCGGCGCGACCTGGCGACCATCCGGCGGCGCAACGTCGAGAAGATCAGCCCGACGATGCCGACAATGCCGACAATGACCGTGAAGGCGTCCAGGTCACCCATGAAGCCGACCCAGCCTGCTACGCCGCCGTTGGAGATGCTGACGAAGGAGTCCTCGAAACCTGCACGAGTGCGGCCGACGAGGACCTGCGCGACACCGCGGAAGATCAGCATGCCGCCGAGGGTCACGATGAAGGCGGGCACGCCGACAAAGGCGACCCAGAAGCCCTGCCACGCTCCGATCACCGCTCCGACGACCAGCGCGATGGCGACGGCCACCCACGGGTTGACGTGGTAGTCGGCCATCAGCACGCCGATCACACCGCCGACCGCGGCGACGACCGAGCCGACCGACAGGTCGATGTGGCCGGCGACGATGACCATCAGCATGCCGACCGCCAGGATGAGCACGTAGGCGTTCTGCTGCACCAGGCTGGTCACGTTGTTGGGTTGGAGCAGCCTCCCACCGGTCAGCACCTGGAACAGGATGACGATGAGCACGAGGGCGGCCATGATGCCGTACTCGCGCATCGTGGTGCCGAAGCCTCCCCAGGCCTTCGGCTTCGCCGTTGCAGTTTCGGTACTCATGCGCGAGCCGCCTCCAAAGTCATTAGTTCCATGAGCGACTCCTGCGTCGCTTCTTCTCGTGAGAGTTGGCCCGTGATGCGTCCCTCGCTCAGGGCGTAGATGCGGTCACAGATGCCGAGCAGCTCGGGCAGCTCGGAGGAGATCACGATGACCCCCCGGCCGCTGGCGGCCAACTCGTTGATGATCTGGTAAATCTCGTACTTGGCGCCGACGTCGATGCCTCTGGTCGGCTCGTCGAGGATCAGCACGTCGGGATCGGTGAACATCCACTTGCTGAGCACCACCTTCTGCTGGTTACCTCCCGACAGGTTCCCGACGCGCTGCTGGATCGACGATGACCGGATCCGCATCTTGTCGCGGTAGTCCCGGGCGACGCCGTCCTCCTTTGGCTTGTCGATGACGCCCGCCCGGCTGACCTTCTTCAAGGCGGCGCCGCTGACGTTGTGGCGGATCTCGGCGATCAGGTTGAGGCCGTACTTCTTGCGATCCTCGCTGACGTAGGCAAGCCCGTTGGCGACGGCCTTCGGCACCGTCGTGGTGTCGATCAGCTCGCCGCGCAGGTACACCCGGCCCGAGATTTTGGAGCCGTACTGGTGCCCGAACATGCTCATGGCGAGCTCTGTGCGGCCGGCGCCCATCAGCCCCGCGATCCCGACGACCTCGCCGGAGCGAACGTTGAGGGACGCGTCGTCGACGACCATCCGCTCGGTGTCCTCAGGGTGGTGGACCGTCCACTCCTCGACGCGGAGCAGTTCTTCGCCGATGTGCGGGTCGCGGTCCGGGAACCGGTTGTCGAGCGGTCGGCCGACCATCGATCGGATGATGCGGGACTCGCTTGCGGGGTTCTCTCCGGTCGTGACGTTGTCCATCGACTCGACGACCGACCCGTCACGGATGACGGTGATCGAGTCGGCGATCGCCATCAGTTCGTTGAGCTTGTGAGAGATGATGATCTGCGTCACCCCTTCGGACTTCAGCGTCCGCATCAGGCTCAGCAGGTGGGCGGAGTCCTCGTCGTTGAGCGCGGCGGTCGGCTCGTCGAGGATCAGCAACTTGACGTTCTTCGAGAGCGCCTTTGCGATCTCGACCAACTGCTGCTTGCCGACGCCGATGTCCATCACGCGGGTCTCCGGCCGCTCACGCAGGCCGACCCGCTGCAGAAGCTCCTTCGCCTCCCCGTTGGTGGCGGCCCAGTCGATGACGCCCATCTTGGAACGCTCGTTGCCGAGGAAGATGTTCTCGCCGATCGACAGGTACGGGGAGAGCCCCAGTTCCTGGTGGATGATGACGATTCCCTCTGCCTCGGAGTCGCGCAGCGACTTGAACCGCATCTCGCGGCCCTCGTAGACGATCTCCCCCTCGTAGGTCCCGTAGGGGTAGAGCCCGGAGAGCACGTTCATGAGCGTCGACTTGCCGGCGCCGTTCTCACCACAGATGGCGTGGATCTCACCGGGCAGCACGTCCATCGTGACGCCGCCCAATGCTCGGACGGGCCCGAAAGTCTTCCCGATGTCCTGCATTCGCAGGATTGGCTCAGTCATGCTCGTGTCCTTACTCTCCGGGCTCGCTCAACCTCACAGACCCAGATCGGAGGCCTTGTAGAAGCCGGAGTCGACGAGGGCGCTCTGGACGTTGTCCTTCGTGACGACCTCAGGCTCGACGAGGTAGGTCGGCACGACCTTCACGCCATTGTCGTAGGTCTTCTCGTCGTTGACGGAGACGGTCTCGCCCTTGATGAGCTGATCGACCATGGTGGCGACCTGCTCACCCAGCTTGCGGGTGTCCTTCCAGACGGTCATCGACTGCTTGCCGTCGAGGATGGCCTTGACGTTGGCGAGGTCGGCATCCTGGCCCGTGACGAGCGGCCAGTCGGTGCCGACCTTGTAGCCTGCGCCGTCGAGCGCCTGCTCGATGCCGAGCGCGAGGGAGTCGTTCGGCGACAGGACGATGTTGACCTTCTTGCCGGCGTAGAACGAGTTGAGCCGGTTCTCCATCTCGGACTGGGCCGTCTCCGACTTCCAGGCCTGGATGCCGATGGTGGTCCATTCCTCGTTGGTCTTCGGCGCCTTGCCGGAGGGGACGGCGAACTTGCCCGACGCGACCTCGGGGCCGACGAGGTCCCAGGCGCCCGAGAAGAAGAACTTCGCGTTGTTGTCGTCGGGCGACCCTGCGAAGGGCTCCAGGTTGATGGTGCCGTCGGCGCCCTTGTACTTGTCTGCGTTGTCGAGGATGAACTGGCCCTGCAACTGGCCGACCTTGTAGTTGTCGAAGGTCGCGTAGTAGTCGACGTCCTTCGAACCGTTGATCAGGCGGTCGTATGCGATGACCTTGACGCCCGCGCTCGCGGCAGCGGTCAGGACCGGACCGAGCGCGGTGCCGTCGATGGAGGCGATGACGAGCACCTTGGCGCCGTCATTGATCATGTTCTGGACCTGGTTGTTCTGCTGGTCCTGCTTGTTGTCCGCGTACTGCAGGCTGGTCTTGTAGCCGGCCTTCTCGAGCAGTTCGACGAGGTGGGCGCCGTCACGGTTCCAGCGCTCGAGGCTCTTGGTGGGCATTGCGATGCCGATCAGCGCGCCAGCGGCGCCACCGCCACCGGTGGTGCCGGTGGGTGCTGGCGACGTGCCCCCGCCACGCTCGCTGCTGCAGGCCGACAGTGCGCCAACCGCCACCGCGGCCGCCGAGACCGACAAGAGATTGCGACGTGAGATGTTCATTGAGGTCGTCCCTTCTGGTGGCACCCTCGCCACCACTTAGCGCCCCGCCTCCATGGCAGGCACGCTTTGTTTCGCAACAATACTTTCACGGATACCCTCGCGGTCAAGCCGCTTGGGTCACAAGGACATAACGATTCGCGCACACCGCGCTCGCAAGGCCTTTTGCGCCAATTCGGGGGTCGCGTTTCCTCATCTACTACACGTCGTAGGATGTCGAGCGACGGCGGTGAAGCCGTCCCTGACGGCAGCGTTGCCGTCTCGCTTTACCTGTTCACAGGAGATGTGATCGACGTGGAGATAGCTGGACCAATTCGCAGCAGGCTGACACCCAGCAGAGCAGGGGCCGCCTTGGCGGCGCCCCTTGTACTGCTCCTGGCAGGATGCGCCGGAGGCGGCGGCGGGGAACCCCACGTCGGCGGCGAGGCGAACCTGCAGTTGCCCGATCTCGGCAGCGTGAAGTTCCTCGGCATGCCGGGTGACGTGTTGCTCAGCCTCGGGCTGATCGTGTGCGCCCTCGGCCTCGGCTTCGGGGTGCTCACCTACACCCAACTGAAGAAGATGCCCGCGCACAAGGCGATGCGGGAGATCTCGGAACTCATCTACACCACCTGCAAGACCTACCTGCTGCAGCAGGGCCGCTTCCTGCTCCTGCTGTGGGCCTTCATCGCCGCCATCATCGTCCTCTACTACCTGTCGCTCGGCTTCGGCATCGGCAAGACCGCCATCGTGATCGGCTTCTCGCTGATCGGCATGGGCGGCTCCTACGCCGTCGCCTGGTACGGCATCCGCGTCAACACGCTGGCGAACTCCCGCACCGCGCACGCCGCGATCGGCGGCAAGCCGCACCCGCTCCACGACATCCCGCTTCGCTCCGGCATGAGCATCGGCATGGTCCTGATCTCCGTCGAGTTGGCCATGATGCTGATCATCATGGTGTTCCTGCCGGGTGAGATCGCGGGAGCCTGCTTCATCGGGTTCGCCATCGGCGAGTCGCTCGGCGCCTCCGCCCTCCGCATCGCAGGTGGCATCTTCACCAAGATCGCCGACATCGGCGCCGACCTGATGAAGATCGTCCTCCACATCAAGGAGGACGACGCGCGCAACCCCGGAGTGATCGCCGACTGCACCGGCGACAACGCAGGCGACTCGGTCGGCCCCTCGGCCGACGGTTTCGAGACCTACGGCGTGACGGGCGTCGCGCTGATCACCTTCATCCTGCTCGGCGTCCCTGAGCAGACGATGCAGATCCAACTGCTCGTGTGGCTGTTCGTGATCCGCGCCGTCATGGTGATCGCATCCGGCATCTCGTACTTCCTGAACGCGGCCATCAGCCGCTCCCGCTACGCGAACGCCGACGAGATGGACTTCGAGAAGCCCCTCACCTCGCTCGTGTGGATCACCTCCGTCGTCTGCATCGCCCTGACGTTCGGCACCTCGGCGCTGCTCATCTCCGACATGCCGGACGGCCTCTGGTGGAAGCTGTCGATGATCATCAGTTGCGGCACGCTCGCGGGCGCGCTGATTCCGGAACTGGTCAAGGTCTTCACCAGCACCAAGTCGCGCCACACGCGCGAGGTCGTGGTGTCGTCCAACAAGGGTGGCCCCTCGCTCGACATCCTCTCGGGCCTGGTCGCAGGCAACTTCTCCGCCTACTGGCTCGGGATGGCGATCACCGGCCTGATGGCCGTCGCCTACTGGATGTCGACGCTTGGCCTCGGGGAGTTCATGCTCGCCCCCGCAGTGTTCGCGTTCGGCCTTGTCGCGTTCGGCTTCCTCGGCATGGGGCCCGTCACGATCGCCGTCGACAGTTACGGCCCCGTCACAGACAACGCCCAGTCGGTGTTCGAGCTTTCCACCATCGAGGAGGAGGGCGTCGAGGACGAACTGGAGAAGGAGTTCGGGCGTCGCCCGGACTTCGAGAGGGCCAAGTACCTCCTCGAGGCCAACGACGGCGCGGGCAACACCTTCAAGGCCACCGCGAAGCCGGTGCTGATCGGCACTGCCGTCGTCGGCGCGACCACGATGATCTTCTCGATCATGATGGGCCTCACCGAGGGCCTGCAGCACGACGTGGAGAACCTGTCGCTGCTGCACGCCCCGTTCCTGCTCGGCCTGCTTGTGGGCGGCGCGGTGATCTACTGGTTCACCGGCGCCTCCATCCAGGCCGTCACGACCGGCGCCTACCGCGCGGTCGAGTTCATCGGCGCGAACATCGACCTGGACAGCGACGCGAAGCGGGCCAGCGACGAGGACTCCTCGAAGGTGGTGGCGATCTGCACCAAGTACGCGCAGAAGGGCATGTTCAACATCTTCCTCGGCGTGTTCTTCGCGACGCTGGCGTTCGCCTTCGTCGAGCCGTTCTTCTTCATCGGCTACCTGATCGCGATGGCCCTGTTCGGCCTGTACCAGGCCATCTTCATGGCCAACGCGGGCGGCGCCTGGGATAACGCGAAGAAGCTGGTGGAGGTCGACCTGGCCGCCAAGGGCACGGCGCTGCACGAGGCGACGATCGTCGGCGACACCGTCGGCGACCCGTACAAGGACACCTCATCGGTGGCGTTGAACCCAGTCATCAAGTTCACGACGCTGTTCGGCCTGCTGGCCGTCGAACTGTCGGTGCTGCTGCGCGACGAGGTAGGCGTTGGGCTCACCGGCGCACTCGCCGCCGTGTTCCTGCTCGCCTCCATGGTGTTCGTGTACCGCTCCTTCTACTCGATGCGGATCAACGAGGAGTTGGAGGACATCAAGATCGAGGTCGTCGAGGCCTCGTAGCAAACAAGCCTCGAAGGGCGTCCCGTGGGAGATTTCCTACGGGGCGCCCTTCGACGTTTGTCGGGTTTGAGCTGGTTGAGCCATGAGTGCGCGCAGCGGACGTCATCGGTCTTCGCTGGTTGAGCCATGAAGGACGCGCAGCGGACTTCATCGGTCGAAACCCCGCGACATCCGCCGCGACTCCTCCACACGCTCGGGAGCGCCACGGTGCAGGCCATGCGGCCATTCGCGGGTTGGTTTCGACGCGCGCTGCGCCGCTTCGCGGCTTTGCCCGGCTCAACCGGCGGATCGCTGGTTGAGCCATGAAGGGCGCGCAGCGGACTTCATCGGTCGAAACCCCGCGACGCCCCGCAGGGACCTTCCTCACGGCCCGGGCTCGGCGCGAGCACCGGTGCGGACCATGCCGTCGAGCGCGGCTGGTTTCGACGCGCGCTGCGCCGCTTCGCGGCTTTGCCCGGCTCAACCGGCGGATCGCTGGTTGAGCCATGAAGGACGCGCAGCGCGGACTTCATCGGTCGAAACCCCGTGACATCCGCACCCCCACACGGCGCGGCGACGCCCCGCGGCCAGGGGGGGAAGCCGCGGGGCGTCGGTACCGGGAACGAGCGTTGGTCGCTCAGAGGGTGAGGCCGAGTTCCTTGAGGAAGGCGGCCGGGTTGGAGGCCGAGTACACGTCGCCGGGGCGGGTGCCGGGCGTGTAGTACTCGAAGTGCAGGTGGGCGCCGAAGGCGCGGCCGGTCTCGCCGACCTTCCCGATCTGCTGGCCTGCGGTCACCTTGGTGCCGGGGGTCACCGTCTTGGCGCTCAGGTGCGCGTAGAGCGTGTGGGAGCCGTCGGCCGCCTCGATGATGACGTGCGTGCCCGCCCAGCCCCCGGCGCTCGACTCGACGACCGTGCCGTCAACGACCGCGAAGACGGGGGTGCCCGTCGGGGCAGAGAAGTCCATGCCCGTGTGGTAGCGCGACCAGGATCCGGTCGCACCGAACTGGGCGCTCAGGCGGTAGGTGCCCTTGGCCAGCGGCAGGGACGCGCCGTCGACGGCGAGGTTGCTCGTGGTTGCCGCGACGGTCGCCGTCGACGAGGACGACGAGGAGGCCGACGTCGAGGAGGTCGAGTAGTCGCGATCTCCGCTACCGCTCCGCTCGCTCGAGGACGAGGAGTCGTGCCGCGACGAGGAGTGATGCCTGGTCGTGCTCTTGCGGGAGGTCGACTCGTCGTCGTCCTTCGAGGACTTCGAGCTGGTCGAAGTCTTGGACGGCTTGACCGCCTCGGGCTTGGCCTGCTCGGTCGGCTTGGCCGTCGGGGTCTGCGAGGGGGCGGGCGTCGGAGCCGCGGACGGAGCGGGAGTCGGGTCCTCGGACGGGGTGTTCGAGGGGTTCGAGTCGGAGTCGCCCGAACCGCCGTCGCCTGCCTGCTCGTCCGAGCCGGTCGAATCGGAGCCCGTCGAATCGGAGCCCGTCGAATCGGAGCCTGCGGAGGTGCCGTCGCTCGCGTCGCCGCCGTTCGACTCTTGGCCGGACCCGCCGCCGGAGTCGGTTCCCCGGAGTTGTCGGACCCAGAGGTCGAGTCGCCCTTGCCGTTGTCGGCGGAGCCGGTGTCGCCCGAACCCTTGTCGCTCGAGGACTTCTGGGAGCCCTCGCCGGAGTCGGAGCCGCGGTCGGCGGAGGTCGAATGTGATGCAGTCACGGGGGCGCTGTCGTCGGCGGACGCGGTGCTTACCCCGAGCCCTGCCAAGCCGATCGTCGCCGCGGCCAGGCTCACAGTTGCCTTGCGCCACCAGGTCCCGGGCTCGCTCGGCGGTGTGTAGTCGAGCGCCCTTCGCGGCTGGATGGAGTTGGTGTTCACTGTGTCTCCTTGGTGTTGGATGCCCCGCCAGTCTGAGACTTTCTCAGACACTTTTCAAACTCCAGGGAGGGCCAACTCACAGGAAACCACGCCTGAACGACGCACCTTGAGCGCGATCCGCGCTCACATTCTGAGGACATCTCTCAGGTTAATCACAGGTTGGCGAGTGTCGGGCGCCGGCAGAACGGACGAGGGGCCGCGCCTTAATGGCGCGGCCCCTCGGAGTGGTTGTCGGTGGGTCAGTTGAGCCCGACCAGGTCGCAGACGAAGATCAGCGTCTCGCCGCCCGCGATCGCGCCAGGAGCGCCGCGGTCGCCATAAGCGAGGTGCGGAGGGATCGTCAGCTTGCGGCGTCCGCCGACCTTCATGCCCTGGATGCCCTGGTCCCAGCCCTGGATGACGCGGCCGCCACCGAGCGGGAAGGACAGCGCGGCGCCACGGTTCCAGGAGGAGTCGAACTCCTCGCCGGAACTGAAGGCAACACCGACGTAGTGCACGTGGGCGACATCCCCGGCCTTGGCCTCCTGGCCGTCGCCGACGACGATGTCGTCGATGACGAGCTCGGCGGGCGCCTCGCCCTCGGGGAAATCAACCTCGGGCTTCTCGTTCATATTGGTCATGGGACGACCTTACCCGGCGACGCCCCGCGCCGAGGGCTCACGGGACGGCAACACCGCGGCGACGACGAGGGCCGCAAGCGCGAGGAAGGCCCACAGCGTCTGCGCGTTGCCGAGGATCTGCTGGGCCCCGTTCCACTCGACGACGCCGGAGTCGACGATGGGCTGCTCCCAGATGATGCGCGAGTAGAAGACCCACAGGCCGAGGGCGGCGACCGCCGCGCCGATCCAGCCGACCACGGGGCCGCGGGTCCGCCCGAGGAAGGCGAGCACCAGGATCGCGGGCACGCACCACACCCAGTGGTGCGACCAACTCACGGGCGAGGCGAGCAGCGCGTACAGGGCCATCGTGACCATGGCGGCCGCGTCGAGGCCGACCTTGAAGAGGCGCCAGAGCAACCACAGCAGGCCGAGCCCGATGACGGCGCACGATGCGAACCAGACCAGGCTGGCCGCCCGGTCGTCGAGGATCAGCCGTCGGATCAGGCCGTTGATCGACTGGTTCGCGAGGTAGGCCAGGTTGCCGACCCGATCAGCAGAGAGCAGCGCGTCGGTCCAGTAGTTGACGGAGTCGCGCCAGGTGACGGCGAAGCCGATGGCGGTGTAGAGGAGCGCGGAGACGATCCCGACGACCAGCGCGCGCCAGTCCTTGCGCATCAGGAAGTAGGCGAGGAAGACGGCGGGGGTGAGCTTGATGGCCATCGCGAGGCCGATCAGGCAGCCCTGCGCCTTTCGGCCACGGAGCGCGAGCAGGTCGATGACCACGAGGCACATCAGGACGTTGTTGATCTGGCCGAACCAGATGGTCTCGCGCATCGGCCCGATCCACATGAAGGCGCCGGTGAGGGCGACGCCGAACCAGGCGGCCCTGGCTCCGCTGAGGCCGCTGACCTCGCGCCCGACAAGCCAGGTCGCAACGCCGAACGCGAGGATCGACACGACGGTGAACAGCGCGGAGGCGACCTTGAGCGGCATCATTGCGAGCGGGGCGAACAGGATCGCCGCGATGGGCGGGTACGTGAAGGGCAGGTTCGCGCCGAGTTCGATGTCGGGGAGCCTGCCGTAGAGGTCGCCGCCCTGGAGCAGCACCTGGCCGCCGAGTCGGTACACGTCGAGATCGGTGCGGTACACGTTGGCGCCGCGCTTGGCCATCCAGAACTCCTCGAGCCCCGGCACGCCGTAGAGCAGCAGGAACGCGCCGACGCCGACGGCCGCCATCGCGACGGCCCGGAAGACCCAGTTGTCGAGGACCTTGCCCGCGATCTCCGCGGCCCGCGCCCTGGTGTCGGTCGAGTTCTGCATGCGGCCATTCTCGCATCGCCGCCCCCTCCGGCCGACTCGGCGGTGGCTGGGCTCTGGCGTTGAGCAGCATCCGCAACTCGTAGGCCTGCGCGCCACGTGCTAGCGATAACACCAGCAACGAACACCCGAAACTGCTCAACCGCGTCCCCGGCCACGCTCCCGCCCGTCCCCGTCATCAGGACGCGGCGACGGCACGGGCCTGCTCATCGGGCCCGACTCCCCCGCGCGCCACCGCCGTCGACCCGCCCTGCGGAATGACCCCGGATCGGGTCCGCCCGGTAGCCTGTGGGGGTGAGCATCACCTGTCGACCCATCTCAGCCGAGCAGCACCTCGCCTTCATCGAGGAGCGCGGATCGGCGTCGTTCCTGCAGACCCCCGCCTGGTCGAAGGTCAAGGCGGAGTGGCGCGCCGAGTCGATCGGCTTCTTCGACGGCGACGTCCTGACGGGGGTCGGGCTCGTCCTGTACCGCCAGTTGCCCAAGCTGAAGCGCTACCTTGCCTACCTGCCGGAGGGCCCCGTCCTCGACTGGGCGCGCACCGACATCGACGAGCACCTGTCCGCCCTGATCGCCCACGCCAAGTCCCGCAAGGCGTTCGCCGTGCGGATCGGCCCGACCATCGTCCACCGGCGTTGGTCCCCCGTCACCATCAAGGCCGCCATCGCCGACGAGAACGTGACGCGCCTGTCGGAGGTCACGCCCGACGAGACAGCCAACGTCGCGACCCGACTGCGCAACGAACTGCTGCACGAGGGCTGGGTGACCGACGAGACGGGTCACGGCTTCGCGGCGGGTCAGCCGATGTTCAACTTCCAACTCCCCCTGCGGCACGCCGACGGCACCCAGAAGACCGAGGACGAACTCCTCAAGGGCATGAACCAGTTGTGGCGCCGCAACATCAAGAAGGCGACCAAGGAGGGCGTCACCGTCCGCACCGGGTCGCGCGACGAACTGGCCGACTTCCACCGCATCTACCTCGAGACCGCCGAGCGCGACGGATTCACGGGTCGCTCGCTCGGCTACTTCGAGACGATGTGGGACGCGCTGAACGCCGAGAACCCCCAGCGGATGAAGCTGTACCTCTCCGAGCACGACGGCGACCTGGTCGCCGCGACGACGATGGTGCAGGTCGGCGAGCACGCCTGGTACTCCTACGGCGCCTCGACCAACGCCAAGCGCGAGGTGCGCGGCTCCAACGCCATCCAGTGGCAGATGATCCGCGACGCCAACGACGCGGGCTGCGCCGTCTACGACCTGCGCGGCATCACCGAGGGCGTCGGGGCCGACGACCCGGAGATCGGCCTGATCCAGTTCAAGGTCGGCACCGGCGGTGAGGCCGTCGCCTACCTCGGCGAATGGGACTACGCGATCAACAAGCCGCTGTACTTCGCCTTCGACCTCTACCTGAAGAAGCGCTGACCATGCCGCTGACGCTCACCATCGACGACGCGCGCTGGGAGAAGCACCAGCGCGACCTGCTCGACCAGGTGCCGGGCCTCGTGCCGGTCGCCAAGGGCAACGGGTACGGCTTCGGCCTCGAACTGCTGGCCGACCAGGCCCGGCGTCTAGGGCTGACGACGATCGCCGTCGGCATCGCCCAGGAGGTCGACGCCGTCCGCGCGGGCGGCTGGGACGGCGACATCGTCGTGCTGAACCCGTGGCGCCCCTTCGACGCGGTCGCAACTGGGCAACTCGGCGACCCGTCGGTGATCGTCACGGTCTCGCGCCCCGAGGACCTTGCCGCGCTGGCCCGTGACCACGCAGGTACGCGGGTGCTCGTCGAGATCGAGACGGCGATGCACCGGCACGGCCTGCAGCCGAGCCAGGTCAACCCAGCCGACCTCGACGCGTTGCGGTTCGAGGGGTGGACGATCCATCTGCCCGCCAACGGCTCGCTGTCCGACGCCCGCACCCTTGCGACCGCGGGGCTGGCAGTCAGGACGGGGCCGATCTGGGTGTCGCACCTGAGCGCGTCGGACTACCGGGCGCTGCACGACGAACTCGACGTCGAGACCCACATGCGGGTCGGCACGCGGCTCTGGCTCGGCGACAAGGGCTCCTACCGCACGACCGCGACCGTCCTCGACGTGCATCCCATCAAGAAGGGACAGCCGCTGGGCTACCACCAGCACGGCGCCGCGAAGGACGGGTTCATCCTGATCATCTCGGGCGGCACCGCACACGGGGTCGCGCTCGCGGCCCCGGTTCCGCAGCGGACGCTGCGCCAGCGCGGCGTGACGGTCGCGCAGGGCATCCTCGACGCGACGGGTCGGACGCTGTCGCCGTATGAGGTGGGCGGCAAGAAGCGTTCGTTCGCCGAACCGCCGCACATGCACTCGTCGATGATCTTCGTGCCCGGCCCCGATCCGCTGGCGCGGGTCGGCGACGAGGTCCCGGTGACGACGCGCATGACGACGGTGCTGACCGACGAGATCCACCGGGCCTGACCCGGCCACCGCCGGTTGAGCCGCGACTGCCGCTGGTTGAGCCGGGCAAAGCCGCGAAGCGGCGCAGCGCGTCGAAACCAACCCTCGCTCAACCGCATGGCCTGCACCGCGGCGCTCAGGAACCGAGCCCGAGGCTGAGTCCGTGCGCCATCTCACGAGGTTTCGACCGATGAAGGCCGCTCCGCGACCTTCATGGCTCAACCAGCGGAACCACAGGGGTTTCGACCGATGAAGTCCGCTCCGCGACCTTCATGGCTCGACCAGCGCCTACTCGCCTACGAGGCCGTCGATTCTCTCGCGGATCAGGTCGGCGTGGCCGGCGTGGCGGGCGTACTCCTCGATCATGTGGGTCAGCACCCAGCGGAGGCTGACCCTGCGGCCCTCGGGTCCGTGCGCCGCCTCCATCGCTCCCGGCTGGTACTCCAGCAGGCCGTCGATCAGCTTCGTCGAATGCTCGATCGAGCGCTTCCACAGCGCGCGCAACTCGTCGCCGGTGCGCTCGGAGGCGCTCGTCCAGTCGTAGTCCCGGTCGGCCTCCCAGTCGGCGCTGAGGAACGGTTCGATGGGTTCCTTGCGACCGATCGTGGAGTTGAACCAGAAGTTCTCCGCGTAGGCCAGATGGCTGAGCAGCCCGCCGAGCGTCATGGTCGACGGCGGCAGGCTCACGCTCAGTTGCTCGTCGGTGAGGCCGTCGGTCTTCCAGGCGATGGTCGCCCGGAGGAAGTTCAGGAAGCCGAGCAGCGTATCCGGCTCGTCGGCGATCGCCGGCGGCTCGGGCCGGCCCTGCTCATCCACGGTGATCTGAGTCATGACCCAACGCTAGCCCTCGCCGCGGCTCAGGGCGCGTACCCGCCCCAGGTGACACTTCCGTGCACGAACACGACCCGGGTCTGCCCCGCCGTCCACAGCGAGAGCCAGCCTCCGTCTCGCCCGATCGTCGGCGTCGCGCCCCGGACCAGCGCCGGATCGGGCCATTCCAGTTCGCCGCAGTCGGTCGGCCCGCATCCGCAGCCTCCCCACACGACCAGCGCCCCGGCCTCGACCTCGCGACGCGCCGTCTCGCCGTCGATCTCGTCGAAGGCCGGTTGCATCCGGACGCCGTCCGGGGTGCTCAGTTCGTCGACCTCGTTGCGCTGCCCCGGCACCAGCGGCACGACCGCCTCCACGCGTGGGTGCCGCTTCGCCTCCGCCAAGATGTCCGCCATCGAGGTGCGCTTCCTGCCCGTCATGGCGCAAAGGCTATCGTCAGCCCGGCATTGCCTGGGTGAGCCGACACAGCGGTTACCGTGTCGCGATGGACCCATCAGCTGAGTATCGGCGGCTCACCGGCAGCGAACTGCAGGTGCTGCTCGGCAGCCTGGCCCATCTGCGTGACGAGGTGGAGCGGGTAACGGCCGACCTCAGCGATGCCCAACTCCTCGCCGGGACGCCGACGACGGACATCACGCTCGCCAGCCTGCTGAGCCATCTCGCCTTCGTCGAGGACCACTGGTTCGGTCGCCGCGACACCCGCGAGCCCTACCTGGCGCCACACTGGGATCCCGACGGCGACCACGGTTGGAAGCTCCGGGCTGGCGAGTCCCCCTCGGAGGTGAGGGAGCGCTGGCGGTCCGCCGTCCGGGTCAGCGACTGGATCATCGACGGCCAGGTTGAGCACCGCCCGGACGCGCTCGGACAGCCCCTCGCGCTGGCGGGAGGACGGGTCAGCCTGCGGTGGGCACTGCTGCGCCTGATCGCCGAGTACGCGCGCCACCTCGGGCACGCGGACCTGATCCGCGCGACCCTCGACGACTGATTCGGGAGAGTCGGAGGGGCCTCAGGCGGGCGCGGGTGAGGTGGCGAGCGGTTCGCCGGTGGGCGGGAGTACCTCCGCGGTGTTGAGGGCGCCGCCGATCGGGTCCGGGACGTCGGGCGATCGCATGGGATCGCGCACCGGGTCGAGGCAGTCGCGCAGCGACGCGATCACGATCCACAGATGCACGGCGGACCTGGCCAGGATCGCCAGCCAGTACAGCAGGTAAGGCCCCGACTGGTTGGTGGTGAGGGCCCCGCCAAGCCAACCCCAGATCGCGAGGTAGTAGCCGACCTCCGTCACCGTGAACGCGATCAGTTCGCGGCGGTAGGGGCGGCTGAGGATCAGCGCGACGAGCAGCCACAGCCCGGTCTGGGGCGGATATGCCGGCCCGAGCAGCGCCGTCGCGAAGACGACGACCGCGATCAGCGAACCGACCCGCGGCCGGCGCCCACTCACGTAGAGGTAGGCGATCAGGACGCCGAGGAAGATCATCAGCAGCATGAAGCCGAGCGACCCGGCGTCGCGGACGTTGACGCCGATCAGCGATAGAAAGTACCACAGCGAGCCGTAACCGGTCGGCTTGTTGATCTCCTGGTGGTAGAAGCCGTAGACGCGGTCGAAGTTGTCGATCAGCAGCGGAAGGTGCACCAGGGCGAAGGTGACCACCGCTGGCACCGCGAACCGCAGCGCCGCCCGCCGCCCGGCGCGCAGCCCGGAGGCGACCACGACGGCGAGCGCGATGGCGATCGGCATGGTGCCCGCACAGGCGGCGATGCCGATCAGGATCCCGCCCTCGATCGTGCGGCGCTGCGCAAACTGCAGCAGCCCAAGCAGCGACAGCGCGATCGGGAGGAACTCCCAGGAGATCAGGCCCGACGCGAACACCACCGGTGAGGCGGCGAGCAGCATCGCGTCCCAGGAGAGGCGTCCGTCGCGCCTCCTGCCGAGGTAGGCCAGCGTGAGGCAGGCGACGAGGAAACAGAAGAAGAGCCCGACGGTGGTGAGCGCGAAGAAGGCCAGGCTGGAGTCGATCTGGGTCTGCAGGTCGACGCCGGGCGCGACCTGCGCCCCGAACAGGCCGGAGGCGAGTTGCCTGGTCAGCAGGACCGCGACGGCGACCAACGGCGGGAAGGCCATGTAGTCGGCACCCAACGGGGAGACGCCCTCGCCGAACCCCTGGCTCAGGTAGGTCGTCTGGATGTCCGAGTAGCAGATCCGGATGTAGGCGTTGATCGGGTTGTCGTCGTAGCTCTGGAGGCATGGGACGTGGCGAAGGAACAGCAGCGTGAACAAGGCGGCCGCGGTGAACGCGACGGCCGGGGCGGGGCCGAACCAGAATCCGCGCTTGCGGGCGTGCCTGCCCATGGGCCCGCCGAGGCGCGGGTGCAACGCGTTGTCCACGCCCTCACCTTAGCCGCGGGGCCGCGGCACTCCGTGCCAACGGGAGTCGGCGAGCCTGGCTCTTCGTTTGCTCGGCGAACTGGTGCGGTGTGAGGTCGCGTGGGCGTCGGCTCTGAAGGTTTCGGACCCTTCGACACGGGCGCAGGCGCCCTGCTCAGGGAACGGACACGACCGAGCCTCAAGGGAACCGCTCCGGGCATTCAGCCTGACTCTCGGCCCGTTCGTCGAGCTTGTCGAGACGTCCGATCGCGTGGGCGGAGCCCGTCCGGCCAGGGTCCGCTCGGCGAGCTTGTCGAGACGTCCGCAACCCACCACCGTCCGGCTGCACATCCGTTCGCCGAGCCTGTCGAGACGTCCATCGCGTCCACCCAGCCGACCGACAAGCAACGCACCCCGGACCCTTCGACACGGGCGCAGGCGCCCTGCTCAGGGAACGGACACGGTCCGTTCGTCGAGCTTGTCGAGACGTCCGAAACCCACAACGAGTCCGGCTCCAGAACCGTTCGCCGAGCCTGTCGAGACGTCCATCGCGTCCACCGAGCCGACCGACACGCAACGCACCCCGGACCCTTCGACACGGGCGCAGGCGCCCTGCTCAGGGAACGGACACGGTCCGCTCGTCGAGCTTGTCGAGACGTCCGAAACCCACCACCGTCGGCTCCAGAACCGTTCGCCGAGCCTATCGAGACGTCCGTCGCGTCCACCAAGCCGACCGACAAGCCACGCACCCCGGACCCTTCGACACGGGCGCAGGCGCCCTGCTCAGGGAACGGACACGGTCCGCTCGTCGAGCTTGTCGAGACGTCCGAAACCCACCACCGTCGGCTCCAGAACCGTTCGCCGAGCCTGTCGAGGCGTCCGATCGCGTCCAGCGAGCCGTCCGACAAGCAACCCGGACCCTTCGACACGGGCGCAGGCGCCCTGCTCAGGGAACGGACACGGTCCGTTCGTCGAGCTTGTCGAGACGTCCGCAACCCACCACGAGTCCGGCTTCAGATCCGTTCGTCGAGCCTGTCGAGACGTCCGAACGCCAGGGCGCGTGCCAACCGGTCGAGCGGACCAGGCGACGCGTTCGGTCAGCCGATGGTTCCGTCCGCGCCCTGACCGGCGCCGTTCCCGTTGCCGTTGGTCGAGCCGCCGCCAGGTTCCTTCGTCGGTTCCTTGGTCGGTTCCTTGGTCGGTTCCTTGGTCGGTTCCTTCGTGGGCTCCTTGGTCGGTTCCTTAGTGGGCTCCTTCGTCGGTTCCTTGGTCGGTTCCTTCGTCGGCTCCTTCGTCGGCTCCTTGGTCGGTTCCTTCGTCGGTTCCTTCGTGGGCTCCTTCGTCGGGGTCGGCGTCGGAGTGGGGGTCTCGGACTTCTTCTCAGTCGGCTTCGCGGTCGGGCGCCTGGTCTCCTCGACCTCACCCTTCTGCGCCTTGATCGGCTTTGCCTCGTCGAAGTCCTGGACGGGCATGCCATCCGAGGCCGCCTTCATGAAGTCGACCCAGGTCATCAACGGGTACGACGACCCGAAGAACGTCGAGTCCTGCGGGCGCTTGTAGACCTCGAGATCCTCGTTGCCGCTGTCTCCAGCCACGAACATCACCGCGGTGGAGATCTGCTTGGTGTACCCGACGAACCAGGCCGACGTGATTGCGTCGTCGACGCCGTTGGTGCCGGTCTTGCCTGCGACGGGGCGCTCAAGGGAGGCGGCGCGGCGGCCGGTGCCCTCCTCGACCACCGAGGTGAGCGAGTCGGTCACGTTCGCGGCGACGTTCTGGTCGATCGTCTGCTCGTCGGCCTTCTTGGCCTCGTAGATGACCTGGCCGTTGCGGTCCAGCACCTTCGAGACGATGTGGACGGCGTTGCGCTTGCCGGAGTTGGCGAGCGTCGCGTACGCGTTGGCCATGTTGGTGGGGCTCACCTCGGCGGAACCGATCGCGACGCGGTTGACGGGGTCCCAGCCGGCGGCGGTCGGAGCGCCCGCGTCGTTGGCCGCCTGGATGACCTGCTTCGGGCCGTCGTCCATCTGCGTAGTGAGGTCGACGAACGCGGTGTTGATCGAATCAGCGGTCGCCTTGCGGAGTGTGACGGGGCCGTACTGGTGGCTGAACTCGTTGCGGATCGGCTTGGAGTCGCCCTTGGGCGTGAACGTGTCACCGTTGAAGACCGACCTCAACGAGAAGCCGTTGCGCAAGCCCGCGACGGTGGCGAAGGTCTTGAACGTGGAAGCGGCCGGTCGATCCGTGGTCGCCCAGTTGCGGCTGTTGGCGACGTAGTCGGCCCCGCCGTACTGCGCGAGAAGGGCTCCGCTGGCGGTGTCGACGGAGGCGATCGCCACGTGCAGGTCGGCCGGATTGGGATCACCCTTCGCCTTCTCCGCGGCCTGAGCCGTGTACTGCTGTGCCGTCTTGACGGCGGCGTCCTGCATCGACTTGTCGATGGTCGTGATGACCCTGAGCCCGCCGCCCTGGACCTCGGCCTCCGAGAAACCGAGCGAGCCGAGTTCCTTCTCGACCTCACGGATCAGGAAGCCCTTGGTGCCGCCGTAGCGGTTGTTCACCGGCACCTCCGGGAACTCGGGCAGCTTCGGGTACGCCTCGTCGTGTTGCGCCTGCGTGATGGCACCCATCTCGAGCATGCCGTCGAGGACGTACTTGTAGCGCCCGTACAGCCGGTCGAGCTTCTCCTGACCGCCCGACGGGTTGAACCCCGCCGGGTTGTTGAGGATGGCGGCCAACGCCGCCGACTCGGCGACGCTCAGTTCGCTCGCGGGCTTGAGGAAGTACGACTTCGCGGCGGCCTGGATGCCGTAGGCGCCGCGTCCGAAGTAGATGGTGTTGAGATAGCCCTCGAGGATCTGCTCCTTGGTCATCTCGCGGCCCATCTTGGTGGCGAGCATCAACTCCTTGACCTTGCGCTTCATGGTCTGTTCGGAGTCGAGGTACAAGATCTTGATGTACTGCTGCGTGATGGTCGAGCCGCCCTGCACCTCGCCTCCGGTCGCGATGGACCAGGCGCTGCGCAGGATGCCTGTCACGGAGAAGCCGGGATCCTCCCAGAAGCTCCGGTTCTCGGCCCCGACGACCGCGTCTTTCACCAGTTGCGGCATCTCGTCGTACGAGAGGTTGACGCGGTTCTGGACGGCGAGCGAGCCGAGTTGCTCCTTGCCGTCCTGGTAGTAGATGAACGTCGTCTGCGTCTGGAAGTCGCTGTTGGGGTCGGGAAGCTTGGTCGTGGTGTAGAGGTACGCGACGGTGCCGATGCCGCCGACCCCGAGCACGATGAACAGCACCAGGAAGGTGACGCCGATGCGCCCCCAGATCCTCCTGGCGCGCGATTTCGTCTTCTTGCTGCGCTTCGCCTTGCCTGCTTTAGCCATGAATGTCCTCGCCCTTGGTCTCTCTGCCCGCTGCGCGCTCCGCGTGCCCGGGTGAGCCTGTCTCGATGATGTGGCGCCCCTTGGCGCGTGCCGCGTCGACGCCCGCAACGACCACCTTCACGGGGTCGTGGGCGTCGCCGTCAGCGGCGCAGGATGCGCTCGACGACGGCCGCACGGAGCCGGGTTCGGCTCGTCGTTGCGGCGCGAAAAATCGTCGTTCGCGCGTGGACCACATGCTTCCAGGGTAAGCGCGGACGGCAAAAACCCCGTCCTCCTGGGGTGCTGAACGCTCCGACCACGGTCGTCGAAGCGGCACTCTCGGACCCGACCCTGGGCGGGTCTGCGGCGCCTCGACCTCGATCCGCGAGGCGCCGAACGGCGCCACCGCTGGCCCGACCTGGGACGGGCGTCAGCGTTCCTGGCGTCCCTGATGCCGTGGGTCGTAGGCCGGCCACTCGTCCTCAGGCAGGGACGGGTCGGCGGCGTCATGGCGACCAGGCTCGATCCGCAGCCACGGATGCTCGGCCGGCGCCTCGTTGAGTCTGATGCCGAAGGTCTCGCCGCTGACCCGGAACGTGCCGTTCCAGGTCCGCACGATGAGGAACGCGAAGATCGCGGCGAACAGGCCCGTCACGACGGCGACCAGGAGGCCACCTTCCTTGCCCGACATCGCCGCCGCGACGCCCATCGCGACGAAACCGGCGGTGAGCAGCCCCATCGACAGGCGGATCACCCAGGGCATGAGCATCGCGTCGGAGTCGAGCGCGTGCGGTGCGATCCTCGGGTGCTTGGCCAACAGGATCGTGAAAAGCGAGCCGACGATGCACGGCAGGATCAGCGATCCGACGGCGTCGGCGAGGGTGCGCGCCGCCACCACCGCGTACCCGGTCGAGAACAGCGTCACGAACCCCGAGGCGATGGTCGCGACCCACCAGGTCTGCGAGCCGCCCCTGATGTTCTTCAGCGCGTTCCTGCGCATGGCACCTCCCTCACGCGTGGCCCACTATTGCATCGCCCCAGGCCAGCGGCAGATGGGAAGGCCTAAGTGAGCGTCGCTCCTGGCAGGATCGGGCCGCGGATGCCCGCCTCGGCCAGCGCCCGCTGGGCGCGCTCTCGGATCGCACGGGTCGGGCCCCACTGCTGGTCGGGGCCCGTCTTGATGCTGATCTGCATCGTCATGGTGCCCGCCGACATCGACCCGACGCCGAGCACCTTCGGTTCCTCGAGCAGCTTCTCGGCCCACTCAGGCTCCTGCGCCATCGACCCGACGGCCTTGCGCAGCACCGCCTGGACCTGTTCGGGGTCAGCGTCGATCGCGACGGGGATGTCGATGACGGCGGTGGAGAATCCCTGCGACACGTTGCCGAGCGTCAGCACCTCACCGTTGCGGACGTACCAGACGGTGCCGGACGGGTCGCGCAGCTTCGTGACCCGCAGCGTCACCTCCTGCACGGTGCCCGTCAGCTCGCCGACCTTGATCAGGTCGCCGACACCGAACTGGTCCTCGGTGAGCATGAAGATCCCGGACAGGTAGTCCTTCACGAGCGACTGCGCCCCGAACCCGAGCGCGACGCCTCCGACGCCCGCAGAGGCGATCAGCGGCGCCATCGGGACGCCCCAGATGGCAAGCACCGTCAGCAGAGTGATGAGGACGAGCACCACGTCGACCACGTTGCGAAGCAGCGACCCGAGGGTGGCCAGGCGCTGCTTCTGGCGGGCAGACGACAGCCCGGCCGCCTTGTCGAGCATCTTGCGCGTCCGCGAGCCCTGCTCGTCGTCTCCCGTGGCCGGGACGGAGCGGACGGTGAGGGCTCGCACGGTCCGCCGGATGGCGAACAGCAGCACGAACCTCAACACCAGCGCGATCGCCACCACGATCCCGCTCATCAGCAACTTGTCCCAGAAGTCGTCCATGGCACCAGCCTGCCAGGCGCCGCCCGGATCTCGGGACGCCGCTCCCTGCCGCGGACGACCGGCCCCGGGGCGGCGTCGAGGCGCCCCTCCCATCGGCGACCGCGTAGACTTACCCCCGTGCCCAGCCTGACCCAAGCCCAGACCAACGCGATGCAGGAACTGCTGCGCATCGCGCCGGTCATCGACGACCTCGGCCGGCTCTTCACCGACGCGGGCCACGAGATCTACCTCGTCGGCGGCTCTGTGCGCGACGCGCTGCTCGGCGTCCTCGGCCACGACCTGGACTTCACGACCTCCGCCTCACCCGACCAGACAGAGGCGCTCCTGAAGCAGTTCACGCCGACCACCTGGGCGATCGGCAAGGAGTTCGGCACCATCGGGGCCCTCAAGAAGTCCGACGGGGCGCAGTGGCAGATCGAGGTCACGACCTTCCGCGCCGACGTGTACCGCAGCGAGTCCCGCAAGCCAGAGGTGGCCTTCGGGGACAGCATCGACGGCGACCTGATCCGCCGCGACTTCACCGTCAACGCGATGGCCATCAACCTGGCGACCAAGGCCTTCGTCGACCCGTACGGCGGCCTCGACGACCTCGCCGACGGCATCCTGCGCACCCCGTCGACCCCAGAGGTCAGCTTCTCCGACGACCCCCTACGGATGCTGCGCGCCGCCCGCTTCGCCGCGCGACTCGGTTTCACGGTCTCCCCCGACGTCGTCACGGCGATGAAGGACATGGCCGAGCGCATCGACATCGTGTCGGTCGAACGCATCCAGGCCGAGCTGACCGGTCTGCTGCTCACGGACGAGCCGCGCGAGGGCATCGACCTGCTGGTTCGCACCGGCCTGGCCGACCGGTTCCTTCCGGAACTTCCCGCGCTGCAACTCGAGGTCGACGAGCACGCCCGCCACAAGGACGTCTACCAGCACTCGCTGACGGTGCTCGACCAGGCGATCGAGCTCGAGAAGGCCCGCGGCCACGAGCCAGACATCGTCAACCGGCTGGCGGCGCTGCTGCACGACATCGGCAAGCCCGCCACGCGCCGCTTCGAGGGGGCGAAGGTCACCTTCCACCACCACGACGTGGTCGGCGCGAAGCTGGTCACCAAGCGCCTCAAGGCGCTGAGCTACCCGACGCACGTCGTGAAGTCCGTCGCGAAGCTGATCGACCTGCACCTGCGCTTCCACGGCTACTCCGACGGCAGCTGGAGCGATGCGGCCGTGCGTCGCTACGTGCGCGACGCGGGCGACGAACTGGAGCGGCTGCACATGCTCACCCGCGCCGACTGCACCACCCGCAACCGGCAGCGCGCCACGCGCCTGCGTCGCGCCTACGAGGAACTCGAGTGGCGCATCGACGAGTTGGCGGCGCAGGAGGAACTCGACGCGCTGCGTCCCCATCTCGACGGAACGCAGATCATGGAGGTGCTCGGCCTGAAGCCGGGCCGCGAGGTCGGACAGGCCTACGCGTTCCTGCTGGAGCATCGCACCGAGCACGGCCCGATCCCCGAGGACGAGGCCGTCGAGGTGCTGCGCGCCTGGTGGGCCGAGCGCAACGCCTAGCGCTTGAACGAGCCGGTCGAGTCCGACCCGGCCGAGGCGACGCAGTAGAACATCCGACTGCCGGTGGCGAACGCCGCCTCCGAGGGCGGAAGCACCTGCAGGTCCACCTCGGCGATGCCGAGGCCCGTGTACTCCTCGAGCGCCTCGCTGGTGCAGGTCGCCTGGACCGCGGGATCCTCGAGCACGTCGTCGATATTGGCCGACGCGACGTCGTCGGTCAGCGAGCCCATCCGGTACGCCTCCCACGGGTGCGGGTCGGCGCAGGAGGCCTCGCGGTAGGTGTAGTACCCGCTGATGGAGACGAGTCCGCCGAAGCAGATCGGCTCGGCGGGCGCGATGCTGCCGTAGTCGTCGGCCCCGCTCGGCTGGGGCGAGATCGCCGGGCTGGGCGACATCGAGGGCTCCGGCGACGGTGTCGTGCCGTCGGGCGTCTGGCTGCCAGCAGGCTTGTTGGTGTCCGTGCGCGCGGGCGGCTCCTCGGCCGACTGCAGCGGACCGTTGACGAGTTGGCGACCGATGGCAACGCCCCCGCCGCCGAGAGCGACGGCGAGCAGCACGCCGAGCACGATCGGCCACGCGCGCCGCGGTCGGGTCGGCCCGTCGATCGAGGCGAATTGGGCGATCGGTGCCGGAGATGGCGCCCCGAGCGGCGGCGGCTGCAGCGGCGGGCGCTGCCCATTCCCCGAACCGCCCGACGGGGCGAGCGGGAACCGCTGCTGCTGCAGGCCCGGCGTCATCCGGGTCACCTCGGCCCCCGCGAGCACGTTGTGCGGCCTGCCGAGCTGGCCGCGCAGCTCAAGGAGCGCGGAGTGCAGTTCGGCGCCGTCGGCGAAGCGCTGGTCGGCCTGCGGGGCGGTGGCTCGCCAGATGATGTCGAGCAGCGGGTCGGCGCCCGCGACGTGCGGGGCGGCTGGCAGCGGTCGGTAGAGCGACTGGATGATCTCGGCGACCGTCTGCGGCGACCCGTCGTCCTTCTGCCGCGGCGCGTATCCGGTCAGCACCGAGTAGAGGGTCGCGCCAAGCGCCCACACGTCGGCGCGCTTCGACGGGGTGGCCTGCTCGAACGCCTCGGGCGCCGCGTAGGCAGGGGTGAGCGCCTCGAGCGTGACGGACGCCTCGCCGTGCGCGGGAAGCGCAGCCAGGCCGAAGTCGCCGAGCCGTGGGGTGCCGTACGGGTCGATGAGGATGTTGGACGGCTTGATGTCGCGGTGCAGGATGCCCTTCTCGTGCGCGGCCGCCAGCGCGCTGGAGATCGCGATGCCTAGCTCAAGCACGTCGGGCGGGGGCATCGGACCGCTTCGCTTGACGAGTTGGCCGACCGACCCGTTGTCGCACAGTTCCATCACCAGGTAGGGGCGGTTGTCGCGGGTCGTGCCTGCGTCGATCAGCGACACGACGTGCGGGTGCGAGGAGATCAGCGCCGACGCGGTCGCCTCGCGCAGGAAGCGTCGCCGGTTGCGTTCGTCGTCGAGCACCCGGGAGTCGATCTTGATGGCGACGTCGCGGTCGAGCGAACCCTGCCTCGCGCGGTAGACGGTCGCGAACCCGCCCTTGCCGATCGCAGCCCCCAGGTCGAAGCCGGGCACGAGGCCGCCCGGTTCGTGGGAGACGCGGTCGGACATGACTCTCCTTGGCTGTGGGTGGCGTCACGGCGGGCATCGGACATCCGCTCGGAGTCTATCCGCCGGTCGGCTCCCCGCCCGATAGTTGAGATTTCAGTGAAAGGCGTTGATGGATATATGCTTGCTGCATGCACATAAACCAGGGACTGTCGGAGGAGTTGTTCCGCCTGTTCACCAACATCGGGCACGCCAACCACAACTCACCCATCAAGCCCGCGCTCACGCCGATCCAGTACACGCTGATGCTGACGATCGCGGCGCGCCCCCGACGCGGCACCGACCTGGTCGGCGTCGTCGGGCTTGACCAGTCGACCATCTCGCGCCGGATCGCCCAACTGTGCGACGCGGGCCTCGCGGAGCGGATCCCCGATCCCGACGATGGCCGCGCTCAACTGGTGCGCCTGACGGGCGCAGGCGTGGAGATGGTGGAGGGCGAACGCGCACGGCGCGTGCGCACGGTCACCGACGCCCTGGACGAGTGGGAGGACGAGGAGCGCGCCGACCTCGCCCGACTGCTCGCACATCTGAACGAAACGCTTGAGGCCCAACGCGGCCTGGCCACAAAGGAGCCACGTGTCTGAGCAAACCGAGACCTTCCGTCTCTCACCCGAGGCAAAACGGGTCTTCATCGGCCTGATCATCGGCATGTTCGCCGCGTCGATCAGCCAGACGATCGTCGGGCCCGCCATGCCGCGGATCGTCGCCGAACTCGGCGGCATGGACCACTACTCGTGGGTCGCCACCGCCGCCATGTTGATGTCGGCCGTCGTGGTCCCCATCGCGGGCAAACTCTCCGACCAGTACGGGCGCAGGCCGTTCTTCCTCGCAGGCCTCGCCATCTTCATGGCCGGCTCGCTTGTCAGCGGCTTCGCCGAGAACTTCTGGGTTCTGGTCGCGGGCCGCGCCATCCAGGGCATGGGCATGGGCACGATCATGCCGCTGTCGCAGACGATCATCGGCGACATCATCCCCGCCCGCCAACGCGGCAAGTACCAGGGCCTGATGGGCGCCGTCTTCGGCCTCACCTCCGTCGCGGGCCCCCTCGCCGGCGGCGTGATCACCGACAACCTCGGCTGGCGCTGGCTGTTCTTCGCGGCGCTTCCGGTCGGCGTCGCCGCCTTCGTGCTGGTCGCGCTGTTCCTGCACCCGCCGCACACCCGCGGGAAGCGAAGGTCGACGTCGCTGGCATGACGACGCTCAGCGTCGCGCTGGTCGCGGTCCTGCTCGCCACCAGTTGGGGCGGCACCACCTACCCGTGGGGCTCGGCGATCATCATCGGCCTGTACGTGGCGGGCGCGGTGCTGCTCGCGCTGTTCATCGTCATCGAGACCCGCGCCGAGGAGCCGGTACTTCCGCTTCGCCTGTTCCGCTCGTCGATCTTCACGCTCACCAACGTCGCGGTGTTCGCCTTCGCGATGCTGATGTTCGGCGCCATCATCTACATCCCCGTCTACGCACAGGGCGTGCTCGGCGTCAACGCGACCAGTTCCGGGCTGATCCTCATGCCGCTGATGATCACCTTCGTCGTGATGGGCATCGTGACAGGCCAGATCGTCACCCGCACCGGCCGCTACAAGGAGATCATGCTCGCGGGCATCGTCTTCATGGGCATCGGCGTCGCGCTCCTGACCCGGCTCGACCACAACTCGACGCCCTTCCAACTCTCGGCGTCCATGGTGGTGCTCGGCATCGGCATGGGCATGGTGTCGCAGCAGTACGTGCTGGTGATCCAGAACGCAGCCACCCGACGCGACCTTGGCGTGGCGACGGCGTCGACGCAGTTCTTCCGCAACGTCGGCTCGACGGTCGGCGTCGCTGTGATGGGCACCGTGATGAACGCGGGCCTGCAGCAGGCCATCGTGAAGCACCTGCCTCCCGGTGCGGCTGACGCCATGCCGGAGGGTGGGCTCGACGCGGGCTCGGTGCTCGACCCGACCGCCCTGACGTCGCTGCCTCCCGCGGTCGCCGACGCGGTGCGTCAGGGGCTGGCCGAGCAGTTGCACTGGGTGTTCATGCTGCTCTACCCGCTGCTGGCGATCCAGTTCCTGGCCACGCTGTTCATCAAGGCGCTGCCGCTGCGCGACACGCTGGACGATCCAGGCAAGGAGATGCTCGACTCGATGGCGCAGACGTCGGCGCACGAGGGCGACGTGGTGCCCGTGTTCCACTCCGCGTCGACGACCGGCGCCCGCTCCCGCGAGCGCGTGATGGGCTACCGCTTCCACCTGATGGCCGAACAGTCGCAACAGCCGTCGCACGTGATGCTGCGAAGGGCCGTCGAGGAGATCGGCTCGGGCGACCTGGAGCGCGGCCAGCGTTTGCTGCACCTCGCTGGAGACATGCTCGTCACCGAGGACCCCGAGGTCGCCGCCGAACGCGAGAAGTACGCCGCGGAGGTCGCGTCGAAGGTCAAGGGCGGCTCGATCCTCTCCCCCGCGCTGCGCATCGACCTCGCGACCGTGCTGTCCGACGTCGACCGCGCGGCCGTGGTCGGCAGCGTCGAACCGACGGTGGCCGAGCAGCACGAGGCGGTCGACGTGTCGCGCCTTCAGGAGGCCGCCACCGACCTCGCGGTCGCCTTCCTCGCCGACATCTCCGGCCGCGGCTCGCGCCTGACCCCGTCGGCCGAACCGGCCATCTGACCCGCACCCCACCGCCCGACCCGCCCGACCGTTCCTGCCAGCAGGCGTGGGGCGGGCAGGGCGTTGAGCAGCATTCGCTGTTCGTTGCCCTGGGCAGCACGTTTGCACGTTCACATCGGCAACCAACACTGGATGCTGCTCAACGCGACCCCGCCGCGCGACCCGGCCAGCACCCAGAGCCCTAGCCGCGACCCCCGCGGCTAGGGTGAGGAACATGCGCACCCTTCGCACCGTCACCATGAACACCGGCTACGACGACTACTACACCGTCAGCGGCCTGAGTTGGGGAGGACGGGGGACGCAGCACCAGTTCGACGCCGTCTGCTCCGGCAAGGGCATCTCCTGCGCCCGCACCGCCGTGGCGCTCGCCCTCCCGACCATCGCCTACGGCCTGATCGGCGAACCGGACAGGGCGGAGTTCTCCGCGCGGCTGACGAACGAGCACATCGAGCACCGCCTCTTCACCGTTCCCGGCCGGGCGCGCCACAACCTGACGCTGATCGACGCCACCGGCGAGAAGGTCGCGGCGCACTTCATGGCGCAGGGCTACGTGCTCGACGACCCGCTCTACGTCGCCCCGATGGTCGAAGCGGTGCTCGCCGACACGCGCACCGGCGACATCGTCACGCTCAACGGGTCGACCTGCAAGGGGCTGCCGTCCGACACCTGGGCTGCGCTCGCCGCGGGCCTCATCGAGCGAGGCGCCGACGTCATCGTCGACGCGCAGAACGACGCACTGCTCGACGCGCTGGACGTGTCGGGGGTCACGCTCTTCAAGCCAAACGACGACGAGATCATGGCCATCCCCGCCGTCCAGGCGGCCGACGACCGCGTCGGGGCGGCGCTGGAGGTGCTTCGCGACGCCGGGGCGAGGGTTCCGCTGGTGTCGCTCGGCGCTCGCGGGGTCGCCTTCCTTGACGAGCGTGGCGACCGGATCACCGGCACCTGCCGCGTCGAGTCCCCCATCCAGTCGGTGATGGCGGGCGACGCGTTCGTCGCGGGCTTCGTCTGGGGCATGGTTGCGGGCGACGACAGCCGCGAGTGGATCCGGCACGGCCTTGCCGCGGCGGCGGCGCACGTGGCAGGAAAGACGGGCGACGCCCTGCTTGCGCGCGCCATGGAGAACAGGTCGCTGGTCGAGTTCACCGCCGGCTGAGGCTAGTCGGCCTCGCGGGAGTCCTCGATGCGGGCCCTGGAGGCAAGGTAGGACAGGCCGCGCGCTGAGGGGTCTGCGAGGACGGCGATGACCGCGGCCACGGCGAGCCCGACGCTGAGCAGGTCGAGCGGGGTCCGCAGTACGTCCGGCAACCCAGGGATCGACGCGAGCACCTGGACGAGCATCCACCCACCGAACCCGCACAGCGACCGCAGCGCCCTTCGCGGCCGAGCCTCCCACTCCGGTTCCAGCCAGACGGCGCGCTGCCCGACGGAGGCCCCCGAGCCGACCAGCGTCGGCACGAGGAGCACGACGAAGCCGACCAGGGTCGCGACGGCGCTGGCCCCGGCGTCGTCGGAGGTGGCCGGCGCTCCGAGCAGGAGCGTGTCGACCAGTCGATAGCCGATCAGGACCGCCGCGGGCAGCACGACGAAAGAGAACCCGTCGATCAGCATCCCGATGAGGCGACGGCGCCGCGTCACCTGCCGCGCGTGGCCCCTCGAGCGGGCCGTCGCGCGGGCGTCGGTGACGAAGAACAGCAGCAGCGGCGCGGCGACGGCGCCGATGACGGTGCCGAGCGTGTTGAGGATCACGTCGTCGATGTCGGCGACCCGGTACCGGCACGGCAGCAGCCCGAAGGCGCCGGTGCCCTGGGCGGCCTCGATGAGCACGGAGGTGGCGAAGCCGAGCAGGATCGTCCACCCGGCGCGGATGCCGAAGTAGCGGCGCGCCAGCGCGCCGAACGGCACGAACAGCAGGACGTTGAGCGCTGCCTGCAGGAACACGAAGCTGCGCAGGAGGCGTCGAGCCCCGTGTTCGCGCAGGTAGTCGAGGTTGTCGCGGACCACCTCGAGCGGGTCGAGGTTGCGGCCCGGCAGGCGGTGGGTCGAGCACCACTCCTTGTCCGGGAACGGCAGCAGCGTGTAGGCGAGCAGCGCCACCGCGAACACGGCGACCATCGCGGCGCCGATCACCCGGTCGACGCGGATCTGGCCGTGTCGGCGCGACTCCCACACCAGGATCGGGACGAAGAGCGCCACGAACCCGACGCCGCCGAGCAGGACGGCGACGATGGCGGGCTGCGTCCAGGCGTCGATCACGTCAGCGAGTAAACCCGACGCGCCCTGCCCGGTTCAACGCGGGCGGCAGCACCGTCGACCAGGGGACGATGCGGTCGCGACCCTGGTCGCTCGGCAGTGAGGCGTCCCTCGTCCTAGCATCGGGGTAACACTGGAGGTGCACCATGACCGACGCGACCACAACCTGGCGACGCCGAACGCCGACGGCGCACGCCCCGTCGGCCCTTGTGGTCCCCGCCGCGCGTGGCCTCGGGCCTGCGCAGGTCGCGCTGGCCGCGGTACTCGTCGCCCACGCCGTCATCTCCGCCCTCCAGGTGCTGGTGCTGAACCCGCTGGCCGCGATCCCGGGTCGAGGACTCGCAGAGATCTACGCGGGCGTCACGGCCAGCGGCGAGTCGATGTCGGTGCCGACGGTGTTCGCGGCCCTCGCGCTACCGCTGGTCCTCGGGGCCGCGGTGCTGGCGCAGACGGCGCGCTCGTCGCTCTCCAGGACCACGTCGACAGGGCTTCTGCTCGGCCTGGTGGCGTTCTCCGCGGTGACCTACTGGTTCGCAAGCGGAGGGCCCGCGATGGCGCTCGCCGACGCCTACCTCATCTCCGGGGCGCCGTACTCGCCGTGGTGGATGGTGCCCGCCGGGCTGAGCCTCGCGGCGCTCGCCACCCTGGCGATCCGGGCGCGCCGCGACGCGTCACGCTAGGACGACCACCTGAAGGCCCGCCCCAGCGCTACGCGAACAGGGCCTGGCCGACGAACTCGCCCTCGGCGACGCCGGGCGGGACGGCCCACAGGCCGGAGCCGATGTGCTGGAGGTACTCCATCATCAGGTCGTTGCGACTCATCCGCGACTGCATCGGGATGTAGTGGGTGCGGGGGTCGGTGACGAAGGCGATGAAGAACAGGCCCGCGGACAGGCGACCGAGGTCGTCGTTGCCGTCGACGTAGTTGTAGCCGCGCCGCAGCATGTGGACGCCGTCGTTGTGGTCGGGGTGCGCGAGCGTGACGTGCGAGTCGACGTCCATGATCGGGACCCCGCCGCGGCCCTCGAGCGCGAAGTCGGGCTGGTCGAACTCGACGCCTCCCGACAGCGGGGCGCCCTCCCGCTTGGTGCGACCGACGATGTTCTCCTGCTCCCGCATCGGGGCACGGTCCCACGTCTCGATCTGCATCTTGATCTTGCGCGCCACCAGGTACGACCCGCCCTCCAGCCACTCGGCGGCCGGATCGGCCCCGTCGGGAACCCAGACGTGCTCGTCGATCATCGCCTTCTGCTCGCCGCGCAGGCCCATCGTTCCGTCCTTGAACCCGAACAGGTTCCTGGCGGTGACCTGGTCGACGCTGGTCGACGACGTGCGTCCGAAGCCAAGCTGCGACCACTTCAGCACCGCGCGACCGAACGCGATGCGCGTCAGGTTCCGGACGGCGTGCACTGCGACCTGCGGGTCGTGCGCGCAGGCCTGGATGCAGAGGTCGCCGTCGGACAGCGACGGGTTGAGGTTGTCGGCGACGAAGTGCGGCAACCGCTCCAAGGCCGCGGGCCTGCGGGTCGCGATCCCGAACCGGTCGGCGCCCGAGCCGTCCACGAACAGCGACGGGCCGAAGCCGAACGTGATCGTCAGGCCGGACGGCGGCAGGTCGTAGGCCTCGCCGGTGTCCTCGGGCGGTGAGTCGTAGTTGCCGGACATGGCGTCGAGTTCGCCCGCGGAGCCGCCCTGCGTCATGCGCGCCGCGGCATCTGTCCAGTCGGTCAGCAGCCCGATCAGCGCCTCCCGGTCGATCCCGTCCGCGACGTCGAAGGCCGCGAAGTGCATCCGGTCCTGAGCCGGCGTGACGATGCCGCCCTGGTGCGCCCCGTAGTAGGGGTAGGCGTCGGAGGCGTGGGGCTCCTTCTCAGCGGGCTTGCCCGCCGCCATCGACAGCGCGAGGGCGCCGGCCGCCGCGGTCCCGGCGCCCGCGGCCCCGAAGAGTCCACGACGGCTCAGCCCGCTCACGACAGGATCGCCCCGGCCATCTTCGACAGCGGCTCGGACAGCGTGTTGACCGCGTCGGCGAGCTGCTTGATGTCGTCCTCGGAGAGCTTGTCGTAGGTCACGAAACCCTCGCCGTCGCGGTGCTTGTCGAGCAGCGCCTGCAGCGAAGCGAACGCCTTCTCGATCTGGCCGTCGAGCGCCGAATCCTTGCGCTGCAGCAGCGGACGCAGGCCCTCCCATGCGACCTTCGCGCCGTCGACGTTGGCCTGGAAGTCCCACAGGTCGGTGCGCGACCAGTACTCCTCCTCGCCGGTCACCTTTCCGGTGGCGACCTCGTCGAGCAGGCCCTTCGCGCCGTTGGCGATGTCGGAGGCGGTGAACGTCATGTCGCGGGTGCGGTCGTACAGCGTGGCGGTGTCGGCGACCAACTTGTCGGCGACCGTCGCGCGCTCGGCATCGGTCATGGCCGTGTAGCCCTCCGCGCGGGCGGGCCACAGGTCCTTCTCGAGGCGGTGCCAGCCGGTGAACTCGTCGCCCGCCTCGAGGTCGGCCTCGCGGGCGTCCATCTGCGGGTCAAGGTCGCCGAAGCTCTCGGCGACGGTCTCGACGCGCTCCCAGTGCACCCGCGCATCGGCGTACATGGCGCGGGCCTCGTCGTCCTTGCGTTCCTTGACGAGAGTTGCGAACTGTTCGGTCTTGGTGACGAGCTGGTCGACCTGGTCGCGCACGTAGGAGGCGTACTGCTTGTCCGCCTCGGCGACCAACTCTGCATCCTCACCCTTCGGGCCGACGTCCTCGCCCGAGTCGGTGACGGTGAAGTCACCACGGATGCCCTCGCCGACCATGCCCGGCTTGCAGGCCGTGAAGTAGGTACCCGCCGGGGCGGAGAGCACCAGGTCGCGGGTCAGGCCGGGGCCGATGTTCTCGACCTCGGCGACGATCCGCAGGCCGTCCTCGCCGAGCAGGTAGAACTCGTTGATCTTCGAGCCCTCGTTGGTGACCTTGAACGTGAGGGTGCCCGACGGCGCCTCGACGCTCGACACCTCACACGCGGTGTCACTCGCCTTGACGCTCATGGTGCGGGCGTCGCCCGAGGCGGCGGTGTTGTCGGTGCAGGCGGTCGTCAGCAGCAGGCCGGCGGCCAGCACCGGGGCGACGAGGGATCGGATCATGAGGCGGCTCCTTGGGGAACGGGGGTCGCGGCCGGGCGGTGCGCGGCGCGGTTACGCAGAACGAAGAGGGTCCCGACGACGACCACGTAGCTCACCCAGGCGATCGCCTCGAGCACGGTGGTGACGGGGGAGAAGTTGAAGATGCCCTTGAGCAGCGAGCCGACCACGCTGTCGAGCGAGATGACGTGGCTGACGTCGAAGGCGATGGTGTGCAGGCCGGGCAGGAAGCGCGCCTCCTGCAGATCGTGGATGCCGTAGGCGAGCACGCCTGCCGCGACCAGGATCAGGAAGGCGCCGGTCCAGGTGAAGAAGACGCTGAGGTTGATCCGCAGCGCTCCCCGGTACATCAGGTAGCCGAGGACGATGGCGACCACGATGCCGAGCAGTGCGCCCAGAAGCGGTTGCAGGGTGGCGCCGGTGTCGCGGGCGGCCGCCTGGGTAGCGGCCCAGATGAACAGGGCCGTCTCCAAGCCCTCCCTGCCGACCGCGAGCAGCGCAACCACCACGAGCGACCACGGCCTGGTCGCCTCGTCGAGGCTCCCCCGCAGGGTGCGGCTGAGGCCCTTGGCCGCGGTCGCCATCCAGAGGATCATCCAGGTCACGAACGCGACGGCCACGATGGACAGGGTGCCGCCGATCAACTCCTGCGCCTCGAACGTGAGCCCCTTGGGGCCGTAGGTGAGCACGGCTCCGAAGACGAGCGAGATGCCGACGGCGATCCCGACGCCTGTCCAGATGTAGCGGAGGTCGGAACGGCGCTCCGACTTGACCAGATAGGCCACCAGGATGCTGACGATCAGCGCGGCCTCGAGCCCCTCCCGGAGCCCGATCAGAAAATTAGCCAACATCTGTTTGCCTTAAAGTGTTTTGGTGAGGTCAACCTAACTAAAAACCCGCGAGGGGGGTCGCGTCAACTCCGGAGCCACAGTGCCCATCAACCCGGCGGGTTCGGGGGCCGTCTACGATGAGACGGTGAGTCCACGACGAATGCTGCGCGCCCTGATGGCGACGCTGCTGCTCGTCGTCGGATTTCTGGTGACGCCGACGACCGCGTCCGCGGAGGGCGACTACCTCGACGTGCGCATCACGTCGGTGTCGACCCCGGTGCTCAACCTCTCCGATCCGCAGCAGGTCGTCGAACTGCGGGGGACCATCACCAACACCTCGACGGTGGCGATCGAGGGCGCCGTCGTGCACTTCTGGCGGCTACCCACCCCGATCCGCTCCGAGGGCCGCCTCGACGAGTTGGAGCAGAACCTGCCGATCGGCTCGCGCATCACCGACGAGGCCTCGCTGTACCAGTTCCCCAAGGACGTGCCGTTCGGGCCGGGTGAGCGGGCCGAGTTCAGCGTCAAGGTCACGATCGCGCAACTCACCCAGGGCCGCGACCCCTGCGGCAGGACGGCGCCGCCTACCTGATCGGCGCGCAGGTCCGCGGCGTGCCGGACGGCCAGTCCCGCGCGATCGTCGGCAGCGACACGTTCGCGATCACGGCGACGACCCAACCGGTGCGCTCATCCGCCCTCGTGGTGCTGTCCGCGACGCCCAGTTGGCTACCGGACGGCTCATTCACCGACTCGTCGCTGGCCGCCGATCTCGAGGACCGGCTCGACCCGCTGCTGACGAGCGCGGAACGTCCCGGCGTGCAGTCGGCCATCGACCCAGCCCTGTACGAGGCCGTCACGCGCCTCTCCGGCACCCACACCGTCGACGGGGCCTCCGTCGGAGGCAACGGGGTCGCGCTGCGCTGGATACAGCGGGTCGACGCGCTCGCCGAGCAGGGGCGCCTCTGGAGGCTCCCCTTCGGCGACCCCGACCTGACACGCGCCGCGCTCAGCGGCCAACTCGACACCGTCATGGACTGGAGCGCCGAGGCGGGTAGCGGGGTCCTGCCAGAGGTCGGCTCCGTCGCGATCCTGCGCGACGGCGCCTCGCCTGACCTGGTCGATCACCTCTCCGATCTCGACACTGTCGTGGTCGTTGGCATGAGCGGCGCGACGTCCGGGACCCCACAACTGCTGGGCGCGCGTCCCATCGGCGCCACCGCGCGACCCGATGGGGGTTCGCTGCCCGAACGCATCACCCGCGAGTTCCTCGCGGTGCGCCCGCCGCTGTACCTCATCGACTCGGTCCAGGCGGCCGACGCCGACGCCGACCTCGGCACTTGGCGCGAACACGTCGCGCCGTCGGCGAAGCCGTCCGAGGCGCTGACCTGGCCCGACACGACCTCCTCCGAGCCGTGGCCGGACCTCGCCGACACCCTCACGCAGGCGTCGAAGGACGCCGCGCTCCTGGACGACCTGACCGACGGTCCCTCGTCGATCAACCTCGCGGTGCTCGGCGCCACGTCGTGGTCGTCCGGATTCTCCGACCAGCGGCAGGCCGTCGCCTACGCCACGGCTGGCTCCCCGCCCGACCTCGACCTGAAGAAGGTCAAACTGCGCGCCGCCGCGTCGTTCGTGATGGGCTCACGCACCAACACCTTCCCTGCGACGCTGACAAACGACCTGAGCGTCCCCGTCACCGTCGGCGTCACCTTCCAGTCCGACTCCCCGCAGCGCATCCGGGTGCCGAGCGTGAAGCCGGTGACGGTCGAGCCTGGCGAGTCCATCACGCTCGACGTCACCCCGGAGGCGACCGCGAACGGTGTCGCCCTCGTCAGGGGGCAGGTCGTCACGACCGGTGGCGTCGCAGTCGGGAAACCCGTAACTATCGAGATCACTGCGACCGACTTTGGGCGCGTCGGCTGGATCATCATCCTCGTCTCGGGTGCAGTACTCCTAGGAGGAACCGCGTGGAGAATCCGCGCGGTGCGCCGGGAACGGGCCAAGGCCTCCGCGGAGGTAAGCGAGTGAGTCAGGTCAGCAGCACGAAGAAGCTCGTCTCGGCGAGCGCCATCATGGCGTCCGGGACGCTGGTCTCCCGTGTCCTCGGCATGCTGCGCGTGGTGCTGATCGTCTACATCCTCGGCACCGGCACCCGCCAGGCCGACATGTTCGAACTGGCCAACACCGTCCCCAACTCCATCTACATTCTCTTCGCGGGCGGCGCCCTCAACACCGTGCTCGTGCCGCAGATCGTGCGCGCCATCAAGAAGGACCCCGACGGTGGCGAGGCGTACACCAACCGCATCATGACGGCGTTCATGCTGATCGTCGGCGTGGTGGCGGTCGGGGTGACCATCGCGGCGCCCGTGATCACGTCGATCTACTCGTCGAGCAGTTGGCGCGCGCCCGAACTGTCCTCGCAGTACGCCTCGCTCGTGGCGCTGGCCTACCTGACGCTGCCGCAGATCTTCTTCTACGGGGCATTCTTCCTGCTCGGGCAGGTCCTCAACGCGCGCGACAAGTTCGGCCCCATGATGTGGGCCCCCATCGCCAACAACGTGGTGTCCATCGCGGTGCTCGCGCTGTACCTGGTCATCTGGGGCAACGACGTCGACACCTCGCTCGCCTTCACCTCCGGGCAGATCTGGATGCTCGGCGCCGGCTCGACGCTCGGCATCGCCGTCCAGACCGCGGTGTTGATCCCCTACGTCCGCAAGGCGGGCTTCAAGATCCGCCCCCGCTTCGACCTGCTGCACACAGGGCTCGGCAAGACGTTCAAGCTGGCCGGGTGGACGCTCGGCTTCGTCGGCGTCAACCAGTTGACGCTGATCGTGGTGCAGCGACTCGCAACCTCCGCGACCGCCTTAACGGGTCACGGCGCCGGCCTGAACGTCTACAACAACGCGCACCTGCTGTGGATCCTGCCGCACTCGCTGATCACGGTCTCGCTCGCCACCGCGATGCTTCCCAACGCGTCGAGGCTCGCCTCCTCCGGCGACAAGGCCGGTGTGGTCGCCGAGTTCACCAAGACGACCCGCCTCGCGCTGATCGTCATCGTCCCGGCCGCCGTCACCTTCCTGGCGCTCGCCGGCCCGATCTCGGCGATCCTGTTCGGGATCGGCCCGAGGGGCAGCGACGCGATCCTGATCGCGTGGACGCTGATGGCGTTCGCGGTAGGCCTGATCCCCTTCACGATCCAGTTCGTGTGCCTGCGCACCTACTACGCGCTGGAGGACACCCGCACGCCGTTCTTCCTGCAGATCCTCATCGCGGGTGTGAACATGCTCGCCGCGATCGGGCTGGTCGCGCTGACCACCTCGACGGATTGGGTCGCGCCTGCGCTCGGGCTGGCCTACTCGCTGGCCTACCTCGTGGGCGTGCTCGTGTCCTGGCAGTTGCTCGCGCGCCGGCTGCCCGGCCTCGGCGGCGGCAAGATCCTGCTGCACCTGATCCGGCTGCTGATCGGCTCGGCCGTCGGCGGCGTGGCGGCCTACTTCGTGTCGGGCTGGGTCACGGACCTGATCGGCGTCCGGCTGGTCGGAGACATCGTGGCGTGCGTGGTCGGCGGCCTGCTGATCCTCGGCTCCTACCTGATCGTCGGGAAGCTGCTCAAGGTCCGCGAACTCGGCAACCTCGGCGAACTGGTGCGCAGCCGCTTCGGTAAGGGCAAGGCGTCGGCGGCATCGGTGACCGGGCCTGACATCACCGACGACCAGGCCACCATCATGCTGCCCGCCTTCGTCGACGACTCCCCCTCGATGGCCGACGACGACTTCGACGACATCGGCCCCGTCACGATCGTGCGGAACCGCCCACCGATCAGCAGGCACACCTTCGGCACGCCTCCCGCCGTCACAGCCCCTGCGGCGCCCGAGGCCCCCGCGACCCAGCCGATGGCCGCCGTCGACCCAGACGTCGCGGACGTGCACGACGCGATCTTCCGACGCCCAGGCTCGAGCGCCCCCGCCCCGTCGCTCGACGACGACCAGGAGGAGTCGACCGACGGGCTCGACGAGGAGTCGACCGCTGAGAACTTCGCGGACCTGCCGACCGGCCCCATCGAGATCTCAGAGGTCTTCCGCGAGTCGAGCAGCCCGCGCCGGGTGCACCCCAGCCACATCGCGACGGTCGGCACGCTGCTGAACACCCGCTACGAGCTGATCGAACTGCTGGCGCAGCGCCACGGCACCGAGTCGTGGCGGGCTCACGACCAGGTGCTGTCGCGCGACGTCATCGTCCACGTGATCGCCCCTGGCGACGAGCGGATCTCCGAGTTGATGACGGCCGCCCGCAAGGGTGCGGTCGCCACCGACTCGCGCTTCCTGCGCGTCCTGGACGCAGACGAGGTGACCGACCCGACGCAGGGCATAGGCGCCTACGTGGTGGCCGAGTACGCCAATGGCCGCTCGCTGACCGAACTGCTCGCCAAGGGCCCGCTGAGCGCCATCGAGGCCGCCTTCATCGTTCGCGAACTCGCCGACGCGCTGGTCGCGGTGCACGGCCAGGGGCTCTTCCACGAGCAGTTGAACCCAGACAACGTGATCATCACCTCCTCCGGTGCCGTCCGACTGGTCGGCTTCGGCACGGAGGCGACGCTCGCGGGCGACGCTCTGGAGAGCAACGCCTGGGCCGTGCGGGAACGTTCGGACGTCGTCGGCCTCGGCAACCTGCTGTACGCCACGCTGGTGCGGCATTGGCCGGGCGGCAGCGACTTCGGCCTGCCCGCGGCGCCCATCGTGGCGGGCGAGACCGCCGCTCCACACAGCGTCCAAGCGGGCATCTCGCCCGCGCTGGACCGCGTCTGCTCGACGACGTTGACGCAGCGCGGCGCGATGTCGGAGCGCCGCATCACGACCGCGGCCCAGTTGGTGACGGCCCTCAACCAGGTGCTCGGCACCGCGGACGCGTCGGCCGACCTTGAGCAGCGCGTCAGGGCGTGGGACTCGCTGCGCGACGCGCCCGTTCCGCCGACGTCGGTGGACGAGCATTCGGGTCAGCTCAGCCTCGCGGCCCCCGCGAAGGGCTCGCCGGTGCGTCAACAGTCGCCCGATCCGCTCGTGCACGAGGAGCCGACCGGCCGGTCGCGCCGGGTCCTGTGGCTGCTGATCGCGCTCGCCGTGGTCGCACTGGTGGTCTCGCTGATCATCGTGGGGGTCAACAGCGCCAAGGACAACGCGGCGGGGCCCTCCCCGACTGGCAGCCCGAGCGTGACGGCGGAGCAGAGCCCGTCTGCTCCGGCGGCGATCACGATCGTCGGCGCGAAGGACTTCGATCCCGACACGGACGGCGGCAATAGCGAGGAGTTCCCCGAACTCACAAAGAACGTGTTCGACGGCGATCCGAAGACGTCGTGGAAGACGATGTCGTACAAGAACCGGCCGAACCTGGGCGGGCTGAAGCCCGGCGTCGGCCTCATCCTCGACCTTGGCGAGGTGCGCAAGGTGAGCAGCGTCGAACTGCTGATGACGGGCGGCGCGACGAGCGTCGAACTGCGCGTGCCGAAGGGCGAGGAGCCGTCGATGCGGACGGAGGCCGACTGGTCGATCGTCGCCGCAGACGCCGCGGCGAAGGGCACCGTGACGATGAAGCTCGACAAGCCTGTGGAGACTCGGTACGTGATGGTGTACTTGACGAAGCTCCCGAAGGTCGGCGACCGCTACATCGGCGAGATCAACGAGATCAAGGTCTCCTGAGCGCCGGTTGAACGCTGGTTGAACCAGCCCGCCAAACGCTGGTTGAGCCAGCCCGCCGACGAAGTCGCGCGGTGCGTCGAAACCCTCGTGACGGGTGCGGAGACCTGGCCAAGTAGCCGATGAAGCTCACGAGGCTTCGACCGATGCAGGCCGCTGACGCGCCCCGCATGGCTCACCCAGCGGTGGTCGCGCGGTGCGTCGCCCCCCAGTCCCAGGCACCCGCGCCTGACGGCTACGCGCAGACCGTCGCACCGTTGGCTGAACTTGTCGAAGCCTCCGAATGGCCTGGCGATCTGGTGGTTTCGGACCCTTCGACACGGGCGCCGGGCGCCCTGCTCAGGGAACGGTTCTTGGGCCAGCCCGACGAGGCCGAGCGGAGTGTCGCGCTGGTTGAGCCACCGGCCGACGAAGTCGCGGGCCGTGTCGCGGTGGTTGAGCCAGCCCGCCGACGACGTCGCGCGGTGCGTCGAAACCCACTGGCCCATGCGCGCATGACTGGCCCAGGATCGCGGAATCCTCACGGGGCTTCGACCGATGCGGGCCGCTGACGCGCCCCGCATGGCTCACCCAGCGGGCGTCGCGCGTGCGTCGATCGGCGTCAGTCGGTCGTCGGGTCGTACAGCGGCGTCGCCGTCCGCATCGCCTCGGCGACCGCCAGGTCCCGCGGGCGACCGCGTTCCCCCAAGCCCGTGATCGCGCCCTCCCTGTCGACCTCGGTGCGGTTCTGGGACAGCTTGAACCGGCCGACCACGTCCGTGATCCGCAACTCCAGGCCGACGATCCCGCGCAGCATCGCGTCGAAATAGTCACCGGGCAGTTCGGACGCCGTCCACGGCCCCCGATGCGCGTCGGCTGGGCAGCCCTCCCCGAACCGGAGTTCGTCGTGCAGCGCACCCAACTCGCTCACCTCGCGGCGAAGCCGTTCCCGGTCCCTGTGCACGGTCAACACGCCTGCGATCTGCACCTGCTTGTAGTTCCACGTCCCCACGCCGCGGCCCTCCGCGCGACCGCGCGCCGCGCCGCCCTCGGAGGCCGGCTGAACGCTCTGGTACCACCGGGGGCTGATGTAGGCGTCGGAACCCTGCACGAGCACGCGGCACGGCACCTCGCCCTCGATGATGGCGAACTGTTCGTTGTGGTCGGACGCGTGGGCGATCAGCAGGTCACCGCGCCACATCGTCGGCAACAGGGTCGCCGAGGGTGCGCCGTCTCCGCTCGTGATCCAGAGTGCGGCCCCGCACGCCTCGAGCAGGTCGCGCGACTGGGCCTCGTCGACGCGCTGGCTCGCTGGGCAGTACACGTAGCTGGCGATGTCCTTGGTCACGGTCCAACTCTAGGCCGTGCTCTCAGGGGAAGATCTGCCCAGGGTGGGACGCGCACGCCTCGGCCCGCCCCCTAGTCTTGGCACATGAGCTATGGCATGTACGGGTATGCATCGGTTCCGGTTCCCTCGATGTTCTACGTCGCCGGAGGATACGGCCAAGAGCACGGCCCTTACCCGGTTCAGGGGCTCGCCCACATGGCGGTGACGGGCACCCTTCGCCCCGACAGCATGATCCGCGACGCCGCTGGCGGCAACTACTTCCCCGCTGCCCAACTGCCGGGGCTGTACTCGAGCCGCGACTGGTCCGTCGCGCTGGTCCTCAGCATCCTGCTCGGCTGCTTCGGCATCGATCGTTTCTACCTGGGCCAGACGGGCCTCGGCATCCTGAAACTGATCACCGGCGGCGGCTTCGGCATCTGGTGGCTGATCGACGTCATCCTGATCGCGACCCGCAAGCAGCCCGACGCGGAGGGTCGCCCGCTGCGCTGACCCGCTGGGTGAGCCATGCGGACGCGCCAGCGGCCCGCATCGGTCGAAGCCTTCGTGACGTTCTGCAACTGCTGGGTCAAGTCCCCGCGCCTGTCGCGAGGGTTTCGACGCACCGCGCGACTACGTCGGCGGGCTGGCTCAACCAGCGCGCATCGTTCGAAGCCCTCGTGACGTTCAAGGCAACTGGTTCTAGCCTCCGCGATCTTTGGTCGCTCGTCGGACTGACTCGGCAGCCGTTCCCTGAGCAGGGCGCCCCGCGCCCGTGTCGATAGGTCCGCAACCACAGGCAGGTCGCGCTCGGCGATCGGAGGCTTCGACAAGCTCAGCCAACGAAGTGCCAGTCAGCGCGAAGGGTCCAGTAGGTTTCGACGCACCGCGCGACTTCGTCGGCGGGCTGGCTCAACCAGCGCATCGCACCGCGCGACCACCGCTGGGTGAGCCATGCGGGACGGGCCAGCGGACCGCATCGGTCGAAGCCCTCGTGACGTTCAAGGCAACTGGTTCTAGCCTCCGCGCGATCTTAGGTCGCTCGTCGGACTGACTCGGCAGCCGTTCCCTGAGCAGGGCGCCCCGCGCCCGTGTCGAAGGGTCCGCAACCACAGGCAGGTCGCGCTCGGCGACCGGAGGCTTCGACTAGCTCAGCCAACGAAGTGCCAGTCTGCGCGAAGGGTCCAGCAGGTTTCGACGCACCGCGCGACTTCGTCGGCGGGCTGGCTCAACCAACGGCTGGCTCAACCAGCGCCGAGGACCTTCGACAGGTCGTAGCTGACCGGCTCCTCCAACTGCTCGTACGTGCACGACTCCGGGTCGCGATCCTCGCGCCAGCGCAGGAACTGGGCCGTGTGTCGGAACCGGTCGCCCTCCATGTGCTCGTAGCGCACCTCGACGACCCGCTCGGGCCGCAGCGGCGTGAACGACAGGTCCTTCTTCGCGTTCCACCGCGAGTGCGCCGCCGACGTCGGGGTCCGCGGGATCGACTGGTCCCGGTTGTCCGGCAGCGACTCCTCCGGCTTCGCCCAAGCCCACGGATGGCCATCGAAGCCGGTCACCAGCGGCTGCAACTCCTCGAACAGTTCCTTCCGGCGCGCCATCGGGAAGGCCCCGATCACGCCGACCGAGTTCAGCACGCCGTCAGCCGTGTAGAGCCCCAGCAGCAGCGACCCGATCGCGTCCGACTCGTCCTTGTACAGCCGGTACCCGGCCACCACGCAGTCCGCCGTGCGCTCGTGCTTGAGCTTGTACATCACCCGCTTGTCCTCGGCGTACGGCTCGTCCAGCGGCTTGGCGATCACCCCGTCGAGCCCAGCCCCCTCGAACTGCTCGAACCACTCCATCGCGAGTGCCTCGTCGTAGGTGCCCTGCGTCAGGAAGATGGGCGGCTCGGCGTTCGCGAGCGCCTTCTCGAGCGCCTCCCGACGCTCCCGGAACGGCCGCTCCGCATAGTTGTCGGTGCCGAGCGCGAGCAGGTCGAACGCCACGAAACTGGCGGGCATCGAGGCGCTGAGCTTCTTGATCCGCGACGCCGCCGGATGGATCCGCTGCTGCAGGGCGTCGAAGTTGAGCCGGTCCCCCGACTCGGGGTCGATCATGATGATCTCGCCGTCGATGACGCTGTGGTCGGGGAAGTTCGCGATGATCGCCTCGACCAGTTCCGGGAAGTAGCGGGTCATGGGACGCGAGTTGCGCGACCCGATCTCGACCATGTCCCCCGAGCGCCAGATCAGCGACCGGAAGCCGTCCCACTTCGGCTCGAACAGGTACTCCCCCTTGGGAAGCTTCTTGACTGGCTTAGCGAGCATCGGCCCGAACGGCGGCACGACGGCGGTGCCCCACTCGGCGTCCCGCTCGGCCTTCGGCGCCATGTAGTCCTCGTCGGCGCGGTCTGTCTTGCGCTTGCTCGGCGGGACGCGGGGCGGCTCGCCCGGCATCTTGGGATAGTCCGGGGGAAAGTTGAGTTCGCCTAGCCCGTTGTCGAGGTCGGCCTGCCACATCGCAAGGGCCCCGGAGACGTCGCCGACGTGCTCGTCGATGTCCGACCAGGGGCAGCCGCGGCGCTTCAGCAGGGCGGGCACGGTGCGGACGGTGAGGTCGCGCGGGTCGGCGTCGACCAGTTCGTCCCAGCTCAGCGGGGTCGACACCGGCGCCCACGCCAGCGGCCGGGGCGAGTAGGCGCCCGCGATGGTGCGATCCCGGTTGGCCTGGTTGAAGTCGACGAAGACCTTCTCGCCGCGCTCCTCCTTCCACCACGACGTGGTGACGAGTTCCGGCATCCGCCGCTCAAGTTCCCGCGCGATCGCGATGACGCCGTGTCGGACGTCTTGGAACTCGTGCGTCGGCGCGATCCGGGCGTACACATGGACGCCGCGGTTGCCGGAGGTCTTGGCGTAGGCCGTCAACCCGCTCTCGGCCATCACCGTGCGCAGTTCGAGGGCGGCGGTGACGGCGTCGCCGAAGTCGCGGCCGGGCTGCGGGTCGAGGTCGATGCGGAACTCGTCGGGGTTGTCCAAGTTGGAGGTGCGCACCGGCCACGGGTGGAACGTGATGGTGCCCATCTGCGCCGCCCAGGCCAGTTCGGCCGGCTCGTCGAAGACGAGTTGCTCGTGACGGCGCCGCGACGGATAGGTGCACATCACCGCCTTGAGGTAGCTGGGCGCGCCGGGCGGCGGACGCTTGGAGAAGAACTCCTCGCCCTCGACGCCGTCGGGGAAGCGCTGCAGCGTCATGGGCCGGTCGCCGTTGAGGAACAGGAACGGCTCGGCGACCGCCAGCAGGTAGTCGGCGAGGTCACGTTTGGTGACGGGGTCGCCGTCGATCGGCCAGAGCACCTTGTCAGGGCTGCTGAGCTTGACCGACCTCGGCTCAGGGCCGGGCACCTCGAGGATCACATCCGCCATGGGGTCAAACCTAAACGCCACAGGCGTTGCGCGCACCGCTTACGCGCGTCGAATCGCCGCATGGCATGGTGGGCGCATGGGGACCAAGCATCCACCGATCGAGCTCAGCCTTGCCGAGATCCGGGCGGTGAGCGACTTCGCGTTGCGCTGCGCCGAGCGCGTCCTGCCGCTGTTCGCTGAGGCATTCCCCGACGACCCGAGGCCAGCCCTGGCGATCCTCGCCGGGCACCGGTTCGCCGACGGCGGCCCGCGTGAGACGGGCCTGCGGCGCGTCGCGATGGACGCCTGGCGGGCGGGCCGCGAGGCGACCGCGGAGGATCACGCGCGGGCCGGTCACGCGGCCTTCTCCGCGTCGTCGGCCGGGGCGTCGGCGTTCCTGCACCCGTTCGCCGAGGAGCATCAGGTCAAGCACATCCTCGGCGCGGGCGGGCACGCGGTGTGCGCGCTCGAACTGGACGATCTCGACGCCCAGGACGGCATTGACTGGGTCGACTCGCTCGCCGACGACGTGGTGCGCGAGGTGCTGCGTCGACTGCCGCCCGCGCCGCCGAAGGGAGGGCGCGTGGGGGCCGTCGTCAGGCGCCTGGATGCGCAGTTGCGCGGCTCAGGCGGCGCCGAGCCCACGGAGCAGGACGCGGACACGGGCGCGTAACGCGGCCTGCCTGTCGGGGGTGCCCCTGCCGACGACGTCCTGCAGCAACTCGCTGACGAGCGCGGAGAACACCCACCTGGCCGCCTCCGCCGGTTCCATCCCCTCGAGGCGGTCCTCGTAGGGGCGCAGCAGCGCCGCGATCCGGCTGACGACCTGGTCGACCAACCCCAGCGCCTCCCGACGCTGCGGGCCGTCCTCGCCGAAGAGGACCTCGCGCAGGAAGGGGGCCGCGTTCTCAGGCTGGCTCTCCGCGAGATCGATGATCGGGCTCAGCAGGTGCAGGATCTCGTCCTCGACGGCGGCGCCTGAGGGGTCCGCGACGCCGTCGACAAGGGGGCGCAGGTGCTCGTTGATGACCATCAGGAGCAACTCGGGCTTGCTGCCGGCGTAACGGAAGAGCGTGCCCTCCGCGATGTCGGCCGCCCGGGCGACCTGCTGCGTCGTGGTGGCGGCGTAACCCTGTTGCGTGAACAGCTCCGTCGCGGCTCGCGAGATGGCGGCGCGCTTGGCCGCCTTGTTGCGGTCGCGTCGGCCGAGGATGGGAACCGTGGTCATGGCAGCACTATAGCCCATTTCAGAGTGCACTCATTTATGAGTAGACTCCTCTTTGTGGATACGCCGCATCATGCCTTGCAGGACGACGAGACGCCGGATCCGGTGCTCGTCGCCAAGAACCTACGCCTCGAGACCGGCCATGGCGTCGTCTTCGACGGAGTCACCACCGAGGTGCCACGCGGCGCCGTCGTGGCCGTCACCGGGAAGGCGGGCGTCGGCAAGTCCGCCCTGCTGCTGGCCTTGACGGGTCGGATGCGCGGGGTCACTGGCGAACTGAGCGTCGACGGTAACGACGCGCTGCGTCACCCCGGCCGGGTGCGCAAGATCACGTCGGTCGCCCGGATTGACGACCTCGTCGAACCGGAGGACTCGCTCTCCCTTGAGGACTGCATCACCGAGCGCACGCTCGCGGACGCAGCATCCGCCCGCTCAAGGATGGCCAACTACCTGCACACGTCCACCCTGCTCGGCCTCGACGTTCCCCTCACGACGCTCTACGGAGACCTGTCCCCCGCCGACCAGGTGAGGGCCGCGATCTCGCTCGCCACGATCCGGCCCGCGCCGCTGATCGTGCTCGACGACATCGACCGTGAGACCACCACCCTTGAACAGGGCGACCTCTGGGAGGGACTGCTGAGGCTCTCCGACGAGGGCGTCAGCATCATCGCCTCCACGTCCGAACGCACCGCCATCCCCCTGTCGGTGCTCTCGATCGAGATGGATACCCCGCATGCCCGATAGCTCACGCAACCCACTCACCCTCGCCCGCTTCGAACTCAAGCGTTTCAAGGGGCCGCTGCCGCGGCTGGCGCTGGTGTTCATCCTGCTGATCCCGCTGCTGTACGGCTGCATCTACCTGGCGGGCAACTGGGATCCCTACGGTCGCCTCGACCAGGTGCCGGTCGCCGTCGTCAACGAGGACGTGCCAACCAAGGTCAACGACAAGGACGTGCACGCGGGCCAGGACTTCGTCGACAGCCTGCACCGCACCGGCACCTTCGACTTCCAGAACACCGACGCCGCCGACGCCGACGCAGGCCTGAAGGACGGCCGCTACTACCTCGTCATCACCGTGCCGAAGGACTTCTCCACCAACCTGGTCAGCGGCCAGGGCGACGACCCGACGCGCGCCAAGATCATGCTGCGCCGCAACGACGCAAACGGCTTCGTGATCGGCACCATCACCAACTCGGCGCAGAACTCGATCGCGAAGGCCATCGACGAGACCGCCGTCAGTAGCTACTTCGAGGCGGTCTTCGCCAACCTCAAGACGATCCGGGAGGGCATGGTCTCCGCCGCGGACGGCGCGGCTCAGCTCGACACCGGCCTCACCGACGCGCACGAGGGCAGCGGCAAGCTCCGGCAGGGCGCCTCCGACGCCGCCGCGGGCGCTGACGAGCTGAACACCGGCGCCGCGAAACTCGCCACCGGCGCGGGCACCGCCGCCGACGGGGCGGGCCAACTGGCCGACGGGCTCACCAAGCTCGACGACGGCGCGTCGAAGCTCAAGGACGGCTCACGACAGGTCGCGGGAGGCACCCAGCAGTTGGCCGACACCCTTGACCCCGTGCTCACGGTCGCGGCCGAGAAGCTGCCGGGAGTCCAGGCCGACGTCACGAAGGCAGCGGACGCCGCCGCCGACCTGACCAGCCTGACCGCGCAGGGAAGCGGCACGACCGCGGGCAACAGCGCAGCCATCTCCGACGCCGTCGACGACCTCGTGGCGCAGCACCCCGAACTCGCCGACGACCCCGCGTTCAAGCGGCTGCAGGCACACACCACCAACCTCGCCTCCATCACCGGCGACGTCGCAAAGCATGCGACGACCATCGCCGACGCGGTCGCGAAGGCCGACGACACCATCCGCAACACCGGCGACCTGTCCACCAAGGCCAAGGACGCCAAGGCCAAGGTCGACGCGCTCAACAGCGGCGCCCAGCAGGTCGCCTCCGGTGCCTCCGACCTGGCGGGCGGCACGTCGACGGCGCTCAGCGGCGCCACGTCGCTGAGGTCGGGCCTCGGCGACCTGAAGTCGGGCGCCGACCAACTCTCCGACGGCGCGGGAACCCTCGCGACAGGGCTGCACACGCTCTCTGAGGGGGCCGTCTCGCTCGACGACGGGCTCGCGAAACTCTCCGACGGCGCCCACGAACTGTCGACCAAGCTGGCCGACGGCGCCGCGCAGATCCCCGCCCTGACCGAGGACCAGGAGGCCGACGCTGTCAGCGTGCTGTCTGCCCCTGTCGACGTGACGATGACCGTCGACAACCCGGCGCACGTCTACGGCCGCGGCCTCGCGCCGATGTTCTTCTCGATCGCGCTGTGGGTGCTCGGCATCTCCGCGTTCTTCATCGTCCGGCCGATCACGGGCCGGGTGCTGGCTGCGCGGGGCAGCGACCTGCGGATCGGCCTGACGGCGTGGGCGCCGCTCGGGTTCATCTCGGTGATCGCGGGCTGGTTGATGCTCGCCGCAGCCTGGATCGGCCTCGGCCTCGACCCGGTGCATCCGTGGCTGATGATCCTGCTCGTGACGGTGGTCTCGCTCGCGTTCTCCGCGGTCGCGCACCTGATGAGAACCTGGCTCGGCTTCGTGGCGACCGCCGCGATGCTGGTGCTCCTGATCCTGCAGTTGACCGCCGCGGGGGGCACCTATCCTCCGGAGTTGCTGCCGCCTTTCTTCGCGGCGATCGGCCACTTCGTCCCGATGAGTTACTCGATCGACGCGTTCCGGATCGCGATCTCGGGCGGGCTGATGAGCAAGTTCGTCCGCGACCTGGCACTGCTGGCGACGCTGTTCTTCTCCTGCATGGCGCTGCTGGTGCTCGTGGTCCACCGCAAGCGCAGGTTCACCGTCAAGGACCTCCACCCACCGCTGTGACCCGCTGGTTGAAGGACGCGCCAGCGGACTTCATCGGTCGCGTTGGTTGAGCCGACGCGTCAGCGGACTCCATGGGACGCGCTGGTTGAGCCATGAAGGACGCGCCAGCGGACTTCATCGGTCGAAACCCACCGCACACCGACAGGCAGACCCGGCACCGGGCGCCAGGGGTTTCGACACAGCAGCAGACGACTACGTCGCCGCGGCTGGCTCAACCAACGACACGCTGGTTGAGCCTTGAAGGACGCGCCAGCGGACTTCATCGGTCGAAACCCCACCCGCACCCACAAGCAGACCCCGCACCGGGCGCCAGAGGGTTTCGACACAGCAGCAGACGACTACGTCGCCGCGGCTGGCTCAACCAGCAAATCCCCGCACCGGGCGCCAGGGGGTTTCGACGCAGCAGCAAGGGACTGCGTCGCCGCGGCTGGCTCAACCAACGACACGCTGGTTGAGCCATGAAGAACGCGCCAGCGGACTTCATCGGTCGAAACCCACCGCACCCGACAAGCAGACCCCGCACCGGGCGCCAGGGGGTTTCGACGCAGCGGCAGGCGACTGCGTCGCCGCGGCTGGCTCAACCAGCGAAACCCAGCACCGGTGCCAGAGGTTTCGACCGATGAAACGACGCTCCGCGCCGTCTCATGGCTCAACCAGCGGCTCAGTCCTCCTTGGGGACCTCCACGATGTCGGCCTCGGCGGCGTGCCTACGCACGGAGTCGACGCCGTTCTTCGCGCTCGCCTTCGACGAGTAGCCCTGGCTGGTCGCGATGACCTCGCCGTTGGACGCCTTCAGGCGGAAGCGCCACTTGCCGCCCTTGTCCTCGTAGACCTCGAACTTGCCTGCCATGGCGTGCCCCTTCGCTCGCTCTTGCCGGGAGCGGCTCTGCTCCCAGGCACACCATAGGGCGAGGGTCCCGTGCCCGGGCGAACTTGACGGGGATCGGTGCGACCGGATGAGCATCGCCGGTGCCGACGACGCGCGTCCTCAGGTGGTGCCGATGTGGCGGGCCACCGGATCCGGGAGCGGATACGGGCGCTCGACGGGCAGCGGAGACTTACCCGATCGGATGTCGGGCAGCGACTCGGTGATGTCGTCGAGGCCGACGACCCACTCGTCGACGTAGCGACGAACCGCGGGCCCCGTGAGGCCGATCTGCAGCGATCGGTGCGACAGGGGCGCCCCGCTGATGGTGCGCTCGGGGTCCCACTGGATCCGCACCGGCGAGGACGCCAACTCGGCCCGCCACGCCTCCTGGGATTCGTGGTGCTCCGGGTCGAACGCGCTCAGGCACGCCTGCGCGAGGGCCGCCTCGAATCCCGTGCGACGGATGCGCACGGCGAGCACCCGCTCCTGTCCCGACTTCTGCGCCCAGCCGCAGCGGTACATCATCCACAGGAAGGACGGCTTGATCCAGGTCATCCTGTCCATCGAGAACGGCGCGACGAAGGTGCCCGCCTCGACGGCGCGCGCGGCGATCTCCGGCCGGTAGGCCTGGTAGACGGTGATCGTGTCCCCGTCGTAGTCGGCACGGATCTGTCGGGTGGGCACCATGGCACCACGGTATCCAACGGAGCCAGCCGAGGAGGGCGTACCAAGGGACTATGCCCGGGACGCGGGGCGGGGGCGACCGTCAGGCCGCCCGCGCATCCCCCTCAGGAGGTTCAGCGCAGATCCGTCACCGGGGCCGGATCCATGTCATCGAAGGCCTGGTTCTCGCCCGCCATCGCCCACACGAACGCGTACGACGCGGTGCCGACGCCGGAGTGCAGCGACCAACTGGGCGAGATCACGGCCTGCCGGTCGGCGACCATCAGGTGCCTGGTCTCCTCGCGCTCGCCCATCAGGTGCACCACGCGGGCGTCGTCGGCGACGTCGAAGTACAGGTAGCACTCGGTGGGTCGGTCGTGGGTGTGGGCGGGCATGGTGTTCCACATCGAGCCCTCGTGCAGGCGGGTGACGCCCATCACGACCTGGCAGGACTGCACGCCGTTGGCGTGGATGTACTGCGTCAGGGTGCGCCGGTTCGACGTCTTCTGGTCGCCGAGTTCGAGGACGTTGCCCTCGTCGGGGTTGACCAGCACGGACGGGTAGGTGGTGTGGGCGGGTGCGGAGAACAGGTAGAACTGCGCCCCGGCGCCCGGCTCGTCGGAGAATGCGACGGACGCGATTCCGCGGCCCAGGTAGAGGCAGGCGCCCGGCACCAGGTCGTATCGCTGCCCGTCGGCCGTCACGCTGCCGGGGCCGCCGACGTTGACGATGCCGAGTTCGCGGCGCTCGAGGAAGGTGTCGCTGCGGATCTCGGCGTAGCCGGGCAGGTCGAGCGTGCCGCCGTCGGGAACCGCGCCGCCCAGCACGATCCGGTCGTGGTGGGTGAAGGTCAGGCGGATCTCGCCGGGCACGAACACCTCCTCGACCAGGTAGGTGGCCCGCAGGTCGGCGGTATCCATGCCGGGGATCTGCGACGGGTGGGTGGCGTAACGCTGTTCCATGGTGATTATCTCCGATGGGTTGTTGGTGGTCAGCGGACGAGCCAACCGCCGTCGACGGGGAGGATCGCCCCCGTGACGTAAGCGGCGGCGGGCGAGGCGAGGAAGACGAGCGCGCCGGTCAGGTCGTCGGGGCGACCCCAGCGCCCGGCCGGGATGCGGCCGCGGATCGACGCCTCCCGCTCGGGGTCGGCGCGCAGCGCCTCTGTGTTGTCGGTGTCGATGTAGCCGGGGGCGATGGCATTGACGGTGACGCCGGAGGCGGCCCACTCGTTGGCGAGCGCACGGGTCACGCCAGCGACGGCGTGCTTGGACGCGGTGTAGGCGGGCACCAGGATGCCGCCCTGGAACGACAGCATCGAGGCGATCGAGATGATCCGGCCGCTGCCCCGCTCGACCATGTGCCTGCCTGCCGCCTGCGACAGGTGGAACAGCGCGTCGAGGTTGACGCGCAGCACCGTGTCCCACGCGTCGGCCGGGTAGTCGACAGCGGGCGCCCGGTGGATGGTTCCCGCATTGTTGACGAGGACGTCGAGGCGGCCCAGTTCAGAGACGGCCCGATCCACGTCAGAGGCCAACTCGCCCGGGGTGGCCTCGGCCAGGTCCCTGGTGATCTCAACGGCCCGGCGGCCAAGCGCGCGGATCTCGGCGGCGGTCGCGCTCGCGTCGCCGCGGTTGAGCAGCGCCACGTCCGCGCCCGCCGAGGCCAGCGCGACGGCGGCCGCGCGGCCGATGCCCTTGCTCGACCCCGTGACAAGCGCGGTGCGACCCTCCAGGCTGAACTGTTCGAGGATTCCCATCTCCTGCTCCACTCTCTCTTCGCTCACCAGTAGGGGCGCCAGGACGGGTCGCTGCTGCGACGGAGCGCCTCGAGGTAGAAGTAGTCGCCCCAGAGCGTCCCCTCGTCGACGCCGATGCCGCCGGGCATGTCGTAGACGCCGTGCAGCAGCAACGGGTCGGCACCGGTGGTCGTGTCGGCCGTGTAGCCGCGGATCAGGGAGTCGAGGATCGCCTCGCCCGCGGCGCGGTACCGCTCACCGTCGTCGAGTTGGCCCGCCAGTTCGTACAGCCCGCACACGGCGATGGCGGCGGCCGACGAGTCGCGAGGCGCGGCGCTTCCGTCGCGGTAGTCCAGGTCCCAGTACGGGACCAGGTCCTCCGGCAGGTGGTCGAGGAAGTAGTCGGCGCAGCGGCGCGACGCGTCGAGCAATTCGGCCGACCCGACGGCGGAGGCGTTCAGCGCGAAGCCGTAGATGCCCCAGGCTTGCCCCCGCGCCCAGCAGGAGGTCGGCGAGGCGCCCTGAGCCGTGCCACCGCCGAGCGGCGCTCCGGTCTCCTCGTCCCAGCCGAAGGTGTGGAACGTCGAGTCGTCGTCGCGGACGATGTGTCTGGCCAGTTGCTCGCAGTGCCTTCGGACGACCTCGTCGAAGCGCTCCCGACCGGTGCGGGCACCCGCCCAGGTCAGCAGCGGCATGTTGAGCAGGCTGTCGATGATGGTGTGGCCGCGGTGTTCCGGGTCGGAGAGGTCGCCCCAGGCCTGGACGATGCCCGCAGGCTCCAGGAACCGGCCCGTCAGGTGCTCCGCGGCCGCGACCGCGGCCTCCGCCGCCGTGGCGTCACCCGTCAGGCGGTGCGACGCGACGCAGGACAGCGAGTAGAGGAAGCCCAGGTCGTGCATGTCGAGGTCCTCGCCCTCGCGGACCCTGCGGACGAAGTCAGCGGTGCCCGCCGCAGCGGCCTCGCGGACGGCCGGGTCTCCCCCGACCTCCCAGGCGATCCACTGCATGCCGACCCAGAAACTCGTTGTCCAGCCGTGGTTGCCGCCCTCAGGGACGGCGCCGGCCGCCGGCCGGGGAAGGTAGCGACCGTCTGTGGTGGTGTCGTCGGGAAACCCCCGGAAGTCGGTGGCGTTGCGTGCGACGGTCTCGACTGCCCGGTCGAGGGCGGCTTGGACGCGGCCCGTCACATCGGCCAGGTGGCCTCTGTCGTGGGTCATTGCGTTTCCTTTCGTGGCTGAAAATGGGTGCGGCGAACTACGGGTCGCTCCCGGTGGTGGATCGATCAGGGTGTTACTTGACGCTGCCCGCTGTGAGGCCTGCCCTCCAGAAGCGCTGCAGCATCACGAAGGCGACGACGAGCGGAATGATGCTCAACATCGAACCGGTGATGACCATGGGCGTGTACTCGGGCATCGCGACGGAGTAGCCCTGCCACAGCGACATGCCGACGCTGACGGGGAACAGGGAGCGGTCCTGCAGCATCACGAGCGGAAGCATGAAGTTGTTCCAGATGCCGACGAACTGGAACAGCCCGATCGTGACGTAGCCGGGCACCAGCATCGGCAGCCCGATGGACACGAACGTGCGGATCGGTCCTGCGCCGTCGACGCGGGCCGCCTCGAGGGTCTCGTCGGGGACGTAGCCAGCACTGAAGATGCGGGCCAGGTACACGCCGAACGGGTTGCAGAGCACCGGGATCAGCACCGACCACATCGTGTTGTTGATCCCGACCTGCGCGGCGAGCAGGTACAGCGGGAGCACGGTCGCGGTGTTGGGGATCAGGACCCCGACCAGCACGAAGCCGAATAGCGCCGACCTGCCCTTGAAGCTGAACTTGTCGAAGGCGTAGCCGGCGAGCACCGAGATCAGGCCGCCGACGACGGCACCGACCCCGAGTACAGCAGGCTGTTGAGCATCCACCGCAGGAAGACGCCGTTCGCCTCGCCGAGCACTGACCCGATGTTGCTCCACAGCGACATCCGCCCGAACGCGAACCCGGGGGTGCCGTACAGGTCGGCGTTGTTCTTGGTCGCGGCGAAGAAGAGCCACACGATCGGCAGCACCATGTAAGCCGAGCCGAGGATCAGCAGGCCGTTGACGCTGAGGCCGGTGGCGCTGGGGCGCCTGCGCCTGCGGCGCGGTGCGAGCGCGTCGAGGGTCGCCGGATCGGTGCCGACGCCGGCCCGGGGCGTCGGACGGGGCGGGGTCGCGACGGCGGTGGTGGTGCTCATGAGGTGGCCTTCCTGGAAGTGAACCGCGTCACGATCCAGGACAGGACCCCGGCGAGGAGCGCGAGGATGACCGACGCGGCCGCGGCCTGCGGGAGGTTGTTGCGGTTGAACGCGGCGTCGTAGGCCCACATGTTCGGCACCCAGGTGCTGGTGACCGACGTGGTGGCGCGCGACAGGATCGACGGCTCGGTGAACATCTGCAGGGTGCCGATCACGGTGAACAGCAGAATCACGGAGAGCGCGGGCGCGATCAGCGGGGTCTTGATCGACAGCGCGGTGCGGAACCCGGAGGCCCCGTCGACGTATGCGGCCTCGATGACCTCGCGGGGGACCGCCTGCAGCGCGGTGAACAAGATGATGACGTTGTAGCCGGTCCACTCCCACACGCTGATGTTCACGATCGAGGGCAGCACCATGGAGGCGCCGAGGAAGTTGACCTGGATGCCACCGCTGGCGAGTGCCGAGACGATGGGGCTGACGCCGGGGGTGTAGAGGTACGACCAGATCAGCGCGGCGATGACGCCGGGCACCGCGTGCGGCAGGAAGAGCATCAACTGGAAGAAGCGCTTTGCCTTCGTGACGGCCGCGTCGAGGAGCAGGGCCATCAGGAGCGCGAGGCCGATCATGATGGGGATGTACATGCCGACGTAGAGCGCGAGCCTGCCGAACCCGGCGACGAACGTCTCCGAGGCGAGCACGTCGCGGTAGTTCTGGATGCCGACGAACTCCCGCACGAAACCGCCGAAGCCGAGGCCGGAGCGTCGGTCGGCAAACAGGCTGAGGCCAACGGCGTAGCAGAGCGGGGCGAGCATCGCCACGACGAACAGGGCGAAGAACGGGGTGAGGAACAGCGCGGCGACGCGGCCCCCTCCCCGGATGCGGTTGCGGCGGGGAGAGCGGGTCATGGTGGTGGACATGAGTGCCTCCAGGTTTGGCCCGGGGCGGCCGGTGTGGCCGCCCCGGGGCGGGATCACTTGACGGAGAGGCCGAGCTGCTTGAGGCCGTCGACCGTCAGCGTGGCGGACTTCTCGAGGGCGGCGGGGATGGTGCCGTTGGCGCCGACCGCTGCGAGGTTGTCCTTCAGGGCCGTGGAGGTGATGTCCCAGTTCGGGCCCCACTGCCAGCCCTTGACAACAGAGGCGGCCGACTCGTCGAAGACGCTGTAGATGTCGTTGGCGAAGTAGTCGACGGGGAAGACGCTCTTGGCCTGCTCGGTGAGGCCGGGGAAGGCCAGGTAGGCCGACCCGACCTCGCCGCGGGCCTTGATGGCCTCAGGGTCGGTGGTGAGGAACTTCAGGAACTCGGCGGCGGCCGCGGTGTTCTTGGAGTCCTTGGTCATCACGAAGCTGGTGCCTCCGTAGAAGGCGCTGGAGGGGGCGTCCCGGGACGGCGGCTGAGCGGCGATCCACTTGCCCGCCTGGTCGGTGCCTTCGGTGCGGGCCTTGAGGCCGGCCGCGCTCCAGCTAGCGCCGATCAGGCCGACGGTCACGCCGCTGCCGAGGTCGGCGGTCCACTCATCGCTGAAGGAAGGCTGCACCTTGACGAGGTCGTCGTCGACGAGGCCCTGCCAGAATGCCGCGACCTTCGCGGAGGTCTCATCGTTGACGCCGATCTTCCAGGAGTCGCCCTCGGTGCCGAACCACTTGGCGCCTGCCTTCCAGGAGAGGGCGGCGACGATGGCGGGCTCGTTGGGGTTGAAGCTGACGAGGTACGCCTTGGGGTCGTGCTTGCGGACGGCCTCAGCGGCGGCGCGGAACTCGTCCCACGTCTTGGGGACCTCGACGCCGGCTGCCTTCAGCACGTCGGACCGGTAGTAGAACACCAGCGGGGCGGCGTCGTATGGCATGCCGTAGGTCTTGTCGCCGAAGGTGACGAGGCCGCGGACCTGCTCGGGGTACTTGGAGAGGACCTCTTCGCCGACGATGTCGTCGAGCGGCTGCAGCTGCTGGTTGGCGACGAACTGCGGCAGTTGCGGGTACTCGATGCCGACGACGTCTGGGCCGGTGTTCGACGTCAGGGCCGCGGACAGCTGGGCGTAGCCGCCGTTGGCGCCGTTGGGGATCTCCTGGAACTTCACCGTGATGTCGTCCTGCGAGGAGTTGAACTTCTCGGTGACCGCGTCCATGCCGCCGATGGCGGACCAGAACGTGATCTCACCAGAGGGCTTCTCGGCGGGGGCGGGTGCGGTGGGGCTGCTGGTCTCCGCCGGTGCGGGGTTTGCGCCTGCACAGCCGGCCATCAGGCCGGTGACGAGACAGGCGGCGACGGCGGTGAGGATACGTCGCGGATTCATGAATTCTCCTTCGAATATCAGTGACGACGCCTACCTAACCGCCGAACTCCGAACATTGCCAGGGAAAAACCCAACATCGAACAGAATCGAACATTTAGGATGCGGTCGACTCTCTCTGCACCAAGGTCGGGATCAGGGTGGCACGAATCACGGCCGAGGCGGGAGTCCGGCTTGTCAGGCGCTCGAAGCACATGCGCATCGCGCTATGCCCGAGGTCGAACTTGGGCGGGGCGACCGCCGTGATGGGCACCTGAGCGAGCGCCGCGAACTCGTCGTCGTAGGCGACGATGCTGAAGTCGCGCGGGGTGTGGAAGCCGCGCTCCGCCGCCAGGTCGACGAAGGCCATCGCGTCGGTGTCGTTGTGGATCACCACGGCGCGCACCCCCTGCTGGACGCAGTGCTCGACCAGTTGCTCGACGGAGGTGACCAGGTCGTCGGTGCCGATCCGAGGGTTGGGAAGCGTCCAGAACAGCCCTTCGGGGTCCTCGCCGTTGCGCTCCAGGACGCGCCGGTGCCCGAGCCTCAGCCAGGGAGCCGTCGCGCTGGTGCGCGCCGCGAGCAGCACCCGCCGGTGGCCCAACTCGTAGAGGTGCTGCATGGCGAGTTCGGCCCCGTAGGCGTGGTCGGTGCGGACGGACTCGATGGTCGCGCTGCCGGGGCCGGGCAGCACCTCGCGCTCGACGACCACGACCGGCTTGGTCGCGGTCGCCAGCAGTTCCCGGACGGGCGAGTCCTGGTCGACCTGGCTGGCCGGGGTGATCAGCAACCCGTCGACGCCGCCGCGCAGCAGTCTCTCGGCCTGGCGGACCTCCTGCGTGACGGAGTAGTTGGTGGTGCCGAGCACTAGCCGCACCGCGTAGTCGCGGGCCGCGGCCTGCGCACCCTGGATGACGGCCGGGTAGTAGTAATCGGCAGAGGGGACGACCATCCCGATGGTCGCCACGGGCCGGGCGACCCTTCCGTCCCTGCGGTCGGCGCGTGAGCGCTGCGTCGCCACCGACCTCGAGATCGCGCCGCCGTGCACCCTCTCCAACAGGCCGAGGTCCTCAAGTCGCGCCAGGTCGCGCCGCACCGTCATGGGCGAAACCCCATGTCGCGTCGCGAACGCGGTCACCTGCATGCTGCCGTGCAGTTCGAGTTCTCGAAGAATGGCGTCCTGTCTACCTTCGGCGACCATGCCGACCCCCTGGATGTTTGCTTCTGTGCCTTTGAGCGATTCTGTCTCATCCTATGCCTCAGAGTGGCCTAGTATCTGAGCCGATCGCAAAGGAGCGTCGATGCCAGACCTGACGAGCCACGCCGGCTGGGTGCACTCCGCCGACGACCTGCTGGCCGCGCTGCAGCCCCATCGGACGACCTCCGGGGCCCTCTACCGGGTGCCTGGTAGGCCGAGTTGGTCCGGGGAGCAGTCCGACGGGCTTGAGGGCTTCGCACGATCCTTCCTGCTGCTGGCCTTCCGGGTCGCAGGCACTGGCGGCGCGTCGAGTGGTGCGCTGCTTGAGGACTACCGCGAGGGACTCGTCGCCGGGGTGAGGCAGGGGCACGCCGACTCCTGGCCGCGCATCGTCGACCGGGGCCAGGCGCTCGTCGAGGCCGCCTCGATCGCGATCGGCCTGCACCTGACGCGGCCGTGGCTCTGGGACGCCCTGAGCGAGGCCGAGCAGGGCCTGATCGCCGCGTGGCTGGCGCCGTCGGCCGGCGTCTCCACCCCCGACAACAACTGGGTGTTGTTCCCGGTGATCGTGCAGGAGTTCCTGGCCTCCGTCGGGCTGCCAGCGGACCGGGGCAGGATCGCCTCCGGCCTTGCGCGACTCGAGGACTGGTACGACGGCAACGGCTGGTACCGCGACGGCGCCGGGCAGAACTTCGACTACTACAACGCCTGGGCGCTGCACCTGTACCCGACGATGTGGACGATGCTCCGCGAGGGCACCGCGCCGGACGAGGCTCTGGAACGCCGCGCGGGCTACGGCGAGCGGCTGGCGAGGTTCCTCCCCCAGCACCTGCTGTTCTTCGGGCGCGACGGCTCGCCCGTGTTCCAGGGCCGCTCGCTGAGCTACCGGTTCGCGGCGCTCGCGCCGCTGTGGGTCGACCAGTACGCCGGCTTCGGCATCGTCGAGCCGGGAGTGGCGCGCGACCTCGCGGCCCGCACGCTCGGCTTCTTCGTCGACGGCGGGGCGCTGAACGAGGGCCGGCTGACGAGCGGCTGGCTGGGAGAGTTCCCGCCGATGATCCAGCCGTACTCGGGCCCAGCGTCGCCGTACTGGGCCTCCAAGGGCTTCCTGGGCCTCGCGCTCGGGCCCGACCACCCCGTCTGGAACGACCCGCCCCGCGAGGCGGCGGACGAGCGCCGCGACGTCGTCGTGGTGGCCAAGGAGCCCGGCTTCCTTCTGGCCCGGACCGGGGCGGACGGGATCGCCCGGATCGTCAACCATGGCAGCGACAACCACCCGCCGCTGGTCGGCCTCGACGACCCGCAGTACGGTCGGCTGGCCTTCTCGTCGGCGACCGCACCGAGCTTCGATCCCGACCCCGTCGACTCACACGTCGCGCTCGTGGACGAGGCCGGGGTCGCCTCGCGACGCGGCGGGATCGTCAGGGAGCAGGCCGCAGCAGGCACGCTGGCGAGTTCGCACGTCCCGCTGTGGGCCGACCAGTCCGCAGGCGTGGGGTTGAGGATCTTGACGGCGTCGACTGCCGTCGGGCCGCACGTCGTCCAGGCGCACGTCATCTCCTCGGAGCGCGACCGCGAGTTCGCCGTCCGGGTCGGCGGGTGGGCGGTCGCCTCTGACCTGCCGCCGGTCGCCTCGGAGGCCAGCCAGGGGTGCACAGTCACCGCCGCCTGGGGTACGCGCAGCAACGCCGGGGACGGCGCGCTGGGAGCCCGGGTCGCGCCGTCGAGCGAGGGCGCTCGGGAGGGGGAGGCCAGGCTTGCTCCACCGAGCGACGGCGGTCGGACGCTCGCCTCGCGACTGGTGATCGTGCACGGCGAGGCGACCCCTGCCGTGCACCGTGCGACCGGCACCAGCCCGTTGGGCACGGAGGTCGCCGTCCCGGTGCTGGTGGCGCGACACTCGGGCCGCCGGACGGTGTTGGTCACCGTCTCGACGCTCACCGGCTCGGATCCGGTCGACCCGCCCCGCGTCCTCACCGCTTTGGTCGACGACAAGCTGATCGTGGAGGTCGACGGCGCCGCGACCATCCGCCTCCCCATGGCCCGTTAGCCAGCCTACGACCCGTCCAGGACCGGTGAAGTAGCCGCGGTGCACGTCTGGCGTTGAGCAGCATTCGGTGCTCGATGCCGCCAGCACCACACTTGCACGATCAAGCCCGCAACGACCCTGGACTACTGCTCAACGCCCTACCCGCCCCAGGACGCGCGAAGGGCGCCGGCCGAAGCCGACGCCCTTGCGGTGGGAACGAGACGGATCACTCGATGACGTCGTCGTCCATCCAGTCGAAGGTCCGCGTGACGGCCTTCTTCCAGTTGCGGAACAGACGGTCGGCCTCGCCGCGGTCCATTTCGGGGACCCAGCGCTTGGACTCTGCCCAGTTGTCGATGACGTCCTGCTCACCTTCCCAGTAGCCGACGGCGATGCCTGCGGCGTAGGCGGCACCAAGCGCGGTGGTCTCGGCGACGACGGGGCGAACCACCGCGACGTTGAGCTCATCGGCCTGGAACTGCATGAGGGTGTCGTTGGCGGTCATGCCGCCGTCGACCTTGAGCTCGGCCAGCTTGACGCCCGAGTCGGCTTCCATGGCCTCGAGCACCTCGCGCGTCTGGTAGGCGGTGGCCTCCAGGACGGCGCGGGCGATGTGGCCGCGGTTGACGTAGCGGGTCAGGCCGACGAGCGCGCCGCGGGCGTCTGCACGCCAGTACGGGGCGAAGAGGCCGGAGAACGCGGGCACGAAGTACGCGCCGCCGTTGTCCTCGACCGTCGCTGCGAGCTTCTCGACCTCGGGGGCCGAGTCGAACATCTGCAGGTTGTCGCGCAGCCACTGAACGAGCGAGCCGGTGACGGCGATCGAGCCCTCAAGGGCGTAGATGGCCGGCTTGTCGCCGATCTTGTAGCAGACGGTGGTGAGCAGGCCGTTCTTCGAAGGAACGATCTCCTCGCCGGTGTTCATCAGCATGAAGTTGCCGGTGCCGTAGGTGTTCTTCGCCATGCCGGACTCGAAGCAGGCCTGGCCGAAGGTCGCGGCCTGCTGGTCGCCCAGGATGCCCGCGATCGGGACGTCCGGCAGCATGCCCTGCTGACGACCGACGCCGTAGACCTCTGCCGAGGACTTGATCTCGGGAAGCATCGACATGGGGATGGTCATGTCGGCTGCGATCTCGGGATCCCAGTCGAGGGTCTTCAGGTCCATCAGCATGGTGCGCGACGCGTTGGTCACGTCGGTGACGTGGATGCCACCGTCGGAGCCACCGGTCATGTTCCACAGGACCCAGGTGTCCATGGTGCCCATGATCAGGTCGCCGGAATCGGCCTTCGCCCGTGCGCCCTCGACGTTGTCGAGGATCCACTTGACCTTGGGGCCACAGAAGTAGGTCGCGAGCGGAAGACCGACGCGCTCCTTGTAGCGGTCCTGGCCGATCTCGCCGCCGAGTTCCTCGACGATCTTGCCGGTGCGGGTGTCCTGCCAGACGATGGCGTTGTAGACGGGCTCACCGGTGTTCTTGTCCCACACCACGGTGGTCTCGCGCTGGTTGGTGATGCCGACCGCCGCGATGTCGTTGTGGTTCAGCGAGACCTTTGCGAGGGCGTCAGCGACGACCGCGCGGACGTTGTCCCAGATCTCCTTGGGGTTGTGCTCGACCCAACCGGCGCGCGGGAAGATCTGCTCGTGCTCCTTCTGACCCGTGGCGACGATGGTGCCCTTGTGGTCGAAGATGATGGCGCGAGAGCTCGTCGTCCCCTGGTCAATTGCGAGTACGTACTTGTCAGACATGTACTAACACTTCCTTGTGTGTGTTGTGTGTGAGTGAGCTGATCAGGCCGGCAGAAGGACGCCGGAGAGGAGGCCCGCGATGACGCCACCCAGGATCGGGCCGACGACGGGAACCCAGGAGTAGCCCCAGTCCGAGCCGCCCTTGCCCTTGATCGGCAGGATGAAGTGCGCGATGCGGGGGCCGAGGTCACGGGCAGGGTTGATGGCGTAGCCGGTGGGACCACCGAGGCTGGCGCCGATACCGACGATCAGCAGCGCCACGCCGAGGGCGCCGAGCCAGCCGAGGCCAGCGGGGGTGCCGACCGTCTTGTCGCCCCAGTGACCGGCGGCGAGCACGACGAAGACCAGCACGAAGGTGGCGATGATCTCAGTGACGAGGTTCCAGGCGTAGCTGCGGATGGCAGGTGCGGTCGAGAACACGCCGAGCTTGGTGGCCGCGTCGGGCTCCTGGTCGAAGTGATCCTTGTATGCCAGCCAGCACAGCGTCGCGCCGATGATGGCGCCGAGCATCTGGGCCAGGATGTAGACCGCGATGGACGCGAAGCCGACGGCGATGCCGCCCACGAACTCCTTGGCGCCGGAGGACGCGATACCGAGCGTCACGGCCGGGTTCAGGTGTCCACCCGACTTGTAGGAGACGAGGACACCCGCGAAGACCGCGAGACCCCAGCCCCAGTTGACGAAGAGGAAGCCGGTGCCGTTGCCCTTGGTCTTGGCGAGGGCCGTGTTGGCGACGACGCCACAGCCCAAGAGGATGAGCATGGCCGTACCGACCGTCTCAGAAAGGAAGATGACTCCCAACGACATAGTTGAAGCTCCGTTCCTGACAGCAATGTCAGCTTGGCGTCACTGCTGACGCGCACTTTGCGGACGACAAAGGTGTCGACCTCGCCTCTAGCGAAGCGTGACAATGCACGTCGTTGCAAGTACTGTGCACGTCTGTGCACACCATTGGGCGGGCGGTGCACTGGTTCCTGTCAACGTTAACTAGACCCAGGGATCTTGGCTAAACCAACCTCTGCAGACGACGCGCGGTGCGCCTAGCGAGCCGCAGATCCCAGGTCGAAAGGTCTCCAGCCCTCACCCCACCCTTTCGGCCCGACTTCCGGCACGGCTCAGCAGGCGCCCGCCATCCCTGCCGAGCGGGACGGGGAGACAGCGGACCGGGATGCGGCTCCCCTCCGGCCCATCCACTCAGCAGCGCCCGCGCCCGGAGGCGGCCGGCAGGTATGGCCCGGCAGGTCTGGCGTTGAGCAGTAGTGCGTGTTCGTTCGCGATCGCACCAGGTTTGAACGGTCGAATCGCAGACGAGTTACGGATGCTGCTCAAGCCCACCCCGGCCCCACCCCGGCCCGAGCGGGACAGGGCATCGGCTCACCTGGCGGTGGCCGAACCGTGGGCGCCGCCGACCCTGTTGGTGTCGCCCGGGGCGACCGAGGCCATCGCGCCGCCGGTCGGCCACTGCTGCGGGCGCAGGATCGCGGGCGAGTGCAGCGTGCTGGAGATCTGGTCTGCCAACTCGCCGCTGCTTCCCTCGACGGAACCACCCGCCGCGGCCGCGTTGATCCGCCTGAGCGTCTTGCGCAGCGTCGTGACCGCCTGCGCGGTGCGGCCGCCGAGACGGTCGGGTGCAGCCCTGTTGATCTCGTGGCGGGCGCCGACGAGGATCTCGGCGCACTCCTGGAAGATGGCGCGGTTGAGCCCGGCCATCAGGCGCAGCGCGTCCGAGACGCCGTCGGCGATGCCCGCCAGTTCGACCGAGGCGTTGCGCTGCACCGTCGACGCGTCGTGGTAGCCGGCGGCGGCGGTGCCCTGCCAGCCCTCGGGCTTGGCGATCGCGTCGATCTGTTCCGAGAACGCCGCGACCCGCTGTGCGGTGAGCAGCCACTGGTCGGCGTCGGCCTCGAGCGCCTCGGGGATGTGGGCCGCCTTGGCACCGATCCGGGCGACCGCCGCGGTGAGCGCCGCGACCGCCTGGTCGCACGAGACGTCCAGGTCGACGATGTCGATCCGGGCACGCCCGCGCAGCATGTCGATCATGGGGCCCGGGATGAGCGCGCCAAGGGCGTGCAGGATGCCGTCGATCTGGTTGGCGTCGCGCGTCTTGGCGCGCTCGACGGCGGCCAACAGCGCGTCCAACTTGCGTCGCACGTGCTCGAATGTTGTGGTCGCGTCCAGTTCGAGATCCTTGCGGTCCGCGTAGTCGCGGATGGTGGTGACGAGCTTGGCCGCCCCGCTGCCGCTGTCGATCACAGCGCCTCCCTCATGATGCCGGCGTTGGTCGTCTCGGCCTCGGTGTAGCTGGCGGCCGCGCTCATCAGGCGCTCGCCGATGGCGGTGAACTCGGCTCCAGCGCCACCCGACCACCCGGTCCCTGCTCCGGAGAGTTCGGACAGGCCGAGGTCGGGGACGAGGCCGAAGCTGGTGGGGGTCGGCGACGCCGTTGCCGCCTTGGCCTCGCTGCTCAGGTCGAACCACTTCTTGGCGGCCGTGCGCAGCGCATCGGGGGTGACGGCGACCTCGCGGCCACCGTCGTCACCGGTCTCGCCGCCCCCGCTCCCGTCATCGCCGGGGTCGCCGGGTCCGCCAGGGCCTTCGGGACCGGGCGGATCATCCGGCCCGCCGGTGCCGGTCGGGTCACCCGGGTCGGTGTCGTAGGGGTCGGGGATGCCATCGGGGTCGGGCGCGTTCGGGTCGTCGCCGGTCGCACCGCCGTCGCCCGGCTGGGTGCCGGGTCGGCCGCCGGTGATCTCGTCCCAGTCGGAGACGCCGTCGCCGTCGGAGTCGCGGTTCCGCAACTCCTCCTCGGTCGGCTGGCCCGGCACGCCGCCAGAGGGCTGCCCACCTGGCCCCTCGGTCGACGGCGGCTGGCCGGTCGCGTTTGGGGTGCTCGGGCTCCCGCGGCGCTGGGCCCCGCAGGCACTCCGCCGGGCATCCCGCCCGGCATCGCGGAGGGTCCTCCCCCTCCTGCGCTTCCTCCTCCCGGCAGGCCGCCCGCCCCTCCGGAGGGCAGTCCACCGGCCGGGATGCCAGCGCTCGCGGCACCCGGCGCCGAGGTCGCGGTCGGGGCGGCACCCATCGGCAGCGGTCCGCCGCCGGAGGCGGCCGAGGGGGCGGGCGGTGCGGCGGAACCTGCCCCGGCGCTGCTCAGCCCTCCTCCACCGCCTGACGCGCCCGCTCCGCCCTGGCCCGCGCCTCCCATCATCATGGGCGGCATCATGCCTCCGGCTCCGGCGCCTGCGCCCTTGCCGCCCGCGGCTGCCGGGTTGATCATGCCCTCGCGGAGCGAGGCGTCGTCGACCTCGTCGTCGCTGTCGGCGCGGATGCCCGCGAAGCGGCTCTCCGCCGCGCGCCGTTCCAGGGTGGCCCAGGCGTCGTCTGCGTCGGTCATCGTCGGCTCCTTCGCGGGTTGAGCATCGCCCGGTACGCCGCCATCAGGAGGCGGCGTTCCTCGAGCAGTTCGTCGAGTTCGGGGTGGGGGTCCTCGGTGTCGCCGTGCCTGGCATACGCATCCTGCGCCGCGGCGAGCACGGCCGAGCCGATCGCGCCGACCTGCACCTCGTCGAGCCACTCCTCCTCGAACCGGACGTCGCACGCCCTCCCCCTGGAGTCGAGGACGACGCCGACCCCCGGCGAGTTCCCGATCGTCGGCGGGGCGGGTTCTGCGCGCCCGGGGGACGGGTTGTCGACGGCCTCGTCGATGCGTCGCTCAAGTTGGGCGAAGAGTTCACCGAAGGCCGTGAGCGAGGACGCGGAGAGGCGGGGCAACTGGTCGAAGGCGTCGAGGTCGTCCGGAGCGGCATCGTCCTCGTCCTCGTCGACGGGTGCGGCCGACTCGGCGGGGACGTAGGCGAGGGCGAACGAGGCCTCGGCGAACGCCTGCCGGAAGTGGTTCTCGAGGGTGTCCTCGCCCATCACCCGGCGGAACCAGACGGGGCTGACGCGCACCTTGGTGAGCCGGTTGTCCTCGACCCAGACCCGGACGATCCGGTCGGGATCGGCGTAGCCTCCGACGCCCGGGTCGGCGGCCTCGTCTGGGGCGTCGCCGAAGTCGGGCGGCGCGAGTGGATCGAAGTCGTCGTCGAATCCGATGGTCATGGCTCACCCCTCTGCCTCGGGCCCACCAAGTTAAGCAAACGGCAGGGTCACGCCGGGATTGCCCGTCAGGGCAGCGAGGCCTGGAGGTCGGCCAGCGCGGTGTTGGCCGCGTTGTTCAGGCTGTCGGCCTGACCCTGGGTCAGTTCGCCGCCGGTCGCCGCATTCAGGTGGACGGTGATCTCCGCAAGGTGACCCGAAACCGAACGGGTCCGATAGAAGGTGCCGAAGGCCGGTGAGGGCTGCCGGAGAGACTGCTTGGCGCGCGCGATCGACTCGCGAACCTTGTCCGCGGCCAGTTGGTTCGCCGCGCTGACCTTCACCAGCGCCCCCGGCAGGTCGCCCGCGGCGCCGTTCATGATCCCCGCCGCCTGCCCCCGGGCACCCGCGAAGCCCCCGTAGCTGACCGAGGCTGCGCCGGTCCAGCCCTCGCCGGTCTGGAGCGAGTTGACCTGTTTGTCGAGGGCGCTCAGGGCGATCACGGTGTTCCCCCACTGGATTACGTCGGTCCTCAGCGCGCTGATCGCGGCCTCGAGGAGCGCCTGGAACTTGTCCAACTCGGTGCGCTGCCGGCTGAGGCTCTGCATGTTCGCCTCGTGGACTGCGCGGCAGGCCATCTCCGCAGCATTGGCCGCGAGCGACGCCGCCCCGCCGAGCACGGCGCTCGCCCCTGTCAGCACCTTGAACTCGCTGAGGTCCAGGTTCCAGGCCGACTGGACGGCGTCACTGAGTCGGTAGTGCTCCGCTACCACCTGGAGCGGTTGTGCTTCGGCAGTGTCGCGGGTGCGCTGGGCGGCCTCGATGGCCGCCTTCACGCGGCGGAGCAACTCCTGCAGGATCGTGTACAGGTCCATCGCTATCCTCCGATCTGCTTGGCGCTGGCCGCGTTGACCTGCTCCATGGTCTCGTAGCGGTCTGCCGCCTTCATCAGTTCCGCGCTGGTGTTGGCGTAGGTGGTGCTCGCCGTTCCCGCCTGCTTCGTGACGCCGGTCGCGAGCTCGGTGACCCCCGTCGCCTTGACGACGCCGAGGTCACCGGGGATCGGGGTCTTGGAGGCGTTGCCCGCCGTGTCGCTCGCGGCGGCCCACTGCTTGGCGAGCTTCCGGAGTTCCTCCGGGTCGACGGTGTAGCCGCCATCACTCTTCTCGGTCCTGGTGGGGGTGCCGCCGCTTTCATCCTTCGAGCGGCCCCCGCCATCGTCACCGCTGCGTCCGCCGTCGTCGCCGCCCTTGGAGCCGTCGCCACCCTTGGAGCCGTCGCCACCCTTGGAGCCGTCGCCACCCTTCGAGCCATCGTCGCCGCCTGGGCCGGGGTCGGAGATGGGCGGATCGTAGATGATCTCCGGAAGCTTGTGTAGTTCCGGATACTTTGACCCGCTAGGGTCGGGGTCGGGATCGGTCGGCGCAGTGCCCGGCGGCAGATAGCTGCCGGGCGGCTGGGTGCCGTTGTAGTCGGCGCCGGGGCGGTCGGGGCCGCCGTTGAGCCACTCCTGGTAGTCGGGGACTCCGTCGCCGTCGGAGTCCCAGCCGCCAGCCGGGGTGTCGGGGATCCCGTCACCATCCCGGTCGATGAGCGGCGTGTCGGGGATGCCGTCCCCGTCTGCGTCGATCATGTCGGGGATGCCGTCGCCGTCGGTGTCGAACATCTGCGGCGACGACGCGCCCGCGGCCGACAGCCCACCGCCGCCCCCGAGGCCGCCGAGGCCCCCGCCGGGAATCCCTCCGGGGCCCATGCCCTGCGTGCTGGCCAGCGCGGCTCCTCCACCCAGCGGAGCACCAGCGCCCGGCACGCCGCCGCGGAGCGCCTGACCGCCGAGCGCGGCCGCGTCGACCCCGAGGGGCTGGCCGCCTCCGGGAGCGACACCTGCCGGGCCGGCCGCGCCCTTCGCGCCCGCGCCGCCCATCATCGGCGGCATCGTGCCCGAGCCGCCGGAGCCGGAGCCCTTGGATCCCGTCGCATTGGGGTTGATCTGGCCCTCACGCAGTTCCGCCGAGTCCAGTTCGTCGTCGGTCTCGGCGCCGATGCCCGCGAAGCCGCTCGCCGCGGCCCTGAGTTCAAGCTTGTCCCATGCCGATTCTGCGTCAGTCATGACTTACTTCCCCTCGGATTGAGTACGGCAGTGATGGCTACCCCCAGCAGTTCCTGCTGCTTGAGGAGGTCGTCGGAGGCGCCACCGCGCGGAACCGGCCGGTACGACTCCTGCGCACGGTCGGACGCGAGTTGGACGTGGGTGACGATCGAACCGACCTGGGCCTCGTCGAGCCAGCGTTCCTCGAAGGCGACACTGTGGGTGCGACCGCATTCATCGAGCGTCACGCTGACCCCCTGAGACCGGCCGGTCACCCGGCGCGCCTCGCGCTGCCAGGCGTCCTGTTCCACGGCGAGCGCCTGGGTGATCTCGGCGTCCAGTTCGTCGGCGACCGCCCTGAAGGCCGTCACCAGTTCCTGGCTCAGCTCCGGGAGGTCGTCGAGTGCCGCGCGCACCTCCTCCGGCATGGCCGCGAGTTCCTCCAGCGGACCAAGCGGTTCGGGACGCTCGATGGGGTCGGCGCCGGGCAGTTGCGCCAGGACGAAGGCCTCGCGGAAGCGGTCCTCGAGGCGCTCCTTCGGCCCGATCCTGGTGAACCAGACGGGGCTGACGCGCACCCGGATGAGGCGGCCCGCGTCGTCGAGCCAGACGCGCACGAGCTTGTCCCTGTCGGAGAATCCGCCGTCGCCCTCGTCGTCGGGTTCGGGCTCTGGTTCCGGCTCGCCCGAGAAGACGGGTGCCGCCAACGGGTCGGCCTCCTCCTGGTCGTCCGAACGCTCCATCTCGGGCTCGGCGGCAGGGGCAGGCGCGGCCGCGACCGCATCCACGTCGGGCCAGTCGCCCGCAAGGGGCGCGGCAGGCACGGCAAGGTCGTCGTCGAACTCCCGCTGAGTCATCGGCACCTCTCCTTCACCGTGCCATTTAATCAGCGGTCGGGTCCGACCCGGGGTGCTCAGGCCGCCGTGGTGATGGACTTTCGGAACCGGTCGGCCGAGATGTGGCGCCTCGTGGCGATCGCCAGGTAGGACAGAGTGGCCGCGATCACGAACATCAGCACGGACACCGCCGCGATGCCGATCTCGCCCGTTCCACCCGACAGCCACGTGCGCACCAGCGTGAATCCGTTGTGCAGCGGGGACACGACCCCGACGGGGGCGAGCCAGCCGACGGCGGACGAGACGCCGAGGCCGATAGTGACCACGAGCAGCAGGGCCGAGATCGCGCGACCGATGTTGCCCCACCATCCCGCGAGGGCGTGGTTGGCGAGCACGAACGAGAGGCCGAGCAGCGCAAGCAGCCCCATCAGGCCGACCGTGGTGCCGAAGCCGACGCCGAGCACGACGCCTCCAACCAGGCCGAGCAGCAGGCCCTGCACACCGACGATCGCGGCGGGTAGACGCAGCGCCCTCGCCCAGAGGGTGAGGCTCGATTCACGGGAGGCGACGGCGTCGCGCGGCACTGGCCGGACGGCGACGTAGGCGGTGAGCGCTCCGAGCCACAGGCCGGTCAGCAGCAGCAGCGAGACAAGCGGCACCTTGCCCCGGCCATCAGCGAATCGGAACGTTCGACTGGGCTCGCGACGACCTTGGCCAGCTTCTCGCGGTCGCCCTGCGAGTAGCTGGGCACCTGGTCGGCGCCCTTGGCCAGCTCGGACGCGAACGTGCCGACGCCCTCGTCGAGCTTGGTGGTGCCAGCCGAGAGCTGAACGAGGCCGTCCACGAGAGAGGCGGTGCCGTCCGCGGCGGACTCGACGCCGTCGGTGTACTGCGAGACGCCGTCGACGAAGGTGGTGGCGCCGTCCATCAGCGCGCCGACACCCGAATCGAGCTGGGAGGCGCCGTCCGCGAGTTGCTGTGCGCCGCTGGAGAGCTGGTTGACGCCGCTGGGGAGTGCCCCGATCTCGTCGTTGAGCTGCTGGATGCCCGAGTTGAGCTGCTTGGCACCCTCGGAGAGCTGCGGGGCGCTGGCGACCAGCGGGGCAGCCTGCTCCTCGAGCGTCTTGGCGCCGTCACGCATCTGCTTCAGGCCACCGGTGAGCTCGCCCATCTGCTCGGCGGTCTCCTTGGCGATGGAGTCGGGAAGCGACGCGATGCCTGTGGAGAGTTCGGAGGCCCCGTCGGCGACCTGGGTCGCCCCGTCGGAGAGGTCCGAGGCGCCGCCGGACAGCGACTGCCCGGTGGCCGGGTCGGGGCTGGTCAACATGCCAGCGCCCACCCCGGTGCCCGTCTTGAAGCCCGCCTCGACGGCCTGCTTGAGCATCCCGCACATGGGGTTGGGGTCGTCTGGCTGGCAGCCGAGGCCGTCCTGGAACTGCTTGGTCACTCCGTCGACGGCAGCCTGCGTCTGCGGGTCGAGCGGTCCGCCCGCCGAGTAGCCGCCGAGCGTGCCCGCGACCGTGTCGATCCCCTTGCTGATGCCTGCGGCGCCGGTGCTGATCCCGGCGGTGCCGTCCTTGAGCCCGGACGCGCCCTTGACGAGGGGGTCGAACTGGCTGGTGTCGACCGGCGTGGAGCCGATCTCCGTGATCATCTTGTCGAGGCCCTGGCGCAGCGGGGTCACGCCGCCGATCGCCTGCGCGGCGCCGTCGGCGAACTGCGGGATGCCGCCGAGCAACTGGTCCGCGCCGGTGGCGAGCTCGCCCACGCCGGAGACCAGTTCGGGGGTCTGGGCCGCGAACTGGCTGACGCCGTCGGAGAGCTGGCTTGCGCCGTCGCTGAGTTGGCTCGTGCCGTCCTTGAGGTCGCCGATGCCGGAGACCAACTGGTCGCCGCCGACGACGAGCTTCGGGCCGTTCTCGGCAAGTTGGTCCATGCCGTCGCGCAACTGCGTGCCGCCCTGGGCCGCCTGCTGGGTGCCCTTGGCGAGCTCGGTGGAGCCGTCGTGGAGTTGCTTGGCGCCGTCCACGATGGTGCTGAACTGCTCGCCGACCGTGTTGAAGCCGACGTAGATCCCGTCGAGGTAGCTGCCGGTCAGCGTCGAGTTGATGGTGTCGACCGCAAGGCGCGAGATCTCCTGCGCGACCTGCGAGTCCGTGACGGGCGCGTTCCCGCTGACCTGCACCTGGATCGTCGCCTGCTCGGCCTTCGCGGCGTCGTTGGCGGAGAAGGAGGTCGCGGCGGCCGAGAAGCCCTTGGGGATCGTCACGACGGCCGAGTACTCGCCCGTCTTGAGGCCCGCCGCGGCGCTGGGGGCGTCGGCGAGCGTCCAGTCGATGTTCTCGCCGTCCCGGTCGACCATGGCGGCCGCGAGTTGGCGGCCCATCGGCACGTACTGGCCGTTGACGGTGACCGCCTCGTCGAGGTTGACGACGGCGGCGCTGACGGTGGAGTCGGCACGGTTGCCCGAAAGGCCGATCAGCGCGGCGACCGCGAGGAGCGGGACGAGCGCAAGGGCGACGATGCTCGCCCAGCCCATGCGTGGTTCGGTGGTCTTCATGCGTTGCTCCCCTCGAGCGATGCGGTGGGGGCGGCGTAGATGCCGTCCAGGGGGATGTCGCCGAGGCTCTCGGCGCTCGCCCCGCACAGGACGACGGCGCCGGTGGCCCGGGTGCGGTCGATGAGCCCGTTGAGGGCCTGGCGGGCCGAGTCGGTGTCGGCCAGTTCGATGGTGTCGACGAACACGACGGTGCCTGGGCGGGCGGCGGCCAGAGCCGCGGTCGGGTCGTCCACCGTCGCGAGGTCGAGATAGGTGACGCGCCTGCGGACGCGGCCGGCGCCCTCGGGGAGCAGGGCTCCCGCAACGCGGGCCTTGCCCGAGGTCGTCTCGAGGCGGCCGCTCAGCGCGAGGGCCGCGCCGGTGCGGGCGCCGACCGGCCCGATCAGGCCGATCACGTTGCCTTGCACCAGCCGCAGGTTGACGGGTCCAACGACGCCGTCGACGGCCAGGTCGTCGGCGAAGGCGACCGAGTCGTCGCCGGGCCAGTCGCGCAGTTCAACCTCGCGGGTGAGGACCTCGCCCTCCACGTCGAAGGTTGGAAGCAGCTTGTCCAGCCACTTGGGCAGCCACCAGGCGCGGTCGCCGAGCAGGGTCATGACGGCGGGCACCAGCGTCATGCGCACCAGGAACGCGTCGACCGCGACCCCGACGGCAAGCGCGAACGCGATCGCCTTGATGGCGGCCATCCCCTCGGGGACGAAGAACGCGAAGACGGAGATCATGATGACGGCTGCGGCCGCGACCACAGGCCCGGAGGCGACGAAGCCGCCCCGGATCGCCTCGACGGCGCTCTTTCCGTGCACGTACTCCTCGCGCATCCGGCTGACGAGGAAGACCTCGTAGTCCATCGCGAGCCCGAACAGGATGCCCATCAGCAGGATCGGCAGGAACGAGATCACCGGCATCGGCTTCTCGAGGTTGACGATCTCCTTGAACCAGCCGTGGTTGAACACCAGCGTCGTCATGCCGAAGGCGGAGCCGACGCTGAGGAGGTACCCGAGCGTCGCCTTGACGGGGACCCAGACGGAGCGGAAGACGGCGGCGAGCAGGATCAGGGACAGCCCGACGACGAGGATGCCGAACGGCCACAGCGCCGCCGTCAGCTTCTCGCTGATGTCGATCTGGATGGCGGTCGCACCCGTCACGTTGGTCTGGACGCCGTACTTGGCCTCCCAGCCCTCGCCCTTGTCGATCAGCGCGCGGACGAGGTCGGAGGTGGCCGGATCGTCGGGGCCGGTGGTCGGCACGACCTGGATCATTCCGGTGTCGACGTTGGGGTTAGGGGTGGCGATGGGCACCTGGTCGACGCCGGGCATCGCCTCGATGTCGGCCTTGAGCGAGTCGAGCAGGCCGATCGGGTCGGTCGAGCCGATGATGTCGGCGGTCACGATGATGGGGCCGTTTGCTCCCGGGCCGAAGTTCTCTGCGATCAGGTCGTACGCGACGCGCGCGGGCGAGCCGGCGTGCTGCTGGCCCGCGTTGGGTAGCGCGACCTGCAGCCCGACGGTCGGCACGGTGAGGCCAATCAGGCCAGCCACCACCACCACGATGGTGATGATGGGGTGCCGCGTTGTGACGCCGACCCACCAGGCGAACGCGCCCTGGCGCTTGGCCTTCGGCTCCTTGGCCGCCTTGGCGGGCTTCTTGGCCTTGGGGCGCATCCGCTCCCCCATCAGACCCATCAGCGCCGGCAGGAAGGTGAGCGCGATCGCGACGGCGATGGCGACGGTGGCCGCGGCGAAGATGCCCATCACCGTCAGGAACGGGATCTGCGCGACCGCGAGCCCGATCAGCGCGATGAACACCGTCAGGCCCGCGAAGACGACCGCGGAGCCGGAGGTGCCGACGGCGCGTCCGGCCGACTCCTCCGGGTCGAGGCCCTGGCGGAGTTGGTCGCGGTGCCTCGAGAGGATGAACAGGGCGTAGTCAATGCCGACCGCCAACCCGAGCATCACCGAGAGCAGCGGCGTGGTGGAGTTGATGTCGAAGATGCGCGTGAGCAGCAGCATGATCGTCATGGAGATGCCGACGCCGGTGATGGCCGTCAACAGCGGGAGACCCGCCGCGACGAGGGAGCCGAGCAGGATCGTCAGCACGATCAGCGCCACGATCAGGCCGATGCCCTCGATGATCGTGATGGCGGGCAGTTCGATGTTGTAGGCCTCGCCGCCCATGCTGACCTGGGCGTCATCGGGGAGGTCTGCCCGAAGGTCGTCGGCGACCTTGGTGATGGGTGCGAGGTCGTCCGCGCTGGGCGCGATGGTCGGGAACTCGAGACTGAGTTGGATGATCGCGGCCCGATCCGAGTCGGAGACCAGGCCTGAGACGTGTTCGTTCCAGGGCGACGTGGCCGCCTCGACCTCGGCGAGGCCGTCGAACTCGCTGACGGCCGCCTCGATCTGCGGCCGGTAGGTCTCGATCGACTCGCCCTCGGGGACCACCACGACTGCCATCGCCGACAGCGCGGCCGCCTGCGGGAACGTCATGCGGAGCTTGTCGAGCGCGTCCTGGGACTTGGACGATGGGATCTCGAACGTGTTGTTGAACGACCCCATGAACGTGAAGGCGAGGCCGCCGAGCGCGACCAGGAGGGCAAGCCAGATCGCGATGACGGTCTTCCTCCGTCGATAGCACCAGCGTCCCAAGGCGTAGAGCCATGCCGACATCTCGTCGTCCCTCCCGACCGGCGTACAGTTTCAGCACCCAAGGCTATGTGAATACAGTCGTGTATCCAAAACATGATTGTATCCGATACGCTTGTGTATCGAACTGGAGTGAAAGGGACGGAAATGAGCACCCCACGCGTCACGGCTCGGCGGCATGAGACCCGTCGAAGGATCGTCGAGGCGGCGCTCGATCTGTTCGGTCGCAACGGCATCGACGCGACGTCGGTCGAGCAGTTGTGCGAGGCCGCCGGCTACACGCGCGGAGCCTTCTATTCGAACTTCGAGACCAAGGACGACGTCTGCGAGGCGGTCGCCAGGTACATGGCCGACGAGTGCATCGACGCGTGCAAGGACGCGCTCGACTCGGCCTCCTCGAGCGTCGACATCGGCGAGTTGTTGACCACGCTGTTCGGGGCGGCCGCGTTCGGCCCCGACCGGCACCGCACGATGATCGAGATGCAGTTGCGGGCCAACCGGGAGCCGGAGTTGGCCATGCGGTTGCAGCGGGCCCGTGAGGACCAGTGGCCGCTGCTGACCGAGGTGGTCGAGCGCGGCGCGGCCCAGGCCGAGTGCCACTTCTCGATCGACGTCCACGACCTGCTGCGGTTGTGTGAAGCGCTGTACTTCTCTCCGCTGCTGTCCAACGACGGGTCGAACCTGCGCTTGATGACGGCGGTCGTCGAGTCCTTGGCGGTAAAGGAACACGCGACAAGCTGAGCCGGACCGCCGCTCGTTGAGCCGGACCCCACCGCTCGTTGAGCCGGACCCCACCGCTCGTTGAGCCGGATCGCCGACGAAGTCGCGCGTCCGCGTCGAAACGTCCGCAACCTGAACGCCGACCCGCCCCACGACCACGGACGCTCGGCTTTCGGACCCCTCGACAGGCTCGGGGAACGGTCCCGCTCGTTGAGCCGGATCGCCGACGAAGTCGCGCATCCGCGTCGAAACGTCCGCAACCCGAACGCCATCCCGCCCCACGACCACAGGCGCTTGGCGTTCGGACCCCTCGACAGGCTCGGGGAACGGTCCCGCTCGTTGAGCCGGATCGCCGACGAAGTCGCGCGTCCGCGTCGAAACGTCCGCAACCTGAACGCCGACCCGCTCACGACCACGGACGCTCGGCGTTCGGACCCCTCGACAATCTCGGGGAACGGTCCCGCTCGGCATTCGGACCCCTCGACAAGCTCGGGGAACGGTCCGCTCGTTGAGCCGGATCGCCGACGAAGTCGCGCGTCCGCGTCGAAACGTCCGCAACCAATACGCCGTCCCACACCAGTGACCACGCAGTCTTCGGACCCCCTCGACTAGCTCGGGGACGGTCCCGCTCGTTGAGCCGGATCGCCGACGAAGTCGCGCATCCGCGTCGAAACGTCCGAAACCTGCACGCCTACCCACCCACGAGCGCGCTCGGTGCTCGGACCCCTCGACAGGCTCGGGGAACGGAAACCGCTCGGCATTCGGACCCCTCGACAAGCTCGGGGAACGGTCCCGCTCGCCTTTCGGACCCCTCGACAAGCTCGGGGAACGGTCGACACGACCGACGTCACCAGCCCCGCGCGACCCACTCCTCCAAGTGGGGCGACTCGGCCCGACCGTGGTCGACGGCCCGTGGCCGGTGTGTACGACCGTCTCGGACGGCAGTGTGAACAGCTTGGTGCGGATCGAGTCGATGATCGTGTCGAAGCTCGAGTAGTCCCACCGCGTCGCTCCCGGCCCACCCTCGAACAGCGTGTCCCCGGTGAAGACGGCGCCGAGGTCGGCCGCCACGAACGACGTCGACCCGGGCGTGTGACCTGGCGTGTGGCGAGCCTCGAGCGTGACCCCGGCGACGTCGAAGCGCTGCCCGTCCGCGATCGGCCCGAACCCGACCCCTCCGTGGCTCTGCTGCCACAAGAAGGCGTCCGATGGATGCAGCAGGAACGGGGCGTCGACGAGGCGCGCGAAGTCGACAACCGCCCGCACGTGGTCCCAGTGCCCGTGCGTCAGCAGGATCTGGCGGACCCGCCTGTCCCCGACCGCCCGGGCGACCGCCTCCGCGTCGTGCGCTGGATCGATGACGATGACCTCGCTGTCGTCGCCGACTATCCAGACGTTGTTCTCGTGCACCGGAGGCCCAGCCGGGTCGGAGTTGCCTGCCGTGACGAGGTGTTCGATGCGCGCGTCCATCTGCGACCTTTCCTTTCCGGCCAGTCTCGCACGACCCGCTCGCGCAAACCGTCCACCACTGCAATCACCCGGTGGCCCGGTTCTAGGATGAAGGCTCAACCTGAGGAAGGAAGCACATGCAGATCTTGATCACGGGTGGCGCGGGCTATATCGGCAGCACTGTTGCCTCGGCCTGCGAGGACGCCGGGCATCAGGTCGTCATCCTCGACGACTTCTCGACCGGCCGTCGCGAGTTCATCGGCGACCGCACGCTCTACGAGGGCGACATCGCCGACCCCGCCCTGCTTGACCGGATCTTCACAGAACAGAACATCGACGCGGTCGTCCACTGCGCGGCCAAGATCGTCGTCCCCGAGTCCGTCTCGGACCCGCTCGGCTACTACGAGAACAACGTCTCCAAGACCGTCACGCTGCTCGAGGGCCTCCAGCGCAACGGCGTGCACCGCTTCCTGTTCTCCTCCTCCGCCTCGATCTACGCGCCGGACGAGAACTTCGTCGTGACCGAGGCCTCGCCGCTGCAGCCCGGCTCCCCGTACGCCCGCACCAAGTTCATGGTCGAGTTCATCCTTGAGGACTTCACGAAGGCGTCCGACGTCAAGGTCCTGTCGCTGCGCTACTTCAACCCGATCGGCACCGACCCGAAGCTCCGCTCCGGCCAGCAGCTTGAGCACCCCTCGCACGTGCTGGCGAAGCTGCTCGAGGCCTGGTCGAAGCACGAGACCTTCACCGTCACGGGCGTCGACTGGCCGACCCGCGACGGTTCCGGCATCCGCGACTTCATCCACGTGTGGGACCTGGCGCAGGCGCACGTCGCCGCGATTGAGGGCTTCGACAAGGCCACCGCGGACAGTAGCTACGAGGTGTTCAACATCGGCACCGGCAACGGCGTGACCGTCAAGGAACTGGCCGCCTCGTTCGAGGAGATCTCGGGCGACCCGCTCAAGCTGGAGTTCGGCCCGTCGCGCCCCGGTGACGTCGCGGGCGTCTACACCGTGTCGTCCAAGGCGAAGGACGTGCTCGGCTGGGAGGCGAGGCTGACGGAGCAGGACGCCGTCCGCGACGCCATCGCGTGGCTCCCGGTCCGCAAGGAGAAGCTGGGGTACTGAACCCCATCGACGACGAAGACCGGTCGCCCTGCTTGGGGCGGCCGGTCTCTTTCATCGTGTTGGCCCGTGACCGGGTCACGCGCGGCGCCACGCCACCGTGCGGCGGCGTGGGCGGACGGGTGTCAGTCGGTGGCCTCGGACCACAGTTCGCGGCGTCGCGCCGCCTTGCTGCGATCAACCAGGCTGGTCGTGGTGAAGACCAGCGTCAGCAACGTCATCAGCCAGAACATCTTTCGGATCATGTGCATCAATCTATGAGAAGCAGGCGCCATCGCGACACCATTTACGGCCAGCTTAAGACCACGGTGCACAAGGAAGGGCCAAGGGTTGCCCGCGGTCTGACGTCCCCCTCGTGCCACAGCACATAGGCTGAGGCCCATCATGAAGGAGACTCGTTGGTCGCGGGAGACCCGCACCGTGCTGCGCGACGCGGCGGTCGCCGGGCTCTTGAGCCTGATGACGCTTGCCCCGCTGGCCTTCATCCCCGACTCGATGTACGCGATCAAGGCGATCGCCTGGTCGTTGTTGATGTGCGCGTCGGTCATCCCCCGTCGGGTGGCGCCGCTGATCAGCCTTGCGATCCTGACGGTCGCGGGCGTCGGGATGGTCTTCACTCTGACGGCGCCGATGCCGTCCCTGCTGGCGGTGCCGATCGTGATCTACAGCGTCGGCCGCTACCGCCGCCTGTCCGGCCTGCAGTACGTGATCGCCTTCGGTATCGCTGGCTCGCTCGCGGGCCCGATCTCCTGGACCCGTGACCTCGACGCGAAGTACCGCTTCCTCGGCACCTCGGTCGTCGTGCTGCTCTGCGCCTGCGTCGTGGCGCTCGCGTACCTGGGCGGGCGCTACATGCGGGAGCGCGTCCTGAACGCGAGCCTCGACCGCGAGATCGTCACGGAGCGCTTCACCGCCGCCCAGCGGCAGAGCGAGCAGGAGTCGCTGCTGGCAACTGGCCGGGCGCGCGTCGAGGTGGCCCAGGAACTGCACGACGTGCTCGCCCACTCGCTTTCGGTGATCGTGGTGCAGGCTGAGGGCGCGAAGGCGTTGACGGCGAAGCGACCGGAGGCGGCGGCGCAGGCGCTCGGCGTGATCGCCGAGACCGGGCGCAAGTCGATCGACGAGGTGCGCCGCATCGTGGCGCTGATGCGCGGCGAGATGGAGAGCCCGCGGTTCGGGCCTGCCCCGACGCTCAGCCAGATCCCCGAACTGGTGGCGGGAGCGGGCGACCGGATCGACCTGAAGATCTCCGGGGACGTTCCACTGGTGCCCGAGTCCCTCGGGCTCACGGCCTACCGGATCGTCCAGGAGGCGACGACGAACTTCCTGAAACACGCCGGCCCGACGGCGACGGCGACGGTCTCCGTCAGCTACCTCGCGGACGAGATCGACATCACCGTCTCCGACGACGGCATGGGTGCACTGTCCAAGTCGGACGGCAGCGGCTCGGGCGTCGCCGGGATGCGGGAACGGGTCGCCGCGATGGGCGGAACGTTGGAGGCTGGGCCGCGCGCTGGTGGAGGATATGAGGTGAGGGCTCAGCTACCGATGCCGAGCCGTCTGGGGAAGAGTTGGCTGAAGGAGGCCGCACGGTGATCAAGGTTCTGCTGGCGGACGACCAGTCGCTGGTGCGCAGCGGCTTTCGGATGCTGATCGACTCGGCCGACGACATGGAGACGGTCGGAGAGGTCGACAACGGCCGCGACGCCGTCGCCCTCGTCAAGACCCGCCCCGTCGACGTCGTCCTGATGGACATCCGGATGCCGATCATGGACGGCACGGAGGCGACCCGCCTGATCTCGGCACTCGACGTTGACACGAAGGTCCTGGTCCTGACCACCTTCGACCTGGACGAGTACGTGTTCGCTGCCCTGCGAAACGGAGCGAGCGGCTTCCTACTGAAGGACGCCCTCCCCGAGGAGTTGCTCGGCGCGATCCGCTCGGTCGCGGCCGGCGACGCCGTTGTGGCACCGTCGACCACGAAGCGACTGCTGACGCACTTCGCGGACCTGCTCCCGAAGGCCACCAAGGAGGACGGCAAGCGCCTCGACGCGCTGACCGATCGCGAGCGTGAGGTGTTGGAGGAGGTCGCGCGGGGCGCGAACAACCAGGAGATCTCGGAGCGCCTGTACATGGCCGAGGGAACCGTCAAGACCCACATCGGTCGCCTGCTCAGCAAGTTGGACGCGCGCGACCGCGTCGGCCTCGTCCTGATCGCCCTCGAGGAGGGCCTCGGCGACTGAGTCCGGTGGGTCCTGGGTCGAGGCGGTGCCGCTGGTTGAGCCGGGCAAAGGCGCGCAGCGCCGCAGCCCGCGTCGAAACCCCCTGGCGCCCGGACGGGCACTAACCACGAATCGGCCGCGCCCCACGTGGCCCGCTCCTTGAGCCCGGCAAGGGCGCGGAGCACGACCGCTGGTTGAGCCGGGCAAAGGCGCGAAGCGCCGCAGCCCGCGTCGAAACCCCTGGCACCCGGACGCGAGGCCCGAGATCAGTCGGCGGGTGCCTCGGCGCGCGACGTCAGCGACTCGGTGCCACGCTCGAACGTTTCCGCCCCGAGCCTGCGCCTCGCGCCGCCCATCACCGCAGCGCACACCGCGTACGCGACCGCGATGCCGACGAACGCGGCCACCGAGAGACCCTCGGCAGGCAGCACGAACGCGGCGACGACGCCCGCGAGCACGAAGGCGCCGTTGAAGGACATGTCGTAGAACGTGAAGACGCGACCCTTGTAGCGGTCATCGATCGAGGCCTGGACGATGGTGTCGACGCAGATCTTGAACGACTGGACCGCCAGCCCGATCAGGAAGCTCGCGACGAACAGCACCGGCTTCGCCGATGAGACGACGATGGCGAGCGACACGACCGCTCCTCCGACGAGCAGCCCGACGGCGGAGCGACCCAGCCCGAAGCGGCGGGTCAGCAGCGGCACGAGCGGCGCGGCGAGGATGAACCCGGCCCCGGTCGCGACGCCCCAGATGGACAGGTCGGCCAGCGCGGCGTCGGGGTCGGAGACCGGGTGCCACAGGTGACGTGCCGCCAGGATCACGGCGACGCTCAGCAGGCCGAACAGCAGGCGCGTGACGGCCATCAACGCGAGCGCGACGACCGCGGCCGGCCTGGTGCGCAGGTGTCGACCGGCCTCCGCCAGTCCGCGCAGCACCTCGCGGGCACCACCGGGTTCGGCGTCCGAGGTCTCCATCGCGTCGGGCCCGAGCGCGTCGCGGGGGAAGCCGCGGCAGATCAGCACCGAGCCGACGAAGCCGGCTGCGGCGATCACGAAGACGAGCGAGTTGGCCCGGTCGACCCCCAGGAGGTCGGCGAAGCCGAACCGGACCACGAAGCCGATCGCCGCGCCGAGCACCACGCCGAGGGGTCCGACCGTCGGGACGATCGAGGACGCCGTCAGGAACTCCTCACGGTCGACGGTGTGCTGCAGCCCGGCCGACAGCCCGGCGAGCATGAACCGATTGATGCTCATCGCGACCAGCAGCGCGCCGTACAACACGAACGCCCACAGCCCGGTCGTGGCGCCGCTGAAGATGATGACCGCGATGATCAGGGCCAGCACGCAGCGGGCGATGTCGGAGTACAGGGCGATGTTGCGGCGCGACCAGCGGTCGAGCAGCGGTGCGACGAAGGGGCCGACGACGGTGAACGGCAGCAGCGTGAGCGCGAGCACTCCCGCAATCGCCCACGCGTCGGGCTGGGTCTGAGGGGAGAACAGGATGTAGGAGGCCATCCCCACCTGGAGGGTGCCGTCGGCGGCCTGGCTGAGGATGCGCAGCGTCAGCAGTCGCCGGAACGGCGCATGCTTCCAGAGCCGACGAACGGCGGAGACGACCCCCATGGATCAGTCGGTGCTCTCCGCGTGCAGTGCGCGCGCCTTCTCGACCTCGCGGTCGGCGCCGGTCTCCTCCATCATGGCCTGCACCTTGTCCTCGGGGAACTTCATCAACGAGGTCTCCGACGCGAGCATCTTGTCGAAGTGGAGCTGACGGTCGCTCTCGTCCGCGTGGTACGCGGTGTTGAGGTAGGCGTGTGCGTGGCGCTGCACGGACTTCACGGCCGACAGCATCTTGCCCTTGGGCGAGACGATCGACGCGACGACCGTGACCGTCAGGACGCCGACGATGATGCCGAGCGACGTGTACGGGTCGAACGTGTAGACGTTGAGCGGCTTGCCGTCGTTGATCCAGGAGAACTGGTTGGTGTGCATCGCCTCGAGGATCAGCTTGACGCCGATGAAGCCGAGGATGATTGCCAGGCCGTACTTGAGGTAGACGAGCCGGTCGAGCAGGCCGTCGATGAGGAAGAAGAGCTGGCGGAGACCCATCAGCGAGAACGCCGTCGCGGTGAACACGATGTAGACGTTGTCGGTGACGCCGTAGATGGCGGGGATCGAGTCGAGCGCGAAGAGGATGTCGGTGCCGCCGATGGCGATCATCACGAGCAGCATCGGGGTGAGCACCCTGCGGCCGTTCTCGATGGTGAACAGCTTGTCGCCGTCGTAGTGGTCGGTGGTGCGCAGGAAGCGCTTGGCGAGCCGGATGATGAAGTTGTTTGCCTCGTCGTCGCCCTCCTTCTCGGGGGCGAGGAGGCGGCCTGCGGTGATGATCAGGATCAGGCCGAACACGTAGAAGGCCCAGGTGAAGTTGTCGATGATCGCCATGCCGAGGAAGATGAACGCCGCGCGGGCGAACAAGGCGAAGACGATGCCGAACAGCAGCACCTTCTGCTGGTCCGCACGGGGCACGGAGAAGCTGGCAATGATCACGACGAACACGAAGAGGTTGTCGACGGACAGGGCCTTCTCAAGGATGTAGCCCTGGAAGTAGTCGACGCCCATGCCGTGACCGCCGACGACCCACAAGACGACGCCGAAGAGGATCGCGAGTCCGACGTAGATGGCGGACCAGATCGCCGCCTCACGCAGCGTCGGTTCGTGCGCCTTGCGCACGTGGAAGAAGAAGTCGAACGCCAGCAGGCCACCGATCACGAGGATGGTGATGAGCCAGACGTTCAGTGAAACGTTTGTTGTCAGAAGGGCAGTCGTCAACAAAGAAGTTGCTCCTGGGCAGGCGAGAAATCGGGGTTTCTGCCATCGGTACCCTTCAGGGCCAACGTCGATGACTGCCCCCAGAATACCCGGCGGCGCTCTTTTCGCCCAACCTTGCACGCTCCGCCGGAAGCCTGTCGTGGCCGCCCGGTACCCTGTTCGATGAGGACTCACGAGGAGGTTCCCCGATGCGCCGCGCACTCGTCGCCCTGTTCGCTGCAGCCCTGTTGGTGGCCGGCTGCACCCCCGGCGACGCCCCATCGCCCTCGCCGACCTCCGCGTCCCCGACGCACAACGGACCAAAGGTCGACGCACAGGTCACGGAACTCGTCACCGCGCTCAACGCCAAGGATCTGTCGAAGCTGCGCACCGTGCAGGGCGGCACGACGGCGCAGACCGACCTGACGCTGATCTTCGCGGGCATGGACGACGTGTACCCCACGTTCACGGCCGGCCCCATCGAGTACAAGGACGACATCGCCACGGCGAAGCTGACCGTCGCCTACCCCGACCTGGGCAGCGGCTGGACGTATCAGACGACGGCGAGCTTCCGGCTCTCCGGCGACACCTGGGTTTTCGACTGGGCCCCGAGCGTCATCCAACCCGAACTGACGGAGAAGACGCGCCTGCGGCACGTCCAGAAGGAGGCCAAGCGCGGCTCGATCAACGACTCGGCGGGCCTGGCGCTCGTCGAGGAGCGGTCACGCTACGAGGTCGGCCTCGACAAGAGCGCGATCCCCGAGGCCGAGTGGGCGGCGACGGCCAACAAGATCGCAGGGCTTCTGACGATCGACGCGGGGGCCTACGCGACCAAGGTCGCCGCGGCAGGCCCGAAGGCGTTCGTCGTGGCCTCCACCGTGCGACAGGAGGACATCCCGCCGTCGATCACCGACGTGAAGGGAAGCCACGTCAACGAGGTCACCGCGATCCTCGGCCCCACCGACACGTTCGCCGTCCCGCTGCTGGGTTCCGTCGGGCAGCCGACCGCGAAGATGATCGAGGAGTCGAAGGGCAAGCTCACCGCATCCGACCGGGTCGGGCTCTCGGGCCTGCAACTGCGCTACGACACCCAACTGCGCGGCGTCCCCTCGCGGGTGATCGAAATGGTGGCGCGCAAGGGCGTCGAGGGCGTCCCGCTGAAGGTGCTGTTCCAGCAGGACGCAAGCATCGGCAAGCCGATCGACCTCGCCCTCAACCGCGACCTGCAGACGAAGGCCGAGTCGGTGCTCAGCACCCAGACGGGCATCGCGACGCTGGTCGTCATCGACGTCAAGACCGGCGGCCTGCTCGCCGCAGCCCAGTCGCCCCCGGCGGGCACCTACCCGTACGCCACCTACGGCAAGTACGCGCCGGGCTCGACGTTCAAGGCCGTGACCGCGCTCGCGATGCTGCGCTCTGGCGCGACGGCGTCGTCGACCGTGCAGTGCCCGTCGACGCTGAAGGTCGACACCTACACCTTCGGCAACTACTCGGGCTACCCGTCCTCGGGGCTCGGCTCGGTGTCCCTGACGGAGGCGTTCAAGTACTCCTGCAACACGGCATTCGTCGGCGCCTCGAAGGTGACGGGCGACCTGCTGCACTCTGCGGCCGGCTCGCTGGGCGTCGGCACCGACTACGACGCGGGCTTCACGGCGAACTTCGGCACGGTCGCCCCGACCAACGCGATCGACGCCGCCGCGTCCAGGATCGGCCAGGGCCAGGTGACGATGTCCCCCCTCGGGATGGCAGCGGTGGCCGCGTCGGTCGCCTCGGGCAAGACGACGATGCCATGGTTGGTGAAGGGGCACCAGGCGACCTCGACTGCGGCGCCGCTGACGGCGTCGGAGGCCGGGCAGTTGCAGACGATGATGAAGGCAACGGTCGACTCGGGCACGGGAAAGCCGCTCAAGGGCGTCATGACCGGCGCGAAGTCGGGCACCGCCCAGTGGGGCAAGACCGGCGAACTGCAGACCCATGCGTGGATGATCGCCTACAACGAGAACTACGCGGTATCGGCCTTTGTCGAGGTCGGCGACTCGGGCGGCACCACGGCCGCGCCGCTGATCGTCCAACTGTTCAGTTGATCCCTCAGTCGCCCGCGAGGTCGTGGGCGTAGGCCAGCGCGACGAGCGCGGCACGATCGGGGGTCGGGAAGAACCAGTAACCCTTCGATTAACATTCGTATGACCGAACATGCCCTGGGGGCAGATACCTCGAGATCGGAGTCGAGCCGAGGCGCCCCGTGTCTGGTGTTTCCGGTCGGGATCCACGAGGGCGCGCGGTCATCGCCGCCGCCCAGCCTGGCGGCCGAGGGGCGAGCGGACGCGAGCCCACACCCGAAGCGGTGCGGGCGTGGCCCGCGCCGCCGCGGATCGGCGAGCACCGACCGGTCCGAGTCGACAGCCCGGATCAGCCGACCGGGATCGGCGCGGGACGGAGGTAGCGGTTCAGGACGCGGTGCCAACGGTTGGCGGGGGCGTCGTGGGTCAGCGCGATCCCGGCGCAGTACTTGCTGACCGACACGTCGCGCTGCGAGTAGCGGTGCAGGATGCGGTCCGCGATGCTCGGGCTCTCGGCGGCCTTCGTCTCGACGAGCACCCGACCCGCAGGCACGGCGGCGCTGGTCATCGGCGACTCGAAGGTGAGGTCGACGTCGCACGTCAGCCGCAGCCCCGCCTCAGCATGCACGAACGTGGCCCGGCAGTAGCGGCTCACCAACGACGGACGCAGGTCGGAGGCGTCGGGCTCGCCGTCGAGGAGGTCGTCGACGAAGTCGCGCCCACCGCTGCCGAGCCGAAACAGTTCGGAAGGCGACCAGTCGGTGCGGTGCTTGACCGTCTCCCCACGGCCGCCCTTCTCCTTGACCTCCAGCATCGTGAGGTCGCTGTCGACGTAGCGGCGCGTGCGGACCTTGTGCCGGATCCGTCGACCCTGAACGTGATCGCGGTAGAACTGCAGTCGCGGGGTGTCGAAGTAGACCGACTCGTACCCGAAGACGCGCAGCCCGTCGATCTCCAGCGCCCGCAGCCCGGGGCCGAGGTCGCGTAAGACCCGGCCGAGAAGGGGCAGCGGCAGCAGGTACTTCTTGTCGATGCGCGTCTGGAGGCTCGCCTCCTCGGTCGTCTCCGCGAGGCTGATCGGGGCGAGCCGTTGGGCGAGGGTCGCCAGAAGGCGCCGGTCGCTCATCGCAGCACCATCGTCGGGGCAGCGACCGACGGCGACTGGGGCGCGTTCGGCGTCCACGCGGCCGCAGGCTGACCGTGGGGCGGCGTCGGGACCGGGCGGGGGTTGGTGATAGGGCGGTACCAGACCTCCAGGATGGTGAGGTCGCGCACCAGGTCGATCTCGCGGACGTCAAGGCGTCGGACGATGCCGCCGACGCGCTCGCCGACGATCCGTTCGAGGCGATCCCGGTCGAGGACGGCGACGTCGAGGGTCATCACGAGCGAACGACTGCTGCGCGTCAGGTGTGGCGAGTCGGCGATGGCGATCACGGTGAGCAGGCCCGCCGCGAGGACCGGGGTGACCCACCAGGAGCCGGGCGCGAGCCCGCCGATCAGGCCGAGCGCGAGGGCGCCGAAGTAGTAGGCGACCTCGGCCTGGCTGATCGGATCGGAGCGGAGCCGGATGATCGACAGCACGCCGAACAGGCCGAGCCCAAGACCCGCCCCCGCGCCGGCCGAGCTGCCCAGGGCCGCGGCGACCACCATCACGCCGACGTTGAGGGTGATGAACGCGAACATCAGGTCGCGCCGCCTGTGGCGTCGGTAGTACAGCGGTCCGGCGAGGATCACGATGGCGATCAGGTCGGCCGCGATGGCGATGAGGCTTGTCGAGGTAAACATGGGCGACTCCTTCCGATGACCATGACCCTGTCAGTAGGGAGTTGGCGGGCGATGAGGGGTTGATGAGAGACCTCTCAGTCGGCGACACCGCGGAACTGGACGGTGTTGACGTGCTCGGCGAGCACCTCCGCAGTTGAGACACAGCCGGGGACGATTGGCGCTCGGTGTTCGGACCCTCGACAAGCTCGGGGAACAGGCCCGCTGGTTGAGCCAGCCGCGGCGACGCAGTCGCCCCCGCTGCGTCGAAACCCCCTGCCACCCGGCCAGCGACCCAGCCACAACGACCAACGCCCGGCACTCGGACCCCTCGACAAGCTCGGGGAACGGGCCCGCTGGTTGAGCCAGCCGCGGCGACGCAGTCGCCCGCCGCTGCGTCGAAACCCCTACCACCCGGGCAGCGACCAGCCACAACGACCAACGCTCGGCGCTCGGACCCCTCGACAAGCTCGGGGAACGGGATTCAACATAAGCCTTGCGTTATATAAGAGGGACTTGATATAAAGGGTTCATGAACGCCTTCGACATCCTCGGCGACCCGGTGCGACGCCGCATCGTGGAGCTGCTCGCCCCCGGCGACGTCTCCGCAGGCAAGGTCACCGAGGTCATCCAGGCCGAGTTCGGGATCTCCCAACCGGCCGTGTCCAGCCACCTGCGCACACTCCGCGAGGCGGGGTTCGCGACCTTCCGAAGGGAGGGCACCCGTCGTCTCTACGCGCTCGAACACCGCCCTCTACGCGAGGTGAGCGAGTGGGTCGAGCGTCAGACGGCGTTCTGGAACCAGCGGCTCGACGCCCTGGCAACCGAGGTCGCCCGCGGCAACCGCGCGGCCGGAAAGGAATCATCGTGAGCGAGTTCATCCGCGCGCTGGCCGGCTCGGCGACCCAGCCGAGCATCAGCCTCGAGCGCATCTACCCCACCGACCGCCGCGGCCTCTGGGGGGCTGTCACCTCCCCGAGCGCAGCATCACGCTGGCTCGGCACCATCGTCGGGGCGCCGTCGAGGCCCGGCGAGCGGTTCGCCGTCGAACTCGGCCCCGACGACGTCGCCGACTGCATGCTCGAGGACTGCTCGCCGATGGACCGGCTCGTCATCGGCTGGACCTGGGGAGATGAGCCGCCCGGCCGCGTGACGGTCGAACTGTTCGACGCGGAGGTCGGCACGGGTCTTCGCCTCACGCACGCGCTCCTCACTCCCGACACCGGCGCCGACTATGGCGGCGGCTGGGAGGAACTGCTCACCGACCTGGTCGCCTGGCTCGACGGACGACCCCACCCCGACCGAGTCCCAGGGGTCCTCGCCCGACAGTGGCAGGCGATGGCCGACGGCGCCCTGGAACTCGTGCGCGACCTCCCCGCCACGCCCGACCGCGTCTGGCAGGCGCTCACCTCCGGGATGGGCGAGTGGTGGTGGTCGCACTGGCCCGACGTCACGGTCGAGGCCGACGTCCGCCCCGGCGGACGCTACGAGATCGCCGCCCCGGGCGCGGGCATCACACTCAGCGGTGCCTACCTCGCCGTGGAACCGACGACCCATCTCGCCTACACCTGGCAGTGGTCCGACGCCGACGGCACGGCCCCGGACGAGGCCGTCGACCTGCGCCTCGAGGCGATCCCGACAGGGACGCGACTGACGGTGCGACACACGGGAGCATGGGCGGACGGCACCGCCGCGGAGGCCTACCGGGAGGGTTGGGGCTTCACGCTTGGCCAACTCGAGGCCGCGCTGACGGCGTCCTGAGCTCAGCGCTCAGCCTGGTCGCCAGCGTCCCCAAACCGAACGTCGGCCCGGACACGTCAGGCGTTACCGGCCGTAGGGGGAGTCGCCGTAGGGGGACTCTCCGTAGGGGTCGAGCTCGCCGACGGAGGGCTGCGACTGCGCCGACTGCTCGGCGCTCGGCACGCCGTAGGGGCCTGGCTGTCCCTGGTAGCCGACCTGCGGGTTGGGCTGGTACGCCGGGTTGGTGGGGTATCGCAGTTGCGCCTGGTAGCCCTGATTCTCCAGGGGTCGGTGGCCGGGTCGTCCGATGATGAGCGCGACACCGAGCAGGGCAGAGCCGATGAGGTTCACGGTGCCCGCGATGAGCGCGTACGCCTGAACACCCATCCGGTCGACGATCCCGGGCGCCAACACCGTCAGGACGGTGCCGATGACCGAGATGGCGACCCAGACGGCGAGCAGGATGCGGGCCACCCCGCGGCTTCGCACCACGCCGAGGATGAAGAGCGCGATGAACAGCACCTGCATGATCACGAACATGGGCTTGAACCTAGCACCGAGACGGCTCTGCCCCGTCTGGCTTCGGTCTTTGCGGACTCGCAAGGGGTGCGACGTTCGCCCCGTTCCCGACCCGTCGGACACCGGGCCATGCGCGGAGGAGGATCAACGGCCCATGGTCGTCGGACCGGGGCCCGGCCCCGTCGGGGCCAGCGCGCGCACCGATCCCGACGCGCCGATCATCCAAGCGCCGCAGCGCTGCTCAGTGGCCGTACGGAGCGTTCGACCCGTACCCCGGATTCGGGCCGGCCGCCGGCGGGTAGCCAGGCGAGGCGTATCCGGGCTGCGGATCGCCGCGGTACCCGGGGCGCCCGAGGATCAGCGCGAGCGCCAGGAGGATCGACCCGACCGCACCCAAGCCGGAGTTCAGCAGGATGTAGACGGTGTCCGTCGGGTGGAGCGGTCCGGGCACGAAAACGATGAAGAGGGTCGAAGCGAAGTGGATCACGACCCAGATCGCGAGCAGGATGCGCGCGACCCCCGCGCTCCGGATGACCCCGACGATGTACAGGGCCAGCATCGCGACCTGCGGCACGAGAAACAGGAGAAGGTCCGGCGCATGAAACATGCGCCGAACCTAGCACCAGGTCAGGCCGTGGTCGGGGCGCTCTTCGCGTCCTTCTTCGAGTCCAACTGCTTCAGGCCGACGACGCAGCCGACGATCCCGACGAGCAGAAGTCCCTTGAGCCACGACATCGGCTCCGCGCCGATCGCGACGGAGTAGCCGACGGTCAGCAGCGTGCCGACGCTCGTCCAGACGGCGTACGCCGTTCCGGTGGGGATGTGCTGCATGGCCATCGAGAGGCCGATGACCGACAGTACGGTCGCGACCAGGAAGATGACGGTGGGGACCGGCTGGCTGAAGCTCTTGCTCGCCGAAAGGGCGTTGGCCCAGACCGCCTCGAGGACGGCGCTGACCAGGAGCACCGGCCACGCCATCTTGGCGCTGATGAGGGTCTTCCTGCCCTTGTTGTTCACGTTCTGCTCACTCATGCCAGCACCTTCAGTCCGACCACGCACGCGACGATGCCGCACAGCAGCAGCACCTTCGCGAGGCTTGCCTTCTCGACCTTCGTGATCATCGCCCAGATCACCGTCAGGGACGCGCCCGTGGCGGTCCAGATGGCGTAGGCGGTGCCGGTCGGCAGCGTGTGCAGCGCGATGCCGAGGCCGCCGAGGCTGAGGATCGAGGCGACGATGAACACGAGCGTCGGGATCTTCTTCTTGAACCCGTCCGAGCGTCCGAGCGCGGTGGCCCAGACGGCTTCGAGGACGCCGGAGGCTAGGAGTATGACCCAGTCCATGTGACGACTTCCTTCCTTGTTAGAGGCTGGCCAGTCTTGTCTTCACCGGGTACTGGTCCGTCGTCCGGGGCGGGTCGCCGCGTTCAGGTTAGCAAATTTCGTACAACATTCCACCTTCCCTCGGGTGGAGTTACACTCGATTTACTTGAACTCTCAACATTAGGATGGGTCATGGACGTCGAGTTCGGCATCGACACCTTCGGTGACATCACCGAGGACGCCAACGGCAAGCTGCTCCCCGACGATGCGGTGATCCGCAACGTGATCGACGAGGCGGTCCTGGCCGACCAACTCGGCCTCGACGCCGTCGGGATCGGAGAGCATCACCGCAACGACTTCGCGATCTCCTCGCCCGACATGGTGCTCGCGGCCATCGCCGCTCGCACGTCGAGGATCAAGCTCGCGACCGCCGTCACGGTGTTGTCCTCGGACGATCCCGTCCGCGTCTTCGAGCGGTTCTCGACGCTCGACGCGATCAGCAGCGGTCGCGCGGAGGTCGTCGTCGGTCGGGGCTCGTTCGTCGAGTCGTTCCCGCTGTTCGGCTACGACCTGCAGGACTACGAGGCGCTGTTCGAGGAGAAACTCGAACTGTTCGCCAAGCTGATCCAGGGCGGTTCCCATACGTGGAAGGGGACGCTGACGCAGAGCCTGGACGACGTCGAACTCCACCCGAGGCTGGCGAGCGGCCCTCTGAAGACGTGGGTCGCGGTCGGCGGGTCGCCGCAGTCGGTGATCCGCGCCGCCACCTACGACCTGCCCCTGATGCTGGCGATCATCGGCGGCCCCGTCGAGCGGTTCGCGCCGTTCGCCGACCTGCACCGGCGCGCGCTCGAGGAGTTGGGCAAGGGGCCGCAGCCGATCGGCTATCACACCTACGGCCACATCGCCTCGACCGACGACGAGGCCCGCGAGCGGATGTACAAGCCGTGGCTGGAGCAGACGCGTCGGATCGGTGCCGAGCGCGGCTGGGGTCGGATGGACCGCTCGCACTTCGAGCAGGAGGCCGACCACGGGTCGATGGCCGTGGGGTCGCCCGAGACGGTCGCCAGGAAGATCGCCGACGGCGTCAAGGCGCTGGGGGCGACGCGCTTCCAGTTGAAGATCTCGACGGGCAGGCTTCCGCACGAGGCGCTGTTGGACTCGGTCCACCTGTACGCGACCGAGGTCGTCCCGCTCGTCAAGGACATGCTCTCCGAGTAGCCGCCGCCCTCAGGGTGCTGGGTTGGGCCCGGCGTTGAGCATGTTTGGTTGCTCGTTGCGGTTTGAGCCCGGATTTCACGTTCAAATCTGCAACGACTTACCAAACATGCTCAAGGTCACACCTAACCACCCACGGGTTACGGTGCCTTGACGGACAGGGCTGCGGCGGGTCGATCCACGACCGATCGCCGGTCAGGACGGTGGCGACTCCCGCAGCGATCGGGGCGGCATCGTCGACCCGGCCGCCTACCGCGGGCCGCGACCCTTCCCGTCCGCCCGATGCAGCGTCTGAGACCCGCCCCGACCCGTCCCGAGAACCCGGGGCGGGCTGCTAGCGTCGAGCCATGACCGACACACCCGTGCGCGCAGCCACGCCCCTCGACGCGATCGCCGACGCCTATGTCGACACGATCGCCTCCCTCAGCCCTATCACGGCGACGACGATCGGGGTCCCGGGCAACGAGAGGGCGGTCGACGACTTCTCCCCGGAGGGCCTCGGCGCCATCGCCGACGCGACCCGCGAGACGCTGCGCCAGGTGCAGGCCGCCGAGCCCGTCGACGCCGTCGATGAGGTCACCAAGGCCGCCATGATCGAGCGGCTCTCGCTCGACCTCGAACTGCACGACGCGGGCGAACAGTACGCCGACCTCAACAACCTCGCCTCGCCGCTGCAGGGCCTGCGCGGCGTGTTCGACCTCATGCCGACCGCCACCGAGGACGACTGGGCGACCATCGCCGAGCGCATGCACGCCGTCTCCGGCGGAGTCGACGGCTACATCGCGTCCATGCGCCGCGCCGCCGCGAACCCTGACGGCCCGTTCCCGGCCAAGCGTCAGATCGACATCGGCGTCGACCAGGCCCGCGAACTCGCAGGCCTCGACAGCTTCTGGTCCAAGTTCGCCGCAAGTGCAGAGGTGCCGTCCTCCCTCGCCGCCGACCTCACCAGGGGAGCCGACGCCGCGCAGGCCGCCTACCGCAGGCTCGCCGAGGCGCTTGCGGACCTCTACGACCGCGCCCCGGAGGCCGACGCCGTCGGCCGCGAACGCTACGGCCGGTTCTCCCGGCTCTTCCTGGGCGCCACCGTCGACCTTGACGAGACCTACGAGTGGGGACGCGAGCAGCTCGCCAGCATCCTCGCCGAGCAGGACGAGATCGCCCACCAGCTCTACGGCGACGGGACCACCACCGCCGAGGCGATGGAGAAGCTCAACGCGGACCCGACCCGTCAACTGCACGGCACCGAAGCCCTGAAGCAGTGGATGCAGGAGACCTCGGACGCCGCCATCGAGGCCCTCTCCGGCGTCCACTTCGACATCGCGGACCCGATCCGCCGCCTCGAGTGCTGCATCGCGCCGACGCAGGACGGCGGCATCTACTACACCGGCCCCACAGCCGACTTCTCGCGACCGGGCCGCATGTGGTGGTCGGTGCCGCCGGGCGTCGAGACGTTCTCGACGTGGCAGGAGAAGACGACGGTCTACCACGAAGGAGTCCCGGGCCATCACCTGCAGATCGGCCAGGCCGTCTACCGCGCCTCGGACCTGAACAAGTGGCGCAGCCTGCTGTGCTGGGTGTCCGGCCACGGCGAGGGCTGGGCCCTGTACGCGGAGCGCCTGATGGCCGACCTCGGCTTCCAGGACGACCCGGGCGACCGGATGGGCATGCTCGACTCCCAGCGGCTCCGCGCCGCGCGCGTCGTGCTCGACATCGGCGTCCACCTCGGGAAGGACTACCCCGGCGGCGGCACCTGGAACGCCGACAACGCGTGGGAGTTCCTGCGCGAGAACGTCGCGATGCAGCCCGACTTCCTGCGCTTCGAGCTGGATCGCTACCTGGGCTGGGCGGGACAGGCGCCGTCGTACAAGGTCGGCCAGCGACTGTGGGAGCAGGCGCGCGACGAGACGGCCCGACGCGAGGGCGACGCCTTCGACATCAAGCGGTTCCACGGCCGGGCGCTCGACCTGGGCTCGGTCGGCCTCGACGTGCTGGCTGAGGCGCTGCGCCGCTCCTGACGACGCACGATGGCGACCCCGTCGACCTGCGACTCCAGGTCGGCGGGGTCGGTCGTTTCAAGGGCTGACGAGGGGTAGACCGTTCCCCGAGCCCGTCGAGGGTCGGTTCGTTCCCCGAGCTTGTCGAGGGTCGGTTCGTTCCCCGAGCTTGTCGAGGGGTCGGCTCGTTCCCCGAGCTTGTCGAGGGGTCGGCTCGTTCCCCGAGCTTGTCGAGGGGTCCGTAACCACGGCGCTACCGCAGCCCGACCGACGCGACCTGCCGATGCGCCACTGCCGAACCAGTGACCCATCCCGAGACGCCGCACCAGGTGCCGGAGGTTTCGACGCGCGCTGCGGCGCTACGTGCCTTTGCCCGGCTCAACCAGCGATCCCGAGCCTGTCACGGGGTGAGTCGTTCCCCGCGCCCTGTCGAGGGTCGGCTCGTTCCCCGAGCCTGTCGAGGGGTCCGTAACCATGGCGCTACCGCAGGCGACCGACACGACCTACCGAGTCGCCACCAGTCGAGGGGTCCGTGCCCCGCGTGGTCAGCCAGCGGCCCTCAGTCCGCGTGCAGCGGAAACCAGCCAGGTTGGATCGTGACTCCCCCGCCCCGCAGTTGCGAGACCACCGCTCGCTGCAGCGAGGAGTTCTGCGGCAGGGTCGGCAGGTCGACCTCCTCGCCGCCCCGCGTCTCGCGGTGGAAACCGAAGTACAGAGCGTCCCGGTTGCCGGGCTCTGCCTTGCCGAACGGCGTGAAGCGGGCCGCGAACTTCGCCATGTTCGACTCCGGATTGAGCCTCGCGCTCAGGCCGCGATCCAGCAGCCACGAGTAACAGGTGAACCGCTCGATCGGGAACTCACCGTACGCGGCGACCGCGATCGTCCGGGCCAGTTCGAGCGACTCGTCGACGACCTCCGGAGTCAGCGGACCCGTCTCCGGGATGTGCACGCCGAGCGACCACGGGTCGGGCTCGAGCGTGTACTGCAGCCGCCCGAGCCACAGCATCGACCCGCTGAAGTTCACCGGAACCCACGGGCGTCCGCCGAACCCGAAGACCCCGTGCACGAGGCGGTGGATGTGCACCTGCTGTCCGAGGTCGGCCACAGAGTGCCACGCAACGTCCTCGTCGACGCCACGGCGCACCAGTTCCGCCTGCACCTGGGCCGCGACCCTCACCAGGGCGACCAGCAGCGGGAAGTCGATGCCGACCGGATGCTCGACGGCCTCCCCGTCCACGGGGTTGGTGCGCTGCTCGACGCGGCCGACGTTGGCGCTCAGCGCCGCGTAGTGGTCCTCGATGACCGTGATGTCCTCGGGGGTCAGCTCGTCGAGCCCGGCGCTGAAGGCGGCGGCGTCGTTGTCGCGGAACTCGAGCAGGCTCAGCAGTCGCTCCAGGCCGATGGGTTCGTGGCTGTTGGTCATATGTCCTCGCTGTCGGCAGACCCCCATCTCATCACGACTGGGGTGCCGACGCGAGGCGCGGTGCCTCCGAATGAGCGGTCAGAGGCTGGCGGCGGACGTCAGGAACTCGCCCTATCCGTCGTTCGACGACGGCGTGGCGCAGGTGCCCGCCGGGCGCTGGTTTGAGGTCAGAGGCCGACTGCGGCGGTCAGGAACTCGCTCCATCCCTCGGGCGAGGACAGCTTGGCGCGGATGCCTGCCGAGCGTTGGAACGAGCGGACGGCGTCCCGGGTGCGGTCGTCGAACTCCCCGGTGATCTCGACGTCGGAGCCGACGACGTGGCGCAGCACCCCCTGGACGATCTGGGTCTGCGCCTTGGAGCTCTCCTTGAACCGCGTCGGCTCGTATCCGTTGACGCCGTTGTCGACGTGCAGGTGGTTGTGGTGCTGGGCGTTGAAGGGGTAGGCGAGCGTGTAGGTGAACCGGGTCGACAGCGATGCGGCCAGCCGCCAGTACTGGCGCAGGCGTCCTCCGTCCTCCCCCACACGTCGTAGCGGCAGGAGACGCTTCCGTCGCGATGCACCAGGTCGGCGATGTCGAAGGCGCGCCCCGCGGCGTGCCAGGAGGGGCACTTGTCGACGTGCGCCCCATAGGTCGAGACCTCGGTGAGCGGGCCGAGACCGGCCACGGCGACCCACTCCTCCGTCCATTGCTGCAGCAGGTCGATGAACTGAGGATCCGCGTCGAAGGGCTGCCTGTTCCCGGTCTCCTCGTAGCTGAGCGGCGCGCCCCCGAGGGTGTCGAAGGAGGTGAGCGCCTCAGCGGACGGGCATCCGCCGGGAAGGCCGCCGGGGCCGCCGAGGGAGCAGCCCACCAGCGGCGCGAGCGCGGCGGTGACGCCAGCGCCCAGCAGGAACCGGCGCGAGATCATGGGGCAACGCTATGCGGTGGCTGTGAACGCCACCTCAGCCCTGGGGTTAGTCCGAGTCGGACCGGGGGCTGGTCCTAGTCCGTGATGATGGTGTGCAGGTTCCGCGCCCACTTACGCGCCGCCGTGCAGTCGACGTGGTCCTGGGCCTTCTGCCCGGTCACCTTCGCCAGCAACTTCGACAACAGCCCGACCTTCGCAGGGACGTAGCGACCGCCGAACGTCTCCGACGAGATGGGGGCGCAGCGCGCCGCGACCGCGTCGTTGTAGCCGAGCGCGGCGTCGCGCTTGTCGGGGTCGGCGGCGTTGAGGCAGGTGTTGTAGACGGCGACCTTCGCGCCGCGCAGTTCATCGGCCGAGGCGCGGACCCAGCCGACGGCCTCCGGGTACCAGGCGGCGGTGTTGATGCCGCTGCCGACGATCACGAGACGGGCGTCGTCGACCGACGGGTCCTTGTCCAGGTTCGCGACCCGCACCTCGTGTCCCGCCCCGCGGAACTCATCGGCGATGGCCTCGGCGATGTCGGCGGCCGCGCCGGTGCGTGTCGCATAACCGATCAGGATCTTTCCCATGTTTGCGAGGCTATCGGCGCGGCCATTGCCGCTTTCACTTGGGGTCGCTCAACCTTCGTCGAGCAGATGAGCTAGCGCTCAGTCGAAGATCGGGTCGACGGTGCGGGTGCGCTTCAGCTCGAAGAAGCCGTCGTACGCGGTGACCTTCTGCACCCCGTCGAACAGTTCGCCCGCCTGCTCGCCCTTGGGCGCCGGGGAGATGACCGGCCCGAAGAGGGACTTCCCGTTGATCCTGATCACGGGGGTGCCGACCTCGTCGCCGACCGGGTCCATGCCCTGGTGGTGCGACCGGCGTAGGTCGTCGTCGATGGCGTCGGTCTGCGCAATGTCGATGATGTCGGCGTCGGCTCCGACGGCCTCGAGGGCCGCGCGAACGGTGTCGGCATCCTTGCGCTCACCACCGGGGTGGAAGCGGGTGCCGACCTCGGTGTAGAACTCGCGCAGCTTCTCAGAGCCGTGACGCTGTTCGACCAGCAGCGCGGCGCGCGCCGGCGTCCAGGCGCGGTCCATGAACACGCGGTAGTCCTCGGGTAGCTCGCGGCCGTCGTTCAGGACGGAGAGGCTCATCACGTGGAAGGTGACGTGGACGTCGCGGACCTTCTCGACCTCGAGCATCCAGCGGGACGTCATCCACGCCCAGGGGCACACCGGGTCGAACCAGAAATCAACATTGGTCGTCATGCCTTCATCTCAGCACACGGAACAAGCCAGGTCGACGCGTTCTGCGGCCTCGTGAGACGCACGTCACCCCGCTGAGCGGGCTCTCCCGCATGTGGCGGTTCACGCTTCTGCGTCCAGGCGCCAAGGTCGACGATCCATGCGGACGGTCAGCCCTCAGGGGGCGACAGGAAGGGCAGTGGTGGTGCAGGCGGCCACGACCGGGTCGATCGCGGGGCCGCCTCCCGCGGCCGACGTCCGCGCCGTCATCCGACGCGGACGCCCAGGTGTTCCGCCTAGACGCGGACCTCGAGTTCTTCAGCCTCGAGCGTCAGTTCCTCCTGGCCCTTGCCCTTGCCGATCAACTTGTCCATGATCGCCGAGATGGCGCCGTCACCGGTGACGTTGGTCGCCGTCCCGAACGAGTCGATCGCGATGTAGGTGGCGATCATCAGGCCGACCTGCGCCTCGTTGAAGCCGAGCATCGAGGACAGCAGGCCCGCCGCCGTCATGATGGCGCCGCCGGGCACGCCGGGGGCTGCGACCATCATGATGCCGAGCATGAAGATGAAGCCGATCACGAGGCCAGGCTTGATCTCGATGCCGAACAGCATCATGACGGCGAGGGAGAAGCAGGTGATCTTGATCATCGAACCGGCGAGATGGATCGTCGCGCACAGCGGCACGGTGAAGGCCGCGACCGGCTTGCTGACGCCCATCTTGACGGCCTGGCGGAGCGTGACCGGGATGGTCGCCGCCGAGGATGAGGTGCCGAGCGCCGTCATGTAGGCGGGCAACATCGTGCCGAGCATCTTGATCGGGTTCCTGCCCGAGACGGCCCCCGCGACGGTGAACTGCAGCAGAAGCATGATCCAGGTCAGGATGAAGACGAACACGACGACGCCGAGGAACGTGACGATGACCGTCGCGACCTGACCGCCCTGCGTCATGTTGAGGAAGATGCCGAAGATGTAGATCGGCAGCAGGGGGATGATGATCTTGGTGATCATCCAGTTCACGAGGGCGCGGAACTCGACGAACCCCGTCATGAGGGTCGGTGCCTTGATCGCCGTCAGCGCGACGCCGACGACGAAGGCGAGCACGACGGCGGTCGTGACGCCGAACAGGGCGGGGATGTCGAGGCTGAAGTAGGGCTCAAGGAGCGATGTCTCGGGATTGGTGAGCGCCTCGGGCGGGTCGCTCGGGAGGACCCTCGGCAGCACGAGCATCGACGCCCCATAGCCCATGAAACCAGCGATCAGGGTGGAGAGGTAGGCGATGCCCGCCGTGATGGCGAGCCACTTCCCGGCCCCGCGGCCGAGTTCGGCGATCGCCGGCGCGATGAGGCCGAGGATGATCAGGGGGATGGCGAAGCCGAGGAACTGACCGAACAAGGCGTTGAACGTCACAAAGACGCGGGTCAGCCCGGCCGGGAAGAAGAGCCCACAGACGACGCCGAGGGCTATGGCAATGACGATGAGGATCAGCAGGCTCGGGCGCCTGCTCGTGGATTCTGGTGTGACCTGCGACGCTGCTGTCATGTCAGCACCGTAGTCGTCGCGCGTTGTCTGCAGACGATCGGGGTCCTTTTCGCTCCCAGAAAGCCCGCCGACGGGGGAACCCTGGTCGAGCCAGCAGCCGCCGACCAAGCTGGTTGAGTCGCCGGGAGCACGCTGGAAGAGCCGTCCGGGGCACGCTGGAAGAGCCGTCCGGGGCACGCTGGAAGAGCCGTCCGGGGCACGCTGGAAGAGCCGTCCGGGGCACGCTGGAAGAGCCGTCCGGGGCACGCTGGAAGAGCCGTCCGGGGCACGCTGGAAGAGCCGTGCGGGGCACGCTGGTTGAGCCGTCCGAGAGCGAAGCGACCGGGCGCGTCGAAACCTCCGCAACAGAACCGCGAACCCGCCCAGAACCCGCGACACGGCCTCGGCCCGGACACGCTGGTTGAGCCAGCCGCGGCGACGCAGTCGCCCGCCGCTGCGTCGAAACCCCCGGAACCCAACTGCCTGCCTGACCAAGCACACTCGGCCACGCCGTCGCCCGCAGTCGGCGCCTCAGCCGCGGGACCAGCCAAGGTGGAAGAGCCGCCGGGGGCACGCTGGTTGAGCCGTCCGGGAGCGAGGCGACCGGGCGCGTCGAAACCTCCGCAACTGACCCACGAACCCGACCAAGCACCCGCGGCGACGCCGTCGCCCGAGGACCGCCGGAGCGTTGCCCAGCCATGGGGCCAGGCGACCCACGGAAGCCGACCGGCCTTCACCGCGTCAGCGACCGCGCCGTCCGCAGCGCCTGCGCCAGGTAGCCGCCCCCGAACAGCACGACGTGCACCAACACCATGTGGAACTGGTGCAGGCCGATCCGATCCCGCCACCCGTCGGCCAACGGGCTCACCTCCCGGTACCCGGCGACCGTCGCGTCCAGATGGGGCGACCCGAACAGCGCCAACTCCGCGAGGTCGGTCTCGGCGTGCCCGCCGTTCGCGCACGGGTCGATCAGCGTGCCGACGACCCGGTCTCCCGAGTCGCCCCACACGACGTTGCCGCCCCACAGGTCGCCGTGGATCCGGGCGACCGCGGGGCACAGCCCCGGCTGAGGAGAGTCGAAGCGACCCGTGGCGACCGCGTCACAAGCCCGGTGCAGCAGGACCCGATCGTCGCCGTCGAGAGAGGTGGCCATCTCGACGTAGGGTCGCAGCCTCGCCTCGGAGTAGTAAGCGCCGAAGGAGTCCCAGACGGGCCGCGGCGCCGCGGGCGTCGGGAGGTTCGCGGTGGCCAGGTCGGCCGGATCCATCCCTGGAGGCGCCTCAGCCCACCACCTCGCCCCGGCGGCATGGGTGCGCGCGAGACGTCGTCCGAAGTCGGCCGCATCGTCCCTACTGGGGGCGGCCGCGGGAATGAGCACGGTCTCGAGCCAGGTGTCGCCGACCGCCGCGAGTTCGGCGACCGCCGCCCCGCCGTCCGCCGCGGCCAACCACTCGAGGCTCGCTGCCTCCGTCGCGATCGCCCGCCGCGACCCTTCCTTGCGGAACGTCCGCACGAGATCCACCTTCCTTTGACGGTCGGCCCGCCGCTCACCCCTCCGCCTGCGGCCGGGGTCCGATGGACTCGCCGCTCGCGCACGTCCGCGGCAACAGTCCGCGGCTTGGCCCCGAGGCTACCGTCGACCCTCAGCCCGGCACGGGCCCACGGCCCTCCGCGAGCGGCCTATTCTGGCCCGAGGAGGGACGATGAACAACGCGCCTGGTGACGTCGGCGGCTGGTTCCGCACGGCCCGCGCCGGCGTGGACGTCGCGTCCGATGCCACCGCGTGGGGCCCTGACGGCGGCTCCTTCGGTCGCGTCTCCCCCGACGACGACCTGGCCGCCGCGCTCGACCTGTTCCGGGGCAGGCCGACGCTCGTGCTGACCGGCGCCGGGATGTCGACCGACTCAGGGCTGCCCGACTACCGCGGCCGCGACGCGGTGCCGCGCTCCCCCATGACGTTCCAGGAGTTCGTCTCCTCCGACCTCAGCAGGCGCCGCTACTGGGCGCGCAGCACGGTGGGTTGGCGGGCATTCGGCAGGGCGCGACCCAACGAGGCGCACCTGGCCCTCGCGCGGCTCGGCCGGCTCACCCCGTTCACGGGGGTGGTGACGCAGAACGTCGACGGACTCCACCAACGGGCGGGCTCGGCGCCAGTGGTCGACCTGCACGGCAACCTCGCCGAGGTGATCTGCCTCGGCTGCGGCCGACTGTTCCCGCGCGAGGACCTGCAGGACGCCCTGCTGCGGATGAACCCGCGCTTCGCCCGCCAACTCGACGCGCTCACCGCCGAGGCCCGGACGGCCCCGGACGGCGACGCGGAGGTCGACCGGACCGAGGACTTCGAGTACCCCGACTGCCCCGCCTGCCAGGGGGTGCTGAAGCCCGACGTCGTCTTCTTCGGGGAGAACGCGCACCGCGACACGGTGCTTCGGGCCAACCGTCTGCTCGACGCGGCGGACGTGCTGGTGGTGCTCGGCACCTCTCTGACGGTGATGAGCGGGCTTCGGTTCGTGCGGCGCTCGGCGAAGGAGGGGCGCGACGTCATCATCTGCACCGACGGGCAGACCCGCGGCGACGACCTGGCGACGCTCCGTCTCCACGGCCGACTCGCCCCCGTGCTCTCCTCCTGGGTGCGCCTGGCCGGTGGTCGGGTCGGGCGTTGAGCACGTCCCGCTGTTCGTTCCTCCGTGGGCTTCATATGGTCGATCGGTTTCGAAACGCGTGACGGTTGCTGTTCAACCTCACGGGCGCCCCCGGCACGCCGTCACCGACCACCGACACCGCGATTCCGACGGCGTGAGCCCGCGCGACCCGTAGAATTTGCCCGTTCCATCGACGAAGGGCACCCATGGCAGGCGGACTCGCGGCACTCCTTGACGACATCGCGGCGATCGCGCGAGCCGCGGCCGCCTCGGTCGACGACATCGCAGCGGCCGCGGCCAAGGCCTCAACGAAGGCCGTCGGAGTGGTCGTCGACGATGCCGCCGTAACGCCGCGCTACGTCCAGGGCTTCACTGCCGACCGGGAACTGCCCGTGATCTGGCGCATCGCCAAGGGCTCGATCATCAACAAGATCGTGTTCATCCTCCCGGTGATCCTGCTGCTCAACTGGCTGCTGCCCTGGGCGTTGACGCCGCTGCTGATGTGCGGCGGCCTCTACCTCAGCTACGAGGGCGCCGAGAAGATCTGGGAGGCGGTCAGCGGCCACAGCAAGTCGAAGGAGGCGCCCGCCCTCGTCAAGGGCGCCGACTACGAGAACACCATGGTCAAGGGCGCCATCACCACCGACTTCATCCTGTCCGCGGAGATCATGGTGATCTCGCTGAACGAGGTCGCCGACCTCGGCTTCTGGCTGAAGGCGGGCAGCCTCGTCGTGGTGGCGCTCGCCATCACCGCTCTCGTCTACGGCGTCGTGGCCCTCATCGTCAAGATGGACGACGTCGGCCTCAAACTCGCCGCCAAGGAGAACACCCGTCGCCTCGGCGAGGGCCTCGTCAAGGCCATGCCCATCGTCTTGAAGGTGCTCAGCACCGTCGGCATCGCCGCGATGCTGTGGGTCGGCGGGCACATCCTGCTCGTCGGCATGAACGACCTCGGCTTCCATCCGATCTACGAGTTCGTCCATCACCTCGAGGTGCTCGCCGCCAACGCGGCGGGCGGGTTCGTCGGCTGGCTGGTCAACACCTTCTTCTCCGCGATCATCGGCCTTGCGATCGGCGCGGTGGCCGTGGTCGTCATGCACCTGCTGCCGTTCGGGAAGAAGAAGCACGACGACGCCGAGCACCCCAAGGCGCATGAGATCAAGGTCGAGCCCTCCGGCGCGGCGACCCCCGAGACGGAGAAGCGCTGACGGCGGTCGCGGACGGGGCGATCACCACCAGGTGAGGTGCGTGAACAGCGGCCGGGTGTGATCGGCCGAGCACTTAGTCTGAGCGCCATGACTTCGCAGCCGCCCGAGGGCAACCCCGACTTCACCGCCAACCCTGCCGGGGGGCAGAGCCCGCAGGAGCAACTCGGCTACCAGAACCAATGGCAGAACCAGGCGCCGCCGCAGCAGAACATGCCGCCGCAGAACATGCCCATGCAGCAGCACAATGCCCCGCCGCCGGCCCAGATGGGCACCTTGCGGGTCACCTTGCAAGGCTCGTTCTGGACCAACTCGATGGTCGCACCGACCGTGACGCTGGACGGATACCGCCTCAACGTGACGGGGTCCTCCGGCAGTTTCGACTTCCCCGTTCCCGCGGGCCAGCACCGGATTCACGCGCACGGCCAGTGGATGAAGAAGTACGGCAACGCGGACCTCGACTTCGTCATGGAGCCTGGCAGGCTCGTCGAGGTCTTCTACGCGGCGCCCATGAACCAGTTCGTCAATCAGGGCAACATCGGCTTCACGCCCCAGAAGCAGGCAGGCGGTGGCTGCCTGATCGCCCTGCTGGTCTTCATCGTGCTGATCGCGGTCCTCGCGGTCGCGCTGCCGATGATGCTCTGAGGCTCGACGAATCGTGCCCGCCGAGCGTCTCGGCGGGCACTCTCGCGCCTGGGCTCAGGCGATGACGGCGAAGCCCGCGGTCCAGCCGACCTGGTTCGACGCGGCCAGGACCAACTGCTGGAAGCCGATGGCCTCTAGTTCGCGGGCCCGCTTGAGCGGACCGGCATCGAGTGCCTTCATTCCCGAGGCGTCGACGATGTCGGCGAGGCTCTGCTTGGCGTCCTGATCGTCGCCCGCGATGAGGACGGTGGTCGTCGCGTCGCCGACCTTGCCCGACTCGAGGGTCGCGGCGAAGTTGGTGTTGAAGGCCTTGAGGACCTTCGACTGCGGAAGCTTGGCCTGCAGTTCGGCGGCCGCGGACGAGTCGGCCGGGACAACCAGCGAGTCGAAGGTGTCGAAGTCGACGGGGTTCGTGATGTCGACCACGATCCTGCCCGCAAACTCGTCCGCCCTGCGCGCCAGCACGTCGTCGACCGCCCCGAATGGGATGGCCAGCACGACGATCTCTCCGGTGACCGCCGTCACCGCATCGCTGCGGGTGAGAATCTCGACGGTGTTGCCGCCCGTGGTGACGAGGTTCGAGATCGCCTTGCCCATCTTTCCGCCGCCGATAATGGTGACCTTGCTCATAGCACTTACCTCCAGATTGCTTGTACCTACAACTACTCTACGCGAGTTAGTTGTTGTATCAAGTAATCATTACACTGCTTCCATGACGAAGTGGCTGAACGAACGCGAGATGTCGGCCTGGCTACGACTCGCGTCGCTCCTGGAGCTCGTTCCTGGGGTCTTGGAGACCCAACTGAAGCGCGACTCCGACCTGTCCCACTTCGAGTACTGGGTGCTCGCGATGCTCTCCCAGGCCCCCGAGCGGACCCTTCGGATGTCCTCGTTGGCGAGCCAGACCCGCGGCACGCTTCCACGCCTGTCGCACGTCGTCAATCGCTTGGAGAAGCGCGGACTCGTCGAGCGTCAGGCGGACCGCGTCGACGCGAGGGCGACCAACGCGTCGCTGACGGACGCGGGCTGGGACCTCGTGGTCAGAGCAGCCCCGGGTCACGTCGAGACGGTGCGCTCGTCGATCATCGACGCCCTGACGCCGGACCAACTCGACCAGCTCACGGCGATCGGCGACGCGATCCTCGCGAGGGTCCGCCCCGAGGCGTTGGAAACGATCCGCGCCTTGGACGAAGCCCGCTGACGCTGCCCCCAGGCGGCCTCGGGGAACGACGACGCCCGCAGACGCCCCCCTCGGGCGGCACTGACTCCGTTCCTTGAGCAGGCCCGCCGACGAAGTCGCGCGAGGCCGAGTCGAAAGGTCCGAAACCCATCAGACGAACCCGACCACCGGCTAGCGCGACAATCGGACCCCTCGACAAGCTCGGGGAACGGCACCACCCACGACCGGCTCGGGAAGCACCCGTTCCTTGAGCCGGCCCGCCGACGAAGTCGCGCGGCCGAGTCGAAAGGTCCGCAACCCGAGAGTCGCACCCGACCACCCTCCGCTCCTTGAGCAGGCCCGCCGACGAAGTCGCGCGGCCGAGTCGAAAGGTCCGCAACCCTCAAGTCGCACCTGACCACGCTGGGCGACGGGACCCCGCGACCGGCTCGGTGATCGCTGGTTGAGCCGGGCAAAGGCGCGCAGCGCCGCAGCCCGCGTCGAAACCTCTGGCGCCCGGTGCGGAGTCTCGAGAAGAGATTGACGGTGCGGGCAGATCGCGGTCGGCAACATCAGCACTGTGGTTGCGGACCCCTCGACAAGCTCGGGGAACGAAGCCCGCTGACGCGGCCCCGGGCGGCACTGACTCCGTTCCTTGAGCCGGCCCACCGACGAAGTCGCGCGGCCGAGTCGAAAGGTCCGAAACCAGTCGGTACACGCGACCACGCTGGGCGACGGGACCCCGCGGCCGGCTCGGGGAGCGCTGGTTGAGCCGGGTAAAGGCGCGCAGCGCCGCAGCGCGCGTCGAAACCTCTGGCGCCCGGTGCGAGGTCGCACTCGCCGTAGAGCGGGCACGGCCCGAACAGCTCGTCCGACTCGGCGACCAAGTGCGCCTGCCCCAGCATTCCGTGGCCTCGTGGCGTCGAGACCGCTTGCCCGACGCTCGGCAGGTCGCATCAGTCGGATACGTCAGCGCTGTGGTTGCGGACCCCTCGACAAGCTCGGGGAACGGCACCACCCACGACAAGCTCGGGGAACGCTGGTTGAGCCGGGCAAAGGCGCGCAGCGCCGCTGCGCGCGTCGAAACCCTCCGTCGCCGGTGCTGGGACAGGCTCAGGGCACAACGTGACTCAAGCGGCCAGCCCGAACAGGCGCAGGAGCGCTGCCGTCACGGCGCCCAGCAGGACCACGACGATGAACGGCGCCCTCAGCCACAGGGCGATCGCCGCGACCAGCACCGACGCGAGCCTCGCGTCGACCTCGAGCGACGAACCGGATGCGAACGTCTGCGTCACCACCAATGCCGACAACAGTCCGACCGTCACCCCGGACGACACGTAGGCGAACCGCGGGCTCTCCAACGCGTCGGAGGGCAGCAGGTAGCCGACCAGTTTCTGCGCGAAGCACGCCAGCGCCGCGACCAGCACCCAGATCCACAGTGTCATGCGTGCGCCCCCTTGCTCGCCGCGCCCCATCGCTGCTGCCACCAGGCGACCGCCGCCGCGGCGGCGCCGGCCGCCAGGATCGGGATGCCCGCAGGCGCCAAGGGCACGAGCACTGCCGCCAACAGGGCCGCGACGACGCCGACAGCCTGCGCCTGGCGGCGCTTCAGCCGCGGCCACAGCAGGGCGACGAACGCCGCGGCCGCCGCCCCGTCGAGGCCCCATCGCTTCGGGTCGCCGAGCACGTCGCCGAGCAGCGCGCCGCCGAGGGTCGCGAGGTTCCAGAACACGAAGACGCCCAAGCCTGCGGCCCAGAACCCGGCGCGCTGCGATGCCCGGTCTGGCTGAGCGAGCGACACCGCGACCGATTCGTCGATGGTCACCTGGGCCGCCGCTGCCTTGCGGAGCCCGCGCGGCTTGATCAGCGCCGACATCTGCAGGCTGTACAGGGTGTTGCGCACACCGAGCAGAAAGGCAGTCGCCGCGGCGGCCGGCCCGGCGCCTCCGGCCGCGATGACTCCGATGAACGCGAACTGGCTACCGCCGGTGAACATCAGGAGGCTTAGCAGGCAGGTCTGCCACAGGTTCAGCCCGCTCGCGACGGACAGCGCCCCGAACGAGATGCCGTAGGCGCCGGTCGCGAGCCCGACCCAGACACCTTGCCGGACGGCAGAGGTGACGGTGGTCGTCATGCCCCCGGGTGCTCCATGACCAGCACGATCCAGGTGCCGGGCTCCAGCGCCTCCGACACGTGGGCGACGTCGCCCGGATAGGTCACGTAGTCGCCCGCCACGACCTCGACCTCCTCGCCGACCGGCCCGATCCGCACCGACCCGGCCGCCACGACCACGTGTTCGACCGACCCGCGCAAGTGCGGATCGGAGCGCCGGGCGCTCCCCGGTTCGAGGGTGACGGCGTACACGTCGCGCCTCGCCGACGACCCCGCCGACAGCAGCGCCGCCGCGTAGTCCGCCTCGTCCGCGACAACGCTCTGACGCTCCGCCCGGCGGACGACGCGTAGCCGACTCTGCGGCGCGGCCACCAACTGCGAGAACGGGACCCCGAGCGCGACGGCGATCGCCCACAGCGTCTCGACCGACGGGTTCCCGGACCCGGCCTCAAGCTGGGAAAGCGTCGATTTTGAGACTCCCGCCAGGCGCGCGACGGCGCTGAGCGTCAGCCCGGCACGCTGCCGCTCTGCCCGAAGGTTGTCTGCGATGAGCTGCACCGGGCTGCCTGCAGCGTCGTGGCTTGTCGGTTCAGACGAGGTTCCCATACGTTCTGTATATCAGCCATTCGTTCGACTTATCGAACATCTCACGCTGGGCGGCGAGCCGGGATGAGGCCATTCCCCCGCCCCGGGCATCGCCCCCGGCAGCGGCGACCACCCCTCCCTAGTAGCCTCAGTGCCATGACCGTGCCGACCGCCTCAGAGATCTCCGAGTACATCTCTACCCTCAGCCGGTGGATCGACGAGGGCAACGCGGCGCGTCCGACAGAGGCACAGACCTGGGCGCGGCTGGCCAAGATCACCGAGGAGGCGGGCGAGGTCGTCGCCGCCTACATCGGGGCGACCGGCCAGAACCCCCGCAAGGGCATCACGCACACCATGCACGACGTCGAGGAGGAACTGCTCGACGTCGCCATCACCGCACTTGCGGCGCTGGAGCACGTCCGCGGCCACGACCGCCGTGCTATCGAGCTGATGACGGAGAAGGTGCGCCGCACGATGCAGCGCGCGAGGATCGATACAGGGGCTTAGTGCTGGGCAAGCCTCGCTCTGCTGAAGGGGCAGCTCCGACGGGGCTGCACGTGCGCTTGATCGGGCTCAACCCCTTGGCGGGGACGTTCAGTGCGTCGAGGTTCTTCCCCACGGGCTCACCCGCTGGGCGAGCAGGGACGAGGTCGGTGTCGACCAGTCCCCCACGATCGTGGGCTCACCCCCGCTTGGCGGGGCGGGACCGCGCCGCGAGGCCCGTGGCCCCAGGCCCATCGGGCTCACCCCCGCTTGGCGGGGCGGGACCGATCCTGGCGCGCTGGGGATCGTGGGGTGCCGGGCTCACCCCCGCTTGGCGGGGCGGGACTGGATCGTCCGGGTCGAGCCCTTGCTCGACCAGGGCTCACCCCCGCTTGGCGGGGCGGGACCTGCGCGGGCGTCGGGTCGCTTGTCGAGGTCGGGGCTCACCCCCGCTTGGCGGGGCGGGACGGCAACTACCTGCACCATTATTGAGGGGAAGGGGGCTCACCCCCGCTTGGCGGGGCGGGACGGTGTTGAAGCCCTGGGCGGCGACGTTGTGGCGGGCTCACCCCCGCTTGGCGGGGCGGGACATGTACCCCTCGCCCCGCGTCGCCGGGCAGACGGGCTCACCCCCGCTTGGCGGGGCGGGACGGCACCATCAGCTTCCTGCCCACCGACGCCATGGGCTCACCCCCGCTTGGCGGGGCGGGACACCTATTCGGCGGCTGCGGTGATTCCGTGGGCGGGCTCACCCCCGCTTGGCGGGGCGGGACCAACGATGGATGTGGGTTCGCATCCGGTCGCCGGGCTCACCCCCGCTTGGCGGGGCGGGACTGCGGGAGTGGGTGCCGGAAGATCTTCAGCTCGGGCTCACCCCCGCTTGGCGGGGCGGGACTTCAGGCCAGCGCCGAGGGTGGTCGCCAACTCGGGCTCACCCCCGCTTGGCGGGGCGGGACGGTGAGCAGACCAACCTTCAAGCTTGGGGGGCGGGCTCACCCCCGCTTGGCGGGGAGGGACCGGACGAGCAGAGGGACGCGATCCTGCTGGCGGGCTCACCCCCGCTTGGCGGGGAGGGACATGATGCGGAGGCGGCGCTTGTGCTCGTCGGTGGGCTCACCCCCGCTTGGCGGGGAGGGACCGATGTGATTGAGAGTGCTGATGGATGGTCGCGGGCTCACCCCCGATTGGCGGGGAGGGACCTATCGGCGGCGGCAGAGTACGCGCCGCGGACGGGCTCACCCCCGCTTGGCGGGGAGGGACAGACGTACTTCATGACGTCACTTCCTGCGTCAGGGCTCACCCCCGCTTGGCGGGGAGGGACCCAAGCGCTCGCCAAGACACTCGAGGGCCTCGGGGCTCACCCCCGCTTGGCGGGGAGGGACGTTGCCGGCAACATCGACCCCGACGCGCCGCCGGGCTCACCCCCGCTTGGCGGGGAGGGACAGCTTTGGACCCCCACCCGGTCAAGGGTGGGGGGGCTCACCCCCGCTTGGCGGGGAGGGACGGACGGCGGGGACACGCTCGGGCTTGAAGAAGGGGCTCACCCCCGCTTGGCGGGGAGGGACCCGGACGATCAGAGAGACGCGATCCTGCTGGCGGGCTCACCCCCGCTTGGCGGGGAGGGACGAACAAGATCCCGTGAATGTGGACGTGCCAGCCGGGCTCACCCCCGCTTGGCGGGGGAGGGACCCGCGTGACCCCGCGAACTTTGACCTCGACACGGGCTTACCCCCGCTTGGCGGGGAGGGACATCTGGTCCATCACGCTCACGAGGTGGTCGAAGGGCTCACCCCCGCTTGGCGGGGAGGGACAGGAGAGATACTTCTACCGCACATCCGCTGTGGGGCTCACCCCCGCTTGGCGGGGAGGGACGCAGCGTCCCGGTCCCGTACGTCCGCGGTGGCGGGCTCACCCCCGCTTGGCGGGGAGGGACTGAGCTAGGCGCTGCGGTGGCGGAGCCGGTGTGGGCTCACCCCCGCTTGGCGGGGAGGGACCTGCCCAACGTCGCCAAGCCGCAGATGGTCGCGGGCTCACCCCCGCTTGGCGGGGAGGGACGAACGCGACGCGCCCGCCGTCCTCTGACCACCGGGCTCACCCCCGCTTGGCGGGGAGGGACTCGGCAGCCGGGGCAGTGACCGACGAGTACCCGGGCTCACCCCCGCTTGGCGGGGAGGGACCTGGGGCTGCATCGTCCTCATCATCTGCTCGCCGGGCTCACCCCCGCTTGGCGGGGAGGGACCGATGCGTGGGGGCCGGGGTGGTGGCTGTCGAGGGCTCACCCCCGCTTGGCGGGGAGGGACGTCATTGGCGGCAAGCCCTCCTTCTCCGCGAAGGGCTCACCCCCGCTTGGCGGGGAGGGACCTGGCGCTGCGGCTGGTGCTGCTGTGGCGCTCGGGCTCACCCCCGCTTGGCGGGGAGGGACATGTAGGCGCGGTTGGCGCGCCCCTTGACGGTAGGCTCACCCCCGCTTGGCGGGGAGGGACACCGCGCCACTAGGACACGCCCCCATCGTGATGGGCTCACCCCCGCTTGGCGGGGAGGGACGGTGCGCTCGGGCGGGTGTATCGGCCCGGCTGGGGCTCACCCCCGCTTGGCGGGGAGGGACTTCACCCACACGTCCGGCGGCACGTCCTCGACGGGCTCACCCCCGCTTGGCGGGGAGGGACCCGCGCAACTTCCGGTGATCGAAGCGGTCGCCGGGCTCACCCCCGCTTGGCGGGGAGGGACGGAGAGCACCGGGGGCGCGAGGTACGCGCCGAGGGCTCACCCCCGCTTGGCGGGGAGGGACGTTCGGACAGATTGAACCTCAACTCAAAGAGTGGGCTCACCCCCGCTTGGCGGGGAGGGACCACGGCCTTCGCCTCGGCTTGTCGTCGCTCACGGGCTCACCCCCGCTTGGCGGGGAGGGACCGGCGGGGTCGACAAGAGTGCCGATGTCGTTGGGGCTCACCCCCGCTTGGCGGGGAGGGACTTGGTGAGGTCGGCGGCGGCGGCGTGGCGTCGGGGCTCACCCCCGCTTGGCGGGGAGGGACGCCGTAGCGGTAGTGCTCCGCCATGGCGTCGAGGGCTCACCCCCGCTTGGCGGGGAGGGACCGGGGTGCGTCGGGTAGGTAGCTGCGGATCCAGGGCTCACCCCCGCTTGGCGGGGAGGGACACGGTTGAGCCATTCTCCATCGCGGCATAGGTGGGCTCAGCCCCGCTTGGCGGGGAGGGACGTGGCCCTGCTCGGCGAGGACACGGAGGCCCTGGGCTCACCCCCGCTTGGCGGGGAGGGACAAGGTGCGCGGGCCTGCCAGTAGATCCTCAGCGGGCTCACCCCCGCTTGGCGGGGAGGGACCTGGGCATCAAGGCCTATGACGCTTCCGGTAAGGGCTCACCCCCGCTTGGCGGGGAGGGACGGACCGCATGGCCGAAGTCGAACTCGTCGCTGGGGCTCACCCCCGCTTGGCGGGGAGGGACTTGAGGAGGTCCCACGCCTCTTCGTCCTCGGGGGGCTCACCCCCGCTTGGCGGGGAGGGACGTCCCTTAAGACCGATCCGATCCCTGATTGCCGGGCTCACCCCCGCTTGGCGGGGAGGGACGCGATCGTCGCGGGCGCGGGCGCGTCGGTGCGGGGCTCACCCCCGCTTGGCGGGGAGGGACACCGACGTGTCACTCAGCACGCCCGAGCGCGTGGGCTCACCCCCGCTTGGCGGGGAGGGACCCGCTCGGCTTCACGGCAAACCGCACGGTTTCGGGCTCACCCCCGCTTGGCGGGGAGGGACCGCGATCACCGCCTTACGCCACATCACGAAGAGGGCTCACCCCCGCTTGGCGGGGAGGGACGCTCGTCGCTTGTCTGGGTGCTGAGACCCTCCGGGCTCACCCCCGCTTGGCGGGGAGGGACCTGCGTCGCGGCCTCCGCGTCCTCGACGAGGAGGGCTCACCCCCGCTTGGCGGGGAGGGACTCGGTCTTGCCGTCGGCTTGATCGTGGGAATCGGGCTCACCCCCGCTTGGCGGGGAGGGACCCTGGGCAACGTCACCGCCGTGGGCTGGTCCGCGGCTCACCCCCGCTTGGCGGGGAGGGACCCGGTCGTGTGGTCCCACGACTCCGACGACCCGGGCTCACCCCCGCTTGGCGGGGAGGGACTGAGACTGGCCCGGAGGAGGCGGTCAGCGTTGGGGCTCACCCCGCTTGGCGGGGAAGGACGGACGCTCTACGTGGGGTCACGCAAAGTGCGGGGCTCACCCCCGCTTGGCGGGGAGGGACTGCTGTTGGGGTGGGTGTAGGTGCCCATGGTTGGGCTCACCCCCGCTTGGCGGGGAGGGACCCACCCTGGAACGACCAGGGGAGGCAAGGACGGGGCTCACCCCCGCTTGGCGGGGAGGGACAGCTCGGGATCGTGTCATTGACCATCGCGGCGGGGCTCACCCCCGCTTGGCGGGGAGGGACGCCGAGGGGAAGGTGCCGCTGAGGGCCGCCGAGGGCTCACCCCCGCTTGGCGGGGAGGGACTCAGTTCGGTGCGTGCGGTCATCAGAACGGCGGGGCTCACCCCCGCTTGGCGGGGAGGGACCGCCTCCATGGCGGCGGTTGCTTCGGCCTCGAGGGCTCACCCCCGCTTGGCGGGGAGGGACGCACTTGTCATGAACTGGGACGCGGTCGTCGAGGGCTCACCCCCGCTTGGCGGGGAGGGACCCTGATCCTCGACCCCGGCGACCTCGTCGAGGGGGCTCACCCCCGCTTGGCGGGGAGGGACCATGCGGGAGAGCTTGGCAGCGAGGTCAGACAGGGCTCACCCCCGCTTGGCGGGGAGGGACCGGCGACAGTCGGGGTTTGCCGGTGTGGCCTGGGGCTCGCCCCCGCTTGGCGGGGAGGGACATGGGGCTGGCAGAAATAAGTGACGACCACCGGGGCTCACCCCCGCTTGGGGGGAGGGACGGTGATGTGGGCCATGAGGGCCTCCTATTTCGGGGCTCACCCCCGCTTGGCGGGGAGGGACCGCGGTCCGCAGGTCGAGGCCTCCCGTCCCATGGGCTCACCCCCGCTTGGCGGGGAGGGACCATAGTCGGTCATGTCTCTCCTATGAGTGCTGGGGCTCACCCCCGCTTGGCGGGGAGGGACGGTTTCGACGGCAAGCTCGTCGAGCAAGCCGCGGGCTCACCCCCGCTTGGCGGGGAGGGACAACGAGCGCGTGCGGCTCGCGGGCCTGTCCGCGGGCTCACCCCCGCTTGGCGGGGAGGGACCCACCTTGGAGCGACCAGGGGAGGCAAGGACGGGGCTCACCCCCGCTTGGCGGGGAGGGACTTGACAGCTACCGAAGGAGAAAGACCATGACCGGGCTCACCCCCGCTTGGCGGGGAGGGACTTCAGGCAGACACGCCCAGAATCTTGCGGACGGGGCTCACCCCCGCTTGGCGGGGAGGGACTCGTCGATGCTGATGATCCACGACGCCTCGGCGGGCTCACCCCCGCTTGGCGGGGAGGGACGGCCCCAAGGATCGGCACGAGTGCCTTCGCCAGGGCTCACCCCCGCTTGGCGGGGAGGGACCGGCTCTTCGTCTGGGCCTCCTACGATGCCGCGGGCTCACCCCCGCTTGGCGGGGAGGGACCGCGTCGACCTCGACCCCGACCGGCTCGGCCGGGGCTCACCCCCGCTTGGCGGGGAGGGACCTCCCGACAGGCCCTTTCACCACCCCAACCTTGGGCTCACCCCCGCTTGGCGGGGAGGGACCCAACGACGGCTGCCACGTCCGTGGATGCGGTGGGCTCACCCCCGCTTGGCGGGGAGGGACACCTATTGACTAGGGCAAACGTCCCAAGAAGCGTCGATACGAGCCCTCTTGTACCCTAGCGGCGCGACCTACGCGCACGCGAGGCGGCGCTCCATCCTCGACGCATAGGGTCTTCATCCCGCCCTCTTGACGGCGCATCAACGAGACCCCGTCGACATCAACCACTTCCCAGCTGTGGTTGTGGACCTTGAACCCGAGGCGCTGCTCGCCATTGGTTCCAAAGATCATGATGGCCCGGCCGTCCTTGCACATTTCTAGGACCCGAAGCCAAAGGTGGTCTCGGATCCGCGTGGTCAAGTGCCCGACAAAGACCCCGGGGCTCACCTCGAGGAGCCATCGGGTGAGGTGGCCGCGCAACCCTTCTGGGCAGTTCGACAAGACAATGACTACCAATCTGGCTCATCTCCCCAACTGCGCCCAGCCAAGATGCTCTCACCGCTCTCATCCCAGAGTTCAAGGATGTCCCATCCGTATCCGTCGTCAGGGTCACCTGACGCCGCGAGCACCGTGTGGATGTCACGTACACAACGGGTAAGCAGTCGTCGTGCGTGAATCTCGTCTCTCATCGCCCGGCGAGTCTCACCGGGGAGATCATCGCCAGCTTGAGCGGCCATCTCGAACGCGATCGGGACGGCGATCTCGGTCTTGTACAGGTCGGCGACGTCGTAGACGAAGGATCGGTCTTGCCCCGTGTGGACGAAGCCGAGACCGGGGACGAGGCCGAGCGCCACGATGACGGCATGGGTGACCCCGTAGAGGCAGGAGGTTGCCGCCGTGAGCGCCTGATTGACCGGGTCCGAGGCCTCGAACTCGGTGGGTTTGTAGCTGCGCTTATCCCACGTCACGCCATGGTCTTCGGCCGCGTCGCGGTAGGCCTGTCGAACTCTTGTGCCTTCACGTCCCCGGAGTTGCTTGAGCGTTGCCGTGGCGACCGACTCGTCGGGGAATCGCAACTCATACATGCGCCTAGCTACCTTGAGTCGCTCGTCGCGGTTCACGCACGCCGCCGCCTGAAGCTCAAGCAGTCGCGTCCTACGGGCCAGCGGCCGACCATGAGCGTAGTAGCGCACACCATGCTCGCCAACCCACACCGCTGTGGCGCCGCTGTCGGCGAGCAGCATCATCGCCTGGTGCGTGATGTTGGTTCCCGGGCCGAGGAGGAGGGCACCGATCATGGCGGCCGGAATGTGAACGACACCCTTGTCGCTGGTAGAGGTGATCGCGTTCGACTCGCGGTGGATCTGGCAGCGTTCAAGGTAGATGAAGCTGAGCCGGTCCTGAGCCCGGGCCAGCTCTTGCACTTCGGCCGGCCGCGACCCAGGAATCGGCTTCATGCCTCACCCCTCGGTTCGGCCCATGGGAGCCAACGTCATGAGGCCGCAGCCGTATCCCTTCGCAGGTCCGATGCCACGAGCGAGCGCGGCCCGTAACCGGTCGGGATCGACCACTGTCAGTGCCCCGTCGAGTTGAGCGATCGACAGCGTGACCGGTTTTGCCGCGGATCCACGCGTGAACCGCACCGTCTCGCGCTTCGTGACAGAGACGGCCGCCGCGCCCACCGCATCGAGCGGGAACTCCACACCAAGTGCGTCGTTCCTCTCGATCAGCCAGTCGCGTTGTTGGGTCGCGGTCACGTGCGCAACCCGCCGACCCCTGGCCCCCGGTTCGGCACGAAGCGACCGGACAGGGTTGGCAGCCAAGCGGAACCGCCACGACTGACCGGGGGTCAGGCGCTCCAGGAAACCGTCGTAGTTGGCGGTTCGCGCCGGGGCGCCCGTGTTCCAGCCCGCCTGCTCGTTGAGGGCCGTGAAGTCGGGCCGCAGGCCGCTCACGAGCAGCAGCTTGATCGCGTGGCTCGAGCTGACGTCAAGGCGCCAGAGCGCGCGAGACTCACCGTCACTCGACTGACCGGGCGGAAAGCAGCCGAGCACGGCCGCGTGCAGCCGCTCGCGCGAGGCCAGCAGATGCCGGGCGGACCGACGCCCCCCGTTGATGTCGAACTCGCTAAGGAACATCAGCCATCTCCAAGTGCAGCGAGCCAATCCGGCTCGTCGGTACCAACGTCGTTTCGCAACTGGATCGCGGATGAGGCGACCGTTCGCCAGCCATACTCGCGACGAGAGGGATCGAAGCTCAGAGGCACGTCACGTACGTCCTCGCCCGGAGCTTCTGGCGCCGAGTCGGTGTGGACATCGAGGGTGACGACAGTCGGCATCCGCTTGCGGTGCCACGGGGCGGCCTGCCACGGTTCGGTCGACAATGCGTCGTCCAACCCGCCTTCCCTCAGTCCGAGGGCCAGTTTCCCCTCGACAGGACAGGCGCGGCGACCCAAATAGAGGGGAAATTCGGGCCGTTCCACGGCGGCCAGAAGCGCCTCAAGCAGTGCCTGCTCCCCCTCGATACCCGCCACGAAAACCGCATCCGAAAGGTAGTAGCGGTGTGACAGCGGCATCGACGCGCCGGCCTGGTCGTGAGCCGTGTGGAAGTCGCGCACCACCGTTCCAGGTTGGTCGGCACGAACGCCGAACCGAAGCTGGAGGAGGTCCTCGATGCTGTCGGTGCGGCGACGCCCCTGCGCGGCGGCAAGCAGCCCGAGCACCCCGGATTTGGTTGGCTCGTGCCGGGTCGAGCGGACAGTGAACCGGCTGGAGTCACCCCACGATTGCAGCGGTCCGGCGAGCCGGAGCAGCAGCACGGTCACGAGGACGCCTGATCGGCAAGCACCGCGGCGGCGGCTTCGCGGGAGCGGTCGACGAGCTCGAGCAGCGAGACCACCTCACCCAACTGATCCAAGGCGACACCGGCGTTTGCCGTTCGGGTCACGAGCGAGACGGCCGCCGAGTCGAGGAAGCTCTTCTGAAGCTCCGTCACGTGCTTAGCCAGCGCGTCCACCGAGGGACGGACGTAGCCGCCGTCGGCCTCCACGGCAGCCTCGAACGCACCCACGTAGCTCACCGAGCGACCCTCCCTCAGCTGCACAAGGACGGCGTCTGGCAACGTGTTGTTGCCAAAGGTGTTCTGCTTACCGGTGGGCATCGAGACGATGAAGCCCTGCACGAAGGCCGCCGCCGCCTCGGCGGTGAGACCGACATCGCCGAGGTTGTGCAACAGCTCGGTGAGGCTGACGGTGGCGAACCGGTAAAGCGTGGACGAGTTGAACTCGATGGTGCCGATCATTCCGGCACCCGCGTCGTCCTCGTCGAGCTTGTAGTCGTCAACGGCCGTGAAGTAGTCGGCCTCGGTCTCCGCCGCATGGGTGCTGATGGCGTGGGCGACCTGCACCGCCGAGTCGACATTGAGGTCCTTCGAGTCGGCGACCATGCGGCCGAATAGGCTCACATCGATGCCGTGGTCCGTGTCTGCCGCTTGCTGGGCATCGCGCTTCGTGACCGCTCCTTCGGCCGTAGCCGCCAGCTCGGCCAAGCGGTCGAGCTGGTGACGGCTGAAGAAGATCAGGTATTGGGAGCGCTCGATCTTCTCGGGCTCATCCTTCTTGACCCGGGGCTTCTCGGTCTTGAGCCCCAGCGCGCCGACCACCTTGACGGCGCGGGCGACCATCTCGTCCACTGGCAGGTCGACCTTCATCTCCTTCATCCGATCGACGAGGAGTTCAATCACGCGCAAGGTCCGCACGCCGCGCTTCTCCGGGTCGACGAACTCGTCGAAGCTGGCGCGCACGGCCTTCTTCCACGCCTGGCTGCTCACCCGGGCTCGGCGCACGCCTCCATAGAGGGCGCTCTTCGGCGCACCTGTGTCGTCGCGGTTGACGTTGCTCGGCGGGACGCTCTGCAGGACGTGGATGTCGAGGTAGTAGGCGGTCACGAGTTCTTTCCTTCGGTGGGAGCGTCGGTTGCATCGGTTGGTTCGGCGGATGGTTTGTGGAGATGGAGTTGGCGGCCCCAACGGAGTCGAACACCGTCAGACTTCTTGTTATCGAGGAGCCAGAGGTCGGTGGCAAGTCGTCCGTAGTCCAGCGGGATCGACTCGGCCCGCAGCAACCCGACCAGCGCACGCAGGGAGTAGAGACGCGCCGCTCGGGACTGGGCCCGCACCAAGGCATGGAAGCGCGACAGGACGCCCGGCTCCAGCGTGCCATCACCGGATCGGACGCGCGCGAGGTCCCGCACCGCCTGCCCCAGCCCGACGCCCTGCCGGTGCATGGGTTCGGACTTCGACTGCTGGTGGATCGCGTACATCACGAGGGCGGCATGAGCGGCCGCCTCGCCGTAGCTGGGCGCGTCGCCGGTGCCCCGAACGGACTCGGGCAGGCCGTCGAGGGTCACCTGCCACAGAACGGGGTCGGCGCCAGGCAGCGACGCGTCCGCCCTGCGCAGTTGCGCCAGAGTCCGCTGCGACCAGTCGTCGCGTGGAGAACGCGTGTAACCCGCTTGCAGCCTCGACGCCTGGGACCCGACGAACCTGCCCGTCTCGATCCATGGTTTTGCGTCTAGCTTCTCGTCATTCATTCGATTCCTCCTCGTCAGCGTCCGCCTCCGATTGCAGTGTCGCCGCGCCGTCCGTGCTCGTGTGTCGGCGCAGTTGGGTCAGGAAGATGCTCCACGCTCGCGCCGTGTCCATGGCCTGCCCGGTGGCTGGGTCCGTGCGGCCCACCACGGCGGCGCGCCCCCCGTCTCGGCACATGTCGCCACCGAGCACGGTCATCCGCTGCCTGACCGCCGTCCTCCAGGCACCCTCCCGCTCGGGGATGCTCGAATCAGACGTCAGGTCGCGCACCCAGCGTCGGTAAAGGGGGTCCACCGCGTCATAGGCCTCAGTGAAGGCCTGGTCGCGTCGTGGGCCCGGGTCGACCCCGGCGGCCCTGGCCAGATTGGTCGCGAGGTTCGCCACGTCTATGACGGCCCACTGCGCCAGCCCGGCCGCCCAGATGGCGAGGCCTGCAAGTGACTCGTCATCGAGGAGAGCCACCGACATGGGCAACGAATCGTCGACCGCCGCCGCCAAGCTCGACTCTTGGGGGCCGTATTCGAACCCGACCACCCTGACCGAGACCAGGGCGTCTTGGGGGATGACGCCGCTTTCCCGGAGCCGCGACGCCCAGTCGAACAGTGCAGGACGGATCGTCTTCCTGTTAGGCACGTCCCTCTGCAGGAGCGGCTCAAGTCCGCGCCAGATGGCCCTGGCCGGGTTGTGGGTACGGGGCATCCACGTGTCCTGCTTCAGCTTCTTGGTCTGCGGCTCGCTGTAGCGCCAGCTCGACATGGGTTCGAACCGTTGCAGGTTCTGCGGGCCGATCTTGTCGCCGTTGCACACCAACGCGTCGACGACGTGATCGCCATTAAGGATCAGGCGCGCGCGACGCGTCTGCCACGTGTAGAGGTCGGTGATCCCAGTGAGTTCGGAGTGCAGCCAGTTCTCTCCGGCATCGTCCTGGTTTCGCTCCCACGGTGTGGAGTCGTCGTCGCTCGACATGGGAAGCACAAGGTTGAGCAGCAGCGTCTCGCGAAGGGAAGCCCCCTCGGCGACCACCAGCCCGATACGGCCGGTGATGCCAGTCCCGATTGGGTAGCCCTTTCCGCCCTTGACGCGATCGTCGCCGACCGCGCCCGACTTGATGCCGCTGATGTCGCTGGAGTGGAGCGCGACCAACCAGCGGGCGGCCTCCGCCAAGCTAAGCGATTCGATCCCCGCCCCATCGCGCGTGGTGAAGAACTTCGAACCGGACGGCACCTCCGCGATGAGTTTGTCGAGCCCTGAGGTGCTCCCCTTCTCGGTGCGAAGGCCAGCAACCTGGAAGAAGGGGCGATCGGCATCGAGCAGATCGAAGCGGGCCGCGTACTGATCGAGGTACGCATCGATCTGGTCGAGAGGCAGACCGTCTGCCCACCACGAACCCCACAGCACAACCGCCTCGTCTTCGTTGCGAATGTCATGGGTGGCCCGATAGGCGATGGCCAGCAACAGTCGGAGGACCGCCATGTCCTGCATGGGAATCTCGCCAGCGAGTCCGATGAACTCGCCCGCGCGGCGGAAGGCGTCACGGATCGATACCTCTTCGATCGCCCCTGTGCTTGTTCGAACCCGGATCCAGGGCGCGCTGATCAGACTAAATGACGCTGTCATTGGCGTATTGCTTTCTGCTCCGACTCGACGATGAGTCCGTGGCTGAGATCATAGACAATGCGTCTCCCGGCCAACTCGCCGACCCCCTCAGGAGACACGGCCAGGGCCAATTGACCCTTGAGCCACGGCGAGGCCTGCCACGCACTCACGTCGACCGCAGCCTCCAACTCATCGATCACACGGTCGACAATCCACATCCCTGAGAGGGAGTGCGGAAGCGCCAGCGTGCAGGCGGCGAGCGCCCGGGCCAACGGCCCTTCCGGGGTGGAATAGCCGATCGAGCCTCCGGAGTACGGCCCAACGTCGTCCGGCACCCGGTAGCCGTCTCCGTCATCGACGACGACGATCACCTCGAGCGAGTCCTCGCTGTCGCGCACTTGCCGATAGCCGTGTGAGTCGTCCGGATCGGAGGCGGGCCCGTTGATGAGCGCATTGAGGTTGCTCTTCCGCCGAGGGTCATCGAGCAGGAAGTCCCCGGCGCGTCTCACCTTGGACGACTGGTCGCAAGACGCTACCTTGGTCGCCTCGCGTGCGGCCGCCCCCCACGCCTCAGGAACGTCGGGCGTTATCTGGTAGGCGCGGGCCACCAAGGTCGGGATATCCCTTGGGATCGCGACCGAGCTGGTGTCCTCGACAATCGCGGCGCTTCTCAGCAGCGAGTCCCGCCCATAGATGCGCTCGGCACCGCCGGGAAACTCGGGAGGGTCCGTAAACCAATCGTCGACCCCACGAATGAGGCACTCGGGACGTTCAAGGCCCTTCGGCCGGGAACGGTCGTGACGGTGGAGCCTGCCGATGCGCTGCAGCATCAGGTCGACCGGCGCCAGATCGGTGATCATCAGGTCGAAGTCGATATCTAGGGATTGCTCAAGGACCTGGGTTCCCACGACGACGATCTGATCCGGCCGCTTATCGCCCGACGGGCCCAGGCGCCGAACCAGGTCGGCCTCACGGGCGGCCCGGTGCGGGGCGAGGAAGCGGCTGTGAAGCAGCACCACCTCACAGTCGAGGCGCCTCGAGAGGACGTCGAAGACCTCCTGCGCACGTGCCACGGTGTTGCAGATGACGCCAACGCAACCACCATCCTCGATGCGCTGGCCCACCTCGGTGACGAGGCTGTCCATACCGTCGTCGATGGTGGTTAGGGCCACGTGGACGTCATTGCCCTCCAGTTCGACGCCAACGGCGGTCGCACCGGCGTCGTCGACGGCATGGATCACGGGATAGCCGTCGGTCGTGGGAAGCTGTACCTTCCCCGTACGCCCATCGGCATAGGCCCGCAGCAACTCCTCCCGTTGTGACGGCGGAAGCGTCGCAGACATGAGGATCACCGGAGTGCCGTATCGGCCAAGCCAGGTGAGCACGCGCTTCAGATAGGTGCGCATATACGAATCTGCCGCGTGCACCTCATCGATGATCACCACCTTGGTCGCGAGGCCGAGGTGACGCAGTACGACGTGCTTGGCCTTGAGCCCTGCGAAGAGCGCTTGGTCGATCGTGCCGATGACGTGGTTCGCGAGCATCCCCTTCTTGCGGCCGAGGAACCAGGCATGAACCGTCGCGGCGGCCTCCCTTGTGCCCACCTCGTCGTCGTAGATGGCTGGCGCCGTCCGCGCCCACGGCATCAAACCGGCGAACTCGTCGTTGAGCCCAGCCTTGCTGTGCGCAAGGTTGACGCTGGTCACGCCGTCGGACGGGACATGATCCAGCCAATGCTTGACGCGCGCGAACATGGGGTTGGAGGTCGCCATAGTCGGCAGGCCCACGAAGACGCCGCCCAAGCCGAATCGTTGGGCAAGGATCTCGGCGGCAAGCAGGGCATCTTCCGTCTTGCCCGAACCCATGGGTGCCTCCAACAGCAAGAGGCCGGGCGTCTCCATCTCCTCGGCAACCCTCACCATCTCTCGTTGCATGGCGTTGAGCCGAGCCGTTGGCCCAAGCCTCGGAAAGCGGGATCGCAGCAGCTCGTCTGGGTCACCGGCCGACTCGACGGGTGACCAGGCGCCGGGGAGGTTGAGCTTGGCCAGTGCCCTCTCGGCCCGGTCGGCCTCGGGTGGGCCGTAGGGAAAGAGGTACTCGTCGCTGGCGATCCAGTCGGCCATGATGACGAGCCCGATGGTCAAGACTTGAACCTCGACCGGAATCGGCTTGGACAGCCACTGCTCTAGATATGCCTCTGCCCCGCTTCGGGTGGCGAAGACGTCCATGATCTCGTCTCGCACCTCGGCCCATCCTGGCGGCTCCTGCCTCAGAGCAATCCGCGCATCCACAAGCTCCGTGTCGGTGGGGTTGCTTCCATGATGCCCGCCGACGATACCCCCGAGATGCTGGGCCTTCAGAGGGTCCGCCGCGTAGCGTCGTGCGAGCCAATCCACGAGGTGCGCCTGCCCCAGCAGTGCGTGGCCTCGTGGACGATCGACGTGAAGTGGGACGTCGAGACCATTTGCCCGCATGGCGTCTGCGACATCGGGTCGGCCGGCTGGATACGCTTTGAAGGCGAAATGCTGCGACGCCTTACCGAGGTCGTGGACCGACGCTAGAAAGCAGACGAAGGCGCAGGCCGCGTCCTCTCCGCCCAGCGACTCGGCAAAGAGTCGCCGCACGTTACGGGGCTGCTGCGCCCACAGCGCCCGCATCACGTCCCCGGCGTCTTGGAGGTGCCGCACGAGCGGCAAGTGCATCGTCTCGTTGCCCTGGAGTTTGCCCCAACACGAGGTAGCTCGTTCGCTCCAATCAGCCATTGGAATCACGCCATCCACCCGAGGAGGGGTGGCTCCAGATCTGTCAGAGGTGACGGATATCTTGTCGCTAAGTGACCGCGGGTCATTGCTCGAATCATCGGAGGCTGCCTAACTGGCCGCCTCATTGCGGCCTCCCTTACAGGCTAGGCGAAGTTATTCGAGCTGTCAATCTATCCGTACCATGTTCCAGGATCACTCGGGCATTGACCCCGCGAAGGCAGGGATGGACGCTCAATCGTTCCGAACCATTGGCTCACCTCCGCCAGGCGGAGCAGAGAACCGAGCGTTCGTGATGGTACAACGCACCCCCGACGATTCTGGTCTGACCTGTTCGGATAGAGTCGAGCGAGGGAGGTACCGATGAGCACCGACTACACGCCAGAGACGATCCAGGTGGGCCCGCCCCGCAAGGCGGCGAGGCAAAGGCGCCCGCATCTGCTGCCCGGCTGGGCGCTCAAGGCGACCATGGCCGTCACCGGTGCGCTGTGGGTCGCCTTCGTGGCGATCCACCTCTTCGGCAACCTCAAGGTCTTCCAGGGCGCCGACGCCTTCAACGCCTACGCGACCTGGCTGCGGGAGGCGTTCTACCCGTTGCTGCCCAAGGAGTTCGTCCTGTGGTTGCTGCGGATCGCGCTGATCGTCTCGCTGACCGCCCACGTCGGCAGCGCCGCGATCGTGTGGTGGCGGGGGCGTCGCGCTCGGGGTCGACACCCGGCAAAGCTCCACGGCCTCCGTTCGTGGGGCTCCTGGCTGATGCCGATCACCGGCATCGTGCTCCTCGTCTTCCTCTTCGTCCACCTGTTCGACCTCACGATCGGCGTGGGACCGGCCGCAACGCAGTCGTTCGAGCACGCCACCGCGGGCACCTCGCACGCCTACGAGAACCTGGTCGCCAGCTTCCAGCGACCGCTGATGGCCTGGTTCTACGTCGCCGTGATGGTGTTGCTGAGCCTGCACATCGCCAAGGGCTCGGCGACCATGGTCGCCGACCTGGGCGTGATGGGTAGGCGCTGGCGGGCGGTGATGGTTGTCGTCGGAGGGTTCCTCGCGCTCGCCATCATGATCGGTAACGCGGCGATCCCGATGCTGGTTCAGTTTGGAGTGATCTCATGAGGTGGCCAGGACGCAAGCGCACGGTCGCACCCGTCGTCGAGGCGAGGCACGCCGCCCAGCGCGCGTCCCAGTGGCAGGCTCCTGACGTCGCGATCGACGGCGTGCGCGTCGGCACCCGGCTAGACGGGAACATCCCCGACGGCGACCCGGCGACCGCGTGGGACCGCCGCCGCGCGGAGTACAAGCTCGTCAGTCCACTCAACGCCAGGAAGTTCACCGTCGTGGTCGTCGGCACCGGGTTGGCCGGCTCCGGGGCGGCCGCCGCGCTCGGCGAACTCGGCTTCAAGGTCCACGCCTTCACCTACCACGACTCGCCCCGTCGGGCGCACTCCGTCGCGGCGCAGGGCGGCATCAATGCGGCCAGAGGACGCAAGGTCGACGGCGACTCGCTGCGCCGGTTCGTGGTCGACACTGTCAAGGGCGGCGACTTCCGCGCCCGTGAGGCAGAGGCTTTCCGGCTCGGGCAGGAGTCGATCCGCGTCATCGACCACATGAACGCCATCGGCGCCCCGTTCGCGCGCGAGTACGGCGGCATGCTCGCCACCCGCTCGTTCGGCGGCGTGCAGGTCTCGCGCACCTACTACACGCGCGGCCAGACGGGGCAGCAGTTGCAGATCGCGGGGGCGCAGGCCCTGCAGCGCCAGGTGCACCTCGGCAATGTCGAACTGCACGAGCGCACCGAGATGCTCGACCTGATCGTCGACGACGGGGTGTGCCGCGGCGTCGTCGTCCGCGACCTGGTCAGCGGCCAGGTCTGGGCGCAGCCCGCGCACGCCGTCATCCTCGCCACCGGTGGCTACGGCTCCGTGTACTTCCATTCGACGCTCGCCATGAACTCGAACGCCACGGCTGTGTGGCGCGCCGCCCGCCGCGGCGCCTACCTGTCGCACGCGTCGTTCGTGCAGTTCCATCCGACGGCGCTGCCGATCTCGTCGCACTGGCAGTCGAAGACCATCCTGATGTCCGAGTCGCTGCGCAACGACGGCCGGATCTGGGTGCCGAAGAAGGCGGGCGACGACCGCGCCCCCGCCGACATCCCCGAGGATGAGCGCGACTACTACCTGGAGCGCAAGTACCCGTCGTTCGGGAACCTGTCCCCCCGCGACATCTCCTCTCGGGCCGCGAAGGAGCGCATCGACGCGGGCCACGGCGTCGGCCCGCTGCACAACTCCGTCTACCTCGACTTCTCCGACGCGCTGAAGGAGCACGGACGCGAGACGATCGCGGCCCGCTACGGCAACCTCTTCGACATGTACTCGCACGCGACGGGCGAGGACCCCTACGAGGTGCCGATGCGGATCGCGCCGGGCGCACACTTCACCATGGGCGGGCTGTGGTCCGACTACGACCAGATGACGTCGATCCCCGGGCTGTTCGTCGGCGGCGAGGCCAGTTGGGCCTACCACGGCGCGAACCGGCTCGGCGCGAACTCCCTGCTGTCGGCCTGCGTCGACGGCTGGTTCACGCTGCCCTACTCGGTGCCGAACTACCTGTCCGGCCACCTCGGGGAACGGCTTCCTGGCGCAGACGACGCGTGTGTGCGCGACGCCGTCGGACGTGTCCAGACGCGCACGTCGGCACTGCTGGACGTCGGAGGCGATCTGGCGCCGTCGCACTTCCACCGCGAACTGGGCGAGATCATGTATCGCGGGGTCGGGGTGGAGCGGACATCCGAGGGCCTCCGGACGGCGATCGAGGAGATCCGCGATCTTCGGCGGCGGTTCTGGCGCAACGTGCGGGTCCCGGGCACGGGCGCTCACCTGAACCAGGCGCTCGAGAGGGCCGGCCGGATCGCCGACTTCCTCGAACTGGCCGAGGTGATGGCCGTCGACGCCCTCGACCGCCAGGAGAGTTGCGGTGCCCACTTCCGCAGCGAGTTCCAGGACGCCGGGGAGGCAAAGCGCGACGACGAACACTGGGCGTTCGCGTCGGCGTGGGAGGCTCTCGGCGACCCGGGAGCGACCGACGACCTGCGCTTCACGCGGCACGCCGAACCGCTGACGTTCACCTCCGTTCCGCTGGCGACGAGGAGCTACCGATGAGACTCAACGTGAAGGTGTGGCGGCAGGAGGGCCCCACGTCGAAGGGTCGCTTCGAGGAGCACCAGATCGACGGCGTCGAGCCGCAACTGTCGGTGCTCGAACTGCTCGACGCGCTCAACGAGCAACTGATCGACTCTGGCCAGGAGCCTGTAGCGTTCGAGTCGGACTGCCGCGAGGGCATCTGCGGCGCGTGCGGCGTGACGGTCGACGGTGACGTGCACGGCCCGGAGGACAACGTGCCGAGTTGCCACCAGCGGCTGATCCACTACTCCGACGGGTCGACCATTCGGATCGAGCCGCTGCGCGCCGGGGCGTTCCCCGTGCTGCGGGATCTGATCGTCGACAGGGGCGGCCTCGACGACGTGATCCGCGCGGGCGGGCACGTCGCCGTCAACGCGGGCACCGCCCCGGACGCCGACGACCTGCCGATCCCGACGCTGGTCGCCGAGGAATCCCTCGACTTCGCCGCCTGCATCGGCTGCGGGGCGTGCGTCGCGGCCTGCCCGAACGGGTCGGCGCATCTGTTCACGGGTGCGAAGCTGACGCACCTGTCGCTGCTGCCCATCCCCGCGCAGGAGCGCAATCGGCGGGCGAAGTCGATGATCGCCGAGGCGGACGAGTTGTTCGGGCCCTGTTCTCTCTACGGGGAGTGCGAGCAGGCCTGCCCCGCGGGCATCCCACTGACGGCGATCGCGGCGGTCAACCACGAGCGGTTCCTGGCGGGCATGCGCCGCCGGCTGTGACCTCGAGTAGGCGGGTCGTCGACCCCGCCTACCTTCCCCTTCGGGCCCGTTGGGCGCCCCCGGCTGATAACTCAGAACCGGTGGGCTAGCCTCGGCCCATGAGCGTGCCCGCGAACCTTCCGCCGCCTCCGCGCCACGTGGTGCACCGGAAGTGGGGCGCCCTCATCGTGCGCGACGACACTGGCGGCCCCGAGTTCGTCTACCACTCCGGCCGCCGGTGGCCCGCCAGTTACACCGCCCGGAATGAGTTCTCGGGGAAGGTGGGGCCGCGGACCTGGGAGGAGGTCGCGCTCGGCATCGGCCTGCCCATCGCCTCCTTGGTGTTGGTGAACACGCTGCTGCTCCCCTTCTGGCTGATCGTCCCGATCGTGGTGGCCACAACGCTTGGCGTCCTTGGAATGCGCGCCCTCGCCCGGGGTGCGACGACCGCGCGACGCCTCGACCGGGGCAAGGCCATCCGGCAACTCGTCCTGACGGGAAACGACGACCTCATCGAGGCCGCGATCGACGTCGTCATGGCGATGGACTCCGACCCGCGCGACGCGACCCGCCTGGTCGCCGAACTGGACGACGCCTGGCGAGCCGCGGAGCGCAGTAGCGCCACGGGCAAGGCGGGGATCATCGCGGCGCTGCGCCAGACCGCGTCCGACTTCCCCACCACCGACGAGGGCGTCGACCAGGTCCGCAAGGAACTGGCCGGGCTGCGTCGCTCGCTGGCGGCCCTCGACCGTGCCCAGCAGGCGCTGGACGCCACCACCTCGACCGCCGACATGGTCGACCCGCCACAACCGCCCGCCTCTCTCGGCCTGCTGCGGGCCGCGTCTCAGGGCATCACAGAGGACGCCCAGGTCGTGCTGGAGGTTGCGGAGGAACAGAGCGCCCTCAAGCGTGGCGGGTCGCACTGAGGAGCGTGTTCAATTTTTCTTGATGTTCAAGTAATATGAACAACATGGGTTCCCTGAACATGGCGCTAGCGGAGGCTCTCCACCAGTGGGGTGGAGGTGTTGAGGCCTACATCCATGACCGACTGCTGCACGTGGACGTCCCCGGCGATCGGGTTCAGAGTCAATGGCTCGTGGATTACCGCCCTGGCGTCGCGGTCGAGGTGACCCGCGCGGAAGTGACCAGGCTCGAGGAAGAGCAACATGGCCGCGTCGTCGTGGTCCACGACTACATCAACAGCCACCTGGCCGCCCGTTACCGCGCTCAGCACATCTCGTACCTGGACCGGGCGGGCAACGCGTTCCTGCGCACGCTAGGCCTGTTCGTCTACGTCGACGGTCGACCGCGTCCCGCGGGCCTCATGACGCGCTCCACCCCTCAGACTTTCACCAAATCCGGGGTGAAGGTCGTGTTCGCCTTGCTGGTCAGAAGCGACCTGACCTCGGCGCCGCTGCGCGAAATTGCCGCTGCGGCGAAGGTGTCGCTCGGCAGTGCACACACGACGCTCGCCAACCTTGACGACAGGGGGTTCCTCGCCGGAGGCGTAAAGGACCGAGCCGGGTTGGTCCGGATGGAGCCGTTGGTCAGCGAATGGGTCGCGGGGTTCGTCTCCAGGCTTCTCCCGAGCCTTCGATCCCGTCAGTTCGCCGGCCCTGATCCGAGGAACATGCGCACCCTCGCCAAGGAGATCCGGGACGTGACTCTCGCGGGCGAGGTCAACCACCCAGACCTGATCCGGGCCACCAGCACCACGATCTACGGGTTGCCTCCTTGGCCCCAAATCACGCGAGCAGGGCGCCTCAGGGACGGTGAGAGCCCCAACGTCACGTTGCGGGAACGCTTCTGGGACGATTCGGTCCTTCACCTCGGCGTGAACGGCCACCCTCTGCTGGATTACGCAGAGCTGTACTCCAGCGACGAAGGGCGGCAACTTGAGGTCGCCGCTGCAGTCCGGAGGCACCTCCTTGACTGAGTTGCCGCTCACCCCATCCCTCCTGGCCGAGCTCGAAGCACGGTTCCCGAACTTCCTGCTCATCGGCGCTCACGCACGTGACTACGTCGTTCACTCGCAGGGTGGCTTGAGAGTCCCGCGGTCGACAAGGGACATCGACGTGTCGATCGGCGTCGTCTCTCACGCCGAATATGCCGAGCGCACGGCGGGCCTTGAGGCGATCTGCGACACAGGGATGGCGTTCACCATCTGTGGCGTCCACGTCGACGTCCTTCCGTTCGGGAGCATCGCTGATCAGGACACTGGGCATGTTCTGACGGGGGACGGGGTCATCACGGATGTCACAGGTATGGCCGAGGCGTTCACGCACGCAAACCTGGTGCCCATCCATGGACACCTCGTTCGGATCCCGAACCTCGCCAACCTGCTAATCCTGAAGACCATCGCCTGGCGCATGCGTGGGGACCAGACCGACAAGGACGCAAGCGACCTGGGTTGGTTGATGGAGGCATCGAGCCACGGCTCGTTTGAGGAACGACTCTGGTCAGATGAAGGAGTGGCGCTTCTCGAACGGTTCACCCCGGATGAGATCGGCATCTACCTCGCCGGCGGCGACGCAGGAAGACAGAGCCCATCCGCGGCCAGGCAATGCCTGCCCGCCATCCGCGGCCCAGAGTTGGCGAGCGCCCTGGGTCGCCCCCGCCGGGCCCGGTGGTGGCTGGATGCGCTTGCCGCAGGAATCGCGGACTCCCTCGATGAGAGCTCTGACGCGCCGGCTGGCTCGTCGTGAACACTGGTGCCATGACGATCCACAGCAGCCACCCGTTCCTGCCTCCGCAGGAGGAGCGTGACCCGCTGCGTCGCCTACGGGGACGGATGCCTGCGCCGGTCACGATCTGGGCGAGCGGTTCGGGGTCGCGGCGCGACGGTTGGACGATCTCGTCAATGCTGGTCGCCGACGGGGACCCCGGCGAGTTGATCGCGCTGGTGAACGAGGACGCGGACTGGTGGGACCTGTTCCGGGAGACGGGATCGGCAACGGTCAACGTGCTCGGGGCGGGGCAGAGTTACCTGTCGGAGGTCTTCGCGCGGGTCGCCCCGTCGCCCGGAGGGCCGTTCCGCACCGGTGAATGGACCGACGCCGAGCACGGCCCGAGGGTCGCAGGGGCGTCGGCGTGGGTAGGGGTCAGGTTGGTCGACGCCGACCCGGAGCACTCCGGGTGGGGGCTGCTGGTGCGGGCGCGGATCGAGTCGATCGACCTGGCCGACGTCGCCCCGTTGCGGCACCAGGGCGGCCAGTACAGCTAGGCCCGGCGGGATCTGCGCGAAGGATCGGAGGGGTTCGACGCCGCGCGACCACCGCTGGGTGAGAGATGCGGGACGCGTCAGCGGCCAGCATCGGTCGAACCCTCGCAACGACTCGGAGACTTGGGCGAACGGGTGCAGGTGGGTTTCGACGCACCGCGCGACTACGTCGGCGGGCTGGCTCAACCAACGGGCGCCATCGGTCGAAGCCTTCGTGCCGGTATGCGGCACCTGGTTCAAGTCTCTCCGGGGTTCTGGCCGTCCTCGTCGGGCTGGCGGCCGTTCCCTGAGCAGGGCGCCCCGCGCCCGTGTCGAAGGGTCCGCAACCGACGTCAGGTCACGCTCGGGGATCGGAGGCTTCGACAAGCTCAGCCAACGGCGTGCCAGTCTGCACGCATGGCCGGAGGGTTTCGACGCACCGCGCGACCACCGCTGGGTGAGCCATGCGGGACGCGTCAGCGGCCCGCATCGGTCGAAGCCTCGCTACGTTTCCAGGGTCCTGGGGCACGTCTCCGCGCCTGTCGCGAGGTTTCGACGCACCGCGCGACTGCGTCGGCGGGCTGGCTCAACCAACGTGCGCATCGGTCGAAGCCCCCGCGCCGGCATGCGGCTACTGGGTCGAGTCTCTCCGGGGTTCTGGCCGTCCTCGTCGGGCTGGCTCGGCAGCCGTTCCCTGAGCAGGGCGCCCCGCGCCCGTGTCGAAGGGTCCGAAACCGCCAGCTCAAAGCAGCAATCGGAGGCTTGGACAAGCTCAGCCAACGGCGTGCCAGTCTGCACGCATGGCCGGAGGTTTCGACGCACCGCGCGACTAGTTCGGCGGGCTGGCTCAACCAACGGCGCGGCGCGACTTAGTGGACCCGCTCCAGACGACCACAGTCCCGAAGGCCAGGACGGCACCTCCGAGGGCGAGCGTCCACCACGGGAAGCCGGGGATTTCCGGGCGCTGGCCCGCCCGTTCGACGTCCTCGATCGGGGTCGGGGTGATCCTCTCCCCCGTCACCAGGTAGCGGTGGGTATTGATCCCCAACGGGGTGCAGGTGACGAGCGTCACGAGGTCCCGGCCGTAGCGCGGGACCAACGCCTGGGTCTTGTCCGGCTCGATCGTCTGGGTGTCGACGACCTGATAGGTCAGGACCTCACCGAAGACCTCGATCGTGAACGTGTCTCCCGGTTTCAGGTCGCCGAGGTTGTCGAAGAGCGTCGCGGAAGGCAGGCCGCGATGTGCCGTCAGGACCGAATGCTGCGACTCCCCTCCGACGGGGAGCGAGGTTCCCTCCAGGTGGCCGACGCCCTTGGTGAGGGTCTCGTCCGATGTGCCGTGGTAGATCGGCAGGTCGACGTCGATCGCGTCGATCCGCAACCGACCCATGTTCCCCGAACCAGCGTCGAGGATCGACCAGTAGTCCAGGGCAGAGGTTGAAGTGCCGGAGCCCTTCGGAATGTTCGACCCGGGCGACAGCAGCGCCCCGCCGGTCAGGGCGTCGTTGTACTCGCGGGCCGTCTGGATCTCCGCGTGCAGTCGGGCGGGTGGTTCGTCGTCGACCGCGGAGGACAGGTCACGGATGACATGCGACTGGTTGTACTGCGCGAACCACGAGGCGACGCTGGGATAGAGCATCACCAGGACGCCGACCAGCCCGACCAACGCCAGCCCTGTGTTGAACCAGGGCATCTTCCATCGGTGGCGTCGGTCGGGTGGCTCCGGCTGGGGGGTATGCCGGAGATCGGGGGAGGCGGTCACGTGAGCCTTCCTGATACGACGGGACGGGGAGGGAGCGTGTCCCTCCCCGTCGCGTCGGGGTTGATCGGCGATCAGCGGGTCGACTGGCGACGACGCGCCGCGCCCACCGTGATGGCGCCGACGGCGACGAGCACCATCGCCAGGCCGGTGCCGCCGAAGATGGCCGCGCCCACGCCGCCGGTCAGCGGGAGGGTGGGTCCGGTCTGCTTGGCGTTCTCGACCTGCACCGAGACCGGGGTCGTGGCGTCAGCCGTGACGGTCACCTTGATCCAGGCGGCATCATCAGCTGGGGTGACGTAGCCAGCGGGGGCCTTGGTCTCCTTCAGCCAGTAGTCCCGCGTGGGGTTGTCGCTCTTGCCGCCCCAAAGGCCGTCGATGGTGATGGCGCCGTTGGCATCGGTCGTGTACTTCGCTGCGTTGACAAGCTTGCCGTCCACCGCGTCGTACAACTCGAACTCGGCGCCCGCCAGCGTTTGGCCGGTGCTGGCGGCGTTGACCTTGGTCACCTTGACCGAGCCGAACCACACCGCGGGCTCATTGGTGTAGCGGATGGTGCCGTTGGTGTTGACGTTGGCGATGTTGGCGATGAAGGCTTCGTCGCCCAGACTCAGGACCTTCGTGGCGTAGGTGACGACGACGTCCTTGCCGGCCACCAGCTTGGGGCGGCCTGTGTCGGTGAACGTCACCACGACCTCCGGACCAGCTCCAACGGCGATCGTGTAGTCGCCGGCCACAAGTTCGACGCCCGCGATGGTGACGGTGACGTCAGTCTCGGCGATCGAGAGGCGCTCGTCGAACGTGTCGGTGATCACGAACTCCTTGTACGAGTCGCCGGTGGCCAGGGTTGGGACGGGTGCCGTGACGGTCCAATCCACCGTGCTGCCCACAACGAGCGCGTGGCCGGGGTCCGCGACCGTCTTGGTCGGCTCGGTCTCGTTCAGGACGTTCTTCGGGTAGACGTGCACGTCGTACAGCCACTCGTTGGCCGACGGGAAGGGCACCGAGACCAGGAACGGGGCGACCTTCGAGACGATGTTGTTCAGTCCGGAATCGGTCTCTTTCACCAGGTACATGCCAAACTCAAGGCCTACAAACGAGGCAGTACCGCCGTCCTTCGTTGTCCCGGGCACAGCTACGCCCGCAGTGAAGGCGCCACCGGGCTTGTCGACGGCGTCGGGCTCAAGCCCCTTGACCAGGTCCCAGCCCTCGCTGGTCGTCAAGTCGACGGGCGTCCCGTTGTGAAGGACGCGCTGGATGGTGAAGGTGACGCCCTCCAAGGCCTTGCCCGGGACGCTGGTCTGCTCGCCAGTGCCTGCGGTTCCCACGCCCGGGTCACCGACGTGCTTGTGCACGAACAGGTTGCCCTGAATCGTCGTGTCGATGTTGCCTGAGACAGGCGCGGCTTGGGCCGTCGTCGTTCCCAGTAATCCCGCCACGGCCAGAGCGAATGCCCCCATGCCGGCAGCGAGTCGCCGTAGCGGCGATTTCCTCTCAAACATGCCAGTTCCTACTTTCTCTGCTGCGGCCGGGCGGCCGGACAGGTTCTTGGTGTGTGCCGCGCGACGCATCAGGCGCCCCGGGCGAATCGCCGACGGGCCCCATAGCCCACGGCTGCGAGCAGGGCCACGAAGGCTCCCGCGAGGATGATCTGGTCCCGCCCGATGCCGCCGGTGAGCGGCAGCACGGGTCCCTCATGGGCCACGTTGCGGATGGGGCCCAGTCCGGCGGCCAGTTCATCGGCGCCGATCGTGAACGGATGCTCGGTGGCGTCTAGGGCGTAGCCGGGCGGGGCCTTCGTCTCGACCAGCGTGTACGCGCCCCACTCGAGGTCCTCAATCACGAACGACCCGGCTCCGGGATTCTTGTCAGGGCCGAGGCACTTGTCGCCGCCCGTCTCGATGCAGTCCTCGATGACCACGGTCGTGCCGTTAGGAGCGGTGAGGCTCCACTCGGAACCGGCGAGCAGCGTGCCCGCACCGTCGACCTTCGTCCAGCCGACCGAACCCAGGATCCGTTCGTTTCCGATGTCGCCCAGGTGCCTAATGCCGGCCACGTTGGTGGCATCGATCGTGAACAATATGGGATCGGTGGACATGTCGTAACCGGAGGGCGCCTTCGACTCCGTCAGTTCGTAGTCGCCCCAGACGAGCCCCTTGATGCTGAACTGGCCAGCGACGGGGTCCTGATCGGTGAACGGATCGTCCGAGCAGGTCCCGATGCAGTCGACGACTTCATGTGACGCGTTCTCGGGATCCTTCAGCGTCCACTTGGACCCTGCCAGCAACGACTTGTCGGTCGCGTCGACCTTCGACCACGTCACGGTGCCCGTCTCGCGGGTGTTCTCGATCGTGAATTCCTTCGTCTGCGTGACGTTGGTCGCGTCGATCGTGAACGGGAACGACTCATCGCTGGCCGTGTAGCCCTCGGGCGCGGTCTTCTCCGTCAGGGTGTAGTCGCCCCAGACGAGCCCGACGATGCTGAACTGGCCGGCGACGGGGTCCTGGTCGGTGAACGGGTCGTCCGTGCAGGTCCCGACGCAGTCCTTGATGTCATGCTTGGCGTCGCCCGGACCCCTCAGTGTCCACTCAGACCCGCCCAGCAGCGGCTTGCTTTCCGAGTCCGCGTCAATCTTGAACCACTTGAGGGTTCCGGTCAGGGCGGTGTTCTTGTGCGCGCTGCCATCGATCGTCTTGCCCGCGACCTCGGCCGTGATCTCGACGCTGAAGCTCGCCTCGCCGTCGTAACCCTGCGGCGGCGTCGTTTCGGCGATGAGGTGGGTGCCCCACGCGAGGCCCTCGACGAGGAACTTGCCTGCGGCCGGATCCCTGTCGGCGCCGGTGCAGTCCTTGGCGTCAAGCGCGATGCAGTCCTCGACGGTGATCTCTCCACCCTCGGGCGGCGTGATGCTCCACACCGATCCGCCGAGCAGGTCGCCGACCTCGTCGGTCTTGGACCACGACACGGCCCCGGGCCTGCGCTCGTTGGCCTGCGCGCCCTTGGCGACGTCCAAGGTCGCCTCGGCGACGGTGAAGGTGAAACTCAGGCCGCCGACGTAGCCGGTCGGTACCCCCGTCTCGTTGACGGTGTACTCGCCCCAGAGCAGATCCTTGAGTGCGAACTCGCCCTCGGCAGGATTGGTGTCCAGCCCGACACACTGGGCCGGATCATCGGCCACGCAGTCCTCGACGAGCTTGCCCGGCTCGGGGAAGCTCGGGCCGGCGATCGTCCAAGAGGATCCGCCGAGCAGCGACTCGTCGGTCGCGTCGACCTTGCTCCACGTCACGGAGCCGAGCACCCGCTTGGTGGTGTTGGTCACCGTCACGGTCCCAAGATCCTGCTTCGAGGAGACGACAGCGGCCGAGAATCCGGCCTCGCCGTCCCACTGGTGGGAGTGATCGTCGGCGACGGGCCACTGGTCACGAGTCTCGCTCGTCACCGCACAACTCGCGCCGAGCGGAATCCGATCGGCATCGGTCGACGCCCAGGTCACGTCTGCCGCGATCGGCCCCCAAACTCCGCTGACCTCCTCGGCTCCGAGGGTGCAGGTCCAACCGCCGGAGTAGGTGAGCGTTGCGTCGGCCGTGCTCCCTTCCGCGAGTTGCTTGGTGACCTGGAAGTTGCCGTAGACCCGCTCGACCGCATTCGTGACGGTGACGGTCGAGGTCGTCCCGCTGGCGATGGTCACCGGGCCGGTCACCGTCGGGGTGGCCCACGTCCAGGACGGGTTCGGGAGACCGCCCGTCGGCGTGGTCTCGGTGACGGTGCACACGGCATTGGCGGGAATCTGGTTGGCGGCGGGCGTGCCGGCCGCGGGCGTCAGCGTGGCCGCTCCCGCGCCAATCTTGGCCCAGGTGCCGGACGCGACGGTCGCGTTGTTGAGCGAACAGGTGAAGCCGCCCTGGAAGTCCACGCTCGCGCCGAACTTCTGCGCATCCGCGCCGGTGAGCGCCTTCGTGATGTCAAGGGCGCCGACCAGTTTCTCCTCGTTCTTGAACGTGCAGGTGATGTTCTCGCCGATGCCGATGCCCTCGATGGAGACCTTCTTTCCTGCCAGGTCGACCGTGGTCCCGCCGACGTCGCAGGTCAGGTCGGCAAGGCTCCAGCCGGTTCGATCCTCGAGTTCGGTCAGTGTCGCGGTCGCCTCGTCGCCCGGCTTGTCGAACTTCAGCGTCCACTTCGCCTTGCCCGCAGCGTCGGTGGCCTGGGTAGCCTCCGGGTCCGACTCCGTAGGCGCTGGGATCTGCGAGGCCGCGCCAGAGTTGGCCAGGCCGAACTTCCAGCCCTCGGCGGGAGCGTAGGTCCCGCCGTACGGCTTGGCCTGCTTCTCAACGGTGATGCTCGCCTCACACTTCAGACCCTCCGCGAAGGAGCTGAGCACCCCCTCGAGCTTGGCCCAGTCCGCGGAGATGTAGTCGAAGTCGCTCAGTGACATGCCTGGCGCGAACTTGGTCGGGCCCGAGATGGCGGCCAAGTTGTTGTCGTTGAGGTTGGAACCGATGCCCACCGTGATGACGCGGGCTCCGGTCTTCTTGATCGCATTGGCGGAGAAGACGGCGTTCTCCAACTCGCGTGTGGTGGTCTCCCGGCCGTCGCCTGCACCTATCGAGTAGGTGGGATTCCCGTCTGTGAGAACGAACACGACGTCGTACTTGTAGGCCGCGGATCCGAGCGAGGTCTCCCAGAGCCCCTTGTCCCAGTTTGTTCCATCCTTCGGCACGAAGGATGCGGTCTTCCCGTCATTCGTCGCATACAGCTTCTTGAAGTCCGCCGCGTCGGCAACCGCCTGGACACTGAGGGGTGACTTCTGGTTGCTAATGGCTCCAGGGCTCGATTGCGCGAAGCTCAACAGAGCGACACTCGAAGGGGTACCGACCAGACCGTCGACGAGGGCGGTGGTCGCGCGTGCCAGCGTGTCCTGGAACCCGTTGACGGACCCCGAGGTGTCAAGCAGGACCGCAACCTTCGCGCCAGCGCCGCAGGTCTGATTCAGTTGCGGATTGACAACTCGGTTGGCTACACGCGGGGCACGGTTGGTCATGCCTTTCGGCACCACTGGACTCTTGTTGTTGTTCTTCAGCGCTATCTCGATCCGGTAATCATCGAGAGTCGACAGGTTCTTGATCGGCGTGCCGAGGTGGATCGCGGCATCGGAGCCAGGCGTTGGCGCCTGCTCCCTGATAACCACAGTCAGGTCGCCATCGGGCGGCGTGATGACCTCCGGGAAGACACAGTTCCCTTCGTTCCCAGGCTGGATCTCGCAGTAGGCGAACGGGTCGCTTGACGTGTCCACCGACATCCCGAACCGCACTCCGACTGTGTGCTCCCCCGAGACTGTGTCAGCAGTACCTGCAGTGCGATAGGTCCCCTTTTGCACGGTGACTACCCAGCCCTTGGGTGCGGGGGCTGCCAGGGCCTCAGCTTGTAGGCCCTCCGGTTCCTGCGCCTTCTCGGCGGACGGCTCCCGGGCTTGGTCGTCCTTGGGGGCCACGTCCTCGCCGAGGACCCCGTTCGGCGCCTCGTCGGTCGCCGGGTCCTCGAACGGTGCGGGGTCGACCACAACTATGGGAGTCTCGTCCGCATCGAGGCCGACCGGGGGCGTCTGCTCAGGTTCGCTTGGAGGCGGAATCACCTCGGTCCCTTCGCCAGACTCGAGCGTCACCTCGACCTGATCACTCACGGCGAGCGTCGTCTCAACCGGTTCGGGCGGGGACGTCGGATCGTTGGCGTAGGCGAGGCCCGAAGCGAAGACCAGTGATGCGCTCAGGGCGCTGACGATCCCGATGGCGAGAGCCCTGCGTCGGCCCTCGCGCGCGGCCAGACGCGAACGGCGACGACGTGGAGCAGAGCCGAGCGAATCATTGGTCGACATCAGGAAATCCCCCAGATCAATTCCGGGGAATCACGAATTCAGACCCCCCGCCTGCACGAAAGCAAATCGGTTGGATAGCGAGTCTGTCAAGCCATTGGACGGACCATTCCTCGACCATCACGCAAATCTACTCAAAAGCAAGAATTGCGCCGGTATCGCATCGCTAGTGAATCCGCCTTTACCGGCAAACGGCGCGCGATATGTCTCAATTTGGTCACGAGCCGAGCGGCCGGGCGTGTCGCGGCGACCGCCTCCTGAGCGTGAATCGACGCTCGCGCTGCCCCGAGGCGGGCTCGCCGGCGCTGCCCAGCCCTCCGGTGACCGTGAGGAATTCCACGAGGAAACAGCCCGCAGAAGTGTCTCGACTATCACCCGCAATTGGGGATGTGGAAGATCTGCAAATATGCCTCTGCGGCCGACATAAGGCCTCTATTCTGAAATTCCTGCGCCTTTTCTCGATGCGGAATGCATCCGCATCGAGAGGTGACAAGAAGCGTCGCGACAAGACGACGCAGGGAATGTGACCTATTTGTTTCATGCCGCAAGCCAAGAATCCGAGACAGTTCATCGGGATCCGCGCGGCTTCGGGCCGACCAACGCAGAGGCGGTTCAGGAACGGAGGACGTGGCGACTCGCTCTGGGTCCGAGCACTCACCAGTGCCGTGAGGTCTTCCTGTTCGAACGGCAGCCTCAAACAGGCCGCGTGGCTCTCGCCTCGCTACCCGCGAAGCCGAGCGGAACGGATGGGGCGACAGCCCATCGACACTGCACCGCCCGAGAACGTCACCCCCGCCAACCCGTACAGGGTGTCGACAGGGCGCGTGCCCGCGTCGAAGGCGCTCAGCCCAAGGGCCCGTTCAGCCTGCGCGCCGGGCGACGCTGAGCGAGTGACGGCGGGCCTTCGCGAAACCGCTCCACACGATCACCGTCACGAAGGCCACCACCGCAGCGCCCATCGGCACGGTCCACCATGGAAACCCGGGGATCTCGGGGCGTTGGCCTGCCCGTTCGACGTCCTCGATCGGGGTCGGGGTGATGCGCTCCCCCGTCACCAGGTAGCGGTGGCTGTTGATCCCCAACGGGGTGCACGTGACCAACGTCACCAGGTCCTTCCCGTACCGCGGGACCAGCGCCTGGGTCTTCTCCGGCTCGATCGTCTGGGTGTCGATCACCTGATACGTCAGGACCTCACCGAACACCTCGATCGTGAACGTGTCCCCAACGCTCAACTCGCCGAGGTTGTCGAACAGCGTCGCCGACGGCAGCCCTCGGTGCGCCGTCAGGACCGAATGCTGCGACTCGCCGCCGACAGGAAGCGATGTCCCCTCGAGATGCCCAACACCCTTGGTGAGCGTCTCGTCTGACGTGCCGTGGTAGATCGGGAGGTCGACGTCGATCGCGTCGATCCGCAGCCGACCCATGTTCCCCGAACCGGCGTCGAGGATCGACCAGTAGTCCAACGCCGACGTCGACGTCCCGGAACCCTCCGGGACGTTCGACCCGGGCGACAGCAGCGCCCCGCCTGTCAGAGCGTCGTTGTACTCCCGCGCCTTGCTGATCTCGGAATGCAGGCGGGAGGACGGCTCCTCACGCACGCTCGACGAGAGGTCCCGGATCACCAGCGACTGGTAGTACTGCGCGAACCAACTCGCGACGCTGGGATACAACATCACCAGGACGCCCACCAGCCCGACCAACGCCAGCCCCGCGTTGAGCCAGGGGCACGCCATCGTCGACGTCGGTCGGGCGGCTCCGGCCGGGGGTATGCCGGAGATCGGGGGAGGCGGTCACAGAAGCCTTCTTCGTGCGGCGGGGAGGGACTGTGTCCCTCCCCGCCGGTGTGGTTGAGTGTCGATCAGTGAGTCGACTGGCGACGCCGCGCCGCGCCCACCGCGATGGCGCCGACGGCGACGAGCACCATCGCCAGGCCGGTGCCACCGAAGACGGCGGCACCCACGCCACCGGTCAACGGAAGGGTCGGGCCGGGCTGCTTGGTGTTCTCGATCGGATCGACGTGCACCGAGACGGGGGTCTGGGAGTTGGCGGTGACGGTCACCTGGGTCCAGGCATCCTCGCCGGTGGGGGTGATGTAGCCGGCCGGGGCCTTGGTCTCCTTCAGCCAGTACGTCCTCGAGGACCCCTCGGTCAGGCCGACCCAGAGGCCCTCGATGGTGAGGGTGCCGTCATCGCCTGTCACGAACGGGGTGTCACTCAGAGCGGCCCCGTCCCTGTCGCCGTAGAGCTCGAACTCGGCGCCCTGCAGCTTCTGATCGGCGTCGGCGGCGTTGACCTTGGTCACCTTGACCGACCCGAACCACACCTCCGGCTCGGTGGTGTCGACGCCGGTGTCGTTGGTGTTGACGTTGGCGATGTTGTCGATGAAGACGGTGTCGCCCAGTTCCTCAACCGTGGTGTTGTAGGTGACCACGACGTCCTGGTCGGCCGCCAGCTTGGCGAGTCCGGTCTCGGTGAAGGTCACCACGACGGTCGGGCCGGGGCTCGTGCCCGGGTCGATCGTGAAGTCGGCGTCCTCGAGCGTGACTCCCTCGATGGTGACTGTCACGTCGTCCTCGGTGATCGAGAGGCGCGGGTCGAACTCGTCGGTGATCACGAACTTCTTGTACGTGTCGCCGGTGGCGATGGCGGGGACCGGTGCGGTGACGGTCCAGGTCACGGTGCTGCCCTCGACGAGCGCATGGCCGGGATCGTCGACCGTCTTGGTCGGCTCGGTCACGTTCAGGACGTTCTTCGGGTAGACGTGCACGTCGTACAGCCACTCGTTAGCCGAGGGGAATGGCACCGAGACCAGGAACGGCTCGACCTTGGAGATGATGTTGTTCGTCCCCGAGTCGGTCTCGGTCACGAGGTAGAGGCCGAAGTCGAGGCCCTCGAACGACGCCGTGCCGTCCGCCTCGGTCACCTGGGGGTCGGCAGCACCGGCGGTGAAGCCGTCCTGGCCGATGTCGCCCGGCTGAAGACCGTTGATGAGGTCCCATCCCTCGCTGGTGTTCAGGTCGACGGGGGTGCCGTCGTGGCTGATCCGCTGGATGGTGAAGGTGACGCCCTCCAACGGTTCCGGCAGGCTCGTTCTGGGTGTCCCGTCGTGCGGGGCGCCATCACCACCGGGGTCGCCGACGTGCTTGTGTACGTACAGATTGCCTTCAGCCTCTGGGTCGATATTGCCGGGCGCGGCGTGAGCCGTCCCTGCCCCCAGGAATCCCGCCGCGGCCAGAGCGAATGCCCCCACGCCGGCAGCGAGTCGCCGGAGAGACGATTTCCTCTCAAACATGCCAGTTCCTACTTTCTCTGCTGCGGCCAGGCGGCCGGACAGGTTCTTGGTGTGTGCCGCCGGGCGCATCAGACGACCCGGGCGAAACGCCGACGGGCTGCGTAGCCCACGGCTGCGAGCAGGGCCACGAAGGCGCCCGCGAGGATGATCTGGTCCCGCCCGATGCCACCCGTGAGCGGCAACTCCGGGCCGTCGTGCGCGAGATTCTCGACGGCGCCCAGGTCGGCGGTCAGCGTCGCATCGTCTCCGACGCCGATCGTGAACGGATGCTCCGTGGCGTCGAGCAGGTAGCCGGGCGGCGCCTTCGTCTCGACCAGCGTGTACGCGCCCCAAGCGAGATCCTCGATCACGAACACCCCCTCGCCGGGATGCTTGTCCGCCTCGAGGCACTCCTCGGCGTCGGTCGCGATGCAGTCAGCGATCGCGACGACCTCCCCATCGGGGCCGGTGAGGCTCCACTCCGAGCCGGCGAGCAGCGTGCCGGATCCGTCGACCTTCGTCCAGCCGACCGACCCCGGGATCCTCTCGTTCGTGACGGGGCCCAAACCGCGGGTCTCGGACACGTTGGTCGCGTCGATCGTGAACGGGATCGACGTCGCGCTGGCCGTGTAACCGTCGGGTGCGGTCTTCTCGGTCAGGGTGTAGTCGCCCCAGGCGAGCCCTTCGATGCTGAACTGGCCGGCATCCGGGTCCTGGTCGGTGAACGGGTCGTCCGTGCAGGTCCCGACGCAGTCGACGACGTCGCGGGTGGCGTCGCCCGGACCCGACAGCGTCCACACCGATCCGGCCAGCAGCGACTGATCGGTCGCATCGACCTTCGTCCACTCGATGGTTCCCGTCTCGCGCTCGTTGGCCTGGATGCCCGCTTCGACGTCCACGGTCGCCTCGGCGACGGTGAAGGTGAAGCTCACACCGCCGACGTAGCCGGTCGGGGCGGTCGTCTCGGTGACGGTGTAGTCACCCCAGAGCAGGTCCATGAGGACGAACTCGCCCTCGGCAGGATTGGTGTCCGGCCCAGCGGCACAGGTGGCCGCATCGTCGCCGACGCAGTCCGCGATGAGCTGGCCCGGCGCGGGGAAGCCCGGACCGGTGATGGTCCACTCCGAACCGGCCAGCAGCGACGAATCTGTCGCGTCGACCTTGGACCACGTCACAGAGCCGAGCACCCGCTTGGTGGTGTTGGTCACCGTCACGGTTCCAAGACTCTGCTTCGCGGAGACGACAGCGGCCGAGAACCCGGCCTCGCCGTCCCACTGGTGGGAGTGATCGTCGGCAACGGGCCACTGGTCACGAGTCTCGCTCGTCACCGCACAACTCGCGCCGACCGGAACCCCAGCGGCATCGGAAGACGCCCAGGTCGCGCCAGCGGCGATCGGCCCCCACGTCCCGTTGACGATCTCGGTGCCGAGGGTGCAGGTCCATCCGCCCGAGTAGGTGAGCCCGGCATCGGCCGTGCTTCCCGCCGCGAGTTGCTTGGTGACCTGGAAGTTGCCGTAGACCCGCTCCACCGCGTTCGTCACGGTGACGGTGGAGGTCGTCGCGTTGGTGATGGTCACCGGGTCCGTCACCGTCGGCGTGGCCCACGTCCAGGACGCGTTCGGGAGACCGCCGGTCGGCGTCGTCTCCGTGACGGTGCACGACGCGTTGGCCGGAATCGCGTCGGGTGCAGGCGAGCCGGCGGCTGCGGTGAGCACTGCGGCTCCCGAACCCTGCCTCACCCAGGTGCCGGACGCGACGGTCTCATCGTCGAGCGAACAGGTGTAGCCGCCCTGGAAGTTCACGCTCGCCCCGAAGGCCTGCGCGTCGGCATCGGCAAAGGCCTTCGTGATGGCCAGGGAGCCGACCTGGCGCTCCTCGTTCATGAACGTACAGGTGACGTTCTGGCCGATGCCGATGCCCGGGATGGTGACCTTCTTTCCTGCCAGGTCGACCGTGGTGCCGTCGACGTCACAGGTCAGGTCGGCAAGGCTCCAGCCGGCGCGATCTTCGATCTCGGTCAGGACGGCGGTGGCGGTGTCGTCGGTGTCGGTGAACTTCAGCGTCCACGTCGCCTGACCGGCCGCGTTGGTGTCCTGGTTCGTGGTCGGCTCCTGCGAGTCCGCGCCGGTGCTGGTCAGCCCGAACTCCCAGCCCGCGGCGGGAGCGTACGAGCCGCCGTACGGCTTGGCCTGCTTCTCGACGGTGACGCTCGCCTCGCACTTCAGACCCTGCGCGAAGGAGTTGAGCACCGCCTCAAGCTCGGCCCAGTCGGCCGTGATGAAGTCGAAATCGTTCAGGGTATCGCCGGGCGAGTACTTGTTCGGGCCCGAGATGGCGCCGAGGTTGCCGTCGTTCAGTCCTCCGCCGATACCGACGGTGATGATGCGCGCACCCGTCTTCTTGACCGCGTTGGCGGAGAAAATCGACTTCTCCAGTTCGCCGGTGGTCGTGTCACCCGTGTTCCCAGGGTTGCTGTTCCCGCTCATGTACAGCGTCGGGTTGCCGTCGGTGAGGACGAAGACGATGTCGTAGCCCTTGCGCTGTCCGTTCTCCAAGTAGCCCTGCGAGGTCACCCACAGGCCCCTGTCCCAGTTGGTGCCCCCGCCGGCCGAGAAGGCGGCGGTCTGACCGTTGTTGGTCGCGTACAACTGCTTGACGGCCGCGGCGTCCGTAGCCGTCTCGACGCTGAGCGGGGTCGCCTGGTTTGCGATGCCTCCCGGGCTCGACGCGGCGAAGCTGAACAGCGCCACCGACGAGGGGGTGCCGACCAGGCCGTCCACGAGGGCCGTCGTGGCCTGCGCCAGGCTGTCCCGATAGGCGTCGACGGAGCCCGAGGTGTCCAGGACGACGGCGACCGTGGCGCCGGCCGAACACGTCTGGGGGAGCATGGGGTTGATGGCGCGATTGGCGATGACGGTGCGGTCGGGTGAGTCCGAGTCCGCGGGCACCGTGACGCTGCCGCCTCCAGTAGGCAACACGGTCTGGATCCGGTAGGCACCGGTCGACAGGTTCGTGATCGGCTCGCCGAGGTGGGTCGCGGCATCGGATCCAGGAGCTGCGGTCAGCTCCCTGATGAACACCGTTAGGTCACCGTCGGGCGGGGCGACGCCCGTGAAGAGGCAGTTGCCCAGGTTGGTCGACGGGATCTCGCAGGTCGCGAACGGGGCGCTGGATTCGGTCTCCGACATCCCGAACCGCACCCCGGCGGTGTGCTCGGCCGAGACCGCGCTAGCCGCGGTGCCGTTGCGGTAGGTGCCCTTCTTCACCGTGACGTTCCAGCGCGGTGGTGCCGCGACTGGGAAGTTCCCAAAGTCGTAGGTCCTGTCGCTGTTCCAGACGAGCCAGCCTGGAGAGGCCGAGTTGGAGTTAAAGAGCTGACCCGGGACCACTTCCCACCCCGTGCGCCCATTGGCGGAGTAGCCGGGTGGGGTGGTCGCGCGCTGGAGTCGGTATCGCGACGAGTTACTGATCGAGTGGGTTCCGATGTACTTGACCGCAAATGCCCCCGGCGCGGGGTCCAGATCCGGGCCAGGGCAGCCCGCGGTGACACAGTCCGTCACCGTGACGCTCCCCGCGTTGCTCCATGCACCGTTGTCGTTGCCCGAGCCTCGAGGGCCCTGCAGCGTGAACGTGGCGCCCCCGACTGGCTGAGCGTTGCCATCCTCGACGGTCCAGTACACGTAGGGAGGCTGGACGTTCGCGGGCACGGCCATAGGCACGATCGCGGGTCCGGCGATCCGCGGCTGAGCGCCCGTCTTCGGCTCGGGAGCTGCGGGGGTCGCGGCGGGTTGCGTCTCCGGCGCCGGTTCCTTCGTGGGCGTATCCTGCGGCTCGACCGGGGTGGTTTCGTCGTCTGTGACGATCGGGTCCACGACGACGATCGGCGTCTCGGTCGAGTCGCTCGGGGCGACCGGGGTGTCGACGGCGCCCGGCGTCGGGGTCGGCGTCGTCTCCTGTGCGTAGGCCAGCCCGGAGGCGAATACCAACGACGCGCTCAAGGCGCCTATGACGACGGCGGCCAGGCCCCCGCGTCGTCCCCCGCGCGATGCCCTTCGTGGGCGTCCGCGCCGAGGCGTTGAGCCGATCGAGTCATTGGTCGACATCAGTTGGTCCCCCAGTCGCTATCTTGGGGAACCGTCAATCTTGGCCCCCCGCCGCGAGAAGCAAATCGACTGGATAGTAGACGTGTCAAGCACCTCGGATGCGCCCTACATTCAGGGGTAACTGGGGATTCCGGCGGTCGCTGTTTCGCGGCGCATCACGGTCCTTGTCGGTGGCATTTCCTCGCCACTGTCACCCTTTTGGCCGATATTTGGCTCAGTCGCGACCTTCCGCGCGTGTCACGGTGGCAAGGCCTTCCGCCCCCCTGGCCTGCTGACACTGCTGGCCGCCAACAGGACGTCGACGCCTGGGAGCGCATGAATCGCCTCGCCGCCGCATTCCCACGGCAGGGCGATAGGGAGGCCTTCAGGAATGCTGCCCTTTGAGCCCACTCACCACGGACATTTCACCCGATGGGTGCCGCTCATATGGAGGCGTCCGTGGTCCTCAAGTCGACGACATGGGCACCATTGCCTCGCCGGTATTCCACCTCTTGTCGGCGATACTCGACGTCACCACACCCGGCGGGGGTCGGACGACGCGGCCAGGCCGGAGTGGCCGTCATCAACTGGAACGCAAAAAAAAACCCCCGCGGCCTGGGCCACGGGGTGTGCGGTGGGCCTAACTGGACTTGAACCAGTGACCTCTGCCTTATCAGGGCAGCGCTCTAACCGTCTGAGCTATAGGCCCGCTTACCGTCGTGAAACTCTAGCGCACCCGGTCGGTCGCCAGCAAACCGAGTCAGCGCTCCACCTGCGTCGTGCGCAACCGGTCCCAGGCGGAGAGACCACGGTCGATGTCGCGGTCCACGATGTCGTCCGGGTTGTAGCTGACGGCGTCGCGGTCGAACGTGGTCTCCGGCAGCGTCTCGCCGGTGGGCAGCCCGATCGGGTGGTCGCCCACCACCGGTTGCGCCGCTGGGGGCTCCTGCGGTTCGACCACGGGCGCACTCTTCGGCGGCTCGACGACAGGCTGGCTGGGCGGCGAGTCCACCACCGGTTCATCGGCCGGTGGCTCGACGATGGGCGGGTCGGGGGTGAGCGTGGAGACCAGTTTGTCGAAGTTGATCGACTCGAAGCCGACGGTCTCGCCGCCGCCACCGAGTTGGATCGAGGCGCCCTGGCTCACGTCCCGCCCGGCCGAGGATCCGCCGTCCTTCTTGTCCTTCTTGTCTTCCGCCTTGTCCTTCTCGTCCGCCTTGTCGTCCTTGTCCGACGTGTCCTTGTCCGACGTACCCGAGGTGTCCTTGGACGTCTCGTCCTTCGCTTCCTCGTCGGCGTCGTCGGTCGCCTCGGTACCGCCGACCTCGGCCGTCCCGCGGGAGTCGGTGTCGGTGCCCGCAGGTGCGCCCGTCACGGACACGCCCTCGCCGCTGACGGTGGTCTCCCAGGCGCCGTCCTTGTCCGTCTGAGCGTCCTTGTCGGTCTTGGAGCCGTTCAGGGATGCCTTGACGGCCTGAGGCCAGCTATAGCCTCCGGAAGAGGTCTCGGTGAGCCCGTCGGCGATCTGCGAGGCCGAGGGGCTCCAGGTGCCCTCACCGGAAAGCCACTGGCGCATCAGCGCCTCGACGTTGGTCAGGAGCGTGACCGCTCCGGCCGATCGGCTGAAGAACGCCGAGGGTGCGGTCGACACGTGGCCGCGCAACTGCTCGATGGCCTGGGTGAAGATCAGGCCGACGGCGTCGAAGATGTTGGACTGGATCGCGCCGACGACCAGCACCGACTCAGAGGCCGTCTCCGCGAGCCTCTGGAGTTCCTTCATGGCCGCGATCTGCTTCGGCACGACCGCGAGGTGCGCCTCGGAGGCACGGCCCCGCCACGTGGGCTGGTTCGAGAGGCGCTCCGCCGTCGCGATCATCTCGCCGACGCGACCGGCCTGCCGCCGCCACGACTTGCCGATCTCCGCCATCCGCCGCGGCGTCGAGGCGCACTTCTCGAGCGAGGCGAGGTGGCCGCGGATCTGGTCGGAGATCCGGTTGACCTCGTTGACGATCTGGGTGCCCTGCGTCTCGACGGCGGCGAAGATGGCCGCCACCTGGAAGAAGCCGTTGGGGACGGCCCGGGCGTTCGCGAGTTCGAGGAAGTCGGCCTGGATCATGGACGGCACCAGCGCGAAGAACTCTCCGGAGCGCTGCTGCACCGCCGGGTACAGGTCCAGTTCGGCGAGGGCGGTCAGCTTGTCGAGGACTTCCTTCTTCACTGTGCGCTCCTTGCGGTAGCGGCCGCGGCGGCCTCGTGGTCACGGTAGGCCTGCGCGCCGTAGGACAGGCCGGTGGCGATCTCGTCGAACTCCTTCGACGCGCCGCCCGCCAACTGCTGGATACCGGAGGTCATCTCTCCGTAGGGGCCGGCCGGTTGCTGCACGAGGCCGAAATCCTCGAGCGACGCCTGCAGTTCGGAGGCGGCCGAGCCGATGGTTGCCATCTCCTGTGCGAGGCCCGACCATTCCTTGGCGACCCGGTCGACCTCGGCCGGATCGATCGCGGTCTCGTCCGGCCCAGGGCCCGCATTGAGGGTGGCGTCCGTCGGCGTCGACGGTGGCGTCTGCTGTTCCTGGGGGACCTCTTCGGTCGCGTCCTCGGCCGCCGGTTCCTCCGACACCTGAGCGGCTTCGAGCCCGCCGGGCGGGGCCTCTCCCATGCCGTCTGGCATCCCACCGGCGGGCAGACCCGACGGCGAACCTCCGCCACCGGCGCCGAGCCCGGCTGCGGTTCCGACGCCGAGGCCGGCGGACGCTGCAGCGGGGCCGGTGAGGGTCGGCGCCACGCCAGGCATCGTCAATGGTGTCGCCTTGCCGACCATACTTGCCGCCGCGGTGTTGGCGGCCGCAGTGCTGAGGCCAGCCCCTCCGGGCGCTGCCGCTCCTGCGCCGCCGCCTCCCATGCCCATCATCGGGGGCATCATGCCGGGGCCGCCCTGGCCGCCACGTTGGTCGGCCTCGCGCGGATTGATCAGGGCCTCGTAGACCTCGAGGCTGTCGATGGCATCGTCGGACTCGGCGTCGATCCCGATGAAGCCGGTGCCGTGAGCGCGCTGCTCATCCTGGCTGTACACGTCCATGACAGGCCCTCCCCGGGGCGAGCGCTCGCCCCCGGTTCGGACATTACCGTGGCCCGTGGGTCAGCTTCCTTGGAAGCCTGCCGCAAGTTAGGCCGAATCAGTCCTCTGCGAGCGTCACCTCGAGGCCGCCCATCACGGTGGCCGCGAGGTTGTAGAGGAAGGCGAACAGCGTCGCGACGGCCGTGATGATGACGGCGTCGATGACGGCGAGCACCACCGCGAAGCCCATCACGCGTTCGACAGTGAGGAAGTCTTCAAGCTTGAAGCCCGAGCCGCCACCCTCGGTGTCGCTGAGCACCGTGTTGATGAGCGTGTTGGCCGACTCGAGCGCGCCGGAACCGGCGAGCACGGACCACAGCACGAACACGACGACGACCATCATGATGCCGAAGGCGATGGCGAACAGCAGCGTCGTCTTCATCACCGACCAGGGGTCGATGCGCGAGAGCCGCAGCCGCGCCTTGCGGGTGCGACGCGTGGAGCGCGGCTTCCGGTCGACGGCGGGAGTCGCGGCATCCGTCGTCGACGGGGCAGGCTTCGGCTCGGGTCGCGACGGGGTGCCCGGATGGGTCGGCGCCGTTGGCGCGGCGGGCATCCCGGTGACGGGCACCGCCGCCCACTCCTTGGCAGTGCTGGCGGCACGCTCGGAGGCCTTGGGCGTGATGCCGGTGACGCTCTTGGACTGACCGCCCGTGCCCTGGGGCTTGCCGGGCTGGCTGCCCTTGCCCTTCGGCTGCGGGGCGCCGTTGGGCCGCTTGTCCTCGGGCGCGCTGTTGGGCTTGGGCGTGATGACCGTCGCCGTGGCCGTTTCGGCCTCCTTGGCCTTGGCGCCGACAGGCTCCTCGACCTTCTCACCCGTCTTGCGGTAGGGCGAGAAGTCCAGGCCTGGCGACCCGTTACGACCGGGCCAGCGGGGCGAGTTCTCACTCATTCGAGTCCTCCTCGATCACCGTTTCGGCGACAATATCGTCCCCTACGGTACCCGCTTCGTCCTCGTCAGCGACATCCGCCGCCTCGACTTCCTCCGATTCGGGGTACAGGGCGATGGCTCCGACGGCGTCCTCACCGCGCACTCCGACGAACTTCACGCCCATGGTGTCGCGTCCCTTGACGGGGACATCGGCCACCGCGGAACGGGTCACCTGGCCCGAGATCTTGATGGCGATGACCTCGTCGGATTCGCGCACGATGAGCCCGCCGACCAGTTGACCACGGTCCTCGTTCAGCTTCATGGCCTTGATGCCGAGGCCGCCACGGCCCTGCTGGCGGTACTCCTCGATCAGCGAACGCTTCGCGAAGCCGCCGTCTGTGACGGTGAAGACGAACTGGTCGTCGAGGTCGTCGTCGGCGCGCAGCACGGCCATCGACAGAAGCTTGTCGCCGGCGCGGAACTTCATGCCGGTGACGCCCGAGGTGGCGCGACCCATGGGTCGAAGCTGCGAATCGTCGGCCTGGAAGCGGATCGCCTGGCCCTTGCGGGAGATCAGGAGCACGTCGTCGTCGGAGCTGACGAGCGCGGCACCGATCAGTTCGTCCCCCTCCTCGCGGAAGTTGATGGCGATGACGCCCGCCTGACGCGGCGAGTCGTAGGCCTTCAGTTCCGTCTTCTTCACGAGGCCGTGCTTGGTGGCGAGCAGCAGGTACGGGGCGTCCTCGTAGCTGTTGATCGTGAGCACCTGCGCGATCTTCTCGTCGGGCAGGAAGTTCATCAGCCCCGCGACGTGACCGCCCTTAGCGTCACGGCCCGCCTCCGGCAACTGCCACGCCTTCGACCGGTACACCCTGCCGAAGTTGGTGAAGAACAGGATCCACTGGTGGTTCGTGGTGGTGAACAGGTGCTGGACCTCGTCGTCGGCGCGCAGCGTGGCACCGCGCACTCCCTTGCCGCCGCGCTTCTGCAGGCGGTACTGGTCGGCGCGGGTCCGCTTCGCGTAGCCGCCGTGGGTGATGGTGACGACGACGTCCTCATTGGGGATGAAGTCTTCCTCGGAGAAGTCGCCGTCGGCCGCGACGATCCGGGTGCGGCGGTCGTCGCCGTACTTGTCGACGATCTCCTGCAGTTCGGCGGAGATGATCCGGCGCTGCCGGGCCTCGTCGGCCAGGATGTCCTTCAGGTCCGCGATCTTGCGCTCGCGCTCAACCAAGCGGTCGATGATCTTCTGGATCTCCATCGACGCGAGGCGGCGAAGCTGCTGGTCCAGCACTGCTCGCGCCTGGACCTCGTCGATGTCGAGCAGTTCCTGGAGGCCGGTGCTCGCCTCGTCCGCCGTCCGGCTCGCGCGGATCAGCGCGATCACCTCGTCGAGCATGTTCAGGGCCTTGACGAGCCCGCGGTCGATGTGGGCCAGCTTCTCCTCTTCGTCCAACTGCCACTGCGTGCGGCGGCGGATGACCTCGAGCTGGTGCTTGATCCACAGCGAGATGAACTGGTCCAGGCGCAGGGTGCGGGGCACCTCCTCGACGATCGCGAGCATGTTGCAGCCGAACGTGTCCTGCAGCGCGGTGTGCTTGTACAGGTTGTTCATCACGACGCGCGGCTGGGCGTCACGCTTGAGCACGATCACCAGTCGCTGCCCGGTGCGGGCCGAGGTGTCGTCGCGGATGTCGGCGATCCCGGTCAGCTTCCCGGAGTTGACCAGGTCCGCGATCCGCTGGGCGAGGGTGTCGGGGTTGACCATGTACGGCAGCTCGGTGACGACGAGGAGCTGACGACCCTTCGGGTCCTCCTCCATGTCGATCACCGCGCGCATCGTGACGGAGCCGCGCCCGGTGCGGTAGGCCTCCTCGATGCCGCTGCGGCCGACGATCAGGCCGCCGCCCGGGAAGTCGGGGCCCTGGATGCGCTGCATCGCGGCCTCGAGGAGTTCCTCGCGGCTGGCGCCTGGGTGCTCAAGCGACCACTGCACGGCGTCATTGACCTCGCGCAGGTTGTGCGAAGGGATGTTGGTGGCCATGCCGACGGCGATGCCGGTGGAGCCGTTGACGAGCAGGTTGGGGAAGCGGGCCGGGAGGACGACCGGCTCCTCCTCGCGGTTGTCGTAGTTGGGCCGGAAATCGACGGTGTTCTGCTCGATCTCGCGGACCATCTCGACGGCCAGCGGAGCCATCTTGCACTCGGTGTACCGCATCGCGGCGGCCTTGTCGTTGCCCTGGCTTCCGAAGTTGCCCTGCCCCGACACGAGCGGGTTACGCATCGCCCACGGCTGCGCGAGGCGCACGAGGGTGTCGTAGATGGCCGAGTCGCCGTGCGGGTGGTAGAGGCCCATGACCTCGCCGACCACGCGGGAACACTTGTTCCAGCCGCGATCCGGGCGGTAGCCGCCGTCCCACATGGCGTACAAAACCCGTCGGTGCACGGGCTTCAGCCCGTCGCGCACGTCGGGAAGCGCTCGACCGACGATGACGCTCATCGCGTAGTCGAGGTAGGAGTTCTGGATCTCGACCTGCAGGTCGATCGGATCGACGCGCCCCAGCCCAGGAGCCTCGATCTCGTCGGTCGTGGTCTCGTCCTTGTCGTCAGCCATGCTGCTTAACCCTCAATTGCCTAGTAAGTGATACGTGAGTGGGAGTCGGCTCAGATGTCGAGGAACCGGACGTCCTTGGCGTTGCGCTGGATGAACGTGCGGCGCTGCTCGACGTCCTCGCCCATCAGGATCGAGAACATCTGGTCGGCCATCGCCGCGTCCTCGAGCGTCACCTGCAGCAGGATCCGGTTCTCCGGGTCCATGGTGGTCTCCCACAGGTCGTCGGCGTTCATCTCGCCGAGGCCCTTGTAGCGCTGGATGGGGTTGACCTGCGGCAGTTTCTTGCCCTCGGCAAGGCCCGCGTCGCGCAAGACGTCGCGCTCGGAGTCGCTGTACGCCAACTCGTGCGGCGCGTTTGTCCAGCGGAGGCGGAACAGCGGGGGCTGCGCGAGGTAGACGTGGCCTGCGTCGATCATGGGGCGCAGGAAGCGGAACAGCAGCGTCAGCAGCAGGGTGCGGATGTGGGCGCCGTCGACGTCGGCGTCGGCCATCAGGACCAGCTTGTGGTAGCGCAGTTTGTTGAGGTCGAAGTCCTCCTGCATCCCGGCGCCGAGCGCGTTGATGATCGCCTCGACCTCCTTGTTGGCGAGGATCTTGTCGATGCGCGCCTTCTCGACGTTGAGGATCTTGCCTCGGATCGGGAGGATCGCCTGCGTGCGGGGGTCGCGGCCGCCACGGGCGGAGCCACCTGCTGAGTCGCCCTCGACGATGAACAACTCACACTCGGACGGGTCGGTCGACTGGCAGTCGACCAGCTTGCCGGGCAGGCCGGAGCCCCGAGCAGGCCCTTACGGGAGCGGGCCATGTCGCGCGCCTTGCGGGCCGCGATGCGGGCCTGCGCCGCCGACTGGGCCTTGCGGACGATGTCCTTACCCTCCGCCGGGTTGCGCTCCATCCAGTCGCCGAGGCGGTCGTTGAGCACGCGCTGCACGAAGCTCTTCGCCTCGGTGTTGCCCAGCTTGGTCTTGGTCTGGCCCTCGAACTGCGGCTCCGAGACCTTGATCGAGACGATCGCGGTGAGCCCCTCGCGAATGTCGTCGCCGGAGACGCGGTCCTCGCGCTTGCGGATCAGGCCCCAGGACTCGCCCCAACGGTTGACGGTGTTGGTGAGCGCCGCGCGGAAGCCTTCCTCGTGCGTGCCGCCCTCCTGGGTGTTGATGGTGTTGGCGAAGGTGTAGACCGAGTTGGTGTAGCTCGAGTTCCACTGCATCGCGATCTCGACGCCCATGCCCTGATCCGGGGCGTGCGCCTCGACGTCGATCACGGTCGGGTGGATCGCGTCCTTGCCGGAGGATAGGTACTTGACGTAGTCGGTCAGGCCGTTCTCGTACAGGAACTCGTCGTAGGGGGTGTCGGTCTCGCCCTCGTCGCCGGTGGCGATCTGACGCTCGGTGCGCAGGTCCATCAGCGAGATCCGCAGGCCCTTATTCAGGAAGGCCATCTCGCGGAAGCGGGTGGCGAGGGTGTCGTAGTTGTACGTCGTCGTCTCGAAGATCTCGGGCGAGGGGTAGAACGTGATGGTGGTGCCGGTCTCTTCGCTGGCCTCGAGCTGCTCCAGTTCCGTCACGGGCTCGCCGAGGTGGAAGGTCTGCTGGAAGCGGAAGCCGTCGCGGCACACGTCGACGATCAGCTTCTCCGACAGGGCGTTGACGACGGAGGAGCCGACGCCGTGCAGGCCGCCGGAGACCTTGTAGCCGCCGTTGCCGAACTTGCCGCCCGCGTGGAGGACGGTGAGGACCAGCGTGACCGTCGGGATCTTCTCGACCGGGTGCTCCTTGACGGGGATGCCGCGACCGTTGTCGCGCACGAGCACGCCGCCGTCGTCGAGGAGTTCGACCTCGATGGAGTCGCAGAACCCGGCGAGGGCCTCATCGACGGAGTTGTCGACGATCTCGTAGACAAGGTGGTGCAGGCCGCGTTCGCCGGTCGAGCCGATGTACATGCCCGGACGCTTCCGGACCGCCTCGAGCCCTTCGAGCACGGAGATCTGGTCCGCGTCGTAGTTACCCGTAACGGTGATGTCCGCCGCGTCGAGGAGGCCCTCCAGGCGCTCCTCCGGGGTGAAGTCCTCGTAATCCTGCATGTCTTCCGACACAATGCTCCTGACCACACACATTGGCGCCGGCGGTTACCGGCGCCTTTGAACGGGCCAATTCTACCGCCTCGCACCAAAATTCTGGGCATCGACCAGGGCGATTGCCCCTGAAACGCCCAATTTGCCCGCTTGGCGCGATTGGGGGTGCGGTCCGCGTGGGTCCCTACTTCCCCCGGATCCGGCACACGGGAGATCGTCCGACGCCTCAGCGGTTGCCCGATGGGCCCACCCCATCCTTTCGGACCGTCGGCTCAGCCCGGACGCCCCACCCGTATCCTGACGACGGAATCGAGCCGCAGAGACCTGGAGTGAACATGGAATGGGTGCTGCTGGTCGGCGCGGCGCTGCTGATCGGCGTAGCCAAGACGAGCTTCGGGGGTCTCGCGTCGCTGTCGGTGGCCATGGTCGCCCTGACGATGCCAGCAAAGGAGTCGACCGCGGCGGTCCTGCTGTTGCTGATCACGGGCGACATCGTCGCCGTGCTTCGCTACCGCAAGGCGGCCGACTGGAAACTGCTGCGCGGGTTGATCCCCGCCGTCATCCCGGGTCTGCTGCTCGGCGCCTGGTTCCTCTCGCTGGTGGACGACCTGGTCCTGAAGCGGAGCATCGGCGCGCTCCTGCTGATCTTTGTCCTCATCCAGTTGGCGACGAAGGTGTTTGTCAGGCAGCACGCGCGGGCGCCGCACGACGAGACTGCCGATGCCAAGCCCCACCGGGCGCTGACGCTCACGGCGGGCGTCACCGCCGGCTTCACGACCATGGCGGCGAACGCGGCGGGCCCCGTCATGGCGCTGTATCTGCAACTCGCACGGGTCGAGAAGTTGCGGTTCCTCGGGACGGGGGCGTGGTACTTCCTGATCATCAACATCGCCAAGACCCCGCTGACGGCCTCACTCGGGCTGTTCACGCCAGAGGTGCTCCGGACCGCGGCGTTCCTGGTGCCCGTGGTGCTGCTCGGCACCCTCGGCGGCATCGCCATCATCGGGAAGGTTCCCCAGCGGGCCTTCGACATCATCACGTTGATCACCTCGATCATCGCGGCCGGGGCGCTCATCATTCTCTGATGTTTGCTCTCTGACAATCCGCATGAATGCAGCACAAATAGCGCGCATTCATTGATGTGAATATTGCGCGCTATCCGTCGCTCTGAAATTGTGGTTGATGACAATCATCGCGGCCTGGCTCGGCTCTCACTGTGGAGAGATCGAGCACCGGCCGGGGGTCGGTCAGCGTGGCGGAAGCCAATGCAGCGACGCCGTTTCGCGCCGGGCGACCTCACGCTGGCTGGCGCGCCAGAGTTGGGCGTCCAGGTGTGGCTGGCTCGGATGCACGGTGCGCTCGATGACCCACAGGCTGAGCCTCAGGGCCCATCGGTCGCGCCAAGGGAGGCGGTCGAGCGATGGGACGACGATGACGGTGTCAGGGCTGGATCGGGGGGTGGTGGACTGGTGTGTGATGTTCACGAGGGTGCTTTCGACAGGAATCTGCGCGCGTCTGAGGGCGCGGTGGGACGGAATACGTCCCTGGGGTGGATGTGGTTGCGTGCTGCGGGGACCCGGTCGGGTCAGGCGCGACGCCCGGCGGAGGGCGCAGTGCTGCCAGTGCGAAGACGAACCGCCGTCGTGGCGATCTGGATCTGAATCATGGTGCGACCTCCTTCCTGTCGAATAACCGGGAGTAACACTAATACGCCTGCTAGGCATTCGTCAATACCGCCTCAAGATTTCTCTGCATTGGCGCTATTTCCCCGGATATCTCCGATGAAATGCTGGCCGGCCGACTCGCGGCATAAGCTTGCGGGGTGACGTCCATCGGCTTTCCGAACGCAGCGCAGGCCTTCTACCACGACCTGGAGGAGGACAACTCGCGCGAGTTCTGGGTCGCCAACAAGGACAGGTACGACGCAGACGTCAAGGCACCCCTGCTGGCCGTCGCGGCCCTGCTCGAGGAGGAGTTCGGGAAGGCGAAACTGTTCCGCCCCAACCGTGACGTGCGGTTCAGCGCCGACAAGTCCCCGTACAAGACCCACCAGGGCGTGTTCGTGTCGGTGGCGCCCGCCTGCGGGTTCTACCTCGAGGTCAACGCCACCGAGGCGATCGCCGTCGGCGGCTACTACGCCGCCAAGCCTGAGGCGCTGGCGCGCGTGCGCGCCGCCATCGACGACGAGGCGACCGGATCGCAACTCGACGACCTCCTGGCCGGCCTGCTCGCCGACGGATGGCTGAAGACCGGCGACGGCGTCAAGACCGCGCCGCGCGGCTACTCGAGGCAGCATCCGCGGATCGACCTGCTGCGGCACACGTCGCTCGCGGCCGAGCGCGAGGTGGTCTCCGAGTCGGTGGAGGCGTTCGCGGCCGAGGTCGCCGTCGCGTGGCGAAGGGTCGCGGCCCTGATCGACTGGTGCGCGGTGCGCCTGCGCGACTGACGCGCTACGCGGCCGGCGAATCGGTGCCGGTCGGCGCCTCTTCCGCGACAGCGGTCTCGGAGGCCTTGCCCGTCTCGGACGCGGTGGTGGCCTGCGTCGCGGTGCTGGTCTCAGTCGCGGTGCTGGTCTGTGTCGGAGTGCTGGTCTCTGTCGACCCCGCCGTCGGCGAACCGGTCGTCGTCGGTGTAGACGACGCGGAGGCGGTGGCGGAGGCGTCGGTGGTCGGCGTCGCGGTGGGCGAGCCTGTCCCGCTTGGGGTGACTGCCGGCGTCGTGCCAGGGCTGGGCGTCGTCGGGCTAGGTGGCGTCTGTGTCCCGGTCGGCGAAGGAGGTGTCGGGGTGGGAGTCGGGCTGGGGGTCTTCGCCGGCGAGGGCGTAACCCTCGGCGTGGGTGTCGGGCTGGGGCTCTTCGACGGCGTGGGCGTAACGCTCGGCGTGGCGCTCGCCGATGGCTTCGGCACCGACGTGTGCTGCATGCTCGACAGGTCGATCACCACGGGATCGCCGTTGAGCCAGGGCTCGGGGTCGGTGAACTGGCCGTTGACGATCACCTCGAAGTGCATGTGGCACCCGGTCGAATAGCCGGTGCTCCCGACCCGTCCGACACCGTCGAGCGCCTCAACCTTCTGGCCGACCCGCACGCCGATCGATGACAGGTGGTTGTAGGTCGTCACGACGCGGTAGCCGCGCAGCATCCCGTGGTCGACCTTGACCTGGATGCCGTTGCCACCGGCCCAGCCGGCCTTCACGACGGTGCCAGCCTGGGCCGCGCCCACGGGCGTTCCGCAGGGGACCGCCCAGTCGAGGCCGGTGTGGAGCTTCCAGACCCTCAGGATCGGATGGAACCGCATGCCGAACTTCGACGTGGTGCGTCCGTTGACGGGCCGCGTGAGGAGCGCGCCCGCCGCGGCCTTGCCGAGCGGCTTGACCGTCTCCTTCTTGATGGTCGCGGGCGCGGTGGGCAGCGGAACGGGACTGCCGGAGGGCCCGACGGCCTCCGGCGTGACGGCGTTGAGGGGGTCCAGGACGTGCTGGCTCGCGCCGGTCGCACCCTCCTCGGAGTAGACCGCGACCCGGGGGCCGTCGACGGCGCGCGTCGGATCGGCGGGCGGCGAGAGACTGGAGGTCGGCTGGATGTCGGGAACCGCTTCGACCGATGTCATCGGGTCGGCTACGACGTATCCCACCAAGCCGCACGCGACAAGGGCAGACAGCACTGAAGCGATCGCACGGAGCTTCACTGCATCCCCTCCCCCAAGTCCACCAGCCCCCATGGAACCACGGGGAACCGGCGAGCGGAAGGGGTTCGCCGCAATTGTGATCATTCAGCGGCGCGTCGCGCCGCCACCTCCCCTTTCGGGGCTACTCGCCCGGACGGCGGGCCGCGAACTTCACCCCGAGGGTGGCCGTCACCTCGACGTCCTCCGGGTCGAGGTCGAAGCTCGGCGCCCCATCGGCCATCGCCATGGCCATCTTCCCGCGGGCGAAGCCGTACGTGGGCGCGCCGTTGTCCTCTATCGACGACACCTCGAGCACGCTGCGCCCTGCGGCCTCGGCGATCCACTGGGCGCGACGCGAGGCGTCCGCGAAAGCGCCCGCGAGCACCTCGGGCTGGAGCTTCAGCATCGTCGCCTCGAACAGCTTCCAGTTGAGACCCTCGACCTGGACGCCCTCGGTGGTGGCAAGGGATCCGAGGAACGGCCCGACTCGGGTCAGGTCCTTGATCGTCACGCTGCCGCGCACCTGCGAGACGTGCTGGGGCTGGCCCGGCTTTCCCTCGTTGTCGTAGGGGATGTTCGTCCAGGTCCGTAGGGCGCTGAGGCGGGCTTCGCTGCCGCCGTCGTCGGCCACGACGGCGTCGAGCTCGGCCTTGACCCGTTCGGCGAGCTGGGCGGTGTCCCTCGCGACGGTGTCCCGATCGGGGCCGGTGAACGACAGCGACAAGGTGATCACGACGCACTCGGCGGGGAGGGTCACAGACGTGGTGCCAACAACAGAGATGTCCATGGCGCCAGCTTAGGGATCCGGTGACGGCCGCGCCCGCTGGCGGCGCAAACCCGTCGTCGGGCGTTGTCGGACGCGTCGACTCCCGGCCGATCGGCCCGTAGGTTGGGCTGGGCCGCAACGAAAACCGGCCGGAGGGCGTTGAGTAGGGGCATGGCAGGCAGTTTCGAGGAGTGGGTGCTGGGCGCGCAGGGCTCGCTCATCAACTACGCCTACCTGCTGTGCGGGGACCGCGAGGAGGCTCGTGACCTGGTGCAGGAGGTGCTGAGCGCCGTCTCACGCCGTTACGACGTCATCGTGGCCGACGGCAACATCACGGCCTACGCGAAGCGGTGCGTCACCAACGCCGTGATCTCGGCCCGGCGTCGCGCCAGGCCGGTGCTCGTCTCGCTGACGCACGAGATCGCCCGACCCGCCGAGAGCGACAAGGTGCCGGACAAGATGGTCGCGTGGCAGTTGTGCGCCGAACTGCCCCCGCGGCAGCGCGCGGCCGTCGTCCTGCGGTTCTGGGAGGACGCCAGCTTCGCCGAGATCAGCCAACTGCTCGACATCCCCGAGTCCACCGCACGTTCCCACGTCCACCGGGCGCTCGCCACGCTGCGCGAACGCCTCGGCGACGGTGCAGAGGAGACAGCATGACCGACCGCGCCGAACAGGCCTTCCGTGACGCCTTCGCCGAACACGCGAACGAGGCGCCCCTTCCGCTGCGCAGCGCCCCTCCGCCGCGTCGACGCAATCCCTGGCTGATCGCCGTCGCAGCGGCAGCACTGGTGGTCGCCGTCGCGGTCCCCGTCGGTGGGATCCTCCTGGACCGGGAGCCTCCGCAGGTTCCGATCGCCAACCCCGCGCCTGCGCCCCTGACCGCGCTGCCCGAGCCGGCGAACGGCTACACCTGGGCCTCGGCCCACGGCGTCGCCGCCGAGATCCCCGAAGGCTGGCTGCCGTCGTCGCTACGGGAGAGCGGGTGCGCGCCAGTCGCCGGCGCCCCCGTCCGTGGCTTCGCCGACCCCGAACCGGCGGACTGCCCCACCGCGGGTCGCTCCGGCGTGGTCCTGGAGTTCCTGCTCGGGCGTGAGCAACCCGTCGACAACGGTCCCGCCAAGACGCGGACCGTCGGCGGGGTCACGGTGTGGGTGGGAATGCCCGACGACCCGACCCCCGCGCAGGAGGCGCTCGCCGCGCGCATCCTGAAGAGCGCCGTCACGGTCGCCGTCGACGAGAACGCCTGCCCGAGCGAAATCCCCTTCACCGACGCGTCGGCGCGACCGGAGCCGTGGGACCTGACGTCGACCTCGCCCACCGGATCGATGTCGTACTGCTCCTATGCCTCCAGCGCCGCCGGCGTGACGCTGGAACGTTCGTGGGAGATCAAGGTCGACGACGCGGCCGCGCTGGCCATCGCGCTGCAGCAAGCCCCGGTCATGGAGAGCCCCGACCCGGCCTGCACCACGGATCGACCGGGCGTGCTGCGCGTCACGCAGGATGGCACGAGCCGCGAGATCTTCGTCCGCGGGGCGTGCGGGATTGACGACGGCGTCAGCGTCCGCGAGTACACGCCCGCGCTGTGCGAGGCGATCTACGGGTCCGTGATGGGGGTGGAGACCAACGGCGGGAACGTCGGCGGTTGCGCACCGGTTCCGCCCGGCTCCGAGCCCCCGCGATCGTCGGACGGGTCGGTCATCGTCAAGGACCTCGGGGAGCCGAAGCCCGGCTGGAGGTGGGTCACCGGCGAGGGGGTTGCCGTCCAGGTCCCCGATACGTGGGGCGAGTCGAACTGGCCCTGGGAGGGCCCGTGCGTGGGCACCATGCCCGAGACCCCCTACGTCGCGACGCCGGTTGGCACCGTCGCGGAGGTCGACTGCCCGCTCAAGGATGTGCCCGAGTCGGAGCGACCGCGGGTGATGCACCTCGAGTTCGGCCGCAGCGTCAACCAACTTTCGGGCGTCGGCGCCGAGGTCGGCGGGACGTGGATCATGGTCAGCTTTGGCGACCCGGAGCACGCCGTGGCCGACGAGAACGACCTGGCCACCGAGATCCTCGACAGCGCGGTGCCCTTCGAGCCCTGAGTCTCGGCCCGAGGGTCGCTGTTGGGCATGAGCCCGGTGAAGGACAGGCGTTGAGCAGCATTCCTAGCTCGCCTCCGATCTGAACGATCAAACGTTCCGCTCCCGCCATCGAACACGGACTACTGCTCAACGCGATGCCCACGCCCGCCGGGGAGAACGGGGTAGCACATCGCGGTCGTCTGGTGACGGGCACCTCCCCGAACGACCAAACAGGTCAGACCTATTCTGGAATTACTTGCCGGTCGGCAAGTAAAAGGGCCTGACGGCCCCAGACGAAAGGTCCACCAGTGACGAGCACCCTTGTTCTCGGCGGCACCGGCCTCCTCGGGTCCCACACCATCACCGAGCTTCTGAAGCACGGCTACGACGTCACCGCCGTGTCGCTGCCAGGCTCCGACAACGGAACCCTCCCGCAGAGGTCGACGCCGTCTGGGAGAACCTGTGCGACCTGCCCGACGAGCAGGTCCTCGACCTGTTCCGCGGCAGGCACGCCGTCTTCTACGCCATCGGTGCCGACGAGCGCACCGTCCCCGCGATCCCCGCCGCCCACTTCTTCTACGAGGCCAACGTCGTCGGGACGCAGCGCATCGCGCGCCTGGCGCGCCAGGCAGGCGTCAAGAAGTTCGTGCTCTACGGCTCCTACACCGCCGAGATGGGCGAGCGCTGGACCGACTTCGCTTACGGTCGCGACCCCTACCCGCGCACCCGCCTCGCGCAGGAGGAGATCGCCTGCCTCGAGGGCGAGGGCGCGATGGACGTCATGACGCTGCGGCTGCCCTACATCTTCGGGCTGGTCGGCGGACAGCGGCCGCTGTGGCAGTTCGTCATCGACACGGTGACCCACGTCAAGCCGATCGTCGGCGTGCTCGGAGGCACCACCTCCGCCGTGACCGCGCGCCAGGTCGGCCAGGCGGCCGTCGGCGCCATGGAGCGCGGCGAGCACGGCGCCAAGTACGCCATCAACGCCTACGACCTCAGCTACCTCGAGCTCAACCGGCTGGCCTGCGAGGCGATCGGGCGCGACCCGGAGGACGTCAAGGTCGTGCCGCTCGAGGCCGTCCTGCCCGCCTACGCCGCCCGCGACGAGGAGTGCCGCGCCAAGGGCGTCGAGCACGGCGTCCCGGTCGTGCACACCGCAGAGTTCCAGAACAGGCACGCCGTCAACGACCCGGCACAGACCATGGATCTGCTCGGCATCGAGCAGGAGGACGTGGTTGCGGCGATCGTCGAGTCGTTCCGGTGGTGCGTCGAGCACCCGATGGAGCGCCCCGCCACCTGAGGCGGGCGCGACCAACGCTCAGCCGTAGGTGTCGCGCGGCCCTCGGCCCTGCACGGACCGGGGCCCTTCTTCCAACTCGGCGCCTGGGGGCCGCGGAACTGGACGCGCAGCACGGTCCGCTCCCCCAGCGCCTCGTTCAGCCGGGCGACCAGCACCGAGGCCGTGTACTTCATCGCCTGTGCCCACGCCGTCGAGTCACAATCGACGATCAGCACGCCCTTGTCGTAGTTGACCGGGGCAGAGTGCTCCGCATTGGCCTCGCCGACCAGGTCGGGCCAGTGCCGCAGCACCGTCGACAGCCCGATGCGCCGCTTCCAGCCCCGCTCGACGACGACGCGGTCGAGCACCGCCCCCACCAACTGCGGGTCCCGGTCGTCCGGATGGGCACCGGAGCGCTGCTGCTCGACGACGCGCTGACGGCGACGCGGCTGCTTCGGGGCGGCCGGCTCAGGAAGGGCGACGACATACTCGGAGGCCTCAACGGTGGCCCGCGCGATCTCCGACGCGAGCTCGAGGCCCGTCGGGTCGTGCGGTTCCTGGCTCATGGCCCGAGACTACCCTCCGCCGCTGGAGTCGAGGCACCCTGGACCGACTCGAAATGTAAGCCACCTGTAAATTGGTGATGATTTTACAGTTGGGGCGACGACTCCACGACGCGCGCGATGTCGTCGACGGGCCTCCATTCCAGGCTCCGGCCGACCCTCGTCGAGAACAGGATCCCCATCGACTCCAAGGATGCGAGGTCGGTGCGAGCGGTCGGGAGCGTGATCCCGTGGCTGTTGGCGTGGCTCTTGACGGTGAATCTGGCGGTCGAGTCCGCCAGGGCTCGGGTGAACACCGCCAACTGTCGATGATTGAGCCCGAGCGATCGGACCCGCCGTGCGGCCTGCGCATCCTCAGAGGCCTTGCGCGACAGGTACTGGTCGAGGTCGTCGAGTGCCTGCTGGAGCGTCGTCAACTGGTGGATCACGAAGTAGGTGATGTCACCATGGTCGACCTCCGTATCCAGGTACGCGCGGGCGTACTTGGCCGGCGCCTTCGTCAGCCGCTGGGACAGCGACAGGAACTCAACCAGCCAATGACCCTCACGCAGGGCCACCCAGTAGAACAGGGCTCGAGCGGTGCGGCCGTTGCCGTCAACAAAATAGTGGTCATAACCGAACATGAAGTGGACGACGATCGCGCGCACAAGGGGGTGGAGCCAGGGCTGGCCTGCGCCGGCACCGTTCGCGAAGGCACAGAGCCGGGCCAGCCGGGCGGGGAGTTGATCGGCCGGGGGCGGCTCGTGGAGCAATTCGTCGTTGGCGCCTCCGACGACGACCCGCTCTTCCTCTGGGGTCTGGAGCCGTCCCTCATCGGCCTCATCAGAAAGCGTCCCGGCGGTCAGGAGGGCGTGCAGGTGCAGCACCGCCTCCTCCGTGATGTCCTCCTCGCGATGCTGGCGGATCCACTGCATGGCCGCGTAGTTGTTGGCCACCATGCGTTCGCCCTTGGTGCGGGGCGCACGCCCGGCCCGCAGCATGTCGTGAGCGACCCGACGCGTGGTGACGGCTCCCTCAAGGAGACTCGATGACACCGCCTCCTCCCGGATGGAGCTCAGCAGGAAGCGGTCCACCTGGGATTCGGGCATGCCGGGTACCGACGACGTCAAGGTGCCCGCCGTCCTGATCGAGACCTCATGCAGCAGTCGCTGCACGATGACGGGCTGGGCGACTCGGAATGGGTTGCCCAGCCGATCACTGAGGGGCAGCGGTTCGTAGCTCCTGCTGAACCGCACTCCCATCCACAACTGCTCATGGGTCAGGCCCGCGGGAGCCGGACGCCTGCGGAGCTTGTCCCAGGACGGGTAGTCCGGCATTGCGCGCGCGAGCTCGGTCGCACGGAACAGTTGAGTCATGTCGAGCTCGGCGAGCGTCGCACCATCGTCGGGAGGCGTTGCGGGCAGCTTCACACGTCAAGTGTAAGCCATCTGTAAATTGCTGAAGAATTTACAGGTGAGTGCTAATTCTCGTCCCTGGCGACCGTGCCCGCCTCGACGCGGAACCTTCGCTCCGCGGGAAACTCGGGGACGTCCGCGCCGACGGCGGCCGTGATGAGGACCTGCTCGGCCCCCTCGATGGCCGTCGCCAAGCGCTCGCGGCGCGCCACGTCCAACTCGGCGAACACGTCGTCGAGCACCAGCACCGGTTCGGTGCCGTCGTCGCGCACCAGCGTGAAGCCGCCGAGCCGCAGCGCGAGGGCGAGCGACCAACTCTCCCCGTGCGAGGCGTAGCCCTTGGCCGGCAGTGGGCCGATGTTGAGTTCCACGTCGTCGCGTTGCGGGCCGACGAGGGTGACGCCGCGCTGGATCTCGTCGCGCCGCAGTCGTTCCATGGCGGCGAGCAGTCGGTTCGCCAACTCCGCGCGCACATCCGGGGCGGCGGAGACGTCGTCGAGGTCGAGGATCGTCTTGTAGGTGGCGTCGATCTGGTTGTTGACGGGGGCGATGGTCTCGTAGGCGCGCTGCGCGTGGGGCAGCACGTCGGCGAGCGTGTCGAGGCGGGCGTGCAGCAGTTCGGCGCCGATCGCGGCGAGTTGGTCGTTCCAGACCGAGAGCGTGATCTCCTCGTCGCCGCCGGTGGGCGTCATGGAGCGTCCCGACATCGACTTCAGCAGGGCGTTGCGCTGCTTGAGGACGCGGTCCAGGTCCTGCCTGACGCCCGCCATCCGCGGCCAGCGGGTCACCACGAGGGAGTCGAGCCAGCCGCGCCGATCCGACGGGTCGCCGCGCACGATCGCGAGGTCGATCGGGGAGAACACCACGGTGCGCAGCGCGCCGATCAGGTCGCGGGGGCGCTGCAGCGGCGCGCGGTTCAGCCGCGCCACGTTGGAGCGCCCGTTCGCGATCTCCAGTTCGAGCGAGATGACGCGGTCATCGTCGGCGGACGCCTGCACCTTGGCGCGCACGATCGCGGAGTCGGCACCGGCCCGGATCAGCGGCGCGGTGGCGGCGACCCGGTGCGAGGTCATCGTCGACAGGTATTCGACGGCCTCGACGAGGTTGGTCTTGCCCTGACCGTTCGAGCCGACGAAGACCGTCACCCCCGAGGTGAGGTTGAGCGTGGCGGTCTCGTAGTTGCGGAAGTCGGTGAGGGCCAGTTCGGTGACGAACAGGTCTGCTCAGTCCTTCGACACCTGGACGGCGTGGCCGCCGAACTGGTTGCGCATGGCCGCGACCATCTTCATGGCGGGCGAGTCCTCCTGGCGCGACACGAAGCGGGCGAACAGGCTCGCGGCGATCGTCGGGACGGGCACGCCCATGTCGACGGCGGCGTTGACGGTCCAGCGGCCCTCGCCCGAGTCCTCGGCGTAGCCCTCGATCTCGTCGAGGTGGGGGTCGTCCTGCAGCGCGAGCACCATCAGGTCGAGCAGCCAGGAGCGGATCACGGTGCCCTCGCGCCACGACTCGAAGATCTCCGGCACGTTGGTGACGATGTCGGAGGCCTCGAGCAGTTCCCAACCCTCGGCGTAGGCCTGCATCAGGCCGTATTCGATGCCGTTGTGGACCATCTTGGCGAAGTGGCCCGCGCCGTGGCTGCCGGCGTGCACGAAGCCGAACTCGCCCTCGGGCTTGAGCGCCTCGAAGACGGGCATCGCGGTGGCGACGACACTCTCAGGGCCGCCGACCATGAGCGCGTAGCCGTTCTCGAGGCCCCACACGCCGCCGGAGGTGCCCGCGTCGAGGAACTCGATGCCCGCCTCGGCGAGGTAGGCCGCGTGCTTGGCGTCGTGGGTCCACTTGGAGTTGCCGCCGTCGATGACGATGTCGCCGGGGCTGAGCAGCGGGCGGAGCGTCTCGATGACGGGCGTGACCGCCTGGATCGGCACCATCAGCCAGATCACGCGGGGGCCGTCCAGCTTCGCGACGAGGTCGGCCTCGTCGACCGCGTCGGAGATCTCCTTGTTGCGGTCCAGCCCGACGACCTCCACGCCGCCGCGGCGGAGCCGCTCGCGCATGTTGCCGCCCATCTTTCCCAGACCGATCAGACCGACGCGCATGAGGACTCCTTGGTGTTCGAAGGTGGGCGGATGTGGGATCAGCCGGGCAGGCGCATCAGCATGATCACGTGGCGGTAGTCCGTCAACGGATCGGCGTCGATGCTGGCCAGCCCCATGATGAGGCAGGGCTTGCCGGGAAGCGTGAAGGAGAAGTGTGCGAACGGCGCGTCAAGGGCGGTCAGCGCGTCGAGCAGGTAGTGCGGGTTGAACCCGGCGTCGGTGATCGACTTCTCGTCGCCGACGACCTCGATCTCGGCCTCGAGCGCCTCGGAGGCCTGCGCCTGGTCGCCGGTGGCGGCCTCGAGCGCGATGTGGTCGTCGTTGATGCGCATCCGCAGCGGGGTGTTGCGCTCGGCGACGAGCGAGACGCGCTTGACGGCGGCGAGCAGGTCGGCGGTGCTGACGCGCACGGAGACCGTTGCGTTGACGTCCATCAGGTGGCGGACCTTCGGGAACGCCTGGCTGAGCAGGCGGGTGGTCGCCTCGCGGCTGCCCTTCGCGCCCTCGCCGACGAAGCCAGCGAGGCCCTCGCCCTCGGCCTCGGTGGTCGACAGGGCGATCGTGACGGACTCGCCGGAGGTCATCGACTTGGCGGTGTCCGCGAGCACCTTGCCTGGGATCAGGACGTTGGCCTCGACACCCGGGTTGCCGGGGTTCCAGGTGAGTTCCTTCAGCGCCATCCGGTAGCGGTCGGTCGCGAGCAGAGAAAGCTGTTCGCCGTTGATCTCGAGCTTGATGCCGGTGAAGACGTTGAGTAGTTCGTCGCGGCCTGCTGCGACGAAGACCTGGCCGACGGCCTTCTCGAACGCCGAGCCCTCGACCTGGCCGGTCTCGGTTGGCATGTCGGGAAGCGTCGGGTACTCGTCGACGGGAAGCGTCTGGAGCGTGAAGCGGGCCTGGCCACAGGTCAGCTCGACCCTGGTGTGGTCGGCGACCATCTCGACGGGCTTGTTGGGCAGCGAGCGCGCGATCTCGGAGAGGAGGCGGCCCGAGACGAGCACGGTGCCCTCGTCGCTGACGGTGGCCGGCAGCGTGACCTTCGCGGAGGTCGTCGAGTCGAAGCTGGAGAGCGTGAGGCCGTCCGCGTCGGCCTCCAGGAGCATGCCTGCGAGGATCGGTGCCGTCGGGCGGTTAGGGAGGCTGCGGGCCACCCAGGCCACGGCGTCAGCCAACGCGTCGCGCTCAACTCGAATCTTCACGAAGCTCCCCTTTGATGGTCCGTTGTGCAAAAGCTCGTCGCCAGCATCATAGCCGGGTGATCTGCAGGCCCGCTCACTCGGTCGCGATGGAATCGAGCACGTTGAGCCTGGCCGCCCGGCGGGCCGGTCCGACCGCAGCCAGCACCCCGAACAGGGCCGCGACGACGACGAAGACGGCCAACTGCCAGCCGGGGATCGCGAGCGTGTCGATCCCCTGGTCGTCGAGCAGCTTCACCAGGGCGGACCCGAAGATCACCCCGAGGACCACGCCGAGCAGGGCGCCGAGCGTCGCGACGATCACCGACTCGAGGGTCACCATGGTGCGCAGTTGCCCGCGGGTCAGGCCGACCGCGCGCAGCAGCCCCAACTCGCGGGTGCGTTCCATCACCGAGAGGCCGAGCGTGTTGACGATGCCGAGCACCGAGATGACGATCGCGAGTGCGAGCAGCGCGTAGATCACCGCGAAGAGCTGCCCGAACTGCGCGACGCGGGCCTCGACGAACTCGTGCACGTCGGAGACGGCGACCGTCGGGATGTCCTTGACGGCGGCCTGCAACCCGGTGCGGACGGCCTCCTGGTCGGTGCCGTCCTTGGTGAAGACGACCAGGTCGGAGACCAGCGAGGTGTCGGCGATCTTGGCGAGTGCCTCGGGGGTGATCACGATCTGCCCCGCCGGGAAGGCGGTGCCCCAGTTGTGGATGCCGGTGATCAGGACCTCGACGCTGCCCTTGGGGCCGGTCAGGTCGAGCAATTGACCGAGGGCCAATCCGTGTTCGGTGGCGTAGTCGGTGGCGAGCACCGCAGGCTGGACGTCGCCATCTGCCTGGAGCCCGCCCGCGAGCAGGTTGAGCGCGGTGCCGCGCTCGATGGCGTCCTTCGAGGCGGCGAAGATGCTTGTCGGCTGCTCCTGTCCCGCGACCTGAGCCGAACTGCGGAAGTACTCGTAGACTTCCGCGACGCCGTCGACCTGGCGCGCCTTCTCTGCGACCTTCGCGTCGAAGGGCTGGTAGCCGACCGGCGCGATCAGGAAGTCGCCGCGCTGGTCGGCGGAGAGCCGGTTGCCGAGCGAGGTGGTGGTGCTGGAGGCGAGGATCGCCACGGCGCTGACCAGGGTCAGGCCGATCATCAGCGTCGCGGCGGTCGCCGCGGTGCGCCGGGGTTGGCGGACGGCGTTGAGTTGGGCCAGCTTGCCGACCTCCCCGAAGCCCCTACGGAAAAGCAGGCCGAAGAGCCACACGATCGGGGCGCCGACGATGGCGGCCGCGAGCACCATGCCGATCAGCAGCAGCGCGGCTCCGGCCCCAAACCAGACCAGCGGTTGCGGCACGGGCAACCAGACCGCGCACACGATGGCCGCAACGCCGACCTCGATCAGCGCGATGCCCGCCATCGGCAGGCCTCCGACCTTCTCGGGCCCGGACTGCGCGGCGGCCGCGAGGGCCTCCACCGGGCGCGTCTTGGACGCACGTCTGGCGGGCAGATAGGCGGCGACGACCGTGATGACGATGCCGATCGCGTAGGAGGCGACGATCGTCTGCCACGTCAGTTGGGGGGCGACGGGGCCCAGATCCATGCCGACGGCGCGCAGCACGGACAGGATCGCCCAGGCGAGGCCGTAGCCGGCGAGCAAGCCGAGGGTCGCGCCAAGCACGCCGATGATCAGGGCCTCGAGCAGCACCGAGTTGCGCACCTGGGAGCGCTTGGCGCCGACGGCCCGGAGCAGCGCGAGTTCGCGCGAGCGCTGGGCGACGAGGATCGAGAACGTGTTGAGGATCAGCAGCGTGGCCACCAGCAGGGCGATGCCTGCGAAGACCAGCAGGAAGATATTCACGAAACCCAGCCCGACGTCGAGTTGGTCCTGGATGGTCTCGGCCATCGCGTGGCCGGTCTCCGCGACAAACCCCTCGGGGAGAACCGCCGCGACGGCCTTCGCGACGGCGTCCACGTCCGCCCCGGGCGAGGTTTGCACCCACGCGGCGTAGAACGTGTCCTGGCCCTGCTGGATGATCCGCTGGGCCTCCGTCGCGGTGAAGAAGAGGTAGCTTGCGCCCGCCGTCGAGCCTGCGCCGAAGGTTCCGGTGCCGACGAGCGTGAAGGATTGGATGCCGTCGCGCGGGGTGGACACCTCGACGGTGTCGCCGACCTGGTAGCCGCCGCGTTTCGCGGTGGAGGGGTCGAGGACCACCTCGCCCGCGGCCTCGGGTGCCCGTCCCTCGACGATCCTGGCTCCGGTCTGGCCGTCGGCGGCAGGGGTGTCGTGCCAGTTCATGGCGATGCCGGGGGCACCGACGAAGGACAGCAGGTTTCCGTCCTTGTCGAGCGGGTAGACCTGGGTGCTCGAGACGATCCCGACGGCCTTCTCCACGCCGTCGACGGCGCCGATCTGAGCGACCTGAGCGGGCGTCAACTGGGGCAGTTCGCTGGGATTGACGTTCTCGAAGCCGGCCACGCCGCCCGCCTCGGCGCTGACGTTGATGTCACCGAGGGCGCCCGTGACGATCTGGTCGACGCTGTCCTTGAGCAGGTTCGTGAACATCAGCGACCCCGCCACGAAGGCGACGCCAAGCACGATCGACAGGGCGCTGAGGATGAGTCGGACCTTGCGGGCCCACAGCGACTTCAGGGTTGCGCGAAGCATGATCAGTCCAGGGCCGCACGCCTGGCGAGCGAGCGCTCGACCGTTGGCTCATCGCCCTGCGGTTCGCCGGGATGCGTCGGGGCTTGGCCGCCGTCGCGATAGACCGCGGAGCGCGAGTCGTCGGCCGGGGTGGCGGCGTCGACCGAGGCCGAGGCATCCGCCGGGCGGTCGGTCGGCTCGGCGGTATCGGCGTCGTGGCGTGGGTAGATGCGGGCCATGGCGCTCAGCAGGTCCTCCTGGTTCGCGCCGCGCAGTTCGTCGACGATGCGTCCGTCGGAGAGGAACACGGCCCGGTCCGCGTAGCTGGCCGCGTGCGCGTCGTGCGTGACCATCACCACCGTCTGGCCGAACTCGTCGACGCTGCGCCGCAGGAAGCCGAGCACCTCGGCCGCGGAGGTGGAGTCGAGGTTGCCGGTCGGCTCGTCGCCGAAGACGATGTCGGGCCGGTTCATCAGCGCCCTCGCGCAGGCGACGCGCTGCTGCTGGCCGCCGGAGAGTTCCGACGGTTTGTGCGTCAGCCGGTCGCCGAGCGCCAGGGTGTCGATCACCTTGTCGAACCATGCCTCGTCGACCGTGCGACCCGCGATCGCCAGGGGAAGGACGATGTTCTCGCGCGCCGTGAGGGTCGGCACCAGGTTGAACGCCTGGAAGATGAAGCCGATCCGGTCGCGGCGCAGCACCGTCAGGGGCGTGTCCGCGAGACTGCCGACCGCGGTGTCGCCGATCCACACCTCGCCGTCGGTCGGTGTGTCGAGGGCGGCGAGGAGGTGCATCAGCGTCGACTTGCCCGAACCCGATGGCCCCATGATGGCGGTGAACTCGCCCTGGGTGACCTCGAAGTCGACGTTGTCGAGCGCCGTCACGACCGCCGAACCGGAGCCGTAGATCTTGGTGAGGCCCTTGGCCCGCGCTGCGATGCTCACGGCCCCAACCTACCAGCGGGCCGTCGCACGGAAATCGGCATGACTACCGCACTAGGCGGCCGCCGGGTCAGGCTGGTGAATGCCGAAGACGTTGCCGTCGGGGTCGGTGAAGTAGCCCTGCCACGCCATTCCCGGCAGCGCATACTTCGCGAGGGCGACCTGCCCCCGTTCGCCAGGATCGACTCCTCGGCCGCGTCGTAGTTCTCGACTCCCATGGTCAGCACCGCCGCGCCGATCGGGTTGTTCTCCGCGAGGGGCGCCTTGCGGACCATGAGGGCGCCGTTGATGCCTGGTTCATCTTCCGGGCCGGTGACGATGCCGAAGTAGGGCTGCCCGGCGTAGTCGGAGTAGTCCTCGTAGCCCCAGCCGAACACGGCTGCGTAGAAGTCCTGCGCGCGGCGCATGTCATCGACATGGATCTCGAAGTGGACGGGTCGTGACGTCATGGTGAGTTTCCCCTCTGGTGGTGGCCGTCCCATCGTGTCAGGCTTGACCGACAGATGAGCGGCGTTACCCACATGCGTGACTTTTAGTTCCTTGAAGTAATTACATCTTCTTCATACTCATCACCCCTGTTGATGCTGTGGATAACTGGCGAAGTGCCAAGCAGGGGTGGGTTTGACGGTGTTGATCCGCTGTGGATGGATCAAAAACTACACGTGGAGGATTTGTGGACGACCGATGGGCGGAAAGTTATCCACAACCCCTTCCCCAGCCGTGGACACATGGTTGTGCCCAGGCGCTGACTACCCTCAAGGCATGAGCTACGACGGTTACGACGTGGTCGCGGAGGCCTACGCGAATCACTTTCCGGGCATGGAACCGGAGGAGCCGGCCGAGCTCGGCGCGCTGGCGCGGTTCGCGGCGGAGGTGGGCGCTGGGGGTCTCGTCCTGGATGCTGGCTGCGGCGCCGGCCGCGTCGCGGGGCACCTGCGCTCGCTCGGGCTCCGATGCGTCGGGGTCGACCTCTCCCCCGGCATGCTGGCGATGGCGCGCCGCGACCACCCGTGGCTCCCGACCGCTGTCGCGACGATCACGCACCTGCCCATCGAAACAGGTAGCGTCGATGGCGTCATGTTCTGGTTCTCCACGATCCACATCGACGACAGGGACCTCGACCGGGCGCTTCTGGAGGCGGCGCGGGTGTTGCGTCCGGGCGGAGCCGTCATCGCAGGCTTCCAGACGGGCGACGGCCCTCGCGAGGTGGGAGAGGGCTACCGGGAACTAGGCCTGGACGTGCGGATGCTTCGCTACCACCGTCGGGTCGCCTGGATGGTCGATCGGTTCGAGCAGTCGGGCCTCTGGGTGATCGAGAGCGTCGACGCACCGCCAACGAAAGACGGTGGCGACGGGATCGGGGTGGTGCTGGGTCGCCGCTGAGCTCAGGACTGCTTGATCTGGTTGGTGAGCTCGGTGACCTGGTTGTAGAGAGCCCTGTCCTCACCGATCTTGTCCGTGATCTTGCGCACGGCGTGCAGCACCGTCGAATGGTCGCGCCCGCCGAACTTCGCGCCGATCTTCGGAAGCGACAGGTCGGTCATCTCGCGGCACAGGTACATCGCGATCTGGCGGGCCTGCGCAATCATCTGCACGCGGCTGCTGCCCGTGAGGTCGTCCATGGTGATGCCGAAGTACTGCGCGGACGCGTCCATGATCGCCTGCGCGTCGACCGGGGCGGCGTCGTCGGGCATCAGGTCGTTGAGGACATCCTCGGCCAGCGTGACCGTCATCTCCTGCTGGTTGAGGCTGGCGAGAGCGGCCACCCGGGTCAGCGCGCCCTCCAGTTCGCGGATGTTGGTGGGGATGCGCGAGGCGATCAGTTCCAACACCTGCGTGCCCGCCGTCAGGCGCTGCGACGCGACCTTCTTGCGGAGAATCGCGATGCGGGTCTCGAGGTCGGGAGGCTGAATGTCGGTCATCAGGCCCCACTCGAAGCGCGACCTGAGCCGCGGCTCGAGCGCCTCGAGCAGCTTCGGGGGACGGTCGGAGGTCATCACGATCTGCTTCTGCGCGTTGTGCAGCGTGTTGAACGTGTGGAAGAACTCCTCCTGCGTCTGGATCTTCGACTCCAGGAACTGGATGTCGTCGACAAGCAGGACGTCGACGTCACGGTAGGAACTGCGGAACTCCGCCGTCCGGTTCGACGAGATCGCGTTGATGAAGTCGTTGGTGAGTTCCTCGGTCGAGACGTACTTGACGCGCAACTGCTCGTAGTAGTTGCTGACGTAGTGGCCGATCGCGTGCAGCAGGTGCGTCTTGCCAAGGCCGGAGGGGCCGTAGATCATCAGCGGGTTGTACGACTTGCCCGGGGTTTCGGCGACGGCGGCCGCCGCGGCGTGCGCGAAGCGGTTCGAGGATCCCGCGACGAAGGACTCGAAGGTGTAGCGCGGGTTCAGCCGCACCTCCTGCGCCTTGGAACGCGGCAGCATCGGCTGCGGAGGCAGATCCGCGGGCGGCGCAGGCTCGGGGACGGGCTCCTCGAGCACCAACTCGGGGTTGATCATCACCGCCAGATGCGTGGGTTGTCCACATACCTCGCTGAGCCTGTCCTCGATCTGTGCACGCAGCCGTGTCTCGACCCGCTCGCGGGTCGTCTCGTCGGCGACGGCCAGCATCAGGGTGCTTCCGTGCATGTCCATGGGACGGGTTCGCCGTAGCCAGGCGCGGGATGAGAGGTCGGCATTGTCGACGACCTCGTCCCAAAGACCCGCCAGGTCCGGCGTAGGCGATTCGCTCACCGCACCCACTTCCCGGCGGTGCGCTTCCTGCCCGCCTCGTCGCTCGTCCACAAGGTTTTCCACAAGAGGGTATAACTCTTTCTGGAATGCTGCTCGCGAGGTGGACCTTGTGGATAACCAGCCGAGCAGAACAACGAAACTAGTGCTCTTCTGGGGCCTACGCAAGGCGAAAAGGACAACACGCCGGAGTGTCGACTGGACTACATCAGTGTTATTTGCTTAGTTGTCCGGCTGTACGCTTGCGGGTTTGGATAACCGGGCCCTGTCCACGTATCGTTGGACAGTCGCCAACTTTCGGCGCCACTTCCCCCTGCCCATCCGGGCAGTAGCCAACTTTTCGATGTAGAGGGAGTAATCCCATGAGTAAGCGCACGTTCCAGCCGAGCAATCGTCGTCGGAGCCGTACCCACGGTTTCCGCGCCCGCATGCGTACCCGCGCCGGCCGCTCCATCCTGAGCGCCCGTCGTCGCAAGGGACGCGTCGAGCTCTCCGCGTAAGGACCAGGGCGTCCGTGCTGCCGGGTCCGCGTCGCCTCAAGCGACCGAGTGATTTCGGTACCACCGTGCGGCGTGGCTCACGAGCAGCGACGCCGACCGTGGTTGTGCACGTTGGGCGCTCCAACCTCCAAGATCCACCCGAGTTCACCCGGGTGGGTTTTGTTGTCTCCAAGAAGGTGGGAAATGCGGTGACCCGCAACCGCGTCAAGCGGCGGCTGCGTCACCTCGCGTCCGACCTCGCCTCGCCGTTCGTGACGGACGTCGTCGTGCGGGCCCTCCCTGCTGCCGCCTCAGAGCCGCAGCGCCTCGGGGACGACCTGCGCGACGCCTGGAGCCGCGCGTTCACGAAGGCGGCGTCATGCTGAAGTACCCGCTGATCTGGTTCGTGAAGGGATGGCGCAGGTTCATCTCGCCGATGTACGGCGACGTGTGCAAGTTCCACCCGACCTGCTCCGAGTACGGGCTGACCGCCCTGGAGACCCACGGCGCCGTCAAGGGCGTCGCACTGATCGTCAAGCGCTTGTCCCGCTGCCACCCGTGGTCCATGGGTGGCGTGGACTACGTGCCTGGGACAGCGGCAGCCGCCGCCTGGGCGAAACAGAATTCTGATGTAACCCGGGACGCCACGTCCCAGCCGAATGAGGTGTCGTAAGTGATCGAACTGTTCGTCTCGCTGAACCTGTGGGACAGCTTCATGGGTGTGCTGTCCGCGATGATGCAGCCGCTCTACTGGGCGGTCTCCGGCCTGCTCGTCTTCTTCCATTGGGTCTTCTCGCCGGTGCTCGGCGCGGACACCGGGTGGACTTGGGCGCTGTCCATCATCATGCTCACTGTCACGATCCGCACGCTGCTGATCCCACTGTTCGTCAAGCAGATCAACTCGGCGCGCAACATGCAGATCCTGCAGCCAAAGATCGCCGACCTGCAGAAGAAGTACGGCGCTGACCGCGAGAAGCTCGGGCAAGAGACGATGAAGCTCTACCAGTCCGAGGGCGTCAACCCGATGGCGTCGTGCCTCCCGATGCTGATCCAGATGCCGATCTTCATCGCGCTGTTCCGTGTGCTTCAGGGAGTCTCGCAGGGACCCGTCCGCGGTCAGTGGCTCAAGGACGCGCCCGAGTTGGTCTCCTCGCTGCAGAACGCCGAGATCTTCGGTGCCCGGCTGGCCGGCCACATCTTTGGCGACGGCGGCTTCGGTGCCACCCAGATCCTCGGCATCGTGCTCGTGATCGCGATGGTCGGCGTCTTCTTCGTCACCCAGCTCCAGTTGATGCGCAAGAACATGCCGCCGGAGTCGCAGACCGGCCAGGCCGCGCAGATGCAGAAGATGATGCTCTACTTCTTCCCGGTCATCTACGCCGTGTCTGCCGTCGTCATCCCCATCGGCGTCCTGGTCTACTGGCTGACCTCGAACATCTGGACCATGGCGCAGCAGGGCATCCTGATCCGCAACAACCCCGCGCCGAACACCCCTGCCTACATCGACTGGGAAGAGCGGATGCTCGCCAAGGGTCGCGACCCTGAGGCCATCGTGCTTGCCCGCGCGGAGAAGCGTCGCAAGACCAAGAAGACCCCCGCTACGAGCCGTCTCAACCCCACCACGACCACGACGTCGGAGGGCGAGGAGACCACGGAGGCGCCGAAGGTCGTGCGTCAGCAGGTGACCAGGCAGACCGTGCGCACCACGGAGGATGGCCGCCGCGTCGTCACGCGTCAACAGCCGCGTGCCCAGTCGCGGTCCACCCGCAAGAAGAACTAGCTAAGCCACGCCCCGCGTGAGGGCACGAGGAGAGGAACTCCATGTCTAATCACGAGACCGAGGCGACGATGCTCGCCGAGGGCGACCTGGTCGCCGACTACCTCGAGGAACTGCTCGACATCGCAGACCTCGACGGCGACATCGAGAACTCGGTGCAGGACGGCCGCGCCTACATCGCCATCGACACCGACTCGGAGAAGCTGGTCGGCAAGGACGGCGAGGTGCTCGACGCGCTGCAGGAGCTGTGCAGGCTTGTCGTCATGACCGAGACCGGGCACCGCTCGCGGCTGATGGTCGACGTCGCCGGCTACCGCGCCCGTCGTCGCGCCGAGCTGGTCGTGATGGCCAAGGACGCGATCGCCGCCGTCCAGGAGACGGGCGAGCCCGTCCGGATGACCCCGCTCAACGCCTACGAGCGCAAGATCGTCCACGACGAGGTCGCAGCCGCGGACCTGGTCTCGGAGTCGGAGGGCGAGCCCCCGCACCGTCGCGTGGTCGTCCGCACGAAGTGAGCTCACCGGAGCTGGACGCTCGCCAGATCCTCACCGGGGCCTTTCCCGAGGGGGCTGGCGAGCTCGTGCGTTACGCGGAGATCCTCGGTACCCGCGGGATCGAGTGGGGCCTGATGGGCCCCCGCGAGGGTGACAAGATCTGGCAGCGCCACATCGCCAACTCCCTCTCGCTCGTCGACGCGATCGGCCAGGGCGTCGACGTCGCTGATGTGGGCAGCGGCGCAGGGCTTCCGGGGCTTCCGATCGCGATCGTTCGGCCTGACCTTCGCGTCACCCTCATTGAGCCCCTGCTGCGTCGCTCGACCTTCCTGACGGAGGCGGTCGACGAACTGGGGCTCGGCGACCGCGTCACGGTGCTGCGCTCCCGCGCGGAGGACTGCAGGGAGCGCTTCGATGTCGTCGTGTGCCGCGCGGTCGCGCCGTTGGAGAAGCTGCTCGGCTGGACCACTCGGCTGTTCCTGCCCTCGGGTGCCCTCGTGGCTCTCAAGGGGGAGTCGGCCGAGGAGGAGATCCGCTCGGCCGGGAAGCGCCTGACCGCGGACAAGTTGAGCGCCGAGGTGCTGGAACTCCGGGCGGCTCCTGGCGTCGACCCGACCCGCGCGATCCGCGTCACCGCGCGCTGAGCCCGGCTGCCTGGCGGCGGCTAGGCGACGAGAGTGAAGGCCGCCGCGAACAGGTCGAGCCCGGTGGGGTCCCCCTCGACGGCGACGATGCCCTGAGCCCGCGCCTCCTCCTGCGTCAGTTCTCCCGCGATGAGGCGCTTGATGTCGGGCGTCACGCGGAGCACGGTCGGTGGATCTGCAAGGGGTCCCGGAGCGAGGTGGAGCCCCTCGCCGTCGATCAGGATGCCGAGCACGATGTCGGCCAGGTGCAGTTCGATGACGCCTTCCATGGCGCCCGGCGTGGTGTAGGTGGTGCGTAGCGCCATCGCCAGCGACTCGGCCGTGACGCTCTCCCCGGCCTTGGCTCTCCCATCCGTTCTGCGCCCCAGCGTCCGAGCGCGACGAGTGTTGGCTCTAGTGCCCTCCCGTCGTCGGTGAGGGTGTAGGCCGTGCCGCGTCGGGGGCTCGTGACTGGCACGCGTTGGATGATGCCTGCGTTCTCCAGGTCCTTGAGGCGGGTGGCCAGCACGCTGGTGGGGATCGGGGCGAGGGAGTGCTCCAGTTCGCCGAAGCGGTGCGGTCCGCTGAACAGATCCCGGACGATCAGCAACCCCCACCTCTCCCCAGCACCTCGAGTGCACGGGAGAGGCCGCAATACTGTCCGTAGCCCCGAATCGCCATGGCCTCAGTCTAGCTCGAAAACTTTCCTTGACAAAGGAGACTTTGAAAGTCAAAGTAGAGCTACACAACCGAGAGGACAACGTCATGCGAAAGATCACCGCCCACCTGTTCAGCTCCGTCGACGGAGTGGTGGAATCCCCCAACCTGTTCCAGTTCGACTCGTTCGGCGAACGCGAGGGCGAACTGATGACCGAGGCCATGGACGGGGCCTCCGCAGCGATCATGGGCCGCGTCATCTACTCACAGTGGGCCGACTACTGGCCGCAGAACAACGAGGACTTCGGCCTGGTCATCAACCCCATGAAGAAGTACGTCGCCTCCTCGACGCTGTCGGGCGAGCTCGCCTGGGAGAATTCAACGCTGATCGACGGGGACCTGATCGACTTCGTCACCGAGTTGAAGGCCGGCGACGGCGGCGACGTCATCGTCTGCGGCATCTCGGTGATCGCCCAACTGCTGGCCGCGGATCTGCTCGATGAACTGATCCTGACGGTGCATCCCGTGTTCATGGGCGAGGGACGCAGCCTGTACGACTCCCTGGAGGCCCCGCTGCGCCTCGAGTTGGTCCGATCGGAGGCGACGCCGGTCGGCAATGCCTTCCTCACTTATCGGAAGCGCTCCGACTGAGTCGAGGGTCGGGCGCCGGCTGGATGCGGCAACGTCACGGGCGGGTCCCGGTCAATCGACCGGGACCCCGCTGTGTGTCGGTCGTGGCGTGCGATGTGGAGGTGATCGCGCGGATGGGCGCCATTGCCAATAGGAGGTGTCGCTTTGTCGGGGGGGGGTGATTGAGTGTTGCTGCCAATGCGCCCAGCAGTCGGGTGCGCCTGGACTCACCTCGCGCGGTCGGTGCCTCCTGCCGGTTCTCAGTCCGTGCTCATCCCGCCTGCAGCCTCCGTGTTCGCCCGTTCCACGTGAAACAGGCCCTAGATCGAGATAGTGATAAGTCGATATACCTATGTATCCGCAGGTTGCCTCGCGGATGTGTGATGGCTAGTGCGGCACTCCCCCAGTCGGCCAGCCTAGACCGTGGAGATGCTGCGCGACCTGTCCCCCACAAGGCCCCTGGTGTTGGCCGCCCGTCTGGCGAGATGCTCGGTACGCGCGACCCGGTCCTCGTGCTTGGGAGACCTCGGCTCTGGGACCAATAGGCGCCCGCCGGGGTGCTGGATCTGGACGCGAGGCGCCTGACTGGGCAGCCTCCTCGGGCTTTGGGCATTGGGCCCGCAGACGCCCGGTAAGGAGGTCCTGGGGATCCCTGTCCAGAGCCGGGCCGCGGTTCCCGGGTTTCGGTCGCTCAGTAGTGCGACGGACCGCGACCAACTCCGGCGCGTCCTGCGGACGTTGCTCGGGCTACCTCAGGCTTACGCAGGGTTCTCGAGCCACGAGAGGCGGCGATGTCGGGGAGAAGCGGGCGTTTCACGTGAAACGGAGGCCGGGGTTGAGGGTCCGGATCGTGTTCCTTGCGGTGCTTCGGTAGAGTTCTGGTGTACCAACGAGGAGGGCCACATGGCGTTGTTCTTTCGGAAGCGGAAGCCCCGTCTAGAGGACGAGGAACCCTGGAAGGACCACAGCAACGTTTCACGTGAAACGAGTGGGAAACCCCGTAGGGCACTTGACGGCCACACCGTCGAAGACGAGTACGGTGACGAACTCGTCGACCCGGCGTCCTTCGAGCACGCACAACTCCCCCGGCCCAAGTCCCCGCGGATCATCGTCGTGGCCAACCAGAAGGGCGGCGTCGGGAAGACGACCACCACGGTCAACATCGCGACCGCGTTGGCCCTCGGAGGCCTGAACGTTCTTGTGGTCGACAACGACCCGCAGGGCAATGCCTCCACAGCGCTGGGCATCGACCATGCTCCCGGGACCAAGGGCACCTACGAGGTGCTGATGGATCGGGTCGGCATCATCGAGCACGCCCAACCCTCGCCACACAGCCTCAACCTCCACGTGCTTCCCGCGGCGATCGACCTGTCGGCCGCAGAACTGGAACTCGTCAACGAGCGCGGCCGAGAGCACCGGATGCGCGACGCGATCCGTCAATACATCGACGAGTCCGGCGTTGACTACGTGTTCTTCGACTGCCCTCCCTCTCTCGGACTGCTCACACTGAACGCACTGGTGGCTGCCACGGAGATCCTGGTACCGATCCAGACCGAGTACTACGCGCTCGAGGGCGTCACCCAGTTGATGCGCACGATCGAACGCGTGAAGGGGAACCTCAACGACGACCTCGTGCTCAGCACCATCCTGCTGACGATGTACGACTCGCGCACCAACCTGTCCCGCGAGGTCGCCGACGAGGTCCGCAAGCACTTCGTCGCCCAGACCCTCGACACCGAGATCCCACGCTCGGTGAAGATCGCGGAGGCACCCAGTTATGGGCTTCCCGTCATCACATACCAACCCAAGTCGGTCGGCGCCCAGGCCTATCAGGCGGCCGCCGAGGAGATCGCCCGCCGAGGAGCAGAAGGATAGCCATGGCAACGAAGCAGAGTGGCCTCGGACGGGGTCTTGGAGACCTGTTCGCCCGCACCGATGAGGATCAGAGCACGCCACTGCAGGACGGTTCTACGTTCGCCGAACTGCCGCTAGAGCAGATCGTGCCGAACCCCCAGCAGCCCCGAACCATCTTCGACGAGGACGATCTGGCCGAGTTGGCCGCCTCCATCGGTGAGTTCGGCGTCCTGCAACCGGTCGTGGTGCGGAAGGCGGGCCGCAACTCGTACGAACTGATCATGGGGGAGCGACGCCTGCGCGCGAGCAAGTTGGCTGGCCGAGCGACGATTCCTGCAATCGTCCGTGGGACCGAGGACACCGCGCTGCTACGCGACGCGCTGCTCGAGAACCTGCACCGCGCCGACCTCAACGCCATCGAGGAGGCGCAGGCGTATGACCAACTGCTGCGCGACTTCGGCTGCACCAAGGAGGACCTGGCGAACAAGATCCACCGGTCGCGCCCTCAGGTATCGAACACCCTGCGCCTCCTGAACCTCCCTGAGCGGGTCCAGATGAAGGTTGCTGCCGGGGTCCTGAGCGCCGGCCACGCGCGAGCACTGCTCGGTTTGCCGGACGCTGAGTCGCAGGAGCGCCTCGCGGAACGGATCATCGCCGAGGGAATTTCGGTCAGGTCCACCGAGGAGATCGTGGCCCTCGGGAGGGGTCGCACCGAGCCGCGATCGAGCGTCAGCAGGGGGCCGCGGCTGCCGAACGAGCGGGAGCGGGACCTCTCCACGCATCTCAGCGATCACTTCGACACCCGCGTCAAGGTCAACATCGGCCGGAACAAGGGCAAGATCACGATCGAGTTCGCATCCGGGGACGACCTGGAGCGGATCATGGCCATCCTTGACGGCACAACGATCTAGTCATAAAGCCCCATACGGACAAACAGATAAATCGACATGTCAACTTAGAGAGAAGTCACTGTGTCTGAGAAGACCGTGGAACAGGTCATCATCGATCCCGAGGACATCCAGGGCGTCAAGGGAGCCCTCACCCGCTACCGCGTCATGGCGTGGGTGGTCGGCTGCCTGCTGGTCGTCCTGATGCTCGTCGGCCTGCCCCTGAAGTACATCTGGAACGATGGGCGCGTAGTCACCTGGACCGGTGTGCCGCACGGTTGGCTGTACGCCGTGCTGCTGATCACCGCCTACGACCTTGGCCGCCGCGTGAAGTGGTCCCTGAAGTGGTTCCTGGCGATCATGCTGGCGGGCACCGTACCGTTCCTGTCCTTCGTCGCCGAGCACTACGCGACCAGGAACGTCCGGGCGACCCTGGCTCGCTCGGAGGAGGCCGCCGCCTGAGGTCTCAGGAGACCTTCTGCGCCTCCCTGGCGAAGCCACGGGCGGCGTAGACGCCGAACGCGATGGCACCGGCCGCGAACACCCACCACTGCAGAGCGTAACCGCGATGGGTGGGGGAGCCCTCGGCCTCCGGTAGTTCGAGGGACGCCTTGGTCAGTCCCTGAGCCGCGGAGGCATCCTCCGGGAGCGTGATGTACCCGGCGATCAGCGGTGCGGGCCAGTCCTGTGCCAGTTCCTGGATCCGCAGGGTCGGGTGCTCGGCATCCGTCTGTCCGCCGGTGTAGGGCTTGTCCGGCGCGAGGAAGACGCCCTCGATGGACTGCTCACCCTCCGGCGCCAGCGGCACCTCGGACCCGGGCGACACCGCGCCGCGCACCACGGTGACGTTCCGGCCGTCGTCCATCCGGAAGACCGTGGCGACGCGGAGCGGGTCGCCGGTGCCGATCAGCGCCTGGTTCTGGGGCAGGTACTTTCCGGACGCCGTGACCCGGTGCCCGTAGATGTCGGTGATGACACCGTCGGCAGCGACGTTGTCCGCAAGCGCCACCGCGGGCTCCGCGGCCCGCTCCGCAGATACGTCGCGCGTCGACTCCTCGTAGGAACTCATCTGCCAGAGCCCGAGCATCACCATCACGACGGCGACCACCAGCCCCGCCGTCACGGCGAGGGCCTGCTTGGTGACGACGGTCATCTCAGCGCCCGGCGACGGCGACGAGCGCCGCGACGACCTCACCGACGCCGCGGCCTGCGGCCTCCATAGCGAGCGGGGCGAGCGAGGTCTCGGTCATGCCCGGAGCGACGTTGCCCTCGAAGAACACGGGGACCCCGTCGACGACGATCATGTCGATCCGGGAGATGTGGCGCAGCCCGAGGGCCACATGGGCAGCGACCGCGAGTCGGCTGGCGGCGTCGAGCACGTCGTCTGGCAGTTCGGCGGGGGTCAGGAAGCGGGTGGTGCCCGCGGTGTAGCGGGACTCGTAGTCGTAGACGCCGGACTCCGGCAGAATCTCGACGGCGGGCAGCGCGACCGGACCGTCGCCCTCGTCGATCACCGTGACGGCGATCTCGAGGCCCTCAAGGTAGGACTCGATGACCGCGACCGGGCCATAGGCATAGGCGGCCACCAGCGCGCTCGGAAGTTCGGCGGCAGAGTTCACCTTCGTGACGCCGAGGGCGGAGCCGCCGCGCGAGGGCTTGACCATCAGCGGGTAGCCGAGTTGTGCGCCGATGCTGTCCATCAGGGCAGGTGCGCCGAGTTCGCGGAAGATGTCGTGCGGCAGCGCGACCTGCCGAGGAGTCGCAAGGCCGGCCGCGCGCACCACCGACGTGGCGACCGACTTGTCGAAGGTCAGGCGCGAGGCGGCGCCGTCGGCACCAACGAAGGGGACCCCGAGGACGCCGAGCACTTCGCGGAACGCGCCGTCCTCTCCGAGGCCGCCGTGCAGCAGCGGGACGACAACGGGGTCGGTGGTGTCGCGCAGCAGCTGTACGAGGTCGGCGTTCACGTCGGCCTCGACGACGTCGCAGCCCACCTCGCGGAGGGCCTGGGCGACCCTGCGTCCGGACCTGAGCGAGACGTCGCGCTCGTGGCTGAGGCCTCCGGCGATCACGATGACGGTCATGTGGCGTGCACTCTCCTCGGTGGGGTCAGCTCAGGTCGGGGCCGGGGCCTGGTGCGCGCCGCGACTTCGTGGGGGACACGCGGACGCCGAACGTGCTCATCACCTCGAGCTCGTTGCGGATCACGCCCGCGAAGCGCTGCACACCGAGCTGGATGCGGTCCGATGTGGGGAAACAGTACGACAGCCGCACGTTGCGCGCGCCACCGCCGTCGGCGTAGAAGGCGGGGCCAGGCACGAACGCGACGCGCGCGTCGACGCCACGTGGCAGCATCGCCTGCGAGTCGACGCCCTCAGGCAGCGTGACCCAGACGAAGAAGCCGCCCGCCGGGTGCGTCCAGGTCGAACCCTCCGGCATGTACTCCTCGAGCGCGGCGAGCATGGTGTCGCGGCGCTCGCGGTACATGTCCTTGAAGACGCGGATCTGGCCCTTCCAGTCCTGCGTCGACAGGTAGTTGGAGATCGCGAACTGGCTGAACACTGGAGGGCACAGCGTCGCCGACTCCTGCGCGAGCACCAACTTCTCTCGCACCGCGTGCGGAGCGAGCACCCAGCCGACCCGGAAGCCGGGCGCGAACGTCTTGGAGAAGGAGCCGAGGTAGATGACGTTGTCGTCGAAGGAGCGCATCGCTGGGATGGGGTCCGCGTCGAGGGAGAGCAGGCCGTAGGGGTTGTCCTCGACGACGAGGATGCCCTCCGACTCGCAGACCTGCAGCACCTCGCGGCGACGCTCGAGCGGTTGCGTGACGCCGGAGGGGTTGTTGTAGTTGGGGATCGTGTAGAGGAACTTGATCCGCTTGCCCTCTGCTCTGAGCCGCGCGGCGGTCTCCCGGAGCGCGGCCGGGTCGATCCCGTCCGCGTCGGAGGCGATGTGGACGACCTCGGTCTGGTAGCTGAGGAAGGTCCCGAGGGCGCCGACGTACGACGGCGACTCGGCGAGCACCACGTCGCCCGGGTCGCAGAAGATGCGGGTGACGAGGTCGAGGCCCTGCTGGGAGCCTGCGGTGATGACGATGTCGTCAGGGTGCGCGGTGATCCCCTCCAGGGACATCACCTCGACGATCTGCTCACGGATGGGCAACTCGCCCTGGCCGGAGCCGTACTGCATCACCTGGGTGCCGTTGGTTGCGACCATCTCGGCCATCGACGCGGCGATGCTGTCGAGGGGAAGGTCCTTGATGTTGGGCATCCCGCCGGCCAGCGACACGATCTCGGGGCGGTTGGCGACGGCGAACAGTGCGCGGACCGCGGAGACCCGCATGCCGTTGGTGCGCTCTGCGTAGCTGTCGACAAACCGGTCGAGTCGGGTGTCGTGTCGTTCCTGGTCGGTCACGTCCATACCTTAGTTGGTGGGCTCAGCCCGCGACGGCCTGCTCAAAGTCACCGAGCAGCCCGCGGATCTCCTCCTCGTCCTGCGAGGAGAGCGCAACGACCATGAGGCCGGTGTTCTTGACGATGCCGCCGCAGCCGAGCGTCTCCTGCGCCGAGAAGTCGGTCGACGTGCCGCACAGGGTCGTGACCGGCTCCGGGGAGGTCGTCATGCTGGGGCCGACCGTCGCGACCGGCGCGGAGGTCGAGACGAAGCCGGCATCGGTCATGAACGTCGACACGTCGTCCTGCGGCCAGTGCATCAGCAGGACGATCGAGGCCGTCCCGTCGGTGTAGTCGGCGCGGGTGAGGCGGCCGTCCTCGGCCTTCTTCAGCTCACCGCGCACGTAGTTGCCGAGCTGCACGGGGGGTTCCATGGTGAGCTGCGGGGTCGGGGAGACGCTCGGTTGCGGCGTCGGCCCCGAAAATCCGCCGCCGAGCCCGATGCCAGCGATGACGGCGCCGATGATCAGCAGCGCCAGCAGGCCGAGGCCGCCGTAGACGACCCGTCGGGGGAGCGGAGGGTGCGGCCCGGCGCCCGAGGCTTCCACGGCCTTCCAATCGGAGTCCGTGTCCTGCGGGGTCGCCTCGTCGTCGGGCCGCTCGGTCATCAGCGAAGCTCGTCGATGGCCTTCTTCAGGGCGTTCTTCGTCTTGCCCCCGAGAGGGACTTCGCGACGCGGCCACCCTGGAAGAACTGCAGCGTCGGCAGCGACAAGATGCCCTGCTCCGCAGCCAGGTTCGGGTTGGAGTTGGTGTCCACCTTCACGAACTTCACGTCGCCGTATTCGGAGGACAGTTCGTCGATGATGGGCGAGAGCTGCTTGCACGGCGAGCACCAGTCGGCCCAGTAGTCCACGACCACGAGGCCATCTGCCATCAGCACCTCGTCTGCGAACGACGACTCGGTCACGTCTGTCACTGCCACTGTTGTCTCCTTGTTTGCTGAAGAGTTGATTCTAGTCTTCGGACGTCAGTCCGCGATGTCCTGCAGGTAGCGCTCCGCGTCGAGGGCGGCGGAGCAGCCGGTTCCCGCGGCGGTGACGGCCTGCCGGTAGGTGTGGTCGACGAGGTCGCCGCATGCGAAGACGCCGGCCTGGTTGGTGGCCGTGCTGCGGCCGTTGACGAGGACGTAGCCCTCATCGTCCAAGTCGATCTGGCCCTTGACCAGCTCGGAGCGCGGGTCGTGGCCGATGGCGATGAACACCCCGTTGACCTCGACGTCGCGCAGCGTGCCGTCGACGGTGTCACGCAGGGTGATCGACTGCACCGAGTTCTCGCCGTTGATGGACTCGACGGCGGAGTTCCAGGCGAACTCGATCTTGGGGTCCTTCATGGCGCGGTCGGCCATGATCTTGGAGGCGCGGAGCTCGTCGCGGCGGTGCACGACGACGACCTTGGTGCCGAAGCGCGACAGGAACGTCGCCTCCTCCATGGCGGAGTCGCCGCCGCCGATCACCGCGATGGGCTTGTCGCGGAAGAACGCGCCGTCGCAGGTCGCGCACCACGACACGCCCCGGCCCGAGAGGCGGTCCTCATCGGCAAGGCCGAGCCTGCGGTAGCCGGAGCCCATCGCCAGGATCACGGACTTGGCGCGGTACTCCACGTCGTCGGAGTCGCGCACCGTCTTGATGTCGCCGTCGAGCTGGACGGCGGTCACGTCGTCGGAGACAAGGATCGCGCCGAAGCGCTCGGCCTGGGCCCGCATGTTCGTCATCAGGTCGGGACCGTCGATGCCCTCGGGGAAGCCGGGGTAGTTCTCGACCTCCGTGGTGTTCATCAGCGCGCCGCCGGACTCGAGCGCACCCTCGAAGACGAGGGGCTTCAGGCTCGCGCGGGCGGCGTAGATGGCGGCCGTGTATCCGGCGGGGCCAGATCCGATGATGATGACGTCGTGGATCTGATCGGCTGCGGACATGTGGCGGCTCCTAAGGGTCAAGGGTGAGCGGTACCCGATTCTAGGCGCTGGGTACGGGCCGCCCAACCGGGAGGGCTCAGCGCTGCCAGTTGGATCGGTAGGAGAAGACCTTGTCGACCTCGTCGACGGGCACGTCCTCGAGGGTGGCGTAGCGCCACTTCGGGTCGTTGTCCTTGTCGACGAGCAGCGCGCGGACGCCCTCGACGAAGTCGCCCATCGGGATCACGGACTCGGCGAGCCGCAGGTCCTGGTTGAGGACCTCGCTGAGCTCCATCTTCTGCGCGTTGATCAGCGCGCGCAGCGTGACGAACACGGCGAACGGGGAGCGGGCGCGCAGGTCGCGACCCGCCTGGCGGGCCGCCTCCTCTGGGTGCGACTCGAGGGCCTGTGCGATCTCGACGGGGTCGTCGGAGGCGTAGCACTCCTCGATCCAGGCGCTCGGGTCCTCGAAGAGGGGAGCGGGCAGCGGACCGTCGGCCGACTCGTCGGCGAGGTTCAGCAGCAGCGCGTCGCCGCCGGTGAAGGTGGCAGACGTGAGCGCGATGTGGCGTCCGATCGCGCCAGCGCGGGAGAGTTGGTACATCACGCCGACGTCGGGGAAGAAGCCGATCTTGGTCTCGGGCATCGCCATCACCGTGTCGGCGTAGACGATGCGCCGGTCGGCGTGACCGCCGAGGCCGACGCCGCCGCCCATCGTGATGCCACGCATGTGCGAGCTGACGGGCTTGGGGTAGTTGGCCACCATCATGTCGAGCGCGTACTCGGTCTCGAGGAAGTGCAGCCAGGGGCCGCCCGCCTCGACGACGGACGCGAGGGCCCGCACGTCGGCGCCTGCGCAGAAGCCGCGCTCGCCGTTGGCGGTGATCTCGACGGCCGTGACGTTGTCGTCCTTGATCCAGGCCGTGAGGGCCTCGTACATGGCGTTCATCATGGAGTCGTCAAGGGCGTTGATCGCCTGGGGCCGATTCAAGGTGATGCGGGCGATGCCGTCGGTCACATCGGTCAGGAGCGTTTCGGACATGGGCGTCAGCCTACGGCAGCCACGCCGAAACAGCATTGCGACTGGTCACTACACATAAACGCCGTGTCGTGACTCCCCCGGCGAGGGTCAATTCAGTCGGATTCCGGGCTTCATCCTGGTCAGAACTGTGCGCGCGGTCTCCTGGTCGATCACCAGATCCGTCGCGACCCCGGCGCGCAGCGCGCCCAGGATCGGGGCCGTCTTGGAGAGGCCCGTGACGACGCAGATCCGGCGGGGCACCCGCTGCAGTTCCTTGGGCGTCATGCCGGTGGCGCGGCCGTTGAGCGGGATGTCGCGGTAGGAGCCGTCCTCGCGCAGCATCACGGTGCACACATCGCCGACCACGCCCAGGTCGCGCAGATCGCGCAGGTCGGACTCGCTCAGATAGTTCGACGCGTAGACGTGGGACTGCAGTTCGGAGTTGAGGCCGCCGACGCCGAACAGCGCGATCCGGCAGTTGGCCCGCACGCTGAGGATGTGCTGGGTGCTCTGCTCCCGCCACATCGCGTCACGGGTGGCCGGCTCGTCAAAGAAGGCGGGCAGCGCCAGCAACTGCTCCTGGCCGTTGAAGGCCTCAGCGAAGCGGTGCAGGATGCTCCCGACGTAGGGCAGCCCGGTCGTCTGGTGGTTGGCGCCGCCGTTGAAGCCTATCACGGTCACGCCGTGCAGGTCGCGGGGACGCAGGTGGGCCGCGATCGCCGAGGTCGTGGTGCCCCAGGCGACGCCGAGGATGTCGCCGTCGCGCACGGTGGCGGCGAGCAGGTCGGCGGCGGTGCGGGAGACCTGGTCGAGGCGGAAAACGCTGCTTGCGCCGGGTCGCACCTGGACGATGTGGGCCTGGACGTTGAAGTACTTCTGGAAGAGGTCGGCCATCCGGCCGAGCGGTCGCTCGGGGTCGACGATGGTGACGCGCACCAGGCCGCGGTCGCGGGCCTCCTTGAGCAGTCGGGACACCGTCGAGCGGGAAACGTTGAGTTGGTGGGCGATCGCGTCCATCGTCTCGCCCTGCACGTAGTACATGCGCGCGACCGTCAGCAATGACTCGCTGCTCTTGTCTGCCATGGTCCTCCCCTCTGACCGGCCATCATAGGGGGGAGGGCCCGGCCGAGCCGGGCCCCTCGCGTTTGTGGGAATACCTAGTAGCCACGCGACGAATCGGCCAACTCCTTCTCGGCCGTGAGCGCCTCGACGAACGCCTCGGTCGTCATCGGCTTGGAGAACATGGGGTAGTCGTAGGCGATCGCGTTGGCGTGTTCCTCGGGCGACGTGGCGCCCACGGCGTCGGTCAGCGTGATGACCTCGAAGCCCTTCTCGTAGGCGCTCCGCATGGTGGATTCGACGCAGCAGTTGGTCAGGAATCCGGCGAGCACGACGGTGTCGATGCCCTTGGAGCGCAGCACGAAGTCGAGGTTGGTCGAGCCGAACGCGTCGAGGCCGCGCTTGCCCTCGATGGTGATGTCGCCGTCCTTCGGGGTCAGGTCCTCGCAGATCTCGGCCCCCCACTCGCCGCGCACGAACGAGGTGGAGTCGACGACGCCCGCGAGGATGCCGTAGGGGTTCCTGGTGATCTCGCCGTAGCCGGGCGCGAACGAGATCGGGACGTGCAGGACGGCGCCGCCGGCCTCACGCATGGCGTCGGCGGCCTGGACGGCGTGCGGAACGGTTCCCGTCTCGTCCATCACCTGCTTGACGGCGTCGTGCAGCGTGCCTCCGGGCGTGGTGAAATCGTTCTGGAACTCGATCAGGACAAGGGCGGTTGATTCGGGCTTCATGGTGCTCCTTTGCACTGGTGGACCGATGCCAACTCTAGGCGCGGGGCACCGCACTTGGGAGCGGGATCGCGACGTTGCCGTGCACCCCCATACGACCCGCCCAACTGACCCCTGCACGAACGTGCAGACGGGTTGCGCAGAACGTGCAGAGGGGGGAATGTTGGCGTACGAGCAAAGGAGCATTCATGACGACGACCGTCCTGACACCGCAACAGCGCACAGACTCGCTGCGGGCCATGACAGAGGAAACCTTCGATGTGCTGGTGATCGGAGGTGGCGTCACGGGTGCGGGCATCGCACTCGACGCGGCCTCGCGTGGGCTGAGCACGGCGATCATCGAGGCCCAGGACTGGGCTTCCGGCACGTCGTCGCGATCCTCGCGCCTTGTCCATGGCGGACTGCGCTACCTCTACAACCTCGACTTCAAGCTGGTGGCTGAGGCGCTCAAGGAGCGCGGCCGCCTCCTGACCGTGATCGCACCCCACCTGGTGGAGGCGCAGCCGTTCCTGTGGCCGCTGAAGACCCCCGTCATCGAGCGCGCCTACTCGGCCGTCGGCGTCGGCATGTACGACGCGCTCGCCGTGATCGGTGCGGGCGGCAAGAAGACCGTCCCGATCCAGCACCACCTCTCCAAGAAGGGCGCGCTGCGCCGCTTCCCCGAGATCAAGCCCTCCGCGCTCTGCGGCGCCATCGAGTTCTACGACGCCCGCGTCGACGATGCCCGCCTCGTCATCACCCTGGTGCGCACCGCGCTCAAGTACGGCGCCCAGGCCGCCAGCCGCGTGAAGGTCACCGGCATCCTCAAGGACGCCCGCGGACACGCGAGCGGCGTCGAGGCCGAGGACCTCGAGACCGGCGAGAAGCTCACCATCAAGGCCAAGCGGATCATCAACGCCACCGGCGTGTGGACCGAGCAGACCCAGGACATGGCGGGCGGCAGCGGCGGCCTCAAGGTGCTGGCGTCCAAGGGCATCCACATCGTCATCCCGCGCGAGCGCCTCAAGGCCCAGACCGGTCTGTTCCTGCGCACCGAGAAGTCCGTGCTCTTCATCATCCCGTGGCAGCACTACTGGGTGATCGGCACCACCGACACCGCGTGGCACGAGCAGCTGGAGCACCCCGTCCCGACGTCGGCCGACATCGACTACGTGCTCGCGCACGCCAACGAGGTGCTCGACACCCCGCTGACCCGCGACGACATCATCGGCACCTACGCGGGTCTCCGTCCGCTGCTCCAGCCGAAGGTGCTCGACGAGTCGAAGTCGACGAAGGTCTCCCGCGAGCACACCGTCACCGAGGTCATCCCCGGCATGGTCGCCATCGCGGGCGGCAAGCTCACCACCTACCGCGTGATGGCCGAGGACGCCGTCGACTTCGCGCTGGGTGCCGCAGAGGCCAAGGCCCGCCCGTCGGTCACGTTCGACCTGCCGCTGCTCGGCGCCGACGGCTTCGAGGCCTCGGTCAACCAGGCCGAGCGCTGGGGCAAGAAGTACGGCTTCGACGCCGACCGGATGCACCACCTCGTGCGCCGCTACGGCTCCGAGCTTCCCGAACTGCTCGCCGCGATCGACGAGGACCCGACGCTCGCGCGTCCGCTCGCGACCGCCCCGCAATTCATCCGCGCCGAGGTCCACCGCGCGTGCACCGTCGAGGGCGCCCTCCACCTGGAGGACATCTTCATCGCCCGCGTGCGCCTCAACTCCGAGGCCCCCGACCGGGGCGGCTCCGAGGTCGACGAGATCGCCGACATCGCGGCGGCCGCGCTCGGCTGGGACAAGGAGACCACCGACAAGGAGAAGGCCAACTACCGCGAGCGGATCGCCGCGGAACTGGCGGCCCAGCAGGAGGCCAACGACGCCGCCGCATCCGCGGTGCGCATGGAGGCCCCCGACATCGTGGCAGGCGAGGTCCACTGACCCCACCGCGTCGAACCGCCGTCCCCTCGGGGGCGGCGGTTTCGCCGTCTCAGGAGGCCCTGAGGGTCGCGATCGGCGCCGTCGTCAGTCTCGAGGGGAGCGCGCCGAGCAACAGCCACACGGCGATCGGCTGCTCCAACGCGACGTTGAGGGCGCCGAGCACGCCGTAGACGGCCCTTCCATCGTTGTAGCCGATGGCGTAGGTGGCCCAGATGGCGAGCGAGGTCAGCGCCGCGATCAGCCAGAACCGCCAGCCGACGGCGGCCGGGACGCTGCGTCCAAGCCGGCCGACCTCGCGTCGCCCGGCGACCTGGAAGAACAGCATCCACAGCACGTAGTGCATCCCCTGCAGGAACGCGAACACCGCGAGGAACCGCAGCCCCATGGACGCGTCGGCGCCCGGGGGAGAGGCGGCCGCCACCAGGAAGGCCGGGTCGGCGATGCGTCCGACGGCGGCAGGTGGGTCCGGATTGACGAGGCCGCCGAGCGGGCCGAACAGCAGCAGCAGGGGAATCGCCGCGACCCAGAGCAGGTTCGCGACCACGAAGCCCAGCCGCGCGATCGGCCGGAACCTCCTCGTCCAGTCCCACAGGAAGATCAGCGGCACCACGTTGTGGCCGTGCGTGAGGAAGTGCCAGTACCAGGGCAGTTCCACAAACGACAGGGCGGTGACCGCGGCCACGACGCCGAGCGCGACGTAGCGCAGGGTGCCGCGGAGCCCGACCCACGCGGCGAAGCCGACGAGCGCCGCGCCGGCCAGCAGTTCGAGGTGGTGCCCGAGGTAGGGCGAGGCGACCGTGATCGCCCGGATCAGGACCATGGCGGCGACGAGCACGAGGAGCGTCCGCCCGATCGGCCCGTCGAGGATCGGCAACGTGCGACCCGTCAGGTAGCGCAGCGCGAGCAGCACGTGCAGCGGTCCGAGCGCGACGACGCTGAACGCGGCGAGGGCGTGGGGTTGCGCGACGGCCAGCGCCGCCAGGGCCGTGGCGGCGATCAGCAGGCCGACGGCAGGAGCGGCGAGGCTCCGGCCGTCAGGCACGCGGCGGGCGCCGCTTGTTGATGAGGATCCAGGCGGCGATGGCCAGCACCACGACCACGATGACGACGATCACGATGGTGGTCGTCCCGCCGGGAAGCAGGGGCTGTGGGGCGACGTCGAGCAGCAACATGGGGCGATCCTAGTTTCGGGGGCGGGCGCGGCGGCGGAGTTGGGCGATAGTCTCGGGCGATGCTGGCCTGGCTGATCGCCTTTCTGCTCACCTGCGCGGTGGAGGTCCCGGTGGTCGTCGCCCTCGCCAAGCGGGACGCGTCGGTGCGCGTCGGGCGGTTGGTGGCCGTCGCGTTCGCGCTGCAGGCGACGCATCCGTTGCTGTGGCTGCTCGACCCGCCGTCGCTGGGCTTGCTGCTGGTCGCCGAGGTGGGGATCGTAGTCGTCGAGGGTCTCCTGCTGTGGCGCCTCGCCCGGATGTCGGGGCCGACGGTCGCGCTCCTTGTCGCGCTGATCGCCAACTGCGCGTCCTTTGCGGTCGGGTTGCTGCTCGCGCCGCTGCTTGCGTCAATAGGCTGAGCGCATGGATGCGTACCGCGGATTGGGTGTTGCCTACTACCCCGAGCATTGGGACCGGTCACTGTGGGAGGACGACGTCGTCCGGATGCGCGAACTCGGGCTGGACACCGTCCGGGTCGCCGAGTTCGCCTGGTCGCTGCTCGAGCCACGCGACGGCGAGTTCCGGGTGGGCTGGTTCGATGACTTCCTGGCGATCTGCGAGCGCCACGGCCTGCGCGTGATCTTCTGCACGCCGACCGCGACCCCTCCGGTGTGGATGCAGCACGACCATCCGGGGATCCTGAACCGCGACCGCGAGGGGCACCCGTTCGACGGGCCGCGACGCAACTACTCCTACAACTCGGAAGAGTACCTGCGGTTCTGCGACCGGATCGTCGAGGAGGTCGCGCGGCACTACGGGTCGCACCCGGCCATCGTCGGCTGGCAGATCGACAACGAACTCAACTGCGAGATCGCCGAGTTCTTCTCCGACGGCGACCACGCGGCCTTCCGTGGGTACCTGAGGGACAAGTTCGGGACGCTCGAACGGCTGAACGAGGCGCTCGGCACCACCTTCTGGAGTCGCACCTATAGCCACTGGGACCAGGTCCGGCTCGCGGGCAAGGGCCTGCACGGGTCCATCAACCCGCACCTCGAGTTGGAGGAGAAGCGGTTCTTCTCCCGCAGCGCCGTCGAGTTCACCAGGCGCCAGGTCGAGATCCTGCGCCATCACCTCGCTGATGACGTGTGGATCACCACCAACGGACTGTTCCCCAACCTCGACTACGACGCCCTGATGGCCGCGGGCCTCGACTTCATCACCTTCGACTCCTATCCCAACTTCGCCTTCGACGTCGGCCGCTCGGCCACACCCGACGACATGCTGGACAGGGCCTGGAGTTGGAACCTGGCATGGACGCGGGCGATCTCGGCGACCTTCGGGATCATGGAACAGCAGGGCGGCGCGCACGGCTGGACCAACCGGATGGAGGCGCCGATGCCGAAGCCGGGGCAGTTGCGGCTGTGGAGTCTGCAGTCGGTCGCGCACGGCGCTGACCTGATCTCCTACTTCCGGTGGCGGACCAGCCCGATGGGGCTCGAGATCTACTGGCACGGGCTGAACGACTACGCCAACACCCCTAACCGCAGGCTGGACGAGGTCGCCTCGTTCGCGCGCGAATGGGAGGCGCTGGCCGATCTGCGCGGCGCCGTCTCCGAGGCGAAGGTCGCCGTCGTCAAGGACTACGACAACGAGTTCGACGCGTCCCTGGACGTGTGGCACGGCAGGGTGGCGCGGCAGAGCGAGGACGCCTGGTTCCGTGCGACCCAGCGGTCGCACACGCCGTGCGACTTCGTCTACCTGGGATCGGCGACCGCCGAGACCCTGGCGCGCTACGACCTGCTCGTCTACCCGCACCCGGCGATCATGACGGCCGAGGCGTCCGACCTGCTGCGCGGATACGTCGAGACGGGCGGCACGCTGATCTTCGGCGCGCGGACGGGCTACAAGGATGAGTCGGGGCGCTGCCCGATGCGGCCGATGCCTGGCCTCGTCGACGAGTGGGCGGGCGTGCGGGTGGCAGACTACACCCTGGTCGACCGGGCCCACGCTGACATGACGCTCGACTGCGACGGCGACCTTCTGCCCGCACCCGTGTTCAACGAGGTGCTGGAACCCGCCGACGACACGACCGAGGTCCTGGCGCGGTTCACCGCAGACCACTACGCGGGCGGCGTCGCCCTGACCCGACGTCGGGTGGGGGAGGGCGCCGTCTACTACCTGGGCGCCTGCTTCTCGGAGGACATGGTCGTCCGACTGCTGGAGACCTGCGGCGTCGCCTCGCCCTTGGGCGATGTGGTCGCGGCACCGCCGTCGATGGAGGTCGCCGTCCGTGCGGGTGCCGAGGGTGACAGATGGCTGTTCGTGCTGAACTACCTGCCCCAGGCTGGCGCCGTCGTGTTGCAGCGCGAGGTCGTCGACGCGTTCACCGGCGAGCCGCTGGAGGGCTCGGTGGAGGTGCCCGGCTACGGGGTGCTTGTCGCCCGGCTATGACCCGGGTGGTCAGGCCCTGCGCTGCTTCATTCTGATCAGGTCGAGCGCGACGACGGCGCCGAGGATCAGCAGCCTGCGGTCGGTTGCGACGGTGGGGTCGAACGAGACGACGTAGCGGCTGTGCCCGAGCAGGCTGCGCGAGATGCCAGCCCACTCGCGGGAGATGGTGGCCACGACGGCGCCCTGGTCGACGATCTCGAAGGTGTAGTCGAAGATCTCGCCCTCGAGGTCGAGGGTGCTGCCGTCGGCGGCCTTGATCGACACCCGGTTGCGGAAGAAGGTGAGCTGCTTGGTCAGGGTTGCGGCGTAGCCGCCGTCGGGCGTCCTCAATTCGAAGGTGTCGAGGCCGAAGTCCGGCACGTCGTCGATGATCAGCAGCGGGGTGCCGTCCGGCTCGCGCAGTTCGAACTTCCGCGGGCCCGCGAGGAACCGGCTGCCGTCGGAGTCGGTGCCCGCGAGTCGCCCGATCACCGAACCGTCGGCGCTCAGCAACTCGAAGTCGTTGGCCATGAACGCGGTGATCTGCTGCATGACGACCATGTCGTGGCCGAGCAACCCCCGGTTGAAGTGCGACGAACTCATGGCGACCAGTATCGGCCGACCGCGGTTCAGGCGGCGGATGTGCCAAGTCGTGCCCCCTTACTTCTAGCGGTGCGTGTCGGGTCGAGACGTGACGGGGGAGGAACTCCGGGAGCCCGCGCTCGTTCAGCCGAACCTCCCATCTATCCGGGGCCACCGGGCGACCGGTGGGCGGACCCGATTCGACGGGGAAGAAGCGCTCGGGCTCGACCAGCGCATGGTGGTGTCCGCAGAGCAGAACCAAGTTGTCCAGAGCTGTTCTTCCCTCCCGCCACCAAGGCGTGATGTGGTGGGCCTCGCACTGCTCATCCGGCTTGTCGCAGCCGGGGAATGCGCAGCCGAGGTCCCTCAGGGCGAGCGCCTTGCGGATCACCGGCGTCACGAGCCGGACCTCCCGCCCGACGTCGAGCACCTCCGAGGATGACCCGAGAACGGCAGGCACGAGGTCGGCGTCGCAGCACAACCGGCGAAGATCGCCTGGCGCGACGCGGTCGCCGCGGCCGAGAAGGCCCGACTGCTCCGCCAGATCGCGGAGCGCCTCCTCGCGCATCACGACCACGACCCGAGGGCGATCGCCGGACACCGCAGGAGCGACCCGGCCCCGCTGGTGTTCGCTGACCAGCCGGATCAGGGCATCGGCGTAACGGTGCGCGGAGGTCACCACGGGCGCGAGCGGATCGAGACGGTCCGCCCCGCTGGTGCGCTCCGACGCGCGGTACGACTCGAGCAGGCGCACCAGGGCCTCGCCCTCGAGCAGCGGGAGCGAACCGCGGAACAGCAGGGAGCCGTCCTCGGTGCGGAAGGTGAAGGACCGGTTCCGATAGGCACGACGACGTTGAAGGTCGAGCCGGGCGACCTCGCGCTCCGCGGCGCTGCGCTCATCGTCCTCGGGCGCGACCGCGTCGAGTACCGCCTGGGCCATGGTGCCGAGCCTGTCGGCATTGGTCGTCCTCGCAAGGCTCACCATGATGTCGGTCGCGCGCTCCTGCTGCTCCGCCGAGAGCGTCGCAGGGAGCGAGTCGAGCACGCTGGTGATCTTGCGGGCCTGCTCGGGGGAGACATCCCCGGCGAGGGCCGCCGACCTGACGGTGGGCCGGGCGTTGAGTTCGCGCCCGGCAAGGACCTGGCGGGCCGCCTCGCGACTGGTCGCATTGTGCTGGCTGGTGAGCCACGACGTCATCGACGTGCCCACCGCGCGATCGGCGACCTTGCGCCGGTCGGCGTCGGCGATCAGTACGGCCGAGTGGGACCTCAACCGCGCCTCGGAACGACGGATCCGGTCGATCACGTCAAGCTGTGCATGGGCGTCCACAGGCCACTCGACCGAGGGATGGCAGAGCCGTTGGAGCACGTCCTCGAGTTGCGCGACGAGGCTCTCGCCGCTTGTCAGCCCCCGATTCTGCTCCATGAACCAAAGCTACGTGTCCCCACCGACAAAATCGAACGCCCATGCGAATCTGTGGATAACTTCGACCCGGAAGTGAGAAATCCACCTCGAGGAGCGCCCCGACCCAACCGGCAGGGTCCAGTCCCGAGCCCGGCAACTGGGCTCCGGCCCCCCGCCCGCGACAACAGGCGATCACCGGGCGGGCTCCCGAATCATCGCCGCCACCGCATCGCGAACGCCTCGCGTCTTCACGCGGCGATCCAGGCGACTCCTTGGTAACCGATCGGCCGGGAACCTTCCCGTTTCGCGTCCCGGCGACACATACTGACGTTCTCCGACCATCCCGATGAAAGGACGTCAACGATGCCGAACCGCACCAGAAGAGGCCGGATCAGGCTGATCGCCGTCGCCGCGGCGCTGGCCTGCGTCGCCTCCACCTCACTCGCAGCACCTCCCGCCGCCTCAGGCATGACGAAGGCCGAGGAGTACCGCAACCAGTTGCTCGACCACTCCGCTTCGGCCCCCATGATGGCCGTCGCGCATCTGGGCGCCTGGCGTGACTCGTCCGAGAACTCGCTGACCGCCATCAGCCGGGCCGCGACTCTCGGGGTCCCCATCAACGAAATCGACCTGCAGGTCACCCGCGACAACAGGCTGGTCGTGATGCACGACTCGTCCGTCAACCGCACGACAGCCAGGACCGGTCTGACCACCTCGTTCACCCTCGACGAGCTGCGAGGCATGCAACTGCGTACCCTCAGGGGAGGCTCCCAGGCGCCGCTGACCAACGCGAAGGTGCCCTCGTTCGACGACGCGTTGAACGCGGCGAAGGACAAGATCCTGATCAACGTCGACAAGGAGGGCTGGAACCAGCGCGAGGCCGTCTGGGCCGCCGCCTCCGCCAAGGGGATGCAACGGCAGATCGTGTTCAAGAGCGACCGGTCCGCAGGCGAGGTCAAGCAGTTCCGCGACGCCCACCCCGAGGCGCTCTACTGCCACATCGTGCGTGCGACCAACTACCAGGAGGCGCTCACCATGCAGCCGGCGCCGCACTGCTACGAGGTGATCTACACCGGCGACAACGACGCGATCGCCTCACGGGACAGCATCGACGCGCTGCGCAACCGAGGCGCGCGCGTCTGGGTCAACACCATGTGGAGGGGCCTGGCCGGGTCGAACACCGACGAGGGGTCGTTGCGCGATCCCGCCCTCGGCTGGGCCCGGGTGAAGGGGCTCGGAGCCAGCATGATCCAGACCGACCTGCCGTCGGAACTGCAGCACTGGATCCGCACCGGGTCGACGACCAACGTCGGGCTTCCCGCCGGGGAGTCCGGGTGGCCGCGAGGAACTTCACGGGCGGCGCCGAGGGAGTTGCCTACCACGACGTCGAACCGGCCGACCTGGGCGGCAAGGGCAAACCGGGCCAGGGCGTCGACGTGTGCGACACCCAGGGCGCCATCCATCTCTGCTACATCAGGGGCGGTGAGTGGGTGAAGTACACCGTGGCCATCCCCTCGTCCGGAACCTACCGGGTCAAGGCGAGGACGTCGTCGAAGTACGCGGACGCCGGCTCGTTCCGGCTGGAGTTCCCCGGGTTGACGACGGCGTATGTGAGGGCGCAGAACACGACACAGCACGAAGCGTTCCTGCTGCAGGACGTCTCGGGCGGCGTCCCTCTCAACGCCGGTCAGGTGACCTTCACCTTCCGCGTCGCAGCGGGGCAGTCGAACTTCAACGTCGATTACTTCCAGTTCGAGAAGATCTGACCGCGACTGCCCTTGCCCTCAGTCCTCGGGTTCGCTCTCCCACCATCTGGCGGAGGTGACCTTCGGGTCGAGCATCAGGCGCTGGACGGCGTACTGAAGTCCGTTCGGGTCCCCGGTGTGTGAGCCGACGCTTGCCATCAGGCGCGTCCGGTCGTGCTTGAGTTGGCGGGAATCCAGCGCTCGCAGGGTGTACTCGTGCAGGTCCACCGTCTGGACGACGAGGGCGCGCACCCGCTGCTCGCTCTTCTCCGAGGTGATCACCTCCAGCACGTAGTCGGTCTCGTCCATCGCGTCGACGACGTCGTCCTGGAGTCGACGGTTGATGAACCGGCTGATGGGGCGAAGCAGGGTGTTGGTCGCGAGGATCGCCAGGCTGCCGACGGCGGCGAACCACACCATCCCCGCGCCTGCGAGCGAGCCGACCGCCGCCGCGCACCAGAGCGTCGCCGCGGTCGTGAGTCCACGGATGTTGGCCCCGTCGCGCAGGATCACGCCTGCGCCTAGGAATCCGATGCCGGAGACTACCTGCGCGGCGACCCGGGTGCTGTCGACGGTTCCTGTGGTGTTCCAGTCCACGGCGCCGACGATGACGAACAGCGCGGCTCCCCCGGCGACCAGGGCGTTGGTGCGGATGCCCGCGGTTCTGAGGCGCCACTGTCGCTCGAACCCGATCAGAGCGCCGAGCAGCACGGCGCTGACGGTGCGCACCGAGAGATCGGCGAGAAGTGCAAGATCCGGCATCGTGGCCTCCAAAATCGGGAACGTTCCCGTCAACCGAATGTACCTCATCGCGGCGCAACGATCCTCGTCCCAGATATGCCGAGAGGCTATTGCCATGCCTGAAGACTGCTGCTACCGTCATCCCTACCGGGAACGTTCCCGAACCAGTCCAGGATCCGAGAGGGTATCCATGCAGGCTCACTCCCCAACCGTGGTGGTCTTCGACATCGGCGAGGTGCTCTCCGAGGCGCCTGGACTCTTCGAGGAGTTGGCCCGTGCTCTCGGGCGCCCAGCCGACGAGGTCCGCGCCGAGTACTGGGCCGAGCGTGACGACTACGACAGGGGCGCCGAATGCGCCCCGTACTGGGGCGGCATCGCACGGCGACTCGGGGTCGAGATCTCCGACGACCTCATCGAGCGACTCTCCGGGATCGACAGCAACGCCTGGACCACCGTGCGGCCCGCCGCCGCCCACCTGCTGGAGGTGGCAGCTGAGGACAGGACGGTCGCCGTCCTCTCCAACGCGCCCCTGCCGATGGCCGCCGCGGCCCGCAACTCCGACTGGGCACCGCACGTCGAGCACTGGTTCTTCTCGTCCGAGCTGCGGATGGCAAAGCCGGACGAGGCGATCTACGCGGCCGTCACCGACGCGCTCGGCGTCGACGGCGGCTCCATCGCCTTCATCGACGACCGCGAACACAACGTCGCGGCCGCAAGCCGGGCAGGCTGGAAGGCGCACCTCTGGGTTTCGGACGACGACTCGCGCGCGTTCCTCCGGGAGCTCGGGTGATGGACGCCCATGCCCGTAGAGTCCGCCCCGAACGGGTCCCGCTCAACCGCGCGGAGACGGCGATCCTGGCGACGCTCACCGAGGCGGGCGGCGACGTCGTCGGACACCGCGAGCTCTGCCGCGCGGCCTGGGGGTCGTACGTGGCTCGCGGCGAGCGGCACCGGCTCAAGAGCGCCGTCCACCGGCTCCGCCGCAAGCTCGACGAAGGGCTCACCATCCAGAGCGCCCGAGGTGAGGGCTACCGCCTGATCCCGACAGATTCGACCACCACGCCACGATCCACACCCACGAACCCCATGAAGGAAGCATCATGAACACGTCAACGAAGACCCTGATCCCGCTTCTGGCCATCGGCATCGCCTTGAGCGCCTGCACCCCGGCCGCCGACCCGCAGGTCGCGGGAGGAGGCGGCGGCTCCGAGAGTGCAGGCGGCGGAAAGGTGTCGGTCGCCTGCAGCCAGGTGGAGGACTACTGCGAGGCCATGATCAAGCAGTTCCAGGAGGCCACCGGCATCGAGGCCAACTACGTGTCGATGGGGGCTGGCGCCGCCATCGCGCGCCTCTCGGCGTCGAAGGATGCTCCCGAGTTCGACGTGTGGGCCGGCGGCCAGGCGGAGAACCACCTCGTCGCGGCCGACCAGGGACTGATCGAGAACTACGTCTCCGGGAACGCCTCCAACCTCGACGAACAGAACACCGACAAGGACGGCATCTGGTCGGGCTTCTACACCGGGGCGCTCGGCTTCTGCTCCAGCGAAGAGCAGCTCGCCGCCCTCGGCCTCGAGGTCCCCACCTCGTGGGACGACCTGCTCGACCCCAAGCTGAAGGGCCACGTCGGCATGCCGCACCCCGCCTCCGTCGGCGCCGGCTACATGGCCATGTACGCCAAGTACGTCATCGACGGCAAGGACGAGGCAAAGACGATCGACTACTTCACCAAGCTCAACCAGAACGTCCTCCAGTACGGCAACGCCTCGACGACGGCGGGCGAGATGGTCGGACGGGGCGAGCTCGCCACCAGCATCTCGCTGGTCGCCGACTGCGAACGGCTCGCAGCCCAGGGCTACGAACTCACCGTCAGCTACCCGGAGGAGGGAGCAGGCTACGAGGTCGGCGCGGTCAGCGTCGTCAAGGGGGCCAAGAACCCGGAGAACGCCAAGAAGTTCTACGACTGGATCCTGACCACCGACTGGCAGAACGCCTACGGCGACATCCCCACCTACGCCCTGCCCGTCAACCCGGATGCCACCATCCGCGAAGGCGCCACCGACATCACCGAGCTGAACCTCGTCCCCTGGGACAAGCGCGAGGCCGCGGACCAGCGGCAGACGATGATCGACGCGTTCACGCAGCAGATCGCCCCCGCGCCCAAGGCCTGACGCCCGAGGAACAGCTCCCATGTCCACTCTGCTCACCTCCGCCGTCGAGGCCCCGACGTCGGGTCGGCCCCGCGCCAGGCGCTCGCCGCGGGTGCGGATCGACCGACCCTCGCTGCTGATCTTCATCTGCGTTGCGGCGGTGCTTGCGGTCATCGTGGTGTGGCCCATCGCGCAACTGCTCGTCACGGGCACGGTTCCGCAAGGGCTCGCCGTCATCGCCTCGACGTTCACGGAGCCGGCCAACCGCCGCATGCTGGGCAACACCCTGCTGCTTGGGCTGCTGACCGGCGTGATCGGCACCACGATCGGGCTCTGCTTCGCGTTCGCCCAGGTCCGCCTCCAGTTCCGGGGCCGCAGGCTCGTGCACTTCATCGCGCTGCTGCCGGTCGTCGCTCCACCGTTCGCCGTCGCCACCGCCGTCATCGTGCTGTTCGGCCGTAACGGCGTGATCTCGAAGGGCATCTTCGAGGTGCCCATCGACGTCTACGGGCTCCCTGGTCTCGTCCTTGTCATGTCGCTGTCGTTCTCCCCGATCGCCTACCTGACGATCCGGGCGATGCTCCTCAACGTCGACTCCGCGATGGAGGAGGCCGCCGCCAATCTCGGGGCGGGCGGCTTATACGCCTTCCGCACCGTGACGCTTCCCATGATCTTCCCCGGCATCGCGGGCTCGTTCCTCTTTCTCTTCGTCGAGGCGATCTCTGACCTCGCCAACCCGCTGGTCATCGGCGGCAACTACACCGTGGTCGCCAGCAACGTCTACTACGCCATCACGGGCGACTTCTCGATCGTGAAGGCTGCCGCCTACTCCCTGGTGCTGCTGGTGCCGGCCCTCGTCGTGTTCGTGCTGCAGCACTACTGGGTCTCCAAGCGCAGCGTCGTGTCGGTCACGGGCAAGCCGTCGCAGGCGCCCGCCCTGATCACCAGCCCGGCGCTGCGGGTGCCGATCCTTATCGTCGTCGGCCTCGTGAGCCTGCTGAGCGTTGCGATCTTCGCCACCGTCATCGTCGGCGGCTTCATCAAGATCATCGGCGTCAACAACTCGTTCACGCTCGACCACTACGCCCAGATCCTCACCGGACGCGCGCCCGGCGCCTTCCTCGACACGACAGTGCTCGCCATCATCGCCGCCCCCATCAGCGGGCTGCTGGGCACCATCGTGGCCTGGCTTGTCGTCCGGAAACTCGGCCGCCGGGTCGGCGGAGTGGTCGACTTCGTCGGCATGCTCGGCGTCGCGGTGCCTGGCATCGTGCTCGGCCTCGGATACGCCGTCGCCTTCTCCGTCCCTTACTACCTGCTCGGGCTGAAGGTTCCCGCCCTTGCCGGCGGCAACGGCATCCTCGGCGGAGCAGCCGCCATCCTGCTCGTCTACATCGTGTTCGCGCTGCCCGCCGGGCAACGGTCGTCGATCGCGGCCATCTCCCAGATCCATCCCGCGATCGAGGAGGCGTCGACGTCGCTCGGAGCCGACTCCATCACCACCTTCTGGAAGACGACGCTCCCGCTGCTGCGGCCCGCGCTGCTGGCCGGGGTCAGCTACGCGATCGCCAGATCGATGACCGCACTGACCCCGATCATCTTCATCACCACCCCTGAGACCCACATCGTCTCGGCGCAGTTGTTGGACGAGGTCGACACGGGACGCTTCGGCAACGCGTTCGCCTACTGCACGCTGCTGATCGCGCTCGTGCTCGCCTTCATGGGGCTGCTCGAGCTGGCGCTGCGGCGCTGGGGAAGGGTGGCTCCCCGTGTCTGAAGCGCCCACCATCACCAAGCAGTCCAGAAAGGTCGCCTCCATGGATGAGGTCAGCCCCGCCGTCGGTCGCGTGCAGTTGAGCAACGTCAGCAAGCGCTACCCCGGAACCGCCGACGCCCCGCCCGCCGTCGACGGCTTCAGCCTCGACATCCACCCGGGCGAGTTCGTCTCGCTGCTCGGCCCGTCCGGCTGCGGGAAGACGACGACGCTACGGATGATCGCAGGCTTCGAGACCCTCTCCGACGGGCGGATCACCCTCGACGGCGCCGACCTCGGCTCGCTGCCCCCCAACCGCCGACCCATGTCGATGGTGTTCCAGTCGTACGCGCTGTTCCCGCACCTGTCGGTGCGCGACAACATCGCCTACGGGCTGAAGCTGAAGAAGCTGTCCAAGGCCGAGATCAACCGGGAGGTCGACTCGGTCGTCGAGACCATGGGGCTGCAGTCCTTGGACAGGCGGGCCCCGCACCAACTCTCGGGCGGCCAGCAGCAGAGGGTCGCGCTGGCCCGCGCCCTCGTGATGCGGCCGAAGGTCCTGCTGTTCGACGAGCCGCTGTCGAACCTCGACGCGAAGCTGCGTGGCCAGATGCGGCTCCAGATCCGCAAGCTTCAACAGCAACTGGGCATCACCAGCATCTTCGTCACCCACGACCAGGAGGAGGCCATGACGATGTCCGACCGGATCGTCGTCATGTCGGGCGGGAAGGTGCACCAGGTCGACTCGCCCGAGAACGTCTACCGGCGACCGGAGACCCGCTTCGTGGCCGACTTCATCGGCACCGCGAACTTCATCGACGTCCACGTCCACGACGTCGTCGACGGACGGGCAGACGTGCGCGTGCTCGGCATGGCGCACTCCGTCGCCTCCCACCCCGCGGTCAGCGACACGTCGCCGTCGGTGCTGCTCGCGCGCCCGGAGGGCATCTCGCTGCGCCGGGCACCGGAGGGTGCCGCAATCGGGGCCGACGTCGGCAAGGTCGTCTCGGCCAGCTTCGTCGGCAACCGCATCGACTACGAGGTCGAGACCGAGGCGGGGATCCTACTCGTGTCCGACTCCGCGGACCACCGCGGCGCGAACGCCGACGACCTGGTGCAGGTCGTCGTCGACGCCGAGCGCGCCTGGCTGCTCCCGGACGAGGCCGCATGACGGTGCAGAGCGTCGACCTGACCAGGTACGGCGTCTACCTCAGGCCCTCCCCGGAGTTCGGCAGGCTGGTCGCGGAGGCGTTCGACGTCCTCAAGCGCCAATTCGGGCTGCGGGAGGCGGGCAGCTACCCGCCCCACGTGACGCTGGTGGGATCGATCGCGCTCGACCCCTCCGTCTCGGAGGAGGGCTTCCTGGACGAACTCGACGCCGCGCTCGCGGGCGCGCCCGCCATCACCGTCGTCAACGGCGGCATCGTGAAGCGTCCCGGCGACGGAATCGGATACGAACTCGGAAGCGGGGAGTCCTCGTCGTTCACGGACCTCGCGGGGACGCTCATGAACGCGGTCGCGCCGCTCCGCGTCTACCCCGACGGCGACTGGGACGCCCCGCTCCGGCGCCGCGATTCCCCGAGCGGTACCGCCCGCACCTGACGCTCGCGGGGCGCGAACTCGAGGGGGAGGACGCCCTCCGCGAGGAGGTGCACGACTTCCTGGTCGGGGCGGGGTTCTGCGGCCCGTCGACATTCCGCGGCGACACCGTCACGGCCTACCGCCTGCACGCGCCCGCGTGGACCTGCGACTACTGGAAGTCGATGAGCTGGGAGATCATGCGCAGTTGGCGCCTCTCCTGATAGACCGGTCGTCCCTCGCCTGGGAGTTCCCCCCCTGTACCTCAGGCGGGGGGCGGCCCTGACGTGCGACCCAGGACCATCTCGCCGCGCAGTTCGACGAGCCGGTCCTGCGCCCTGCCGCGCTCGATCTTGTCGATCAGCAGTTCGACGGCGGAGCGGCCGATCTCCGCGGCGGGCTGGCGGAACGTCGTCAGCCCGATGTAGGGGTTGGCGATCTGGCCGAGGCCATCGAAGCCGGTGACGCTGCATGCCTCCGGGACGGCGATGTCGGCGCGGCGGAGGAACTCGAGCGCGTCAAGGGCGGCCGTGTCGGTGGGGCACATCAGCGCCGTGACGCCCGACCCGTCGAACCTCTCGGTGAGGGCGTCGAGGGTGTGGTTGTCGTCGGGGACGGGCCAGACGTGTGCGGTCGCGCCTGCCGCCTCGATCCGCTCGACCATCGCAGCCGTGCGTGCGTGTTGGCTCAGCGAGTAGTCGCGGTCGACCAGCAGGACGGCGATGTCGCGATGGCCCAGGTCGAGCAGGTGGTCGGCGAGCGAGCGTCCGCCGTCGGCGTCGTCGCAGAAGACGGAGGTGATGCCCGCGCCGATCTCGCGTCGGCCGGCCACGACGATGGGCATCCTGCCGACGAAGGGGACGACGTCCTCGGACGGGAGTCGGGCCGACGCGAGCACGAGGCCGTCGACCTGCAACGAGACAAGGGTGGCCAGCGCCCGGCGTGCGTCCTCGACCTCGAGTTCGCCCGCGCTCGTCATGGTGACGACCCGGTAGCCGCGCCCCTCCGCCTCCTGCTGCATGCCGTTGATCAGCCAGGCGTAGTAGGGGCGGGTGACGTCGCGAAGGACGACGCCGATGTTCATGGTGCGCGAGGTGACGAGGGCCTGCGCCATGGCGTTGGCAACGTAGCCGAGCCTGCGGGCGGCGGCCTCGACCTTCTCGCGGGTGGCCGGGCTGACCTCTCCCTGGCCGCGGAGAGCGCGGGAGACGGCCGACTTGGACACGCCGGCCTCGGCAGCGATGTCGAGGATGGTCGGCACCTTGGGTCGCGCTGCCATGGGACCTCGTTTCCTGGAGTCCCGGGAATTCCCGGGAACGTTCTAGGCCACTATATCCACCGTCGTCGCCGACGCGGCGCCGCGCGCAAGTGCGCCGCCGGCCGCGGTTGTGGCCAAGGGACGCTCCTGCCCTATACTCGTCCAAGTCTCGGGGCATTAACTCAATTGGTAGAGTGCCACCTTTGCAAGGTGGAAGTTAGGGGTTCGAGTCCCCTATGCTCCACAGCAGAAGTCCCTAGTCAAACGCCTTTGACTAGGGAGTTTGCTTGTTTCACATTGGACTTGAGTGCCCTCAAAGGGACACCAAAGGACCGTTTCATGGAACGTTCGTGGAACGCCGTAGCCGGATTCTGCCCGGGTTACTCACGTCATGAGACGATTCGGATCAGTCAAGCGATTGCCCAGCCAGCGCTATCGTGCCTCGTTCGTACACCCCCACGACTCGGCTCGGAGAGTTGCAGCACCCATCACCTTCACCCACAAGGGCGACGCCGAACACTGGTTGCGACTCCAGCAGATCGCTATCGAGCGTGGGGAGTGGCTCTCGCCTGAGGAAGTAGAAGCAAGACGACCCCAACTCCTCACCCTTCAGGAAGTCTACGAACGATTCCTGACGCAGCGCCCCCGCCCTCTGGCTCTCTCAACGAAGACGGCTTACGAGCAGGATTGGCGTCTCCGGATCGTCCCCCACTGGGGGGCTGAGCGCAATATCAAGACCATCACTCACGATGAGGTCTGGCAGTGGCGCAAGGGTCCGCTTGGCGCCGAGCGGCGGCGTGACCGATCGACGTTGGCACTGTTCAACGAACTGCTGACCAAGGCTAGTCACTGGGGATGGATCGAGAAGAACCCCGCCACTGGCGTGAGCATCCCGCGCAAGACCAAGCCAATGGAGCAGCGTCACGTCTTCGACCTAGGTGACGTACGCCGCTATCTGGAGGCCGCCGAGCCACACCATGTCGCCATGCTGGCCACCGTGGCGTTAGGCGGGCTCAGATCGGGCGAGGTGAGGGGCTTGCGACGGATGGATCTCGATTTCGAGAAGCGGAGGATTCTGGTCGACATTGTCCAAGTTGGGGATCAATGGAGGCTTGCTGGAGGCCAGAGCGGAACGGTCGAATCATGCGAGTCCTAGGCTCTCTGCTTGCTGGAGTCTTGGCGGTCGTAGTGGCTCCGAGCGCGGCCCTGGCAGACACCGATGGCGGCGCCTTCATCAGCGAGCACACGGTCGTGGTGCGTGTAGAGACGGGCGGAGGCAAGGGCCAAGCAAATGCACCCACACGCCGCGCTCGCGGTCAGTCTGACTCGGGCGCCTCGGGATGCCTCACCGCCAGCGGCGCCCCTCTGCCTTGCTTCCAGTTTGGTGTCTCCTGGCGGCCAGATCTGCAGTGCTACGCCAGAATCAAGGCCACGCAGCCCCCCTTCACGGATGAAGTGTGGAAGGGCAACACCAGCGGGACGATCGTGGAGTGCCGCATTGGTACTGAGAACGGTTGGAACACTGGATGGGACGCATGGGTTGCTGCTGCGGACTTGCCTGAGCCCCCGGACCCTGAGGAGCTTGCGCGTCGTGCGGTGGCTCGGATGCAGCTGCAACCGATCCGGATGGGTACCTTTCCGAAGCTGGCAGAGCGATCCCCTGCTGATCTGGGGTACGTCGGGTGGAACGTCTGGTTGTGGGCCGATGCTCGATCGGACTCAACGTGGGGCCCGATTACTCGGTCGGTGTCCGAGCGCGGTTTCACCGTCACGGCCACGGCCCGCGTGGACAGGGTTGTGTGGGACATGGGCGACGGGAATCAGGTCGAGTGTGCTGCGGGGACTCCGTGGCAGAGCATCTGGACCCACAACGAGGCTTCCCCTGACTGTGGCCACCTTTACACGAAGGATGGGAAGTACCCCGTCACCGCGACCTCGCACTGGGTGGTCGATTGGGCCGGTATCGGAGAGAGCGGCGTCCTGACGCTGGCGCTGGACACGTCTGGCACGCTGCGCATCGCTGAGGTGCAAGTCGTCAATGTCAACGGAGGCTGATCGTGCGTGCGAAGGATCAGCGGGGGATGATGATTGCGGTCGAGACCGCGATCATCATTCCGGTGCTGCTCCTTGTTGTCGGGCTGCTGGTCGTGCTCGCCAATCAAGCCCTAGCGAATCTGGCCGTGTCATCGGCCGCGTCGCAGGCAGCTAGAGCGGCATCGATCGAGCGCGTCCCTGGCGCTGCGACCGGGGCTGCTCGAACCGTAGCCGGGTCGTCCCTGGCTGAGTCCGGCGTCAACTGCCGTTCCTCCAACGTCGCCGTCGACGCGAGCGGCCTCCGCGCACCACTGGGGACCCCTGCCAATGTGTCTGTCACGGTGACCTGCGAAGTCGACTTCGGAATCGGTCTTCCCGGCTTGCCCACCTCAAAGACGCTGTCCGCCACCAAGACGTCACCTGTCGACACGTACAGGACCCGACGATGAACGCCCAGGAAGCATTCACGAAGCCCCACGGTGAGCGGGGCATGGTGTCGGTGTGGGTGGCCGTGGCGATGGTGGCGTTCATCGTCATCGTCGGGCTCGGCGTGGATTTCGCCGGTCACGCCGCAGCCTCTCAGGACGCCAGAGGCGTCGCGGCCGAAGCCGCCCGCGCTGGAGGACAACACTTGACCATGGACTCCGGTCGGGCACGGCCCGACGTGAACGGAGCCATCCGGGCCGCGAACGCCTACGTGGCTGGCTCCCCGTACAGCGGAAGCACCAATGTCCGTGGTGGGGACACGGTCACCGTCACCGTGACCGGTAGGTACAGCACCCAGTTCCTGTCGATCATCGGGATCGACGCCCTGGCGCTGAACGAGACCGGATCCGCCACCGTCACCTCGGTTCTAGGAGGCACACAGCAATGAGACTCCTCCAACGGATCGCAGCCACCCTCCTCATGGCCGCCATCGTGATCGGCGCACCGTGGCTGCTGTTGCAGCTGGGACAACTCCCCGGCTTCCTCCCACCCTGGGACCAACTCAGCACCCTGCTCCTCAGCCCCGACAACGGACGACTCCTTCTCGTGATCATCTGGGTCGCAGCCTGGGCACTCTGGCTGTGGCTCACCGCCATCATCCTCACCGAAACCATCAGCGCACTCCGCGGCGTCAAAGCGCCCACCCTGCCCGGCGGCTCACTCGCCCAACCAGCCATCCGACTCCTCGTCATGGCCGCCATCGGCACCTTGGCCGCAGGCACCGCCGCAACACCCTCCGCCGCCGCCCCACCGATCATTGTCACCAACCCCGACATCCCGGCCGCCACCGCGCCCGCAACGACCAACCCCGCACAATCCACCCCGCAGTCGGTCGCCCCCACAGTGACTGTGGAGAAGGGTGACACCCTCTGGTCGTTGGCCGAGGAACACCTCGACGACCCTCTCAAGTGGCCCGAACTCTACGAGCTGAACCGTGGCATCGAGCAACCCACGGGCTACGCCCTGGAAGACCCAGACGCCATCGACGTCGGCTGGACCCTCAAACTCCCCACACCCCCTGCCACACAATCCCAAGAACAGGCCACGGCCCCAGCCGAAGCCTTCACTCCAACGACAGCCGATGCTGTGGCTGCCACGCCCGAACCCACACACGAGGTCAGCAATCCAGAGGCGGCACTGCCCCCAAGCGCGGTGCCATCGGCAACCCCAACATCCGTCCCAGCGCAGATCCCCGCCGCCGGCGTCAGCACCGATGACGACACCGAGGCCGCCCCGATCTTCGCCTGGCAGGTGGCCGGGCTCCTGGGCGCTGGCTCCTTCCTCGGGGCAGGTGTGGCCGCACTTCTGGCCCGCCGTCGACGCGAACAGTTCCGCACCCGCCGCCCCGGACGAACAATCGCAGAACCCAGCCGACACACTGCGCCAATCGAGATGACAGCCCACGTCGCTGCCGGGCTCTCCACCCGTCTGGTTCACCGCCTCGACGCCGTCCTCCGACGACTCCACGGAACCGTCGACATCATCACAGTCGCCGTCGCAACCGACGGAACCATCACCCTCACCACGAATGACCAGCTACCCCCACCGTGGGAACCCGGAACCGAAGGATGGACGCTCCCCACCGCCACTCCCGCTGACCAGATCGCGCCAGGGGATTCAGACGCCCCCTGCGCGTACCCCTTGCTGGTCACGATCGGCACCGACACGTCCGACCGGGTCATTCTCATCAACCTTGAGAACCTGGGACACATCACCGTGGGTGGTGACGCGGTCATGCGCGCTGACTTCGCCCGCTACCTCGCCGCCGAACTGGCTGTCAATCCCTGGTCAGAAGGGATCCGCGTCGCCTGCCACGGCCCGGCCGCCGACGCTATGGCTATGGCACCCGACCGCCTCGACGCCACCGACACCGAGGTGCTGGAGCTGGCGAGGCGAAACCAGAACCGCGCCGACCGCGGCGGCGCTACCGCACGGCTGGGTCGCGCGACGCTGGCCGAGGACGAGATCTGGGGAGCAGGTGTCGCTCTCAACCCCCACTCCAACACGGATCTCGCCGAACTCATCGCAGCACAACCGCGCCGAACTGGCATCGCACTCGTCAGCGAGTCCGCCGATGAAGCAACGCTCATGGTGACCGCCTCTGGCCGTGTCAGCGGACTGGGCCTCGAACTGACCGCCGTTGGCCTCACCGAAGACGAAGCCGCTGGGTGCGCAATCCTTCTGAAGACCACCACCCGCGATGACGAACCCCCACCCGCTGCCGACGAGCTGACCGACGTCACCGGCAACCTCCTCGAACACCACCGCGCGCTCCGCACAGATGGCACCGCACACCCGGGGCTTCTCCCGGAGGGTGACGAGGAGTACCTCGCCGAAACAGCAACCACTTCGGAAGACCTCAATGTCGTGGCAGCGCGCGTGAAGAGCTCCGACGCAAACGTGTTGGCCGACCGGGATCCCAGCCTCGACGAAGACGTGCGAATGTGGTTCTCCGACAAGTGCCCATACCCCCGCCTGTCCCTCTTGGGGCCAGTGAAGGCCCGCTGCTACGGCAAGCCAATTGCCAAGCAGAAGGCCTACTACACCGAAGCGCTCGCCTATCTTGCTCTCCACCCCAATGGCGTCACCGGAGATCAGCTTGCAGACGCCTTTGGCCTTACCGTTCCGCGAGCTCGCACCGCCATCTCGAACCTGCGGCAGTGGCTCGGCACCAACCCGCGTACGAGCGAGCCACATATCCCAGACGCCAAAGCCTCGCCCGAAGCACACACCCGCGGCATCGGGGTGTACGTCGTACAGGACCTACTCATCGACGCAGACCTCTTCAGGCGACTGCGTACCCGTGCCGTGGCCAAGGGCGCCGACGGGATCGACGACCTGGAGACCGCGCTAGAGCTGGTACAAGGTAGGCCCTTCGACCAGCTGCGGCCAGCTGGGTGGACCTGGCTCTTCGAAGGCGACCGCGTCGATCACCACATGATCTGCGCCGTCGGTGACGTCGCCCACATCCTCGTGACCCACCACTTGCACGCTGGCGACTACGAGGCCGCCCGCCGTGCGGCCACCGTTGCGCTGCAAGCCGACCGCGACTCTGAGACCGCGAAGCTGGACCTCGCCGCAATCATGGTCGAGACGGGCCACTCCGAGATGGCGCGCACCGCAGTAGCCGAAGCACTCGGCGAGGACGCCGTCCTGGACTTCACCCCGCGAGGACTAGAGATCGCCAACCGGCACAAGTGGCTTGGCGCTTAGGTTGCAGGTTGCTGCCACCAGAGACAAGCGCACTGGCAACTAGGACGAGGGCGCAGCATCTCTGAACAGAAGACGAGGGCGTCGGTGCCGGGGAGGAAGGTGGAGTCGCCATCGGGTTTCGATGACGGAAGTACGTGGGCGTGCGCTCAGTCGCAGGAGTCACACTGCCCGCTCAGTGGCAGCTCCAGTCGGCATGAAGGGCACACGCGAGCGCGCGACATCTCGGGCTGCCTGGGTCGCGGGGCGCTCTTGTCCTTGCGCAGCGCCGTCCTCTGCGGCCGGGCGTCGGCGGGTACGTCGGCGCCGTAGGCGCGGTAGCACAGCAGGCGGTCCGCATCCGCGACGTCGTTCAGCTCCTCCGTCTCGTCGATGGAGCCCGGCGGGTGCTCGCGGTTGTAGTAGCCGTCCCCGACTAGGCCGTCTCCCTTCTGCACGACCAGTGCGGTGAGCGGAGGCAGGTCCTCGGTCAGCGTGCGGATCACCACCTTGTCGAGCACCTTCCCGATCCAGTAGGACAGCACCGTGCGGGTGCGGTACCCGGTGACCTCCTGCAGCCGCTCGGCGAGGTCGGTGTAGGTGATGAAACCCTCGTACACGCTCGCCACCCGCTCCAGCTCCGGCAGGGTCGCCTCCGCCCAAGCGCTCATCGCCACCTGCCAGTTGACCTTCGAGTTCGGGTCGTCCACGTGCCAAGTGCCGACGCTCCGTCCACCCATGGGCTTCAGCTCCTCCCGCTCAGGCATCCGTGCGCTCCACGCTGACGTTGACCTTCAGCCTCAGCACCTTCGCCACGGCCTGCAGCGACGGCATCGCCACCCCGTACCCGGTCTCGATCCTGGCCACCGTCGGGCGAGACACCCCTGCTGCGACAGCCAACCCGTCCTGAGTCATGCCACGCTCCACGCGAACCTCGCGCACGGTTGCGCCGATCTGCTGCATCGCGGCGCGCAACTGCCTCATCGAGCGTCCCGGCCACTGTGTACTGCCATGGCTCCAGCGTATCAAGTCTTGATACTCTGGGGGAGTGAGCTGCAAGTCGGGACAGGGCGTGATCGCGCCGATGTGCGCGGGACCCTCGCTGCGCCCCGCTACGGTGTCTGTTGAGGCGCCCGTGGGGGCGCGCTCATGACGCTGCTGGTCGAGGAGCTGCTGGTGAAGTCCCGTGAACGGGTGAGGGCGTACGGTGAGGTGTTCACTCCGCGCCACATGGTCGACCGGATGCTCGACATCGTGGCCGACGACCTGGAGCTCGGGCCGGACTTCATCGACAAGACCTTCCTCGAACCCGCGGCCGGCGACGGCAACTTCCTCGTGGCGATCCTGGAGCGGAAGCTCAAGGCCGTCCAAGCGCGCATCCAGCCGGAGCTGTGGCCTCAGGAGTCGCTGTTCGCGCTCGCCTCGATCTACGGCATCGAGCTGCTGGAGGACAACCACGCCGACGCCAAGGCCGCCATGCTGAAGGTCTTCGTCGACTTCCACCGGTCGAACGGCACCGGCTGCGGACCGCGCACCGACCTCCACCGGGCGGCCGCCTTCCTGATCAAGACGAACATCCTGCGGGGCAACACGCTCACCGGACTCGACCACCGAGGAGAGGACCTGGAGTTCTCGTGGTGGCACCGCGACCCCGACGTCGCCGGAACCGTCCTGCGCGAGCCTTTCCGCTTCGCCAGCCTCCGCGAGGACTCGCTGTTCAATGTCCTCGAACCGCGGGGCTTCGTGCCGTGCGCTGTCGACCAGGTCCACCACGAGAAGAGGCATGATGGCTAGCCCCAGCATCGACACCTTCCGCGAGATCGTCCCGCTGATCTACTCCTACGACACGCCGGACATGCCCAAGTACGACGGTTGGGAGAAGATCGGCTACACCGAGCAGGGCACGGCCGACAAGCGCATCGCGCAGCAGGGCGGCCAGTTCAACATCCAGAAGCGAAAGCGGTGGGCCCGGCGCGCGTTCTTCAACACCGAGTCCGGCGGCTGGTTCCGCGACCATCACTTCCACGAGTTCCTGCGCCAGCAGAGGATCGAGCGCGAGACCCAGCCGAAGAGGACCGAGTGGCACCGCTTCGACAACGCGCCCAAGACCTCGCTGGACTACTTCAACGACTTCATCGGCAGCAACTTCGACGACCTGCAGGCCGGCGGCGAGGACGACTACGACCTGCGCCCCGAACAGCGACGCGCCGTCGACCAGGCCCTGGATGCCTTCACTGGCAGCTCCAAGGAGGTCCTCTGGAACGCCAAGCCGCGTTTCGGCAAGACCTTGACGACCTACCACTTGATGCGCGAGCTGGGCGTGAAGAAGGCGCTCATCGTTACCAACCGCCCGGCGATCGCCAACTCTTGGTACGACGACTTCACCCGCTACATCGGCCACCAGACCACGTTCAAGTTCGTCTCCGAGTCCGCCTCGCTGGCCGATCGCTCCCCGATGACGCGCGCCCAGTGGCGCCAGCACGCCATGGAGAACGAGGACCTTGACCCGCGTATCGTCGAGTTCGTCTCGCTGCAGGACCTCAAGGGGTCCCAGTACTTCGGCGGCGAGCACGCCAAGCTGAAGCACATCGCGGACTTCGAGTGGGACCTGCTGGTCATCGACGAGGCCCACGAGGGCGTGGACACCGCCAAGACCGACGTCGCCTTCGACCAGATCAAGCGCGACTACACGCTGCACCTGTCGGGAACCCCGTTCAAGGCGCTCGCCTCGGGCCGCTTCGACGCCGAGGAGATCTTCAACTGGACCTACGAGGACGAGCAGACCGCGCGCCAGAACTGGGACGACGAGAGCCAGGACAACCCCTACGCGGCGCTGCCGACCCTCAACATGCTGACCTACCAGGTCTCGCGTATGATCACCGACCGCCTGGCCGAGGGCGTCGCCATCGAGGAGGACGGCGAGAACGTCGACTACACCTTCAAGCTCAGCGAGTTCTTCTCCACCAAGGACAACGGCCACTTCCAGTACGAGGCCGACGTCATCCGCTTCCTCGACACCCTCACCACCAACGAGAAGTACCCCTTCTCCACGCCGGAACTGCGCGACGAGGTGCGCCACTCCTTCTGGCTGCTCAACCGGGTCGACGCGGCTAGGGCACTCCAGAAGCTGCTGGGGGTGCACCCCGTCTTCAAGGACTACACAGTGGTGCTCGCGGCCGGCGACGGCCGCCTCAACGAGGACGACCCGGCCGTGATCGGTAAGTCACTCGACAAGGTCCGCGAAGCGATCGCCGACGCCGAGGGCCGGGGCGGCAAGACCATTACCCTGTCCGTCGGGCAGCTGACCACCGGCGTCACCGTGCCCGAGTGGACCGCCGTGATCATGCTGGCCACCCTCGACTCCCCGGCGCAGTACATGCAGGCCGCGTTTCGGGCCCAGAACCCCCACACCTTCCAGCGCGGCGGCAGCGTTTACCAGAAGCAGAACGCCTACATCTTCGACTTCGCGCCGGAGCGCACCCTGCGGGTCTTCGACGCCTTCGCCAACAACCTGAACCCCAACCCGTCGGGCAATCCGTCCGTCCGCCAGAACAACATCCGGCGCCTTCTCAACTTCTTCCCGATCCTCGGCGAGGACTCCGACGGGACGATGATCGAGCTCGACGCCTCGCAGGTGCTGACCTTCCCGCAGGTATTCAAGGCCCGCGAGGTCGTGCGCCGCGGCTTCATGTCCAACCTGCTCTTCGACAACATCTCGGGCATCTTCCGCTACACCGAGCACGTCAAGGAGATCCTCGACAAGCTCCCCGTGGCGAAGCAGGGCAAGGCGATCAAGGGTGCCCCGATCGAACTGCCCGAGCCCATCCCCGTCACCGACCACCAGGGCAACGTCCAGGTCGACCACGCAACGGTCATCAACCCTAAGATCGCCGAGCTGGGCAAGCCCGTGTGGCGCGTCGTGGACCTGCCCAAGGCCTCTCCCGACGCGCCGGCGGCCAAGGCTGCCCGCCAAGTCGCGCGTGCCGTGTCCAGCATCACCAGCGACAAGCGCAAGGAGCTGCAGGAGGCCTACGACCTCACCGCGGCTCAGACCAAGCGCGACACCGAGCGCACCGAGAAGGTCGTCGAGGCCAAGGTCGAGCGCGCCTTTGTCGAGCACAACATCGCCACCAAGCATCTGGAGCACGAGGCCGAGGAAGCCGCCACCGAGGCGGACCGCAGCGCGGTCGAGGCCAGGATCGAGGAGGAGAAGGCCGCCTTCGCCGCCAGGATCCAGGCCATCGCCAACGAGGCCGTGGAGCAGCTCGTCCCCGAGATCGTCACCCGCGAGGAGCACCGCAAGGTCCAGAAGAGGGCCGACAAGTCGATGGACGAGGTGCGCGATCGCCTGCGCGGCTTCTCCCGCACCATCCCCATGTTCCTCATGGCCTACGGCACCAGGGACACCCGGCTGTCCAACTTCGACGACTTCACCCCCGACGACGTGTTCCAGGAGATCACCGGCATCACCGAGGAGCAGTTCCGCCTCCTGCGCGACGGCCAGGAGGTCATCGACGAGGAAGGCCAGACGGTGCGGGTACCCGGGCTCTTTGACGAGGCCGTCTTCGACCAGTCGATGCAGGAATTCCTCAATAAGAAGGAGGAGCTCGCCGACTACTTCGACGAGTCCCTGACCGAGGACATCTTCGCCTACATCCCGCAACCGAAGACCTCCCTGGTGTTCACGCCGAAGGCAGTCGTCCAGCGGATGGTCGACATCCTCGAAGACGCCAACCCCGGCATATTCCACGACCCGACCAAGACGTTCGCCGACCTGTTCTCGACCGCCGGGCTATTCCTGATGGAGCTAGTGCGCCGCCTCGACGCCGGCCTCGCAGACCAGATCCCCGATCAGAGCGAGCGGCTCAAGCACATCCTCACCAAGCAGCTCTTCGAGCTCAGCCACAACGAGATCCTGCACCGCATCACCATCGAGGCCGTGTCCGGCGGAGTAGTCGAGCGCAAGGAGTGGATGGAGGAGTCCAAGCACTACCGGTTCGAGAACCTCGCCACGATGACCCCCGACGAACGCCAGCAGCTTGTCGATGACATGCTGGCCGAAGGAGCATGACCATGACCAAGAAGTTCGACGTCGTCATCGGCAACCCGCCCTACCAAGAGGAGGCACAGGGAGAGGGAACGCGTGCCACGCCCTTGTATCACCTGTTCATGGACGCGGCGCACGAGGTGGCGGACAAGGCAGTGCTCATCACGCCTGCCAGGTTCCTGTTCAACGCGGGGTTCACGCCCAAGGCATGGAACGAGAAGTTGCTTGCCGATCCGCACTTGAGCGTGGCGCACTACGAGTCCGACTCCAAGAAGCTGTTCCCCGGCCTCACCGACCCCATCAAGGGTGGGATCGCGGTCACCTACCGCGACTCCCTACAGCAGATCGGGCCTGTCGGCTCGTTTGCCAAGCACCCTGAGCTGAGCACGATCCTCCAAAAGGTTCAGGAGACCGGGGGGCTCCCGCTGGAGAGTGCAGGGATCACGAGTTCACGCTCGTACCGCTACACGGAGAAGCTCTACGAGGACCACCCCGAGGCTCGGGCGTTGCGCCCCGAAGGCAACGCCGCACTGGTGAACACCAACGCCTTCGAGCAGTTCTCCTTCCTGTACTCGGAGGACAGACCAGCAGAGAGCGGCTTTGTCGCGATCAGAGGGGTCATCAAGAATCGGCGCGTCGCTCGATGGATCCGTTCCGACTACATCACCGGCCCCGACAGCTTCGACAAGTACAAGGTCGCCGTGGCGGCGGCCAACGGCTCGGGATCGACGACCGACTTCTTCGGGATCGCATTGAACAAGCCCCTTGTTCTCGGTCCCAGAATCGGAGTCACCCAGACCTTCATCACCATCGGGTCTTTCGACACCGAGGACGAGGCACGAGCCTGTCTGAAGTACATCAGCTCGAAGTTCGCACGAGCCATGCTTGGGGTCCTCAAGGCCACGCAGCACAATCCGGCCGCCACTTGGAAGCACGTTCCGCTCCAGGACTTCACCTACGCTTCCGAGATCGACTGGTCGAAGTCGATCCCCGAGATCGACCAGCAGCTGTACGCCAAGTACGGCCTCGACGACGACGAGATCGAGTTCATCGAGACCAACGTCAAGCCCATGGACTGACCCTCCCGATGAACGACGAGCCCCCGACTCCCTCATCAAGGAGCGGGGGCCATCCCGTCACTGACACACGACCTCAGACGAGCTCCCTGTCCGTCCAGGTCACCGTGTGCCCGAGTGCCCGCAGGGCGTCGGCAATGGACTCGGTGTCCTCGTCGCGGAACATCAGCGCCTCCCCATTAAGGCGGGTCTCCAGCACGGTGGCGTACTCGTCGACGATCTCGGCGGGCATCCAGTCCTCCATCTCCTGCTGCAGCCACGTCGGGTAGTCGCCGTCCGCTACGCCGGGGAAGTCGTCGGCCTCGAACGGTTCGTCGTCTTCTTGGCCCTCTTCGAACTCCCTCAGCGGCTTGCCGTCGACGACCACGGGGTTGCCTTCATCGTCTGTGACGGGCCACATCTCAATCACCTCGGACCACTCCTCCTCTGGGAGGAGCCGGCGCAGCTCGCCCCACGTCTTGGCGCTCTCCAGTGCCTCGTTGATCCGCCAGACGTGCTCAGCTGACTCCTTCAGCGCGAATACGGGGCCTTGGTTACCGCTGTTGTAGATGATCTCCATGCCTGAATCATGGCCGGGACCACTGACCCTTTCTGGGAGTGGACCCAACTTGGGCCGAAGCAGTCTGTGGAGATGAAGGCCTGCGGCCGGGGAAATCGACGCTCGGCTCGCTCTTGGCGTTGGCGGGTGACTTCTGCCTGTATCCCTTCGACCGGCGACACATTGTGGAGCTGGAGCTAAGGCAGTCTCGGGATTGTCCGTGCGAGCGGCCTCACCTTGAGCTCCCGCGACCACCAGGGGCGGAGTCATGGACGTGGTCTTGTCCACTCTTGGGGGTATGTGTGTTTTCCCTAGTCAAAGCCAGTTACCCCCTGCAGGGAAGCGCGGGAGAGGCGGTCAGGGGGTAGGTCTGTGGGGATGGTGTTTCGCGAGGTTCTGGGCAAACCTCGTGAAAGGAAACGCGATGAGCGTTCGGTCAGCCCTCAACATCGAACACCTTCTGGACACGGCAGATGCGTCGTGGCCGGAGTGGACATGGCCCGAGCCGTCACTGGCCCAGTTCAGCAGTTCCCAAGAAGTCGCATCGTGGCGTGGCACGGCTTTGTGGCAGGAGGACCGTGAGGTTCTGCTGGCTCTTGGCCGGCTGACTTTAGTGGATGAGTCGCGGACCTCGGCGACGGCAGTGTTGGTGTCGTTGGTGCTGCCGGCGTGTGAGTCGGTGGTGTCGATCCGGTCGAGGAACACGCGCGACTTTCGGCACCTCGAGGAAGTCGCGGCCGGCTATCTCTGGAGTGAGGTGGTCCAGTACCCCTGGAACGCGCCGCTTCGGGGTTGGATCCCTCAGGGCATCGCACGGCGTGTGGGGCGGGCTTTGGATCGGGAGTTCGGTTGGGGTGAGGCGTCGGAGCGGGTGTGGCGGGAACGTGCTGCCGTGTCTCCGGAAGCTCTCGAACGGGTCCCTGCTGGACGTTCGAACCGGGAGGCGTTGCAGTCGAGCGAGCTCTACTGGTGGGCGTTGAGTGAGGCGGGTTTGCCTCGTGAGGATCTGGACTTGTTGGTGGCGCTGGCGGTGTCGGCGTCTGATGAGGGGGCGACTGCTCGCGCCAGCGCGGGGATCACTGCCCGGGCTGCATGCCTTCGGGTGGCGGGACCGGGGGAGTCCGCAGATCAGGTGCAGTCGCGTGCGATCAGGGCGTTGAAGCATCTGCGCGCAGCGGCCCAGCCGGCTGCTTAGATCTCCCGCCGCTGTCGGTGGGGTTGGTGCGGGTTCTGAGGGTGTACACAGCCAGGAGGACCTCATGCCCGACGATGAGACGCAGCAGTTGATCACGGCCGCGAAGGCGGATGTGGAGGCGTGCGCCCAGTTGGAGTTCTGGGTGTCCCGACTGCGATGCGCGATCGAAGCGCGCCACCAGCTCCTGGATGTCTCGCCTGACGAGCTTCGCACCGCGCTGGAGTCGAACCGATGAGCGTGGCGCAGTGGTCGCTGGCAGAGTTACGCGCCGCGTACGCCTCTCAGGCGGAGCGCCGACTCCACACCATCACCGTCCCACAGCCCACCACAGTCGGCACCCCTGTCGGTGCGGTTGGGGTGCTGGGGGTCTCGGGTGGTGTGGGGACCACGACGGTCGCGCTCGCGCTGGCAGAGGCACTGAAGGTGAAGCGCCTTCTGGAGTTCGCCCCTCCCCATGCTTCGGGTTTGGCTGGTGCGGCCACCGACGAGCTGGGGGAGCGGGACGGGTGGCGTATCGGCGTGCGCGGCGAGCTTGAGCTGGCCCGGCGCATCGATCCCGACGACGCCCCGGGCAGCACCCCCGGTGAGGCGGTCCTCGACCTCGGGGCTTGGAGTGGCTCGGCCCTCGGGCATGACGTCGCGTGTCTGGTTGTGGTGGCTGGTGCCTCTGTTCCCTCGATCCGCCGGCTGGAGGCCTGCCTGCAAGTCATCGATGGACCCCGGATGGTGCCGGTGATCACACGTGCCGGGCGCCGGCTGCCACGTGACCTCGTGGGTGCAGCTGGACCGCGTGTTCGGGCTGCGTTGGCTGCCGGTGTGGTGCAGCTGTTGCCGGAGTGCCGCCGTCTGGCGTTGACCGGGTTGACGCCCGATCCGCTCCCTCGTTCCTTGCAGCAGTCGGCTGCAGGTTTGGCCCTCGTAGTGAAGGAAACCCCATGATGTTCTCTCTTGCCCTGTTCAAGCTCACCTCCGCCGCCACCTTGCTGCTGGTCCCGTCGGCGGATCCGGATGGTGCTCGGGGGAAGGTGTGCCCGGTTGCCCCGGAAGGGGCCCAGACGTTGGTGGATCAGTTCCTGGGTTGGTTCAGCTGGGCACTGGTGTGGATCGCGTTCCCCGCCGGCGTCCTGGCCGCGGTCGCCGCCGTGATCCTGGGAAAGGTCTTCTCCATGCCCCACGTCTCCAAGGGCGGCCTCATCGGGGTGTTCGTCGTGCTCGGCGCCGCCCTCCTCTACCTGGTCATCCCCGGGATCCTGGCCGGGTTCCTGGGCGACGGCTGCGTGGCACGGTGACCACAACCAAGGAGACCCGAGCCCACCTCACCCTCCTGGCTGCGGTGCTGGCCGTCACGCTGGTGATGATCACCGGACTCGGGTTCGCCATCCACTACGCCCTCACACCTACCCCCTCAGACACCGCTGCTTCTGTGGACGTACCCCCAGTTCTGGAGGTGTCGACGCGGGACGAGATCGCGGCCGCGCCGATGCTCGCCGTCTCCCGGGAGGCTGCCCGTGGGGGTACGCCCGCGCTGGGGCCCCTGCCGACCATCACCATCCCCCAGGGAATCATGACTGGTGCGGAGGGGGTACCCACGGGATACCCCCGTACCCCGAGGGTGCGGCCGGTCAGCTCAGCGACATCATGTGGTCGGTGCTGGGGTCCATGGACCTGACCCATGCCCGGGCGGTGAAGGATGCCTGGTTCGAGGATCCCTCCGGTGAGGTGTGGCCGGTGATGGTCCTGATCCAGGAGTTCCTGCGCGCCGGCCACCTCACCGACGGCCTGGAACCGGGGGCCACGATGCAGGTCGAACCGATGGCTGCCCAGATCAAGGGCTCCGACGGCGATGACTGGCATGTGGTGTGCGTGCTGGCGCAGCTCACCTACACCTACCGCGATCAGGCCCGCATGGCCTACGGGCATTGCGAACGCATGACCTGGATCGACCGGCGCTGGGTCATCGCAGCAGGATCTCACCCGGTACCGGCACCGTCGACGTGGCCGGGCACCGAGCTGGCGGTCGAGGCCGGTTGGCGGACCTGGGTGGAGGGCTGAGACCGACATGTGGGATGGCATCTCGGACATGTTCGCGGACCTCGCCTCGGCGGGCGGGAAGATCTTCGTCGACGCGTGGACCAGCATCTGCCTGACGGTGTGGAACGCCGGCCTGTGGCTGATGCGCGTCATCCTCGGCTTGGGGGACTGGTTCCTGACCCCCAACCTCGCCCCCGAAGGCAGCTCCTCACTGCTGTCGGTCTACGGCATCTCCTTGTGGCTGGCGCTCGGGTTGGCGATCGTGCTGCTCATCGTCCAGCTGATCTCCACCGCGCTGCGCCGGGATGCCGCCTCACTGGGGGCAGTGGTGACCGGGTCGGTGAAGTTCCTGCTCGTGTGCAGCCTCTGGTACGTCTACGGCGCCGCCCTGATCACCGCTGTGGCAGGCCTCAACACCGCACTGCGCCGGAGCCTGCTCGGCACCGCCGACATCTCCCAGTGGGAACCCGAATCCCTCAACCTGAGCGAAGCCACCGTCTCCGGGTCCACCGCCACCGTGCTCCTGCTGATGGGACTGCTGCTGTGGCTCGGCGCCTTGGCGCATCTGGTGGTGATGCTCGGCCGGGCCGTGTCCCTGATCGTGATCTCCGCCACCGCCCCCCTCGCGGCGGCCGGACTGATGTACAAGCCCTTCGAGGCGTGGTTCTGGAAGGCGTTTCGCTGGTTCCACGCCGCCGCGTTCGCGCCCCTGCTGATGACCTTGATGCTCGGCGCCGGAGTCCAACTCGCCAGCGGCGTAGCACTCGGGCTGGAGGATTCCGCCCAAGAAGCCATCGCACTGGCGTTGCCGAGCGTCGTGATGATCCTGGTCGCCGCCCTGTCCCCGGTCGCGCTGTTCAGGATGCTGGCCTTCGTCGACCCCGGCACCAGCAGCGGCGCAAGCTTCCGCGCCGGTCTCGCCGCGCCACGCACCATTTCTGAGGCGGCCGCGACCCACCTGACCCCCGGCGCCGAGACCGCCACCACCACCCGCAGCGCCAGCATCACCCCCTCCAGCCTCACCCCAACCACCGCCGGCGCCCCTGCAGCAGCCGGTGCTTCAGCCGGCGGTGTCGGTGCCGGTGGGGGAGCGGCTCGTGCCGCTGGCGCAGCTGGCCCTGCCGGGGTCGTCGCTGCCGGGGTGGTCTTGGGAGCGAAGCGGCTGGTGGACGGGTTCCAGAAGGCCGGGGCGATGGCCGCCGGTGTCGTGGCGGACTCGAACTCGACGATGGGCGTTGGCGACCAGTCCTACCCCTATGACCCTGCTGGTGACGTGCGCGTGACCCCGTCACGCCGACCCGATCGACCCACACAACAACCGAACCGGCGCCAGACGCCGATCCCAGTGAAGGAAGCGGAGGACCGCAATGGCGGCGAGAGTCTTTGACACCTACACCTCCCGAAGGCGGGAGCGATCTGGGGCCTGAGCGTGGCGCAGCTGGTCGGCTTGTCACTGGCCACGTTCCCGACCTGGATCGCGATCAGCCAGCAACGCTGGGCGGCGAGCCTCGGCTGGGCCGCGGTGTGGCTGCTCGTGCTCGCATTGACGGTGGTGCCGCTGGGTGGCCGCCCAGCGGTCGGCTGGCTCGCCGCCGCCGCGGCCTTCGCCACCGCCGGCCTCGCCGGGTGGCTCACGTTCCGGTCGAAAGCATCCCGCGGCGCGGTGCGTGACCTGGACGCGGTGGACATGCCCGGCGCGCTGGCCGGGGTGGAGGTCCTCGACGGCCCACCGACCGGGTGGGACCAGCGCCGGGTCGCGATCATCAAGAACTCCGCCGCCCGGACGTGGGCGATCACGGCGCGCATCCACCACGACGGGGTCGCGATGGCCACCGACCAGACCTGCAACCGCTACACCGCCGGCCTGACCGAACTCATCAACGCCGCCGCCCGAGGCGAACTGATCGACGAGATCCACCTGATGGTGCGCGCCACCCCCGACGACTGCACCGAACGAGAACTGTGGTTGCGCGCCAACATCGACCCCGACGCCCCCGTCACCAGCGTCGCCACCCAACTCGAACACCTGCGCTGGTCCCAAGCCGGGATCCGCACCGACACGTTCATCACGCTGGTCATCCCTGAGGCACGTCTCGCCCGCGAAGCACGCCACATGGGCGGCTCCCGGCAGGGACGCCTCAACACCATCTGGTCATTGGCCACCGAGATCGGCAGCATCCTCACCGGTCCCATGGGAGCCACCACCGTGACCTGGCTCACCTCCCCTGAACTCGCCGAAGCCGTCCGCCTCGGCTTCGCCCCCGGCGACCGCGACACCCTCACCGGTGCTGCCCACGAAGCCACCACCAACCCCGACGTCAACGCGCACGTGCCGTGGGCCCATGCCGGACCCAGCTACGCCACCGCAGCGGTGCGGCACTACGCCCACGACGCCTGGCACACCGTCACCTCCACCGTGAAGCTCCCCGAACGCGGCGCCACCATGGGCATCTGGGGCCACGTCCTGGCCCCCTCCGAACCGTTTGAACGGCGCTGCGTCACCGTTGTGTTTCCCATCGAGAAACAAACCGTGGCCGACCGCAAAGCAGCCCAAGCCGAGTTCGGGCAAAGCCTCGGCCAAGGACTGCGCGACCGGCTCGGGGTCCGCACCGGAGCCAAGGACGTCCACCGCAAACACAAACTCGACCAAGCCGAAGCCCAACTCGCGATGGGTGCCGCGATGACCCACCCCTACGCCGTGTGCTCCACCACCGTGCCAGCCACCGCCCCCATCGCCGAGTTCGGCCGACGCCTCGACGCCGCCATCCGCCGCGGCTCCATGGCACCCCAACGCCTCGACATGAGCCAAGACCTCGCCTTCGTCACCGCCACCATCCCCCTGGGCATCAGCCTGGCCCGAACCACCCGATAGGAACCCACATGGCCCGCACCATCGCCACCCTCCTATCCGACTTCGGCCACACCCTCCCCACCCGCACCCCCACCCCCAAAGAGTCCACGAGGCGTGAGTTCACCACGGCACCCTCATGGCGCGGCCGGCCCACGGCTGGGGCGGGGTGGGTGCCGTCACGGCCACCCGTCAAGCAGTACCGGATGACCTCCGATCAGGTGGGGATCTGGTGGCCGCTCCTGACCGCCAGCCCCCTCCCACCGACCGGGGCGGCGATGGGCACCGACGTCGCCAACGGCACCACCTTCTACGTCGACCCCCACGGCTGGGTCCTCGACGACACCATCCCCGTGACCAACCCCAACATCTTCATCTTCGGCAAACCCGGACGAGGGAAATCAGCCTGGGTCAAAGCGTTCCTCAACCGCATGCTCGCGTTCGGCTACCAAGCCCTCATCCTCGGCGACCCCAAAGACGAGTACGAAGTCATGTGCCGCCACTTCGGCGTCGAACCCTGGGCCATCGGCCCCGGCATGCCCGCCCGCCTCAACCCGCTCGACCCCGGACCCCTGGCCGCCGACTGGGACACCCTCGACGCCGACGAGCACCGCCGCCGCACAGCGATCATCTTCGGCCGCTGGGTCGTCCTGCTGCGCTCCCTCATCGGCTCACAAAGCATCGGACACCAGAAGGTTCCAGTCGGCCCCACCGAGGAACAGATCCTCACCACCGTCCTCAAGCACCTCACCCACGCCACCACCGACTCCCGTCAACTCGCCCCGATCGTCATCGGCCAGATCTGGCACGCCCTCCAATCCCCCGACCCCACCCTCATCGACGACCTCCGCTACGCGAACCGGGAAGAGTTCCTGCGCGACACCCGCCTCCTCCGCGACGCCGTCGCCCAACTCATCTCCGGGGCCATGGCCGGGATCTTCGACGCCCCCACCACCATCACCATCGACTGGACCGCCCCCATCCAATCCCTGTCCCTGTCGCGCCTCGAACCCCTCGGCGACGACGCCATCGGCATGGCCCTGATGTGCCTCAACTCGTGGGGAACCGCCATGCGCCAAGCCGGCGGCAGGCGACGCATCAACGTCCGCGACGAAGTCTGGCGACAACTGCGCCTGGGCACCAGCGCAGTGGCCTCCTTCGACGCCGACCTGCGCCTGTCCCGCTCCCACGGCGACATCGAGATCGCCAACGCCCACAAACCCTCCGACTACCTCGGCGCCGGCCACACCGGCTCCCAAGCCCAACAGATCGCCCAAGACCTCCTCCACCTCGGCGACATCAAAGTCCTCTTCGGTCAGGACGCCGAAGTCGCCGACGACCTCGAACAACTCCTCGAACTAGGACCCATCGCCCGCGACACCGTCACCGGCTGGGCCATGGGCAGCAAAGGCCGAGCCCTCGTCGCCGTCGGACCCCGCCTCCACAAAGTCCACCTCACCCTCCACCCAGACCTCGAGCTCCCGCTCACCGACACCAACCAAGCAATCACCTGAGACATGAAGACCCTCATCGCTGCCATCGCCGGGATCCTGCTGCTCGCACCACTCGGGATCATCGTGCTGTTCAGCGGCGCCCTCATCGCACCCCAAGCCCAGACCTACGACCTCAACGCCCACTGCCTCAACACAACGTTCACCGGCGATGCCGTGGAAGGTGTGCAGCTCGACATCGCCCAGATGGCCCGGGCACAGCTGATCTACCAAGTCAGCCTCGAGGTCGGAACCGGACCCCACGGCGCGATCGTCGGGATCGCGACAGCCATGCAGGAATCCAGCCTCGGCGCCAACCCCGCCGCGATGGCCGGCCCCAACCGAGACGGCGACTTTGGGCTGTTCCAGCAACGCTCACTAGTCGGGTGGTACGCCGACGGCGCCACCCAAGCAGAGAACCTACGGATCCTCGCCGACGACACCTACCAAGCCCGCACCTTCTTCACCGGCCACACCACCCGCAGCGGATGGCACATCCCCGGGCTAGTCAACATCGACCACTGGGAAACCCTCACCGTCGCCCAAGCAGCCCAAGCCGTCCAGATCAGCGCCTACCCCGACGCCTACGCCCGCCACGAACCCCTCGCCCGCACCCTCGTCGCCCGCTTCACCAACCAGCCAGCCGGCGGGATCCTCTGCGGCACCCTCGACCCAGCCCTCAACTGCCCACCCACCGGGCTGCGCGCCGAAACCGGGCAAACCCCCGACGCACTGCGGGTGATGCGATGCGTCCACGCCCGCTGGCCTCAAGTCACTCTCCTCGGCGTCCGACCCGGAGACCCACGCGACCACGGCACCGGCCGCGCCGTCGACATCATGATCCCCAACTACCGCACCCGTTACCTTGTTGGTAGCCCCAGTTGATGGGGCGACGGTCGCCGGGCCCGGCATGACTTACTGCCCCTGTCGTTGATGATCCGGGGGGTGTTGTCACCGGGTCTGGTGGCGTCGGGTGACCGCTGATAGGGACACGGCCCTTGTGAGGTCTCTTCGTAACGTGGATGCCGGCAGCTGACGCTTCACCATCCCACGACGACCGTCACCATCGATGAAAGGATGATGCTCGTCATGGAACAAGACATCGGCTTCAACGTTTGGTGCGGGCTCGACGTGGGCAAGCAGGCCCACCACGCCTGCGCGCTCGATGCTGCCGGAAGAAGGATCGCCGACAAGCCACTGCCGCAGGACCAGGCCCGACTCGAGGAGTTGTTCACCAGCCTGCTGGCCCATGGCCGGGTCCTGGTCGTGGTCGACCAGCCCAACACGATCGGAGCCTTGCCGATCGCGGTCGCCTCGTCGATGGGGATCCAGGTTGCCTACCTGCCCGGGCTGGCGATGCGCCGGATCGCTGACCTCCACCCGGGCAACGCGAAGACCGACGCCCGCGACGCGTTCATCATCGCCGATGCCGCCCGGACCATGCCCCACACCCTGCGCCGGGTCGACCTCGGCGAGGAAACCCTTGCGGAGCTGAAGGTGCTGGTCGGGTTCGACGAGGACCTCGCCGCCGAGGCAACCCGCCTGACGAACCGGATCCGCGGCCTGCTCACCCAGATCCATCCGGCACTCGAACGCGTCCTCGGACCCAAGTTGAGCACCAAGGCGGGGCTCGCGGTCATCGAGCACCTGGGCGGCCCCCAGGGCATCGGCAAGGCGACCCCATCCAGGTTGCTGCGAATTATCACGAAAGCCAACCCGCGTGGCGCGCAGGCCTTCGCCGATGCGATCGGGAAGGCCTTGAGTGAGCAGAGCGTGGTCGTGGCCGGCACTGCCGCGGCCGAACAGGTACTGCCCCAGCTCGCGGCGACCCTGCGGCAGACGCTGGATCAGCGCAGCCAGCTCGCGGCCCAGATCGAGAAGGTCGTTGATGCGCACCCTCTTGCCCCGGTCCTGACCTCGATGCCAGGCGTCGGGGTCAGGACCGCAGCCCGGATCCTCCTCGACGTCGGAGACGCCGCCGCCTTCCCGACCGCCGGACACCTGGCCGCCTACGCCGGCCTGGCACCCGTCACCCGCCGCTCAGGCACCAGCATCCGGGGCGAGTTCCCAGCCCGCTCAGGCAACAAGCACCTCAAACGCGCCCTGTTCCTGTCCTCGTTCGCCGCCTTGCGATCCGACCCCATCAGCCGGGCCTACTACGACCGGAAACGAGCCCAGGGCAAGAAGCACAACGCCGCCCTCATTTGCCTATCCCGACGCCGCTGCGACGTCCTCTACGCCATGCTCCGCAACCAGGAAACCTACCGAGCCTCCGAACCCTCGAAACAGTCCCTCGCGGCTTGACACGCAACATAGGGACACCCCCCAAGGCATCAGCCTCGGCACCGAGATCGCAGAATGGGCCAAGGCGAACGCCACAGGTCTAGGAGTGACCTACGTCATCTGGCGCGAACACCTCTGGTCCACCAACCGCACCGACGAAGGCTGGCGCCGATGCGGCACCACCGCCTCCTGCTACACCGGACCCGACCCCAGCGCCTCACACCTCGACCACGTCCACATCTCCGTCCACGGCAACACCAGCCCACCGGCCACCGGCCGGTTCGTGCTACCGCTCGACACCTACCGCCTCACCGCGCGCTACGGCCAGAAAGGGACCTACTGGGCCGCCAGCCACACCGGCCTCGACTTCGCCGCCCCCACCGGCACACCCCTCAAAGCCATCACCGCCGGCACCATCACCCGCATCACCCGCACCGGCGCCTACGGTCTCAGAACCGTGCTCACCACCACCGACGGAACAGAACTCCTCTACGCCCACCAATCCCGCATCCTCGTCACGGTTGGGCAGACCGTTCACGCTGGTGAGGTCATCGGGGCCGTCGGCGCCACCGGCAACGTCTCAGGCGCACACCTCCACCTCGAGATCACCGTGCGGAAATCCCGGCTCGACCCACTCATCTGGCTAAGGTCCCGAAACCTCAACCCGTGAGGTGCCACTCGCTGAAGACATCGGGCCGGCACCTATTTGACGATGGCGGCTGACCCCTTTCCAGAGGCAGCATTTCGGCTGTTGTAGTCGTCTAGAGTCGTCTTCATGAGAGACATGCCTTGGCGTCGCGCAATCATCAAGGTGCTTGCGGATGCGAAGGAGCCCCTCCATTACTCAGAGATCGCTCAGCGCATCCTTGACAACGGACTACGGCAGCAAGGAGGCGCTACTCCCGCCGCGACGGTTGCGGCGACGATCTCGATGTACATGCAGAGCGAACTGGCGCGCGTTGATCGAGGGGTCTACACCCTGGTCTCGGAGCTTCCGCCCCAGACCATGCGTCCCGATTCTGGAAAGCCAGCGACGGGTGCTGAAGCACCGCCCACAGCATCTTCTGGGGGCGACGTGGAAGAGACCGGGTTCCTCAACGCCTTCGGCATGTTTTGGCGTCGTGACGAGGTTGACTGGGATCAACGGGGACAGGCTCTGCTCGGCGCCCAACTTAAGGCCGCCCAACCCATCAACTTCGCGGAGCAGGTGGGCGTTTACATCCTGTATGCCGGAGACAGAGTCATCTACGTTGGTCGCTCGACCGAACCGCGGCTGGGTCCTCGCCTATGGGACCACACTCGCGACCGACTCACTGGCCGATGGGATCGATTCTCGTGGTTCGGGGTGCGCGCTGTTGCCGACGACGGAAGTCTAGGTTTCGTGCCGACGGGAAACTTCGCCGTCGAGATGTTAGTCGCCACGATGGAAGCCTTGTTGATCGAAGGGCTGGAGCCACCTCAGAACCGAAGGCGAGGGGACGGGTTCAACGCCACGGAGTTCATTCAGACGACCGATCCCCAGGTCGAGAGACGTCGTGCCCAGCAGTTCTTCCAACGCCTCACGGCTGGGGACTCATGATGCATTTGGCACCCGCCTGAAGGCTAGTGAGGAGCCCATGTTCACGAAGCTCGACGAACCCTTCGAGACGTCAGGTCTTTGGTGGTTGGCGGACGAGCCTGAGGATAAAGTCCCGGGCACGCTTCGTTACGATCCAGATGTTGGCCTTTCGCTGGCTTTGATCGGCTCCCTCCCAGAGCGTAATACGTCGCAACTCTCGAACGGTCTCACTGCGTACGACCAGTTTGTGGAAGCCTGGCCTGTGATCCATGGTGCTGCTGAGCGTCGTGAGGTAACCCTTCTTGACGTTCTTCCGATGGGAACGAAGAGGTCATTCGGCGGGCCAGTCCAGAGCCCCGACATCCAAACCGCAAGACCAGTTTTCGCTGTGATGGGTGCCCACCTCACTGGCAGGGATGAAGAAGTGTTCTCGTCCGTCGAGTTTTCGGTGGAGGACCTCGGTCTGTGGAGCGCATCAAGCGCAATTGAAATGTCGTGGAGGCAGGACGAGAGTCTTGGGTGCGTCTCGGCCGGGCCGGTCGAGGTTCCTGCGGTGGTAGTTGAGGGTACAGAGTTTCGTTTGGGGCACACGTTCGGGACAAAGTTCCTAGAGCGGAGTAGGGGCAGGCAAGCTGGCGGCTTCTGGGATGTTGTGTCCGTTCGAGTCACGCCGGCGTCGCCCTTCTCCCTAGAGAAAGCTTTGGAGGTGGTGAGCCAGATCCAGGACTTGGTCTCGCTCGCAACCCACAGAGCTTCGGGGTTGCTCTGGGTTCAGTTGCGGCGAGCTGAAGACGGCATCTCCACCCAGGGTCTCACCCGGTCGCGCCAGCCGGCAGACCTCATCTATCGAGGGACCGTTCGTGCTAGGAGTGATGCCCGTGCCTTGGACCAACACAGTGCGCTCTTCACCTGTGCCAGCCTTCCATTCGAGGACGTAGTGCCGCGGTGGTGTCACGTCCACGCGCGCGTTCGGGCGGCGACGAATATGGTCCTAGGGCTGCGTTATGCACCCGCGAAGTATGTGGAGAGCAACCTCATGGCTGCGGTCGGGGCGGCAGAGGTGCTGCACCGCAGCCTGGGCCTCGGAGGCAGGCCCTTTCCCGAGGATGAGTTCCGGAGGGTGCGCGACAAGCTGCTAGACCATGCGCCCGACGAGTACCACACCGCGATCAAGTCGGCACTTCGAAACGAACCCACTCTTCGTGACAGGCTGATGGCGCTGGCCAGCCGAATTGATCAGGAAGCAGTCAACAGGCTCTTGCCAGACGTAGAAAATTGGGCAGGTCGGACCACAAGGGCTCGAAACTCGTTCGCGCACGAGGGCCAGACGCCCAAGCACTCTGTTGAGGAACTGCACGCGCTCACCGAGGTGACGACCGCGATAGTGATCCTGAATCTCCTGCATGAACTGGGGGTGCCGTCAGAGCGCCAACGCGAGGTAGTTGTGGAGCACCCCCAGATGGGGTGTGTCAGATTAACGGTGGATCTGGTCTGGCGCATTTCAGTTGATTCGGCCTTCGAAGGTGATCGCGAAGGCGTTGAGTGCGGGCTTCCACCTCGTCACCCAGCGTGCCCGACCCCTGCCGGTGGGGTCAAGCGACCGAGTCACGAGGTAGAGGCACTTCAACGCGGCGGCGTCGTTCGGGAAGTGCCCACGCGCCCTGACCGCGCGGCGGTAGCGGGCGTTGAGGGACTCGATCGCGTTGGTGCTGCAGATGATGCGGCGGATCTCGACGTCGTAGTCCAGGAACGGGATGAACTCCGTCCAGGCGTTCTCCCAGAGCTTGCGGATCGCGGGATACATCGTGCACCACTTCTCGGCGAACTCCTCGAACCTCGCCTTCGCGGCGGCTTCGGTCGGCGCGGTGTAGACAGGGCGCAGGTCACGGGCGATCTGGTCCCAGTACTTGCGCGACGCGAAGCGGAACGTGTTGCGGATCAGGTGGATAATGCACGTCTGCACGACCGCGAGCTCCCACGTCGTGGTGATCGACTCCGGCAAGCCCTTCAGCCCGTCGCAGACCACGATGCACACGTCCTCGACACCGCGGTTCTTGATCTCGGTGAGCACGCCCAGCCAGAACTTCGCGCCCTCGCCGACATCGCCGGCCCAGATCCCGAGGATGTCGCGCTCCCCGGCCGTGGTGACGCCGACGGCGACGTAGAACGGCTTGTTGCGCACCTGCCCGTCCCGGACCTTCACCACGATCGCGTCGATGAACACCACCGGGTAGACCCGGTCCAGTGGACGGTTCTGCCACTCGGTCATCTCCTCGATCACCTTGTCGGTGATCTTCGAGATCGTGTCCTTGCTGACACTCGCCCCGTAGACGTCGTCGAAGTGCGCCGCGACCTCACCAGTCGTCAGCCCGCGCGCGGTCAGCGACAGGACAATCTCGTCGATCCCGTCCAACCGCCGCTGCCGCTTGCGCACGATCTTCGGCTGGAACGACCCGTCACGATCTCTCGGCACGTCGATCTCGACGGCACCGACCTCGGTGAGCACGGTCTTGGACCGGGTCCCGTTGCGCGCGTTCTCGCCGTTCGATGACGCGTGCTTCTCATAGCCGAGATGCTCGGTCATCTCCGCCTCGAGCGCGGTCTCGAGCACGGTCTTCGTCAGCCCGCCCAGCAGGCCTCCCGGCCCCACGAGGCTGACGCCCTGCTCCTTCGCCTGCGCAAGCAGCTGCTCGGCGATCTGTTGCTGATCGATGATCTCTCCCGTCACAGGATCGATCATCTCGATGGTCTGGCTCATAGCCCTTCCTTTCGGTCAGGCCAGTCCCAGATCCACCGTTTTGCTGACAGTCCCCGTTCCGACAATGCAAGAGGTGTGTGGCACTTCATAGGTAGGGGGTATGCGGATCGGACGGTAGTTATTGGCGCACAGGAATGGAGGGCGATGTCGGCGCAGACCGGAAGCTCTGTCAGTGGGCTCCCTTATGGTGAGGGTGGGCGTTCGAGAGGGGGCCCTGCGGGATGGACGTTGTCCGCTCGAGACGTTTGTCACGGAGATGCAATGACCTTGGACCTCACCACCACTCTTCAGATCATGGACTTGACCCCGAGGTATCGGGAGGCTCAGCACGGGCTCTATACAAGTGCGCTGACCCGGTCGCTAGAGGCCGACAAGTCTGGGGCGCTCAGGCTCATTGCACTCACGGGCCAGTTTGGTACGGGGAAGAGCAGCGTCATCGACGGGCTCCTCAAGGAGGGCCACGTCCAGACCATGAAACCGACGGTTATCTGGCTCTTCGGACCTGAGCGTGGGGTGAGCGGGGATCGGATGGCGGGCGTGTCGGCGGGGTGAAGGGGGTCGAGGCCCTCAAGAATCGGGGTTACCACACCACCTGATCTTCAAGGACCTCGACGATGCCCGATCCTACTTCCTGCTGCCGTGCCGCGGGCGGCTACTGCCAGCGCTGTGATCTTCTGGTCGGGTTGCCGGGGCTGCATGTGGTTGGCGTCGCCCGCGACGAGGCGGGGCTCAGGATTGAGGTCGAGTCCAGCGCCGACCAGGTGATGGGTTGCCCCGCCTGCGGGGTGATCGCGCATGCGCATGGCCGGCAGCGGGTCGAGTTGATCGACGCGCCGTGTTTCACGGCGCCGGTGAGGTTGTGGTGGCGGAAACGACGCTGGCTGTGTCCCGAACCGTCGTGTCCGGTGACCTCGTTCATGGAACAAGACCCCGACGTGGCGCGACCCAGAGCGCTGCTCACCAGACGCGCGACGTCGTGGGCGATCGGGCAGATGCGGCGGGAGAACGCCTCTGTTCAGGGTCTGGCTCGGCAGCTCGGCTGCACCTGGAAGACGCTGTGGCGGGCCGTCAAGCCGGTCCTTGAGACTGCCGCCGACGACGAGACCCGGTTCGCCGGTGTCACCTCGCTGGGCGTCGACGAACACATCTGGCATCACGTCTCCACCAAGCCCGTCGAGCTCGGCGGCCGCGGCCCGAAGGAGTTCACCGGCATGGTCGATCTGACACGTGACAAGGACGGACGAGTCCGAGCCCGGCTCCTGGATCTGGTCCCGGGCCGCTCCGGCGAGATCTACACGTCGTGGCTGCGTGACCGCGGCGACGTGTTCCGCAAGGGTGTTGAGATCGCCACGCTGGACCCGTTCCACGGTTACAAGAATGCGATCGACGACCAGTTGGAGGACGCCGTCGCGGTGCTCGACGCGTTCCACGTCGTCAAGCTCGCCACGGCTGCCGTTGATGAGGTCCGCCGCCGGGTCCAGCAAGACATCCACGGCCACCGCGGCCGCAGAGATGATCCGCTGTATCGGATCCGCAACGTCCTGCGTGCCGGGAAGGAGCATCTCACCGACCGGCAGAAGACCCGGCTCGAGGCGGCGTTCACCGTCGAGGACCGTCACGTCGAAGTCGAGGTCGCCTGGCACTGCGCCCAGCACCTGCGTTCGGTCTATCACCAGTCGAGTCCTGCTGACGGGCGTCGGGTAGCGGAGAAGGTCCTCGCCTCGTTCCCGACGTGTCCGATCCCGGAGATCGCCCGCCTGGGCCGCACCCTCAACCGATGGAGAGACGCGTTCCTGGGCTACTTCACCACCGGCGGCGCCAACAACGGCGGCACCGAAGCGATCAATGGCTTGATCGAACTCGCCCGCCGCGTCGCCAGAGGGTTCCGTAACCCCGACAACTACCGCCTCAGAATGCTCCTCATCGGCGGCGGTCTACGCCTCTGACCCCACGCTCAAGTCCGAAGAGCCGGTTATCTCCTTGGGGACTCTGGACCCGAAGCGCGTGGGCGATCGCCCCGACGCATTAACGAACTCGGGTCAAGGGAACACGAACAACCTGATCCAGAAAGAGATCGTCAAGCAACTTCTGTACTCAAGATCTCCTGGGGACATGCCTCTGTCCCGCTACCGCCGGCTCTCTCATCTGAAGCGCTGGCGTTTGATCCGGCAGTCCGTTGTCGCAGCCCTCGTCGGTGCTGCCGTCATGGCGGCCATTTCGTTCGGGGGCACCGTACAGACAGGCTGGAGGATTGCCCTTGGGGCACTTGGTGCAACGTTGCTCTGGGGGGTCTATCGCACGAGGCTGAGCAGCCGGTTGTCGTGGAGTGAGCTCAGGGCGGGCAATGGCCCTGGCAGCCTGACCCTCACAAACAACAGCAGCTGGTTCGACGAGTACCTTGACGAGATCGTGTACTTCTTTGACAGCTCCGGTTGCCGTCTAGTGATCTTCGAGGACCTCGATCGCTTCAAGGACCCGCAGATCTTCGAGATGCTGCGGGAACTGAACACTCTCCTGAACAATGCGGGACAACTCAAGAGGAAGAGTCAGCAACCCATCCGATTCCTGTGCGCTGTGCGTGACAGCGTTTTCGGCACGGGAGGAGGAGCTCAGCCGGCCGACGCCGAGGCCAGCGCCAAGGCGATCGAGCCGGAGGGGCACTGGGGGATGCTGATTCCGAAGCTGCTCGCAGAATCAAGCTCTTTGATCTCGTCGTGCCGATGGTCCCCTTCGTGTCTCCCCGCACCTCACACAGCCAGTTCGGTGAACTGCTTCAAAACGATCCGGAGAAACCCGCAGAGGGAGTTCTGAGAGTTGTGGCCCGGTTTGTCACCGACTACAGGCTCATCCTGAGCATCGTCAATGAGTATCGGGTCTTGGAGCGGGTGGTCCGAGGGGAAACCGGTCTCAAGGAGCTCGACCGCTCGAGGCTGTTCGCGATGGCGGCATACAAGACCTTGCGACCGTCCGACTACGATGGGATCCTTGCGGGATCAAGCCCGCTGAACCGGTTCCAGCAATCTTTCGATGATCTGAAGGTAACCGCACTCGAAGTACTCAGCGAGGCTGAGAGCCGGGTCAGGAGTGTCAGTTCCCTTCCTGGCCAGGGTGCCCGCGCGCGGCTGGGCGCGGCCCTGAGTGTGATGGTGGACCGGCTGAATGGTCAGGCCACCGAGCGTTCCGGCCAAAGGGCCTTTGATCCCAGCGCTCCAGACGACGTTGCATTCTGGAAGGGAGCAGTGGAGGCTGGAGTCCGTATCGGTGCACCACGCCTGACCGTCGACCTCCGACCTGATGACTTGGCGATCATGGCGGGCGAAGCCGGCGGGGCGATCGCGTGGGATGAGGCCCGTAACGAGGCCAAGACTCGGGATCTTGAGAACCTGAACGAGTGGAAGACTTGGGTCTCGCGTGCGACTTGGCAGGACATGATGCGCCCCCCTAGATCCCTGTACCTGGCTGCAACGGACGAGACAATTGAGGGGTTCACCCTGAGTGACCTTTCGGAGATGGGTATCGACAAGTTCACTGCCGCGCTGATCGCCCGTGGATACATTGACTCCCTCTTCACGATTTACGCTGTTCGTACGGATCCAGGTGAGTTGACAGCGAAGGCGCTGAACTACCTGATTCTGGTCGTCGAGGATCCCAAGGGACAGCCGCTCTTCGAGTACGAGTTCGACAACGATGATGCGGTGAGAAGGATGCTCAAGGCCGCAGGGCCAGAGTTCCTTGCCGACGAGCGGTGTTTGAACGTTCAGGTCTACGACCACCTCGTTGCCTTGCCAGCCAGTGACTCCGACTCCCCTTTCATGCTGACTTCGTGTGCACCGAGTGAGCTTGCCCGTCGCTTTCGACGGCTGTACCGATCGAAGGGCGCGCACATTCCTCGGTTCGCCAAGCTTGCGGCCCCGAATCTGACCTCGGCTTTCGTAGAGGTCGCTGATGAAGCAATGGATCCAGAGAAGGTCACAGCAGTGCTTGAAGCGACTCTGGTCGGTGCGTCACCCGATCGTGTCTACGACTCCAATGAGGCGGTTACGAACGCCCTCTCCAAACAGGCTCTTCCCATTTGAGAGTGGGACCGGGCTTGGTGGGCGTGAAGACGTAGGGAGCCTTGCCGCTGGGAGGATGTGAGTGTCTAGTCCACTCCTCACAACGAACAAGGCTCATGTCTGACGTTACCTCACCGACTCCTGCCACTCCCAAGATCACTGCGCCCGATGTGAACACCTTTGCCCGGATCGACGTCCTGGGTCTGCAGGTGAAGGCGCAGCAGGTGTGGCCCGACAAGACGATCTTGTACTGTGCACCGGTGCTGCCCGATAGCACCTGCCCGGCCTGCGGCGCGACGGGCGGCTGGCACGACACCTTCACTCGTTGGTTCACCCATGTGCCGGTTGGTAGGTCCTCCACGAAGCTACAGGTTCAGGCGCCGAGGTATCGCTGCCGCGGCTGCGGCAAGGTGTGGCGCCACCGGCTCAAGACAGTGGCGCAGCCTCGGTCGAAACTGACCAGGTCAGCGGTGTGGTGGGCGCTGCGGGAGGTGGTGCTGGACCATTGCTCGATCAGCGCTGTCGCGGCGGTGCTGCAGACGGCGTGGGGCACCGTCCACGACGCGGTCACCGAGCTGGGCCAGCAGGTCCTGATCGATCTCCCCGACAGGCTCGAGGGGGTCAAGGTTGTCGGGGTCGACGAACACTGCTGGCGCCACACCCACAGCGGTGACAAGTACGTCACCGTTGTCATCGACTTGACCCCGGCAAGGGACAAGACCGGCCCGGCCCGGTTGCTGGACTTAATCGAGGGCCGCTCGAAGCAGGTCTTCAAATCCTGGCTCAACGCCCAGAGCCTTGGGTTCAGGGCGGCCGTGGAGATCGTCGCGATGGACGGCTTCACCGGATACAAGAGCGCTACGGCTGAGGCTGTGCCAGACGCGACCACAGTGATGGACCCGTTCCATGTGGTCGCCTTGGCAGGTGACAAGCTGAACCGGACCCGGCAGCGAGTCCAGCGGGAACTCACCGGCGGCCGAGGCCTCCGCAATGACCCTCTCTACAAAGCCCGCAGGCTCCTCCACACCGGTGTGAACCTGCTCACCACCAGGCAAAACACACGCCTCGATACGCTGTTCGCGAGTGAGGATCACGCCGAGGTTGAAGTCACCTGGAGCGTCTACCAAAGCATCATCGCCGCGTACCGCGACAAGGACCGCACCGCTGGTCGCAGGGCGCTGACGAGAGTGATCAACTCGCTCAAGGCAGGTGTCCCGAAGGCCCTGATCGAGCTGGCTCAGCTCGGCCGGACTCTCCACAAACGCCGCGACGACATCTTGGCGTTCTTCGACCATCCCGGCACCAGTAACGGCCCCACGGAGGCCATCAACGGCCGGCTCGAGCACCTCCGCGGTATCGCCCTCGGGTTCCGCAACCTCGCCCACTACAGACTCAGATCGCTCCTCGAGGCAGGCGGCTTCAGACCCCAACTCCACTCTCATCTGTGAAGAGCCTCCAAACATCTCCCGTTGATGGGACTCTGGGCGACGGCTGACTCGGCCGAGTTGGCGCGGACCACGAGTGTGCTGGACACCCTTGGTTACATCGATTCGGACGTAACCAGGCAGCCAGCGTCCCTTGCCGGTGAGCTAGTCAAGCGCAACATGTACACCGTCAATGCGACCAACCTGAGGTACCTCACCGGACTAGAGGGGGACAATTCGCTGGCGCTAGATCGAGTGACGACTGCTCAGCGAGCTTTCATCTACGAGAACATCGCGCAGTATGTAGGTGAGCTTCGCTTGTGCACCGGGTGCTACAGCATTTCGGCCGACGCTGCGGTGGCTAGCATCATGAACGACATCTCGACCCTGGCGTCGGCCGAACCCAGCGGCGATGACCTCGACCTGCTGGTCTCACGACTCCCCACAAGCATCGGGCTCGAGCTCAGCGACTTGGAAACGATGTGGTGGCAGGCCGCACTCCATCATGGACGGGTATCGGTCAGTTGGCCAGGCCTAGCGGCGTACTTCCGCCAGTTCGGGGAGTTGCAGGCGTGGGAAGGGCTGCTTGCCACCATTGAGCCCCATGCGGTGCCGTTGCCAACAAGCGGGGTCACCGTGCCAGCCGACCTCCTTATCGCCCTCCTGCAACTTGAGGGCGTGGACCCGACCAGGAAGTTTGGTCTCCTCGCTCGCTCAGGCACAGCACTCGATCTTGGCGTTATTCCCTCCGCCTTGGATGGATTGCTGCCCGCCATGGTTGCGGAGGGCCTCATTCCTGATCGCCAGGATGTCTACGCGCGGCTCAAGGGCCAATCGATCGAGCTTCAAGAACTAATCGAGGTTTCAGCGGACATTACCGACTATCTCGACCCCGAGGTCCTAGACGACGAGGACTTTGACGCCATTAGCAGTTCCAACCGGCGCGACCTCATGGAGATCCTCTTGAGCGCGGCCAAGACCAGGGAGACGATCCCACCGTCCAGTGCTGAGAGATTGCTGACATACCTAGAGGAGCGCAATGAGAGTGTTGACAGCACTACGCTCTTGGTTGTCGGCCGGAGTCTGACGCATCGGAACGATCTCGCTCCCGTGATACCGGCGCTGGCGATCAACCACTCGGACTCTGAGTTGCTTGATTTGCTGGCAATTCTCCATGGCCAACTCGAAGGTATCGGTCGGACCCCAATCAAGGTCGACCCAGGTCACCTGCCCCTCGTGACGTTCCTCAGGGATCGTCGTCTTGTGACGTCCCGTTCCCTCGTCGGTGGCCGGGTCAGCGTAAAACCTCGAGCCTGAGGCGTCACCTAGTAGATCGAGCTTGTCTGCCCTCTGACCGGGCGTGACCACTGTCAACGCCGAGCCAAATCTGACCCCCTGGTAGTGTCGGAGTCGTTTTTCGCCACCGTGAGTACCGAGTTCTACGACCGCAGGAAAACGGCCCACCTTGGCAGAGGCCCGCCGCGAGGCGGCGCGCTGGATCGAAGTCGTCTACAACCGCCGACGCCGACATTCCGCGATTGGCTACACCACACGGGTCGACTACGAGTATCAACTCACCACCAATCGAGTTGAATCATCAATCAAGGATGAAGCCGCGTAAGCGGGCCGTGTCCACGATTTCCGGTCAAGCCCAGGGGCGCCACTGGGGTGCCAGACACTTGGCCACTCGATGCCCGCTTAGATTTTCGGCGGGGCAGAACGACCGCTTGGGTTGAGCTCCACAGACAGTGGTGAAGGTCCGGTCTTCGAGTCGGTGGACACGGGTGCGACACTGCCGAAGGCAGGTCGCTCTTGTAGGCGAAGTGGAGGTAGAAGGTGGTTGGCGTGCCTGTGCTTCTTCTTGCTCAATTCTCTTCGCTCACCGCCGCCCGGCGGGATGGTGGGGAAGAATGGCTGGCATGGCAGTGGTGAAGGTGATTGAGGTCGCGAGTGTGGTGGCCGGCCAAATCCTGTCCTGGTCTGGATTGCCACTCGTGGGGGAACGGTCGGAGCGGCGGGCTGCTTGGCAGCAAAGTATTGGCCCGCCAAGCGTGTGTCTGGGGTGGAGGAGCGGATACTGGCCCAGTTCGGTAGGCATGCCCCTGACCTCGGTTCGATTGATTGGATGGATGCGGATCGGGCAGCCTCCCGGGCGCTCGCCCACCTGGGGCTTGACCCGCTCGAGGTGATCGAGGATCTGGAGAAGGTGAAGCGATCCCTTGCCCCCGCACCGACCCGGAGCGACAGAAGCTGCGGCCGGACGCGCAGGATTGGTTCGATCGGATCGTGGATGCGTCACTCCACGTGCTCCAAGACGAGGCGCTGGAGAACCCGGACTTCTTGAGGAATGCGACCGTCCGCCTCCTGCGGTACCAGGCCGCACAGGGTGCGGATCACGCACGCCTCTCCGAGCAAGTCGAGGGGCTACCTGAGCAGGTCTGGCAGGTAGCTGCGTTGCCGCTCGCCGAGAGCTACCTGACTGAGCAGGTCGAGCCGCTCGCGATCTCGGACCCGGCCCGCCAGGTGGATCGTGCCCTGATGGAGGATTTCCTGGCCAGTCCTGACAGCGGCTGGTGGTGGTGGACGGCCCAACCGTGGGCCGGCAAGACGTCCTTCATGGCCGATCTGGCCGTGCGTCCCCCCGCAGGGGTGTTCGTCGCGGCGTTCCTCACAATGGGCCGGGATACGACGGCCAATGACCGCAGGGACTTCTTCGACAGCATCATGCCCCAGATCGCTGTCTGGGCGGGTCGATCGATGGTGCACCGCGCCGGCGCCCACTCCCCGTCGGAGCGACTGCGTGAGTTCCAGGACCTGCTTTCCGAGGCCGGGGACAACTGCCGCCGAAAGGGTCAGAGTCTGCTGTTGTTGGTGGACGGCTTGGATGAGGACAAGGGAACGGAGGGGTCGATCGCGGCGGCACTCCCCCCAACACTGCCGGTCGGGGTGAAAGTAGTGGTCGCGTCACGGACCATGCCAAGGCTCGATGTTCCTTACGATCACCCCCTCGCCACACCCCTGCACAGTCGCGAACTGAAAGCATCCCCAGGCGCGGTGGCTCGCCAAGAGCAGGCGTTCAGGGAACTGGACAATCTCTGGCTAGTGGGACCACCAGACCGGTTGGGTCGGACACTGGCCTGCCTGGTCGCGGCGGCCGAGGCTCCCCTCACGGCAATTGACCTGGCTGAACTTGCGTCTCGCGCCACCAATGACTTGATCGAAGTACCGACGGTCGAGGACATCCTCGGCGATCACGCGGCCCGCGTCTTCCACCGCGTCACGCTGCCTGGAGGGGATGGTTTCCGGCTCGGCCACGACACGCTCGATGACCGAGTCATCGAGATTCTCGATCCCCGCAACCCACGAGCGCACGTCGGAGGTGGGTGGGCACACCATAGGCAAGAGGTCCTGGCTCCTTGGCGGGCGTACCTCCACGAGTGGGTTGACACGTTCGCGGCGCAGGGATGGGCACGGACGACGACGCCGGGCTTCGCCGGTGAACCGTACTTCGCGCTGCTGTCCAAGACAGGGAACCTTCCCCGGATGACAGCGCTGGCAACCGATCTCGCACGCCATCGATACTTGTTCCATGTGACGGGCAGCAACTACGCCGCCTACCGCGAGGCACACGTCGCGGCCCAGGGCCACACGCATCAGGTCGAGCCCCACCTGCCAACGCTGACGATCCTGTCGGTCTACCTTGACGCGATGAGCGCCCAGCACAATCGCTTCCCGATCGAGATCTTCCGAGCATGGGCAGTGACCAAACAGACCGACCATGCCCTCGATGTCGCCGCCACCATCACCGACCCCGACCGGCAAGCGGAGGCGCTGGCCGCCCTGGTTGAGGCTCTCGCCCCCACCGACCCCGACCGGGCCGCGAAGGTCGCCGCCACCATCACCAGCCCCTACCGGCAAGCGGAGGCGCTGACCGCCCTGGCGAAGGCTCTCGCCCCCACCGACCCCGACCGGGCCCGGGGCCTGGTCCAGCGGGCCGAGGAGGTCGCCGCCACCATCACCGACCCCTACCGGCAAGCGCAGGCGCTGACCGCCCTGGCGAAGGCTCTCGCCCCCACCGACCCCGACCGGGCCCGGGGCCTGGTCCAGCGGGTCGAGGAGGTCGCCGCCACCATCACCAGCACCTACCGGCAAGCGGAGGCGCTGGCCGCCCTGGTTGAGGCTCTCGCCCCCACCGACCCCGACCGGGCCGAGGAGGTTGCCGCCACCATCACCGACCCCTACCGGCAAGCGGAGGCGCTGACCGCCCTGGTTGAGGCGCTCGCCCCCACCGACCCCGACCGGGCCGAGGAGGTCGCCGCCACCATCACCAGCCCCTACCGGCAAGCGGGGGCGCTGACCGCCCTGGTTGAGGCGCTCGCCCCCACCGACCCCGACCGGGCCGAGGAGGTCGCCGCCACCATCACCGACCCCTACCGGCAAGCGGGGGCGCTGACCGCCCTGGCGAAGGCTCTCGCCCCCACCGACCCCGACCGGGCCGAGGAGGTCACCGCCACCATCACCGACTCCTACGGGCAAGCGGGGGCGCTGGCCGCCCTGGCGAAGGCTCTCGCCCCCACCGACCCCGACCGGGCCCGGGGCCTGGTCCAGCGGGTCGAGGAGGTCGCCGGCACCATCACCGACTCCTACGAGCAAGCGGGGGCGCTGACCGCCCTGGTTGAGGCGCTCGCCCCCACCGACCCCGACCGGGCCGAGGAGGTCGCCGCCACCATCACCGACCCCGACCGGCAAGCGGGGGCGCTGACCGCCCTGGTTGAGGCGCTCGCCCCCACCGACCCCGACCGGGCCGAGAAGGTCGCCGCCACCATCACCGACCCCTACCGGCAAGCGGAGGCGCTGGCCGCCCTGGCGAAGGCTCTCGCCCCCACCGACCCCGACCGGGCCGAGGAGGTCGCCGCCACCATCACCGACTCCTACGGGCAAGCGGGGGCGCTGGCCGCCCTGGCGAAGGCTCTCGCCCCCACCGACCCCGACCGGGCCCGGGGCCTGGTCCAGCGGGCCGAGGAGGTCGCCGCCACCAGCACCGACCCCTACCGGCAAGCGGGGGCGCTGACCGCCCTGGCGAAGGCTCTCGCCCCCACCGACCCCGACCGGGCCCGGGGCCTGGTCCAGCGGGCCGAGGAGGTCGCCGCCACCAGCACCGACTCCTACCGGCAAGCGGGGGCGCTGACCGCCCTGGCGAAGGCTCTCGCCCCCACCGACCCCGACCGGGCCCGGGGCCTGGTCCAGCGGGCCGAGGCGGTCGCCGCCACCAGCACCGACCCCTACCGGCAAGCGGGGCGCTGACCGCCCTGGCGAAGGCTCTCGCCCCCACCGACCCCGACCGGGCCGAGGAGGTCGCCGCCACCATCACCGACCCCTACCGGCAAGCGGAGGCACTGACCGCCCTGGTTGAGGCGCTCGCCCCACCGACCCCAACCGGGCCGAGAAGGTCGCCGCCACCATCACCAGCCCCTACCGGCAAGCGGAGGCGCTGACCGCCCTGGCGAAGGCTCTCGCCCCCACCGACCCCGACCGGGCCGAGGAGGTTGCCGCCACCATCACCGACCCCTACCGGCAAGCGGAGGCGCTGGCCGCCCTGGCGAAGGCTCTCGCCCCCACCGACCCCGACCGGGCCGAGGAGGTCGCCGGCACCATCACCGACCCCTACCGGCAAGCGGAGGCGCTGGCCGCCCTGGTTGAGGCTCTCGCCCCCACCGACCCCGACCGGGCCCGGGGCCTGGTCCAGCGGGCCGAGGCGGTCGCCGCCACCAGCACCAGCCCCGACCGGCAAGCGGGGGCGCTGACCGCCCTGGTTGAGGCTCTCACCCCCACCGACCCCGACCGGGCCCGGGGCCTGGTCCAGCGGGTCGAGGAGGTCGCCGCCACCATCACCAGCCCCTACCGGCAAGCGGAGGCGCTGGCCGCCCTGGCGAAGGCTCTCGCCCCACCGACCCCGACCGGGCCCGGGGCCTGGTCCAGCGGGTCGAGGAGGTTGCCGCCACCATCACCGACCCCGACCGGCAAGCGCAGGCGCTGACCGCCCTGGCGAAGGCTCTCGCCCCCACCGACCCCGACCGGGCCGAGGAGGTTGCCGCCACCATCACCAGCCCCTACGAGCAAGCGGGGGCACTGACCGCCCTGGTTGAGGCGCTCGCCCCCACCGACCCCGACCGGGCCGAGGAGGTCGCCGGCACCATCACCAGCCCCTACCGGCAAGCGGGGGCACTGACCGCCCTGGCGAAGGCTCTCGCCCCCACCGACCCCGACCGGGCCGAGGAGGTCGCCGCCACCATCACCGACCCTGACCGGCAAGCGGAGGCGCTGACCGCCCTGGTTGAGGCGCTCGCCCCCACCGACCCCGACCGGGCCGCGAAGGTCGCCGCCACCATCACCAGCCCCTACCGGCAAGCGGAGGCGCTGGCCGCCCTGGCGAAGGCTCTCGCCCCCACCGACCCCGACCGGGCCCGGGGCCTGGTCCAGCGGGTCGAGGAGGTCGCCGCCACCATCACCGACCCCTACCGGCAAGCGGGGGCGCTGACCGCCCTGGCGAAGGCTCTCGCCCCCACCGACCCCGACCGGGCCCGGGGCCTGGTCCAGCGGGTCGAGGAGGTCGCCGCCACCATCACCAGCACCTACCGGCAAGCGGAGGCGCTGACCGCCCTGGCGAAGGCTCTCGCCCACACCGACCCCGACCGGGCCGAGGAGGTCGCCGCCACCATCACCGACCCCTACCGGCAAGCGGAGGCGCTGACCGCCCTGGTTGAGGCGCTCGCCCCCACCGACCCCGACCGGGCCGAGGAGGTCGCCGCCACCATCACCGACCCCTACCGGCAAGCGGGGGCGCTGACCGCCCTGGCGAAGGCTCTCGCCCCCACCGACCCCGACCGGGCCCGGGGCCTGGTCCAGCGGGTCGAGGAGGTCGCCGCCACTACCATCAGCCCCGACCGTCGAGCGGGGGCGCTGACCGCCCTGGTTGAGGCGCTCGCCCCCACCGACCCCGACCGGGCCGAGGAGGTTGCCGCCACCATCACCGACTCCTACCGGCAAGCGGGGCGCTGACCGCCCTGGTTGAGGCTCTCGCCCCCACCGACCCCGACCGGGCCGAGGAGGTCGCCGCCACCATCACCGATCCCGACCGGCAAGCGGAGGCGCTGACCGCCCTGGTTGAGGCGCTCGCCCCCACCGACCCCGACCGGGCCGAGGAGGTCGCCGCCACCATCACCGACCCCGACCGGCAAGCGGGGGCGCTGACCGCCCTGGCGAAGGCTCTCGCCCCCACCGACCCCGACCGGGCCGCGAAGGTCGCCGCCACCATCACCGACCCCTACCGGCAAGCGCAGGCACTTAGCCAGCTATTGCTGGCGCTACAGCAGGGTTCAGTACCCGCCCCCACCGAGCGCCTCATGGTCCGGTTGGTCACCAGAGCCCTTGCGTCGGGGAGATGGCAGGCGTGCCTATCGGTGCTTGACACTAAGCCCCTCAATGCGGCGGTAACCGCGGTGCTCAGCATGACGACGGCAGAAGTATGAACCATGCGCTGACATCACTACCTGCTTTCCTGGTGGCCGCTTCCGCGCCGAGGACCACCCCACAGCGGAGCGAGGGCGGAGCCAGCACAGCACGCCGCTTGGGTGCTAGGACACTGGGCAATCGAGAACTCGCTTCACTGGGTCCGCGACGTCACCAACGACGAAACCGCTCCCAAGTCCGCACCGGTTAGGCCGCTCGCGCCATGGCCACCCTGCCCAACACCGCCCTACAAAACCGCATCGCCGAAACCGGCGGCCGCCCACCAGCCGAATTGATCCGCTACTTCGAACTAGTCCACACCAACACCACCGAGACCTGACAAACCGCGAAACCGGACGGTCCATACCCCCACGACAGGTGTACGCGGCCGTCTCAGAAACCCAACAGCATTCCGAGACATCCCACAGGGCGTGCTCACACGAGCCGCTCACCGCGGAGAACAGGACCCGCGTGTGCACACAGTATGGGGCGCCAGCAGGAAACTGAAACGCTAAAGGGTGTGTCAGATTAACGGTGGATCTGGTCTGGCGCATTTCAGTTGATTCGGCCTTCGAAGGTGATCGCGAAGGCGTTGAGTGCGGGCTTCCACCTCGTCACCCAGCGTGCCCGACCCCTGCCGGTGGGGTCAAGCGACCGAGTCACGAGGTAGAGGCACTTCAACGCGGCGGCGTCGTTCGGGAAGTGCCCACGCGCCCTGACCGCGCGGCGGTAGCGGGCGTTGAGGGACTCGATCGCGTTGGTGCTGCAGATGATGCGGCGGATCTCGACGTCGTAGTCCAGGAACGGGATGAACTCCGTCCAGGCGTTCTCCCAGAGCTTGCGGATCGCGGGATACATCGTGCACCACTTCTCGGCGAACTCCTCGAACCTCGCCTTCGCGGCGGCTTCGGTCGGCGCGGTGTAGACAGGGCGCAGGTCACGGGCGATCTGGTCCCAGTACTTGCGCGACGCGAAGCGGAACGTGTTGCGGATCAGGTGGATAATGCACGTCTGCACGACCGCGAGCTCCCACGTCGTGGTGATCGACTCCGGCAAGCCCTTCAGCCCGTCGCAGACCACGATGCACACGTCCTCGACACCGCGGTTCTTGATCTCGGTGAGCACGCCCAGCCAGAACTTCGCGCCCTCGCCGACATCGCCGGCCCAGATCCCGAGGATGTCGCGCTCCCCGGCCGTGGTGACGCCGACGGCGACGTAGAACGGCTTGTTGCGCACCTGCCCGTCCCGGACCTTCACCACGATCGCGTCGATGAACACCACCGGGTAGACCCGGTCCAGTGGACGGTTCTGCCACTCGGTCATCTCCTCGATCACCTTGTCGGTGATCTTCGAGATCGTGTCCTTGCTGACACTCGCCCCGTAGACGTCGTCGAAGTGCGCCGCGACCTCACCAGTCGTCAGCCCGCGCGCGGTCAGCGACAGGACAATCTCGTCGATCCCGTCCAACCGCCGCTGCCGCTTGCGCACGATCTTCGGCTGGAACGACCCGTCACGATCTCTCGGCACGTCGATCTCGACGGCACCGACCTCGGTGAGCACGGTCTTGGACCGGGTCCCGTTGCGCGCGTTCTCGCCGTTCGATGACGCGTGCTTCTCATAGCCGAGATGCTCGGTCATCTCCGCCTCGAGCGCGGTCTCGAGCACGGTCTTCGTCAGCCCGCCCAGCAGGCCTCCCGGCCCCACGAGGCTGACGCCCTGCTCCTTCGCCTGCGCAAGCAGCTGCTCGGCGATCTGTTGCTGATCGATGATCTCTCCCGTCACAGGATCGATCATCTCGATGGTCTGGCTCATAGCCCTTCCTTTCGGTCAGGCCAGTCCCAGATCCACCGTTTTGCTGACAGTCCCACCGGGCGGACGTCGATCACGTTGCCCAACTGGTTGCCAACGATGCGATCGGGCAGAACGGCTACAACCTGTCGGTGTCGAGCTACGTCGAGGCCGAGGACACCCGCGAGGAGGTCGACATCGTCGCTTTGAACGCGGAGATCTCTCGGATCGTCGCCCGCCAGGCCGAACTGCGGGCCTCGATCGACGAGATCGTCGCCGACCTGGAGAGGGCGCAGTGAGTCGCATCGACGATCTCCTCGCAGAATTGGCGCCAAGCGGGGTCACCCATCGTCAGCTGGGCGAAGTTGCAGAGTACTCTCCTTCAAGGGTTGATGCTGCAATCCTGGATTCCACCACATTTGTCGGTGTCGATAGCCTGCTGCCAAACAAAGCCGGCCGTGTCCCGGCCGCGTATTCACCAAATACGGATCGCCTGACCTCGTACAAGCCTGGCGATATCCTAATCGGGAATATTCGTCCATATCTTAAGAAGATATGGCTTGCTGACAATAGTGGCGGGTGTAGCGGTGATGTACTCTGCCTCCGTATAAAGAGCTCTTTTGGTGGGCAAGTTGAACCGGACTTCCTGTTTTATTTACTATCATCGGATCGATTCTTCCACTTTGATATGAAGCATGCTAAAGGCGCAAAGATGCCGCGGGGTGATAAAGCCGCCATCTTGACCTTCGAAATCCCCTTGCCTCCGCTCGAGGTGCAGCGGGAGATCGTGAGAATACTGGATCAGTTCACCCAACTGGAAGCGGAGCTTAAAGCGGCTCTTCCCATTTGAGAGTGGGACCGGGCTTGGTGGGCGTGAAGACGTAGGGAGCCTTGCCGCTGGGAGGATGTGAGTGTCTAGTCCACTCCTCACAACGAACAAGGCTCATGTCTGACGTTACCTCACCGACTCCTGCCACTCCCAAGATCACTGCGCCCGATGTGAACACCTTTGCCCGGATCGACGTCCTGGGTCTGCAGGTGAAGGCGCAGCAGGTGTGGCCCGACAAGACGATCTTGTACTGTGCACCGGTGCTGCCCGATAGCACCTGCCCGGCCTGCGGCGCGACGGGCGGCTGGCACGACACCTTCACTCGTTGGTTCACCCATGTGCCGGTTGGTAGGTCCTCCACGAAGCTACAGGTTCAGGCGCCGAGGTATCGCTGCCGCGGCTGCGGCAAGGTGTGGCGCCACCGGCTCAAGACAGTGGCGCAGCCTCGGTCGAAACTGACCAGGTCAGCGGTGTGGTGGGCGCTGCGGGAGGTGGTGCTGGACCATTGCTCGATCAGCGCTGTCGCGGCGGTGCTGCAGACGGCGTGGGGCACCGTCCACGACGCGGTCACCGAGCTGGGCCAGCAGGTCCTGATCGATCTCCCCGACAGGCTCGAGGGGGTCAAGGTTGTCGGGGTCGACGAACACTGCTGGCGCCACACCCACAGCGGTGACAAGTACGTCACCGTTGTCATCGACTTGACCCCGGCAAGGGACAAGACCGGCCCGGCCCGGTTGCTGGACTTAATCGAGGGCCGCTCGAAGCAGGTCTTCAAATCCTGGCTCAACGCCCAGAGCCTTGGGTTCAGGGCGGCCGTGGAGATCGTCGCGATGGACGGCTTCACCGGATACAAGAGCGCTACGGCTGAGGCTGTGCCAGACGCGACCACAGTGATGGACCCGTTCCATGTGGTCGCCTTGGCAGGTGACAAGCTGAACCGGACCCGGCAGCGAGTCCAGCGGGAACTCACCGGCGGCCGAGGCCTCCGCAATGACCCTCTCTACAAAGCCCGCAGGCTCCTCCACACCGGTGTGAACCTGCTCACCACCAGGCAAAACACACGCCTCGATACGCTGTTCGCGAGTGAGGATCACGCCGAGGTTGAAGTCACCTGGAGCGTCTACCAAAGCATCATCGCCGCGTACCGCGACAAGGACCGCACCGCTGGTCGCAGGGCGCTGACGAGAGTGATCAACTCGCTCAAGGCAGGTGTCCCGAAGGCCCTGATCGAGCTGGCTCAGCTCGGCCGGACTCTCCACAAACGCCGCGACGACATCTTGGCGTTCTTCGACCATCCCGGCACCAGTAACGGCCCCACGGAGGCCATCAACGGCCGGCTCGAGCACCTCCGCGGTATCGCCCTCGGGTTCCGCAACCTCGCCCACTACAGACTCAGATCGCTCCTCGAGGCAGGCGGCTTCAGACCCCAACTCCACTCTCATCTGTGAAGAGCCCTTAAAGGGCTCTTCATACCTGCGGTGGGTCGAGGTTGAGTCCGCCGCCGATGAGGAGCATGCGTAGTCGGTAGTTCTCGCGGTTGCGGAAGCCTCTGGCGATGCGTCGGTGGAGCTCGATGAGCCCGTTGATGCTCTCGGTGCCGCCATTGGATGCGCGGCCGGTGTCGAAGTAGGCCAGGAAGGCGTCTTTCCACTGTCTGAGGGTGCGGCCGAGTCGGGCGATCTCGGGGATCGGGCAGGAGGGGAACCCGTCGACGACTTGCTCGGCAATCTGGCGGCCCTTGGCTGGGTCGGGGTGGGCGTAGGCGGCTCGAACCTTCTGGGCGCACTGCCAGGCGACGTGGACGGCGTCGTGGCGGTCATCGGCGGCGATCGCCGCGGCGAGGCGGGCGTGTTGCTTGTCTGTGAGCCGTTCGGCCGCGCAACGCAGGATGTTACGGATCCCGTAGAGCGGGTCGCCGGAACGACCCCGGTGGCCGTGGATCTCCTGCTGCACGCGGCGGCGGACCTCATCGACGGCCCGGCTGGCCAGAGCGACCACATGAAACGCATCAAGGACGGCGGTGGCGTCGGCGAGCTTGTCGTCGATGGCGTTCTTGTAGCCGCGGAACGGGTCCAGGGTGGCGACCTCGACCCCGGCCTTGAACCCCTTCCCGCGCTGGTCGAGCCACGTCTTGTACACGGTGCCCGAACGTCCCGGCACCAGATCGAGCAGCCGGGCATGGACGCGTCCGTCCTTGTCACGAGTGAGGTCGACCATGCCGGTGAGCTCCTTGGGGCCACGCTTGCGGGGGCTCACGTGGTGCCACAGGTGCTCATCCACCCCAAGCGTGGTCACGCCGGCGAACCGGGACTCATCAGCGGCGGCACGCTGCAGGATCGGCTCGATGCTGGTCCACACAGTCCGCCACGTGGTGGCCAACTGCCGAGCCAGCCCGGCGATGCTGGCGTGCTCGCGTCGGACCTGCTCGGTCGCCCAGCGACACGCCCGGGTGGTGAGCATCGCGCGTGGCTTGGCGATCTGTTCGTCCTGCTCGGTGAACACCCCTACGGGACAGGACGGCTCGGGACACGTCCACGTGCGTTTGCGCCAACGCACGCGTGTCGGGGCTCCGAAGCAGGGGATGTCGACCAAGGTGACCGTCCGTCGGTCATGGCTGCGGGCTACCACCCCGCAGGTCGGGCAGCCCATCATCGCTGGTGGGGACTCGACCTCGACCACCAGCCCGGCAGGTCGCCGGTCCACTCCGATGACGTGCACGCCGGGCAAGCCGACCAGACGGTCACAGTTGTCGCAGTAGGCGTCGTCATGGGGGCAGCGCGCAGCACACGTCGTAGGCTCAGACACAGTCGGGGTCCTCGGTGGATAAGAAGCTTGGTAACTCCTGATCCTGAGGGCCCCGACCCCTACCTCAGCCCACCCCGCTCACCCGGCGTGTCGCCCCCGACCCACCGCAAGTACGAAGAGCCCCTTAAAGCGGAGCTGAAAGCGCGTCGGAACCAGTACGTCTTCTATCGTGACTTGCTCTTGGATTTCGACGGCGAAATCCCTCGGCGGCCCCTGGGTGAGCTAGGTATCCTATTCGGTGGTCTAACTGGAAAGACAAAAACGGATTTCTCTCTCGGCAACGCGCGTTACGCTTCATATAAGAACGTGTTTTCGAATCTGGCTCTGGATGTGAATGCCGCCGATTTTGTTAAAGTAGGTCCCGCTGAAAAGCAGCGGTCATTGCTCTTTGGTGATGTCATTTTTACTGGATCTTCCGAATCGCTCGATGAGGTAGGGATGACCTCGGTTGTGACCCAAGAGTTGAACGAACCGATCTACTTGAACAGCTTTTGCATCGGATTCCGACCCCATGACGCAGGGCTTCTCGACCCCGAGTTTGAGAAGCATCTGTTCAGGTCTGAGAACATGCGGCGCCAAATCAAACGCACGGCAAACGGTGTCACACGGATCAATGTGTCAAAGGAACGACTCGCCAAGATTGAGGTTCCGCTACCTCCGCTGCCCGAACAGCGGCGTATCGCCGCCCTCCTGGATGAGCTGGATCTCCTGACCAATGGACTAGACGCGGGTCTCCCAGCCGAGATTGCCGCCCGACGCAAGCAGTACGAGTACTACCGCGACAAGCTCCTCACCTTCGACGAGGCGCCGGCATGAGCGATCCGCGCGCGTTCGACCCCATTGCCGTCTCGGATCAGAGCACCGTCGTCGCCGAGCACACGCCCGAGCCGTCGGGCAGCGACTACCAGTCCGAGGCCCAGCTCGAGACCGAGCTGATCGCGTTGTTGCGCAGCCAAGCGTACGAGTATCTGCCGATCACGTCCGAGGCGCAGCTGGTCGCAAATCTCCGCTCCCAACTGGAGGCGCTCAACTCCATCACGTTCTCCGAGGCCGAGTGGGAGAGCTTCTTCGCCAAACGGATCGCGGGCAGGAATGACGGCATCGTCGAGAAGACCGTCCGGATCCAGGAAGATCACGTCCAACTCCTCGACCGCGACGACGGCACCAGGAAGAACATCGCCCTGATCGACAAGGCGAACATCCACAACAACCGGCTCCAGGTGATCAACCAGTACGAGCTCGGCCAGGGTGAGGGCGGCGCCACGCACGCGAACCGCTATGACGTGACGGTGCTCGTCAACGGCCTGCCGATGGTCCACATCGAACTGAAGCGCCGCGGTGTCGACATTCGCGAGGCGTTCAACCAGATCGACCGCTACCAGCGGGACAGCTTCTGGGCCGGGTCCGGGCTGTTTGAGTACGTGCAGCTGTTCGTCATTTCCAACGGCACCCTCACGAAGTACTACTCCAACACCACCCGTAACCAGCACCTCAAGGAGGGCCAGGCGGCGGGCAAGAAGAGGCGCACCTCCAACAGTTTCGAGTTCACCTCGTGGTGGGCCGACGCGCAGAACAGGCCCATTCAGGATCTCCCATCTTTCGCCAAGACCTTCTTCGCCAAACACACGCTGCTGAGCATTCTGACCCGCTACTGCGTCCTCACGGACGATCGGCTCCTGCTCGTCATGCGGCCCTACCAGATCGTTGCCACCGAGCGGATCCTGCAACGCATCGCAGTGGCGACGAACTACAAGCGGCTCGGACGCCTCGATGCGGGCGGCTACGTCTGGCACACTACCGGCTCGGGCAAGACGCTCACGTCCTTCAAGACCGCCCAGCTCGCCTCCCGGCTGCCGAGCGTCGACAAGGTGCTGTTCGTCGTTGACCGCAAGGACCTCGACTATCAGACCATGCGCGAGTACGACCGCTTCGAGAAGGGCGCGGCCAACTCCAACACCTCCACGGCCGTGCTGAACCGCCAGCTGGAGGACGCTGGGGCGAAGATCATCATCACCACCATCCAGAAGCTCTCCAGCTTCGTGAAGGGCAACAAGACACACCCCGTCTACGACCAGCACACGGTGCTCATCTTCGACGAGTGCCACCGGTCGCAGTTCGGTGACATGCACACCGACATCACTAAGGCGTTCAAGCGCTACAACCTGTTCGGCTTCACCGGCACCCCGATCTTCGCCGCCAACAGCGGCAGCGGAGGAAACCCCCAGCTGAAGACAACCGAACAGGCCTTCGGCGACAAGCTACACACCTACACCATCGTCGATGCCATCACTGATAGGAACGTGCTGCCGTTCCGGATCGACTACGTCAACACCATCCAGGTTGGCGATGTCGTCGACGCTCAGGTCTCGGCCATCGACACCGAGCGGGCCTTGTTGGCGCCCGAGCGGCTGAGCCAGGTGGTGGCCTACACGCTCGAACACTTCGACCAGAAGACCAAACGTGATTCCCGCTACCGCCTTGGGGAGCGCAGGGTCAAGGGCTTCAATGCGATCTTCGCGACCGCCTCCATCGACGCCGCCAAGCGCTACTACAACCAGTTCCAGCTCCAACAAGAGGGGCTGAGCCCAGATCGGCGGCTCAAGATCGCGCTGATCTACTCCTACGGCGCCAACGAGGCCAGCGACGACGGCATCCTCGACGACGAGGCCTTCGACACCGACGCCCTCGTCGCCGACTCGCGTGAGTTCCTCGAGGACGCGATCCAGGACTACAACGACCTGTTCGGCGCCAGCTTCGACACGTCCTCGGACAAGTTCCAGAACTACTACAAGGACCTGTCCAAGCGGCTCAAGAACCGCGACCTCGACCTCGTGATCGTCGTCAACATGTTCCTCACGGGCTTCGACGCCACCACGCTCAACACGCTGTTCGTCGACAAGAACCTCAAGTCGCACGGGTTGATCCAGGCCTATTCGCGGACCAACCGCATCCTCAATTCGGTCAAGACGTACGGCAACATCGTCGCGTTCCGGAACCTGGAAGATGCCACCAACTCGGCCCTCGAACTGTTCGGCAACAAGGATGCTCGAGGTGTCGTGCTGCTCAAACCCTACGGCGAGTACTACTCGGAGTACGCGGACAAGGTCGACGAGCTCACCCGCCTCTTTCCTGAGGGACTCCCGATCGTGGGGGAGGCCGCGCAGAAGCAGTTCATCGCACTCTTCGGGGCAATCCTGCGGCTCGACAACATCCTCACTTCATTCGACGACTTCGCCGGTTCCGAGCTCCTCACGCCCCGCCAGCTACAGGACTACAAGAGCCGCTACCTCGACCTGCACGCCGAGTTCCGCAAGGGGGCCGCGGCGGACAAGGAGTCCATCGCGGACGACGTCGTCTTCGAGATCGAACTGATCAAACAGGTCGAGATCAACGTCGACTACATCCTGCTGCTCGTGCAGAAGTTCCGCGACGAGCATGGCGACGGTCGCGACAAGGAGATCCGGGCTGAAATCACCCGGGCTGTCGAGTCCAGCCCGACGCTGCGCGACAAGCGCGACCTCATCGAGGCGTTTGTCGACCAGGTGTCGATCGGCACCTCGGTGGACGACCAGTGGCAGAGCTACGTCGAGCAGCGCCGCCAAACGGAACTCGAAGAGATCATCGCGGACGAGAACCTGAAGCCGGATGAGACACACGTCTTCGTCGAAGCCGCCTTCAGGGATGGCTCGCTTCGCACAACGGGCACTGCCATCACGAGGATCCTGCCCCCCGTGTCGCGCTTCGCCCCAAGTGCTGGCCACGGTGAGAAGAAGCAACGCGTGATCGACAGACTCGGGTCGTTCTTCGAGCGGTTCTTCGGGTTGACTGGACGAGGGGAGTACCGATGAACGCAGAGATGCCGACGTGGGAGGGGTTCATGCTCCCGTCCCTTCGGGCACTCAGCGATGGCGAGATCCGTCATCGACGAGAACTGATGCCGTTGGTGGCGGGACAGGTCGGTCTCACGGAGCAGCAACGCAGCGTCGTCTTGTCGTCGGGCCAGCCTATGTATGAGAACCGGATCGGTTGGGCGCTGTCCTACCTCACCAATGTGGGTGCTCTTGATCGTCCTTCGCGAGGCAACTACCGCATCGCCGAGGCCGGGCGAGGGCTGCTCGAGCGGTTCCCTGAGGGGCTCAGGGAGCGCGACGTCTCCGCGCTCGCCGAGGACAGAGTGGGTGGCCTGTCACCCTACGTTGCCGCCCCCAGGGCGACGTCTGCGGTGTTGGAGGGCGCGCCGGCTATGGCGGAAACGAGCGGGCAGGCGATGACGCCGCTTGAACAGGTCGAGGAGGGCGTCGACCGTATCCACCGGGACGTGGCGCTGGAGCTCCTCCAGCGCTTGCGCGGTAAGGAACCCGCATTCTTCGAACAGGCGGTCGTCGACCTTCTCCTGGCGATGGGGTACGGCGGCACGCTCGGGTCTGGGGCGGTCACCCAGCTCAGCAATGACGGAGGCATCGACGGCGTCATCGACCAGGATCATCTGGGCCTCAGCCGGATCTACATCCAGGCCAAGCGGTACTCAGAGGGCGTCACTGTCGGCCGCCCGGAGGTGCAGGGCTTCGTCGGCGCAGTTCACGGTCGTGCGGACAGCGGCGTGTTCATCACCACAAGTCATTTCTCGAAGGGTGCGAGGGAGTTCGCCGACATGACTCCGACCCGCATCATCCTGATCGACGGGGCCCGGCTCACGGACCTGATGATCCGCTTCGGGGTTGGAGTCCAAATCCGAGAGACGTACAAGGTCGTCGAGATCGACGAAGACTTCTTCGCGTAGGGCCAACGGGGGATCTCGTTGCTGCTAGTTACGTCGCGGCCTTGCCGGAACAGGGCGATCGGGTTGCGCTGCGAGTGTGTCGAACTGGGTGCTGGCTAGGGCGCGCTCCGAGAACGTGACCAAGTCGAGAACCTCCCGCGCGATGTACGCGGTCGCGCCCCGCTCGATGGATCTGGGGATCAGAATGCCTGCCTGTCGCAACTCGTCAAGAGCCCCACTCGCTGCCGGATATGACACGCCGAGGATCTTCGCCAGCGTGGTCGCCGACACGACCGGAGCCTCGGTCAGTTGAGCGAGCAGTCGTGCCGTTGCCGAGTCTGCGCGCGGCACGGGGCGCATGCCGGTCGCAGTGCGGTGTGAAGTGAGGCGCTCAGTCCATTCACCACGAAGGGCCTCGATCTGACGCACGAGCGACTCGGACTGCTCGACCGCGATCTCTGCCGCTCCGACGAAGGTCTCCAACCACGCATTCGTTGCCCTGTTCGCCTCCGGGCTACCTGCGGGAGAGGCATGCCGGAAGGAGCTCAGGCCGCTGACGTACCTGTCCCTGAGGGTCGCCAGGACGAGGCTGATGGGGAGCACTGCGTCTTCTGTGAGCCCTCGTCGCGCGAGCACCGTGTGGATCAGCGCCCGCCCGACCCGCCCGTTGCCGTCGGTGAACGGGTGAATGGTTTCGAAGTGCGCGTGCACTACCGCGGCTTGAATGAGCGGAGAGTGCGCCGCGCCGTTGAGGTATTTTGTCAGGTCACCCATCAAACCAGGCACCATTGCCGGGTCGGGCGGAACGAAGGCGGCACCAATCGGCGTCCAGCGCGAGACGCCGATCCAGTTCTGCACTTCCCGGAGCCCATGATGGCGTGGTTCATCGGGCATGAGCGAACGGTGGAGCTCAACGACATCCTGGACGGTAACCGCCTCGGCTTCGACGAGCTTTGTCGTCGCCTCCCTCACGATCGTCATGTTGTTGGCAACAAGCTTGGCCTGTTCGCTGACACCGCGGACCGTCTCGGACTGGCCCAGCTCAGCGAGTGCCACCTGCTGCGCCGAGGGAGCAATTCCCTCGATGCGTGAGCTAGCGATGGCCTCCGAGCGAAGGAGGAAGCGGGCAATGCCTGCCAGGCCCTCGGCACCGGGACCGTTGAGCGCACGGATGTTGCGTTCGACCCGGCTGACGATGCGTGACAGGTCTCCGTCGACCGCGAGTCCGATGCCGTCGACGAAGTCGGGAGCGTAGCGATGATAGGCGCCCGCCTGCCGCTCGGCCTTAGGGGTACCGGAGTCGACACTCGATTCCCAGTGAGCTTCCTCCCATGTGGCCATAGGTGGTTTCCTTTCCCGTATCGTCAGCCTATCAAAGGATGAGTATTCAACCTTTGATAGATGACTCGATGTTCAAAGGAAAGCTTTGATAGGCGCTCGCGATAGACATCTCGATGACCAGCGAAACCGCTTCCTCGGAATCAGCCCCTACTGCCTAGCCAAGTCTCGGCGGCGGAAGCCTGCGAAGCCGACCGCCAGTAGGAACAGTGCGACCAAGGAGATCCACAGCAGGCCCCACCAGTCTGAGTCGGCGGACATCACGTTCGGGACGTGCCAGAACGGGCTGATGCCCAAGGCCCAATCGGGGAGCTTGAAGCTCGGGCCCAACAGCGTCAGGCCGAACGACAGCAGCACGCCCGCCCACGCAGCCGGTGGGACCGCCGGGCGGGCGCCGACCACGGCGACCGCGACCGCGACCACCGTCAAGACCGCGGGGATCGTCGAGACCGACTGCCGTAGCACGTCCCCGAAGGACAGGCCGATGTCGGCCGACGACGCCAACGCGGCGACGATCGTTCCGGCGATCACCACGAACAGCGCAGGCCCGAGCAGGGCGATGACGACGTTGCTGGCGAAGTATTTCGGGCGCGACACGGCGGTCGCAAGGACCGGCTCGACCCGGTCGTCGACCTCCTCGGCGCGCACGCGCAGCATCGTCTGGACTCCAGGCACAGAGGCGAGGATGCCGACCAGGCTCAGGATCATCACCACGAATGAGCCGATCAGTTCCTCGCGGGTCGCCGCGCCCGCAGCGAGGATCTGCTGCACGGCGGAGTCGTCGCCCAGCAGGTCCGGCACCGACGTCGTGAAGTAGCCGTACACGACGCCCAGCGCGGCGAACGCGACTGCCCAGGTGATCACTGGCCCACGGTTCAGCCGCAGCGCGAGGCCCCAGGCGGAACGCAGGCGACCGCGCGCTGGTCCCGGCCGCGGGGCGATGGCGCCGACGCCGAAGTCGCGCCGCGTCTGCAGCACGAACGCCACGGCCACCAGCACGACCGTCAGGCCCACGCCGAGCAGCAGCGGCCACCAGTGGTTCTCCGTCGCGGGATGCGTCTGCGACATCCAGCCGAGCGGGTTGGCCCACAGCACCCAGTCGGGTGCCTCGATCGAGAACGCGAAGCCGCGCGCCATGAACAGGATCCCGAACGCCGACGCGGCCAGCGTGTTGGCGGTGCGTGCATCCGACCCCAACTGTGCGGCGATGGCCGACACGCCAGTGAACATCCAGCCCGTCACGGTCATGGTCGCGGCCAGCAGCATCGACGCCTCCCAGCCGCCGCCGAACGCAACCGTGACGAGACCCGTCACGAGACCGAGCACCACACCCATGCCAAGCCCCATCGCAACCGCGGCCGTCAGGCGGGCGCCGCGTCCCATCACTCCTGAGGCGAGGAGTTCGGCCTGGCCGCTGTCCTCCTGCGCCCTTGTCGCTCGGGTGATCGCGAAGATCGCGCCGATCGCCGCGAGCAGGCCGCCGATGGCGAGCGAGCGCCAGGCGTTGAAGCCGTCGGTGGTGGTGAGGTCGCCTGCGTGGCCGAAGATCAGGCCGAGCGCTGGGTTGGTGCTGATCGCGAGCGAAAGGGCCGCCCGGTCGTGCTGCTCGGGGAACAGCCACGGGTAGACGATCACCGACGACGACGACAGCAGCGTCGCCAGCAGCACCCACGGCGCCAACAGCCGACCGCCGTGCTTCAGTTCGGCCCTCAGCAGCGGGAGGGCACCGGTCACAGGTGAGGCGCTCATCGGTCCTCGACGGTGTCGTACAGGCGGAGGAACAGCGACTCGAGCGACGGCGGCTCGACGGTGAGGGCCTCGATGCCGAACGGTGTCAGCCGCTCCATCGCCTCGCCGATGTGTGCCGAGTCGATGCTTGCCGACAAGCGGTGCCCCTCGACGTGCGCGTCGTCGAGCAGGGCGAGCGCGGCCTCGTCCGGCACACGGCCGAGCGTCGCGTGGATCGTCGAGCGGATTCCACTCTGCAGCTCGGCGAGCGTGCCCGACTGGACGATCCGGCCGTCGCGGATGATCGAGATCCGGTCCGCAAGGGACTCGACCTCGGCCAGGATGTGGCTCGACAGCAGGACGGTCGTGCCGCGCTGATTCGCGTCGGCGATCACCGACTGGAAGACGTTCTCCATCAGCGGGTCGAGGCCGCTGGTCGGCTCGTCCAGGATCAGCAGCTCGACATCCGAGGCCAGCGCCGCGACGATCGCGACCTTCTGCTTGTTGCCCTTCGAGTACTGGCGCCCGCGCTTGGTCGGGTCGAGCTCGAACCGGTCGACAAGGTCGCGGCGCCGCTCCTCGTTCAGGCCGCCGCGCAGCGCGCCAAGCAGGTCGATCGCCTCACCGCCGGTCATGCCAGGCCACAGCGACACGTCGCCCGGCACGTAGGCGCAGCGACGGTGAAGCTCGACGACGTCGCGCCACGGGTCCTTCCCCAGCACCTGCGCGATCCCGCCGTCAGCCTTCAGCAGGCCGAGCAGTACCCGGATGGTCGTGGACTTGCCCGCTCCGTTGGGGCCGAGGAAACCGTGCACCTGGCCCTTCGCCACGGTGAGGTCGACCCCCTTGAGAGCCTGGAACTTCCCGTACGACTTCGTCAGGTTCTCGACGTGGATCGCTCGCTCGTGCCCGCTCATCGGACCGCCTTTCAGGTCACCGCTGTGGTGGCTCGCCAAAAGTGTACGCCCTAATTCCACACGCGGGGAAATAGGGGTGGATATGATCCTGACCATGACCGATCCCGACGTCGACCCACCCAAGGGCGCCCGCCCCGTGGGCCGTCGTGCCGGGGAAAGCGGCACCCGGGAGGACATCCTCGACGCCGCGCTGACCCTGTTCGCCGAGCGCGGTTTCGACGGCGCGTCGATGCGCGCGATCGCGGACGCGGCGGGCGTCGATCCCGCGCTGATCCGGCACTTCTTCACAGACAAGCCCTCGCTGTTCGCGGCGGCGATGGCGGCCCACTCGGAGATCCCGCAGCGGATGGCGGAGGCGGTCTCGGGCGACCCGGGGCAGCTCGGCCGACGCGTCGCCGAGGCCTACCTGACCCTCTGGGACGACGCCGAGCTCGGACCGGTGCTCCAGGGCCTCGTCCGTTCCGCCGTCACGTCGGAGCACGGCGGCGAGTTGGTCGCGGAGGCCCTGTTCTCGCAGATGTCGAAGGTGCCCGAGGTGGCGGCCGCGCCGCCCGAGGCGACGCGCGGGGTGGCCCTCGCCGGGGCGCATCTGATGGGGGTCGCGCTCGCCCGCAACGTGCTCGGCCTCTCGGCGTTCACGGGCATGTCGCGCGAGGAACTCGTCGAGGCGGTCGCCCCGAGCATCCAGCGCTACCTGTCGCCGCTGGTCGAACGGCGCGCCAGCAACGACGATGGACCCGGCGCCTGATCTGCGATGTTGCGCGAACAGAGCGCGTCCCCGTCGCGAGATCGGTAGCGTGAAGGCACACGTAGACGACGGAAGGTGATGGTCAATGGCGACCGTGGTGCTGCTCGGAACCCTCGACACGAAGCGGGCCGAGTACGACTGGCTCAAGGGACAACTGCTCGCGGCGGGCGTCGAGGTGCTCACCGTCGACGTCGGCTCGTTCTCGGAGGCGTCGACGGCGGACGTCACGCCCGACGAGGTGCTGGCCGCCGCCGGGCTCGACGCGGCGGGGCTGCACGAGCGGCGCGACCGTGGCGAGACCATGACCGCCATGGGCCGTGGCGCCGCCGAGGTCGTGCACCGGCTCTTCGAGGAGGGACGGCTGCACGGGCTGCTCAGCGTCGGAGGCTCCGGCGGATCCTCTGTCGCGGCACCAGCCATGCAGGCGCTGCCGATCGGCGTGCCGAAGCTGCTCGTCTCGACCATGGCAAGCGGCGACGTGAGCCCCTACGTCGGGGCGGTCGACGCGACGCTGATGTACTCCGTCGTCGACGTCGCGGGCATCAACTCCGTCTCCAGCGTCGTGCTCGGCAACGCCGTCGCCGCCATCTCCGGCATGGCGAAGGCCTACGAGTCGCGCACCGGGAGCGAGGCGGGCGACGAACACGTACCGCTGGTCGGGCTCACCATGTTCGGCGTCACGACCCCGGCGGCCGACGAGGCGCGCGCCCGGCTCACCGAGCTCGGCTACGAGGTGCTCGTATTCCACGCCACCGGCACCGGCGGCCGCGCGATGGAGAAGCTGGTCGCGTCCAACCTCCTGGCCGGCGTGTGCGACCTCACAACCACCGAACTCGCCGACGACCTCGTCGGCGGCGTGCTCAGCGCAGGCCCCGACCGGCTCGAGATCGCGGGCAGGCTCGGCCTGCCGCAGGTGGTCAGCGTCGGCGCGCTCGACATGGTCAACTTCGGCCCGGCCGACACCGTCCCGGAGCGGTTCCGCGACCGCAACCTCTTCGTCCACAACCCGACGGTGACGCTGATGCGCACCACGCCGGAGGAGACGGCCGAACTCGGCCGACGCATCGCCGCAAAGCTGGCCGCCGCGACCGGCCCGACCGAGCTGTTCCTGCCCCTCAAGGGGGTCAGCGCCATCGACGTCGACGACGCCCCCTTCCGCGACGCGGACGCCGACGCGGCGCTGTTCGACGCGCTCCGCCAGGGGCTCAGTGGCAGCCAGGTCGCTATCGTCGAGCGCGATCAGGCCATCAACGACCAGGGCTTCGGCGCCGCAATGGCCGACGCCCTCGACAGGGCCATCAAGGCCCAGAAGGAGCAGTGACATGACCAGGGACGAGGTCCTCGCCCGATTCCGCGAGCAGGTGGCAGCGGGACGGCCCATCATCGGAGGCGGCGCGGGCACCGGCATCACCGCCAAGTCGGCCGAGGCCGGCGGCATCGACCTGCTCATCATCTACAACTCTGGCCGCTTCCGGATGGCCGGCCGCGGGTCGCTCTCTGGCCTGCTGCCCTACGGCGACGCCAACGCCATCGTGATGGAGATGGCCAACGAGGTGCTCCCCGTCGTCAAGAAGACCCCCGTGCTCGCGGGCGTCTGCGGCACCGACCCGTTCCGCGTCATGCCGCACTTCCTGCGCCAAATCAAGGACATCGGCTTCGCCGGGGTGCAGAACTTCCCGACGGTCGGGCTGATGGACGGCAACTTCCGTGCCAACCTCGAGGAGACGGGGATGGGCTACGGCCTCGAGGTCGACATGATCGCCCAGGCGCACGAACTCGGCCTCGTCACCGCCCCCTACGTCTTCGATGAGGAGCAGGCGGCCGACATGGCGAAGGCCGGGGCCGACATCCTGGTTCCGCACATGGGCCTGACGACCGCGGGCACGATCGGCGCCCACACCGCCATGACTCTCGAGCAGGCGGCCGAGAGGGTGCAGGCGCTCGCCGACGCCGCCAAGCGGGTCAACCCGGACATCCTCTGCCTGTGCCACGGCGGCCCGATCGCCGAACCGTCCGACGCCCAGTACGTGCTGCAACACACCGAGGGCATCGTCGGATTCTTCGGCGCCTCGTCGATCGAGCGGCTGCCCACCGAGGTCGGCATCCGCAAGCAGACGGAGGACTTCAAGGCCCTGACGTTCTGAGCTCGGGCTAGATCCGGTACTGCTGCGTCGGTAGCGGGACCGGGTCGGGGGTCAGGCCGACGCACCGTGCTGACAGTTCGGTGAACGGGTCAGGTTCCGGCGCGTCGCCGTCGCCCGTGGTTCGCTTGCGGGCCATGCGGTCTCGTTCGCGTCACACAGGCTCGGACGCCGCACCGGCCGCCGCCCCAGCCGACGGCGGCACGAGCGGGCCAGTGGCTCGTGCGCTCCGGTTCCGCCGCCCCCAGCCAGGGGTCTCGGACGACCGATGGGCGGGCAGCCGGGCCGGGCTTCGCTGGGGCGGGTACCTTGGGCCTCAGCTTTCGGCGACCGCCATTGGCTTCCCCGGGGCTCGACCTGCCTCGGAGATTTGGACAGGAGTCGCCCTGATGCAGAGCCCTACCCTCGAGTCGGCGCCCACGGTGCGCCGCTGGCAGAAGTACGTGGACACCACTGACTATCCGCCGCTGATCCGCGCCTACACCGAGGTCTCGCAGCGCGTGAAAGAACAAGGCCTCCTGCACCGGGCCCGATGGTTCTACATCGTGGTCGGCTCTGTGCTGGCCCTTGGCATGGGCGGGGCCATCACTGGTTTCGTGCTGCTCGGCCACAGCTGGTTCCAGTTGCTGATCGCGGCGGTCCTCGGGGTGCTGTTCACGCAGGTCGCGTTCCTGGCCCACGAGGCGGGACACAAGCAGATCCTCGCGACCGCGCCAGCCAACGACAGGCTCGCCCGCATCCTCGCCGGTTCGATCGGCATGAGCTTCTCCTGGTGGGACAGCAAGCACACCAGGCACCACGGCAACCCCAACCGGATCGCCAAGGACCCTGACATCGCCATCGACACCGTCTCGTTCGTCGAGGAGGACGCGGCAACAGCGCGCGGGCTGCGACGCTGGATCACGCGCCGTCAGGGCTGGCTGTTCTTCCCGCTGCTCACCCTGGAGGGGCTCAACCTGCACAGGCTGAGCTTCCAGCATCTCTTCTCGCGCGGCCCCGTGAAGTCGCGCTGGATCGAGCTGGCGATCGTGTTCGGGCGGTTCGCGCTGCTGCTGGTGCCGGTCTTCCTGTTCCTGCCGATCGGCATGGCGTTTGCCTTCATGGGCGTGCAGTTCGCGGTCTTCGGCCTCTACATGGGCTCGTCGTTCGCCCCGAACCACAAGGGCATGCCCGTCATCGCCAAGGACGCCAAGCTCGACTTCTTCTCCAAGCAGGTCCGCACCTCGCGCAATATCCGGGGCGGCTGGTGGGCCACCACCCTGATGGGTGGCCTCAACTACCAGATCGAGCATCACCTGTTCCCGAACATGCCGCGACCCCACCTGCGGAAGGCGCGTCTGATCGTGCGGGAGTTCTGCGACAAGCTTGACGTGCCGTACACCGAGGCCTCGCTGGTTGGCTCCTACGGCATCGTCATCCGCTACCTCAACCGCGTGGGCCTCGCCGCCCGCGACCCGTTCGAGTGCCCCATCACGGCGCAGTACCGGCGCGCCTGACGGGTCCCGCCTCGCCGTCGGAGCCTGTCGGCCCGTCTGCGGGGACCGAGCCGATCTGGTCGCCTGGCCTTCGGGCCGCGAAGATGGGTGGATGGAGACCTTCGAGGGAGCGCCCGTCGTCCACGCCGAGACCACCGAACAGTGGCGCGACTGGCTCGCCGGGCACCACACCGACGCCAAGCAGGCCTGGCTGGTGCTGAGCAAGGGCGGCGCCGTCAGCTACGACGACGCCGTCTGCCAGGCGCTGTGCTTCGGCTGGATCGACAGCGTCAGCAAGCCGCGCGATGAGACGACCCGCTACCAGCGCTTCGGGCCGCGCAACCCGGCGAGCACCTGGGTCAGGTCGAACCGGGACCGCGTCCAGCGGCTGACCGACTCGGGGGAGATGGCCCCGGCCGGGTTGGCGCTCGTCGAGGCGGCCAAGGCGAGTGGGGTGTGGGACCTGCTCGCCGATGTCGAGGAGGGCATCGTGCCTGACGACGTCCGAGCGGCCCTCGACGCGGTGCCCGACGCGGCCGCCACCTTCGACGCGTTCCCCGCCGGGGTGCGCAAGGCGATCCTGATGTGGATCGTCTCGGCGAAGCGGCCCGCGACCCGGGAGGCGAGGATCGCCACCACCGTCGAGAAGGCCGCCCGCGGCGAGCGGAGCGGGCCGTGAGCGTCACGATCGTCTCGGGCCTGCCTGGCGCGGGCAAGACGTCGGTCGCCCGGGCGCTGGCCGGTCGGCGCGACCGCGGCGTGCACCTCGACACCGACGACGTCGGCGAATGCTTCATCGTCGCCGGCCTGGTGTTGCCAGGAGGCAACCCTGCCGACGAGGCCGAGCGGCAGTTGGCGCTGCGCCGTACCAACATCTGCGCGCTTGCCGCCAACTTCGCGGCCGACGGGTTCGACGTGTTCGTCTCCGACGTGGTGCTGTGGCCAGGGCTGTTCGCCGACTACGCCCGGCTGCTCGGCGGGCCGCCACGACTCGTCATCCTCGACCCCGACGCCGCCTCCATCGCCTCCCGCGACGCGGGGCGCGACAAGCAGGTCGCTGCCGCGTGGTCGCACCTGAAGGCCGACCTGGACGCCTGGACCGATGCCCCCGGGCTGCGCCTCGACAGCACAGCGCTCGACCTCGGCCAGACCGTCGACGAGGTGGACCACTGGCTGCGTGCCCAAGGGTGAGCGGCCCCCGTCGCGCCTAGAGTGAAGGGCATGGACGACCGCAGCAAGGCCGCCTCGCTGGTACTGGCGTGGAGCAGGATGCCGCTCGACCCGCACGAGTTCCTCCCCATCGTCGACCTGCTGCGCGAACAGGCGACCGAGGTCGGCGACCAGGTGCTCCGGAAGCAGGTCGACCGGCTCATCGAACTCAGCAGCGCCACCGTCGAACAGCCAGGGGAGCGCCCGGAAGAGGTGACAGGCGACGACCTCGTCACCGCGCTCAACCTGCAGGCCAGGATGATCTGGCAGGGCCACGACGCCAGCGCCACCGGCCCGGACGACACCGTCGCGGCGCTCGCCGACCGCCTCGACGACCTGGTCGCCGGATCGGCCCAGTTGCGTGACCTCGGCCTCGATGTGCCGATGGCCTCCGACGTCGCGGCTCACCTCGTCCGCTTCGCGACCACGGGCGTCTCGACGGAACGGACCATGCTGATCCGGCGCTTGTTCGACCTGCCACCGGAGCGGGTCCGCACCAACTCCTATGTGCGGGCGCTGACACCCTTCGCGCTAGCCGCCGCCGAGGCAGGGCGCGCCGACCTGTGGCAGCAGATCGCCGAGGAGTTCCTCGACCGGATCGGCGACCGCGCCCCCAGCGACGCGCTCGTCATGATCGCCCGCCACACGCAACCGCTCGTGGAGCGGGACTCCCGCTGGTACCGCGCCGAGCAGACCTGGGATCAGGCGACCCAGATGATCACCCTCGCCGAGGGCGGCGCGCACCCCCTCCCGGCCGGGTCAGGCGACCAGGTCCGCATCACGCTCGGCCTAGCCTTCCTCGACAACCGCGACCTCGACGAGCGACCATTCCTCGACGTCGTCAGCGACGTCTACGCGAAGGTGCACGCCCAGCTTCAGCCCTCCGGTCGGCCGGAACTGCTCGCCCGCTCGGCGCTGCGGTTGGTCAACAGTTGGGTCCCGGCGGGGAAGCGGCAGAGGTGCTGCGCGGCTGGATCAACCGGGCCTACCTCGACCGTCGGGATCTCGACGAGGAGGAGTCGGACGCGTTCACGGCCGAGATCGACTTCGCCTGGCGGATGGAACTGGTGCTGAGCCTTCGGGCTGGCGAACCCGTGGTCGACCGGCTGCTGGCACCGGGCACCGACGAGGAGGTCTTCAAGCGCCTTGAGATCGTCGTCATCGAGGGCCGCGCCCCGGACTTGGCGGCCGAACTCGAGCGGATCGGATCGACCCGCCCCGGACCCACCGGCACCGGATTCCTGGTCGCGGGCGCCGCCGTCAGGGCCCACTTCGACCCCGACGGCGGACAGGAACGGTTCGGGGAGCTTGGTGGCCTCGGCAGCGGCTCCGCGGCCGAACCCGACGCCCTGCAGCGGCTGCGCTTTGCCGTCTCCCAGGCACTGCTGCCCCCGGACGAGCCAGGGCCCGACGACGAGCGCGTCGACGGCGTGCCCCCGCAGCTCTACTCCGACGACCCTGCCCAGCGGCTGTGGGTGATGCAGTCGCAGTTCGGCGGCCCCGCCTTCATGAGCGCCATCGGCAGCCTCGACGAGTTCCGGGAGCACCTGCCCGTCCTGATCGAGCTGTACACCCGCGGGATCGGCGACATCGATGAGGAGGTGCTGGAGGCGAGCGTCATCTTCGCCCGCCGCATCATCTACGGCTTCCAACGCTACGAGCTCCGCGCCGACGCGTTGCAGTGGGCGCGGCGCGTCGCGGAGGACCTGCGCAACGCCACCAGTCCCAGGGCCGTGCGCGCCCGGGTCCTCGCCCTGCACGACGTCGTCCGCGAGGCCGAGCGCCCGGAGGCCGTAGCGGCGGCAGACGAGATGTGGGGGCTGCTGGAGGGCAACGACGCCGACTACGCCATCGTCGAACGCGCGCTCCTCAAGCACACCACGCTCGACTGGGAGGAGGACCAGCAGCGGCTGATCGTCGCCACCGAGCAGCTCGTGCCGCTGCTGATGGACGCCATCGAGCACGACGAGTACGAACAGCAGGATTACCCGCTGCTGATCCGGTCGCAGGGCCTCTGGCTGTTCCACCGCTACTGCGACGCGGAGGACTGGCCGAATGTCGCCCGCACCGCGCGCATCTTCCTCGACTGGCCGGGCGGCGCTGAGGAGCGCGAACTCGACGGCATCGGGGCTGTCGTGCTGCGCACTGAGCACAGCCTGGACGCGATGGACCAGCAGACCGCGCTCAGGATGCGCGAGGCCATCGACGAGGCGCGCGGCAGGCTCGCCGAACTGGGCCCCACCTACCTTGGCCTCGTCGAGGCCCGCGGAGGCCTCAACGCGGCACGGGACGTCCGCGACGAGGACCTCCAGCGCGCCGTCGAGCTGTATGAGGAGGTGCTGCCCCGCTACCTGGAGGCGGCGCGGGCCCACCTCGAGGTCGTTCCCGAGGCCCGCGAGAAGAGCCTCCTGCCCGCGGCCGGGCACGCCTCGGAGCTGTTCCTGACGTGCTGGCGCGCCGACAACGACGCAACCGAACTGCCCCGACGACGAAGTGGTTGAGGACCGCGCGGTCGGCGCGGCTGTACCTGCGGCTCGGCACGCCCGAGTTCGACCCGAACCCCGACGACGACCTGAAGGGCATGGTCCGGCTCGCCGGCCACGAGGACACCTTCGCGCCGCTGGCCGATCAGGCCCTGGTCGCCGAGCTGTACCGACTGCTCGAGCCGCACCTCGACCGGGCGCGCGACGCCGACTGGATCGACCGGTTCCACCGGGTGGCAGGCCGCTATCTCGCTGGTGGTGGGGCGGGAGTCGCCGTCGCCGCCTCAGACTCGGCGGCAGGTGCCGGGGACGGCGGACGTGCCGGCTCCTCCCACGCGTCGGATCTGGCAAGGGCGCGGGCGGCCGTGTCCGCGGCCGCCGACCAGTGGGAGGCGCATCCCGCGGCGGCCAACGCCGCCCTCGCCGACGCGCTGGCCGCGCTGCGCCGCGCCCACGACGCAGACCCAGACGACGCGTCGGCCGAGACGCTAATCGGCTGGGGTCGCTGGTGGCTGCGCGAGGCGATGCAGCGCGACGCGGCGACCCCACGCAAGCCCTACAACCTGTCCGCCTTTGCGGCGATGCACTACCTGCGGCTCGGCATCCACGTCCTCGACCCTGGCGGGGACGAGCAGGTGCGTGAGTTGATCGAGTGGGCCGTCCACCCGAACGGCTTCGTCCGCGCCCACGAGCAGACCCGCCGCGAGTTGTACGACCTGCTCGCCCCCTTGGTCGACCCGGCCCGCGACGACGCCAAGGGCTTCGCCAGGAACCGCAAGCCCAAGCTCTTCGGCCTCTTCTAGCGCCGGGCTGAGCGCCCGTGCCCGTCATCGTGGTCCTGATCCTCTTGGTGAATCTTGCTCTTAAGCCTGTTGGTGATCTTTCTCTTGATCCTCTTGGTGATCTTGGTCCTGTTCCTCATCGTGAGCGTGGTGGTGTTCACGATCGATCGTTCGCTTGTCCCTTGCTCAATGCTCACCGGGACCAATTCGTAGGCTCGAGGCCACCCGCTGCAACGTTGGGCGTGGTGCGAGGGCTTGGTGCGGTCGTGGCCTCCACGGGGCGACCAATGACGATGTTCTGGAAATCGCTATCTTCCGTACGCTGCGGAAAGGCTGTATTATCTGAACATGCCTGCAGTCAGCGAACATCCACCGCAGCTCACCGAGCGCATGTTGCTCGGAATCGTGCAGCGCACCCTTCAGGAACGACTTCCGTCTGGGTGGTCCGTGGGCGAGCTCGAGATACCAGCCTCCGATTCTGGTGCCGATGCCATCGTGGTCGTTACCGCGCCGACCGGACCGGCGCTGCGTGTCCTGGTTGAGACGAAGAGGCTTGTCGAACCCCGCGACGTGCAGCGCATCGGAGATCAACTCCTATCCAGGGCCAGAGAAACCTCTGACATCGGCCTTGTTGCCGCGCGCTACCTGTCCCCGACGGTGCGCCAGCGGCTCGAGGACGTGGGATTGTCATTCGTCGATGCCACAGGCAATGTCCGCGTCCGCTCCGATTCGCCTGCGTTGTTCCTTGCAGACCGTGGATTGGATCGGGACCCGTGGAGAGGTCCCGGGCGACCTCGCGGAACCTTGAAGGGTGCCCCCGCTGCGCAAGTCGTCCGGGCCCTCCTTGATGCACCCGGGCCCATGCGAATCAGGGAGCTAGTGGCCTCGTCGCAGGCCTCTACTGGGTCTGTCTACCGTGTCGTGGAGTTCCTGGAGACCGAAGACCTCCTTGTGCGACGCAAGGATGGGGCTCTGGCGGTACCAAGTTGGGTGTCGGTTCTTCGTCGATGGTGTGCGGACTATGAGTTCCTGACCACCAACACTGTTTCGCGGTGGATCGCCCCGCGCGGAGTCGACAGCGTGATCCGTGCCGCGATCGAGACGAACCCCGCCAGCTATGTGGTCACTGGGTCTGTCGCCGCTGCCACGTGGGCGGCCTACGCGCCAGCCCGATCGGTCCATGCGTATGCAACTAATGCGTCGGAGATCGCACGGCAGTGGGGCTTGCGTCCAACTGAGACTGGGGCGAACGTGTTGATCGCGGAGCCTGCCTACGAGGTGCTCATGCGCGGTGCCAGGCAGCGTCAGGACGGACTCTCGGTCGCCGCCCCCGTTCAGGTGGCCGCAGACCTCTTGAACGGTCCGGGAAGGGCGCCAAGTGAAGCGGAAGAACTGATCGAGTGGATGGTGGGGCATGAAGATGACTGGCGGTGATTCGGAGAGCCTCTTCATCCGGGCGCGAGAGGCCTTGCTGGATGCGCTCGAGGCGCTGGAGAAGCAGCGAGACGCTTTGATCGTCATCGGAGCGCAAGCCGTCTACCTGCGAACGGGTGACCTGGATGTCGCTCTTGCGCCCGCCACGAAGGATAGTGATTTCTCCCTCGACCCCCGCGCCCTTCAAGATGACCCGTTGATTGAACAGGCGATGCTCTCTGCTGGCTTCCTGCCCGACGAGCAACCCGGTGCCTGGCTGACTGCCGACGGCATTCCCGTGGACCTCATGGTTCCAGAGCGGCTAGCGGGAAATGCGCGCCGCAGCGTTCGCATTCCACCACACGGCGACCGCTCGGCACGGAGAGCGCGGGGGATCGAAGCGACTCTCGTCGACTACGACATTCAAGAGATTTGCGCACTCGATGCCCAGGATGGGCGACGGATCAGTGCGAAGGTCGCAGGTCCCGCTGCGCTCCTCGTCGCCAAGATCCACAAGATCACAGAGCGGCTCGCTCGGCCCACCCGGCTCAACGACAAGGACGCGCACGATGCGTACCGGCTTCTTCGAAGCATCGAGACCCAGGAACTGGTCGACCGATTCATCCGCCTCATGGGTGACGAGATCAGCCGTGAGACCACCGTGGAAGCGCTGCGATCTCTCGAGGTCAACTTCGCGTCGGGCGCGGATGCAATCGGGTCTTTCATGGCTGGACGGGCGGAGTCGGGCGTCGGTGACCCGCAGCAGGTCGCTCTGTCGACGGCCATCCTTGCCGAGGATCTGCTGCAAGCGCTGGTCGCCGACGGGATCCTCAACGCCGACTGAAACTGTGCGGAGCGTCTAGGTGCCGCCGACATTCGCCTCCGCGAGGAGGGTTTCTCGGCCGGCGGTCGCAGGTGAGGAACCGCGGCGTGTTGACTCTGAGGAAAGCCTGAGACGACGCAAGGAATCTTGAGTGTAGGAGGGCGTGATCTGAGCGTGGCCAGCCTCGGTTCGGTCCGAGGTCGAGAAATTGATCTGAGAAAAAGCTTGGAGATTCTCAGGTGTGGGTGTTACGTTTTCTCGTCATTACTGACCCCACCCGAAAGGGGGCACCCGTGTTCAAGCGCCAAGTGCTCGTGATTCTCACCGCTTTCCTCGGCGTCCTCGTCGGCGTCGCCCCCGTTGCGGAGGCCCAGGCGGACACCAACTACCGCCCGCCGACCACGACGAAGACGGCTCCGAAGCCGGCCCCGAAGGTCGCCGCCAAGCCGGCCCCGAAGGCCGCGGCCAAGGCTGCGCCGAAAGCCGCCGTCTCCAGCGCAGACGCCAAGCGACAGAAGGTCGTCGCCGCGGCACTGAGCAAGGTCGGGAGCCGCTACGTCTACGGCAAGACCGGCCCCTCGTCCTTCGACTGCTCCGGCCTCACGCTGTACGCCTACCGCCAGGTCGGCATCTCCCTCCCGCACTCCTCGCGCAGCCAGTCGCGCGTCGGTAAGCGCGTCGCCCTCAACGCGCTGAAGCCCGGCGACCTGGTCTTCTACTACTCGCCGATCAGCCACGTGGGCATCTACATCGGCAACGGCAAGGTCGTCGACGCGGCCAACCGTCGCACCGGCGTCCGCGTGACCAGTCTCAAGTCGATGCCGCTGAAGGCCGCCGTCCGCGTCATCAACTGACGAACCCCGCGTGAGCGGTCGCCGTTCCCGGAGCTTCTCCGGGAACGGTTTCCGTTTCCCGAGCTTGTCGAGGGGTCCGTGTGCCGAGCATCGGTCTCGGGGCGGGTCTGCGTTCGGGTTGCGGACGTTTCGACGCGGACGCGCGACTTCGTCGGCGGTCCGGCTCAACGAGCGGGACCGTTCCCCGAGCCTGTCGAGGGGTCCGTGTGCCGAGCATCGGTCTCGGGCGGGTCTGCGTTCGGGTTGCGGACGTTTCGACGCGGACGCGCGACTTCGTCGGCCGTCCGGCCCAACGAGCGGTGGGAGGTCCGGCTCAACGAGCGGGACCGTTCCCCCGAGCTTGTCGAGGGTCCGAGCGCCGAGCGTCGGTCTCGGGTCGGATAGGCGTGGTCGTTGCGGACGTTTCGACGCGGACGCGCGACTTCGTCGGCCGTCCGGCTCAACGAGCGGTGGGTCCGCTCAACGAGCGCGGCTCTCGAAATGCGCCGGGCGACCAGGCGAACTAGGCTGGCCGCCGATGAGCAACACCCATGTGGAGGCCGCCTTCCAGCGCTCGGCCGCCGCCTTCAAGAACCCCATGCTGGACCTGCTGCACGGACGCTTCGCGCCGTTCGTCGTGACGGCCCTGTCCATGGTGTTCACGCCCGACCGGCCGAAGGTGGCCGTGGCCGACGCGCACGTCGAGGTCGGCGAGGTCCTCGAGCAGCTTCGCGGCGCCGGCTACGGCGACGACGACTCTCCCTGGCACCTGCCCGCGGGCACCGCCCGTGAGCTCTGCCGACAGTGGGTAAAGGTCGGCTGGCTGCTGCCCCAGATCGACGACGACGTCGAGGTTTACCGCCTCTCCGCCCACGCCGTCGGCGCGCTCGAGATCGCGGGCCGGGTCGGCGGGGCGCGCACCCGCGTCACCACCTCCCGCGTCCGCACGCTGCTCGACGCCGTCGAGCACCTCGCCGAGACCACCGACCCGGACCCGAGCGCCCGGATCGATCGGCTCCGCGCCGAGCGCGACCAACTCGACCACGAGATCGCGCGACTCGCGGCGGGGGAGCGACCCGAGCAGGTCGGCGACGAGCAACTCCTCGAGGAGGCCGAGAACGTCCTGCACCTCGCCCGCGAACTGCCCGCCGACTTCGCCCGCGTCGCCGAGTCCATCAAGGCCATGCAGCGCGACGTCGTCACCGACCTGCGCCAGGACATCCGCCCCACCGGCGAGGTGCTGCGCGAGTACCTACAACGCGGCCAGCAGGTGATGGAGTCGACCCCCGAGGGCCGCGCCTTCTCCGGGGCGCTTCGCCTGATCGGCGACCCCGAACGCATCGACGACCTCACCCACCAGTTGGGCGTCGTGCTGCACCACCGCTTCGTCCGGCTACTCGACCCCGAGCAGCGCGCCGAACTGGCCGCGATCTCGCGCCGCGTCGAACAGGGCGTCCAGGAGGTGCTGGTCGCGCAGCGCCGCGCCTCGCACGTCATCACGACCCAGGTCCGCACCCACGACCCGATCCGCGACCGCCAGGTCGACGACCTCCTCCGCGACGTGATGAGCGGCTTCCATCGCTGGATGCAGAGCTCGCAGCGGGGCGAGACGGTCGAGCCGCTGCGCAGCCTCCCCATCGCCGACGTCGGCCACCTCCGCCAGAGCCTGGGCGACATCCGCCCCAGCAGCACCCCCGACGCCCTCGCCGACGGCGACGCCGACGCCGACTTCGTCGACGCGGACACGCGCAACTGGGGCGGACCGCACTACGGCGCCCTCGAGGACCACCTCGCGGCCTTCGCCGACGGCGAATCCTTCGACCTGGCGGCCGCCTTCGAGGCGGTCCCGGACGACGCGCGCCGCCCCGTCGACCTGCTCGGCCTGCTCGAGATCGCCCACCGCAACGGCATGACGGAGGCCGAGACGATCTCCGTCGTCGAGGCCCTGCGGCCAGACGGCACCAGCCGACGCTTCGCGTTCGGGTCGGTCACGGCCCGCACCACCCGAGGAGAAGACCAATGACGCAGGACATCGCCCTCGACGGCCCGTTCATCGAGCCCGTCTCGATGGAGGACGATCCGGACGAGTTGTACGCGGGCGACCGCGGCGTCCTCGAACCCGAGGTCCGCCACGTGCTGGTGCGACTGCTGCAGCGCCGCTTCCTGCTCGCCGACCGCAACGCCGCGCAGTGGAAGGTGCTGCTCGACAACCAGCAGGTCATCGAGTCCCGGCTCGGCGACCTGTACGTGCGCCTCGTCGTCGACCACGACCGCGGCGTCGCCTACAAGACGCAGGTCCGCTCCGACGAACTCGAGGTGCCGATCCTGCTCAAGGACGAGTCCTACACCCGCGTCGAGACGCTCGTGCTGATCAACCTGCGCACCGTCTTCCAGCGCGAGCGCACCGCGGGCGAGTCGTCCGCGCGCGTCGACGTCGAGGAGATCGAGCAGACGGTGTTGACCTACTTCACCGACGTCGACGGCGACATCGCCCGCAGGCAGCGCGCCATCCGCAACGCGCTGGCCCGGCTGCGCGCCGAGGGCGTCGTCGAGGAGGAATCCGAGGGCCGCTACCGGATCAGCCCGCTCGTCGAGATCGTGCTGAGCCTTAAGCGGCTGCAGGAACTCAAGACCTGGCTGCGTGACCAGAATGCGCAGCCCACCGACCAGGAGGAGGACCTCGCATGAGCATGCTCGACACCCTGTTCGGGCTCATCCCGGCCGCCTCGCGCGGCCAGCAGTGGCTCGCCGAGGACCTGCAACTGGTCAACTGGGGCGGCTACGACGGCGTGCACCGCGTCCGCTTCTCGCCGACGGCGACGCTGCTGTGCGGCGGCTCCGGCTCCGGCAAGTCCACGCTGATGGACGGCTACATCGCCCTGATGATGCCCCACACCACCCCCTTCAACGGCGCCTCCAACGGCGGCATCGTCGGCAGGCCGCGCGGCCAGGAGCAGCGCAACATCCTCTCCTACGGCCGCGGAAAGCTCGACGAATCCCGCACCGAGGAGGGCACCAAGTTCCGGGTGCTGCGCGGCGACGGCGTCGACACCTGGACGGCGATCGCGATGACCTGGGGCGACCAGGACGGCGCCCGGTTCACGGCGGTGCGCGCCTGGTACATCCCCGCGAGCGCCCGACTGCTGGACGACACCATCAAGGTCCGTGGGTTCCGCGCGGGCGACTTCGACCTGCGCTCCCTTGAGCCGGCCGTCGCGCAGCGCTTCGGCGACGCCGCCGTCCGGGCGACCGGACTCGACACCGTCGCCACCGACCGCGAGTTCTCCGCCAAGCTGCACTCGACGCTCGGCATCGGGGCGGCGGGCGCCGGGTCCAAGGCCATGAGCCTGCTCGCCCGCATCCAGGCGGGCCAGCAGATCACCACCGTCGACGACCTCTACAAGAAGATGGTCATCGAGGAGCCCGAGACGCTCGCCACCGCCGACGCCGTCGTTGCCCACTTCGACGGGCTCGAGTCGACCCGGCAGCGGATGCTGACGGCGCGCCAGCAACTCCGCGCGCTCGACCCGATCCGGGGGCTGCGCGAGAAGATCGACGAGGCCGCCGAGCGGCTGCGCGTGATCGACGCCGTCGGCTCGTTCTCCGATCCCACCTCTCCCGCGACGCTGTGGCAGGCCGAGCGACGCCTCGGGTTGCTGCGTGAGGTCGAGGAGGAGCAGCGGCTGCGCAAGCAGAAGGCCGACGCGTTGGTCAGGGAGCGGACGGCGCTCGCCCACGCGGCGGAGGCCGAGCGCGAGGGGCTCGAGGACGTGCTTCGTGCGTCGGGAGGCGACCGACTCGAGAACGCCCGCCGCGAACTGCGCGAGACCGAGCGGCGCCTCGCCGAGGTCCGCCGTCAACGCGAACGCCTGGACGGGGCCCTTGAGGTGCTCGGCGCGAGCGTCACGTCGGCGGGCTCGTTCGGCAAGCTCGCCGACCAGGCCCGCGCAGCGCTTGCCGACCGGGACGCGAAGGCCGTCGCCCGCGACGTCTACGCCGACGCGCAGGGCACCAAGCGCGCCGTCGAACGCGAGGTCGCGGACCTGGAGGCCGAGCGTGGCGTCGTCGAGACTGGCCGCGACAACATCCCGCGGCACCTGCACGAGACCCGCGACCTGCTCGCAAAGGTCGCGGGGCTGACCCCGGACGATCTGCCGTTCGTCGGCGAACTGGTCGAGGTCCGCACCGAGTACGAGCAGTGGCGCGAGGCGTTCAACCTCGCGCTGGGCGGCTTCGCCACCACGATGCTCATCGACGCGTCACACCTGCCTGCGTTCCGCGCCGCCATCGACTCGGTGCGCTCACGGGTCCGGCTCCGCTACGAGGGCGTCCACACCGGCGTCCCGCAGGCCGAACGGCTCGACGACGACACACTGCCCGGGCGCCTCGACTACCGCCGCACCGAGTTCACCGGCTGGCTGCAGGAGCGCCTCGAGGCGCGCTTCGGCTACGTGTGCGTCGACAACCCGGCGGCGCTCTCGCGACACAAGATGGCGCTGACCGTCACCGGCCAGATGGCGCGCGGCAGTTCCGGCGCGCATGGCGGGCACGGCACCGACAACGTCCTCGGCTTCTCCAACCAGCGACGGCTTTCGCTGCTGACCGACCGGATCGACGAGACCCGGTTCCGGCTCGTCGACGCCATCGACGCGGTCGACCGGGCGGCTCGGGCGCTCGACGACCTCGAGGCGCGCCGCACGGCCTACGCCGAGGTGTCCAACGTGACGTGGGACCAGGTCGACGTCGCCGGGCTGGAGACCGAGCTTGAGCGGTGGTCGCGCGTCATCGACGAGGTCACCTCCGGCAACCCGGAGATCGCCCGGGTGCAGAACCAGATCGCCAAGGCGCGCGACAAGGTCGCCGACCTGCAGCAGGCCATCGGACGGGCCCGCCAGGAACACGACCTGGCGGACGCGGCCCTCGGCGCCACCGTCGACGAGGTCGACGCCGCGCAGGAGGTCGTCGACGCCGCGGAGGACGACGAGCGCGCCCTCACCGCGGGGCAGCGCTCCTACCTCGACGCCCGCTTCGAACTGGGCGGCGCCGCCGGCGACGAGTCGCGCACCGAGGAACTGGGCCGCTTCGACGCGGCGCTGCGGCAGGCCTCCGCCAAGCTCGGCTCGGACCGGGATGCGGCGCAGGAGACGCTCGGCGAGTCGCGCGAGCGGCTGCGCCAGAGCCTCACGTCGTTCCTGGAGCGGTGGCCCAACCCGAACCTGCTCGCCGACCCGGACGAGTCGGTCGCCGACTTCGAGCGGATCATGGACGACCTGGAGGCCAGCGGGCTGCACGAGTTGGAGACGGAGTGGCGCGACTCGCTGCTCAAGCTCTCCGGCAACGACCTGACCAACCTCGACGCGTCGCTGTCGCGGGCCGTGCGCGAGATCCGGGAGCGGATCGAGCCGATCAACCAGATCATGGCCGACCTACCGTTCTACGACGACGGGTTCCGGCTCCAGATCGCGACGCAGGAGAGCAGTTCGGCGGTCCGCACCAGGTTCCGCCGCGAACTGCGCGACGTGCGCGCCGCTATCGACGCCGCCGAAGACGACGCGGCCCGCGAGCAGGTCTACACGCGGATGGCGAAGCTGATCCAGCGGATCCGCCGCACGGCGCCGGACTTCTCCGACCTGATCGACGTGCGCAACCACGTCAGGGTCAGCGCGGAGCGGGTGCGGGCAGGCAGCCGCGAGCACGTCGCGCTGTACGACCACATCGGCGAGAAGTCCGGTGGCGAGTCGCAGGAACTGATCGCGTTCATCGTCGGGGCGGCGCTGCGCTACCAACTCGGCGACGCGGGGGCCGAGCGTCCGCGCTACGCGCCGGTGTTCCTCGACGAGGCCCTGATCAAGGCGGATGCGCACTTCACAAAGCGCGCGATCGGCGCCTGGCGGGGGCTGGGCTTCCAGTTGGTGATCGGCGCCCCGAACGACAAGTACAGCGCGATCGAGCCGCACGTCGACGTCGAGTACGACATCCTCAAGGACACCCGCGGCCGGTCCTGGCCGAAGGCGAAGGTCGGGCTGCCCGCGGACTGATGTGGTGGTGCGACCTGGGCGTTGAGCAGTAGTCGACGGTCGATTCGGTCTGGAACGTGCAAATGCGCTCGCAAGCGCGTCGAACGTGTAATGCTGCTCAACGCCAAGCCAACGCCAACGCCAACGCCAACGCCAACGCCAACGCCAACGCCGTCCGACCCAGGCGCCCGACCCACGCGTGCGACCGGGAACGAGGACGGCGCCGCCCGACCGTAGTCGAGCGGCGCCCTGCGAATGCCAGGCTCAGGCGTCCAAGCGGACCGTCCTGCCCGAGTGGGCAGACTCCTCGGCCGCCTGGGCGACCACGAGGGCCGCGACACCGTCGGCGACCGTCGGGGACACCTCGGTGCCGTTGTTGATCGCGTCGATGAAGGCCGTCAACTCGTCGCGATACGCGTCTGCGTAGCGCTGCAGGAAGAAGTTGAGGTACGGCTGCTGCACCCCGGAGGTCTCCGCAGTGTTGACCGACAGCGTCGTCTCGCGCCAGTTGTCCATGCTGACCGAGCCCTTGGACCCGTGCACCTCGAGGCGCTGGTCGTAGCCGGTGACGCAGCGACGGTTGTTCGTGATCGACGCGACCGCGCCGTCCTTGCCGCGCAGCAGCACGAAGGCCGCGTCGAAGTCGCCGGTGCCCTTCAACTCAGGCAGCACGTTCTGGCCGAAGGCGCTCACCTCGACGATGTCGCCGATGAAGAAGCGGGCCTCGTCGAAGTCGTGGATGGTCATGTCCTTGAACAGACCGCCCGAGCCCGCGACGTACTCGGCCGACGGCGGCTGCGGGTCGCGGGCCACGATCACGACCTGCTCGATGTCACCGAGTTCGCCCGCGTCGGCGAGTTCCTTGGCGCGCCGGATCGACGGGTCGTAGCGGCGCTGGAAGCCGACCATGACGGGCGGGTGGTCGAAGGTGGCTAACTCGGCCTCGAGGGCGCGGGCCTCCTCGACGTCCTTGGCGACCGGCTTCTCGACGAGCACGGCCTTGCCGGCGCGGGTCGCGCCGAGCACCTGCGGGGCGTGCGCTGCGGTCGGCGAGCCGATGATGACGGCGTCGACGTCCGCGTCGGCGAACAGTGCGTCCGCGTCCTTGTAGGCCTTGGCGCCGAAACGCGCGGCGAGGTCCTCGGCGGCGGTTCCGATGGGGTCGCAGACGGCGACGAGTTCGGCCTGCGGGTGCGACGCGACGGTCTGGGCGTGCACCTTGCCGATCCGACCGGCGCCGATGACGGCAACACGAAGCATGGGGGTTCTCCTAGGGGGAAGGGAAGATCAGGGGCGGGGATCAGGATGTCGGTGACGAGCTGATCGAGGTCGGCGTCTGCGGCCAGGAACTGACGAAGCGTCTTGCGGGTCGGGCCGAACTGCTCGAACTCCTCCTCAGTCATGCCGTCCACGTCGTATGCCTTGCGGAAGTCCTCGATGCGCATCAACTCGTCCAGGTACTCCTTGCGGACCGGCTCGTTGATCCTGTCGACGACCTGGTAGTCCGAGGCGTTGATGATCTCCTGCCACTTGAACGGCGGGGAGACGACCAGGTCGCCGCCGACCAGTTCGGACCACTGCAGCACGTTGCGGAACGCGGCGGACAGGACGCGCGAGCGGAAGCCGCGCTCCTGGAAGATCTGGTAGGCCTTCTTGGCGCACGCGACGCCCGCCCACTCCAGCGCGGACGGGTCGATGAACATGGAGTCGCGGGCGACGACCGACTTCAGCCAGTCGTCCAGGCGGCCGACCATGATGGTGACGACGGGGCCCATCTGCGAGATGTCGTGGCCCTCGGCGGCGCGCCGGTCCAGCCCGCGCTCGATCGCCTCGGCGGCCCTGACGGCCTGCGGCACGGAGAACGAGACCGTCACGTTGATGCTGACGCCGCGGTAGGTGGCGTCCTCGATCGCCTCGATGCCCGTCTTGGTGGCGGGGATCTTCACGACGATGTTCTCGGCCAGGTGGTGGAACTCCTCCGCCTGGTCGGCCAGCGCCTTCGCGTCGCGGTGGAAGCGGGGATCGGTCTGCACCGAGAGGCGGCCGTTGCGGCCGTTGTGCTCGTCGAAGATCGGCTTGAGAAGCTCCGCGGCCTCCACCGACAGGTCCTTGACGGCCTGCCAGCCGATCGCGGCCTCTCCCCAGGTGGGGTTGGCGTCGGCGATGGCCTTGATGCGCGGGCGCCACACGTCGATGTTGGACTTGATGACGGTGTAGGCGATCACCGGATTACACGTCGCGCCGACCCCGCCGAACGAGATGGACTGGCGCAACTCATCGAGGTCCGACGAGTCGTTCCACAGCGCGGTGGGGGTGGTCTGTGCGGCCGTCAGCAACGGCCCGGGCGTGTAATCGATGTTGCTCATCCTTGGCTCCTGGTGGACTGCTCTGCACGCGGCGTCAATGCCGCATGCCAACGCGAACCAGTGAACCCCAATGTCCGGGTCCAGTCAAGTATTTGTACACACATACGCCACATGTGTGTGCCAATTCGGCCGTTGAGGAGGCTCAGGAGGTGAAGAGCGCGAACCGGAAGGAGTACAGCGTCGGGCGGTAGATGTGCTGTCCGATCTCGACCGGACGACCCTCGAGCGTCCTGCCGACCCGGTGCATCGTCAGCAGCGGGGCGCCGGGCTGCTCGCCGAGGGTCGACGCCTCCTCCTGCGTCGCCCCCCGAGCGCCGATCTCCTGGGTCGCCGACGCGATGTCGATGCCGCGGTTGTGGAGACACTGGTACAGGCCCGCCTCGCCCAGTTCCTGCCAGGTGGGGGCGATGTCGAGGGGGATCAGGTTGGTGAGCACGGCCAGGGGGTGATCGTCGGCGTAGCGGAGCCTGCTGACGGAGAGAAGCCCGTCGTCGGGCCCGAGGCCGAGTTGCTCGGCCTCCTTCGCGGTGGCCTGCCTGACCTGGTAGCTCAGCACCTTCGTGGTGGGCACGAAGCCCGCCTCCGCGAGGTCCTCGTTGAGCGAGCTCAGCTTCATGGGGCGATGCACGTGCGGAGGGGTCACGCGGGTGCCGACACCTCGGCGCCGAGTGAGCAGGCCCTTGTTCGCCAGTTCCTGTAGCGCGCGGCGGGCGGTGGGGCGGGCGACGTCTAGCCGGTTGGCCATCGACACCTCGTCCTCGATCATGGCGCCGGCCGGAAGCTCCCCGAGAGAATGGCAGCCTCGATGGGGCGGGCGATCTGCTCATACAAAGGGGTCGCAGACGCGCGATCGATGACGATCGGCGGCGCGTATGTCTCCTCCATGGTGACTCCTAGCAGCGTCGGGCCCGGTGGCAACTTTGCCCTGGGGTGGCCAAACCCATGGTAGAGGGGATCATAGCGGCAGGGAATACCCCCTCTATGTACACACAAAGAGTTGACCCGAGCGACGTCCGGCTGGCAGACTGAAACGCAGACGTAGGAGGTCGCCAATGGTGGTGGATGACTCGCGGGCACCCGAGGTACTTGTCATCGGTCGATGCAGCGTGGATGTCTACCCGCTGGAGGTCGGCGTCAAGCTTGAGGACGTCAAGGTCTTCGGCAAGTTCCTGGGCGGCTCGGCCACGAACGTCGCCGTCGCGGCCGCCAGGTACGGGCACCGCGTCACGGCGCTGACCGGGGTCGGGGACGACCCGTTCGGCCGGTTCGTCATCTCGGAACTCGAACATTTCGGAGTCGACGCGTCAGAGGTGGTCGTCAACGACCGGTTCAACACCCCCGTGACGTTCTGCGAGATCTTTCCGCCGGACCATTTCCCGCTCTACTTCTACCGTCAACCCACCACACCAGATCTCGAGATCGGCCCGGGCGACCTGCCGGTCGACCTCGACAGGTACAAGATCATCTGGCTGACCGGCACCGGGCTCGCCCACGAGCCGTCCCGGTCGGCGCACCACGCCGTGGTCGCGGCCGCCGTCGACTCGACCATCGTGCTCGACCTCGACTACCGCGAACGCTTCTGGGCCGACGAGGGCGTGCCCCGCCGCGCGATGGGCGACGTGCTTCCCCATGTCGACGTCGCGATCGGCAACGTGGAGGAGTGCAGGATCGCCACGGGGGAGAGCGACCCCGAGCGGGCCGCCGATGCGCTGCTCGCGATGGGCGTCACGATCGCCATCGTCAAGCAGGGCCCGGTCGGCACGCTCGTGAAGTCCGCCAACGAGCGCGCGTTCATGCCCGCCTTCCCGGTCGAGGTGGTCAACGGGCTCGGTGCGGGCGACGCGTTCGGTGGGGCCGTGTGCCACGGCCTCCTGGAGGGCTGGGCCCCGCACCGGATCATCGAGTTCGCCTCCGCAGCAGGGGCGATCGCCACCACCCACATCGAGTGCGCCTCGATCATGCCGACCGAGGCCGAGGTCGAAGCGCTGCTCGCCGAGCACCCCGAGGTCACCCGGGCGTTGGACGTGTGGTCGCGATGAGCCTGATCCGTCGACTCGCAGAACTGCGCTTCCACCAGCCAGAGGCCTTCGCGGAGGCGCTCGCGACCCGCGGCCAGGGCAACCTTCCCGCCGACCGCAGCAAAGCCCTGTTCGTCGCGGCCGACCACCCGGACGCAACTCGCTCGCCGCCGGCGGCGACCAGATGGCGATGGCAGATCGCGAGGACTACCTGCAGCGCTGCATCACGGCCCTGTCGCGCCCGGGCGTCACCGGCTTCCTCGGCACCCCCGACCTCGTCGAGGACCTTGCGGTGCTCGGCGCGCTCGAGGACAAGGTCGTGCTCGGCTCGATGAACCGCTCCGGCCTGGCTGGCGCCCGGTTCGGCGTCGACGACCGCGTCACGGCCTACGACCCGGCCGGCATCGTCGCGGCACGCCTCGACGGCGGCAAGATGCTGCTGCGGATCGACCTGGACGACCCGGCGACCCCCGCGATGCTTGAGCGTGCCGGGCGGCTCGTCAGCGAGTTGGCGGCCGTCGAGAAGATCGCGGTGATCGAGCCGTTCATGGCGACGTCCTCACCCGCCGGGCCCGTCAACGCGCTCGACGCGGAGGCCATCATCCGGTCGATCACCATCGCCTCGGCGCTCGGCAACACATCGGCGCGCACCTGGCTGAAGATCCCGTGCACCGCCGACGTCGCACGCACCGTCGCCGCCACCACGCTTCCCTGCCTGATGCTCGGCGGCGACGTGCCCGACGACCCGTACGCGGCCGTCGCCAGTTGGCGCGATGCGCTTGCCCAACCCAACGCCATGGGCCTCGTGCTCGGGCGCTCCCTGCTGTTCCCGCGCGACGGCGACGTCGCGGCAAACGTCGACCGAATCGTGGAGGTCCTGTGAGCGACAACGACACCTATGTGATCCGCGCCGGATCCACGGCGCACGGCCAGTTCGAGACGGACGTGGACCCCCGTCGGGCCGGCTGGGAATGGAGCAGCATCCGCGTGCTGAACCTGCCCGCCGGCGGCTCCGAGACCGTCGAGACCGGCGAGGAGGAGATCCTGGTGCTCCCGCTGAACGGCGGCTGCACCGTCACCTCCGACGACGAACGGATCGACCTCGACGGACGCCCCGAGGTGTGGACGGCGATCACCGACTACCTGTACGTCCCGCGGCGCACCACCATCACCATCAGCAGCACAGACGGCGGCCGCTTCGCGCTGCCCGGCTCCAAGGCGACCACCGACAAGCCGCTTCGCTACTGCCCGGTCACCGAGGTGGGCACCGGCCTGCGCGGCACCGGCAACTGCTCGCGCCAGGTCAACAACTACGCGCTCGGCAACGCCGTCGAGACCTCGCACCTGCTGGTCTGCGAGGTGCTGACCCCCGGCGGCAACTGGTCCAGCTACCCGCCCCACAAGCACGACGAGCACACCGACGTCGAGCGGGTGCTCGAGGAGATCTACTACTACGAGGTGCGGCCGGGCCGAGGCGACGTGCCAGGCATGGCTCTGCAGCGCATCTACCCCTCGCCCGCGGGCGACATCGACGTGTGCGCCGAGGTGCATTCCGGTGACGTCGTCGTGATGCCGTTCGGCTATCACGGCCCCTCCGTCGCCGCCCCTGGGTACGACCTTTACTATCTCAACGTCATGGCGGGGCCTGCCGAGGACTCGACCTGGCTGATGACCGACGATCCGCACCACACGTGGATCCGCGAAACCTGGAATGACTCGGACGTCGATCCGCGCCTTCCCATGACCCCCCTCAACCCCCAGGAGTGACTTCCATGAGCGAGACCGTGCGACTCACCGTCGGCCAAGCCATCATCCGGTTCCTCGTCAACCAGTTCGTCGAGAGCGACGGCGAGACCGACCGCCTCATCGTCGGCGCGATGGGCATCTTCGGACACGGCAACGTCGCGGGCATCGGCCAGGCGCTGCTGCAGAACGAGATCGACCCCACCCCCGACGGCGGCGAGATGGCCTACATCATGCCCCGCAACGAGCAGGGCATGGTCCACGCGGCCGCCGCGTTCGCGAAGGCGACCAACCGCCGCCAGACGTGGATGTGCACCTCCTCGATCGGCCCCGGCGCGCTGAACATGGTCACTGGCGCGGCGCTCGCCACCACCAACCGGCTCCCGGTGCTGCTGTTCCCCTCCGACCAGTTCGCTACCCGCAACCCCGACCCGGTGCTGCAGCAGGTCGAGGACCCGACGTCGCTGATGACGGCCGCGACCGACTGCTTCCGGCCCGTCTCCCGCTACTTCGACCGGATCGAGCGCCCCGAGCAGCTCATCCCGTCGCTGCTCGCCGGGCTACGGGTGCTGACCGATCCCGCCGACACCGGCGCCGTCACGATCGCGCTGCCGCAGGACGTGCAGGCCGAGGCCCACGACTTCCCGGTCGAGTTCTTCCGTCCCCGCACCTGGCGGATCCGTCGCCCCGCGCCAGAGCCGATCGCCATCGAGCGCGCGGCGCAGGCGATCCGCGACGCCAAGCGCCCGATGGTCGTCTCCGGCGGCGGCACCATCTACTCGCTCGCCTCCGAGGAACTGCGCGCGTTCGCGTCGGCCACCGGCATCCCGGTCTCCGACACGCAGGCGGGCAAGGGCGCCATCAACTTCGACCACGAGTGCGCCGTCGGCGGCGTCGGCTCGACGGGCGCCGCGTCGGCCAACGCGATCGCCGACCAGGCGGACGTCGTCATCGGCATCGGCACCCGCTACTCCGACTTCACCACCGCGTCGCACACGCAGTTCAAGAACCCCGACGTGAAGTTCATCAACATCAACGTCGGCGCCTTCGACGCCGCCAAGCACTCCGCCGAGATGGTCGTCGCCGACGCCCGCGAGGCGCTCGTGGCGCTCACCGCCGCGCTCGAGGGGTACCGCGTCGACGCGTCCTACACCGCCGAGATCGCCAAACTGCGCGACGAGTGGGCCGAGGCGACCCGCCAGTGCTACACCGTCGGCAACCAGCCGCTCCCGGCGCAGACCGAGGTGTTCGGCGCGCTCAACGAACTGCTGGGCGACGACGACGTGGTGATCAACGCGGCGGGCTCGATGCCGGGCGACCTTCAGTGCCTGTGGCAGGCCCGCACCCCGAAGCAGTACCACGTCGAGTACGCCTTCTCCACCATGGGCTACGAGATCCCCGCCGCGATGGGCGTCAAGCTTGCGTTCCCCGATTCCGAGGTCGTCGCGATCGTCGGGGACGGCACCTACCAGATGCTGCCCATGGAGCTGGCCACCATCGTCCAGGAGGGCGTCAAGGTCATCTTCGTGCTGCTGCAGAACTACGGCTTCGCGTCGATCGGCGCGCTGTCGGAGTCGCGCGGATCGCAGCGCTTCGGCACCAAGTACCGCTCCGGCAAGGGCGAACTGCTGCCCGTCGACATCGCGGCAAACGCCGAGTCGTGGGGCATCAACGTGCTGCGCGTGAAGACCATCGACGAGTTCAAGGCGGCCTACGCCGAGGCCAAGGAGATGGACCGCGCGGTGATGATCCACATCGAGACCGACCTGATGGGCCCGAACCCGCCCGGATCGAGCTGGTGGGACGTCCCCGTCAGCGAGGTCTCGCGCCTCGAATCGACGCAGCAGGCCTTCGAGGACTACGTCCGCGACCGCGCCCCGCAGCGCCACTACCTCTGATCGACCGGGCATCGCCCGTCAACCCACGAACAACAAGGAGACACACATGAAGATCGCTGGTGCGCCCATTTCCTGGGGCGTGTGCGAGGTCCCGAACTGGGGCTACCAGATGACGCCGGAGCGCGTGCTGACCGAGATGAAGGAGATCGGCCTGACGGCGACCGAGTTCGGCCCGCAGGGCTGGCTCCCCGTCGACGCTGAGGAGCGGGCCGCCGTGGTCGGCAGGTTCGGCCTCAAGCCCGTCGGCTCGTTCTTCCTCGCCGTGATGCACGACCCCGGCTTCGACCCGATCCCGCAGGTCGAGCAGGAGCTGAAGGCGTTCGAGGCGGCAGGCGGCGAGTTCCTGGTGCTGGCCGCCGACTCCGGCCAGGACGGCTACGACGACCGCCCCGAGCTCGACGAGGAGGGCTGGGCGACCCTGTTCAACAACATGTCGCGGATCCGCGAGGTCTGCGCGGCGCAGGGCGTCACCGCCTGCATCCACCCCCACTGGGGAACCATGGTCCAGAACGTCGACGAGGTGGAGCGCGTGCTCGACAACTCGACGGTCGGCCTGTGCCTCGACACCGGCCACCTGACCGCAGGCGGCGCCGACGTCGTCGAACTGGTGCGCAAGTACGCCGACCGCGTCGACATCGTGCACGCCAAGGACGTCAACAAGGCCATGACCGACAAGCTGCTGCCCGGTGAGCTCACCTGGAGCGAGGGCATCAAGGGCGGCATGTTCACCCCGATCGGCCAGGGCGACATCGACTTCGCCGCGATCGTCGGGCTGCTCGACAGCGCCGGCTTCGACGGCTACTGGGTGCTCGAGCAGGACATCATGCTCGACGAGGAGCCCCCGGCCGACGGCGGCCCGGTCGCCAACGCCAAGGCCAGCTTCGAGGCCCTCGCCGCCCTGGCCTGAGCCCCGCGCCTGAGCGCACGCATCGATGGCCCCGTGGACGAGTTCCGCGGGGCCATCGTCGTCCCCAGGCCTTGTCGGAGCCGGGTGGACCCGCCGCTTGCCACACTGGGGCTTCGCCGAGCGAGGAGGACACATGCGGGCAAGGACACCGTGGTGGGCGGTCGGGTTCGTGGCGCTCGGGATCGGCCTCGCGGTCGCCGCGCTGATCTTCCAACTCGGGTGGGTCGCATGGTGGATCGGCCTCGGCCTCGCTGCGGTCGCGCTGATCTACACGGTCGCCACCCGCTGGGGAAGACGCGGCGCCGTGATCGGCTGCCTGCTGGCCGCCATCATGCTCGCAGTCCCCTCGCTGGTCATCAGGATCGGGGGAGGGCCGGACATTGAGGAGTGGCCCGTCGCGCTGGTCGGTGACGTGCTCGTCTTCCATGGCCCCTCCGGGGCGAGCGGCGTCAGCCTCACGAGCGGGGAGACGCTGTGGGAGGCAGACCTCGGTGGCCTACAGGCTGCCGGCGGAACCCTTTTCGCCTCGTCGGTCCCTGGGTCGGAGCACGGCGGCGTGGTCGACGCCGCTACGGGCAAGGTGTTGTGGACGCTTCCCTCTCACGGCGCACCGAGCGCCGTCGGCTCCGGGACGCTGGCCGTCACAGGTGGCGGAAGCGTGACGGGATACGACTCCGCGACCGGGGCCGAACTGTGGCGCGTCCCCGGCACGGTCCTCCCTGAGACGTGGTGCGGCACAGGGCCTCAGATGCCCCTGCTACTCAAGGCCCAGCAGGACTGGGTAGCCGTGTCGCAGTTTGACCGGATTCTGGTCGTCGACATGGCAACGGGGGAGCCCTCCCAGGCGCGTCTCGACCCGCAGTCGGTGAGCATCTACGGGGATCGGGCCATCGCTCTCGACCGGAAGGGCGGCGTTGTCCGGGTGGCCGACCTCGGCACCGGGGACGTCCGCGCTACCGACCTCCGGTGGCAGATAGGCCAGAAGTGCTACGACGTCGACGGCGCCCCGGTCTATGTCGACACCCTGCGGGATGTGGTCGGGATCATCGACCCCGCCTCGGGCGAGGTTGTGGAGACCGATCTCGAGACCCGTGGGCTGGAGATCTCTGGGAGTATGACGCGCGAATCGGTACACGGCCTCCCCGGCCGTTACAGGGACGGCCGGGTGGTCGACCTGACCACCGGCGAGCCCTACCCTGCGATGCCGGGGCGACCGGAGAGTCGCCCCGAGGGTCACCTTGTGAGGGACGTCCTGGACGACGTGCTGATCGTGAACAGCGACGTCTTCGATGCGCTCGGGGCCCGCCACCCGATGCTCCTGGTGGTGGGGGAGCGGGGGCAGCGGCTGATGGCCGGTCCCTCCCGCGACGACATCGTCGAAGCGGTCGCCGCCGTCCGGTGACCCTGGGCCTGGCGGCGCCTAAGCTCCTGACATGGCCGAAGACCTGGTGGGCGCCGACCTCGCAGACGTGGAACGCGATCTCGTGGAGGGCCTCGCCCCGTCGAGTTACGACTCGTGGACGGTGCTGTTCGACGAGTACGCCGGCCTCACCACCGAACTGCTGCCCCACGCCCGCGCGCTCGCGGCCGACCCTCGCTGGGTCGACTTCGCGCAGGCGGCGCTGCGGGCCGCAGCCGAGCGCGGCAGGCAGGTTCGCGAGGGGAGCCGCGAGTACCGCTCCGACAAGCTGTTCGCCCAGGACGAGGCGGCGGTCCTCGAGCGCGCGCTGCTGACGGCGCTCGCCGTCGACGCCGACTGGGTCGGCCTCGGCATCGACGCCATGGACCTCGCGTCGGTCGCGCCCGGCGCGGCAAAGACCCTCCCGTCGCAGGCGGCGGTCTACGCGCTCGCCCGCGCCATCGTCAGCGTCCCTACCCCCGAGGCCATCGCCGGGATGGAGCGCGTCAGGGCGGGGTGCCGCAACGCCTCGGTGGTGAAGAAGTTGTGCAAGTACGTCGCCGATGCCCGGGCGGCGCTGCCCGCGATGCCGTGGGGGCTGCGGGTGCCCGAGGGTGCGACGTTCGGCAAGCGTGAACTCGGCGCGTGGCTCACGACGCTCGAGCACGGCTGGCTCCGCGACGCGCAGTGGAGCCCCGACGCCTGGGTAGCGACGCTGTACGCGAGGCCCGAACTCGCCGACGCCGCGTCCCGGCTGATCTGGGTCGCCGACGACGGTTCGAGCTTCCTCGGCGCCCGCGACGCCTGGGCCGACGCCTCCGGTTCGCCCGTCGCGCTGCCCGAGGCCACCGTCAGGCTGTGGCATCCGCGCTCCAGCGACGCGGAAGGGCGCGACCTGTGGAGACGCAGGATCATCGCCGAGCGGATCGACCAGCCGATCCGTCAGATCGACCGGGAGTTCTACTCCGAGCCGTTCGACGTCGCGGGCATCAGGGTCGACGTCCACGTCCTGATGGGGGTCGCGAGGAAAGAGGGCTGGACGAGCAGCCTCGACGAGTTCTCGCGTAAGGCGGCCGAGGTCCGCGTCGTGCTGTCCTGCGACCGGGAGTTGAACCCGTTCTCCGAGGGGCAGGCGCGGTTGTTCCGGTTGGAGGTCCGCGACGCCGCCCTCGACGCCGACTTCGGCCACGCACGCCCGGCCGAGGCGCCCGAGGGTCGCCCGGAGGTGGTGCTGTCCGAGTTGCTGCGCTCGGCCGACCTGCTCGTCAGCGTCTCCGCCGTGGGGATCGAGGCCTCTCCGGAGATCGGCTGGGACGCGCTGCCGCAGACCCCGCACGGCATCCTCGCCACCCGTCGCGAGATCCTCGGCCACCTGCTCGCCGAACTGGGCGACCCGCGCGTCGGGCTGGAGCAGCGGCACGTCACGGTCGGGTCGTACCGGATCCACCTGGCGACGGCCTCGGTGACCCGCGACGGCGAGCAGATCGAGGTGACCCCGGCAAGGCACGACCTGTGGGCCCCGCCCGACCCGTTGGTGAACAAGATCCTGGGCACCGTCGTCGCCCTGCTGCACCCGGTCTGAGCGGCTGACCTGGGCGGATGGGATCCCGGGCCGCGTCGACGCACCCTGGTAGGTGACAAATATCCGTACAATGTACCGGGGAGGTTGCTCCGGAGGCGCCGCAGAATGGCCGACCAAAGGTCACAGCGCGATAACAATTTCGCCTGCCAACGCGGCATCCAGCCTTATCAGGGCACGGTCGCGACGGTTGAGCAGACAAACTTCTCATATGTTTTGACAAGGACCGTTTCCTGGCACAGAATAGCGGCATTGGGTGTGGCGGTCATTGGTGACGCGACCCGGGAATACTTGGAGGAATCAATGAAGAAGTCTCTCTTTGCGGGGTTGATCTCCGCAGCGGTGCTGCTCTCCGCGTGCAGCATGGGCGCCAGCGAGCCGGGCACGGGTGGCAGCAACGGCGGCGGTGACGCCGGCGGCAAGATCAAGGTCGGCGTCGTCCTGAAGACCCTGTCCAGCGAGTACTGGCAGTACGTCGTCTCGGGCGTCAAGGCGGCCGAGAAGGACCTCGGTGTCACCGTCGCGCTCCAGGGCCCCGCCTCGGAGACCGCCTACGACGAGCAGAACGCCATGCTCGAGACGATGCTCGCGGACAACTCGATCCAGGCCATGGTCATCTCCCCGCTCCAGCCCGACTCCGTCGTGTCTGTCATCGGCGACACCGAGAAGCCGATCCTGTTCGTCGACACCGACGCCCCGTACGACAAGAAGGTCAGCTACATCGGCACCGGCAACGAGGCCGCGGCCAAGTCCGGCGGCGAGTACGCCTCCAAGATCGCAGGCTCGGGCGCCAAGGCCGTCTGGATCGGCGGCGTCAAGGGCAACACCACCTCCGACGACCGCGAGGCAGGCTTCACCGCTGGCCTCAAGTCCGGCGGCGTCGACGTGACCGTGCAGCAGTACGGCGAGGGGCTCGGCGACAAGGCCGCCTCCATCATGGAGAACGTCCTCACCTCGAACCCCGACGTGACCGTGGTCGTCGCCAACAACGACGACATGGCCGCAGGCGCCGCCCGCTCCGTGAAGGCCGCTGGCAAGGACATGGTCATCATCGGCTTCGACGGCATCAAGGCGGGCGTCCAGAACGTCATCGACGGCAACGTGACCGCGACCGTCGCGCAGGACCCCTTCGGCATGGGCTACAAGGCCGTCGAGGCCGCGGTGAAGACCGTCAAGAAGGAGCAGGTCGAGAGCTTCATCGACACCGGCTCCACCGTCGTGACCAAGGAGAACGCCGCGGAGTACCTCGCCAAGCTCGAGAAGCAGCTGGCCGGCGAGTCCTGATCGTCGGGCCTGAACCAGGAGGAGGGCTCGACCACGCGTCGAGCCCTCCCTCCAGCCCGACACTCAAGGCAGGTACACCATGACCGCAATCGTTGAACTTCGTAACGTCACGAAGCGCTTCCCCGGTGTCGTCGCCCTGCGCGACATGGGGTTGTCGATCGAACCGGGGGAGATCCACGGCCTGATCGGCGAAAACGGGGCTGGCAAGTCCACCCTCATCAAGGTCCTCACCGGCGTCTATGTTCCGGAAGAGGGCGACATCCTGGTCGACGGCGAGCCGCAGCGCTTCACGGCCCCTCGCCAGTCGCAGGACGCCGGCATCGCCTGCGTCTACCAGGAACTCAACATCGTCAAGCAGTTGTCACTGACGGACAACATCTTCCTCAACCAGTTCATCAAGGGCCGCGGCGGTCTCCTCGACTACACCGCCATGCACGCGAAGGCCGAGGAACTCCTCACGTCGATGGGCATCAACGTCGATGTCACCCAGCCGGCGGGCATCTTCGGGATGGGCGTCCTGCAGATGGTCGAGATCGCCAAGGCGCTGCTCACCGGCGCAAAGCTCATCATCATGGACGAGCCCACCTCGAGCCTCGGCGAGAGCGAGGTCGAACAACTGATCCGGGTGGTCCGCAGCCTCAAGGCCAACGGCGTCGCGATCCTGTTCGTCTCGCACAAGTTGGAGGAGCTGTTCATCCTCTGTGACCGCGTCACGGTGATGCGCGACGGACAGCACATCGTCACCGAGAACATCGAGGACCTCGACAACGACAAGCTGATCCGGGCCATGGTCGGACGCAACGTCGAGAACCAGTTCCCCAAGGTCGACACGACGCCGGGCAAGGTCGCGATCGAGTTCAGGAATGTGACCTCGGTTGGCACCATCAAGGGCGTCAGCTTCCAGGCCCGCTACGGCGAGATCCTCGGCTTCTCCGGCCTGGTCGGCGCCGGTCGCACCGAGACCATGCGGGCCATCTTCGGCGACCTCCCCATCGACAGCGGCGAGGTACTGCTCGACGGCGTGCCTGTCACCATCGCGTCGCCCCAGCGGGCCGTCCAGAAGGGCATCGCTTTCCTGACGGAGGACCGCAAGGGGCAGGGCCTCGTGCTCAACCAGTCGATCGCGACCAACCTCATCCTCGCCTCCCTGAAGAAGGTCGAGAAGGGGCCGCTGCTCGACAAGGGCAAGGTCACGCAGATGTGCGACGAGTCCATCGCCTCGATGCGCATCAAGACCCCGGACGCCGAGAACCAGGTGTCGAAACTCAGCGGTGGCAACCAGCAGAAGGTCGTCATCGGCAAGTGGATCAACTCCAACGCCGAGATCTATCTCTTCGACGAACCGACCCGCGGCATCGACGTGGGCGCCAAGGTCGAGGTCTACAACATCATGAACAGGCTTGCCAGCGCAGGTAAGTGCATCATCATGGTCAGTTCCGAACTTCCCGAGGTGATGGGGATGAGCGATCGCGTCATCGTCATGCGCGGCGGCGAGGTGATGGCCGAGATCGGCCGCGACGATCCCGACTTCAACGAGGACGACATCATGAAGGCAGCCTGGGGAGAACGGAAGACAGCATGAAGAACAACCCTCGCGTAGCGGCCATCCTGCGGGCGCTGGCGCCACTGCTCGCCCTGGCGATCCTGGTCATCGTGATGTCGGTGATCGCCCCCGAGTTCCGCACCGTCAACAACGGCATGAACATCCTGCGTCAGACGGCGGTCAACGGCTTCCTCTCCGCAGGCATGCTCGTTGTCCTGATCACCGCCGGCATCGACCTCTCGGTCGGCGCGAACGCCATCCTCAGCGCCTGCGTGATGGCGATGCTGATGTCGACCTTCGGCCTCACCAACCCGATCCTGCTGCTGGTGGCCGCGATCGTGACGGGCACCCTCGTCGGCGTCGTCAACGGCCTGCTCCTGACCAAACTGAAACTGCCCCACCCCTTCGTCTCGACGCTCGGCATGAAGTTCGTGCTAGCAGGACTAGCGCTTTTTGTCGTCAGCACCCGCACCATCTCGGGCTTCCCGGACGCGGTGACCTGGCTCGGGTCGGCGGACTTCCTGCGCGGTGCGGGGTTCAACGGCATCCCAGGCTCGTTCCTGGCGCTGCTCCTGACGTTCGCCCTGCTGCACCTGCTGCTGACCAGAACAGCACTGGGCCGCTCGATCTACGCGGTCGGCGGTAACCCCGAGGCAACCCGCCTGTCTGGCATCAACACCGACCGGGTGCTGACCTTCGTCTACGGCCTCTCCGGCTTCGTCTCGGCCCTCGCGGGCATCGTGATCGTCGGCCGCTCCGGCGTCGCGAACCCGTCTGCGGCCATGGGCGGCAACTACGAGACCGACGCGATCGCGGCCTGCATCATCGGCGGCGCATCGTTCACCGGCGGCAAGGGCACGGTGTGGGGCACCCTGATCGGCTGCCTGATCATCGCCGTCATCCGCAATGGCCTGACCATCATGAACGCGCAGTCCGACGTGCAGTTCATGGTCATCGGCGCCGTCATCATCGTCGCCGTCTTCATCGACGTGCGTCGCACCGCCTCGGAGGAGAAGCGCCGCCGCCTCGCGGCCGCCTGATCCGACACGACAACCACGAAGACGAGGGCTGGCGACCGCCGGCCCTCGTCGCGTCAACCAGGAGAGAGACCACATGACCGACATGCTGCGGGTCGGCGTCATCGGCGCCGGAGTGATGGGACGCGACCACGCCAGGTTGCTCGCGACCGAGGTGTCCGGTGCCCGCCTGACGGCGATCGCCGACATCAACCTCGACGGGGCGCGCGAGGTGGCAGAGCGCCACGGCGCCGAGGCGGTCTTCTCGACGGGGGAGGAACTGATCGCCTCCGGCCTGGTCGATGCGGTCGTGATCGCCTCCCCCGATCACCTGCACGCGGGCACCACGCTTGCCGCGATGGACGCGGGCCTGGCGGTGCTGTGCGAGAAGCCGCTCGCGCCCACCGTCGAGGAGGCCCTGGAGGTCGCCGAGCGGCACGCCGCGCTCGCCCGCCCGCTGGTCAGCGTCGGGTTCATGCGCCGCTTCGACCCCGGCTACGTCGCGCTGCGCAAGCGCCTCGACTCGGGCGTCGACGGGCGACTCCTGATGACGCACTCGGTGCACCGCAACGTCGAGGCCTACCCCGGCAGCCCGTCCAGCGCGACCATCACCAACTCCGCCGTGCACGAGATCGACATCCTGCCGTGGCTGACCCGCACCCCGATCGCCGAGGTGCTGTGGACGGCCGGCCGAACGACGTCATTGCTGCCCGAGCGTCACGACCCGCAGTTGCTGCTGCTCAAGGATGCCGACGGCGTCCTGCACTCCGTCTCCATGCAGGTCCACGCCCGGTACGGCTACGACGTGCGGTGCGAACTCGTGTGCGAACGCGCCTCGGTCGAACTGCCCAACCCACCCTCTCTCAACGATGCGGAACCCCTGATCGTCAGCGCCGACCTGACCCGCGGTGCCGCGTACGCCGCCGACTGGCGCCCCCGCTTCGAGACCGCCTACCGGCGCGAACTGACCGCCTGGGTGCAGGCCTCCCTCGCGGGCACGGTGCCTGAGGAGGCCGCCACCATCGACGAGGCGCTGACCACCACGAAGATCGCCCACGCCCTCGTCGCGTCGATGAATGACGGTGGCTGGGTCACCGTCGCCGGATAGGGGCCGCTCCATGCGCATCGCACTGCTCACCGACTCCCTCGGCTCGATGCCCGTCGACGACATGCTCGACGCGGCCACGGAACTCGGAGTCATGGACCTGGAGTTCGCGACCGGGGGTTGGTCGGAGGCGCCCCACCTCGACGTCGACGCCATGCTCGACGACCCTGCCGAGCGCGCCCGGTTCCTCCGCAAGCTGGACGAGCGGGGGCTGCGGGTCGCCGCGCTCAACGCCAACGGCAACCAGTTGCACCCCGTGATCGGGGCTGAGGTCGACCGGGTGCTCCGCCGCACCGTCGAACTGGCCGAGGTCCTCGAGGTGCCGACCGTGGTGTGCATGTCCGGGCTGCCCGGCGGGGCGCCCGGTGACGCGACCCCGAACTGGATCACCACCTCGTGGCCGCCAGAGACGCAGACCATCCTCGACTACCAGTGGAACCGGGTGGCGCTGCCCTACTGGCGCGACCTCGTCGAGTTCGCGCGGCCGCGGGGCGTGCGGTTCGCGGTCGAGATGCACGGACAGCAACTCGTCTACAACGCGGCGACCCTGCTGAGGCTGCGTGGCGAGGTCGGCGAGAGCGTCGGCGCCAACCTCGACCCCTCGCACCCGATCTGGATGGGCGTCGACCCGCGCCTGCTCGCCCGGGAACTCGACGGCGTCATCCACCACGTCCACATGAAGGACGCGAGGGTGCAGTCCTCGATCGCTGCGGTCAACGGCATGCTCGACACCCAGACGGTCGACAAGGCCCGCGACAGGGCCTGGAACTACGTGACGCTCGGGCTCGGATACCCGGGAGGGCAGCAGTTCTGGGGCCAGTTCCTGGCCGACCTGCGCGCCTCGGGCTACGACGGGTTGCTGAGTATCGAGCACGAGGACGTCGGCCAGGACGCCCTGGAGGGGGTCGAGCAGAGCGTCGCCATGCTGCGCGGGATCCTGCCAGTCAAGTCGCCGAGTTGGAGGCCCGCCGCACTCTAGGCGTTGTCGTAGCGCTCCCGGCGGCGCAGGCCCATCGCGACCAGCCGGGCGACCACCATCGCGACGTACAGCATGCCCGCGATCTGCTGGATCATCACGACCGAACGGGCCAGCGGCACCACCGGCACCACGTCCGAGAGTCCCGTCGAGGTCATGGTGGTACAACTCAGGAACAGCAGTTCGATCCACGTCCGGTCGGGGCCGGGCGTCGCGGCCGCGAACGCCCCGGGTAGAGGAACCCGATGATCGAGTAGGCGTAGGCGAAGGTCCACACGGCCACCGTGAAGCAGGCGCCGACCGCGAACAGTTCGTCGTGGGTCACCTTGTCGTCGCGGAACATGTAGACGATCAGCGAAATCGTCGTGTAGCCGTAGAACAGCATGTGCAGCACGTCGCTCCAGACGTGCAGCGGCTGGGTCCACCCGAACAGGCCATCGGCCACCGTGATGATCACCGCGGGGATCAGCAGCACGATGCCGACCCAGGTGAACATCGGGGTCGCGTTGACGGCCCGGATCGCCAGCACCAGCACCAGCAGTCCGAGCAGGCTGAACAGGCTGCGCCCCAACGCGCTCGCGTCCCCGTCGAGGAAGGGGAAGATCAGGATCGAGAGCAGTTGCACCGCGAGCAGCGTGGCGTTGGGGTTGCGGCGCAGCGCCCGCCACCACGGGTGTCTGACGAGGTCGGGGGTCGACGGCAGTTGCATGGCGTCACAGTAACCGCGCCCGGCCCATCCGGTCGGTCGCGCGGTCGACCGGGTCGACGCGCTATGTGCGGACAACTCCACTGACAGAGGCCGAATGCGGACGTCGGCGCGACCCCGCCATCGCCCCTGCGGGTGCGCTCGGGGCGGACACTTCGCCCTTGAGGCCCCGTCCCACGTCTGTTATTGTATGTACAAATGCCCAGCGCAGGTGCCGGGCCGAGTCGAAACCGATGCGCCGTTCAACGGAAGGCAGATACATGACGCAGACGATCACCCACTGGATCAACGGGGCCCCGTACGAGGGCCAGCCGGTCGGAACCATCCCGGTCGAGAACCCGGCCACCGGCAAGGTGGAGTCCGAACTGCTCGCCGCGAGCAAGGCCGACCTCGACCACGCCGTCGAGGTCGCCGTCGAGGCGCAGAAGGCCTGGGCGAAGACCTCGCTGGCCAAGCGCACGGCCATCATGTTCAAGATGCGCGAACTGGTGCTCGCCAACCAGGACGAACTGGCCAAGTCGATCGTCGCGGAGCACGGCAAGGACTACGGCGACGCCCTCGGTGAGATCCAGCGTGGTCGCGAGACCCTCGACTTCGCGTGCGGCATCAACGCCGCGCTCAAGGGCGAGTACTCCTACGACATCTCCTCCGGCGTCGACATCCACACCGTGCACCAGCCGGTGGGCGTCGTCGCGGGCATCTGCCCCTTCAACTTCCCCATCATGGTCCCGATGTGGATGCACCCGGTCGCTATCGCCACCGGCAACTCCTTCATCCTGAAGCCGGCCAGCCCGACGCCGACCGCGTCGCTGCTGATCGCGAAGCTCTACAAGGAGGCGGGCCTGCCTGACGGCGTCTTCAACGTCGTCTCCGGCAACCGTGACATCGTCACCAGCATCCTGGAGCACCCCGGCATCGACGCGATCTCGTTCGTCGGCTCGACCCCGGTCGCCCACATCATCCAGGAGGTCGGCACCGCAAACGGCAAGCGCGTCCAGGCCCTCGGCGGCGCGAACAACCACGCCATCGTGATGCCCGACTCCGACCTCGAGTTCGCCGCCCAGCACATCGCCGCCGCCGCCTTCGGTGCCGCGGGCGAGCGCTGCATGGCGCTCCCCGTCGTGGTCGCCGTCGGCGGCATCGGCCCGAAGCTGGCAGACATGGTCAAGGCATTCGGCGAGAAGATCAAGGTCGGAAACGGCCTCGACGAGGGCGTCAACATGGGCCCGGTCATCTCGAAGGCCGCCAAGGAGCGCATCACCGGCCTCATCGATGACGCGGAGAAGCGCGGCGCCACGGTCGTGCTCGACGGCCGCGGCCTCACCGTCGACGGCCACGAGGACGGCTTCTGGCTCGGCCCCACCATCCTCGACGACGTCCCGCTCGAGGCGCCCGCGTACTACGAGGAGGTCTTCGGCCCGGTGCTGACGATCGTGCACGCCGACAGCTACGCCGAGGCGATCGAGATCGTCAACGGCTGCGAGTTCGGCAACGGCTCCGCGATCTTCACCAACGACGGCGGCGTCGCTCGTCGCTTCACCCTCGACGTGGAGGCAGGCATGGTCGGCGTCAACGTGCCGATCCCGACGCCGGTGGCCTACTACTCCTTCGGCGGCTGGAAGGAGTCGCTGCTGGGCGACCTCCACATCCACGGCCCGAAGGCGTGAAATTCTACACCAAGCTCAAGGCGATCACCACCCGCTGGCCATCCGAGAAGGCCTACGCGGCGACGATGTCCTTCCAGCGCGAAGAGTGACGAGAAGACCTACGCACAAGGAGTAATGGGGCGGGCCAGACGGCCCGCCCCATTACTTGTCCCCCGTCTCTCTACGCGACCCGATGCAGCGGCGCCGGGCCGAGCAGGCCGACGAGCGAGACCATCGCGTCGGCCATGCCCGCCGCCCCCAGCGCGGGCGTCACGATGCCGTGCACCGCGGGCGAGATCACGGCCCAGCCGGTCGTCGACTGGTCGCTCCTCTCCAGCGTCACCGCCGCGCCCGTCGTCAGTCGGAGCGACAGCCTCGGGCGTTCGCCGTCGACCGTGACCGCGTCGGCGAGGTCGGGACGCAGCGCCTCCAGGTGGGCGCGCACCTCGTAGATGGTGATCAGGTCGGCAAGGCCGGTGTCGATCGTCGTGCTCATGGATCCAAGTCCACACCCCGCCTCCGACAGTTTTCTCGGGATGTAGCGTGAGGCCGTGACTTTCTGGGTGGGCGGCTCCCGACGCGGGGAGGGTGGCGGCGCCGCGGGCATCGGGCGCGTGTCGCGCACTGACGGCGGCGAGTGGACCTACGAGCTTGCCGCGGAGGCCCCGTCGCCGTCGTGGCTGACGGGGCACCCGCGGCTCCCGGTGCTGTACGCCTGCCTCGAGGGTGACGCGGCGGTGCAGGCGTTCCGGGTCGGCCCGGGAGTCGAGCCGCTCGGGCCGCCCGTCGCGGTCGGCGACGGGCCGTGCCACCTCGCGGTGGTCGGCGGGGCGGCCTGGGTGTCGTGCTGGGGCGACGGGAGCGTCGACGTGCTGCCGATCGGACCGGATGGCTCCCTCGGGGCCGCCGCCAGCCTGCCCGTGCTCCCGTCACACGCCGACCGGCGATCCCGCGCGCACATGGCGCTGCCTCTGACGGACGGTTCGACGCTGACCGTCGACATGGGCCTCGACGTGCTGCGCTGGTGGCGCGGCGAAGCCGAGCAGCAGAGGCTGTCGCTCGCCGAGGGATCGGGGCCGCGGCACGCCGTCGAGTCCTCTCCGGGCGTGCTGCACGTCCTCACCGAACTGAGCTGCGAGGTCGTCACGCTGGTGCGCGACGCGGACCGCTGGCGGGTCGCCCACACCCTCCCGCTCGGCTGCCCGGCACCCGGGACCCGCGACTTCGCCTCCGGGATCGTCGCGGACGGCGCGTCGGTGCTCGTCGCGGTGCGAGGCTGCGACCGGATCTTCACGCTGCGACCAACCCCCGACGGGGTGGCCCTCACCGGCAGCCGCCCGGCGGGCGTGGCCTGGCCCCGATTCCTGGGGATGATCGACGGTCGCCTCGTGGTGGCCGGGGAGCGCTCTGACGAGGTCGTCGTCAGCGACCCTGACACGGGCGCGGAGGCGCTGCGGGTGGCCGTGCCGACCCCCACCGCCATGGTGACGCTCGGAGCCTCCGCCGCGGCATGGCAAGCTTGACCCCGTGACGAGCTTGGTGCTGACCTTCCCAGACTTCGACCCGGTGGCGATCAACATCTTCGGGCTGAAGATCCACTGGTACGCGATCATGTACCTGGTCGCGTTCGCGCTCGGCTACGTGCTGATGCGCCGCAGGCTCCGCAAGGAGCCGTACAGCTCGATCACCAAGCCGAAGCCCTGGGCCCCGAGCGACGTCGAGGACCTGCTGCTCGCCGCCATCGCGGGCGTGCTGATCGGCGGCCGGCTCGGCTATTGCCTCTTCTACCAGCCCGCGCGCTACCTGGCGGCCCCGCTCGACATCTTCAAGGTGTGGGACGGCGGCATGAGCTTCCACGGCGGCGCCGTCGGCGTGGCGCTCGGCATCGCCTACTACGCGTGGCGTCAGAAGCGCCCCTTCCTGCAGGTCGCCGACTTCCTCGTGCCCGCCGCCCCGATCGGGCTGGCGGCCGGCCGACTCGGCAACTTCATCAACGGTGAGCTGTGGGGCCGCGAGGCGCCCGCCGACCTGCCGTGGGCGATGATCTTCCCGACCGGCGGCAACGTCCCGCGGCACCCATCGCAGCTCTACCAGATGCTGCTGGAGGGCGTGCTGCTGTTCGTGCTGCTCTGGTGGTACGCCGCCAAGCCCCGCTACCGCGGCCAGGTCGCAGGCTTCTTCCTTGCGGGCTACGGACTGTTCCGCTTCATCGCCGAGTACTGGCGCGAGCCCGACTCCTACCTCGGCCTGCTCGGCATGGGCCTCAGCATGGGGCAGTGGCTGTCGGTGCCGATGATCCTGGCGGGCGTCGCCCTGTGGCTGTGGTCGCGGGCGCGCCGGATCAGCGACGTCGAGGAGCCTGTGGACAACCCGGAGGATAACTCCGGAGCCGACGACGCCGAACAGGCGGAGGCTGACGCCCCGGATGCCGAGAGCGACGAGGCGGCGGCGGACGAACCATCCGCGGCTGAGGAGGACGGGAACCATCCCGAGCAGAGCGCTGTGGAGGACGAGGCCGCTAGTTATCCACAAGAGGAGACTCGGGCCAGTGACTGAGAACGCGGAGCGCAGCGGCGATACGTCTCCGACAAGGGGCGATGCGGCTGTGGGCCGCGCCAGCGTGACTGGGGATAACCCGGTGGACAAGTCGCCTCGCCGCGTGCCGCTGGTGCTCTTCGACGCCGATTGCGGGTTCTGCACGTCATCGGCCCGCGCCATGACCCGGCCCTGGCTAGGCGCGGACGCCGAGGCTCGTTCGTTCCAGTCGCAGGACCTGGCCGCGCTCGGGCTGACTGTGGATAAGTGTGCGGAGTCGCTGCACGTTCTTGCAGACGGCGACGTGTTCACCGGCGGCGCCGCGATCGCCCGGGTGCTGCGCGCCGGCCGCTGGCCCTGGCCGATCCTGGGGACCCTCCTGACGCTGCCCGGCCTGCGCTGGATCGTCGAGCGCGCCTACCGCGCCGTGGCCCGCAACCGTCAGCGACTTCCTGGCGGCACCGATTCCTGCGAGATGCCGCGCGACTGAAAGTGCCTAGTCGCGCCGCGTCCGCGGTGCGTGGCGATGCTCCGCGGCCTACGCTGGCTGGACAGGAATTGACCGGTCCGTTCGGGTGGTCGGAATCGACGCGCCCCCGGTCCCGCACGTGAAAGGACGCCGTATGCGCATCTCCCTGGTCGGCTCTGGCATCATCGGCTCGGCACACGCCGCCCGACTCGACGCCATGGAGCGCGTCGACGAACTCCTGCTGGCCGACTTCGTCGAGGGGCGCGCCGACGAACTCGCCGCGACGCTCTCCGGCAAGGCCCGCGCGGTCACGGTCGAGGAGGCCTTCGGCGACGTGGACGGCGTCGCGATCACCGCCAAGACCTCGCGGCACGCCGAACTGCTGCACCTGGCCCTCGACGCAGGGCTGCCGACATTCTGCGAGAAGCCGATCGCGATCGACCTCGAGACCACGCGCGCCGTGGTCGAGCACGCGGAGAGGCGGCCGGACGTCGTCGTCCAGATCGGCTTCCAGCGCCGCTTCGACGCAGGCTTCAACCGGGCCCGCGAGGCCTACCGCGAGGGCCGGTTCGGCGGCGTCCACACCATGCACGCCACCACCTTCGACGCCGCGCCGCCGTCGCCCGCCTACGTCGCGACCTCCGGTGGCCTGTTCCGCGACTGCAACAGCCACGACTTCGACGCCATCTCCTGGATCACCGGCCTGACTCCGGTCAGCGTCTACACCGTCGGCTCCACGATGGGCGAGCCCTACTTCGCCGAGCACGGCGACGTCGACTCCGGCAGTTCGCTTGTGACCTACGACAACGGGATGGTCGCCCTCGTCAGCGCAAGTCGCAACAACGGGGCGGGCCACGACGTGCGCCTCGAGATCTTCGGCACCGAGGGCGGCATCTTCGTCGGCCTCGACGACCGTGCCCCGCTGCGCAGCGCCGAGGAGAATCTCTCCTGGCGGCAGGGCGAGCCCTACCAGATCTACCACGAGCGCTTCGAGGACGCGTACGTCGCCGAACTGGCGCACTTCCTCGACGTGATCGAGGGCGCCGCGAACCGCGCCTGCACCCCGGTTGAGGCGCTCGAGGCGCTGTACCTCTCCGAGGCCGCCGTCCGCTCCCGCCAGACGGGCCTGCCCGTCGCCATCGCAGACCTGAAGAACTGAGGGCCACCATGACGACTCGACGACGCCTCGGCATCGGCCTGATCTCTGCTGGCTGGATGGGCATGCTGCACTCGAAGGCCTACCTCGCAGTGCGCGAGAACTATCCCGACCTCGGGATCGACCCGGACCTGGTCATCGTCGCCGACCCATCCGAGGCCAACGCGAACACGGCCGTTGAGCGGTTCGGCTACCGGGAGACCACGGACGACATCCAGCGGGTGCTGACGCATCCCGACGTGGATGCGGTGTCGATCTGCGCGCCCAACTTCCTGCACCGCGACTTCGCGCTCGCCGCCGTAGCCGCGGGCAAGCCGTTCTGGATCGAGAAGCCGATGGGCACCGGGGTCGAGCAGTCGCGGCAGATCGCCGACGCCGTGGAGGCGTCCGGGCTCGTCACGTCGGTCGGCTTCAACTACCGCCACGCGCCCGCGGTCGGCCACGTCCGCAGGCTGATCCGCGAGGGAACGCTCGGCGAGATCCGCTCGATCCGGGTCTGGCTGAACGCCGACTACTCCGCGTCACCGGAGGGCCCGCGCACCTGGCGGTTCGTGAAGGAGCAGGCGGGCTCCGGCGTCCTCGGCGACCTGCTCAGCCACGGCTTCGACCTGGCGCAGTACCTGGTCGGGCCGATCCGCGGGGTCACCTCCGCGACCCGCACGTTCATCAGCGAGCGCCCCGCTCCGCTGGCGGGCGGTCAGGGCCACGGCGTGCGGGCCGACCCCGACGCGCCAGCGCTCCCCGTCGAGAACGAGGACTACGCCGCGGTGATCGCCCGCTTCGGGTCGGGCACCATGGGCACCTTCGAGTCGTCGCGGATCGCCATCGGCGCGCGCTGCGACTACGGGTTCGAACTGTTCGGCAGCCTCGGCTCCGCCAAGTGGAACTTCGAGCGGATGAACGAGGTGGACGTGTGCCTCGCGGGGGAGCGCGGCTACGGCTTCACCCGGACGATGACCGAGCCCGGCTTCGGCGAGTTCGGCCGCTTCCAGCCCGGCGGCGGCATGGGGCTGAGCTTCGACGACCTCAAGACGATCGAGGCGAAGCTGTTCCTCGAGTCGATCGCGACCGGTCGCCAACTCGCGCCGAGCGTCGCGGATGGGCTCGTGGCTGCGGGCATCGCAAGCGCGGCGGCGGCCTCGGCGTCAGACGGCACCTGGCATCAGGTCCCCGAGCCGACGGGGCGCACCACCTTCGACGCCTGAGCGCCGCTCAGTCGGCCAGCAACTCGTCGATCCAGGTCGCAGGGTCGGCGATCACCTGGCCGAGCCCGGCGAGCCCCGCGCCCATCGCGGCGCGCAGCGGGGCGCGTTCCACCACCTCCACCTCGATGCCGGAGTGTCGTGCCCACAGCACGCGCTGGTTCAGCACGGCCGCGAGCCGGTCACGCATGAATGGCTCGAGTTGGCCCAGGTGCCCGCCCAGTCGGATGTTCTCGACGTCGAGGAGGTTCAGGGCGGCGCTCAGCGCGATCCCGAGCGCGTCGGCGGCGCCCTCGATCGTGGCGAGCGCCAAGTCCTCGTCCGCCTCCGCGGCCGCGATCAGGCTGGCGACGCCGGGCTGTCCGCTGTCGCGCAGCAGGCCCCGCGCGCCCGCGACCGACTCGAGGCAGCCGATCGACCCGCAGCCGCACAGGTGGCCGTGCGGGTCGACACAGACGTGGCCGAGTTCCGCGGCCCAGCCGCTGCGGCCCGCGAGGATCTCGCCGTTGATGGCGACGGCGGAGCCGATGCCGACCTCGCCCGTGACGTAGATGAAGGAGGCCTGCGGGTCGTCGCGCAGCACCGTCAGGGCGGAGCAGTCGATGTCGTTGGCCGAGCGGAGCGCAACCGGCTCGCCGTCGACGCTCAACCGCCACAGCGCGGACGGCTCGACGCCCTCCCAGCCGAGGTTCGGAGCGCGCAGCACGCGCGTCCCGGAGCGGTCGAGCAGGCCGGGCAGCGCGAGGGTCGCCCCGGTCAGCCGCGATCCGGCCGGCCTGCCTTCGAGGGCCTCGGTCGCCAGTTCGGCCAACTGACCCATGGCGTCCGCGGGATCGAGGGCGACGACGTCGAGATCGCGCTGCCGCACGACGAGGACCTCGCCCGTCAGGTCGACGAGGGTCGCGACGAGGCGCTCGACGTTGACCTCCAGCCCGAGGGAGACCACCGAGCGGCGCTGCAGGTTCAGCGGGACCGCCGGGCGCCCCCTGCCGCCAGCGGAGGTCTCGCCCTCGCGCACGAGGCGGCCGACGATCAGGTCGTCGATCAGCCTGGAGACGGTCGAGCGGGTCATGCCGAGTTGGGCCGCGATGTCGGCGCGGGACACGGAACCCTCCTCGCCGGGAATCCGACTGAGGACCAGGGCGAGGTTGGCCGAGCGCACAGAGGACTGTGTCATCTTCGCGGCCGAGGGATCCTGCGGTGTCATGTGGCTCCAATGCTCAACTTCCCCGGGGTTGACACTAACCCGCGACGAGATAAGTATTATACTGAAACTAATAGGGACGTCGTCGTCCAAACAACAACAATCAGCGAGGAACAAATGCGCACCCCCACCAAAGACGACAAGTTCTCCTTCGGTCTCTGGACCGTCGGATGGACCGGAACCGACCCCTTCGGCACCAACACCCGCCCGGCTCTCGACCCGTGGGAGTACGCCGACAAGCTCGCCGAGCTGGGCGCATGGGGCATCACCTTCCATGACAACGACGTCTACGCGTTCGATGCCACCAAGGAGGTGCGCAACGAGCGCATCGGCCACCTGAGGGACGCGGCGGCCAAGGCCGGCCTCACCATCGAGATGGTCACCACCAACACCTTCACGCACCCCTGCTTCAAGGACGGCGGGCTGACGGCCAACGACCGCTCCGTGCGCCGCTTCGGCCTGCGCAAGGTCCTCGACGCCGTCGACACCGCCGCCGAGTGCGGCGCCTCCATGTTCGTGATGTGGGGCGGCCGTGAGGGCGCCGAGTACGACTCGTCCAAGGATCTCTACGCCGCGCTCGAGCGCTACAAGGAGGGCCTCGACACCGTCGCCGGCTACATCAAGTCGCAGGGCTACGATCTGCGGATCGGCCTGGAGCCCAAGCCCAACGAGCCCCGCGGCGACATCTTCCTGCCGTCGATCGGGCACGCTCTCGGCCTGATCGCCGAGCTGGAGCACGGCGACATCGTCGGCCTGAACCCCGAGGTCGGCCACGAGCAGATGGCGAACCTGAACTACACCCACGGCATCGCCCAGGCGCTGTTCAGCAACAAGCTGTTCCACATCGACCTCAACGGCCAGAAGGGCCTCAAGTACGACCAGGACCTGGTCTTCGGCCACGGCGACCTGCTGAGCGCCTTCTTCACCGTCGACCTGCTCGTCAACGGCTTCCCCTTCTCGCCCGACGCGCCCCGCTACGACGGCCCCGTCCACTTCGACTACAAGCCGTCGCGCACCGAGGGCATGCAGGGCATCTGGGACTCCGCCAAGGCCAACATGGAGACCTACCTGATGCTGGCCGACAAGGCCCGCGCCTTCCGCTCCGACCCCGAGGTCGACAAGCTGCTCAGGGAGAACGCCGTCGACCAGCTCGCGCTGCCGACCCTCGGCGAGGGCGAGTCGGTCGCCGACTTCCGCGCCAACGTCGAGGACTTCGACGCCGACGCCGCGGGCGCCCGTGAGTACCGCTTCGTCGAGCTGTACCAGGCCGCGCTGCGTCACCTGATCGGGTAGTTTTTCGTTCCACCAAAAGGGTGCCAGGACGCTTCGTCCTGGCACCCTTTTTCGCGCCGTGACAAGGTGTGACGCGGCGGAAATTGCGACGCCACGCCGAGCTGCCGAGACGTGCCTCGCGGCGGAGCCACCCTATCCGGGGATAGATCAATCACGTACTCTCCAAAAGTCCCTTCCAAAACCGTGGGGCGAGGCTGGTTCTCTGCGAGCAGCCATGACGACGAAGTCAAAAATGTGGAGGAATCATGAAGATATTTCGGTCCCGTGGCTTGGTGGTTGCCACGGTCGCCCTCGCCGCTCTGCTTGCCGGCTGCAGCGGGGGCTCACAGCCCGGCACCTCGAGCGAGCCGGGCTCTGACTCGGGCGGCAAGCCGTCGGTCGGCGTCGCCGAGATCAACCTGTCGCTTCCCTTCTTCGTCCAGATGGAGGAGGCCTCGCAGGCCATCGCTAAGGACTACGGGGTCGACGTGACCTGGCAGAGCGCTGACGGCTCCATCGAGAAGCAGATCTCCTCGATCGAGAGCTTCGTCGCGCAGGGCAAGGACGTCATCCTGATCGACCCGATCAACGCCGATGCGATCGTCGACGTCGTCAACAAGGCCTCCGACGCAGGCGTGAAGGTCATCACGATGGGCAACAAGGTCGGCGGCGAGCAGAACTTCAACACGCTGTACCCCGACCACGACAACTGGGTGCAGTCGGCCCGGGTGATCGGCAACGCCGTCGGAGGCAAGGGCAAGGTGCTCTTCCTGATCGGCGCCGTCGGCAACTACGTCTCCGACACGCGCCAGAAGGCGTTTGAGGAGACCATGGCGGCCGAGTTCCCCGACATCGAGGTCATCACGCAGCCCACTGACTTCGATAGCTCGAAGGCCGGCTCGGTCACCCAGACGGTGATCTCGAACAACCCCGACCTCGCTGCCGTCGCCAGCATCTCCGACGGCCTGACGCTACCCGCCATCAAGGTGGTCGAGCAGGCCAACCTGGACATCCCGTTCGTCAGCAACGACGGCGACGCCGCGATCTTCCCCTACATCGACTCGGGCCGCGTGCTCACCGACGTCATCACCGGCTCCTACCGGGTCGGCGCCTGGAACACCGCCGTGGCCGCGCGCCTCGCGACGGGCGCAAGCTTCGACAACGACCTGTTCATGCCCACCTACACCATCGCCGCCGAGAAGGGCGCGCAGGCGGTCAAGGACGCCGGGCTCGATGTCGCGACCATCACCACGGAAGAGGCGACCAAGCTCGCCACCGACTACGTCGCCGAGTTCGGCAAGGCGAAGTCGGACGGCGATATGACGGTCGGCTGAGCCGACGGGCGGGCCCGGTGACGGGCCCGCCCACGCTCACCCCACGAAAGGCCTGCACACCCATGAGCACCCGCTCCGGGGTCTCGCGGATCCTCCGCGACGACCAGAACCGCACCACCGTCATCCTGATCACGGCCATCGTCGTCGCCACCGTGGTCCTCGGCGTCCTCTTCCCCGGCTTCCTCAGCCCGTTCAACCTGTCGAGCATCGCCGTCCAGACGGCAGTGATCTCGCTGATCGCCTTCGGCATGACCGGCGTCATCATCGTGCGCGGCATCGACCTCTCCGTCGGTTCCTCGCTCGCCCTCGCCTCCGTCGTCGGGGCGAGCGTGCTGACGGCGACCTCGAGCGCCCCGCTCACCGTCCTGACGATCCTCGCCACCGCCATCGCGGTCGCAGCGTTCAACGGCTTCCTGATCTCGGTGCTGCGGGTCAACGCCTTCATGGCGACGCTCGGCATGTTCGCGCTCGCACGGGGCGCCGCCATCAGCATCTCCGGCGGCAACGCGGTGCCCGTGACCGACCCGGCGCTGCTGTTCCTCGGCCGCGAGTCGATCCTGGGGATCCCCGTCTCGGTGCTCGTCACCCTCCTCGTGCTCGTCGCCTTCTGGTTCCTGCTGCGCCGCACGCTGCTCGGCCGCTGGTTCTTCGCCGTCGGCGGCAACGAGAACGCGGCGGTCGCCTCCGGCGTGCCGACGAAGACGGTCACGCTGCTCGCCTTCGTGCTGGTCGGCGTCGTCGTCGGCCTCGGGGCACTGCTGACCATCGGTCGCACCGGCTCCGCCCAGCCGATGGCAGGCCTCGGCCTCGAGTTCTCGGCGATCACCGCCGCCGTCATCGGCGGGGCGAGCCTCGCCGGCGGACGCGGGTCGATGGTCTCGACATTCCTCGGCTCGATCTTCGTCGGCCTGCTCTCCTCCGGCCTGTCCTTCGCGGGCGTCGACCAGTCGATGATCTACGTCAGCACCGGCCTGCTCACCGTCCTCGCGGTGATCGTCTCGCAGCGCGAGGTGCTGCGCGAGATCCGAGAGAACGGCCGGTTCATGGCCAACTCGCTTCGCTCCAGATCGTTCCGGAAACAGCACGCCACCGGCGGCGCCGCACGACCGGTTCCCGGGAGGCTCGACGTCGTCAACGTCCGGAAGGTCTTCTCCGGGGTGGAGGCCCTCAAGGGCGTCAGCTTCGACCTGGTCCCGGGCGAGATCGTGGCCCTGATGGGCGAGAACGGCGCCGGGAAGTCGACGCTCGTCAAGGTGCTGGCTGGCAACCACCAGCCGACCACCGGCCACATCGCCATCGACGGCAGCCCCGTCACGCTCGCCGGCCCGGAGGACGCCCGCAAGTTGGGCATCGCCGTGATCCACCAGCACTTCAGCCTGGTGCCGGAACTCGACGTCGCACAGAACATGTTCCTCGGGCAGGAGTTGCGGCTCGGCCGGTTCGGGCCGCTGCGCAGGCGCGCGATGCGCAAGGCGACGCAGGAACTGCTCGTCGAACTCGAGATGCCGTTCAACGCGGGCGACACCGTCAGTTCGCTCTCGGTCGGGCACCGCCAGATGATCGAGATCGTCCGCGCGGTCCGCGAGGACGCGTGGCTGGTCATCATGGACGAGCCGACCTCCGCGCTGTCGTCCAGGGAACGTGACCACCTGTACGAGTTGATCGAACGACTCAAGGCCAGGAACACCGCGATCCTCTACATCTCGCACAAGATGGACGAGATCTACCACCTGTGCTCGCGCGCGGTCGTGATGCGCGACGGCCTCGTCGTGGGTGCGCCGTCGCTCGCCGACACCGACTCCGCGGCCCTCGTTTCGATGATGGTCGGGCGCGAACTGGCGGAGATGTCCTACTCGCCAACGGGCGAGCCGGGCGCCCCGCTTGTCGTAATCGACTCCATCGCCGACGGCCGCAGGCTCAACGACGCGTCCCTGGTGGTCCGCTCCGGCGAGGTGGTCGGCCTCGTCGGCCTGATGGGCTCTGGTCGCACGGAACTGATCCAGGCCATCGCGGGGCTGAACAAGCCGACCGAGGGCACCGTCGAGGTGTTCGACCGCCCGGTCGAGCGACGCTCGCTCAACGAGTTGTCGATCGACGGCCTCGCCTACGTTCCCGAGGACCGCCACCACGACGGCATCTTCCCCGAGATGTCGGTCGCGGAGAACATGAGCCTGCTGTGGCTTCGCCGCAACGCCCCGATGGGGCTGCTCCCGCAGCGGGCCGAGCGCGACCTGGTCGCCGAGATGAAGTCGCGCCTCTCCGTGCGCCCCGACGACCCGGCGATCCGGATCAAGAACCTCTCCGGAGGCAACCAGCAGAAGGTCGTGCTCGGCAAGTGGCTCGCGCTCGACCCGAGGCTGATCCTGCTCGACGACCCCACCCGCGGCGTCGACGTCGGCGCAAAGGCCGAGATCCACGCGCTGATCGCCGACTTCACGGCCAAGGGCGCCGGCGTCGTGGTCACCTCCTCGGAAATCCCGGAGGTGCTCGCGCTCGCCGACCGCGTCATCGTGCTGCGCGACGGCGTCACCGTCGCCGAACATCCCGGCGGCGTGACGGAGGAGCGGGTCATGCAAGACGCCTTCGGTGAAGAGGGCGAACGCCTGGTGGCAGAGGTCATCCAGGCCGACGAGAAGGAGTCGAAGTGAGTGCCGTTGCCGCCACGCGCGCGACGCCCGCCGCCCCGGCAGGGGAGCGGGTCCGCGCCCTCATCGTGCGGTTCGCGCCGCAACTGCTGCTGATCCTGCTGCTGATCGGGGTGGCGCTGATCAACCCCGTGACCATCAGCCCCAACAACCTCGTCAACATCGCGCTCAACGCAGTGCCCATCGCGGTGCTCGGCCTCGGCGCGATGTGGATCCTGATCGCCGGCGGGCTCGACCTGTCGGCGGGCTTCGGGGTGGCGATGTGCGCCCTGGTGCTCGGCGGCGGCATCCAGCAGGGCCAACCGCTGGTCGTGACCCTGCTGATGTGCATCGCGGCCGGCCTCGCGCTCGGCCTCATCAACGGGTTGCTCGTCTCGGTCCTCGCGATGCCCCCGTTCATCGCGACGCTCGCGACCATGGCGGCCGTGCAGGGCATCGTGCTGCTGCTCGGCAAGCAGGGCACGGTGATCATCAACGACCCGGTGCTGTCCGGGCTCGGCAGCGTCCGACCCCTCGGCATCCCGCTGCTGGTGATCGTCGCGGCGTTGATCGCGGTGGCCGTCGCCGCCCTGGCCCGCTGGTCCCGGTTCGGGCTCTACACCTACGGGCTCGGGTCGAACAAGCACGCGATGGCCGCACGGGGCGCCCCGGTGCTCAGCCAGACCCTGCTCGTCTACCTGTTCGGGGGCCTGATGGTCGCGCTGACGGCGATCCTGCTGGTCGCCAAGGTGCAGATCGTCGACACCAACATCGCCAACACCAACCTGCTGCTCGACGCCTTCGCGGCGACCATCATCGGCGGCACCAGCCTCTTCGGAGGCAAGGGCTCCGTCATCGGCACCATCACGGGCGCCGTCATCATCTCGCTGATCTCGACGAGCCTCGTCGTGCTCGGCGTCAGCGCGGAGAGCGTCAACTTCTTCAAGGGCGTCACCATCGTCGGCGCCGTGATGATCGACGCCGCCATCCGCTTCCTCGACAAGCGCGAAAGCGCCTGAGAACCCTACCGAAAGGAAACCCATGTCCCTCAACATCGCAGTGGTCGGGGCCGGCTTCATGGGCGAGCTGCACGCGCGCACCGTCAAGGAGTCGACCGCGGCGACGCTGGTCGGCGTCGTCGACCTGAACGAGACGGTCGGCCGTCCGGTCGCCGAAGGCCTGGGCGTCGCCTACCTCCCGTCGGTCGCCGAGGCGCTCGCGGGCGGGACGGTCGACGCGTTCATCGTGGCTCTTCCGGACAAACTGCACGAGGACGCCGCCGTCGAGATCCTCCGCGCGGGCAAGCCAGTGCTGCTCGAGAAGCCGATGGCCCACACCCTCGAGGTGGCCCGCCGGATCGCCGCGGCCGCCGAGGAGGGCGGCGCCCGGCTGATGGTCGGGCAGATCATGCGGTTCGACCCCCGCTACGCGGGCGCCGCCGCCGCGGTACGCGACGGCAAGATCGGCGAACCGCTGCACTTCAAGGCGGGCAGGATCGCCAGTCGCGCCGTCGGCACCCGGATGAACGGCTCCTCCAGCGTGCTGTTCTACGTCGGCATCCACGACGTCGACGCCGTGCAGTGGATCACCGGACAGCCCATCACCCGCGTCTACTCGCGCGCGGTTCGCAAGCTGATGCCATCGCTCGGCGTCGAGTCTGAGGACGCCATCTTGTCGGTCGTCGACCTCGCCAACGGCGGCGTCGGCGAACTGTTCAACGGCTGGACCCGCCCCGAGGACACCCCGGTGCAGATCGACGGCCGCCTCGAACTGTTCGGAACCGAGGGCATCGTCGAGATCGACGTGCGCGACCACGGCATGAAGATCTACGGCAAGGACGCATTCGAACTGCCGGACGCGCTCCACTGGCCCGAGGTCAACGGGCTGATCGGCGGCGACCTGGCCGCGGAGGTCGCCCACTTCGTCGACGCCGTCGCGCACGACAAGCCGTTCGTCATCACCGTCGAGGAGGCGTTGCGCGACGTCGCCGTCAACGACGCCATCCTGCGCTCGGTCGACTCCGGGGTGCCGGAGGACGTGGAACAGATCTGACCATGACCTCCCTCGACGTGCGCGACCGGTTCACGGTGCCATCCGGCTACCTTGACACCCGAGCATGGGGCTGCCGACCATCGCGACGGTCGCCGCGACGAGGGAGGCCCTCGACGCGTGGGCCGTCGCGGGCGTCCACTACTCCCGCTGGGAGGCCGACATGGAGCGCTCCAGGCAGCGCTGGGCCAGGATGGCGGGCGTGCCGGAGCGCCTCGTCGGGACGACCTCGTCGGTCGTGCCGCCGCTGGCCGGGGTGTTCGTCGCCCTTGCCCGACGCCAGGGCGATGTCGTGCTCCACGACGATGAGTTCCAGTCGATCGCGCTGCCCGCGAGCGCCGCCTTCGGGGACCGCGTCAGACGGGTCGCCGGCCCCTACACCAGCGAGACCTTCATTCGGGCCATCTCGAAGGGCTGCGGCGTGGTGGCGCTGTCGTCGATCTCCTCGGCCACCGGCGAGCGGGTCGACCTGGAGCGGGTGCTCGACGCCGCAGAGGCGGTCGGCGCCCAGGTCGTGGTCGACGCGACCCAGTCGGCGGGCATCGTCGGCCTCGGCTGCCACGCCCGGCGGCTCGCCGCGTTGGCGGTCGCCGGCTACAAGGGCCTCCTGTCGGCCAGGGGCACCGGCTACGTCTACGTGGCCGAGGGCCTCGCGCTGCCACCGATCTTCGCTGCCAGCCCCTACGGCATGACGCCCAGCGGGCGCGGCTCCTACGGCTTCCCCGCGGAGCCGTTGCCGGGCGGGCACGGGCTGAGCCAGTCCCCGAGTTGGCTCAGTTGGGCGGGTGCGGAGTGCGGGCTCGAACTGCTCGAGAGCCTCGACCCAGCACTGATCGAGTCCCACGCGACCGGCCTTGCCGCGCGCCTCTCCGACGCCCTGGCGGAGGGCGGCGTCGCGACGCTCCCCACCGAGGTCGCCTCGCCGATCGTGTCCGTCCCGCTGCGCGACCCGCACCCCGTCGCCGAGGCGCTCGAGGCCGCCGGGCTCCGCGCGGCGATCCGGCTCGGCCGCCTCCGGATCGGCTTCCATCTCTACTCCACCACCGACGACGCGGACCGGGCCGTCGAGACCCTCCTCGCCGTCGATCACCACCTCGAAAGGACCTGAACCATGACCCTCCACCACCCCCAGATGCTGATCGCGGGCCGGCAGCACTCGCCGCGCCGCGAGACCAGGACCTACACCTCACCGTCCAAGGGCGACGCCGTCTCGGAGATCCTGCTCGGCACCCCGGAGGACGTCGACCTCGCCGTCGCCGCAGCGCGCGCCGCACTTCCCGCGGTCGCCGCCCTGACGCTGGACGAGCGCGGCGACCTGCTGCGCGCCACCGCGGCGTCGATCCGGGCGCACGCGTCCGAGTTCGCCGACCTGCTGGCGCTGGAACACGGCAAGACCTACCACGGCGACGCGCCCGGCGAGGTCGAGGCGAGCGCGGCGGCCCTCGAGGCAGCAGGAGGGCAGGCGCGCTGGCTGACCGAGGCGCACTACCCCCTGTCGACGCCGGGCAAGCGGCTCCTCACCGTCCGCCGGCCGCGCGGCGTCTACGGCATCCTCACGCCGTGGAACTTCCCGCTCGGGATCGCGACGCAGTACTACTTCGGGCCGGGCCTTGCGGCGGGCAACACCATGGTGTGGGTCGGGGCGCCGTCGGTGAACTCGACGCACGCTCTGCTCGCCCAGATCATCGCGGGCCTGTGGCCGGCAGGCGCGCTGAACTTCATCACGGGAGACGGGCCGGTCGTCGGGCAGGCGCTCGCCTCGCACCCGGGTGTCGACGCCGTCGGCTTCACCGGCTCCACCCCGGTCGGCAACGCGGTGCAGATCGCCGCCGTCGGCAAGCCGAGCTTCCTCGAACTCGGCGGCAACGGGCCGACCATCGTGCTGGCCGACGCCGACATCGAGCGAGCGGCCGAGAAGATCGCGACGGGTAGCTTCACCAACGCCGGACAGATCTGCACCGCCTCGGGCCGGATCCTCGTGCACGGCTCGATCGCCGCACAACTCGCGGAGGCCATCGCCGAACAGTCGAAGCGGTTCGTGCTCGGCGACCCGTTCGACGCCGCCACAACCATGGGCCCCGTGCACCGCTCCGAACTCGCCGAGACGGTGCTCGGGCAGGTGAGCCGCGCCGTCGAATCGGGCGCCCGGGTCGTCATCGGCGGCGAGCGACTGCAGGGCGCGCCCACCTCCAACTACGTGCTGCCGACCGTCGTCGACGACGTCCCAGCCGACTCGGACCTGCACCGCGCCGAGACCTTCGGCCCCGTCGCCCCGCTCGTGCACTTCGACACCGACGACGAGCTGGGCAGCCTGCTCAGCGCCAGCCGGTTCGGGCTCCACTCCGGCATCTTCTCCCGCGACGTCGAGAAGGCGTTGACGCTGGGGAGAGCCTGCGCGTCGGACACGTCAACATCAACGACACCAGCGCCTACTGGGAGCCCTCGATCCCGGCGGGCGGCGCCGCGGGGGCCGCAAGCGGCATCGGACGATCCGGAGGGCCCTGGTCGGTGATGGAGATGACGGAGATCCAGACCTTCAGCCTGGAACTGCGGTGAACCAACCCCGGATCAGGCTCGCCGAACTCACCACGGACGAGGCGGCCGAGCGTCGCGGAGCCGTGGTGGTCGTGCCGGTCGGGGCCGTGGAGCAACACGGCCCCCACCTGCCGCTCGGCACCGACATCCGGATCGCCGCCGGCGTCGCGGAGGCCGCCGTGTTGCGGGTCGAGGGCACCCTGCTGCTCGACCCGCTTCCGATCGGCTGTTCGGAGCATCACCGCAGCTTCCCCGGCACCGTGTCGCTGCGGGTCCGCACGTTCATGGACCTCGTCGCCGACGTCGCCGGGAGCCTCGCGGCCGACGGCTTCGTCCCTGTGTTCGTCAACGGCCACGGCGGCAACCGCGGCCCACTGAACGCCGCGCTGCAGGAACTGCTGGAGCGGGGCGTGGGTGCCTGGGCCGTCACGTATTTCGAGCGGATCGGCGACGAGGCGCGCCAGGCGTTCCCGGCCGACAGCATGGGCCACGCCTGCGCGTTGGAGACCTCCATCTCGCTGTCGCTGTGGCCCGACCTCGTCAGAGGGGACCGGATCCCGGCGCGGCCAGGCGCACCCGCCTATCCCGACCCGTCGCTCTTCAGCACCGCGGGCGTCGTGAGGCACCGGCGCTTCGAGGAGTTCGGCCCCGACGGGATCGTTGGCGACCCCCGGCTCGCAGACGAGGCGAAGGGAGCGGGTATCTTCAGTGCAGCCGTAGAACGGGTGGCCCAGACCCTGCGCCGTATCGTAGGAACAAGGGCCGACTAGCACCGGAGGATCGCCATGCAGGACGCGCCAGACACCGAGGTCAAGGCAGGCCGACGAGGACCGGAGGGCCTGCGGGCGCTCGACAGGGCGACGAGCATCCTGTACACGCTCGCCGCCCACCCCGACGGCATGTCGCTGGCCGACCTGTCGAGGGAGACGGGCCTGACGATGCCGACCGTGCACCGGATGCTCGCCGCGCTGCGGACCAAGGAACTCGTCCGGGAGACCAGCGGCGGCCTGCACGCGCTGGGGCTCGGCACCCTGGTGCTCGCGGGCGCCTTCCTCGACGGCGTCGAACTGCGACGCGAGGCCACGGCACACCTGGCGTCGCTGAACGCCTCCACCAACGAGACGGTGCACCTCGGCACCCTCGCCTCGCCCCACATGGTCTACATCGACAAGATCGACAGCAGCCATCCCGTGCGGATGTTCTCGCAGGTGGGCGCGGTGATGCCTGCCGTGCGCACCGCGATGGGCAAGGCGATCCTTGCGAACTCCTCCGACGAGACGGTCGAGCGGGTGCTCGAGGACAGCGTCCGGCAACTGGGCTCGGGCCTCGACGCCGACCAGTTCCGCGAGGAGTTGGGGCGCGACAGGGAGCGTGGCTACAGCACCGATCTCGAGGAGAACGAGCGGGGCATCTGCTGCGTCGGAGCGCCGATCTTCGACAGCACCGGAAGGGCGGTGGCGGCGATCAGCGTCTCCACCCCGACCGAACGATTCGATTTTGAGCGCATCGACGCGCTGGGGGCGGCCGTGCGCGGCGCGGCACAGGAGATCTCCCGAGGCCTCGGCCACCTGACGGCCGACGAGGCCCGCCGGATCCGTGACATAGCAGTCAGAGAGTAGGTCGACGATGGGGCTGCGGGTGGTGATCGCCGGGGCTGGGCGGTTCGGGACCTTGCACGCGCGGGTGTGGCGAGAGGGAGGGGCCGAGATCGTCGGGGTGGTTGACCTCGACCCCGAGCGTGCCGCGACCCTCGCGGCCGGGGCCGTCTCCGGCGACGACCTGGCGGGCCTGCTTGCGCGGGTGCCAGCCGACGCCGTCGTGGTCGCGACCGACGAGCCATCGCACGCCCCGCTCGCGCTCCAGGCGCTCGCCGCCGGCTGCCACGTCCTCGTCGAGAAGCCATTCGCCGTCAGCGCAGCAGAGGCCGCAGGCCTTGCCTCCGCAGCGGAGGACGCCAGCCGCGAGATCGTGGCGGGCCACATCTCCCGTTTCGCCGCCCCGTACCGGCAACTGCGGACCTCGATCGCCGACGGCCGGGTGGGCGACCTGTGGTCGCTGCGACTGCGCCGCGACTTCTCCCGCGAGTGGTACGCGTCCTTCGGCGGCAGGGTCGATCCGGTGTGGGAGTCGTGCATCCACGACCTCGACATCGCCATCTCGATCCTCAGGCAGCCTGCGCGGCGCGTCTACGCCGCCCGTAGCGCCGCCGCCGGATCGGCGGCACCCTCGGTCGCGAGCGCCCTGATCGAGTTCACCGGGGGCGTCCTCGTCACCGTCGAGACGGCCTGGACCATCCCGCCGGGCGCACCCCAGACCGAGTCCGGGGCCCTCGAACTGCCCGGTGCGATCGTCGCCGAGGCCGAGGCGCACGGGTCGGCCGGGGTCGCCCGGCAACGGCTGCTGAGCGACGGCTTCACGCTGTGGAACGACGCCTCCTGGTCGCCCAACCCGTTCCTGTGGCCGCTCGTCGACGGCCGGGTCGGCGGGGCGATCCGCGCCGAGGTCGACTACGCGACCGACGTGTTCGCGGGCCGCCGCCCGAACGACCTGATGCCGATGTGGGAGGCCGTGTGGGGCATCGACCTCGCGGAGGCGATGACCGCCTCGCTGGCCACCGGCGCCCCCGTCGACCTCAACTGATGAAGTTCGGGGGAAGGCGCAGTCGGCCGAAGGCGTCCGCGGCCGACCGCAGCGACGCGCGGCAGCGGTCCGCATCCAGTTCGACGGGACCGTGCCCCGGGAAGATCGCGTCGACTGGGCGCTCGGCGAGTCGGGCGACGGTGTCGGCGTAGTCGCTCAGCCTGCAGTCGGGCAGCGGTTGGACGCTGACGGTGCCGCCGGGGAACACCACGTCGCCGGTGAACAGCGACACCCCGCCCGGTTCGTGCAACTCGACGACGATGTGCCCGTCGCAGTGGCCGGGCGCGGGCCGCACGTCGAACAGCAATGAGCCGACGCCGACAGGGCCGTGCACCGCGCGCGCCGACGGGCAGGCGACGAGGCGGTAGTCGTCCGGGTAGACGCCCGCCCGACGCGCCCTCGCCAGTGATGTCGCCTCCTCGTCGGCGGCAAGCAGGGCGGCGACGGTGCGCTCGCTGCCGAGCACGGAGAACAGTGCGCCTGCCGCCCGCTGAGCCCCTCCGGCGTGGTCGGCGTGGTAGTGCGTGATGAGCACCGCCTCGACCGCGCGGAGGTCTCCGGTCACCTCGACGATGTTGTCGAGCCAACGCCTCGCCCCGCGTCCCGTGCCCGCGTCGATCAGCATCCCGCACCTACCGTCCCAGACGAGGTAGAGGTTGGCGTCGTACCCGTCGGTGGCGGCGGGGCCGTCGGCGCCGCCGACCTGCCAGACGGTGGGGGTGAGGCGGACGGCGGTCACGGCGTTGGCCGGTTGATGGTGCCGAGGACCTGATAGCGGTCGGCGCGGTAGGAGGAGTCGGCCAGTTGCACGAGGCGGCCCTTGCCGTCGGCGAAGAGGTGGCGGATGTTGAGGATCGCGTCCTGCGGGGGGACGCGGAGGATCCGCGCCTCGCGGTCGCTGGCGAGCGTCGCCCTGATCCGGCGCTCCGCGGTCATGGGTCGTGCGTCGTTGGCGGCAAGCGCCTCGTGCAGCGAGCGCTCGCCCGCCTCGATGAGCCCGTCGGCGAGGCGCTCGGGGATCTGGGACACCTCCACGCAGATCGGCTCGCCGTCGGCCAGTCGCAGTCTCTCCATCCACAACACCCGCTCGTTCCGCGAGAGTTGCAGCGCGCGGACCGCGTCGTCGTCCGGTCGCACGAACTCGACCCCGAGCAGGCGGGTGCTCGGCTCGAGGCCCTTGACCCGCATCTCCTCCGTGAAGGAGGTCAGCGAGTTTCCCTTCGCGATCACGCCGTGCCGCACGAAGGTGCCCTTTCCCAGCACGCGGAGCACCAGGCCGTCGTCCTGGAGCAGGTTCAGCGCCTGCCTGACGGTCATGAGGCTGACGTCGAACTCCGCAGCGAGGGTGCGTTCCGATGGCAGCCGCTCGCCCTCCGGCGAGGCCCGGTATCTCTTGCGGAGCGTCGTTGCTATCCGCTGGTACTTGGGTGCGATCACCAGGTCACTCTAGATCGTGGCGATACTCGCGCAGCAGGTGCTCGTACAGACGGGTCGCGTCGTCCAGGTGGCCGACGCCGACCTTCTCGTTGGCGCCGTGCGCGACGCTCAGCCAGCCGGGTCCGAGGCTCACCACCGTCGGGATGGCGGCCTCGCCCATGAAGTAGGCCGCGTCCGTTCCACCGGGGTAGGCGGCGAACGGGAGTCGCCTGCCGAGCACCGCCCGCGCGGCCGCGGAGGCCGCCGTCACCGCCGGATGCTCCGGGTCGATCTCCGTGGCAGGCATCCAGCCGAGCGACCCCTCGGCGTACCGGATGGTGGCCCGCCCCTGCCCGCCGACGGTGCGCTCGACGAGGTCGGCGACGGCCGCGCGGACCTCGTCGCGCATCATGCCAGGCACTGTGCGGATCTCGACGCCGACGGTGCAGCGACCCGGCCAGACGCCGAAGCAGACGCCGCCGGAGATCAGCATCCCCGGGTTGACGGTGGCGACCGCGGGCGTCCTGCCGGGCCGGGCGACCGGAGGGTCGAATGCCTCGAACGCGCGCAGCACGTCCGCGGCCACCAGCATCGCGTTGCGGCCGAGTCGGGGTGAGAGCCCAGAGTGCCCCTGCGTCGTCTCGATGTCGATCTCGAAGCAGCAGATCCCGCGCGAGACGAGGAACATCGCCTCCCACGGGTCGTCGATGCCGCTGGGCTCCCCGATCACCAGGGCGTCGGGTCGCGCCCAGTCGGACGACCCGATCAGGGACTGCGCGCCCGCGTCGGAGCCCTGCTCCTCGTCGGCCGTGAGGATCACCGACACCTTGCCGAGCCCCCCGGAGGGCGCGGCGGTGAACCGCTCCAACGCGATCAGCATGGCCGCGACGGCGCCCTTCATGTCGGTCGCACCGAGCCCGTATGCGGTGTCGCCGTCCACGGTGAGGGTCAGCGGGGGCGTCGCCCACTGGCTGATCGCATCGCCGATCGGCTTGGTGTCGAGGTGGCCGGTGAGCCCGAGGTGGGGCCCGTTGCCCAGGTCGGCGGTGATCAGCACGTTCGGCCGTCCGGCCTCGAACTCCAGGCGGGTGGCGTCGAAGCCCCGGGTGGTCGCCCAGTCCTGGACGAAGGCTGCGATCTCCGCCTCTCCCGCGCCCGGGTTCTGCGAATCGATGGCGACGAGTTGAGCGGTGAGGTCGAGGACGTCCATGGGGCTCCATTCGGGGGTGGCGGCGACACTGCCGCAATGTCAGAATTCTGTTCCAGAATCCGGCAAAGTGCGCTAGACCGCCACACCGTTTCGGAGGGTGCCATGGCCATCGACGACCCGCTAAGCACCACCAAAGGGGCCAGTCGGTGACGGCCGGACGCGCCTGGAGGGCCGTGTGCGGGCTGTGCGGCGTCCCCACCGATGGGCGTCGCTGTGCGACCTGTGGGGGCTGCGCCGTGCTCGACCTCGCGCCCCTGACCGCCGCGCCGTCGCCTGAGCGGGCGTCGGGGATCTGGCGGCACGCGGCCATGCTGCCCGCGACCACGACGAGGATCACGCTCGGCGAGGGCAATACCCCGAGCGTCGAATGGGGCGGTGCCCCGCGGCTGTGGCTGAAACTCGAGTCGATGAACCCCACCCTCTCTTTCAAGGACCGCGGCATGGCCCTGGCCGTCTCCGCCGCCGTCGACGCGGGCGCCGAGTCGCTGGTGGTCGCCTCCACGGGCAACGCCGCAGCCTCGGCCGCCGCCTACGCCGCCGCTGCGGGACTCGGCTGCCGGATCATCGTCGGAGACAGCCCGGGAGCAGCCGAGAAGGTGCGCGCCGCCGCCCGCTTCGGCGCCCGGGTCGCCCGGGTCGACGGCGACTACAGCGACGCCTACCGTCGCGCCGAGCAGGCGGAGGGGCCGGGGGTCGTCAACGTGACGACGACGTACCAGAACCCGATCACAGCGGAGGCCTACCGGGGCATCGCCGCGGAGTTGGTCGCCGACCTCGGTCACACCCCGGACCGTGTGGTGGTCCCGGTCGGAGCCGGGCCGCTGCTGAGGGGCATCGCGCAGGGTTTCGCCGACCTCGTCGCCGTCGGGGCCGCGCGGCGGGTGCCCGCCATGATCGCCGTCCAGTCCGCCGCGGTCGCCCCGTTGGCCGCGGCGTGGGCCGCGGGGGACACGCCCGAGCAGTGGGAGGGGGCGCTCGGGGCGGGTGGCCGCTGGTCGACGACAAGGGCGGGGGCCATCGCCGACGCCCTGCGCGGCTACGAGCGGCAGGGCCTCATCACGCTCGCGGCCGTCGCGGCGACCCGCGGGCGCGTCGTGACGGTCACGGACGAGCAGATCGCCGCCGCGGAGGCCGCGCTGTTCTCGGCCGGGATCTGGGTCGAGCCATCGGCCGCCGCCGCCCTATCGGCGGCTTCGCGGTTCGCCTCGACGAAGGTGTCCACCGTTGCGGTGCTCACCGGCCATGGCGCGAAGGCCGCCTGACGCGCTCCTAAGCGGGCTCGAGGCCGAGCGCGGCGATCGCGTCCTCGTAGCGCGCCGCGACCTCGTCCAGGTCGGCGCGGTGCTGCCGGATCCGGCAACCGCCCTCGCCCGCAGCGATGCCCTCCTCGGCCCAGTGCCGACGCGCCTCCTCCAGCAGGTGCGCAGGCAGTTGGCCGTCGCGGTTCGTGACGCGCCACCAGGCAACGCCGGAGCCGTACTGGCTCATCACGGAGCCGACGATCCGCGGGGTCGTCCCGACGATCCCGGCCACGTCGCCGTAGGAGACCACGCTGCCCGTCGGCACCTGTTCGACCGCCTGCAGGACGCGTTCTGCGAGGGTCTCGAAGGTGCCGGCGTGGCGTGGCGGGATCATGTCGACGAGCCGACCTCAAGGCCGAGAAGGCGGGGAAGTGTCTCGTCCAGGTCGCCCCTGATCACCTCGTCCGCCTCGTCGTCGTAGGCGGTGGGGGAGTCGTTGACGATCACCGTGTAGGCGCCCCGCTCCTTGGCGAGCGGGAACAGCGCCGCGACCGGGTACACGCTCAGCGTGGTGCCGACGGCGATGATGGCGTCGCAGTCCTCCGCGGCCTTCACCGAGGCCTCCAGCACGTCCGCGTCGAGGACCTCCTCGAAGAGGATGACGGTGGCGCGGGTGATGCCGCCGCAGTGCGGGCAGCGGGGGTCGTCCTCCCCGGCTTGGACCCGGGCGACCATCTCCTCCATGGGGCCGCCCTTGCCGCACATCTCGCAGCGCCAGGTGCGCATCGACCCGTGGATCTCGTGCACGAGGCGCGGCGATGACCCGGCGACCTGCTGCAGGCCGTCGGTGTTCTGCGTGATGACGGCCCGGAGGCGGCCCTGCCGCTCCAGTTCGACGATCGCCTCGTGGGCGGGCGTCGGCTTCGCGGCCCAGGCGGCCGGGTCGGCGCGGCGCTGCCATGCCGACTTCCGGACGTCCTCGTCGCGGAGGTACCAGGAGAGATTGGAGACGAGTTCGGCGAACGGGTCGCGCGTCCAGAGCCCGTTCGGCCCGCGGAAGTCGGGTATTCCGGCCGCCGTCGACAGTCCAGCGCCGCTCAGGATCACGATCCTGGTGGCATCGGCGAGAGATGTGACCTTGCCCATGGGACCAATCTAGTCAGCCTGCCCCAACCGCGCGGCGTGATGCAGGTGCCGGTGAGAGGGTCAGACCTTGAGCATGTTTGGTTACTCGTTGTCAGATCTGCCGCGAACTCCCGGGGCGGTTTCAAGTGGTCGACGCAACGTTGAGTATTTGTTGGAGTGTTTCAGCGGGGGTGGCGAAGTTCAAGACCTTGCGGGGTCTGTTGTTGAGGCTGGTCTCCATGTCGGCGATCTCTTGATCGGTCACGGTGGTGAAATCAGTGCCCTTCGGGAAGAAATCTCTGATGAGTCCGTTCCCGTTCTCGTTGGTGGGCCGCTGCCAGGGCGAGTGAGGATCACAGAAGAACACCCGGATACCGCTCGCGATCGTGAACTGAGCATGCCGGGCCATCTCGACTCCTTGGTCCCAGGTCAACGTCTTGAACGCCGCGGCGGGGAGCCGGTGGATCATCTCCTGCAGCCGGTCAGTGACGGTGACCGAGTCATGGGTATCGAGCCTGGAGATCAGCGTGAACCGTGAAGCGCGTTCGTTCAGGGTGATCAACGCCGAACGCGAGTCGCGGCCGATCACGAGGTCACCTTCCCAATGGCCAGGTACTGCCCGATCGAGGGCTTCGACTGGTCGGGCAGTGATGATCGTGTCAGGCCCGATCCAGGACCTGGACGACACCGGCGCGCCGACCAGTTTCGACTGCGGTTTGCGGCTCTTCCGGCCTGACCGGAGTGCCTTCTCCACGGTCAGTTCATGCCGGAGCGCGCCAGCCCCTTGAACGTAGAGCGCCTGATAGATCGTTTCGTGGCTCACCCACATATCCTGCCGGTCAGGGAACTGTCGTTTCAGTCGTCCAGCGATCTGTTCGGGAGAGTACCGCCCGCTCAAACCGGTGATCACCTCCCGGCGCAGTGGTGTCCCGGGACCAAGCTTCGAGGGTCGTGGTCGTCGAGCGGCAGCCTGCCTGGCGCGCTGGGCGGGTCTGGCCCGATACCGGCCAGGAACCCGTCGAACCTCACGCGACACCGTTGACCGATGCACCCCGAGCACGGCAGCAATCTTCGATTGGGACCAGCCGTCCCGGAGTCGGACCTCGATCACGACCCGAGCTTCCCGGGTCAAACACCCTCGCGGGTCGACCCAGTCAGCCTCCTCGATCTGAGGCTCGATCCGTTGCAGGGGACGTTTACGTCGATGCTCCGCCGCTCCTGGGACACCACCTAAACGGCCAACTTGGAAACTCATACCAGCGAGCTTGGCCCACCTCCGCACACTCGCGTGACCAATCCCGGTCTCCCGCGCTACCGCGAACCCAGACTCACCCCCAGCGATCCTGGCTAACACCATCTCCCGAACCACACCCGGATACGACACAACAACCCTCCAACCAAGTTGTTGCACCCACCACCTGAGCCCGCCCGGCGTGTCGCGCAACGAGACACCAAACATGCTCATCGCAGGGCCGTCACCAGGCCCAACCCCGCGGCTCAATCCCGCGGCTCGGGGTCCCGGTCGGGGTCCGCTTCGGCCAGGCCGGTCATGAGCGTCGAGGCCTTGCCGACCGGACCGTCGAAGGTGAGCGACGGTTCGTCGTCGACCGAGAGCGACAGCACCACCGCCTCGATCAGTTCGTGGTCCTCGATCTGGCGCTCGATGTCGCGCAGTCGACGGGCGACGTCGTGCTCGGCCTGATCGCCCGTCAGGTCGACCTCAGCGACCAGGAACAGGCGGTTCGGACCGACGTACTCGATGTGCAGGTACGTCACCCGCGAGACGCCGGGCGACGACAGCAGCGCGCGACCCGCGGCGTCGCGCAGTTCGGTGGAGATGGAGGTGCCGACGAGGAACGCAAGGTTGCGCTGGATCAGGACCACGGCGACGATGCCGAGCAGCACGCCGACGGCGATCGAGCCGATGGCGTCCCAGTAGGCGTATCCGGTCACCTGATGCAGAGCGATCGCGCCGCCCGCGAGGAGCAGGCCGACCAGGGCAGCGGCGTCCTCGAAGAAGACGGCGCGCAGCGTGGTGTCGGAGGTGCCGAGGACGTAGTCCCAGGTGCTGCGCCCGCGTCGCCTCGCGAGCTTGCGTGACTTGAGCAGGGCCTGCGTGAACGACGCCCCCTCCAGCACGAAGGCGATGCCGAGCACCAGGTAGGCGATGCCGGGGCTTTCCACGGGGGCGGGGTTGCGCAGTTCCGTGATGCCGTGGGTGATCGACACGATCGACCCGGCGGTGAAGATGCCGAACGCAGCGATCAGGCTCCACACGAAGGAACTGCGGCCGTACCCGAACGGATGCTTGGCGTCCTTCTTCCGTGCCCCCGCCCGGTCGGCGATCAGCAGGAAGATCTCGTTGCCAGCGTCGGCCCACGAGTGGGCGGCCTCGGCGACCATCGCCGCCGAGCCCGTGAGGAACGCGGCGATCGACTTGGCGATCGCCACCAGGATGTTCGCCACGAAGGCGATCACGACGGTCATGGGCACCCCTCTCCCCGCCAAGCGTAAACCCGTGTCACGCCCCGTTCCTGCACCTCGATGAGGCAAGCCTCACCAACTATCCGGACCCGGGGATCGGCATTTGGGGATGCGGTGTTAGCGTAATTCCCATGACCCTCGTCGAACGCTTCGCCGCCAGGCGCTGCACGACCGCGAAGGCACTCGCCGCGCAGTCGACCCGCACCCTGGACGTGCTGCCCGCGGGCGAGACCTCCGCCATCGTCGGGTTCGACTCCGACGACGTCGTTGCCAGGCGCCTGTTCGACCTCGGGTTCACGCCCGGCGAGACCGTCGAGAGGCTGCGCCGCGCCCCGCTTGGCGACCCCCTGATGTTCCGCGTCGGCGGCATCGAGATCGTGCTGCGTCGCGCGGAGGCACACCGCATCCTGGTCGCTGCATGACGCATCACCACCACGGAGCGCCCGCCGCGCCAAGCGTGCAGGGCGCCGCCCGGGTCGCGCTTGTTGGGTCGCCCAACGCGGGAAAGACCACGCTGTTCAACGGCCTGACCGGCCTGCGCGCCAAGACCGGCAACTATCCCGGTGTCACGGTCGCCCGCTACGAGGGCGCCGTCGAGACGACCGCTGGCCCCGTCGTCGTCGAGGACCTGCCAGGCACCTACTCGCTCGACCCGATCAGCCCCGACGAGCAGATCGTCGCCGCGGTGCTTGAGGAGGCCGACGAACTCTCCGGCGTGCTGCTGGTGGTCGACGCGACCAACCTGCGCCGCGGCCTCGGCCTCGTCACGCAGGTGCTGCAGGCCGGCCTTCCGACCGCCGTCGTGCTGACCTTCGTCGACGAACTGGTTCGGCGGGGCGGCCGGGTCGACCCGGAGGCGCTCGGCCGGGCGCTCGGGCTGAAAGTGCTTCCCGTCGTCGCGGGCGAACGGCGGGGCGTCGAGGCGCTTCGCGAGGTGCTGGCCGACCCGTCCGGCTGGGCCAAGCCGCCGTTCCCGCCCCCACCGAACCGGAGGACGTCGTCGGCTGGGCCCAGTCCGTCCTGAAGTCGGCCCACTACGCGCCGCCGGACCCCGACTCGCGCACCGGGAAACTCGACGCGATCCTGCTGCACCCCGTGCTCGGCAGCATCATCTTCTTCGTCACGATGTTCCTGTTCTTCCAGACGATCTTCGCGGTCGCCGCGCCGCTGCAGGGCTGGATCGAACAGGGCTTCGCCTGGCTCGGCGAGGTCGCCCGCGCCACCATCCCGATCGGCTGGCTCGCCAGTTTCGTGGCAGACGCGCTGATCGGCGGCGTCGGCGGCGTGCTGGTGTTCCTGCCACAGATCTCGCTGCTGTTCGTGCTGATCTCGCTGCTCGAGGGCAGCGGCTACCTCTCGCGGGCCGCCTACCTGATGGACCGCATCATGGCGACGGCGGGCCTGGAGGGTCGCGCGTTCGTGGCGCTGCTCAGCTCCCTGGCCTGTGCGATCCCCGGCATCATGGCGACCAGGACCCTTCCGTCCGCCAAGGACCGGTTGGCGACGATGATGGCCGCGCCGCTGATGACCTGCTCCGCGCGGCTTCCCGTCTACGTGCTGATGATCGGCATGCTGGTGCCGCCGGAACTCGGCTGGGGCCCGTTCCGTGCGCAGGGCGCCATCATGTTCGGCCTGTACCTGCTCGGCGCGGCCTCCGCGATGACGTCCGCGTGGTTCTTCAAGCGGATCGTCGGGCGCTCCGGCGTCGGGCTGCCGTTCTACATGGAGATGCCCTCATACCGGCTGCCGCGGCTGAAGACCGTCGCCATCTCGGTGTGGGACGCGTGCAAGGCGTTCCTGCGCAAGGTCACCTCGATCATCCTGCTCACCACCGTCGTCCTCTGGGCGCTGCTCAACCTCCCCGTCCGCGGCACCGCCGAACTCGTCGACGCCGGGATCGACCCGACCGACGACGTCGCCGTCACCGCCTACACGCTCGACCACTCGGCCGCAGCGTGGGTCGGGCACGCCGTCGAACCGGTCTTCGAGCCGCTCGGCTTCGACTGGCGCGTCAACATCGGCGTGCTCTCCTCGCTCGCCGCCCGCGAGGTGTTCGTCTCGACGCTCGGCCAGGTCGCCTCGGCGTCCGACCCGGAGAACCCGTCCTCCGCGCTGGCCGGGATGACCCACGACAGCGGCCCGCACAAGGGCGAGAAGGTCTTCACCCCGCCCACCATCGCCGCGCTGCTGGTGTTCTTCGTCTATGCGCTGCAGTGCATGTCGACGCTCGCCGTGATGCGCCGCGAGACCGGCACCTGGCGATGGCCCGCCATCGCGTTCACCTATCTCGGCGTGACGGCCTGGGTGATGGCCCTCCTCGCGCACACCGTCGTCGGAGCACTGACATGAAACGCACGCTGCACCCCCAAGCCGTCCCCGGCGAACCGCAGGCGATCCGCTGGGTCACCGACGTCGAGATTCCCGTCGGGCGCGTCGTCAAGGCGCCGGGCACCATCGGCCCGATGCTCGAATACGGCGTCCTCACCAAGGCCTTCGTGGAGCGCGGCGGCGTGTGGACGTGGCTCGACCCGTCGCAGACGTGGACCGAGCACGGCCCCCGGATCCGCGACGCGATCGGCCAGGCCGTCGACCTTGACGGTTGGGAGATCGAGGAGGGATCGGCCGAACTGCTCGGCCTGATCGCCCGCGAGGTGCTGGAGGGCGAGCTCAGCAGTTACGTCGCGTCGCACGGCGGCCACATCACCGTCTCCGACGCGACCCCCGACGTGCTGACCCTCGACTTCGGCGGCGCCTGCGAGGACTGCCCCGCCGCCGGGTCGACGCTGCACGACCGCATCGAGGCGACCGTCAAGCAGCGCTACCCGGGGCTGACCCGGGTCGAGCGACTCGAGGGCGGCCACCCGTCGACGTCTGGTTGGCTCGGACTACCCGTACCGGGTCGGGGTCGCTGACCCGCACCGCCGCACCGCGCCGCTGGGTGCGTGGGAGGATGGCTGCGTGTTCTCCGAAGTGCCGACCTGGGGTCGCTGGATCCTCGCGCTCGTCGGGGCGGCGCTCGGCGCGTTCCCCGGGATTCTGGTGCGGCTCGTCTCCGTGTCGCCCGACGCCGTCACCTCGGCGTGGTGGCTCAAACTGGCGGTCGCCGTCGTCCTGATCGTGGGCGGGTCGGCCCTTGTCGTGCGGTTCCTGAAGCACGCCGTCCCGCTGCTGCTCGGCGGGCTCGCCGCCGGGGCCGTCGCGACCCTCGTGCTCGGAGTGCTGGGCGGCTGACCTCGCGCCGCGCTTCAGCGGTCGAGTTGCCGGGCGACCAACGCGGCCGCGACCACCGCGGCGACCACGATCAGCGACACCAGGGCCAGCCCGCCGTAGCCGATCCAGCCGAGCAGCACGCCCGCGCCGATCGCGCCAGCCGCGCCCACCAGGCTCATCGTCAGGTCGCTGCGACCCTGCCGGGCGACGCGCATCTCCGGCGAGGACGACTCCGTCAGGAGCGCGGCCCCCGCAACCGTCGAGGCGCTCCAGCCGAGGCCGAGCAGCACCAGCGCGATGCCGACCGCGAGCACCGAGGCCTGCCCCGCGAAGGCGAGCAGCAGCGACGCGACCAGGATCGCCTGGCCGAGCAGGATCGTCGGGATGCGCCCCATCCGGTCCGACAGCACCCCGAACACCGGCGACAGCGCGTACATGCCCGCGATGTGCAGGCTGATGGTCAGCCCGACGACGGTGATCTCGGCACCGTGGTGCATCAAGTGGATCGGCGTCATCGCCATCACCGACACCATCACCGCGTGCGACCCCGCGACGGCGAGGATCGCGAACCTGGCCATCGCCGGATGGTCCCTGACGGTGCTCACGCTCGTGCCGCCGTCGCGGGCCACCCGCTGCGCAAGGACAAGCGGGTCGGGGCGCAGGAAGATCAGGTACATGGCGACGCCGAGTAGTTGGGCCGCGACGGTGAAGAGGTACGGGCCGGTCAGGCTCGGCATCCCGACGAGCCTGCCGAGGGCCTCGCCGGGGCCGACGAGGTTGGGGCCGAGCACCGCGCCGATCGTGGTGGCCCAGACGACCAGCGACAGGTCGCGGCTGCGGGTCGCGTCGGTAGCGAGGTCGCTCGCTGCGAAGCGCGACTGCAGGTTCGCGGCCTGCCCCGCCCCGATCAGCGCGAACGCGGCCAACAGCAGCGGGAACTGGTCGACGGCGCGCGCAAGCACGACGAGCGCGACCCCGACAAGCGCGATCAGCATTCCGGTGGCGAGCGCCGGGCGACGCCCGGACCGTCGAGCGAGCGCGGCCAGCGGGACGGCGAAGGCGGCGGTGCCGAGCGTCACGGCGGCGGTCGCGAGGCCGGAGAGGCCCTCGTCGCCGGAGACCTCCGCGGCCAGCAGCGCGCCGAGCGAGACGGTGGCCCCGAACGCGACGCCGCCCAGCACCTGGCCGAGCGACAGGACGAGGAGGGAGCGCCGCCGCACCGTCGCGACATAGGTGGGGTCAAGGGCGTGGGGCACCGCGTCAGCCTAGCCCGCGGCGGGGCGTCATCGACGCGGGTTCAGCGGCGTCGTGACGCGTTGAACGCCTCGCGTGCCTCGGGGTCGTCCATGATCAGGTAGACCAGCCCGCAGTCCTGCGGGCCGGTGACGCTCGCCTGGCAGAGGGTGCACGGCTCTCCGGGGCGCAGTGGGCACTTCGGATCGGGCGGGCGCCTGGTCGCCTTCTTGGCGGCGGGAGGGGCAGTCATGGCGCCCCCGACTTTACCCCTACATTCTGTAGTAACCAATCGTCTTCGCCACCCGAGGCTCGGCATGGGCGAGTCGCACGGCTCGACTGTAGGTTGTCGGCATGGGTCACGGACATTCGCACGGAAGCCATGGCGTCGTCGAGGTCGGGCAGCGCGCGCGGACGTACCTGATCGGGTTGCTCGCGGTGTTCGCCGTGTTCGCGGTCGCGGGCATGATCTGGCTGTGGCCGAGCGGCGCCGAGATGGATGGCGCCCTCACCAAGGTCGTCGACGCCCCGGGGGTCAGTTACGCCGACGCCACCATCACCAGCGTGACGGAGGGCTGCGAGTCCTCCATCGAGACACCGTCGGGCACCGCGGCCTGCCTGACGGTTGCCATCGACATCGCCTCCGGCCCCGACGCCGGCACCCAGAACACCGTCGAGTTGACCGGCGCCAACGTGCACAACGGCCTCCAGGCGGGGGACCGGATCGAGGTCGCCCGAGTCGACACCGCGGACGGCGTCCACTACTCGTTCAGCGGCGTGAACCGGTTGCCCGTCCTCATCACGCTGGCCGTGCTCTTCGTCGTCGCGGTGCTCGCCGTCGCGCGGTTGCGCGGCCTGATGGCGATGGTCGGCCTGGGGGTCGCGGCCTGGGTGCTGATCGGCTTCATGCTGCCCGCCGTCATCGTCGGCAAACCAGGCATGGCCGTCGCCCTCGCGGGCTCGACGGCCATCATGTTCATCGTCCTCTACGTGGCGCACGGCATCTCGATGCGCACCTCCGCTGCACTGGCGGGCACGCTGATCGGGCTCGCCGTCACGACCGCGCTCGGCGCGCTGGCCGTGCACGCGGCCAGGCTGTCCGGGTTCGCCGACGAGAACGAGTACGACCTCGCCCAACTCGCGCCCGCCATCAACTTCCAGGACCTGCTGATGGTCGGCATCATCATCGGCGGCCTCGGCGTCCTCAACGACGTCACCATCACGCAGGCCTCCGCCGTCTGGGAACTGCGCGCCGCCGCCCCCGAATGGACCCGCAGCAAGGTCTTCGCCGCGGGCATGAGGATCGGCCGCGACCACATCGCCTCCACGATCTACACCATCGTGTTCGCCTACGCGGGCGCCGCCCTGACGGTGCTTCTGATGCTGTTCTTCACCGCCCGCGAGCCCCTTGCGTTGTTCACCATGGAGATGTTCGCCGGGGAGGGTGTGCGCACCTTCGCCTCGGCCATCGGGCTGATCCTGTCCGTGCCGATCACCACCGGCATCGCGGCCATGACGGTCGGCCCCGCCAAGGTGCTGGCCACCGGCCCGAAGCACGGCGACGACGACGAGGGCGTAGACGCCGCGGAAGGGGCCGCTCCGGTCGAGCCGGCTTGAGGTTCACCGGTATCCTCCCAGCATGGACGACGCGTCAACCTGCTACCGCCACCCGGACCAGCCGACCCGGATCAGGTGCCAGCGGTGCGACCGTCCGATCTGCCCCCAGTGCATGGTGCCCGGCTCGGTCGGATTCCAGTGCCCCGAGTGCGTGGCGCGCGGCATGAAGGAGACCAGGCAGAACGAACTGCCCCACGGCGGCAAGCGCAGCGCCAACCCGCGCGGCACGTCGATCGCGCTGATCGGCATCAACGTGGCCGTCTGGGTCGCGATCCTGCTCACCGGATGGTCCAACAGTCGGCTCGTGAACCTGCTTGCCCTGACGCCCAATGGGGTCTGCGCCAGCCCCGACCAGTACGTCCCCGGAGCCACCCCCGCGACCTGCACGATCCCCGGATTCGAGTGGTCGGACGGCGTCGCGAGCGGCGCGTTCTGGCAGGTCATCACCTCGGGCTTCACGCACGTCGGCATCACCCACATCGGCTTCAACATGCTGGTGCTGTGGATGCTGGGCCCCAACATGGAGCAGAATCTCGGCCGGGTCCGCTACCTGGCCGTCTACCTGGTTGCCCTGCTCGGCGGCTCGGCGGCCGTGATGTTGTTCTCCGACCCCGAGACCGCAACGCTCGGCGCCTCCGGCGCGATTTACGGCCTGATGGGCGCCCTCGTGGTGCTCGCGGTGCGCTACAAGGGCAACGTGCAGCAGATCCTGATCTGGCTCGGCATCAACGTGGCCATCTCGTTCACATTCCCCGGCATCTCCTGGCAGGGACACTTCGGCGGCCTGCTCGGCGGAGCGCTGGTCGCCGCGATCCTCGTCTACCTGCCGAAGGACAAGCGGAACCTGCAGTGGCCGCTCGTCGGCCTGGTGGCCGCCGTGTTCATCGGGCTGGTCGTGACGCGGGCGTTGCAGCTGGCTTGAGCAGCGCGTGGCGCAGCGCCTCATCGACGGTGACCTGCCCGAAGCGGAAGCCGGAGCCGATCAGCTTGGCGGCGCTGACCCGCTGATCCGTGTCGATCAACTGGTCGTAGGCCTCGCTCCCGAGCACCAGCCTCGGCCCGAATGACGGCGTCGGCAGCAGGGCCGGACGATGCAGCGCCCCGCCGAGCGCCCGCGCGAACTCCGCCTGCGTGACCGGGTTGGGCCCGACCGCGGGAACCGGCCCGGACAGCGTGTGGGTGAAGGCCGCGTGGGCGTAGGCGAGCGCAAGGTCGTCCAGGCCGACCCAGCTCAGCACCGCGTCGGCCGACGCCATCCTTCCGCCCAAGCCCACCAGGTACAACGGGACCTGCGGCGGCAGGGCACCCCCGACGCCGCTCAGTACGATCCCCGTCCTCATGAAGACTGTCCGCACGCCCGCGCGCGTCGCGGGAGCTGCCGCCCGCTCCCAGGCGTCGACGACGTCGGCGAGGAAGCCCTGACCCCGAGGCGACGACTCGTCGAGCAGTTCACCGGGGCGGCGGGGCCCGTAGATGCCGATCGCGGAGGCCTGGATCAGCGACGCGTGCGGCGCCTCCCTGGCCATCGCCTCGGCGAGCGTCGTGGTCGCGTCGACCCGCGAGCTGAGGATCTCCGCCTTCCTGGCGCGCGTGAAGCGACCGCCGATCGTCTCGCCGGCCAGGTTGATCACGACCCCTACGTCCCGCAGCGTGCCCTTTGGCAGCCACAGCGTCCGCGGGTCCCAACGGACCTCGTCCGGGCCGGTCGGGTCGCGTCGCACCAGCCGCACCACGCGGTGCCCCGCGGCCGTCAGCAGCGCCCGCAGTTGGGTGCCGACCAGGCCGGACGAGCCCGACATCACCACGGTCGTCGGGGCCGCGTCGAGCCGACCGAACAGGTCGAGGTCGTCGCGCAGTTGGCGCTCCCGGAAGCGGAACAGCGCACGCAGGTGCGCCTCGACCCACTCGTCCGGGATGCCCTGAGGGGCGTCCCAGGTGACGGTGTCGGTCAGCACCGTCGTGCCGTCAGCTCCGTCGGCGAAGTCGTGTTCGTGGCGCCAGTGGTAGAACGGCCCATTGACCTGTTCGTCGACGAAGCGGCTGCCGGGCACGAGTTCGACGTGGCGGACGTGCCAGCCGACGCCGATCGGGCCGCCGCCGAGGTGGGGGAGCAGCGCCGCGATCAGCGGCGAGGAGATCCTCAGCCGTAGTTCGGAGCCTGGATTGATGCCGTCGGTCGGGCCGCTCAGCAGCGTCGCCATTCCCGGCGGGGTCTCGCGCACGAAGCTACCGGGCCGCGTGTGCCAGTCGAAGACCCGCCGCCGCGGCGCCTGAAGGGTCGAAACGTGGATGAACCTGGGCATCGTCGCTCCTCGGTGTACCACTCCGAGCGTAGCGCGGTGGGCACGGTGACATCGGCGGAAAGTGTTTACTCAGACTTCCTGCGCAATCTGGGAAAACGCTTGCCCACGCTCGGAAAGTCGTGCACTATCAGTCCTGACCCCGATGATCACCGCAGACCAAGAGGACCCCATGCACCGATATCACCGCAGAGCCATCGCCGGGCTGAGCGCCGCAGCCCTGGCCTCCACGACCCTCCTCGCGCCCGCGGCAGCCGACGACCTCACCCCGGTCGATGCCATCGCGCCGCACACAGCCGATTACGGCTACTACCTGGACACCTATGGCCAGAACACCACCCAGAACATGACCCCGGAGTCGAATCCGGCCATCGGGGTGCTCGCCCAGATGCTCAAGCTCTGGACGCCGGGCGAGTCCTGGAATGACGGCACCAAGCTCAACGCGGAGGTCCTTGACCAAAACATCGCCATCGTTGAGCGGCTCACCAGCAACCGCAGCACCGAGGAGGGGATTCAGGCCTACCTCAGCGACCGCCGCAACCAGAACTACTCGATGCTCGAGGGCCTCGGCGTCGACCAGGCGCGGATCTCCGAATTGATCAACGCGGGCACCACCATCGCCGACCAGATCCCTGCCGACGCCACCACCGTCAAGTACGACGACGCCGGCAACGCGAACGGCGAGTGGGGCGACGCGGACTCCACGCTCGGCAGCTTCGTCGAACTCGTCAACACCGTCCGCGGCCCGGCCGCCACCAGCAACCGGGCAAAGGAGTACTACCAGTACATGCGGCCCTTCCGGTGGAGCACCGACGTCGACGTGCTTCCCGCACTGCGGCCCGCGCAGAAGCCCGACTCCGAGGCCCTGGGCGACGGCGGCTTCCCGAGCGGCCACACCAACGCGGCCTTCCTCGCCGGCTACGCGATGGCGGCCGCCACCCCGAGCACTACGCAGAACTGATGCTTCGGGCCTCCGAACTCGGCGAGAGCCGCGTCGTGGCAGGCATGCACAACGCCATCGACGTGATGGGCGGCCGGGTCCTCGCGACCGGGATCGCGGCGTCCGTGCTCGCCGACCCCGCCAACGCCGACCTGCTCGCGCGCGCCCAGGCAGATGTCGAGGAACTCGTCGGGCCCGCGACGCCGACTTCGACCGACCGCGACGCCTACCAGGATCAACTCGCGCAGTTCCTCGAGAACGTCACCTTCGACTATGAGCCAGGCGCCGTCGGCCCCGCGACCGTCGCGCCGCGCGTCCCCAAGGGCGCAGAGGTGCTGCTCGACTCGCGGCTGCCCTACCTCGAAGACGACCAGGTGCGCTGGGTGCTGTACTCCACCGCGCTCGAGTCGGGCTATCCGATCCTCGACGACGCGGAGGGCTGGGGTCGCCTCAACCTGTTCGCCGCCTCGCACGGATTCGGGTCCTTCGACCGCGACGTGGCCGTCACCATGGACGCCGCTGACGGCGGCTTCTCGGCCGCCGACGTCTGGCTCAATGACATCGACGGCGCGGGCGCGCTGACCAAGGCGGGCAGCGGGGCGCTCACGCTCGCGGGCCTCAACAGCTACTCGGGAGGCACCACCGTCACCGGTGGCACGCTGGCGATCACGACCGCGACGGCGCTCGGCACCGGCGATGTCGCGCTGCTCGGCGGCGTGCTCGACGAGGACTCCGCCGACCCCGTCGCCATCGGCGGCGACCTGCGCTCCGACGCCCGACTCGAATTGGGCGTCGAGAACGCGGGCACCCCGGCGCTCACCGTCGAGGGGGTGGCCGACCTGGACGGCGCCATCGTCGTCGACGTGACCGGCCTCGGCTCCGCGGCGCGCGCAAGGGCAGCGACCGACCTGCCCGACGTCATCCCCGTGCTGCGGGCGGCGTCCTACACCGGCGCCTTCGACACCGTCGAGGTGATCGGCGCCGAGGGCTACGCGCTCGAGGTCCGCGACGGGGTCCTCTCGCTCGTCAAGGGCGGCCCCGCGCCGACCCCGACTCCGTCGCCGACGGTCAGCGCCAGCCCGTCGACGCCGCCGTCTCGCCCGGGGCTGCCCTCGACCGGCCGCTAGGCGAGACCGGCCTTGGCCTGCGCCGTCTCGGCCCGGGCGGTGGACCACGAGCGCCACCGCCCGCGCCGGACGGCAAGAACCGTCAGCGCGATGCCCGCGCCGAGGCCAAGCGCCATGATCACCCACGACCCCTCCATCCCCATGGCGCCGCCCGAGAGCCACCCTGGCCCCGACAGGTGGCCCGCGAACAGACCCCTGCCCGAGCCGGTGCCAGACACGTCTGTGCCGAAGAAGGCCGACTGCATCGCGTTCCAGCCGAAGTGGATCCCGATCGCCAGCCACAGCCGACCCGTCAGCAGGTAGGCGACGTTCAGCAGCAGGCCGGCGCTGATCGCGATGGCGACCGCGCCGAGGACCCCCGCCCCTGCGTTGCCGACATGCGCGAGGCCGAACAGGACGCTGAGCGCCGCGACCGCGACGCTCGAGCCGAACCGGGCGTTCAGCACCCGCAGCAGGACGCCCCGGAAGAGGACCTCCTCGCCAACGGCGGTGCCGACGGCGAGCATCAACCCGAGCAGGATCCCGGCGTTCAGCGAAGGATCGGTGCCCCGGTAGGCGCCCGCCGCGAACATCACGAGGCCGCCGACGCCGATCAGTCCCGCGCCGATCAGCGTCCCGAGCCCCACCTCCCGGGCGATGCCCGCCCGAGCAAACGTGACGCGCAGGTCGGCGCGGGCGAGGCCGCGCAGCAGCGCGGCGAGGCCAAGGAGCGACAGGGCGGCATAGGCGGCAAAGAACAGCGTGGTGGTGCCTGGCTCCTTGATGAGCGGCCCGACGCCCGCCGCCGCGAGGCCTGCCAGCACCTGGGCGCCGAGGAACACGACGATGCCCAGAAGCGCCTGCACCGGAGGCAGGCGGCCGCCTGGTTGCTCCTGGGGGTGCGACTCCGCGACGGTGGGGTGGCCCTTGTCCGGATGGCTGATCGTCATGCCTGGGAGGCTAGCCAGGAATCGTCCGCGAACTGGTCCGAGGTCGCCACCCGCCCCGGGTGGTCCCCACGAAGGATTGCTCGCGTCGCGCCTCAGTGCCGTACCGTGCCCCAGCGTGCGGGACCGGGGCGAGGGGCATCCCTGGGCGTGCCCTGAGAATGGCCGCACGCCTCGCGACCGTGAACAACTACTGGGCTACATTTGGGGCCATGAATTGGGCGCAGCCAGGACAGGGAGCGGCCTCCGGTCAAGGCTCATCGCCCGACGGCTGGTCGGCTCCACCGACCCGCTTCGACGACCGGCAGGCAGCCGACGGCTTCGGGGGCGGACCCCAGATCGAGTTGGTGACGCCGAACAAGCCCCCGATGTTGTGGCTCGGCATCGGCCTGATCCTGACCGTCGCCGCCGTCGTACTCGCCCTGATCGGGCAGAGCGCCACCACCGGACTGATCGGCTGGGTGCTCGCCGGACCGCTCGCGATCGGCGCAGTCGCGATGTTCGCGGTCGCCGACGCCAAGAAGCGCGAGTCCGGCTGGTACGCGCCGTCCGACCTCGCCGACTGGGGCCGCCGGATCCTGATCGTGCTTGCGCTGCTCGCCGTGACGCTCTGCGCCTGGTTCATCGCCAACGACGTCGCCCGTGGGATGTGGCGATGAGGGGCTGGAAGGCGGCGCTCGGCGCCGCAGTCGCGGGCGCCCTCGTCGGCATCGGCGGCGTGTTCAGCCCCGTCGCACACGCCGAGGACCCCGAACTGACGCCAGTGCAGCGGTTCGCCGCCTGCGTCAACGGCGGCGGCCAGGGCAACGTCCTGATGCTGATGGACATGTCCGGCTCGCTGCGCGACACCGACCCCCAGGCCGGCCGCGTGAAGGCCGCAAGCGTCACCGTCAACCGCCTCGCCGAGTCGCTCGCCGAGACCCAGGGCATCAAGGTCGACATGGCCGTCGCCGGGTTCAGCACCGGCTACGAGCGCACCCTCGACTGGACGCCCCTGACGCCCGAGTCGACGGGCAAGATCAACTCGGACATCGAGTCCTACGCGTCGAAGAACAACGGCGTCGACACCGACTACTGGTCCGCCATGGACGGCGTCCGCAAGGAGTTCTCGGCCCGCACCAAGGACCAGGCGAACTCCTGCAACATGCTGCTGTGGTTCTCCGACGGCGAGTTCTCGCTCAACGTCCGCAAGAGCGACAGCGACGTGCAGCGCTGGGGCGGCGTCAAGCCGTGGGCCCCCGACAACCGGCTGCGCAGCAAGTCCGCCGTGCAGGAGGCACTCACCTCCGGCCAGAACGACCTCTGCCGACCCGGCGGCCTCGCCGACCAGGTCCGCTCGCTCGACATCATCACCGTCGGCCTCGGCCTCGCCGTCGACGCGCCCCCGGAGAGCTTCAACCTGATGAAGGGCATCAGCACCGGCCAGGGCACCGCGTGCGGCGAGCAGACGACGCCGACGCCCGGCGAGTTCCTGATGGCCACCGACGTCGACGACCTGATCTTCACCTTCATCACGGCGCTCGAGGAGGGCAAGGGCGGCGAGAACCCCGTCTGTGTCGACTCCGAGTGCCCCGAGGGCACCCGCACCTTCGTGCTCGACGGCTCCATCGGCGCCGTCAACGCCACCGCGAAGGCCCCCATCGACGGCACCCGGATTTACCTGAAGACCCGCACCGGCGAGAGCCTCGAACTGACGCAGGGCAAGGGCGAGAAGGACCTCGGCGGCTCGACGTTGACGTGGGAGTGGGTGACGCCGCGCGTGCTCACCTTCGACCTGACCCGCAAGAGTCCAGACAACTGGGCCGGCCCGTGGGGCATCGTGTTCGTCGCAGACCAGAAGAGCGACGAACTGGCCAAGTCGTCGATCACCCTGAAGGGCGACATCTCGCCGATCCTGGCGAACCGCGCCGACCTTGCCCCCCGCATCGGCGAGGCGCCCGTCGAACTGAAGCTCGGCACCGTCGACCGCAACGGTGAGCGGATCGACCCGACCACGCTGTCAAACGAGACCACCATGGACGTCAAGCTGTTCAGCGGCGGCGAGACGACGGCGCTCGCGTCCGGCCTGAAGAAGGCGGACATCGAGAAGCCGCTGGAGCTGAACCTGGACGACCTCAAGCCAGGCGTCGCCGAACTGGTCCTGACGCTCGACGTCACCACCGAGTCGTGGCAGGAGGGCGGCGAGACGATCCCCGGCACCAAGCTGGAGCCGCGCCACGCCTCGATCCCGCTCAACATCCTGCCGCCCGTCAACTTCCCGTCGATCCCCGACAGGATCAGCTTCGGGTCCACCGAGAAGCCCGACCCCGTCACCGTCCAGGTCCCACTCGACGGTGAGGGCTGCGCCTGGCTGGCGGGCGAGACGAAGTTCACCGGATACCCCGAGGGGCTCGACAAGGCCAAGCTCTTCTCGCCCGCCTCGGGCAAGGACTCCTGCGCCTCCGGCAACCTCGAACTAACCCTCGACCCCGGCGGCCTCGGCAACGGCTCCTTCACCGGCACCACCACCGTGATGCTCGCCGCGAAGGACTCGACCGCCGAGCCGGTCGCCGTCGACCTCGCGTTCGACCTCAGCCAGACCCGCCCCGTGTCGCAGCCCGTGCTGTGGACCACCCTGATCGGCGTGATCCTGCTCGGCGTCGCGATCCCCGTCGGCATCCTCTACCTGGTGAAGTTCCTCACCTCCAAGATCCCGGGCAACGCCGTCCTCGCGGGCAGCGTCTCCGGCCCCGTCGACGATCACGGGGCCTTCACCGACAACGGCGTGCCGCTGGGCGTCGCCAACCTGACGGTGGCGCACCTGACCAACAACAGGCGAGAGGTCACCGTCGCGGGCAAGACGCTCAAGGCGAAGATGGGCATGGCGCTGACCGAGCCCGGCCACGTCGAGGTCGAAACCCCCGGCCCGTCCGCGGGCGGCCGCACCTCGCTGCAGTCCGTGAAGGGCAACGCGAAGCTCCCGCTCGCGGTGCAGGGCAACTGGATGGTCGCGCTCGATCCGCAGCGTCCGATGAGCGGCCCCGTCGAGGTGACGGTGTTCACCGCGCCCGGCTCGCCCGGCTTCAAGGACCTGCTCGAGGACGTCCGCGCCAACATCCGCACCTCGGTCGCCAAGCTCCGCGAGGGGCTGCCGCCCGACCAGGCCGGCCCGTCGAGCGACCCCTGGGGAGGCGGCGGTGGCGGCTCCGCCCCGGCGGCCGATCCGTGGGCGACGCCGAAGGCACCCGCCAGCGACCCGTGGGGGTCGTCCCCGACGGTCCCGCAGCAGCAGCCGCCCCAGCAGCAGATGCCCCAACAACCGCTCCCACCCCAGAACCCACCAGCAAACGATCCGTGGGGCAACCCGCCGGGGGACGACCCTCCAGCGGCCCCAGCTCGTGGTAATCGATAACCGAATGAGGAGAATCATCAGTGCGTAGGTTTCTGATCGTCGGCTGTGGCGGCTCCGGTGGCCGTACCGTCCGACTCCTGATCGACCAGTTGCGCGCCGACCTGCGCGCCCGCGGCATCAGCCAACTCCCGGACGCCTGGCAGTTCGTCCACATCGACGTGCCAGTGGACCCCGACAAGGGTCCCGCCCCGCTCGGCAGCATCCGCGACCTGGGCGGCCAGTACGTGTCGTTCTCCTCGCCGACCAACACCTACCTCGCAACCGCGGCCGCCGTCGAGGCTCAGCTCGCGAGCAAGGGCAACAACTTCGCCCCCATCATGGGCTGGGCCCCGCGCGACAGGGAGACCGCCAACGGCATCCCCGTCAACAACGGCGCGGGCCAGTACCGCGCTGTCGGCCGGATGCTGACGCTTCCCCGGCTCGGCGCGCTGCACGAGACCCTCGTCGGGTCGCAGGCGCGAGCCGTGGCGCCCAACGCCTGGGGCGACATTCCCCGCAAGGAGCAGACGAGCAACGTCATCATCCCGATCGTGGTCGGCTCGATGGCGGGCGGCTCCGGCGCGTCGATGTTCCTCGACGTGTGCCGCGTGCTCGGCTCGCTGCCCGGCGTCAAGCCGCAGAACATCGGCTGTTTCCTGTACACGGCCGACGTGTTCGCCGAGCTCCCCTCTGGCCTGCGCGCCAACGTGGAGGGCAACGCGATGGGCGCGCTTCCCGAGATCCTCGGCGCGATCACCCGCCTCAGCGAGCCGTTCGACCGCGAGACCTACCAGCGCCTCGGCGTGCCGTTCACCTCGGGGAACCCGCCCTTCGGGCGCGTCTTCCCGATCGGTCGACGCATCGGCGGCGACGGCGCCTACTTCGGCGACGGCTCCGCGGACGGCGTCTACCGCGGCATCGCCCGCGCGCTTGCGGGCACCATGCTGTCGGAGGCGGCGACCAGCCAGTACGTCGACTTCATGCTCGGCAACCCGCAGCCCCTCGACTCGATGACGAGCAAGTTCGGCTGGCGGGCCGACCGACGCGCCCTGCCGTTCGGCTCGCTCGGCTTCGCGAGCCTGTCGCTCGGCCGCGACCGCTACCTCGACTACGCGGCGCAGCGCCTTTCCCGCAACGCCTCCGATCACCTCGTCGAGGGCCATCTCAACCCGACGAGTCAGCTTCCAGGCAATGACCAGTTGCGGATGCTGATGGACAACCAGATCGGCGCCTCGCTGAGCGCCATGGGGCTGCCCTACCTCGGCCAGCAGGTGCCCGACTGGTTCCAGAGTGTCGCGTTCCCGCGCCCGCACTGGGAGGCCGCTGCCCGTGACGCCGCAGCACCCGGCGTCGCCATGATGGGTAACTCGGGCTCGGCTCCCGCTGCGCAGTGGGTCTCGACCGTCGCGTCCTCGGTCGGCGCGATGCGCGACCAGGCCCGCTACCAGTTGCAGCATTCTGCCTACGCGTGGGCCGAGCAGTGGGCCTACCAGCTCGAGGCGGCGACCAAGGCTGAGTTCCTGCGCGTGGTCGCCGAGTTCGGCCTGCCCTACGCGCGCGAACTGATGAGCCGCGTCCGCTCGCTCTCCGACCAGATCATCGGCCAACTCGCGCAGGCGGGAGCCACCGCTGACGGGGCAGACCCGGTCGCGCTCGACGCCGCCGTCGGCCAGCAGGCCCAGACGCTCGGCAAGAAGACCGTCGACATCACGCATCCGCTCGGCCAACTCGCCGCCCGCGCGCTGCAGTCCTCCATGGAGAACGTGCTGCGTCGTGAGGGCGCCCGGGTCGCGGCAGGCGTGCTGCGCGCCTACGCGGCCGACGTGCTCGGCGGCCTCGAGAAGGCAGCCAACGACTCGCTGCGCACCCTCGAGGTGGAGCGCGCGAAGGACTCCGGCGGCGCCGGCCTCGCGCAGCTCAACTCGGCGATCTTCGCCGACTGGCCCGACGAGACTGACCGGGTGCCGCTGCGCTTCAACCACGCCGAGAACGAGATCCTGCTGACCACCGCGGACGACTTCCCGGCGCAGTTCCGCAGCGACGTCGTCGCCTCCGCAGGCGGCGGGGCCGACTACGGCCAGGGCCTGTCGAAGCTGCGCGCCGAGGCCGTCTCCGGGCATTGGGAGACGACCGGATCGAAGGTCACGCAGGACGTGCTGCAGCAGGTCAGCCACTGGCGACCGGGCGTGCTGCCCAACCGCGCGAGCGACGGCACCCCGACGCCTGAGGCGAAGCCGGTGTACTCGCTTCGGATGGACTCGTTCGAACTGCTGTCGCGCGGCACGCTCCGCCTGGCGGCGATCGGCGACGTGTTCGCCAACTTCGCAGGCGCGTCGATCTCCGACTACCTCGACGATCCCGCCGTCACCCCCATCGACAGGCAGCAGCGCCACGAGGGCTTCGCGGCCAAGCTGATCGAGACCATGGACAAGGCCCGGCCCGTCGTCGGCGTCGACATCCCGATGGCGAAGCGGCTCCACAACACCGAGATCCGCTACGTCTACTCGTTCTCCGAGATCCCGCTTGAGGCGACCCACCCCGTCGCCGAGCAGGTCGTGCAGCAGTTGGGCGCCAAGCCCGAACTGGAGGTCACCTCGGTGGAGAACTTCAAGCGGGCCCTGTCGGGCGCGCTGTCGACCGCGGGCAAGGTCAACGTGTTCGGCTCGTACCAGAAGGTCTCGCCGATGTGCTACACCTCGCTGCTTGAGCCGATCAACGCCCGTTGGGCGATGTCGCCGGTGACGGCGCAGCGTGACCTGTGGCAGTGGAAGCGCACCAGGCCGCTGTACGCGGCGCTCGGCATGTCGCCCGAGGAGGTCGAGACGATCATCGCGGGCTGGTACCTCGGTCGCCTCGTCGGCCTGGTCCGGCAGGACGCCTACGGAACCGCGGAGGTCCGGACCCCGCGCGGCTGGGTCCGCTTCGGTGAGCTGCTCACCTCCGAGGAGACGTCGATCCGCACGCCGCACGACGTGCTCGCGGGCGTCCTGATGAGCCACACGCGTGCCTTCGTCGGCTGCGTCGGCGACCCCGACCTGACGCCGCTCGCCCCGTACGAGGCGCTGCGCCTGCTTGTCGACGGCGCCGACAGCAACGAGCAGTCGAGGCCCGACGAGACCATCAACGGCACCCAACTGCTGCACGCCGCGTTCTACGACAAGCCGCTCGAGGTGGGTGGCGTCAAGCTAGAGGGCGACGGCCCGTCGCAGGTGCTGACGTCGGTGCCAGCCGGGGCGACCCCCGCCGAGACGGCCGCCGCGCGTGTCGAGGCGACGCTGGCGTGGATCGACGGTCTCAAGGCGATGCTCGCGGGCGAGTGGGGGCAGCGCGACGCGAGCGGTCGCCCGGACGAGGGCGCCGTCAAGGCCCTGCAGTTGAAGCTCGACGTCGACGCGATGCGCCGCATGTCGCTGTTCTCCGAGTTGGCACCCATCGCGATCCCCGCCCTGGACCGGCTCAAGACGCTGGTGAAGGCCGCCGGGGTCGACGATGAGGGAGCCAAGCATGACGTGGTCTGGGTCTGACATTGTCGTGATCGCGGCGCGGCGGCCGGTCGCCGTCGCGCTGCAGGCGGTGCTGCACGACTGGACGGTCCAGGGGCTGGTCAATCCGTGCCGGATCGTCGACCTCGACTCGATCGTCGACGGTCAGCCGGCGATCCCGGCCGGGGTGCTGGAGCCTGACGGCTCCGTCCGCACGGTCGCGCTGCAGCAGGATCTGGCGCACACCCGGGTCGGCCGGATCCGGCTCGCTGTGGTCGGCGTCGTCGACGAGGACGAGACGGCCGTCGCGCCACGGCAGGCCGCCGCCGTCCTCGAGGCGATCAGGCAGACGGTGCCGAGCGTGCCGATCGTGCAACTCAACGTGTCGGCGGGCAGCCCGGAGGCCGAATGGGGCGGCCGTGCGCTCGCCGTGTTCGGCTGGCACAACCTGGCGATCTCCCCCGAGGAGTCCGTCTCGCCGGCGCAGGGCTCCGCGGCCCTGGTCCGCTCGCTCGACGACCCGCGCTGGCTGCTGCTGCTGACCGGGACGCTGTGCTCGCTGACGGGGCTGTGGCCGGGGCAGGCAAACGCCCCGTTCGACGAGAGGCAGGCCCCGAGCGGCGGCCTGATCGTGCCCGTCCGCGCCTTCAGCCGGTCGCTGTCGTCCGGCTCGGTGCAGGACGCGCTCGCGACCCGGCTCGTGTCGGTGCACGACCGCTACCCGACGCCGCGCGTCGACTCCAGTTACGCGCTGTCGATCGACGACGAGGCCGCGTCCGCCGTGTCGATGGCCGACCAATTGCTGACGAAGCACGTCGACGTGATGCCGCGCGTCAGGCACCGCACGCCGCCGCCCGCGCCGCAGAAGGTCGGCGCGTGGGAGGCGATCAAGCAGTTCGTGGTGTTCGCGGGCAAGGCGCTGGCCTCCGCGCCGCGCAACGCCGTCGACGCGCTCAACCGCTCCGTGTCGCAGGCCACCGCAAGCGCCGTCCAGAATGCCGTCTTCGGCGGGGCCGACTCCGGCTTCGCCGTGGTGGTGCGGGGCGTGCGCGCCGACGGGTCGTCGGCGACGTGGGCCGAGTACGAGCAGTCGCTCGATTCGGTGATCCGCAGGGCGGCGCAGCACGGCGAACTCGAACCGGTTCCCCAGAAGCCGCAACTGTGGCACGACTTCGTCGACGGCGGCATGACGCTGCTCGACGCGGGCAGCAGGTCGGCGGAACTGCCGCCCCGCACGCTCGGCTCGCAGCGTGCCGTCATCACGACCACCGACCGGGTCGGCGTCGACCCGTCCGACGCGTTCATGCTGCCGTCGAACCTGGCCGCGTTCCTGCCGAACTGGCGGATCGAGGCGGGCGATGACATCGCCGTCGGGCGGCTCTTCGAGCGCCTCGACCACCTGGCGCAGACGCAGCCGCACCTGGGGCAGGCCGTCAGCGCCGAACGCAACCGGCTGCGGGAGTGGGCCAACCGGGTCCGCGGCTCGTACTCGGGCCACATCGGCCGCAGGCTCGGCGACGCGCACCGCGCCACCATCGCCGAGGTGCAGGAACTGACCGACCTGGTGGACAGGCTCGGCGCGAAGCCGCCGGCGCCCGAGGCCATCCAGCAGGAGCAGGACGAACTGGCAAGCCACGTGCGCGTGATGTCGGCCGTCTCGCTGTCGCTGATCGCGATCTTCGTGGCGCTGACCGCGCTGTCGGTGCTCGGCTGGCCCTGGCTGATCCTGATGGTGCTGCTCACCGTCGGCGCCTGGGCGGGTGTCGGGGCGTGGCTGCACATGAAGTCCTCGGCCAAGGTGTACGCCTACCTCAACAAGTTGCGGGCAGCCACCACTGAACTCGAGGACGCCACCCGGCACCGGATGGAGGCGCTGGAGGACCTGCGTCGGATCAGCCGTGCCTATCGGCAGTACCTCGACTGGTCCCGCGCGTTCGGCGCGTTCATCCATGCCCCGCTCGGCCAGACCACGTCGTCGACCGAGCGCCAGTTGCACGTCGGGCAGGGCATGCCGCTCAACCTCGCCGTCGGCGTCGCCGTCCCCGATGACGAGGCCGTGGAGGACGTCGCCAACCGGTGGCGCGGCGAGCTGTTCAGGATCGGCTGGCTCTCCGACGCGTGGCGCGCCTTCGTCACCGACCTGCCGGCCAGCCTCGGCAACCTTCGCCACCACCTGCAGCAGGATCCGAACCTGCTCGGCAACGACCCCGCCATCGACGGGGTGCCGGTGCTGACCAGGTGGAGCACCGCGCTTGCCGACTCGGTCGGCACCAGGCGGCTGCCGCAGGCGACCTCGCAGCGCATCGTCGAACTCACCCGCAGCGACGCGGAGGCCCGCGACCGGCTGCTCAGCCGGGTGCTGGTGCGCGACTCGTCCGGCCGCCCGCAGGAGGTGTCGCGGACCTCGTTCATCGAGGGCCTCGACCGCGCCGAGATGTCCGGCTCCTTCCAGCCGGGCATGTTCAACGCGGCGGGCGGCGTCGTCGACATCCGTTCGGTGCGACACACGCTCGCCCAGGAGGACGCGACCGGCCTCGACGTCGCCCTCGTCGTCGTCCAACTCGGCGGCGCCTACGACCCCTCGAAGTTCGCTGGCGCGCAGCGCCCGCCGGAGGAGCCGCAGTCGCTCCAGTCGTCGTCGGACTCGTTCATCTAGGAGACACGCACATGCCTGAGTGGCTCAACGCCGACTTCTTCACCGCCGTGGTGATCTTCTACCTGATCAACGCGGTGCCCTCCTCGCTGTTCGGGATCGCGCTTGCGCGGCGCTCCGGCCGCCCCTGGTGGCACGGACTGCTTCCCGCGTTCTTCCTGCCGTGGCTCGGCCTGCTCTTCCTCAACAGGCAGCCCGACGGCGAGCCGTACGTCACCGGCCCCGCCCGCTACTCGATGGTGATGCTGTTCGTGGCGGGGATCCTGGTGCTGATCTCGATCTGGCTGCCGTGGGTCAACGGCAGCGGCACCGTCAACGGGCAGTCCGGCTCGTTCGAGTACTCGCCGAACGAGGTCGTGTTCGCCGCAATCCTGGTGTGGCTGCTGGCGCTGGGGATGATCCTCAGCTCCATCGGCCTGCTGTTCCGCGGCGGCTTCACGGTCGCACTGGTGACGGGGATCCTTGTCGCCTCGATCGGGGGCATCATCGCCGTCAGCTACTACCTCTTCGGACCCGCCGGCCTGTTCCTCAGCGAAGCGCGCACCGGCGTCGACCTGAACGTCGAACTCGGCGCCGGAGCCAAGCTGGCGATCGTCGCGCTCGTGACGGCCTACGTCGCGGTGCTCGTGGTGCCTTTCGGGCTGAAGGTGCGCCAGGTGCGACCCATCGCGCCGCCGGTGATGCCTCAGCCGCAGTGGAACCAGCCGCAGCCCCCGCCGCCGCAGCAGCAGTGGGGCGGCGGCCCGACGCCGGGTAGGCAGCGCCCGTCCGGACCGGGGACGACCTGGTGAGCACCGGACTGCAACGCTCCCGTTGGCTGATCGAGGCTGCGCAGGCCCGCGGGGGCGAGGGGATCTCGCAGCGCGACCTCGAACTGTGGGGGCACCTCGACATCCGGCTGCGCACCGTGGCCGAGCACATCCTCTGGGAGAACCGCGACGCGCTGCTGCGCTCGTTCGACGACCTGGTGCCCGCGATGGACGGCCCCGAGCCGCAGCCCGAGCCCCGGTCGGCGCCGCCCGCCAGGCAGGCTCCCGAGCCGCAGCCCGGGCTCGACCAGCGCCCGGAGGCCCGCTTCGGCAGGTTGATGGAGTGGCGGGGCGGGCACCAAGACCCGAAGGTCGCCACCATCGGCGACCAGGACCTCGCGCGCGTTGCCTCGAGCGGTGCCGTCACAGAGGCCGAGGTCGAACAGGCCGCGGCCCGGTTGACCGCCGCTGAACTCGTCGCGCTGTACGCCGACCAGATCGCCTACTTCCTGGGCGGCCCCGACGCCGTCGGACCCGCTCCGCAGCCGGAGCCCGAACCGGAGCCGGAGCCGGTGCCCGTCGCCGCGCCCGAGCCGGAACTGCTCGACCCGTACGCTCCGTTCGACTGGGAGAAGGTGCCGCAGTTCGTGCCCTTCTCGTGGGCGGACGGCCCGGCGACGGCGTTCGGACATCTGTCGGCCGATCTCGAGGACGACGGGGTCCGGCTCGCCTGGACCCCCGCGCCTGAGCGCGCGCCGGTGACGCTGTACCGGATCGTCGAGTCGACGTCGAACTGGCCGAGCGGCGCCCCCGAACTGGGTGGCCTCGTCGGCGTCACCCGCTCCAACTCCGGAACTGCGCAGTTGCACCCTGCCGGGCCAGTCACGTACCTCGCCGTCTGGGTGAACCAGGGCGACACGCTGCTCGCGGCCGCGCATTCGCAGCCGCGGCTGGTGGGCGTCGGGCAGGTCGTGTGGCCGCCCAAGGAACTGAGCGTGCAGGTGACGGCGAACCGCACGGTCGCCGCGCTGCTGTCGGCGCCGGAGGGCAGCCGCGTCGAGGTGCAGCGGTTCCCCAAGGGCGCCACGATCAGCTACGACATCAACCGTGAGATCGACCGCGAACTGGTCTCCTCGACCGGCTTCCGGGACCTGAACCCGCCGATGGGCGACGACATCGTCTACGCCGCGTTCTGCGTCGCCGAACTGGCCGACGGGCAGTCGATGGTGTCTGCGCCGCTGACCGCCGTCGCGCACGTCACGCCGGAGGTCCAGCAGATCAAGGTGCAGGTGTCCCGCTCGGAGTCGACCCCGGGGCCTACAACATCTCCTGGCTGCGGCCGAGCCACGGCAAGGTCTACCTGTACGCCACGCCGGAGCATCCGCCGCACGGGTTGGAGAACGAGTCGCGCACCGCGGAGATCATCGAGGGGCAGGGCCTGACGCGGGAGCGTCGGATCAACTACCCGCCCTCCGACCTCGGCGGGTTGATGACCATCAAGGACTACGTGGTCGACCCGACCTGGGTGCGGGCCCACTTCGTGGCCGTCCACTGGGTGTCGGAGGAGTCGGTGTGGGTCGGCCCCGCCGTCTCGATGGTGACCCCCACGCGCCGACCTACGCCGAGATCGTCGAGCGGGTCGACTCGGAGATCGTCACCTTCTCGTGGCCCGAGGGCGTCACGGTGGTGCAGGCCTACCAGGGCCCGCGTGGCCAGACGCTCGACCCGCGGGAGTCCGAGCCGATCGCGCAGTTGACCAGCGACGAGTACATCCGGATGGGCGGCATGCGGATCACCCGCACGCTCCCGTCGAACGGCTGCGCGCTGCACCTGTACGGCGTCGTCTACCTCGACGGCAGGCCGATGTACTCCGAGGCCACCAGCCTCGACTACCCGGGCATCACCCGGCTCGACTACCAGGTGGTGCCATACGGCCACGACGGCATGCCGTCCCAGCCGGGTGCGCGGCCCGCGTCGTACCGGATCTTCGCCGAGGTCGACGACGAGTTGCACGACACGCCGCTCGCCATCGTCGGGCAGCTCACCCGGCTTCCGTTGCACCCGCAGGACGGCCGGATCCTCGCGCAGCCTGTCGTCTCGCTGCAGGCCGGGGTCCCCACCCCATCGCGGAGTTGCCCGCCGGGAACACGGTGGCGTTCATCCGGGCGTTCGTGAACCTGCCCCCCGCCGACTGCGGCGCTGTCGCCGTGCTCGACCCGCCCGTCTACACGCTCGAGGTGGTGGTGTCATGAAGCAACTCGTCTACGGCAGCGCCGACCAGATCGCGGGCCGCGACGTCGGCGGGTGGGGCGTGCTTCACACCACCGGCGGCATCGGCCAGGAGGAGGGCGAGGCGCTGCTGAAGCTGACCAGCGTCGCGATGCCCTCGACGCTGCCGCAGTTCCCGTCGGCCCAGCAGTTGCAGCAGCGCGCCGTCCGGTTCCGGATCGGCCCGCTCGGCGAGGGCTTCGCTGCCTGCCGCAGCGTGGAGGCGGGCACCGACCACACCGGCCGACCGGGCAACGTGGTGTCGCACTGCGCGGTGATCGACGCCCGGCCGACGCTGCGTCCGGTCGACTGGTTCTTCTCGCCGGGGTGGGTGACGCCCTACGGGTCGCGTCAGGTCGCCGAGGCGGTTCCCCCGGCGGAGCTTCCCGCGCCGCGCGGCTGGGAGGACACCGCCGCCTGGCTGCGGGCCGACCCGTCGCGCACCGCGCGGATCAGGTGGGTCGTCGACCTCGCGCTGACGCAACTGCTGGGGCAGGAGCGGCTCGTCTTGGTCGGCCCGACCGCCGCGGAGTGCGCGCACTGGATCTCGATGCTGAGCTGGGTCCTTGACCCGGGCACAGCCAACCTGGTGCGGATCTGCATCGGCGAGGACCCCCGCAGCGCCATCGAGCAGTTGGCGACGATCCCCGTCGTGGTGGCTGTCACCGCGCCCCTTGACCCGAAGACGCTGCGCGGCGTGCCCCAGATGGATCTCAGCTGGCACGTCGAGCAGGAGTCCACCGACGACGGCGCCCGCTGGCGCCTGCCCGACGGCAGCGTCGCTGGCCGCTCCAACGCGGCGGGCCTTGTCGTCGACCTCGCCTACGCGGAGCCCGACGTCGCGCTTGCGGTGTTCGCCAAGCGTGACGAGTTCATCGCGCGTTACCTCGACGCGGGCAACGAGTTCCAGCCGAAGGACTACCTGGCGTTCCTGCAGGCCGCCTGGCTGACGACGCCCGGGGCGCAGGTGCTCGCCCGCTCCGAGCCGATCAGGTTCCTGCTCGACAGCGTCTCCGACGAGATCCGGCGCTGGGACGAGTTCGCGGCCCTCGCCACCGAGGTCGGCGTGCCCGTCCCGACCGACTCACCCGCCGAAGACGTCAGCGTCTACTCGATGGCCCCCGAGGTGGTCGACCCGTGGCAGGTCGACGACGAACCGACCGGGCTCGAGGCCGCGCTGATCGGGGCGGCCGCGCTCGGCAAGGCTGGCGTCGACGTCGAACGGTTGCTCGCCGAGGGCGGCCTCGCCGAGCGCATCGACGAACAGCCGGAGGAGCTCCGCCAGGCGATGCGCGACATCGTGGCGGCCCTTGAACCACACGCAACCATCCATGGAGAGGACCTCTGATGGCCGGAATCGTCCAGCTCGCTGCCGGCGGCACCGCGCAGGCGCCCGCCGGGGCGGTGTCGATCAAGCTGAGCACCACCGCCCCCGCCCAGGTGCTGCTGACCCGACCCGACGGCGAGGTCGTCGAGCCGCAGTTCCGCGTCTCGGCCAACGAGGTCGTCGTGGTGCCCGGCCAGGAACTCCTGATCGGCGCCCGCTCCGCCACGGGGCAGCCGTTCGCCTCCGGCACCCGGCTCGGCATGTCGTTCCGCAGCCCCGGAGGCGCGGGCGGCGAGATCGTCCGGCCCGCCGTCGAGGTCGGGGGGCATCACAGCGTGCACCTGGTGCGGCTGAGTGCCGACGGCACGCTGACCGACCTGTTCGCAGACGCCCGGCGCGCGGACGAGGGCGCCTGGTCGCGCGCCTGGCTGCGCCCCGGTGAGTACGCGTACCACGTCAATCACCAGGACTCGACCACCCGCGACGTCGACTGGGCGCTGGTGCTCGACGCGTCCGCCTCGGTGCTCGTCGAGGAGCGCCGCGCCGCGATCGGCACCTTCGTCGAGACGCTGATCGGGATCGCCGCGACCGGGTACGGGAACCTGCCAGGCTCGGTGCTGGTCGCAACGGAGCCGGTGCGTGATTCGGTCGCCGCGCTGGACGCGGACGCCATCGACTGGAACGACGCGCTCGGCCACGACCCGGCTCCCTGGCCGCGGGTGACGCGCGCCGTCGAGACGGCCGCGAAGGGTGGCCGCAGCGTCGCGCTGCTGCTCGACGGGGTCCCCGTCGACTACCGCGAGTTGGAGGCCTTCGCCGCCTCCTCGGGGACGCCGATGCTGGTTGTCGCCGTCGGACGCTCCCGCCACGGGCTGCGACCCGAGGATCGCCCGGCACAGTTCTGGGACGAGGAACTGGCCGCGCTCGATGGGCTTGCCGCGCTGGAGAACGTGCGCCTCGTCGCGACCGCCGACCTGGCGGGCGCCGTCGAGGATGCCGCGAGCCTGGCGGATGCCCTGTTCCCGAAGGTCGCCTCATGACGGTGTGTCCGCGCTGCTACCAGCAGGTCGCCAGGTCCGGCGAGTGCCCCAACTGCCACTTCGACGTGCCAGTCGAATGGTTGACGTCGACGCAACTCGCGATCGCCATCACCGGCGCCCGCACCGCGGGTAAGTCGGTGCTGATCGGCGTCATGATGGACCAGTTCGAGTACTTCCTGGGCCAGCAGCACCAGAGCTTCCTGACCCCGCTCGGGTCCACCAAGGAGCGCTTCCACCAGAAGTACCGGGTGCCGCTCTTCGAGCAGCGCAACCTGCTTCGCCCGACACCTCCCGCCCGCGACGAGCAACTCGAGCCGCTGCTGTGGAGCTTCGAGTACGGCGAACAGGCGGTCTGCCTCTCCATCATCGACGCGGCGGGCGAGGACTTCGAGTCGCTCGCGCCGTCGGACGCCCGGTTCCGCTACCTCGGCTTCAGCGACCTGATCGTCGCGATGGTCGACCCGCTGAAGGTGCCCGGCGTCGCGGCAGTGCTTGAGGGCGTCGTCACGGTGCCCCGCGGCTCCGGCCACGACCTCGAGGTGATGCGCTCGGTGCTCGCGGCCCGCGCCGCGCACCGTCAGCAGGGCGGCCCCGACCAGGTGCTCGGCATCGTGCTCAGCAAGTTCGACGTGCTGCAGCGGATGCGGGACCTGTCCGCGTCGCCGTGGCAGTCGATCTTCAACCGGCCCGGCTCGACCCTGCAGCGCGACCCGTCGATGGTCAGCGCCTTCGACAACCGCAACGACGCCGACCTGCTGCAGCACGAGCTCAACGGACTGCTCGGCCAGTTGGGCGCGTCGATGCTGCTGACCGCCGCCTCCGACGCGCAGATTCCGTACCGCCTCTTCGCGACCTCCGCGCTGGGGGCCGAGCCGAACGCCGCCACGATCGGCCGCGGCGGGATCGTGCCGTTCCGGGTGCTGGACGTGCTGCAGGCCGCGTTGACCAAGAAGATCGGGGTGCGCTGATGCCGAGAAGGCTGCTGCAGGGGGCCGCCGTCGGCCTCATCAACACGGGCGACGAGCCCGTCCAGCGGGTGCTGATCGGGGCGACGTGGTCGGCGACCAACGTCGACGTCGACATGTGCGCGCTACTGCTGACCAGGCACGGGACCGGCTACCGGGTGCCGTCGGAGCAGGACTTCCTGTACCGCAACCGGCGCACCACCCCCGACCGCAGCGCGTTCCTTGCCTACCTCGCGCCCGGCCAGTCGATCGGCCCGGACCGGGCGCAGATCATGCTGGACTTCTCGACCATGAACCCAGACGTGAGCCGCGTCGTCATCGCGATGTCGGCGCTGAAGCAAGGCACCACGCTGCGGGAGATGGGCACGTTGCGGACCCGGGCGATGGATCTTGCCACCGGCGAGACCATGTACGTCTACCAGCATCCGACGCCCACCCAGCTCGACGCGCAGTGCATCACGTTGTGGACGCTTGATCGGGCCGGGAACCGTTGGATGGGCAAGGTCACGGCGACCGCCTATCCGGGCGGCCCGCCCGCACTGGTGCGCGACTACGGGGCCAAGGCGGGGTAGTGAGCCGTAGGATGAGGGCATGTCTGATGAGGCCCTGATCCTGGTTGGAAATGACAAGGGCGGGACCATCTCGGCCCTGCGTCTCGACGGTGACCGGTTGGTCGAGGAGGCGGTGACCGAGGTCGGCCTCGGATGCAGCACCTTCGCCGTCGACCCCGCGCGTGACCTGGTGTACTGCGCCGTCAAGGATCCGGAGCCGGCCATCCTGACGCTGCGCCTGGACAGGTCGACCGGTGGCCTCACCGAGATCGCACGTCGCCCCGTCGACGACCCGCTTGCCTACCTCGCGATCACGCCGAACGCGCTGCTCGCGGCGTCGTACCACGGCGGCTGGGGAACCAGCTATCAGGTGGTCGACGGCGTCGTCGGCCCCGAGATGGGGCGGATGTCGCACCGCAACATGCACGCCGCCGTCCCCGACCCGAAGGGCCGCAACGCCTACTTCGTCTCGCTCGGCGACGACCTGATCGCCCAATACTCGATCGCAACGGACGGCGAACTCGTCGAACTGTCCGCCCCCTTCGTCCGGGTGACGCCCGGCGACGGCCCGCGGCACCTCGTGGTCTCTGCCGACGACCGTAACGCCTACCTGATCACCGAGTTCACGGGGCAGGCTGTCCGCTTCGACCGCAGCGAGGGCGGCAGGCTCGACAAGGCTGAGGACGTCCAGGCCTTCGACGCCGCTTCCGGGCTCGGCATCAGCGCTTACGGCCGTGATCCGCGAGCGGACCACCTGATCTGGGGCGCCGACGTGGCGCTCGCCGACGGGTGGCTGCTGTGCACCGAGCGCACCGAGTCCACCGTCGCGGCCGTGCGGCTTGACGGCGACGGTCGCCTGACCGACACCGTCGTGCTGACCCACGTCGAGAAGCAACCGCGCGGGTTGGCCGTGGCACCGGACGGTCGCCACGTCGTCGTCGCGGGGGAGGCCTCCGATCACGCCGCGCTGTACCGGTTGGAGCGCGACGGCCGGCTGGTCGCACTTGACCGGATCCACACCGGTAGCGGCCCGAACTGGGTGCGTTTCGTCGCCTGACCGGCCGTTACCGTCCCTGTCCTGCCCGCTCGGGTGAGCCGGTCCGTCCGTAGTGTGCTTGTCGGGACGAGTCGCTCGGAGGTTGACCGGATGGGACGCACGCGAAGGATCGGGGTCGCCGCGGCGGCCGTTCTCGCTGGGGTCGCACTGATGGGCTGCTCCGGGTCGAAGCAGACGGACCCGGTCGAGATCGGAAGCCTGCCCGCCGACTTAGGCGCGCCGATCGACCTGACTGGGAAGGTCGCCGACACCGGCGCCCTTGTCGACTGGCCCGACGCATGTGGTCTGCTGACCGACGAGGTGGTTCAGTCGCTGCTTCCGCAGACCGAGTCGATCGTCAAGACGCCCGAGTCGCAGACGTTCCGGTTCCACTCGGTCGACGACCCGCTGGCCGGCCAGGGCACTGAGGTCGAGGTGCCCGACTCGCGCTGCACGGTGAAGTTCGGGTTGCCGCTTGGCATGTTGGCGTTGGACTCGACGAAGTCGGACATTCTGGTGGTGCTCGACTACGCGGGCTCGCCGTCGGCCTTCGACCTGAACTTCGAGTACGACGAGTCGAGGGCGGTGCCGGTCGAGAACGGCAGGTGCATGCGCGACGACCTGCTGCCGAACGCCTACTCGTGCGCGAACGCCACCGGCCAGGTCGCGTTCACGGTCCTGTTGACGATGCCGCACCACGGGAAGAGCTTGAAGGACCCGTCGCGCTACGTCCACGACGGTGAGACGACGGAGTTCTCGACGAGCGACGACGACGCGGTCCGCCGCGAGTACCTGGACGAGCGGATCACGCTCCCGGCGATCGAGGCGATCCTCACCCGCCTGAAGGGCTGAGCCGAGCTGGTTGAGCCGGGCAAAGGCGCGAAGCGCCGCAGCCCGCGTCGAAACCTCTCGCGCCGGAGAGCCGTGGGTTGCGGACGTCTCGACAGGCTCGACGAACGGGGTCGTCGTCGCTGGTTGAGCCGGGCAAAGGCGCGAAGCGCCGCAGCCCGCGTCGAAACCCTCTCGCGCCGGAGAGCCGTGGGTTGCGGACGTCTCGACAGGCTCGACGATCGGGGTCGTCGTCGCTGGTTGAGCCGGGCAAAGGCGCGAAGCGCCGCAGCCCGCGTCGAAACCCTCTCGCCCGGTGCTGGGAGTCGTTGGCTGAGCTTGTCGAAGCCTCCGAAAGTGGAGGCAGCCCGAGGCCGTGTTGCTGGGCCTGGTCTCGGCTTCCGATGACGGCGTCGGGGACTTCGACCGATGCGGTCCGCTCCGCGTCCCGCATGGCTCAGTCGGCGGGCCGGGGTCTTGCTGCGTGCCGTATCTTTGGCCAGCCCAGGGAGAGCGGTGGCGCCCGAGGGCGAGAGTGGGTTGCGGACGTCTCGACAGGCTCGACGAACGGCGTCGTCGCTGGTTGAGCCGGGCATAGGCGCGAAGCGCCGCAGCCCGCGTCGAAACCCTCTGGCGCTCGGTGCGGGGACCTGTTGGCCGCCGCTGGCACCGGTTGCGGTCGTTGGCTGAGCTTGTCGAAGCCTCCGAAAGCGGAGGCAGCCGGACGCCTGCGTTGCTCCGCCTGGTGAGGGTTCCGACGTGGCGTCGCGGAGACTTCGACCGATGCGGTCCGCTCCGCGTCCCGCATGGCTCAGTCGGCGGGGAGTCGCGTGGCCGAGTCGAGGCTCTCGTCGGAGAGGCGGTGGTTGCGGACGTCTCGACAGGCTCGACGATCGGTCGTCGCTGGTTGAGCCGGGCAAAGGCGCGAAGCGCCGCAGCCCGCGTCGAAACCCTCTGGCGCTCGGTGCGGGGACCTGTTGGCCGCCGCTGGCACCGGTTGCGGTCGTTGGCTGAGCTTGTCGAAGCCTCCGAAAGCGGAGGCAGCCGGACGCCTGTGTTGCTCCGCCTGGTGAGGGTTCCGACGGTGGCGTCGCGGGGACTTCGACCGATGCGGTCCGCTCCGCGCCCCGCATGGCTCAGTCAGCGGGGGAGTCGCGGCCGTGTCGAAACCCGCTGGCACCGGGTGAGCTTCATGCGGACGTCGTCGTCCGGCGTCGGGAGCCGTAGGGCGTGACGTCGTAGGCGTAACCGAGCGGGCTGGTCCACACCATCTGGCCGGGCGACGGCTGGTCGAGCACCCAGAAGCCGGCCGTCTTGGCCCGATGCACCCCGCGCGACAGGGGTGCCAGGTTCCCGATCCGGGTCTGCCCGGCGACGCCAGGACGGTAGGCGATGGTGTGATCCTGGTCGAGCGACCCGGTGCGTCGGTTCGAGAACGGGAACGGCTCGACGGGGAAGGCCAGCGTCACCGCACGACGCATCCGGTCGGTAGGGACGTAGCGATCGGCGGGCGCGAACCGGGGCAGGTCGATCACCGGTTGGACGCGCACGTCGAAGGCCGCCTCGCCGAGCAGTTCCCGCAGCAGCGCCGTCGTGATGTGTCCCGCCCGCTCGACCCGGGCGACCGGGCTCAGTTCGCCGAAGGCGTCGGCGTGCAGGTGCACCGACACCTGCAGCACCGGACGGCGACGACCGGGAGCGCTCCCAGCCTTGGCCCCGCGACCGCGAGAGGAGTGCGAACCACCCGACGGCTCATCCGCCAGTTCACCGGGCAGATGCGCAGCCGCCCGGTTCCTTTCACGCCCATCGTTGAGACCATTAGGCCCATCGTCGAGACCCGCCGGCCCCTCGTCGGGACCCGCAGCCGGGTCGCCGACCTCACCGGATTGAGTACCTGAGCGGCCGGATTGGCATGTGGTCGGTTCGGAACCGGGCCCGGGCAGAGTTCTCCCGGGTAAGGAGGCAACCGGTCTGGCGGTGGTGCGCTCGGGACCCTCACCGCGCACTGATGCCTGGTGGGGAGGCCCACATACACCGCTCCACGGGAAGCCCAGGCCACCGTGCGCCGGGACCGTCCTCGCGGGGAGATCAACGTGCGCCCCTCGGAGGGCCTCAGGCGCACCGATCGGGCGGCCGGCGCTCCCGGCGGTTGCCGCGACCGGCCTCGACGATAGTTCCGCGGCGGCCACCCCTATGACTTCACCAGACCAACCGGCGTCGCCTCCGGTGGACGCCACCGGCACCGCCGGGCGATCAGCCGCGACCCCGCCAGGTGTGACGATCCCGCCAGGCGTGACGACCCCGCCCCCGGCTGACGCGCAGCGGCGACAACGGCAGGGCAGATGCGCACCAGCCGCCGCGTCGAAGAACGAGTCGAGCAGTTCCGGCTGCGGCGCCGCATCCAGAAGGGCCGCCGCCTGATGCGGGTCGACGAGGACCGCCAGGGCCTTCGCGCGACGCTGGCTCGCCGTGAGCGTCGGGAACACCGGCTCGAGGAGGGCCGCGACCTGGTCGAGCCGCTCGTCGAGCAACCGCGCATCGAGCACGTCGAGGCGACCGGTGAGGTTCATCACACCGTCGAAGAGGCCCCAGACCCAGACGCCGCGATCCTCTCGCGCCTTCCGTTCCCGCTCGGCGGCGAGCTTGGCGTCCACCGCGATGATGAGCTTGTCGAGCAGGTTGAACGCGGCCGTCCATCCGAGACCCGCCTGGCGTCTGCACCACTGGTTGGTCACGGAGTCGGCGTGCATCGGGTGCAGGTGCGCGCACCTGGCGGCCGCCTTGAGCGCCCGGCCTGCGTCGAGTTCGAGCCGTTGGACCGCCTCGTACAGCCTGGGGTGACGGTGCTTCAGGTTCAGCGCGTCGGCCAGCCTCCCCGTCGCGGCCGGGGGAGTGCAGCCGAGCAGCCCGGCGATCTCGAGGCGCAGGTGCTCGGAGACGCTCGGGGTCCCTTCGCCGCCGACCTGCACGCGCCGCTCGACAAGCACCTCGGTGAGTTCGTCCTCGTCCAGCCGGTAGCACTCGGCCAGGTCGCACAGCGCCTCGATGATCTGCGCCTCGCCCCGCCGACGCGCACGATCGCCGTCGAGCAACCGCTGCGCCGCGGCCCGCCCCTCGATCAGTGCACTGCCTTCCATACCCCTCACGCTACGCGGCCCCACTGACAGTTTTCGCCGCCGAACCGCCCCGGGCAAGGGCTTCTGTTCCCGGTGCTACTCGTTGACGATGATCCCGATGGTCACGGGTTCGTCCAGTGGCTGACACTCGCCCGGGCTCTCGACGAAGCAGAGGTGCACCTCAACGGACGTCTCGCCCGGCGCGACGCCGGTCACCGTGATGTAGGCAGGCTCCTCGCAGCCACCCGGCGCGCAGCCTGGGTCGGCCTCGCCGTGGGTCAGTTCGACTGTCGCGACGGCCTCGTCCGGGCCGGTGACGATCGTCATCTGTCGCCTGGCGCTCTGGTTCGAGGTCCCGACCTCGAAGAGTTGCGACTCGCCGACGGCGACCTGCGCCTGCCAGGGGATCGGATTGGGATCCGGGTCGACCGGTGCGGGCCCGATCCCGAAGAGCGACATCAGGAAGGCCAGGATGATGGACAGCATGGCTCAGGTTCTCACCGGAGCGGGTCGTCAGCATCCCGTCATCGGGCGACCTACTCGGACGGGTTGATGCTGACCATCCATTCGATGCCGAACTTGTCCATGCAGATGCCGAACGTGGCGCCCCACACCTGTGGTTCGAGCGGCATCCCGACGTTGCCTCCGTCGGCCAACCGCTCGAACCAGCCACGCAGTTGCGCGGCGTCCGTGCCGCCCAGAGAGATGTAGTTGCGGGTGCCTCCCCAAGTCGCCTCGGCCCCGGGCATTGCATCGGAGGCCATGATGACGAAGTCGGGCGTGGTGAGCGCGGCGTGCATGGTGCCATCGGTTGGCATGTCGGCCATCCCGAAGTCGGCGAACGACGAGACCGCCAGGTCGCCCCCGAAGATGGATTGGTAGAACTCCATCGCCTCGCGCGTGTTGCCGGCGAAGTTCAGGTAGGGATTCATAGTCACGGACATGAGAGTGCCTCCTCGAACGATCTCTCACGACAAGCGTAGAACTGCCTGCAAGCGGTGCGGTGCGTCGACGATATCCACCGCTGAGCCGCCGGTTATCCACAGCTTTGTCCACACCGGGGGATAAGTTACAAGCGTGTCGTTCGACCGCCTGGCTGCCGGTGCGAGGGGAGCAGCTGTCGAGCGATGCTGGTCTTCGAAAATAGCCCGCGACTAGCCAACGAAGGCTATCCTTGAACAGAGGATCGGTCAGTCGAGCAGGATGAGCAATGATGCCCCGTTCAGTACACGCTTCCAGGTCACGACGCCGAATGCGTGTAACCGTAGCCCCCACCTGCCTGATCTCGCTCAGCGCTTTACCCGCCCTCGCTGACCCTGCACCCGACACGGGGCCGCCGCCAGGCATATCCGATGTCGATGGACGTGTTTTTGGCGCGGCTGACGGGTACGCGTCCGAACAGGGTGAAGTCGACGCCACCGGAACGGCTGTGGGGGCGTCTCTACTATGGCCGTGCAGCGGTACACGAAGGGGACGAGTTGGGCTGCCACCAACCACTACTTGCTGGTCGGCTACACGGGTGAGTCGCAGGCATACGGAAACGTCTACTCCTCCACTCAAAGAGTGATCTCCGCGAGCTTCAAGTACACGCGTGACGGTAAAGACGTCATCGGTTGGCAGACATCCCGAGCAAAGCAATCTGGGTGCTCCTGGTCCGTGGGGACTAAGGCAAGAAAGAGCATCACAGACTCGCTCGGATGGAATGATCCCGTGACAAAGTTCCGCTACGATTTCGGCACGATTCATCCGTCTGTCTGCTGATAGGCCGTGACCCTACGGACTCCGGCTCTTCGTGGCTTCGGGCTTTGGTCTCTCTCATGCGTGTGCCTCACCGCCTTGCTTGCCTTCCTCCCTTTGCAGACGGCCGATCGCGTCGACTTGGCGAAGGCGGATGCGTTCGGAGCCTCGGGAGCTTCCCTGACGCAGGTCGCGGTCGGGCTGTCATCCCAGATCGATGCGCGCGACACGACCGCGGCACTGATGGTCACGCTTGAGAAGCACTCGGCGGCTGTGGCCATGACAAGGGATCCCGATGCAGGTTTCGTGTTCGTCACTGATCGGGGAGGGCTCTTCGGCGGCGAGTATCCTGCCCTGGAACCGTACGAGGCCCTTGTCAGCGCCCGATTGTCAGCGGACTCCGGTTTCCTGGAGGACTTGGGCGGCGGTGGCTTCGTGGTGGTGGGCACGATTCCGAAGCTCGCCGAGGTCGAGGGAGTGGCACCCAACGTCGTCTCCGCGGCTGGTGAGGATTCCTACGGCTCGGGCTACTACCTCTTCACTGTGCCTCGCGGGGGTGACATCCATGCCCTGCAGGAAGACCTGGATCAGCTGTGGCGCGCCCACGGGGTGGACGTGGTTCACGAAGGTCTCGCCCCGCCGCCGGATCGTTGGGCGGTTCTGTTAGCGATGCGCAACCCATACACCCTCTTCGTCTGGTTGGCTCTAGTGGGATCGTTGGCTGCGCTCGTTGTTGTCGGACGCTCACCTTCAGTGCGGGCCACGAGGTGGTTGCGGATAGCGGCTTCGTGCGGGGCAACCAGAGCTGCCGCCTGGCGACGAGTGTTGGCACGCTATGTCAGCAGCGCTGCCGCAGGTTCCGCCATCGCATGTGGATCCCTCTGGGGGCTTGCGCTGGGCATCGGCCAGTTGAGCCTTCTCGCGTCGCCCAGCTCGTTGTTGTGGGAAGTCCTTGTCGCCAGCCTCGGTGGGCTGATTATCGCGGCGTTGATCGGTGCGGGCCACGCGTGGGCAGCGGTACGACGGGTTGATCATGAGATTTGTTGGTGACTTGCGGGCGGCGGGGCCGTGGCTTCCCCTGATGGCAGCGGTCCTCACGGTCGTGTCGATTGTCGGCTTCGCGTTCTCGCTTGAGGAGGTCAGCCAGAGCCCGTTCGGGGTGGAGCCATCTGATCCTCAAAGCATCACCCTGGGTGCGGTTCACACCGGCTCTGCGCTGGTGCATGACTATGAGACGGCTGAGGAACTGGAGCGTTCTCGCTTGGCCGACCCAGGGCTGTCGTTGCTGATCTCCGCCATGAACCAGGATGACCGAATGCGGTTGACCGTCGATCCGGCGATGCTGGGCGACGGCGGGGATGGCCACTCGAGTCTGCTGATCGTGAGTGCCAGTCCGGTTCGCGACGACGCCGCCGCGACATTTGGCGGGCACACATTCCTTGTCGGTTCCGTGAACCATACAGATATCGGGGTCGAGGATCTCAAGGAGTTGGGAGTATCAGCATCGGTCACGCCCACCGAACTGGTTCGCGGGTTTGTCTGCGGCGGCTGCTCGCTCAAGGAGGGACGTGAACTCGCGCGCCGAATGTCGTTGGCTGAAGCCTCGGGAGGAGCTGAAGTCGTCTTCTTTGCCAGGCAGCTCGACGCCGCACCGTCTGCAACCGGCGTCATGTACCGGCGCGCCCAGGTGATCGAACGTTGGCATTTCGTTGTCGCAAGCATTGCAGCCGCCGTGGTCGCCGCAGCGTTGACTCAGCGCATCTGGGATGGCCGCGAGTCAGCCTTCCGCATCGACCAGCTGGCTGGCGCCACGGCTGGCCAGGTGTGGTGGCGTGCGCAGGGCTTGCTTTTGGTGGGAGCGACGCTGCCAGCTGTCACCGTCGTGCTTGGGCTGCACGCCTTGATGATCATCTTCGATGTCGCTGGGCTGTTGGCCCCCGGCCGGGTACTGATGGTCCTCGTCCCAGTGCTTGCCTTCCACGCCATCGCCACCGCATACCTCACAGCGCGGGTCCGGAGGCTGAGTGCCTCATTGACGAGAGGGGACAACCTTGAGTGACCAAGTCGCGATTCTGCGAGTTCGGGGCGTGCATCACTCCTACCCTGACGGGACTTCGTCGTTAGCCATCCTGCGAGGTGTTGACGTCGATGTTGCCTCGGGTCAAGCGGTGGCCATCACCGGTCGGTCAGGAAGTGGGAAGAGCACCCTTCTCCATATCGTGACCGGGCTGCTCGTGCCATCGGAAGGTAACGTGGAGATCTGCGGGGTGAGCCTCGACCCTTCTCACCCGGCTGGCGTCGGTCTGGTTCGGCGAACCCATGTCGGCCTCTCGTCTCCGCGCTTCGGCTTGCATCAGCACGAGACGGTCGCCTCCAACGTCGAACTTCCCCTCCTGTTCGGTCCCCATCGGTCGGCGAAACGCGATCGGGCTGCGGCTGTCAAAGAGGCGCTTGGGCGCGCAGGTATCGCTGCCCTCGCTAGTAGGCGGGCCCGAGAACTGTCTACCGGCCAGGCTCAGCGCGTGGCGCTGGCTCGAGCCATCGTCAAGCGGCCTGCCCTGCTGGTGGTCGACGAACCCACCGCTGCGCTGGACGAAGAGACCTCCGCGGAGATGGTTGCCCTGCTCAGGGCGCTCACCTCGGATGGAATGGCGATTCTGACCGCCACTCACGACCCACAGGTCAGCGCGGCGTGTGACAAGGTTGCCCATCTTGCAGACGGGGTCCTCAACCGGATGCCCGTGTCCGAACTCAGATCGGAGAACCACCGAAGCCTCTCCGGCTAGTTTTCGCTCAACCGCTCCAAGATCGGTCAGGATCGCCCCACCCCGTCTTCAGCTGCCAAACGTTCAGCCACTAGGAGGCAGGCTTCCGCCATCGAATCGTGTTTGCTAACCGAAGGAAGTTCCCGAAAACTGCGCTCGCCCTATGCTTGGGCGTCAGGATGACGCCAGATGGCACCCAGGCGACCCAGTGGAAGTGGCCTGAGCAGCGACTCGACGAAGCTGATGATGAGTTCGTCACGTTTCTGAGTGAGGTTCCGACCTGGCCCCCTGCGCCAAAAGAAACCATGCTCGGTGTTCAGCCTTTCTGGATGATGAGGCGAGATGATGCGCCGCCCGACTGGCGGCTACTTTGAACACCACCCGAGATGCGGCGGATCTGTACAAAGTGCTGAGCATGAGTTTGAAAAAACTAGGCCGCGGCTCGACAGCAGCAGCGGTGGCCCGGGCGCGCTTCGCGCTAAGACTTCGACCACCGGCGACCAGCGAGTCTCGATGGCCGCCATGGTCTAATCGAGACGTGCAGGAGAGATTGATCGTCGGGGGTTGGGTGCTGGTCAGGCCGACACCGACTGCCCCATGCCAGGGGACGACCCTGCCGCCGCTGCTGTGGTCGATCAGTGATTGCATCCAGGATGAACTCCCTCGCCCAGATCCATGGCTGGGCGACTGGTTCCAGGACGAGGCGGAAGCGGTGCGTGCCGCGGCCAACGTGACAGGCGAAATGCCCAGGGTTGTCACGGTCGCTCTGGTGCCCGAAGACGCGGTTGATCTGATGGCCGGCGAGGACGCTGAGTCCTCTCCTTGGTTTGACTTGCTGCGTCAGCAAGTGGCCTTGGATGCCGGGCGCTATGTCCATGGCTTTGAGGTCGTTGGGGCCGAACACTATGTGGATGTCCACTCGTGGCATTGCCACCGCTACGCAGACGAGGTGTGGGAGAAGCTAGGGATCCACACCAACGATAAGGGCCTGATCCCCACGTACGCGGAGGCGCAGGCAGTGCTCACGTGGATGTGCAACCTACCCGACTCCGAAGCGCCGGAGCCGTGCTTCTGGACCATCGTGGCGCTGGCCGAGGGCGAGATAGCGGTGCCGACGGTCCCGTATCGGGCGGAGACGGAGTCGCTGGCACCGGGGACATTCACGCCTTCTGCCCCGCCCGTTGGGGTGCGGAGTAATTCTGTGCCTGCGCGAGTGCGTGAGTGGCTCAAAGGCCTCGGCTCCGCTTAGCCGGCGCTCACACCGTCCGTTGACATGCCGGCGCCACTTCACTTAGTGTGAGCGCTGTTGTCGATCTGGAGGAGGTGCAGTGATGTTGACCATCGTCGCCACTGTTGTCCTCGGTCGGCCGCGCGTTTTTTCCGCCTGACCGGACCTGCGCACCCGACGCCCTGAGCGTCCCCCAACCCTCCAGATCTTCGCGTTGTTGACGACGCCGTCCACATAGGACTCACTCATGTTCACCACCCAGCGCGGGCGCTTCGACTTCCCGCCTGCCATCCCCGTTGACTCGCGCCCGGACACGAGGTCGCCGAGCCGGTTCCTGTTCTGGCTGATCCGCTCCTACGGCTGGGTCGTCCCTGCCATGACGGCCTCCGCGGCGACCTGGCTGATCCCGGCCGCCGTCACGCCGTGGCTGCTCGGCCGGGCCATCGACACGGGCATCAACCACGGGGTCGTTGACTCTCTCGGCTGGGTGGCCGCGCTGCTCGGCGTGATCCTGATCGGGGTGGTCGGCGGCATCGCCTTCCACACGTTCGCGGTGCGCATGTGGCTGCTCGGCATCTACGGGATTCAGCGGCGCGTCACGCGGCAGTCGGTCCATCTCGGGCACGTCCTGAACCGTCGGGTCCCCACCGGTGAGGTCCTCAGCGTCTCGTCGTCGGACAGCGACCAGTTCGGCGCGACCGTCGACGCCTTCGGGCATGCCATCGCCGCGGCGATCAGCTTCCTGCTCGCGTCGGTGCTCATGCTGACGACGTCGCCCACGCTCGGCCTCCTGGTGCTCGTCGCCGTTCCGCTGCTTGTCGGTGCGTCGACGCCGGTGCTGCGGCCGCTGACGCGGGCCCAGGCGGCGGAACGCACCGAGTCGTCGTCGCTGACGTCGCTCGCGACCGACATCGCCACCGGTCTGCGCATCCTGCGCGGGGTCGGCGGCGAGCGGACCTTCGCGGCGAACTACGAGCGCCAGTCGCAGAAGGTGCGACGCCTCGGTGTCCGGCTCGGCACCTGGCAGGCCCTGGTCGAGGCCATCAGCATCCTGCTGTCCGGCCTCCTGCTCGTCGCGCTCGTCTACCTGGGCTCGATGCGACTCCTCGAAGGCACCCTCTCCGTCGGTGAACTGATCAGCTTCTTCGGCTACGCCGTGTTCCTGATCTCGCCGATGCAGACCTTCTTCGACTTCGCCCAGAAGTGGGTGCAGGGCCTGGTCGCCGCGGGCAAGACGATCGCGCTGCTCAGCGCCGACGTGCCATGGGCGCCGGGCCAGCAGAAGCTAGGCGACCGCCCGGTGCTCGTCGATGAAGCCTCCGGCGTCACGGTCACGCCAGGCCGAATGCTCGGCGTCGTCTCGGCCGATCCCGACGCGTCGGCGGCCCTTGCCGACCGACTCGGGCGCTACCTGCCCGATGGGACGCCCGAGGACGCCGACGACGACGAACTGTCGGCCCGCGCGAAGCGACGCGCGCGTCGGGAACGGATGGCCGAGCGTCGTCGCCGTGCCAGTGAAGATGCTGAGGCGGCAGCCAAGTCCTGGGGTGTGAGCGCGGACGGCGTCGACTACTCGCTGCTCGAGGTCACCGACCTGCGGGAGCGGATCGTGGTGTCCCACACCGGAGCCATGCTGTTCGCAGGAACCCTGCAGACCGCAGTCGATCCGTGGGGGACCCACAGCCGACAGCAGGCCGAGGAGGCTTTGCGGGTCGCTTCCGCCGAGGACATCTACGCGTCGCTGCCCGACGGGTGGCAGGGCCGGATCGACGAGAAGGGCAGGGGCCTTTCTGGCGGCCAGCGCCAGCGGGTCGTCCTCGCCCGGGCGCTGCTGCGCGATCCCGAGATCCTCGTGCTTGTGGAGCCGACGTCCGCGGTCGACGCACACACCGAGGCGCGCATCTCGGAGCGACTCGCTGGCCACCGCCTGGGTCGCACCACCGTCGTCGTGACGGCGTCGCCGCTGCTGCTGCGCCGCTGCGACGAGATCTCCGTGCTCGTCGACGGCCGGGAGGTCGCGCGCGGCACCCATGAAGAACTACACGATCATCCTGACTACCGCAGCGTCATCGCGCGCGGGATGGAGGACTCGCCATGAGCGAACAACTATTGAGCATCACCTCCGCCGATACCTGGCGTGAGGACCCGCCGCCGCCCCGCGTTCCGGCAGGGCTCGAGGTGCCAAGGGGTGCCGGCCTGCGACGTCGGCTCTCGTCACTCAGGCACCGGCATGCGGTTCGAGGCGCGAACGCGAGGTCGGTGTACGAGGACGCCCGGGCCCCGAAGCAGGGCTTCCCGGTTGCGACCTCGGCCCAGGCGGCCGGGTTCCTCGGCTCTCTGATGCGTAGCCGCAGGTCGGCGCTGGTCTGGGCGATCCTGCTCAACCTCGCGGCCGCCGGGGTGGGCCTGGTGGCTCCACTGCTGCTTGGGCAACTCATCGACCAGGTCACGGCGGGCGCGCTCGGGCGCTCGGACGTCACGACCATGGCCGGAATCATCACCGGCCTGATCGTTGCGCAGGCCGTCCTGACGTTCGGCGCGCGGCGGGCTTCCGCCGTCTTCGGCTACGACCTGCTCGCCGCCGCCCGCGAGGAGGTCGTGCGCATCGTGCTGCGGCTGCCCCTCGGGCACGTGGAGGCGTCAGGGTCGGGCGACCTGCTGACCAGGATCACCTCTGACGTCAGCAAGATGGCCACCGCCGCGCGCTGGGCGCTGCCGAACCTGATCGTGTCGGTGGTGCTGATCGGGGCGACCGTCACGGCCATGGTGGTGAACTCGTGGCTCCTGACGCTTCCGATGCTCGGCACCGCGCTGATCATGGCGTTCGGCGGTCGCTACTACCTGGGGCGGGCGACGGCCGGCTACATCACCGAGTCGGCGTCGTACTCCGGCATCAACTCCACCACCACGGAGACGGTGGAGGGCGCCAGGACGGTGGAGGCGCTCGGCCTCGGTCGACGCCGGATCGAGCAGTTGGACGAGGACACCGAGGTGTCGGCACAGGCGGAGCGCTACACGATGACGCTCAGAAACATGCTGTTCGCCATGGTCGACTCGTCCTTCCAGCTGCCCCTCGTCGGCGTCGTCCTGCTCGGTATCTGGGGCCACTCGCAGGGCTGGGTCACGATCGGTCAGATCACCACGGCCGCGCTCTACGTCTCGCAGTTGCAGGGTCCGCTCGACCGCGTCATCGCCGTCCTTGACCACCTGCAACTGGGCATCGTCGGCACCGCGCGCCTGATCGGCGTCGCACAGCTCGACGACGACCGCACACCAGGTGAGACACAGCCGGACGGCGTGAAGCTGACCGGCTGCGACCTGCGGTTCGGCTACCGGCAGGGAGTCGACGTGCTGCACGGCGTCGACCTCGACCTGCGTCCGGGCGAGCGGCTCGCCGTCGTCGGGCCGTCTGGTTCGGGGAAGTCGACGCTTGGTCGCCTCGTCGCCGGCGTCAACCGTCCGCGCACCGGTGAGGTCACCGTCGGCGGCGTCGACGTGATGGACCTTCCCCTCGACCGGCTGCGCACCGAGGTGGCGCTCGTCACGCAGGAGCACCACGTGTTCGTGGGCTCCGTTCGCGACAACGTCGTGCTCGCCCGCGAGACCAGCGCGTCCGACGCCGAGGTGCAGCAGGCGCTCGCAACCGTCGGGGCCTGGGGCTGGGTCTCGAAGCTACAGGGCGGGCTCGAAGCTCAGTTGGGTCACGGCAAGACGGCGCTCACCCCGGCCCAGGCCCAGCAGGTGGCGTTGGCCCGGCTCATCATCGCCGACCCCCACACCCTGGTGCTGGACGAGGCGACCTCGCTGATCGACCCGACCTCGGCCCGCAGCCTGGAGGGCTCGATGGCCGCGCTGCTGGACGGTCGCTCGGTCATCGCGATCGCGCACCGCCTGCACACGGCCCACGACGCCGACCGGATCGCGGTCGTGGAGGACGGAAGGATCGTCGAGTTGGGGGCTCACAGCGAACTGCTGGAGAAGGACGGCGAGTACGCCCGACTCTGGAGGGCCTGGCGGGACTGACCAGGGGGGACGCGCTCGTGAATGTGAGCGCGTCCTCACCCTCCCAGAAGAGTCGACTAGAGGGTGAGCAGGGCTGTCCTCAGTCGCTTGGGGGCGGTCTCGTCGGTTCGGGGATGCAATCAGGCCCGTCGGAGTTTGCCTCGCGTGAGGTGACGCGCAGCATTGCTGGCCTGATGAGTATCGCCCTAGACATGTAGATCGTTTTGCGATGCTTTGGGTTCGGGCGAGCGCCGGTCGACTTCGGCTTCGGTGCTGGTTGCGCATTCATGGTGGCCTCCTTACCGGTCTGTGCTTCACGGTAGAGGAGGGGTCTGACAAGCATTCCTTGTCCGACTGCTAGCTCGCCTGATCATCAAGCCCCGACCAACCAGCGCCCACACCCGGGTTCACCACGGCCGTGCTCAGCATCCTGAGGAGCCTCGCGTTGCTCGGCACCGGCCTGCCGACGATCGCGATAGGCCTCCGTGCGTTCGACATCGTGAAGGGCCAGCGGAGACGGCCCAGGCAGACGTCGCGCTGATTACGTTGTGCTGACGCCCGCTGTCGATGTGGTTGTCGACTCCAACCAGGACAGGATCCTTGCCGCGGATTCCTCCGGTGCCAGGTCGGTCGTGTCGAGGACCAGGTGTGGATGGGTCGACAGCAGGTCGGTCGCGACCCCGGTGCCGTCCTCCGACGTCATCACCCAGGTGGATTCCATCTCCCGGACGTTCGCGTCCGACCACTCCAAGTCGCGCTTCGACGGCTTGTGCAGCAGTCGCTGTTCGGTGCCGTTGCGTGATAGGCGGGTGTTCAGGTCGGCTCGGAGTTCGACGAACGCGACCTCGCCGTCGAAGATGTCCACGTAGGACCGGATGACATCCCGGTCTCCCTCGCTGTCGAGCGCCCAGACGATGCTGAAGACCAGGTCGATGCCGTGCCGGGCGGCCTCCTCGAGCACCCGACGGCGGAACTCCTCGTTGAGCAGGTTGAACGGCTCGGTGCCGTGGCCGAACGTCTCGAGCAGCGGTTCGATCGTCGCGTGGTTGTGGAAGAGACGGAACCGGCCGGTGTCGGCAAGGGCGCGCCCGACCGTCATCTTTCCCACGGCGGGTGGGCCGAACACCATCAGCAGCATGGGTCCATCATGGTCGCTGGCGGGGCCTCCCTGCGGGATCGCCCCTCGTGAGTGCCGGTAGTTGGGGGAGGTCCCTGCGTGACGTCACGGGATTTCGACCGACGAAGCGGCGCTCCGCGTCCCTTCGTGGCTCAATCAGCGGCCCAGACGTCACGCGACCGACGAAGCGGCGCTCCGCGTCCCTTCGTGGCTCAATCAGCGGCGCAGACGCCACCGGATCCGACGGACGACGCCCCACCCGCGCCTACTCGTGGCTCATCAGCCGGCCAAGCGGCACCGGATGACGACCGACTAGGCGACGTTCCGCCTCACTTCGTGTCGCAGCCCCAGCGACGTCACCAGGAGCGGGGCGGGGGATCCTCAGAGGTGCCCTCGTTGTAGTCCTGCTCCTCGGTGTTCTCCCGCTGGCCCTCACGGTTGCGCTCCTCCAACCGTTCACGCTTACCGTCGCCCGGGTCGGCGCTGGCGGACGGTTCGCCGCTCGGGGTTGGCTCCGTGACCGGTTCGTCCGCCTTCGAGTCGGACTCCTGTTGCTTCTCCTCGAGCCGTTCCTTCGCCTCCTCGGCGGCCTGACGCTCCGACTCGTCGCGGTCGGAATCCCCGCTGTCGACCTGCCCGCACGACCCCGCGGCCAGCACGTCCAGGGCCTCCGCGTAGAGGTCCCGCGCCTCCGCGGCCCGTTGCGCGGCGAGCAGGTCGCCGGCTTGAGCATCCATCGCGGCCACCAGGTTGATCCGGACCATGCAGTCGCGCTCCTCTGGGGCGCGTTCCAGCGCGCGTTCCAGGTCGACGCGGGCCTCGGTCGCGCGGCCCTGCTGGAGCAGCGCGGTGCCCCGGTTGTAGGACGCCACCCAGTCTTCGAGGACATCGAGCGTGCGGTTCCTCCCGAAGGCCTGCGCCGCGTCGGGGAATCGCGATTGGTCGTAGGCGTCCTGACCCGCGGCGTTGTTGCCGAGCATCAGGGTGACCTTGCAGGCGAACGCGAGCAGCAGCACGGCGATCGGGGCGAACGCGAGGGCGAGCCTGCGGCGTCGGCGGCTCATGTCCGCCCCCGCTCCGTCGAGGCCGAGGCGGCCCACTGCGACGCCTGCCGCCGAAGGGTCAGGGAGTCCCACAGTTCCCAGAGGACGGGACCGAGCAGCAACAGGGCGAACAGCCAGGTCCAGTCGTCGCGCGCGTCGAGTTGGCCGTCGACCAGCGAGACCGTGGCCGTCACCGTCGGCGTCGGCACGGGGCCAGGGGAGACGCGGTGTTCGTAGGACCCGCCCAACTGCTCGGCCATGGCCCTCAGCGTGGACTCGTCGGCGACGGAGACGGCCTCCCCGCCGTCGAGGTAGTCGCCGTCGTCGAGGCGCATCCGCCCGCCCTCGGCGGTGCCGTAGCCGAGCACCAGGGCGCCAGACAGGTAGCGGCGCAGCGGAGCCATCGAGCCGGGCGCGGTCTCGACCGTCTGCTCCCCGTCGCCGAAGTAGACAAGCACCCGGCTGCGTTCGGGGTGCTGCTTCGCGGAACTCTTCAGCAGCTTCTCGGCCTCGGCCAGCCCAGCGTCGATCGAACTGCCGCGCTGATAGATCTGGCGCGGGTTGGTCACCTCGAGGAGCGAGGAGACCGCGGAGGTGTCGAGCGTGAAGGGGGTCTCCGTGCGACCGGAGTGATCGAAGGTGACCACCGCGAACCTGGCCCCGGCGTACTCGGTCATGATCTCGGCGGCATCGGCGCGGACGCCGTCGAGGCGCGGCTCGGCATCGGCGTAGTCCTCGGCGACCATCGAGAGGCTCCGGTCGACCAGCAGCAGCACGTCCAGGTCGCGCACCGCGGTCGACGACGGGGCCGTGGCCACCGAGGGCCGCAGCGCCGCCAGCAGCACCAGGACGCCGATCCCGAGCCGACGCCACAGCGCAACGGAGGAGCGGCGCTGACGGATGGCGGGCAGCGCGACGGCGAGCAGGAAGGCGACGGCGACCGCGACGGTCGGCCAGAACGGGTTCAGCGCCACGACCTGGCCCTCCTTCCGACGACGATCCACCCGGCGAGGCCGACGGCGATCACCGTCAGTCCAATCGCGGACTGGTCGGTGACGACCAGTTGCGGCGTGCCGGGAAGCCGGGCCGCCTCCTGCGCCTGGATCGAGCCGATGATCTCCCGGGCGCTCGACGCGTCGTCGAGAAGGTAGCCGGCGCCACCGGTGCCCGCGGCCAGCGAGCGCAGTTGCTCGTACTCGGTGGTGTCGTAGCCGTGCAGGGTGAACACCACGACCCCCTGCTCCCTGACCATCGCGAACGCCTCGTCGACGGTGTAGATCGGCGGGCGTCCAGCGAGTTGTCGGAGGCGAGGATCATGGTGCGGGCCCGATCCTTGTCCAGGTGGTCGAAGCGCTGCAGGCACGACACGACCCCGTCGCCGATCAGGCTGCCGCCCTCGCCCGCGTTGGTGCCGCCCATGTAGTCGAAGTCGTCGACCTGGTCTGCGCCGCGGCGCAGTTCGTCGAGGATGAAGTCGTAGTCGTTGGTGAGCGGGAACTTCGCGATCGCCGAGGAGTTCCAGATCGTCAGGCCGACGCGCTCTCCCTCCAGGCCGGAGACGATGTCGGCGAAGGCCCGCATCAGGTCGGCGTCGATCCCGGTCATCGAGTCCGAGACGTCCAGGCACAACATGATGTCGCGGTTGTGCTGCTCGGAGTTCGCGTCGCTCGTCGCGCCCAGCCGCGACGCGAGGAGCCAGCACCCCGCCACGATCAGCCCGACGGAGGCGACCTGGATCGTCGCGGAGATCAGGAACCGGCGGGTCAGCGCCGTGAACCGCGGGGACGAGCGGATCGCGTCGGTGCCCGCGACCAGCGCGCCGACGCCGGCCGACGGCCTGCCCCGCAGCGCCCACGCCATGGCGAACACGACAAGCACGACGAGCAGCACCAGCCCCAGCCACCAGAACTTCAGCGCCATGTCGCCACCAACCGTTCCGCGGCGGCGACTGAGGACTCTGCCCCGACCGCCCGGTCCCCAGCGTCCGGTCCGAACGCGGGCCGGTACAGGCCCCCGACCAGGTCGGCGACCGGGGCGAGCGCCGGGTCGGCGCGCAGTTCGGTGAGGGTCATCGCCTCGACGTCGGGTCGGCCGCGACCGACGAGGAACTCACGCACGATGCGGCTGAGTCGCTGGCTCGCCCCGCGGGCGTCGACGGCCCCGGATGCCAGGTCGGAGCCGACGCCGGAGATCAGCGCCAGGGCCTCGCGGCGTCCCTGCTCCACGTCGGGACTGGGAGCGGGAGCGGGCGGCGGTTGCGGCCTCGGTCGGGTGAACCACCAGCCGAGAAGCGGAATGCCGCAGACGAGGACGACCGCGGCGATCGCCAGCGGCAGCCAATAGTCGGCGTAGGGCGCCGGCCCGAACACGGGCATCGCTCAGCGCCTCGCCTGTCGGTGCCGCTCCAGCAGCGCGAAGATCGACCCGACGACCTCGGCCTCGGTCGCGATGTGGCCGTGGGCGATCCCCAGTCGATCGAGGTGCCCGGCGCGGAGCGCGTGCCGTTCCGTGGTCCTCTGCGCGACCTCCTCGTGCAGCGTGGCGTCGCGCAGGAACCCCGGCCACGCCTGCCCTGTGGGCTGGTCCACGAGGGCGCGACCCAGGGCCGGGTCGGTCGGATCAAGGTCGCCGATCGTCAGGAACAGCACCTCGTGCTGGGCGCGCAACCGGTTCAGGAGACGGCGCTGGGTCTCGTCGAGGTTGGCGTCGTCGGCGATCACCACCAGGATCGTGCGGCGCCGCACCGTGCGCACCACGTGCTCAAGCACCCGCGTCAGGTCGGGATCGGGCGAGCCCGGCAGGCACGACGCGTCCAGCGACTGCAACATCCGCTCCAGCGCGTCCTCCCTGGACGACGGGCGTGAGCCCTGTACGCCGTCGGAGTTGCCGTGCGTCAGCGTCACCCAGTCGCCGTGCCTGATCGCCAACCAGCCGAGGACGCCCGCGGCAAGCGTGGCGACCTCGCGCTTGGTGGCGTCCGCGTCGCACATGGCCGCCATGGTCCGCGACGCGGAGACGGCAAGCGCGATGGTGTGCTTCCGGTCGGCCACGAACCGCTTGACGAGGAGGTCGCCGCGCCGCGCGCTCGCCTTCCAGTCGATGTCCTTCACGTCGTCGCCCGTCACGTACTCGCGGAGATCGAAGAAGTCCATCGAGCGGCCCAACTGCACCGACGCGTAGGCGCCGTCGAGCAGTCCCCGCACCTTCCGGTGCGCGTGCACCGCCATGCGGGTCTTGACCTTCGTGAGGAGGGCCATCGGAGTTCTACGGGGCGGGGACGGCGTCGAACAGCGAGTCGATCAGCAGTTCCGGGCGCACCCGGTCGGCGACCGCCTCGAATGTGAGCACCAGGCGGTGCCGCAGCACGGCGTGCCGCAGGGCCTTCACGTCGTCTGGGACCACATGGTCTCGGTCGTTGAGGACCGCGAGCGCCTTGGCGACCTGCAGCAGCGCGATGGCGCCGCGCGGGCTCGCGCCGAACTCGAGGTAGGCGGCGCGCTCCGGCCCGATCACCGCGGCGGGGTTTCTGGTGGCGTTGACCAGGCTGACGATGTAGCGCTTGATGGCCGCGTCGACGTAGATCCGGGAGGCGAGGCCCTGGAGGAATGCGACGTCGTCGGTGGTGAGGGTCGCGTCGATCCGCCGCCGCTCAAGGGCCCCCGACTCGATCCGGTTGAGGACCTCAAACTCCTCCGCGGGGGTCGGGTAGTCGACGATCTCCTTCAGCAGGAAGCGGTCCATCTGCGCCTGCGGGAGGACGTAGGTGCCCTCCTCCTCGATGGGGTTCTGGGTCGCGAGCACGAGGAACGGCTCCGGAAGTGGGTGCGTCTCGCCGCCGATGGTGGTCTGACGCTCCTGCATCGCCTCGAGCATCGCCGACTGGGTCTTGGCGCTGGAGCGGTTGATCTCGTCGAGCAGCACGAAGTTCGCATGCACCGGCCCCAGGCTCGTGACGAACCGGGCGTGCTGGGCGTCGTAGATCTGCGTACCGATGATGTCGCTCGGCAGCAGGTCGGGCGTGCACTGGATGCGCGAGAAGGACGCCTGGACGGCGCTCGCCATCGTCGACGCGGCGAGGGTCTTGGCGAGCCCCGGCACCGACTCGAGCAGGATGTGCCCCCGGCTGAGGAGCGTCACAAGCAGTGCCCGCGTCAGGTTCTGCTGGCCGACGACCTTGGTCGAATAGTCGCGCTGGAAGGTGCCGAGCAGTCGGCGGGCGTGGGCGAGTTCGTCACGGGTCGGCGGCCCAGCCGACGACGGCGCCGTGGTGGGCTGCGTTGACATGGTCAGGACAGCTCGCGCAGTTCGGAGAGGTAACTGGGGTTGGAGAGCCCGAGCGCGTCGGTCGTGACGGTGTCCGCGTCGTTCTTCACGACGACCTTGACTGCCGTTCCCGAGTCCTCGTCGGGGGTCTGTGCGACCACCGTCGTCAGGACGTCGGTGAGGACCGCCTGCAGCGCATCCTTGTCCGCCGCGTCGCTGGTGAGGCTGCAATTGATGAGGTACGACAGCGACGCCGGCTTGACGGAGCACGTCCCGCCGGTGACGCCGGACACTGCAAGCACCGCCGGTTCGACGCGCGCCTGGATGTCTTCGGATGCCCCGCTGCCCTTGGCTCCGCATCCCGTCAGCGCGGCCCCGGCCGCGAGTACGGCCACGGCCAGTGCGGCGACTCGCCGGGTGGATCGCTTCATGGTGGTCCCTCTTTCGTCTCGAAGCGAAACACTAGGTGGCGAGGGATCACCGCGAACCGCGCCGTGACCAGGGGCTCGGGTCAGTCTGGCCGAAAGTGGCGGGGCGGGGCCACGCCGTCAGACCTGGGGACGACCAGACGGGCCGCCGCGCTCCTGCCACGGGACGAGAGAGGGCCTCTAGGTCCGCGGGTCTTCGAGACGATTTCGCCTCAGTCTTCAGACCAAGTCACTGACCCGACGTAGATTTGGCACACCCCAGCTAGGAGCGTGCGCGATGCCGTTGGACCAACTGATGACTGTCGGTTTGGCGCTGCCCATCGTGCGATGGGATGCCCCCGTGCTGCACAAACCGGCGCGGCCCGTTCAGGAGTTTGGGCCGGATCTGTGGAACCTCATCGCAGACATGTTCGCCACCAACCGCGCCGCTGATGGGGCGGGACTCGCCGCACCACAGGTCGGAGTGGACCTCGCGGTCTTCGTCTACGACACCGTCGATGATCGGCTCAGGCGACATGCCGGTGTGGTCTGCAACCCCTCCATCGAGGTTCCGACCCGTGACCGACGGGTGGTGACGGAGGCAGAAGGATGTCTCTCACTTCCAGGTGCCTACTCTCAGCTCCCGCGCCCCTTCCGCGCGATCTGCGACGGCCAGGACCAGTTCGGTCAGCCCATCTCGATCGACGGCACCGGCTATCTGGCGCGTTGTCTGCTGCACGAAACCGATCACCTGTCAGGGATCGTCCTGGAAGACCGCCTCTCGGCGAGGGCGCGTGCGCTGCATCGTCGCGCGCACGCCGCCGTCGCCGAAGAGTACGGTCCGGACTGGCCGGCGCGCTAGTCCTTCGAGATCTCCTTGACGACCTCGCCCGTGTCCGCGGCGTCGAGGTCGCGGGCCACGTCGGCCTGCGAGATCACGCCGACCAGGATTCCGCCGTCGACCACGGGTACGCGCCGGATCTGATGCTCGGCGAGGGCCGCGGCCACAGCCTCGGCGGAGTCGTCGACCCCGACGGTGACCACATCGGTCGTCGCGATGTCGGCGACTGTGGCGGTGTTGACGTCCAGCCCCGCCGCGATCCCGCTGACGACGATGTCGCGGTCGGTGACGACCCCGACGATGGTATCGCCGTCGGCGACCGGCATCGAGCCGATTCCGAGGTTGGCGAGGGCGCGGGCCGCGTCGGCGAGCGTCGCGTCGGGCGCGAGCGTCTCGGCCGGTGAGGTCATCAGGTCCTTGGCGGTGGTCATGGAATCTCCGTTCGTGGATGGTCTCCCAGCCCACCACAAGTCGGGCCATCGTGGGGCCGGATCGCGGAGTTGCCCGGTCGGGGGCGGGCGCATGGCGCGGCGCTGCCCTGACGTCGGGTTATCCTCGGGGCTCACTTCGGGAGGATGCGCACATGCAACGAATCGTGGTCGCCGTGGCCGCCGTCGCGGCGCTTGCCGCCTGCTCATCTCCCGGATCTCCGCCGCCGGCGGAGCCCTTGGACGAGCGCCGCCTCGAGTACCTCACCGAGGCGTGCGGGTCGATGTGGACCGAGCCTCACGGTGACGTGTCGTTCCAGGCGACCGCGGCCCCCGCGGAGCCCTCCCAGGAGGCCATGACCGCCAAGATCAAGGTTGACGTGAACCTGGACTCGGATCACGGCAAGCATTCCGCAGGCCTGAAGTGGGTGCACGGCTACGTCACCGACGAGAAGGACTTCGTCGTCGGCCTGGTCACGGGAATCGGCGCCGCGGAGGGGGCGAGCGGGTCGGGCGTCGTCGAGGTCACCTTGGGAGCCTGTCCGGTCGAGGGGCCACTGCCCAAGGACCCCCTCGCCGACGGTGGCTACCGGCTGGCGCTGTACGGCGCGGTCAGCCCGACCGACCACAACCACGGGCAGCAGGAGTACTGGGTCGCCGACCCCCTGGCGGTCACCGTCAAGGACGGTGAACTGGCCATCGGCTAGTCCCGTCGTTGCGAGCCCGGACCAGGGACGACGCCGACTCTCCGACCACGACGCGTATGTGGTCACCGTCACGCGACCGGCCTTAGCGGGCCACCGGGGCGTGACCGGGCGGCGCGGCGCGCGGGGTTTCGTCACGATTCTCTTGCGCGGGAGAGCGCGCGGAGAGACTATGTGCCGGAGCCGTCATTGGGGGCGACTCGCCCGCGTTCGGACCCTCGTTCGGAGGTTCCGCGGGCTGAGTTGGGCCTGGCAAGGAAGTCAGGCAGAACGGAGCAGAAATGCGCAGAATTCGTGCGCTGTTCGCGGCCGGTGCCGCGGCCGCGCTGATCGTAGGGGCGCCGGCGCCAGCCTCGGCGTCGCCCCGAGAGCCAGTCACCAAGGTGTGGTCGAGCCAGGTCGCGGTGCCCTTCAGCCTGGCCGTCGACGGAAGTCGCGTCCTCGTCGCGGACGGAGGCCCAGGCATCATCGGCCAGTTGCAGTCGAACGGCAGCATCAAGCCGCTGCTCACGGGCATCCCTGGCCTCGCAGGGCTGGCGACCCGCGGCGCCTGGACGGCCTATGGGTCGTCGATCGAGGACGACAGCGAGCCACCCATCATCAGTGCGAGCGGCCTGAACATCAGGTCGCCCAAGGGTACGACTGTCTATGCCGACGTCCACGCCTACGAGACCAAGCACAACCCCGACGGGGCACTCACCTACGGCATCACCGACCCGACGTCGTGTGCCGCGGGCTTCACGGCACCGGGGCGGATCGACTCGCACGTCTACGGCGTCGCCTCCTGGCGGGGTGACTGGCTGGTTGCCGACGCAGGCGCCAACGCGATCTTCCGGGTCACCGACAGGGGAGCCATCCGCACTCTCGCGGTGCTGCCGCCTGTGCCGGTAACGCTGACCGCGGAGTCGGTCGGGGCGCTCGGGCTCGGCGACTGTGCGATCGGGGACACGTTCTACGCGGAGGCCGTCCCGACGGGCGTCGCGGTGGGGCGCGGCGGGGACATCTACGTCAGCACGCTCCCGGGATTCCCGGGGGAGTCCGCCTCGCTCGGCGCGGTCTGGAGGATCAACCCGAGCAACGGCAAGGCGACCATGGTTGCCTCAGGGCTGTCCGGCGCGACCGGGCTTGCAGTGTCTGGATCGAAGATTTACGTTGCCCAGTTGTTCGGGCCGGGCATCGCGCTGGTTGACCACGGCAAGGTCTCGACCTTCGCCCCATTGGCCGGCTCGCTGAGCGTCGCTACGGCGCCTAATGGCACCGTCTGGGCCTCCACGATGGACCTCTCCGGGCAGAAGCCTGGAACCATCGTCAGCATCTCGAACAAGAGGGTGACCGTGCGGGGTCACTTCCGCTGAGTCGAGCCTGAATGGCCCCGTCGACCGTCGCGTCGGCGGGGCTTCGGCATGGTCGACAAGCGACGAACCGACCACCCTTTCGACGCGTCTCCGGAATGGCCAGGATATTTCCCGGCGCGGGGGCACAAACGTCTGAGCGCCCAAGTAGTCTGACGCCGTCAAGGCGTGAACTCTCCGCGAGGAGTTGTGAACAGGGGGGGCTCAATGGGCAAGGCGATGAAGGTCGGTGGCTTGCTGACAATTGGGCTGTTGGTAGGCGCATTAGTGATGTTTGGAGCCGTCAGGTTGGCGCCGGTCCTCCTTGCGTCCGGCAACAATGCTGAGAGCCGAACCACCCAGGTCGTTCAGTCCGTGACCAAGAAGCAGGAAGTGGTGCTCCTAAGCCTGGGGATCCAAGGGATCGCGGAGAGCACCGACAAGAGCAAGATCCTGGGAATCGACATTCCGGGGAGCGATCGAGCCACATTCCTCCAGTACAACTTCAGCGCCAAACTCGGGCTGGATGGCGAGTCGGTGAGGGTCGTCTCGACGGGTGAGAACAGCTACCGGATCGTGATCCCGGAGTTCGTGTTCATCGGGCATGACGACGAGTCCTTTCGCCTGGTCGCCGAAGACAACGGGGTCCTAAGTTGGGTGACTCCTGAGGTCGACACTGCCGAGATGATCAGCGGCATTCTCAACGACGAGGCCGAGGCCAAATATGTCGACGCGAACATCGACATTCTCAAGGATCAAGCGAAGGTCTTCTACACCGGAATCATCAGCAGCATCGACCCCGACGTCAGCCTCACGTTTGAGTTCGCGGACGCGAACTGAGAGGTTCGCGTCACCTGAATCCCGTCGACAGCACGCTTCAGGACAGCACCCGGTAGCGCGTCCGCACGACGCCCCGGTTGGTCGCCACGTCGAGCAGTTCCAGCAGGATCGGGGACTCGTCCTCGCCCAGTTCCGGCCCGTCCATGATGGTCGGCGCGCCCAGGCCGCCGATCAGCCCGGGAAGCGTGACGACGTCCAGCACGTCCACCAGGCCCTCGCGCAGCAGCGTCGCGTTGATGGTGCCGCCGGAGTCGGCGACGACCAGTTCGAGGCCGAGGTTGGCGCGGAGTTTCCGCAGCCCCTCGCGCAGGTCGACCCTGTCGCGCCCGGCGACGAAGTAGCCGACCCCGAGGTCGACGAGGCGCTGCAGGTACCCGGTCGGGGTCGCCTCGCACACGAGCAGCAGCAGGCGCACGCCGTCCATCTCGGTGAACTTCCAGTCGACGCGGCCGCGACCGTCGGCGATGACGTACCACCGCTCAGACCCGGTTGCGACCGGCGGGTGGTCCCGAAGGAGGGCGGAGTCCGGCGGCGTCGGGACGGGCCATTCGGGTGCCGGGGCGTCGACGTCGACGAGTGAGCCACTGCCCTCGAGGATCGCGCGGGCGCCTAATTGCTCGTGCCGATCGGTGAAGGCGCCGGGCACGGCCATCGTGCCCCAGCGGCGCCCGACCCGGTCGTCCATCAGTCGCTGCGACCGGCCGAGCGAGATCCGCCCGTCGACGCTTGCGGTCGTCGTCAGCACGACCCGGGGGAGTTCGGCGTCCATGGGCCGAGCGTAGCTTCGGTGCGCCGTGCCGCGGGTAGCGTGCGAGACATGACGATCAGCAACTACGACGACTTTGCCCCCGCCTACGATGCGGACAACGCCGAGAACCTGCTGAACAACTACTACGAGCGCCCGGCGATGCTCGACCTGGTCGGGGACGTGCGGGGCAGGCGCGTCCTTGACGCCGGCTGCGGGTCGGGACCGCTGTCGGTGCTGCTGCGCGAACGCGGCGCGATCGTGACAGGGTTCGACTCCAGCGCCCGGATGATCGCGATCGCCAGGAAGCGACTGCAGCCTTACGCCGACCTGCGGGTCCTCGACCTGGGCGACGCGTTGCCCTACGAGGACGGGGCCTTCGACGACGTCGTCGCCTCGCTGGTGCTGCACTACCTGCGCGACTGGGACGGGGCGCTCGCCGAACTGCGGCGCGTGCTGCGGCCGGGTGGCAGGCTGATCCTGTCCGTCAACCACCCCCTGGTATTCCCCCTGAGCGTCGAGGGCGGCAAGTACTTCCCGATCGTCGAGTTCCCCATGGAATGCGACTTCGGCGGCACCCAGGCCACCCTGCAGACCTGGCACCGGCCGCTGCACGCCATGGTCGACGCCTTCCACGAGGCGGGCTTCCGGATCGCCGACATCGCCGAGCCGCCCGTCGCGCCCGACACCCCGGCCGAGTTGCTGCCCAACGGCTCGACGCGTTTCGTCTCGTTCATCTTCTTCGTGCTGGAGCCCGAACAGCGCTGACCGCACGCCGACGCGGCGGAGGCCGAGGCCCCCGCCGCGTCGAGTTGGGTTCTCAGGCGGGCACGTCGAAGGACCACATGACGCCGAACTTGTCGAACACCTGCCCATAGGTGGCACCCCACGGGGCCGGCTCGAAGGGCATCTGGATGGAGCCGCCCGCGTCGACGAGCTTCTGGATCAGTTCCCTGGCCTTGTCGACGTCGTCGAGCGTGTAGAGAAGCGAGTAGATGCTGCCCTGCACGACGTAGTCCTCGCCCGGCATGGCGTCGCCACCGGTGATGGTGCCGCCGTCCAGGTCGAGCTGGGCGTGCGCGATGGTGTCGGGGTCCGGGGTGAAAGGCATTCCCTCCATGGGTGGGAAGTCGCCGTAGGACATGAGCTGAAGCTCGCCACCGAAGACGTCCTGGTAGTGCGTGAAGGCCTCCTTGGCGTTGCCGAGGAAAGCGATGTAGGTCGACAGGTTTGCCATGATGTTCTCCCTTGTCTGGTAGGTGAGAACGACGCTACCCGGCCCCCGACGACGGTGCTTGTCCCGAGTTGCGCACCGGTTGTCCCGAGTTGCTGACATCGACCTCCACCCTGCCGACCAGCGACTCGAAGAAGATCTGGGGCAGGTTGATCGTGATCGGCGGGTCGGTCTCGATGAGGTCCCGAAGCGGGAGCGTGAGCACCGTCGGGGCCGCCAGCGGGAACCTGACGGGGGTGCGCTCCAGTTGGCGTCGGTTCGCGTCCATCCTGAAGTAGGACCGCAGGCTGCTCGCGCGCGGCACCTCCACGACCATCGCGTAGTAGTCGCCGTCGGGGATGGCGGTGACGTCGATCTCGTGGGTGCCGAGCAGCGCGACGCCGAGCAGTGGCTTGCCCTTGACGAGGGGGTCGGGATGCAGCGCCACGAACAACGCGCCCCTCTCGGAGGCACCCTCGACGCGCACCGTCAGCGGGTGCGGCTGAGGATGGTCATCTGCCCGGAAGCCTCGGTGCAGCACGACGAGTGGGGTGGCGTCGTCCTGGTGGCGCATCAGGTGCGCGGCGAGCGAGCCGAGGCGTGAGCGGTACGTCGAAGGCGCCATCCCCGTGTGCTTCGCGAAGGCCCTGGTGTAGCTGGACGCTGAGTCGTGCCCCGCCTCGACCTGCGACCTGGTCACCGAATGCCCCTCGACAAGGACGTCGATGCCGCGGTCGACGCGGGCCGCGGCGAGGAAGTCGCGCAGCGGGAAGCCGAGATGCTCCTTCAGGAGCCGCGACAGGTGGAAGCGGCTGAGGTGGGCGCTGTCGGCCAACTCGTCAAGGGAATCGGCGTCGCCGCGGCGCGCGGCGGCCAACAGCGAGTCGACATCGCTGCGCGGCTCCGGGCGATCCGTGCGTGACACGCGCCAAGTATCGCCTCGTCCCCGGTCAATCCGCAGCGTTCAGCGTCCCGCCGTCGTCGCCGCACCGCTGGCCACGGAAGGACCCCGGGCCCCCGCGGACGCAAGTTCGCTACTCGTTGTCGCCTCCGGTGGCGGCCACCGCAGCCCGCACCTGGGATTCGGCCGCGGCGTCGCCCGCGTCGGGCCACACCCAGTCGCGGATCTCCGGCGGGTCGTCGCCGTACATCCGGGCGTAAGCCCTCGCATCGATCCGGCTGTCCTCCATCTCCTGACGCAGCCCGGCATAGCGCGAACTGAGGCCAGGCGTCCGGTCGATCACGTCGATCACCAGGTGGAAGCGGTCCAGGTCGTTGAGCATCACCATGTCGAACGGCGTCGTCGTGGTGCCCTCCTCCTTGTAGCCGCGCACGTGCAGGTTGCTGTGGCCGGTGCGGCGGTAGGTCAGCCGGTGAATCAGCCACGGGTAGCCGTGGTAGGCGAAGATGATCGGCTTGTCCGCGGTGAAGTAGGTGTCGAAGTCGCGGTGCGACAGGCCGTGCGGGTGTTCGTCCTCGTCCTGCAGTCGCATCAGGTCGACGACGTTGACGACCCGCACCTTCAGGTCCGGGATCCGCTTGCGCAGGATGTCGACGGCGGCCAGCACCTCGACAGTCGGGATGTCGCCGGCGCAGCCGAGCACCACGTCGGGCTCCTCTCCAACGACCTCGGTGCCCGCCCAGTCCCAGATGCCGAGGCCTCGGGTGCAGTGCTTGACCGCCTCGTCCATCGTCAGCCAGTTCGGGTTGGGTTGCTTGCCCGCCACCACGACGTTGACGTACTGCGTGCTGCGTAGGCAGTGGTCGAACGTCGACAGCAGTGTGTTCGTGCATGGCGGCAGGTACACGCGGACGATGTCGGCCTTCTTGTTGACGACGTGGTCGATGAAGCCAGGGTCCTGGTGCGAGAACCCGTTGTGGTCCTGGCGCCATACGTGCGAGCTCAGCAGGTAGTTGAGGCTGGCGATGGGGCGACGCCACTCGAGACGGTCGGTTACCTTCAACCACTTGGCGTGCTGGTTCACCATCGAATCGACGATGTGGATGAACGCCTCGTAGGACGACATCATGCCGTGCCTGCCGGTGAGCAGATAGCCCTCCAGCCAGCCCTGGCACTGGTGTTCGCTGAGCATCTCGACGACCTGACCGTCACGCTGCAGGTGCTGGTCGACCTCGGGCGACTCGTACTCCGCCACCCACTGCTTGCCCGTCTCCTCGTAGACGGCCTGCAACCGGTTCGACGCCGTCTCGTCCGGCCCGAAGATGCGGAAGTTGTCCCGGTTCGCGGCGACCACGTCGCGCAGCCACTCGCCGAGGACCTTCGTCGCCTCCGAGACGGTTGCGCCGGGTGCAGGCACGTCGACGGCGTAGTCGCGGAAGTCGGGGAGGTGCAGATCCCGGCGGATGATGCCGCCGTTTGCCTCGGGGCGCTCACCCATGCGCAGCCCGGCGGGCGGGGTGGTGGCGTCCAGGTCCGCGACTGGGGCGCCCGCCTCGTCGAAGAGTTCCTCGGCGCGGTACGACTCGAGCCAGTCGGACAGGTCCTTCAGGTGTTCGTCGGTGTCGCGCGCGCTCGCAAGCGGAACCTGGTGGCTGCGCCACGATCCTTCCGTCTTCTGCCCGTCGATCTCCTTCGGGCCCGTCCACCCCTTGGGGTGCGCAGCACGATCATCGGCCAGGCGGGGCGCTCGGCGTCCATTTCGCCCTCCTCGGCGGCGATGCGCCGGATCTCGGCGACCTCGTCCATCACCTCGTCGAGCAACTGGGCGAACCGACGGTGGAACGACGCCGGGTCCTCCTCGTCGAAGCCAGCGGTGAAGACGTGCGGACGGTGTCCGTAACCCCGCATCAGGTCGACCAGTTCGTCCTCCGGGATGCGCGCGAGCACCGTCGGGTTGGCGATCTTGAAGCCATTGAGGTGCAGTACGGGCAGCACCACCCCGTCGCGGACGGGGTTGAGGAACTTGTTGGAGTGCCAGGACGTGGCGAGCGGGCCGGTCTCGGCCTCGCCGTCCCCCACGACGGCGAAGACGAGCAGGTCGGGGTTGTCGAAGGCGGCGCCGTAGGCGTGCGAGAGGGCGTAGCCGAGTTCGCCGCCCTCGTGGATGGAGCCAGGCACCTCCGGCGCGACGTGCGACGGGATGCCGCCGGGGAAGGAGAACTGCTTGAAGAGTCGCTGCATGCCCTCCTCGTCGCGGCCGACCGCCGGATAGACGTCGCTCCATGTCCCGTCCAGATAGCTGTTGGCGACCATGCCCGGCCCGCCGTGCCCCGGCCCGGTGACGTACAGCGTCGGCTGGCTGCGCTCCGCGATGATCCGGTTGAGGTGCGCATAGAGGAAGTTCAGCCCAGGAGTGGTCCCCAATGGCCGAGCAGTCGACGCTTGACATCGTCGCGCTCGAGTGGGCGCCGCAGCAGGGGGTTGTCGAGCAGATAGATCTGGCCGACGGAGAGGTAGTTCGCGGCCCGCCAGCGCGCGTGGATGCGATCGAGGTCGGCGTCGGTGAGTTCTGGTGTGCCCGTCTCGGCGCGGGTCTGCCACGTGTGCGTCATGGGTTCTCCTGTCCGATCCCATCCAAACACCCACAGGGGTGGCCCGGGTGGGTTTGCAGGTGCCGAGCCGACCTCACCCGCCGCGGGTCAGTGCCGCCGCGCCTGAGCGTTGGGCGCCCCACGGGACAGGGCCAGGCGGGCGCAGCGGAGCGGGTGCCGGAGTTTCCGTCAGAGGCATCGAGGCGGGTCGGTCCGTTCGGCCACTTCGCAGGCTTGGCCGCCAGAGTCAGCACCGAGGACTGTTCCCCACGTTCCACACCCAAAGGGGTGAATCGATGCCATTGGTGCAGGTCAAGTGGCTGTAGTGACCGCCCGAGGGCCCTACGGTGACGGCCATGGTGATCTTCTATCGCGGTTCCGGGTGGGCAATGGTTGCGTTGGCTGTTGCGGCGGTCGTCGTGGCGAACCGCCTCATCAACGGCACGTTCGACCTGCTCGACTCCCCTGTCACCGGCACCGGATTCGTGCTGGCGGGGATCGCCGTCGTGGTGGGCGGCTGGTACGTCAACATGATCGCCCCGCGGAAGTTCCAGGAGCGGCTTGGTCGCGAGACTGTCGCCCAGGCGATGGGCTTGACGCAGGAGCAGTTCGAGGCCTCGGAGGCGGTCAATCCTGGCCTCGTGGAGGCGTCGGCGCTGCACAAGACGCGGCGCAACTACAACACCCTGCTCTTCATCCCCATCCAGATCTGGGGCCTGGCGATGGTCGCGCTCGGGGTCTGGTTCCTGCTGCGCTGAGGGGTGCCTAGAGGCTGGCTAGGCTCCGACGAATCGACTCCGGAGTGACCGAGCCCGCACCCACGGCGGGTCAGACGCAGGGGAGCCTCGCCGCAAGAGCCTCTTCTCAGGGCCGGGTCATCGTCGAGCTCTCACTCGGCATTCTCGAAGACGATGGGTCCGGGCTTCAGGCCCTCGAGCCAGAGGCGCGTGGTGCGCACGTGGTTCATCGCCAGAAAGCGCGCCGACTCGGGGTCCCGGTTCCTAATAGCCTCGGCGATGTCGACGTGCGCTGCGTCGCTGACCCGCTTTCGCTCGAGCCCGGCCGCGCCCTCGAATACCCGGTAGTCCTGCCCTCGGCGGCGGATCGAGGCAAGCAGCGCGGCGATGATCTCGTCGCCGGCGCCCTCGATGATCATGCGGTGGTACTTGGCGTCGAGTGTCTGGGCCCGGTCGGTTGCCGGTTCGGCGGCGAGTTCCCTCGCCATGGCGAGCAAGAGTTCGCAATCGACATCAGACATGCGTGCCGCCGATGCAGCGGCCACGTGCCCCTCCAACACTTCACGCAGCGGATAGAGCTCAAGGAAGCGGTCAAGCGGGATGAGAGGGACGATCATCTTGAGCCCGGACATCACGTGAGCCGCATCCATGACGGACACTGTCGAGCGGCTGCCTGGCCGTGCGGTGAGTGCCCCAGCGACGGTGAGCATCTTCTGCGCCTCGCGAAGAGAGCTGCGAGACACGCCGAAGCGTTCACAGAGTTCCGCCTCGCTTGGCAGCAACTCGCCGGGCGCCAACTCGCCCGAGGCGATCATCCTGGCCAGGCCGAGCCTGGCGGTTTCGACGGCGCTCATCCGGCTCCCTTCAGTTGACATACATGATGCCGTACGTGAGATTGTCAGACAATTAGTAACGATTTGGTCAATAGTCTGGTGATGATGCCGGTAGATCAACATAATTGTCAGACAAGGAGGTCTTGAGTCGATGACGATTTCTTCGCCCGGATGGTCCGATCTGCAGTTGCGGTGGACGCTCGATCCGTGCGTGCGGCACTTGAACCACGGGTCGTTCGGCGCTGTGCCCGTCGCGGTACAGGCTGAGCAGAACCGGTTGCGCGAGATCGCCGAGTGGAACCCCGTGCGATGGTTCGCCACGCTCGCCCCCGGGTCGGGGACGCACGCGAGGAGATGGCGGAACTGCTGGCGGTCGACCCAAGCAGGTTGGCCTTCGTCCTCAACGCCTCTGCCGGTGCTTCCGTCGTCTATCAGTCGCTGATGGACCGCGGACCGGTCACCGTCCTGACCACCAACCACGGATACGGTGCCGTGACGATGGGCGCCGAGCGCGTCGCTGCCCGAACGGGGGGCCGGGCAAGCGTGGTCGACATCCCCCTCAACGCCACCGAGGACGAGGTGATCGGACTGGTCGGCGAGGCCATGCGCGCAGAGCGGCCGACGCTGCTGGTGATCGACCAGGTCACCTCCGCCACGGCCCGCGCCTTCCCAGTCGACGCGATCTGCCGCGAGGCCCGGTCGTTGGGCGTCCTCACTCTCGTCGACGGCGCACACGCTCCAGGAGTGCTCCCCGACCCGATCTGTCGTGAGGCGGACTACTGGGTGGGCAACCTGCACAAGTTCGTGAGCGCCCCCGCGGGGCGGCTGTGCTTGTCGCGCGCGGGTCCGGGCAGGAGCTCTTTCCGCTGATCGACTCGTGGGGTTCACCGCACCCCTTCCCCCTGCGGTTCGACCATGGCGGCACGTTCGACGCGACGCCGTGGCTCGCCGCACCTTTCGCGTGGCGACACCTGGGCGAGACCGTGGGCTGGGAGCGGCTCCGGGCAAGATCGGCTGCGCTCCTCGACGAGGGCTGCGGCGTGGTTGCCCAAGCGCTTGAGGGGCTGGTCGACAACCCGTTGCCCGACGTTGGCCAACCGGTGGGTCCGCTGCGACTTGTGGGTCTCCCCGGCACCCTCGGAGCCACCCATGCGGGTGCCGATGCGCTCCGGGTGCCGTTCAGCGATGCGACCGGAATCGCCATCGCCTTCACCAACTTTGAGGGCCGCGGCTTCCTACGCCTGTCGGGCCATGCCTACAACTCGATCTACGACTACCAGTACCTGGCCACGGTGGGAATCCCTCTGCTTCATCGGTGGTCTATCGAACCCGGCGGGGGGACACATCAGGCATGACAGCCAACAAGAATCAAGGAGGATCCATGCGCAAGAAGCTGATCTCAGCTGTTGCGGCGATGTCGGCATTCGGGCTTGTGCTGACCGGCTGCGCCGGCGGCGACGAAGGCAACAAGGGGGAGGGCGGCGACGTCACCCTCCAGATGGTCGAGTCACTGACCAACCCTGCCCGCACAGACCTACTCAAGGGCATGCTGGCGGACTTCGAGAAGGCCAACCCGGGCATCAAGGTGCAGCTCGTCTCGCCGCCCACCGAGCAGGCCGACCAGAAGATCCAGCAGATGCTGCAGTCCGGGTCGGGCGTCGACGTGCTTGAGGTGCGTGACCTCACCGTCGGGCCGTTCAGCAACAACAAGTGGCTCTACGACATGGCGGGCGACCTGAAGGGCTGGGAGGGCTATGACCTCCTCACCGACCAGACCAAGAAGTTCACCGTCGACGCCGACGGCAAGGCCTACTTCGTCCCCTACGGCTTCTATGGACTGAGCCTGTTCTACCGCACCGATCTGGTGAAGGAGGCCGGCTTCGCTGGTCCGCCGAAGAGCTGGGACGAGCTGATCTCTCAGGCAGCCAAGATCCAGGACCCCACCAAGAACCGCTACGGTTACGCGTTCCGTGGAGGGGCGAACTCGTCCGGTCAGCTGATGAGCATCCTCGAGGCCTACAACGCGGACAACCTCGACGTCGAGAACGCGTACAAGGTCACGAGCGGGAAGACGATCTTCTCGACCCCTGAGTCCCAGGTCGCGCTCGACAAGTACATCGAGCTGTTCAAGACCGGATCTCCCGAGTCCTCCGTGGCATGGGGCTATGCCGAGATGGTGCAGGCCTTCACCAACGGGTCGACCGCCTTCCTGCTCCAGGACCCCGAGGTCATCGCCGTCGTCAACGACTCGACGCTGACCAAGGACCAGTGGAACGTGGCACCGAACCCTGTCGGTCCGACCGGCAAGGCCGCGTGGCCGATGGCGACGGCAGGCTGGGGCGTCGCCGAGTCCTCCAAACACAAGGAGGAGGCCGTGAAGCTGGTGAAGTGGCTCTCGGGTGACCCGTCCACCAAGTTCGCTCAGGACAATTCGCTGGTTCCGATCCTGAAGTCCGCAGGCGAGGATGAGTTCTTCAAGACCGGGCCGTGGGCCGGCTACGTCGAGATGACCTCGAACCCCGACACGTGGATCTCCGTCATCGAGCCGCGCAGTTCCGCGTGGTGGACCGAGTGGATGAAGCGTTCCGAGACCGACCTGCAGCAGGTCCTGCTCGGCAAGATGTCGACCGCCGATCTCCTGAAGGGCTGGGACGAGTACTGGACCCAGAAGTGGGAAGGCTGATCGATGTCAGCCACGACCGATGAGGTCGCCAAGGGGCGGACGCCAAGGGCGTCCGCCCCCGTACGGGGCGACAGTTCAACGCACGAGCTGCGCTGACGATCCTGGCGTACCTCTCGCCAGCCTTCATCTTCGTCATCATCTTCACGTACTACCCGCTCGTCGTCGGCGGCCAGATGGCGTTCAGGAAGTGGTCGCTCTGGGACCTGACCAGTACCCCGTTCGTCGGCCTCGGCAACTTCCAGACCCTCATCGCCGACCCGATGTTCGGCAAGGTGATGCTGAACTCGGTGATCTGGGTGGTCTGTTCGCTCGTCCCACAACTCCTGATCGGGTTCCTCATCGCCCTTGGGCTCCGCAAGAAGTTCCGCTTCAGGGGCCTGTACCAGGCGGTCGTTTTCTACCCGTGGGCCGTCTCCGGCTTCCTCATCGGCATCCTCTTCCGGTGGATGTTCAACTCCGAGTTCGGGGTCGTCAACGACCTCCTGATGCGCATCGGAATCGTCAGCAAGCCGGTTCCCTGGCTCGCCAACCCGGACCTGGCGCTCGTCGCCGTCATCGTCGCCAACATCTGGTACGGCGTCACCTTCTTCTCGATCATGATCCTCGCGGCCCTCCAGTCGGTGCCCGACGAACTGTACGAGGCAGCAGCGCTCGACGGCGCCGGACGCTGGCAGACACTCACCCGCGTGACAATCCCAACCATCCGCAGCACCTTGGTGCTCACAGTGCTGCTGCGCATCATCTGGATCTTCAACTTCCCCGACATCATCTACGCGATGACCGGTGGCGGGCCTGGCGACCAGACGCAGATCGCCACCACCTGGATGATCCAGTACACACAGCAGGGCGAGTACGGGCTCGCCTCGGCTCTCGGATTCATCATCATGGGCGTGCTTGTCGTGTTCACCGGGATGTATCTCATGCTGCTGAACAGGGAGCGCACGTCATGATCAGCAAAGACCCACGGTGGCTGTCGGCCATCCGGATCGTCGGGCTCGGGTTCTGGCTCATCATCACGATCTTCCCGCTCTACTGGATCCTGCTGACGTCGTTCAAGCCTGCCAACCAGATCGCCGAGTATCCCGTGCGGTACTGGCCAAGGCAGTTCACGCTCGACAACTACACGAGCCTCTTCCAGAAATCCGAGTTCGGCTCCTACCTGCTCAACAGCATCGTCGTGTCCGCGGCGGCGGGCCTCGTCGCGACGGCCATCGCGCTACTGAGCGCCTACATCCTCTCCCGCTACCAGTTCCGGGGGAAGGGGGCTGTCATGATGGCGTTCCTCGTCACCCAGATGATCCCCGCGTTCATCGCCCTCGGGCCGCTGTATCAGATGTTCACCAACCTGGGCCTTGTCGACAAGCGCTTCGGGCTGGTGCTGATCTACATCGCCATGACGATCCCCTTCTCGGCGATCATGCTGCGTGGGTTCTTTGACAACGTGCCGGACAGCCTCGAGGAGGCGGCAATGGTCGACGGCGCCACCCGATTCGGCGCGCTGTGGCGGGTCATCGTCCCGGTCATGACACCAGGCATCATCGCCACCTTCATCTTCAACTTCGTCAACTGCTGGAACGAACTGTTCCTTGCCGTCACGCTCATCAACACAGATGACCGCAAGACCATCCCCACGGCCCTGAACGGGTTCATCTCCAGCTTCAACATCGAGTGGGGGCCGATGTCGGCCGCCGCAGTGCTGACGATCCTGCCGACCATGCTCCTCTTCGCATTCGCGAGCAGGTGGATCGTTGCCGGTCTGACGCAAGGTGCCACGAAGGGCTGAAGTAGAGCCGGACGCACGACTTCGTGTCGACCTTGTGGTCCTGGACGCGATGCATGTTGCGCCTCGAGCCGTCCGAGTTGGGGTTCAGCGCCCGGGGCGTCAGGTCAGCGGGTGGTCGTACACAAGGGCGGCTGGGGGCTCGCCGTGGCGGGCGCGGTACTCAACGATCGCCGTCGACCTCAACCTGGCGGGGTCCTCGCCGACGAGGAGGCGCGCCAGGAGAGGCCTCAGCCAGGTTTCATCGGGGCCCGCGAGGAAGGCCCGCGGGACGGATCCATCAGTTCCGCCACGTCGATGATCGACGCGTGCGTGCTCGGGCCGTCGTCCTCCCAGATCCACGCCTTGGCGGCCTCGAACGAGATGAGGACCCCTTGCGGGTGTAGAAGCGTGTCCCGTGCTCGACGAGGGCCAAGAACTCGGTCGACATGGGCGGGCTCCCGGTGGTGCGGTGAGACGGCGAGATCCAGCGCCTCGGACCAACCGTAGCCTCCCAAAATCTGGCCGCTCAGCCCCCTGTGCGGCGAGTTTCGCCACCAGCGAGATGCATCAGGTGTGCGGTTGGGTATTCGGACGACCCCGTAGCATGTAGGATTCTCTCAGGTACAGGCCAACCTGAGGTATGGGTTGTGCCTGCCTGCGACACAAAGGAAACACATCATGTCCACAGGAACCGTCAAGTGGTTCAACTCCGAAAAGGGCTACGGCTTCATCGCTCCCGATGACGGCAGCGCCGATCTTTTCGCGCACTTCCGTGCGATCGTTGGCTCCGGCTACAAGACCCTCGAAGAAGGCCAGAAGGTCGAGTTCGAGACCGAGCAGGGCCCCAAGGGTCCCCAGGCAACCAACATCCGCGCGCTCTGAGCGTAACGATCTAGACCCCGAGAGGGCAGGCACCATCACGGTGCCTGCCCTCTCGGCTTTTCCTGGGTCGCTGGCAAGCCGCTTCTCCCAGGGGCGTCGGCCGATTTCGTGCCGGGCGGCGGGCTGCTGCACCATTGATTGCCGCACCCCGTCAGGAGAGATCATGAGAGCCGATTGGTCGCTGCTGCGCGATCCTCAGTTCTCGCGCCTCTTCTTCGCCCGCACCGCGTCCATGGGTGGGTCGTCGTTCGCGCCCGTCGCGCTCGCCTTCGGCGTGCTGCACCTGCCCGGCGGAACCAGCGAGACGTTGTCCTACGTCCTCACAGCCGAGAGCGTCCCGATGGTCGCCTTCCTGCTGTTCGGCGGCGTGATCGCGGACCGGTTCCCGCGGCAGCGCGTCATGATGGTCGGGGAGTTCCTGTCGGCGACCGCATTCACTGCGCTCGGCCTGCTGCTCCTCCTCGGCGATCCGTCCCTCTGGGAGTTGTGCGTTGCGGCGGCGTTCAGCGGTGTCGGCATCGCGACGATGATGCCCGCGCTGACCGGGATCATCCCCGAGGTGCTCAAGCCCACCCAACTTCAGTCGGGCAACGCGCTGCTCGCGCTCGGTGCGAACACTGCGAGGATCGCGGGGTTGGTGTTCGCCGGTTGGATCGTCGCCGTCGTCGGAGGAGCCTGGGCGCTGATCGGGGCCGGCGCGTTGTTCGCGACCTCTGGTCTGATCATCTCGGGCCTGCGCGGACTCGCGGATCGGCGCGGCGACTCCGGGTCGACGCTCGGCGACCTCAAGCGCGGCTGGCGCGAGTTCTCCTCGCGGCAGTGGATCTGGGTCGTCGTGCTCCAGTTCTCGATGCTGGTGCTGCTCTTCCAGGCCTGCTTCGGAGTGCTCGGCCCCGTGCTCGCCGACACCGAGATGGGCGGCGCCACGCCGTGGGCGTGGGTGCTGGCCGGCGACGCCGTCGGCATGGTCCTCGGCGTGCTGATCGCCATGCGGATCCGCCCGAGTCGACCGATCCTGGTCGGCGTGCTGCTGACCGCGCTCGCGACCCCGACCTTCCTGGCGCTCGGCCTCGGGGCGCCGCTCTGGATCGTCGTTCTCCTCGCCGTCGTGATGGGCATGGCATTCGACATCTTCGGCGTCCTGTGGAACACCACCATGCAGAGCCTCGTCCCCGCAGAGGCGCTGTCCCGCGTCGCGGCCTACGACGCGTTCGGGTCGCTCATGTTCGGACCCATCGGCCTGCTGCTCGCCGGCCACGCCGTCGTGTGGTGGGGAGCGCGCCCCTCGATGATCGGCGCGGCCCTCCTGATGCTTGTCACCGTCGTCCTTGCGCTCCTGTCACCCGAGGTGCGACGGCTGAGGGCCCCAAGCGTGCCGCCTCAGGTGGTGGAGGCCGCAGGCTGAGCGCCTCGCCGCAGCGCCTTGACGACCTCCGCGTCAGAGCGGGCGATGGCGTCCGGGTCCCCGACGACGATCAGTCGGTCGGTCGCCCGGGACAGCCCCACGTAGATGCGCTCCCTGAACCGGTCCTTGGTGCCGTCCTCGTTCACGCACAGCACGATGGCCCGCCGTTCGAGGCCCTTGAAGCCGAGCACATGGCCGTAGAAGACGAGGTCGGGGTCGTCGAATGTCTCCCAGTAGCCGTCCTGGCCGCCGTGCTCCTGACGCGACGCCTGTTCTGGATGCCGGCGCCCGGTCGTGAGCAGCGCGATGCTGCCCGGCGACCAGCCCTCGTCGAGCAGCGCCTCGACCTGATCGTCGGCGACGTCCATCGCGTCGTCGACGGAGGCAGGCACGTAGTGCACCTCGGGCCCGTCTCCGCCCTCCAGACGCATCCGCGACGGTGCGAGCGGGCGGAAGACCTCGGCGATCTGTCTGGTGTTTCGGAGGTTGTGATCCAGCATCAGGGGCACGAGCGGCACGGGCGGGTTCCCGAACCGCTGGAACAGTCGCTGGTTCGCGTCGGAGTAGAGGTACAACCCGCCGTCGGCCTCGTCGCGCAGCGCCGCGAGCAGTGGTGACCACCAACTCTCTGCGAAGTCCTGCGCCTCGTCGACGACGAACGCGTCGAACCGCTCGCCCGGGGGAAGTTGCGCCGCACGCTCGGACATCAGGAGTGGGAGTTGGACCTCCCAGAAGTTGGGGTCGTCACGCGAACCCGACTCGATTCCCCACAAGTTGGCGAGCGCCTCGAAGGTGCCGACGAACGCTGGGCGCTGCTTGTAGTTCCACCCGGCGACCTCGCGTCGAAAGTGGCTGGCCAGGCCGAGTGAGTAGCACAGCAGCGCGACGCGCTCGGCCTTTCGTCCAGTGCGACCCTGTGCCAGTTGGCGTGCCTGGGTGAGTGCGAGGACGGTCTTGCCGCTGCCCGCCCCACCGCGGACCTCGACGCGCCGCAGCAGCCTCGTGACGTCCAGAATCAGGGACTGCTCCTGCGTCAGTCGGTCGGCGCGTTCCTGCCGCTCGGCCGACTCGCCCTCGACATCCGGCGCCGTCCGGCGCCCCTTGCTCGTCAGGATCTCGACGATCAGCTCGCAGGCATCGGCGTCCGGGGCCTTGATCGTCTCTCGGGCCACCCCGGCGATCCGTTTCGCGATGTCGTCCTGGTCGGTCGAGTCGTGGATCATCCACCGCGGGCAGTCGGGCAGGTGGAACGCCTCGTCGAGCGTCGTGAATGGGGCCACGACCGTGTGGGCCGACCGGATCCGACCGTGTGAGGAGGCCTTCCAGAGCGGGTCGCCCTCAATGTAGTCGCGGACGGCGTAGCGGGCGTCCCGAGCCTGGCCCACCGGGTCGATCGGCACGTCGCGTCCCTCCCGCTCGCGCCAGATGTACCACTGCCCGTCGCGGCACTTGGTGCCCGCGCCCTTGACCTCGATGACGATCACCCCCACGCCGGGAAGCACGGCGATCAGGTCGGCCTCGTGGTCCTTGCGCGCGTCGGTGAGGCGGTAGTTGGCGATCAGCGCGTCATCGGGCCGCAGAGTATCCCGTAGTCGTGTCCACACAGCCCGCTCCGATTCTGTCTCGAACTGGGGGTCCTTGGGATACAGCAGCGGCGCCATGGGCCCACGGTAGCGGCGAACGGTGAGCGATTCTTGACCCAGGTTTGTAAAAGTAGTTTCCTAACCTCGGAGGCGCCAGTCGGGCGTCGAGTGACTGATCGGAGCACCGTGCGCGACCCACTTCCCATTCACCACGACGGCCGCGTGGTCGCCGGGCCCTCCGAGGTCGTCTCCGGCGTCGAGGAGTCGGTGATCGAGGCCGCCAGGATCGCCCTGCTGCACGGCATCGCGCAGGGCGACGTCTACCGCACCGGTCAGAACTCGTGGTCTCCGGCCGGCTGGCGCCGGATCGACGAGGAACCACTGCGCGTCCTGCGGGCCGACCGACTGCAGACGGCCGACGACCCTGCCCACCATGACGTCGTCCGGCACCATTCCTCGTGGATGATGGTCGTCACCGGCGAGTCAGGCAGCGTGCTCCTCGGCTGCATGGAGGGGGAGACACCCCGGTTGCGTGCGGACACGGACGTCCTGACCGGATGGACCGAGACCGGCCGCCCCGGAACCTGGGTGCTGCTGCGCGGCGCAGAGCAGGACGTTCTCGCCCGCTACAGGGCGCTGCTGGCCGACAGATACGGAGCGATGACGGCCGAGCCCGGTGCCGTCTGGTGCTCCTGGTACTCGCTCTACGAGGGCGTTTCCCAGGCGCTGCTCGACGACATCGTCCCGGAACTGCCCGGCCTCGGCTTCGACACCGTGCAGATCGACGACGGCTGGGAGCGCATCGTCGGCGACTGGCAGCCCAACGAGAAGTTCCCGGGCGGCATGCGCGCCACCGCGGACGGGATCGCCCAGGCCGGCCTCCGCCCCGGCCTCTGGATCGCGCCGTTCATCGCGCTGCCCGGGTCCGAGATCGTGGCGCGGCACCCCGAGATGCTGCTGCGCGACGGCAACGGCGACCTCGTCCGCGCGGGGGAGAACTGGGGAAGCCACTACTACACGTTCGACTTCACCCGCGCCGACGCCCGCGACCACCTCGTCGAGACGGTGCGCCGAGTCGTCAAGGACTGGGGCTTCACATACCTGAAGCTCGACTTCATCAACGCGGGTGCGGTGGCCGGCCGGCGAAGCGTCGACATCGACCGCGAGGCCGCCTACCGGCAGGCCATCGCGACGATCCGCGACGCCGTCGGGCCGGACGTGTTCCTGCTCGGGTCGGGCGCGCCGATCTTCCCGTCGCTTGGCATCCTGGACGCCGTCCGCACCGGCCCGGACGTCGCACCGCTGTGGAGCCACTTCGTGGTCACGGAACCGACCGATGCGCTCGGGCGCAATGCGCTGGTCAACGCGACGAACCGGCTGTGGCTGAGGGGCCTCATCGGGCTCGACCCCGACGTCGTCTACTTCCAGCGCAGGCAGAACCTGCTCACGCCTGAGCAAAGGCAGTGGCTCCTCGACTGCGCCACCCTGTCGGGCTTCCGCGCCGTCTCCGACCTTCCCGACTGGTTGGAAAGTGTCGACAGGGACGCGGTGCGCGACTACCTCGCGTCCCGGCCGAACACCCGTCAGCTCTCGCGGTACCGCTACGCCATCGACGAGCGGATCGTGGACTTCTCCGCGGCCGTCGACGGTCTCCCCGGCCCATACCCGCTCTGACATGGCCGGCTCGCTCGACAGCGGTCACGTCCGCAGGTTCAACATCCACCTGGTGCTGCGGCACCTGCGCGAGGCCGAGGGGTCGACCGCGAGTGAGTTGGCGGGAGCGACGGGCCTCTCCAGGCCGAGCGTGAATGGCGCGCTCGCAGAACTCGAGCGGCTTGGCTGGATCGCCTCCGCCGGGATGTCGACGACCGATCTCGGCGGCCGACCTGCCCGCAGGCACCGCTTCCACGCCTCGGCGGGGCTCCTGCTCGGCGTCGACATCGGGGTGCATGGCGTCCGCGTCGTGGTCGGTGACCTGTCGGGAACCCTGCTCGACGAGAGGGTCGCCGGGGTCGCGCCCGAGGCGATGCCCGACGCGCGCCTCGCCGTCGTCGACGCACTCATCGACGCCATGGTGAACGACCCCGGCCGGGTCTGGGCGATGGGCATTGCCGTCACCGGGCCCGTCGACTCGTCCGGGCGCACGGCGCTGTTCAGCCCGCTACCGGGCTGGGCCGAGGTCGACCTGCCGCAACGGTTCGGGCGGCGATTCGGCTGGCCCGTGCTGGTCGGCAATGACGTCAAGGTCGCGCTGCTCGCCGAACGCCAGTGGGGCGTTGCTGACGGCGTCGACGATGTCGCCTTCGTGCTCGCGGGCGCCCGGATCGGCGCGGCGGCCACCGTCGGCGGCATGCTGCTGCGCGGACATGGGGGAGCGGCGGGCGAGGTCGGTGCGCTGCCCGCGGTGCGGTGGGGTCGCGCGGTCCGAGACCTGGTGGGCAATGAGGGCGCGCTCGTTCCTGGCATGGATCTCGCGTTTCGGGCGGCAGCCAGTGGTGAGCGTGGGGCGCTTGCCCGGGTCGAGAGATTTGCCGACGACGTCGCGACGGGGGCAGCAGCCGTCACGCTGATGCTCGATCCTGAGGTGCTCGTCATCGGCGGCCGTGCTGCGGCGTTCGCCGAACTGTGGGTGCCGAGGTTCTCGGCGAGCCTGGCTGCCCAGGTGCTCCGGATGCCGGAGATCCGGATCTCGACGCTCGGCGGCAACCATGTCGCGCGCGGCGCGCTCCGGCTCGCGATGCTCGACATCGAGCGCAGGTTCTTCGGCGACGAGTTGGTCGCGGCACGCGCGCCCCGCCCCTGACGGGTGGCTCCAAGGGGAACGGCGCGCGGTCGCCCAATGGCTCGTAGGCTGGCTTGTACCCGAAGATTTTGGAGGATTCATGTCCGTCACCAACAAGGCAACCACCACCTGGCGCGGCTCCCTGTTCGAGGGCTCGGGCGACGTCGCCTTCGACTCGTCCCACCTCGGCACCTTCCCCATCAACTGGAAGGCCCGCAGCGAGGGCTCCGACTCGACCACCACCCCCGAGGAACTGATCGCCGCGGCGCACGCGTCGTGCTTCTCGATGGCGCTGTCCAACGGCCTCGCGCAGAACGGCACCCCGCCCGAGGAGGTCGTCACGACGGCCGAGGTCGGCTTCCAGCCTGGTGTCGGCATCACCGGAAGTCACCTGACCCTGAGGGCCGTCGTCCCCGGGCTGGACCAGGACAAGTTCCAGGAGATCGCGGCCGACGCGAAGGCCAACTGCCCGGTGTCGCAGGCGCTGGCTGGCATCGAGATCACGCTCGACGCGACCCTCGCGTGACGCGCTCGGCGACAGAAGCACGCTGATCGAGGGTCGGCAAACACCGGACACGCGGGGGCGGTCACTAGGAGTGATGGCCCCCGTTCGTCCGATGTTCCCCGGCCCGCAACCATGGCGTCGTCGATCGTTGGGTTTGCGCTCCTAGCGTCCGCCTCAGTGGCCACCCCGGCCACGGCAGATCAAAGGACAGCGCATGCGCACCTACCGTTCCCTCGCAGCGGCCGCCCTCGCGGTGCTCGGGCTCACCCTCTCCGCCTGCGGCGCGTCGACGCCCGGCGCAGAGGTCACCACGTCAGGCTCCGGCTCGTCGAACGCCGCAACGGCCGCCTCGGTCGCCGACCTCGGCGGGATGGACAAGCTCGTCGAGGCCGCGAAGGCCGAGGGCCAGCTCAACGTCATCGCGCTGCCGCGCGACTGGGCAAACTACGGCGCCGTCATCGATGCGTTCAAGGCGAAGTACGGCATCACCGTCAATGAGCAGTCGCCCGACGCCTCCTCCAAGGAGGAGATCGCCGCGGCCGACGCCAACAAGGGCACCGATAAGGCCCCCGACGTCTTCGACCTCGGAACCAACATCGCCCTCACTTCGACCGACTACTTCGCCCCGTACAAGGTGGAGCAGTGGGACAAGATCCCCGCCGACAACAAGGAGGCCACCGGCCTCTGGGTCAACGACTACACCGGCGTCATGGTGGTCGGCTACAACAAGACCAAGTTCGGTGAGATCACCTCCCTCGACCAGTTGACCGACCCGAAGTTCGCGGGGACGGTCGCCCTGAACGGCAAGCCAGCCGAGGCCGGCGCCGCGTTCAACGGCTTCATGCTCGCCAACCTGGCAAACGGCGGCACCTTCGACGACGGCACCGCCGGGCTCGACTACTTCAAGAAGCTCAACGAGGCCAAGACCCTCAACCTGACCGACGTCACCCCAGGGACGATCGAGGCCGGGGAGCACGGCGTCGTCTTCGACTGGTCGTACAACATGGTGCCGGTGGCGACCTCCCTCAAGGCGCAGGGCGTCGACTGGGCGACGTTCCTGCCCAAGGACATCGCCGTCGGGTCCTACTACAACCAGGCCATCAACAAGGACGCCCCCAACCCGGCGGCCGCCCGCCTGTGGCAGGAGTTCCTCTACTCGGCCGAGGCGCAGAACCTGTGGGCAGAGGGCGGCGCGCTCCCGGTGCTCGCCTCCGAGTTCGAGGGCGAGTTCTCCGAGGCCGCCAAGGCGGCCGTGCCGAAGGTGAGCGACCTTCAGTCGCCGACCACCGAGCAGGCCGACGCCATGACGAAGTTCCTGCAGGACAACTGGGACTCGGCGATCTCCTGATCATGTCGAACCCCTCGACGGTGGCGCGCGCCGTCCGGAACCTCCGCGACGGCGCCGCCACCCTCCCCTTCTTCGGATACCTGGCGGTGTTTCTCTTCCTGCCGACCGTCATCGTGATCCTGGGTGCCTTCCGCACCCGTGACGGTGTCTTCACGTTGGAACCGATGAGCCGACTGCTGCAACCGGCCACCCTGCAGATCTTCCTGACCACCTCCTGGCTCTCCCTCGCCTCGGCGCTGATCGGTGCGGTCGTCGGCGGGGCAGCGGCGTATGCCCTGTCCTTGACGTCGATCACCAGCACGACCCGCAGGGTCTTCACGGCGGTGTGTAGCGTCCTGGCGCAGTTCGGCGGCGTGATGCTCGCCTTCTCCTTCATCGCGGTCCTCGGAAAGAACGGCAACCTGACCCGACTGCTCGCGGACGCCTTCCACGTCGTGATCCCGGGCGACTTTCTCGCCTCGGTCCCTGGCCTGATCGTCGTCTACTCGTACTTCCAGATCCCGCTGATGGTCATCGTGTTCCTGCCCGCCGTCGACGGGCTTCGCGTCGAATGGCGCGACGCGACCGCGAACCTGGGCGGCTCGAGCCTGACGTACTGGGCGCGCGTGGCAGCCCCGATCCTTGCGCCCAGCTTCCTCGGCTGCCTGCTGCTGTTATTCGCCAACGCCTTCTCCGCCTATGCCACCGCCGCGGCGCTCATCTCGCAGCGCAACATCATCGTCCCGATGGCCATCGAGGGCGCGATCCGCAACGAGAACAACGCAGGGATGGATGCCTACGCGCAAGCGTTGGCGACCGGCATGATCCTTGTGGTGGCGCTCGTCATGGGCGGGTACACCCTGATCCAGCGTCGGGCATCGAGGTGGCACCGATGAGGCGCCGCGCCTGGCCATCGGTGGTCCTCCTCGCCCTTGTGGCGATCTTCCTCGCGTACCCGCTGTACGCCCTGTTCGAGTTCTCGGTGCGGTTCCCGCTGACCGGCAATGTGTCCTTCGACGCGTGGACCAAGCTGTTCGGTGGCACGGACCAGAGCAGGTTGGCTCCGCTCTACCAGGGGGTCGTCAACTCGCTCCTCATTGCGGCCCTGACCGTCACGATCATGCTGGCGCTCCTCGTGCCGACCATGATCTGGGTGCGGCTGAGGCTGCCGAGGCTCTCGCGGATCGTGGAGTTCTGCGCCCTGCTCCCGCTGACCCTACCCGCCATCGTCCTCGTCGTCGGTCTCGTGCCGATCTACCGGTTCATCTCGACGTCGCTGCTCAACACGGACGCGATCTGGCTGTGCTTCGCCTACGTGATCCTCGTGCTGCCCTTCGCCTATCGCGCGCTCGACTCCGGCCTGTCGGCGCTCGACCTGGAGACCCTCGCGACGGCCGCCCGATCGATGGGGGCATCCTGGCCAACGGTCATCCTCCGGGTCGTGCTCCCGAACCTCCGGACCGCGATCGCGTCGGCTGCGTTCATCTCGATCGCCGTCGTGCTCGGGGAGTTCACCATCGCCCGGATGCTTGCCCGGGAGACGCTCCAGACCGGCGTGATGCTCGTCAACCAGGCGGCCCCGCAAGTGGCGGCCGCCGTGTCGCTGCTCTCGCTGCTGTTCGGCATCGCCCTCCTGGTGGGCATCAGCTTCTTCACCAACCGTCGACCTACCCGATAGGCCACCCGTGTCCCATCCCACCGCCGCATCCGTCTCGATGCGTGACCTCAACCGCAGCTTCGGCACCGTCCGCGCGCTGCGTGACTTCTCGCTCGAGATCCACCCAGGCGAACTGGTCGCGCTGCTCGGCCCCTCCGGGTGCGGGAAGACCACGGCCCTGCGCGTCCTCGCAGGCTTGGAGGAAGCCGACTCGGGGACCGTGCTCGTCGCGGACCGCGACATCACCGCGCTGCCCGCCAACAGGCGGCACATGTCGATGGTCTTCCAGAGCTACTCGCTCTTCCCCCATCTCACAGTGGAGGGAAACCTCGACTTCGCGCTCTCGATGCGAAAGGTGCCCCGCCCCGAGCGGGGCGCGATCATCCGCGACCACCTGGAGTTGGTCGAGTTGGGGGCGATGGCCAAGCGGTTCCCGCACGAGTTGTCCGGAGGACAGCAGCAGCGGGTGGCGCTCGCCCGCGCGTTGGCGTCGCGCCCAGACGTGCTGCTCCTCGATGAGCCGCTGTCGGCACTCGACGCGAAGGTCCGAGTGCAACTGCGCGACCAGATCCGCCGGATTCAGCTCGAACTGGGCACCACGGCCCTCTTCGTCACCCATGACCAGGCGGAGGCGCTCGCCATGGCCGACCGGGTCGGCGTCATGCAGAGCGGGCGGATCGAGCAACTCAGTGCACCGCAGGACCTGTACGAGCGACCTGTCTCCGATTTCGTGGCGCGGTTCATCGGGTCGACCAACCCGCTTCCCGGCAGGGTGGCGGCGGGGTCCGTGCAGGTGCTCGGCCAATGGCTGCCGACCCTGCCCGGCTCGATCGGTGAGGGGCAGGGCACAGCCCTGGTCCGCCCGGAGCGCGTACTGCTCGGCATCGGTGAGGACGGCCACGAGGCGACGGTGCGCCAGGTCGCCTTCCTGGGCGACCGCGCGAGCGTTGTCGCCGAGTTGACTGACGGGACGACCGTGCAGGCCTTGGTCCACACCCGCGACGCCGACCGCCTCAGCCACGGCGCCCCGGTGCGAGTCTCGCTCGACCCCTCTCCCGTCCTCGTCAGCTAGCCGTCGAGATCGTGATAAGGTTGCCTTATGGCTCTTCTGGGGGAGTATCGGGCCGCGCGTCACCTTGAGGAGATCGCGCGGCTCAGGCGCGCCTACAGCCTCCGCGCCATGGTGGCTGAGGGGCGCTCTCAGCGGGAGGTCGCCGACGAGTTGGGAATCAGCCAACCCGCGGTGAGCCAACAACTCAAGGTCGCAGAATCCGTCTCCGACGCACACCCTCGCGACGCGGTCGAGGCGGCAGGCCCCGTACTGGTCGATCTCGCTGCTGCCTACGGGTTCGGAAGGCTGGCGGTCTTCGGATCGGTGGCACGAGGCGAGGCCACGACCGAGTCGGACATCGACCTCCTCGTGCAACCGCCGACCGGGGCGACCATCGGCGACATCGTCGGCCTTCAGGACCGACTCTCCTCGACTCTTGGCCGCCCGGTGGACCTCGTGACATACGGAGGTTTGAGGCAAGGGATTGACGCAGACATCCTGCGGGACGCGGTGGAGTTCTAGTGGAACTAGTCGCGAAGGAGTTGCTGCACATCCGGGACTGGCCCGCGATGGCGAGCGCTTCTCGCGGGCCGGTTTGCCGAAGCCGAGGACCGAGTCGCGCCCTAGCCGCTATCGGGGAGCGGAGATCAGCGCGCGTCGGAGCAGGGCCGGGTCGCCGAGGCGGTGGCGCAGCGTCTTCTCCAAGCCGCTGATCGGGTACAGGTTCTGCGGGGCCCGCGGGTCCTTGAAGGCTTCCGACGCGTAGCGAGGCAACACGGCCTGGGACAGTGAGGCGAGCGCGACCGCGTCCTCGACCGGCAGTTCGGGGGAGCACTCGACGCGGACGATGCCCGCCCACGGCGAGCCGCCTCCGCCGGGCAGTCGCAGGTACCAGGAGTAGCGCTCCCAGGTGGTGCCCAGCAGGAAGATCGGCGTCCGCTCGCCGGCTTCGAGCGTGCCGACCACCCGATTCAGGTCGGCGGGCAGGTAGGCGGATTGGTGCGACTTGATCGCCCCGATCGCCCGGGGCACCTTGGTGCGACCGTGCAGGGGGCCGTCGATCACGAGCAGGTCATCGTCGACGGAACCGGTCGCGGCGCGGGCGTTCGCCGCGCAGATGATCTCCAACTCGGCCAGTTTCTGTTGCAGCGCGAGCGAGAGCACGTCGAAGACCTGCTTGGAGGGGTCGGGCTTGGCGTGCACCGCCGTCCAGGTGCCGAGGCGGGTGACGATGTCGGCGGCGTCCTCGGAGGTGCTGAGCAGCGCGCGGCGCACCTCGGCGACCTCGACGGTGGCCGCCTTCCTGGTGGAGCGAACCACTCCCGCGGCGTAGGAGGCGCACAGCCCGGGCGCGGCGTCGCCGTCGTCCTCCGAGATCCACAGCCGGGCCTCGACGCGACGAACGCCGTCGACGAACAGGATCGTCTCGGGCACCGCCACGGGCTGCGCAGGGACCGCGGCCCAGCGCTCGAGGGCGACCTCGACGCTGGCGTCGAGTTGGGCGACCGACTCCGCCAGTTCCTCGACCTCCTGCAAGCTTGAGCCGTAGTCAGGTGCCCATCCGTCCACCGAGTACTGCATCAGCCCTCCCGCACCACGGTCGACGAGCGCGAGGTGCGCGTGACGACGAATCGGGTCGGGATCCGTTCGGCGAGGCCCTGCACGTGGGTCACGACGCCCACCATCCGGTCGCCTGCGGCCAGGCGTTCGAGCGTGACGGCGACCACCTCGAGGCTGTCGGGGTCGAGCGAGCCGAAGCCCTCGTCGAGGAAGATCGAGTCGAGCTTGGCCGCGTTGGACGACATCGACGACAGTTCGGCGGACAGCGCCAGCGCCAGAGCGAGGCTCGCCTGGAAGGTCTCGCCGCCGGAAAGCGTGCGGACGGAGCGCTTTGCCTCGGCGTCGGCGTGGTCGATGACGAAGAACTCGCCCTTCTCGTGCGCGAGGGTGAACTGCCCACCCGAGAGTTCGAGCAGCGAGGACGATGCTGCCTCGACCAGCACGTCGAGGGCCGCGCCTGCCAGCCAGCGTTGGAACTTCTTGGCGCTCAGGTGCTCGGCGAGCATGCCCGCGACCTGTCTGCGTTCCTCGGCCTCTGCGCGCGTCTCGTGCAGGGTCGCCAACCGGGCAAGGTCGCGTTCCAGATTGGTGACACGGTCGGCGGCACGGGCCGACTCCGCCGCGAGGGCCGACGCGACGCCCGCGGCGGTGGCTACCTCTAGCCCCCAGTCCGTGGCCGCGGCGACAATGGCGGCCTCGGCCTCGGTGACGCCCTTGGTCGCCTCCTCGGAGGCCGTGTGGGCGGCCAGCAGCCTCTCCTCGGCCGCCGTCGTGGCCGTCTTGGCCCAGTCGGCCAAGGCAGACCACGCCGCGGGCAGGTCGGACGTGTCGACGGAGGGGGCGCCGAGCGGGACCAATGGGTCGCGCGTCTCGCGGAGCAATCGGTCGGCGGCCGACAGTTCGGCGCGCAGGTCGCGCTCGGCCTGCGCGGCGGCGTTGCGTGACTGGCCCGCCGCCTGGAAGGCGGCCAGCGCCGACCGCTCCTGTCGTTCGAGGGCGGCCAGCGCGTCGAGGTCTCCCGAGACCTGCGCGGCAGGCGGCGCTCCGTCGAGGGTGCGACGGAGGTCCTCGCCGCGTTCCGTGACTCTGGTCAGCGTGGACTCGGCGCGCAGCACGGCCGACCGGGCGCCGTCGGCAGCGGCGGAGGCGCTCTCACGCGCGTCCTTGGCCGCGGCGAGCGCCATGGTCGCCTCGGAGTGCGCTCGCCCGGCCTCCTCGTGGTCCGCGCGGACGCGGGGAAGCGAGGTGGCGTCGAGGTCGGTTAGGGCGCCGCTCGCCCAAGAGGTCAGTTCGCGCCAGGAGTCCTGCACCGAGTCGGACTCGGCGACCGGTGACCCGAGCGGCAGGAGGGCGGATCGCGCCTCGCGGAGCGCCGTGAGCGCCGCCTTGCGCTCCTCGTCGAGGGTCGCGGCGCGGCGCTTGGTGTCCTCGAGGGACGCGCGGGCGGTCGATCGATCGGCCTGGGCCGCCTCGAGTCGTGCGCGCGCGGCGTCGACCTTGGCCAGCCCGGCCACGGCGTCGGCTCGTGCCTCGGCGGGGTCTGTCCCCGACGGTGTGAGGTTGGCGAGTTGGGCGCGGGCCTCGGCGAGCGTCCGGGAGAGGGCCGCGACCTCGGATTCGGCGCGGGTCACCGCCTCGCGGGCGGTGCGCGCCGCGAGGTCGGCCTGGCGGAGCAGCCCCGCGGCTGCGTCGGCCTCGCCCGCGTCGATCGGGTCGGGGAGGGTCGCGACGGGCACCGTGCAGACCGGGCAGTCGTGGCCGACCTTGAGCCCTGCCCTCAGCCCGGCGGCCGTGACGAGGACGCGTGCCTCGTCGTTGCGGGCGCGCGCCGCCGTCAGGTCGGCCTCGGCGGCCTGCGCCATCACGTGGGTGTCGCCCAGAGCGATCCCCGCGGCGCCGGCTCGGGCGGTCAGGTCGTCGACCCTTGCCGACGCCGCGATGGCCGCGTCGCACCGGGCGATCGTCTGGGACAGGTCGACGGGTTCACCTGCCGTGCGCAGCGCCTCGCGGGCGTCGTCCTCGGCAGACTCGGCGGCGTCGAACGCGTCGCCCGCGGCGCGCACCGCGTCGGAGGCGGCGTCGAGTCGCTGGGCCAGGTCGTCGAGCCCGTCAGGGGCCTCGACGGCGGCGATCCGCGCCCGCCGATCCTCCGCCGCCTGGACGGCGGAGCCGGCCGCGGCGAGCGCCTGACCGGCCTCCGCTTCGGCGGCGAACGCCTCGGACCACGCCGCCTCTGCCGCCGACCGTGCGACGGCTGCCTCGGTGGCGCGGGACTGTGCCTCGGCGGACTGGGTCTGCAGGTCGGGCAGTGTCGCTGTGAGGGTCGCCAGTTCGACCCACTGGTCGCGCAGGCGCTCCAACTGTGAGCGGTTCCCGCCAGCCTCGAGCGCCGCGCGGGCCTCGCCATAGGTGGCCTCGGCCGCGGTGGCCTCGGAGGTCAGCCGTTCGGCCTCGGCGCGCACCTGGGTCGACCGGGCCGCAAGGCCCGTCAGGCCGTCTGGGATCCGGACGGCGGAGAGTCGCGTCACGTCGGCAGCGGCAGAGGTGAGCGCGTCGGACGCCTTGTGCGCCGTGCTCCTGGCGCCGTCGAGCGAGGCCTGCAGCGCGGTGATCCGGTCGTCGAGGAGTCGGAAGTCTTCGACGCGGGCGCGTGCCTCGTCGATCGCCTCCTGGGTCGCGCCCCCGAGGTCGCCGATCCGCGCTTCCGCTGTGAGGACGTCGGAGTTCGCGGCGGCTCGGCGCGAGCCTGCGGCGCGCATCACGATGTCGTACTGGTGGGCACCGAGCAGTTTGAGGAGGATGTCCTGACGCTCGCCGACCGTCGCGTTGAGGAACTCGGCGAACCGGCCCTGCGGGAGCACGACGGCCTTGGTGAAGTCGTCGAAGGACAGCCCGAGGAGTTCCTCGACGGCGGGCGTCACGTCGCGCACCTCGGAGGCGACCACGTCGACCTCGTCGCTGGTGGCGGCGGTCTTGGCCGGGTCGTCGAAGCGTTCCAGGACGGCGCTGCGCTGCTGGATGGACTGGCCGACACGGCGCACCTCGCGCGCCACCTGGTAGCGCTCGGCGCCGACGTCGAAGACGAGCCGGACTGTGGCGGAGGTGGCCGTGGGGGCCAGCGCGTACTGGATGGCGGTGGCGCGACCCCAGCGCGGCGCGGAGCCGTAGAGGGCGAACACCATGGCGTCGATCACGGTCGACTTGCCAGCACCGGTCGGGCCGACGAGCGCGAAGTAGTCTGCGCCGTCGAAGTCGACGGTGGTCTCGGTGCGGAACGACGCGAAACCGTTCATCTCCAGGCGGACGGGGCGCATCAGGAGGCCGCCGTCGTCTCGTCGAGCAGGTCGGAGAACAGCGCCAGCAGGCGAGGATCATCGATGCCCGTCTCCTCGCAGTAGGCGGCGAACAGGTCGCGCGGGGAGCGGCTGGTGTTCTGCGCCGTGTGCTGCGGCTGGGTCTGGGCGAAGTCGGGGTGGATGCGCACCTCCAGCGCGTTGGGCAGCGCGTCGAGGACCTCGTCGCGCAGGCCCGCCCTGGTGCGTTCCTCGACGACGACGCGCAGGTAGTCCTGGCCGTAGTCCTCGACGGAGGCGAGCAGTTGCTCGACCGTGCCGGAGACCGTCCGCAGCCGCTTGCCCGCGGTGATGGGGATGTCGGTCACGCGGGCGGGCGTCGACGGGGTGGCCTCGACGAGACACACCACTGGCGTGTTCTCCTGCTCGCCGAAGTCGACCGCCAGCGGCGCGCCTGAGTAGTGCACGGGTGCGGGGGCCGGGATCTGCTGGCGGCGGTGCAGGTGGCCAAGAGCGACGTAGTGCGCGGTGATCGGAAACGCGGAGGCGGACACGTGATACTCGAAGATCGACTGGGCCTCGCGCTCGCCGCCGCCCATCACCCCGCCGGTGCACGTCAGGTGCGCCATCACGATGTTGACGGTGTCAGGCCCGAACGATGTCGCAAGGGCTGCGATGATGTCGCGGACCGACTGGTCGTACTGGCCCGCGTTCTCCGAGGGCGTGCCGGTGACGATCTCCTCGGTGCCGATGATGTGGCGCCGGGTGATGAAGGGGACGAGTGCGACGACCGCCTCCTCCCCGGTCGACCTGGCCGTGAAGCGGTGCACGCCGCCATCGTCAGCCGCGCGGACCCGACCGGTGTACTCGATGCCAGCCGCCGCCATCAGTTGGCGCAGCGCCTCGAAGGTGCGCGCGTGGTCGTGGTTGCCCGCGATCACGACGACCTCGATGCCCTCGCCGACCAGCTTGAGGAGGGCGCCGTTGACGAGTCGCTGCGCCTCTGCGTTGGGGGCGGCGCTGTCGTAGAGGTCGCCCGCGATCAGCACCGCGTCGACCTGTTCCCGGACGGCGATGTCGATGATCTCGGCGAGGACCGCCTGCTGCTCTTCCAGTCGGCTGCGGCCCTTGAGGGTCTTGCCGACGTGCCAGTCGGCGGTGTGGAGGAACTTCACCGGTCTCCTAGAAGGGCGCGGGGTCGGCGTCGCGCGCCATCCGGGACATGATGTTGATCGGCCCGCTCGACTCGGGCGCCATCTCCGACTGGCGCGTCGCCCAGGCGGGGAACGGGAACTCGACCGCGAGCGGAACCGGCAGTTCGGGCTGCGCCACGAACATCGCTCCCGGCTTGGCGAGGGTGGCGCGCTGCCGCTGCGAGGTGGGAAGGAAGCCGTACTCGGGGCGGCCCGCCTCGGCAGGGTCGAGGCGGCCGACGATGCGGATCGACGAGTTCGAGACGATCCGGCGCTCGACCTCGGAGGCGGTCTGCTGCGCGCCGATCAGGATGATGCCGAGCGAGCGGCCTCGCTCGGCGATGTCGAGCAGCACCTCCTTGATGGGGGAGTTGCCCTCGCGGGGCGCGTGCTTGTTCAACTCGTCGAGCATCGTGAAGAGCAGCCCGCCTGCGCCGGCGCGCTCCTTCGCCTCCGTCTCGGCGCGCAGCACGACGCCGACCACGAAGCGTTGGGCCCGGTCGGGCAGGTTGTGCAGGTCGACGACCGTGACCCGGCTGTTCGCGGTGGAGACCTGGCGCTGGCCGGGGCGCGACGCGAGGTCGCCGCGGATGATGGGGCCGAGAGCCTTCAGTGAGGAGCGCAGTCGTCGGATGAACGCGTTGACCGAGCCCGCCGTCGTGGCCGCGCCAGCCCAGTCGGCCTTGGTGGTATCGTCCTGCAGGCGGTCGGCGATGAACTCGACCAACTCGGCGTAGGTGCGAAGCTGGGTGCCGCCAATCGAGACGGCGCCGTCGACCCCCGCTGCCTTGGCCTCGCGGCGCAGTTGGGCCGCGACCTGGTGGATGACAAGCGTGTACTGGTTGCGGTCGTCCTCGGCGTCGGCGAAGACGTAGGGGAGCAGTTCCTTCTGGCAGAACTCGGCGAGCGTCCACCAGAACGCATCGACGCCGCTGGTGCGGCCCGCCACGTGCGGGCGTCCGGTGGTGTCGCCGGGGGTCGGGGGAGCGAAGAACTGCACCGAGTCGAAGGGCGTGGCGGGCAGCCCGAGCCGCGCGTACTGCGCGCGCATGGAGTCGTCGAGCTTTGCGTTGGGCTTGTCGAGGAACATCAGGTCTTCGCCCTTGACGGCGAAGATCAGCGCCTTCGCCGAAAGCGCTCGCTCGCGGAGCACCTTGGAGGCGAACAGCGAGTGGAGCAGGAACAGCGCGAAGCTGGTCTTGGTCGCGACCCCGGAGATGCCGGAGATGGACACGTGCGCGCCGCGGGTGCCGTCGAGGAAGTCGAGGTTGACGTAGACGGGGGCGCCGTCCCTGCCGAGGCCAACGACGACCTTCTTGTCCATCGAGTCGAAGTAGAGCGCGCGGTCGCGTTGGGCGCCCGTCGCGCGGGTCGCCGCGACGCCCGGCAGCGGCGGGACGTAGACCTCTGGGTCGACCCGCGTGGTGGTGACCTCTGCGATTTCCTGCGTGATGGCGGGAAGCACTCCGTCGGCGATCAGGAACGCGTCTGAGCCGAAGCTGGCGCCCTCGTGGCGCGCGACGACCTGGGTGACGACGCCGGAAGTACGGACGGGGCCGACGCCGGGGACGACGCGCTCGGTGGTGACGACGTCGTCGAGTTGAAGGTAGGCATCCGGGCCGACGGCGACGCTGAACTTCAGCGGCGTCGAGTCGCTCGTCCCGGCCACCAGTCCTACGGTGTCACGCTGCTCGGCCATGACCCTCCCTGCCTCGACGACCTGTGGGGACCACCGTACCGACCGCCGCCGACAGATCCGGGATCGGCTCGGGTTGGGAAGTGCTGCGCCGAACGCAGAGCACGGCCCCGGAGGTGTTCTCCGGGCCGTTGATTGGATGGGTGGTCAGCGGTCCTTCAGCAGGGCCGCCCTTTCCAGGTACTCGTCGGGGCTGAGGTCGCCGTCGGCCAGGCGTCGGGCGAGCACGCCCTCGGCCGAGTCGATGGCGGTGGGCTGGGGCGCTGCCGCGACCGGGGTGCCCAGCCAGCGGAAGGGGCCGATGCTTCCTCGGTGCTGCAGCGCGATGAGGAACACGGCGATCGCGATCACGAAGAACATGGCTGACCCTTACTCGCGCGGTTCCTGCGGTGTCCGCAGCACCGACGAGCGTTCCAGGTACTCCTCCGGCGTGATGTCGCCGTTGGCGAGCCTCATCCGCAGGGTGTCGAAGGCGGCGTCCTCCGCGGGACGGTGCGCGGCCCAGCCGTGCGGGTGACCGCCAGCGGGTCCTGCGCCGCGTGGGGCGAAGCCGACCGGGCCGAGGCGACGATGCTTCACCAACTTGATGACGGCGAAGATCAGGAGGCCGAACAGCAGCGCCTTGAACATCATGAGACCGAAGAGCATCGGACCCATTGCGTGAGCCCCGTGCTGGGGCAGTTCCAGTAGAAGTTGCATGACCACAAGTCTTCGCCTTCGCGTCCTCGCGTTCATCGGCCTGCGCGACGATCTTGACGGGCCGCCCCTACGTCAGGTGACGTAGGGAGAAGGTCATCCCCCGAGACGAGCCGTCAGCAGGTGCGGCTGCGTAGGCTGAGGGGGTGCATCCCCGATCCGAGACCCGCCGACAATGGGCGGTTGACGCGCTGCTCACGCTCGCCGTCGTCGCCGTCCTCGTGATGGCGTGGAGCATCACCCAGACATTCCGCCTTGAGGGCTTCGAACCCGGCCACAAGCCGTTCGGTGAGGGTCGACCCCGGATGGTCCCGCTCAGCGGGCTCGCTTGGGTCGGCGTCGCGCTCAGCGCGGGAGGGGTCGCGGCCCGCCGCACGCTCGTCGGCTACCTCGTGGCGGTGGCCGGACTCGCGATCTACCTCGTCTCCGGAGGCGCGCCGGTTGGGGCGGTGTTCGTCGCAGTGATCGCGTCGATCGGGTTCTTCAGGGTCCATGAACTGCGATCCAGGTGGCCGTGGGCACTCCTGCTCATTCCGGCGTTCGCGGCCGGCGCGCCGTTCGACCTGCGGCACTGGTTCACGGTCGTGACGATGCTCGCCTGGACCCTCTTGCCGGTGGGCGTGGCTCTCGCCGTCCACAACCGCCACGCCGAGCGGGCACAGCGGCGCCGCGATGAACTCGAACGCGTCGCGCACGCGGAGCGGTTGCGCCTGGCCCGCGACATCCACGACGTCGTCGGCCACTCCCTGTCGCTGATCACGCTGCAATCTGGCGTCGCGCTCAAGGTGCTCGACGACGACCCCGCGCAGGCCCGCGAGAGTCTTGAGGCGATCCGTGCCACCTCAAAGGACGCCCTCGCGGAGGTGCGGCGAACGCTCGGCGTGTTCCGTGAGGACGACGCGCCCCTCGCACCCACGCCCGACCTTGGTGCCATTGCCGCCCTCGTCGACCAGGTCCGCGCGACCGGGGTACCGGTCGAACTGCGCCTCGACGAGGGGCGGGACCCGGTGGCGCCGAGCGTCCAGGCCGTCGCGCACCGCATCGTGCAGGAGTCCCTGACCAACGCCCTCCGGCACGCGCCTGGGGCCAGGATCGCCGTCACCGTCGCCCAACGCGAGGAGTCCCTCGCCGTCCGGGTGCACAGCGATCGTGCGGTGACCGGACCGATCGTGCTCGGCGGCGGCTTGACCGGCATGCGCGAGCGGGTCGACGCGCTCGGCGGCACGCTGCTGCTCGACGCGGGTGCCGACGGGTTCACCGTCGACGCGCTGCTCCCGGCCGGGGAGGCGGCGTGAGTATCCGCGTCGTGATCGCCGACGACCAGCCCCTCGTCAGGATGGGCCTGAGGGCCCTCATCTCGTCAGAGCCCGACTGTGAGGTCGTCGCGGAGGCCGAGGACGGTCGACAGGCCGTCGACCTTGCCTCGACCCTTCGCCCCGACGTCGTCCTGATGGACATCAGGATGCCGGTGCTGGATGGGCTGGCCGCCCTGCGCCTGATCGTCGCCGACGCTGCCTGCGAGGGGGTCCGGGTCGTGATGCTGACCACCTTCGAGTTGGACGAGTACGTCTTCGCCGCTCTCGAGGCGGGCGCCGCGGGGTTCCTGATCAAGGACGCCGACCCCGACGAGATCCTGCGCGCCGTCCGTGCGGCCGCGGCGGGTGACTCGCTGCTGTCCCCGCGCGTCACCACCCGCGTGATCGGGACCTTCGCCCGCCCCGGCCAGGCGCCGCGGGTCGGTGCCCGCCACCCGCGACTCGACGAGCTGACCGAACGCGAACGCGAGGTACTGACGCTCGTCGCGGAGGGCCTCAACAACGACGAACTGGCGCAGCGACTGGTGATCAGCAAGGCCACCGCGCGAACCCACGTCGGCAACATCCTGACCAAACTGGGCGCCCGCGACCGCGCCCAACTCGTGGTGATCGCCTACCGGTCGGGGTCGTGTGACCGCCGACGTGAGGCCCGTGTCGGCCGAGGACCTCGCGGCGCTTGGCTCCCGCTGGCCTGCCCACGACGTCTGGGATGGGCACGCGGCCAGGGCGGCCGCCGGGGAGGCGACCTTCCTCGCAGCCTGGCTCGACGACGACCCTGTCGGCGTGGCACTGGTCCAGTGGGAGGGCTGCGTCGGAGCCGCCGCGCGCACCGCGCATCCCGACGCCGTCGAGATCAACCACCTGCACGTCCGCGACGGGCACCGCGGGGCGCGCATCGGAACAGGGCTGATCGATCACGCCGAGCGCTTGGCGTCGGCGCGGGGCGTCGCCCGGACGGTGCTTGCCGTCGAGGACGACAACCAGGCCGCCCGTGGGCTGTATCTGCGGCTCGGTTACCGTCCGACAGGCGTCTTTGACGAGTGCGCCTACAGCTATCTCGACGACCATGGCGTCGAGCGGCGAGCCAGCGAACGGTCCGAGTCGTTGATCAAGGATCTGGGCGGTGTCTCTTCCCCGGATCAGGGGGTCGCGCGTCGGTCGCAAATGGCTACCCTGGTACCACCACGACCGGTCGGAGGAATCAAGAAGCCGTGACGACGAAGGTTTCGGGACGCGACGCGTCCAGCCTGCCCGGCTACCGCGACGGAAGACTCCATTCCATCGCGGGCCGGCCCCTGACACTCTTCACCGACTTCGATGTTGCTGCGTACACGCGTGACGCGCGGGGCAGGCTCGGGATCGCCAAGGCGAAGCTCACCGGCATCACCGGTGACGTGCGAGACGACCTCGCGTTCCTCTGGCGGATCGAGAGCGCCGCGCTGTCGGAGACGCGCGCCCTGCTCGCCAGTTGGACGGGCAACGAGGGGAGGATCACGGCCTTCGTCGCGACATGGGCGTACGAGCGGTTGTGGCTGGCCCACGCGGTTCGTGATCTGTTGACGGCGAACGGTGAGCCGCTGCCCGAGCCGTTTGAACGCGCCCGGCTCGGCGCGAGGCTACGTTCCTGGTACGACGAGCGGGTCCTGCCGATCGTCGTCCCGGTGTGGACCTCCCTCGTCGGAGAGTCGGTCGCCGCAGGCCAGATGGCCAGGATCGCCGTCCAGGAGGCCACGATGCAGGCCGCATATCGATCGCTCATACCTCGGCTGGAAGGCGAGGCCGCCCGGGTCGTGCAGGAGGTCGTCGATCGTCGGGATGAGATCGTGCGCTTCTTCCGGCTGGAGGCCTCCGCCCGCATCACGCGCTCCCCACAGGAGGCGCGGATGGCGCGCTGGCACCTGCAATCGGGATGGCGCCCCTTCCGGGTCGTCGGCGTCGCCGATCCCGACGAGGAGAGGGCGCTCGCGTCGATCTTCCGCACCCCCGAAGATCAGGCAGCATTCGAGAGTGCCGACGCCGACCTACGGCGCTTGCTGATGGAGCGTCCCACGCCCTTCTGGGGCGCGATCGCCCCGACCCCGGGATTCCTGTCGAGAAAGGAACGCCGTGGCGTTCGACCTTGAAAAGTACGCCGAGACCTCTGACCGGGTCCGGTGGGAAGACCTCGACCTCGACATCTTCGACGAGCAGCCGCTTGATGCCGAGACGCTGCGGTCGCTGAGGTACATGTGCGACGTCGAATACCACACGTCCTGCTACCTGCGGGACCTGCTCGTCACCAGGTCGCACCGCGAGGACGAGGCGCGCGGCTTCATGACGACGTGGAACCGCGAGGAGTTCTGGCACGGCGAGGCGCTGTCCGCGGTGCTGAAGAAGCACGGCATTCACGTCGACTACGACGAGTTGAAGGCAAAGCGGATCAAGCTGGGCTGGCAGTTGGCGATGGGCCCGGTGAAGCAGGCGACCGGGTCGAACCTGGTCGGCGACGACTTCATCGCCGTCCACATGACGTGGGGTGCGGCCAACGAACTGTCGGCCGTCGCGGCCTACCGGCGGATGGCCGACATGCAGCATCACCCGGTCCTTTCTCCGCTTCTGGAGCGGATCGCGAAGCAGGAGACCAGGCACGTCGCGTTCTACACGACGCAGGCGAGGGCGAAGCTTGAGGAGTCGACCCGCGCCCAGAAGATCGTGCGATTCGTGATGACGAAGGTGTGGAACCCGGTCGGCTCGGGAATCATGGACGACGGCGAGATCAAGCATGTGATGCGCCACCTGTTCGAGGACCACGGCGAGGAATTGGACAAGCTCGATCAGCGGGTTCAGAAGTTCCCTGGTCTCGAGGGCATCACCATCTTCCGCACGGCGTTCGAGAAGATCGGCGTCCGCCTCTAGCTGTACTGAGACGTTGGTCAACCGTGAGAACGGCGGCTGATGGGCGGAGTCGGCCGTAGAGCGCCGGTCAACTCTCGGCCTGAAATCCCGGCTGAAGCGCATAGTCGCGCTGGCGTTGATCGAGGACCATTCGGATCTGGTCGGCGGCGCCTTCGCCGAGGACCAGTCGCAGTGGCCCTTCTTCCGCGTTCACGTGGGCAAGGATCGCCTCGGCTATGGCCTCCGGAGTCGAGCCGCCTCCTGTGGCCCCGGGCTCGCTCGGCCACGGCACGACGGAGGTTCCGAAGAGCCGCTGGCGCAACTCGTCGTAGCCAGGAAGCGGAGCACTGAACTGCATCCCCGAGGTCGCCCACTGGGTATCCATGGCGCCGATCTCGACGAGGGTGGCTCGCACGCCCATGGACCTGACCTCGCCTGCCAAGGACTCGGTGAAGGCCTCAAGACCCCACTTTGCGGCGTTGTAGAGACCGAGCATCGGCATGGCGCCTACCCCGCCGGTCGAGGAGATCTGCACGATGTGGCCCCTGCCCTGAGCGCGCATCAGCGGGAGCACCGCCTGCGTGAGCCACAAGGGCCCCAGGAGATCGACGTCAAGGATCGCCCTCGCTTGCTCCTCGCTGACCTCCTCGACGGCGCCAACGAGGCCGTAGCCCGCGTTGTTCACCAGGACGTCGAGACGGCCTGCGACCTCGTAAACTTCCTCGACGGCTCGCCGGCACTCACCCCGATCGGCCGGGTGCAGGCGCAACACGGTCAGAGACGGGTGCTGCACAGGCAGCGCACCTCGGCGGCTCGTGGCCACGACACGATGGCCTGCGGCCAGCACCCGCTGAGTCAAGGAAAGGCCGAGACCACTGCTCGCGCCGGTGATGAACCAAGTGTTCGCTGTCGTCATGGGCCCAGTCAACCACCAAACGAGACGCTTCGTCTCGTTTCTATACTGAGGGCATGGCCCGCCCCACTACCGCCGCGCGTGTGTTCGCGGCCGTCCTGCACCTCGCCGAGCGTGGCGGCCCGAACGCCCTGACCATGGAAGGCATCGCTACCGAAGCTGGTGTCGGCAAACAGACGCTCTACCGCACATGGCCCTCGATCCATGCACTCCTGTTCGACGCCCTGGCGGCGGAATCGGCCGCGGCTGAACCCCTCGTCAGCCACCCGGACCTGTTTGGGGCCATGAAGGCAACCAGCACCGAGCTCGTGTCAGAACCGCGAGCCTCACTGCTGCGGATGTTGACCGCTGCGATCCAGAGCGACGAGGCGATCGCCCATCAGTTCCACACCGCGCTGTTCCAGCCCCAGCAACAGCAGTTCGCCCGCCTGGTCGCTGCAGACGGCTTCGCCAATCCAGAACAAGCCACAGAGCTTCTGCTAGCTCCTCTCCTCTTCCGATGGTTCCTCCGACTGCCGCCCCTCAGTGACGGCGAACTGGCGGACCACATCGAAACCGTGCGACGCCTTGAGAATCCAGACTGATCAACGTGACCGGTCAGTACACCTAGCAAGGCACCTACCCCTTGGGGCAGGCGTCGTGGCTGCGGGCGAGCTACGCGGCCGGGCGACCAACGGAGACCAGGCCTGGGAGCGCGTCCATCGAGTCGAAGACGGCCGCCGCGCCGAGCGCCGTCAGCTCGTCGGGGGAGAGGTAGGTCGGCTCCCCGGGGGCGTAACCGAACACGGTCGCACCCGCCGCCACACCAGCACGGACGCCGGACGACGAGTCCTCGACGACCGCCGCCGTCGTCGGGTCGATCCCCATCGCCGAGGCCGCGGCCAGGTACACGTCGGGTGCCGGCTTCGAGCGCGGCAGTTCCATGCCGCTGAAGACGCGGTCGCCGAAGACTTCGGTCAGCCCCGCCATCGCCAGCTGCATGTCGATCTTGCCGCGGTCCGCCCCCGAGACGCACGCCACGGGGAAGCGCTCCGCGATGCTCCTGACGGCGTCGACGGCGCCCGCAACGGGCTCCAGCCGGGCGACCAGGGCGGCGTTGCGTCGCTCCCGGAAGCCAAGGATCCAGTCGTGGTCGATGCGGTAGCCGGTGTGTTCGTGGATGATCTCCCACTCGTCGATGAACGACGTGCCCACGAAGTGGCGGATGCAGTCCTCCTCGGAGATCTCCCAACCGAGTTCGTGCAGCATCTCGCGCAGCACCGAGTTGGTGATGGGTTCCGAGTTCACCAGGATCCCGTCGCAGTCGAACAGGACGGCCGAAAACCCAGGTGTGCTCATGCCTCAGCACCCTAACCGCGTCTCGGCGATCCGCCGAAACCGAACGTGAGGTCAGCCGATCGGATGCTCGGGTGAGGAGGGCCGGTTGATGAGCCGCCCGACGAGTGCATCGTGGCCGCCGTCGAATCTGGTCGCGAAGGCGGCGGCCGTCTCGGCGTCGTGCAGGCGCGCGAACGTCACATCGTCGAGGTCTTCGTCGTAGGCGTCGGCGGCGTGCAGCCAGACCCACAGCTCGCCACCATCGACGCGCCTCAGTTCGCCGGCCTCGCGCATGATCTGCAACGCGCGCACGATGCGGTCGACATAGTCGACGCGCAGCGCGTCGTACGTGGGCGAGTAGTCATCGCCATCGTCGTCGGGGAGGTCCTCGACGAGCTCCCAGATCGCACTCGTCACACGACCGGGCGGCGTGTCCGTCGGGTCTTCGGCGCTCAGCGGCCACTCCGAGGGCAGCCAGGCGAGTTCCCCAGAATCGTCGAGTTCGGCGAGCCACTCGGTGTCGGCGCCCGCGATGAAGAAACCCGTGAGGTCCTCGACGAGCCCGCACGCGACGAGCGCCAGCGTGGGTTCGGCCGAGCGCAGTTCTGTCACTCCCGCGCGAAGGGTGGTGAGGATGGCATCGTCGAGACGGGTGAAGTCGGTCACACCGCAACGGTAGGCGACGAGGCGTGCATCCGTCGGCACAGGGATCGGCGGCGACCGCGCTCGGGCCACGGCGGTGTTCGCACGGCTCACCTGACGCGATCACGACGCGGAACACGGCAGAAAGAGTGTTGGCTCTGACGTCGTACCCCGAGCGTGGCGGGGAGGGGTGGGCGGCCATCCGCGGGGAGGGGGTAGTGTGCACAGAATCATCGACGTCAGGTGAAAAGGCCAGAAAGGCGTGATCCGTGACGACCCGTCCCAGCCCGGAGGATGAGCGGCTCGCTCCGATCGGCCGGCCCCGCTCCCGCGACGTCAACGCGGCAGGGCACCGGCGGCTCCTGATGCAGGTCGCCAAGGCCTTCCACATCGAGGGCAAGGCCAAGATCCAGGTCGCAGACGAACTCGGCATTTCCCGGTTCAAGGTCGCCCGGTACCTCGACGAGGCCCGCGAACTCGGGATCGTCTCCATCACGGTCAACAGCGGCCTGCCGCTGCCCGAACTGTCCGAGCGACTCGCCGAACACCTCGGCCTGCGTAGCGCATCGGTCGTCGAGGTCTACGGCGAGATCGAGAACGTGCGGGCCGCCGTCGGGCGCGCCACCGGCATCGTCCTGCAGGAGCAACTCGACGACGGTGAGGTCCTCGGCATCGGCTGGGGCCGCACGCTCAACACCATGTTCGACGACCTCGAGCACCTGCCGCTCGTCGAGATCGTCCAGCTCTCGGGCAAGTTCGGCGGCGACGTCAACAACTCCGCGGCGACCCTGACCCGCCGCACCATGGCGCTGACGGGGGGCGCCGCACGCGTGATCCGGGCGCCCTTCTTCATCGACGACGCGCGCCAGGCCGTCGCGGTGCGCAGGCACCCGAACGTCGCCTCGGTGGTGGCCGACTTCGACCGCCTCACCACCGCCGTCGTCGGCATCGGCGCCGTCGTGCCGACCCCCATCTCGATCGCCTACTCCGCCGTCCCCGAAAGAGTCATCGAGCGCGTCGTCCAATCGGGCGCCGTCGGCGAGGTGCAGGGCTCGCTGTTCGCCGCAGACGGCCACACCGTCGACACGAACCTGTGGCGGCACACCGTCAACATCACCCCTCGCCAGTTGGCGCGGATCGGACGGGTGATCGCGGCCGCTGCCGACCCGTTGAAGGCGCAGGCCGTGCGGTCGGTGTGCCGCTCCGGGATCCTGACGGACCTGGTCGTCGACGTCGAACTCGCGTCCGCCCTGCTCGACCTCCCGCCCGTGACCGCGTTCCACCACTCGGAGCGCGCCGGAGGCTGAACCCGCGCCGTCCCCGACCCTACTGCGAGCCGGGGTGAGCTCCGTGTGGGCCCGACCTTGAGCATGTCTGGTAACTCGATGCGGATTTGATCGTGCATACAGGGCGCGATCAGCAACGAGCAACCAAACATGCTCAAACGCAGACCCTCACCGAGCGCCCGACCCAACCCGGTCGGGCGTTACCGATTAGTTATTGCTCAGATGAGCAGGGAGCCCAACTAGCCAATGAGGAGGCCTGCGATCGACGCGTACTGTCATCGAACGTCGGGCAGGACGAACTGCCCCATTCATCCAACCGAAGACCAAGGAGGGTCAACCGTGTCGGCACCTCACCAGCTCAGCGGACCTCAGGGCACCTCGCCCCTGCACGCCGGGTCGCCGATCACGACCCTCAAGTGGAGTGGAGCGCTTCAGTGAGCATCAACATCAAGATCCGGGACGCCGTCAAGAAGTACGGCGACACCACGATCATCCCGGGCCTCTCGCTGGACATCCAGCCGGGCGAGTTCTTCACCATGCTCGGCCCCTCGGGCTGCGGCAAGACGACCATGCTGCGCATGATCGCCGGCTTCAACACCATTGAAGGCGGCGACTTCTACTTCAACGAGACCCGCATCAACGACATGGAGCCGTCGAAGCGCCGGATCGGCATGGTCTTCCAGAACTACGCGATCTTCCCGCACCTCAGCGTCCGCAAGAACGTCGAGTTCGGCCTTCGCAACATGAAGTTCCCCAAGGACCAGATCCGCGAGAAGGCCGAGGAGTACATCAAGCTCGTCCAGATCGACCGCTGGGCCGACCAGATGCCCGACCGGCTCTCCGGCGGCCAGCAGCAGCGCGTCGCGCTCGCCCGCGCGCTCGTCACCAACCCCGACGTCCTCCTGATGGACGAGCCCCTGTCGAACCTCGACGCGAAGCTCCGCATCGAGATGCGCGACGTGATCCGCCAGATCCAGCGCGAGGTCGGCACCACCACCGTCTACGTCACGCACGACCAGGAGGAGGCGATGGCCGTCTCCGACCGCATCGCGGTCATGAAGGACGGCATCATCCAGCAACTCGGCACCCCGCCCGAGCTGTACCACCGCCCGAGCAACCTGTTCGTCGCGACCTTCATCGGCCGCTCCAACGTGCTGCCCGCCGAACTCGTCTTCCGCGACGGCGAGGCCATCGTCTCCGTCGCCGGCGGCCAGTTCGTGGTCCCCGGCATCGTCGACGAGCCGGGCGTCGCGGGCGCCGTCCAGGTCTCCGTCCGACCCGAGCAGTTCGTCCTCGACCGCACCGCCACCACGGGCATCCCCGCGACGGTCGACCACTCGATCTTCCTTGGCCTCAACACCCATCACGTCCTCAACCTCAACGACGGCACCACCGTCGAGGTCATCGAGGAGTCGGAGATCGAGGGGCTGCTCGAGCCGGGCACCCAGGTCTTCCTCGACCTCAAGGTCCGCAAGATCAACGTCTACACCGCCGACGGCGAGCGCAACCTGCTCGGCTGGCCTGGCAAGGCCCAGCGCGCCGTCTCCGAGGGCGCCGAGGCGGTCGCATCGTGACCATCCTGTCTGTTCCCCAGGACGGGGTGCGCACCAAGTCGCGCCTCCTCCGTCCCGACGTGTGGACCTTCGTCACGCTGTTCATGTTGGGCGTCTTCGGGCTGTTCCTCGTCTATCCCCTCTGGGGCGTGCTCAAGGAATCGGTCATCGACGGCGACGGCGGCTTCACCTGGAAGTACTTCGTCCAGTTCCTGTCGAAGACCTACTACCTCGGCACCATCCGCAACAGCTTCGTGCTGAGCATCGCCGTCACGCTCGTCTCGCTCGCCATCGGCATCCCGTTCTCGTACTTCTACACCTACTTCAAGCTGCGCGGCGCCAAGTTCCTGTTCGTCGGCGCGGTCCTGTCGTGCATGTCGGCCCCCTTCATCGGCGCCTACTCCTGGATCCTGCTGATGGGCCGTGGCGGTCTCGTCACCCAGTTCCTCGAGACGTTCCTCCCGTTCATCCCGGTCGGCTCGATCTACGGCTTCGGCGGCATCGTCTTCGTGCTCAGCCTCAAGCTGTTCCCGCTTGTCAGCGTCTACATGAACGGTGCCTTCCGCTCCATCGACTCGTCGCTGCTCGAGGCCGCCTCCATGATGGGAAGCACTGGCCTCAAGCGCGTCTGGCAGGTCATGATCCGGCTCACGATGCCGACGGTGCTCGCCGCGTCGCTGCTCGTGTTCATGCGCGCCTTCGCCGACTTCGGCACACCGCTGCTGATCGGCGAGGGCTACCGCACCTTCACCGTCGAGATCTATAACCAGTACCTCGGCGAGACCGGCCAGAACCACAACTTCGCGGCCGCGATCGGCGTGATCGGCGTCCTGGTCACCGCCGCGGTGTTCCTGATCCAGAAGTACGCGACGAGCAAGTTCAACTTCTCCATCAAGGCGAGCCGCCCCGTCGACAAGAAGAAGCCGCGCGGCATCGGCGGCGTCCTGATGTACATCTACATGTACGGCCTCGTCGCGCTCGGCGTGCTCCCGCAGCTCTACATCATCTACCTGTCGTTCCGGAACTCGAACTCGGGCAAGTTCCTGCCCGGGTACTCCTTCGACAACTACCAGGCCGCCGCCTCGCGCCTTCTGTGGCGCTCCACCTGGAACACGCTGTGGTTCGGGTTCGCGTCGCTCGCGATCATCATCGTGATGTCGGTGCTGATCGCCTACCTGGTGGTGCGGCGCGCCAACTTCGCCAACAACCTGATCGACACGCTGTCGATGATCCCCTACATCCTGCCCGGAGCCGTGATCGGCATCGGCCTGGTGCTCGCCTTCAACAGCCCGCCGCTCGCGCTGACCGGCACCGCCACCATCATCATCATCGCGCTGGTGATCAGACGCATGCCGTACACGATCCGCTCGGCGACGGCCACGCTGATGCACATCCCGATCTCCGCGGAGGAGGCCGCCCGCAGCCTCGGCGCCTCGAAGATGAAGACCTTCTTCCGGATCACCACCCCGATGATGGCCGCGGGCATCACCTCCGGCGCGATCCTCAGCTTCGTGTCGATCGTCACCGAGATGTCCAGCGCGATCCTGCTCTACAACAATAAGACGATCACGCTGACGATGTCCGCCTACGTCGCCATCTCCCGCGGCAACTACGGCCTGGCCTGCGCCTTCTCGGCGATCCTCACCGTCCTCACCGCCGTCATCCTGCTGATCTATCTCCGCTTCACCGCGGAGGAAGACATCCAGATGTAGCCCAACCACCCCGTCAACGACGACCACGTCAACACCCACCACTAGGAGAAACAGATGTCCTTCAAGAAGCTCATCGCGGCAGGCACCGCGCTTGCGGCGAGCCTCGCGTTCGCCGCATGCGGCGGCGGAGGCGGCGACACCGCGGGCGGTGGCAGCAGCGACCAGCCCGAGAACATGGATCTCGTCCTGTACTCGTCCATGACGGAGAACGACCTCGAGGTCCTCCAGGGGCTCCTCGAGGAGAAGTTCCCCGGCATCTCCATCGAGATCGTCAACGGCAGCGCAGGCGAACTCACCACCCGCATCCAGTCCGAGTCCGGCAAGCCGCAGGGCGACATGATGTGGGGCGGCCTCGACACCGCCGACGGCGACAAGCACTCCGCGATCTTCGAGCACTGGCTCTCCGACCACGAGGGCGACGTGCAGGACCAGTACAAGTCGCCCAACGGCTTCTACAACGTCGACCACCTCTCCAGCGTCGCCTTCGCGGTGAACAACAACCTGGAGAAGGAACTCGGCCTGTCGATCACGAGCTACGAGGACCTCCTCGATCCCAAGCTCAAGGGCAAGATCGTGATGGCCGACCCGACGTCCTCGTCGTCGGCGTGGAACAACCTGTCCAACATCATGGCCGTCTACGGCAACGACTCCGACGAGGCCTGGAAGATGATCCGCGGCCTGCTCGAGAATGACATCGTCATCGCGGGCTCCTCGTCCGCCGCGTTCGCGAGCGTCGAGGACGGCGAGTACGTCGTCGGCCTCACCTACGAGGACGGCATCGCCTCGCTGCTCAAGAGCGGCGCGGAGAACATCCGCCTGCAGTACCCCGACAACGGCACCAGCGCCTCGGCGTTCAGCACCGCCGTCATCAAGGGCGCCCCGAATGCGCCGCTCGCCAAGAAGGTCATCAACTACATCATGAGCCCCGAGGGTCAGCAGGCCTTCGGTGAGGCGGTCGGCACCGTCCGGATGACCACCAAGGCAGAGGTGAAGTCCGAGTTCCTGCCCGTGACCTCCGAGGTCAAGTGGGTCGAGCGCGACGTCGCATGGCTCACCGAGCACCGGGACGAGATCGTCGAGAAGTGGACCGACGTGTTCACCGAGGTCAACGGCTGACCCCACCCCATGACCGGTCGCGGTCGCTCGGCTCCTGAACGAGCGACCGCGACCGAACGGGAGCCCCAGGCTCCCACCGTGCCCGATCCCGTCACGGATCGACCCCCACGACCGACCCTGGCCCTGGCATGCCCGGAATCGGGCGTCGGCCCCCGCGTTACCCAATCAGGACACCCCCATCCCCCAGGAGGAACCAACCGATCATGGGAACCACCAACCGACCGGGCAGCCGCGCACCGAAGCGCCGCCTGCTCGGACTGCTGCTCGGCGCGGCGCTGGCAGTTGCGGGCGTCATCGCGCCTGCGCAGCCCGCCGCCGCCGACTCGTTCGACGGGCTCGAACTCGAACTGAGCAACGGCCCCTGGCCAACGTCCCACGTCCAAGGCATCGCCGTCGACGCCGAGAAGGGCTTCATCTACTACTCGTTCACCACGCTGCTGGTGAAGACCGACCTGCAGGGCAACGTCGTCGGCACCGTCGGCGGCTTCACCGGACACCTCGGTGACCTCGACATCAACCCCGCCGACGGACGCGTCTACGGATCGCTGGAGTACAAGGCCGCCGAGGCGTTCTACATCGCGATCTTCGACGTCGACAAGATCGATGAGATCGGCATGGACGCGCAGAACTCGCACGTCGTGTCGACGGTGCACCTGCAGGAGGTCGTCGACGACTACGCGGCCGACATGGACGGCGACGGCGACTTCGACGGCAACATCGCCAACACCCCGGACCACCGCTACGGCTCCTCCGGCATCGACGGCACCGCCTTCGGGCCGAAGTTCGGCAGAGCCGACGGCAAGCAGTACCTGACCGTCGCCTACGGCATCTACAAGAACGTCGACCGCGTCGACAACGACCACCAGGTCCTGCTGCAGTACGACACCTCCAAGTGGGCCGCCCTCGAGCGTCCCCTCACCGAGGCCGACCCACACCGCGTCGGGCCAAAGAAGGTCGACGGCAAGTACTTCGTCTTCACCGGCAACACCACCTACGGCGTGCAGAACCTCGAGTACGACGCCTACCTGCAGCGCTGGTGGATGGGCGTCTACAAGGGCACCAAGCCGCAGTACCCGAACTACCTGATGTTCGCGGTCGACGCAAAGGACAAGCCCAAGATGCAGACCCTGACTGGGCTCGGCGGCGAGAAGGGCCTGCTGCTGCCGCTGGCAGACGACGGCCTGCAGGATCCCGCCACCGGGATCCGCGGCTGGAACCAGGACGCCTCCGTCGGCATCCAGAGCCTCGACAACGGCCTGTACTACATCGCCAAGCAGACCAAGTCTGCGGGCGGACAGGGCTCCGTCATCACGCTGAAGAGCTGGACGGGCGACGCGAACGCGCCGTTCGCGACCGTCACGGCCGACTTCGAGTACCCCTGGCAGCGCGACGCGGTCTACACCGCAGGCGACCGGGTGCCATTCGACGGGTCCACCTGGGAGGCCAGTTGGTGGACGCGCGGACAGCAGCCTGGCGACCCCAACGGTCCATGGCAGGAGATCGTCACGGCCCCCGACGGCGCTGCCGTCTGGACCCCGAGCAGGATCTTCACCGCAGGCGACGTCGTGGTGCACGGCTCCCAGCGCTACAGCGCGCAGTGGTGGACCCGGAATCAGGAGCCCGGAGGCCAGAACGGCCCCTGGACGCTGATCGGCTGACCGGCGCCGGGCCGGACAAGCAACGTCCGGCCCGGCCCCCACTCACGAAAGGACACGCATGGAGACCATCGCGCTCGGTCGCCCGACCGGATTCCACGACGCCTATCTCTTCGACCTGGACGGCACCATCTACCTGGGCGAGGACCTCCTCCCCGGTGCCCGCCGCCTCATCGAGGAACTCCGCGGACGCGACATCCCCGTGCGCTTCCTGTCGAACAACCCCACCAAGGCGCCCGCGCAGTACGCCGAGAAGCTCGCGCGCCTCGGCCTGCCCACCCCGATCGGCGACATCGCCAACACCGTCGCCACCATGACCACCTGGCTGACGACCAACCACCCCGACGCCGTCGTGTTCCCGATCGCGGAGCGCCCGCTCATCGAGGCCTTCGAGGCCGCCGGGATCGCAATGAGCGAGGACCCCGACGAGATCGACATCGTGGTCGCCTCCTACGACCGAGGCTTCGAGTACCGCAAGCTGCAGATCGCCTTCGACGCGATCTGGTTCCACAAGCGCGCGTTCCTCGTCGCCACCAACCCCGACAGGTACTGCCCGTTCCCCGGCGGGCGCGGCGAGCCCGACTGCGCCGCGGTGGTCGCGGCGATCGAGGCATGCACCGGCACCACCTGCCGCCAGGTTGTAGGGAAGCCCGACGCGAGCATGGTCGCCCAGGCGCTCGCGGGCCTCGACGTCGACCCGACGCGCTGCGTGATGGTCGGCGACCGGCTCGGCACCGACATCGAACTGGCGCACCGCGCGGGCATGGCGTCCGCGCTCGTGCTCACCGGCGACTCAACCCTCGACGACGTCTCGGCCCTTCCCGAGGACCGTCGTCCCACCTACATCGTCGAGAGCATCGACCAACTCATCCCCGAGCCTGCGACGGTGAGCTCCCGATGACCGCCACGCGGCCCGTCACGACGGGCGAAAGGACCTCCATGTCGTTGATCGAGCGCGCGCTGCAATCCGCCGACGAGACGCGGGCCATCGAGTTCGGCCCGGGCGGGGTGCGCCGCACCGGGCAGATGTTCAAGGACCTGTTCCCCGGCCGACCGGTGCTCGTGGTCGCCGACGGGAACACCTACGCAGCAGCGGGCGAGGCGGTGCTCGACTCCCTGCGTGAGGCGGGCGTCCAACAGGCCGCCGAGCCCCTGATCTTCCCCGGCGTCCCCACGCTGTACGCCGACTACGGCAACGTCACCGTCGTGCGCGACCGGTTGGCCAAACTGCCCGACGCCGTCGCCTGCTCGATCGCCGCCGGCACCCTCAACGACATCACGAAACTGGCCTCCGGCGAGTTGGGTCGCCCGTACCTGAACGTGTGCACCGCGGCTTCGGTCGACGGGTTCAGTGCCTACGGGGCCGCGATCTCCGTCGACGGGTTCAAGATCACCCGCGACTGCCCCGCGCCTGCAGGCCTGGTCGCCGACCTCGACATCATGGCCGCTGCTCCGGCGCGGCTCACGGCGACCGGCTACGGCGACCTCATCGAGAAGATCCCCGCGGGCGCAGACTGGATCCTCGCCGACGAACTCGGCATCGAACCCATCGACGAGCACGTCTGGTCGCTTGTGCAGGGACCGCTGCGCGGCGCCCTCGACTCGCCCGACCGGGTCGCGGCAGGCGACCCCACCGCCATCGAGGCCCTCGCCGAGGGCAACCTGCTCTCGGGGTTGGCGATGCAGGCCATCAAGTCGTCGCGCCCCGCCTCCGGGGCAGGCCACCAGTTCTCCCACACGTGGGAGATGGAGGGGCGCGGCCTCGACTGGGAGCCGCCGCTCAGCCACGGCTACAAGGTCGGCGTCGGGACCGTCGCCTCGCTCGCGATGTGGCAGGAGGCCCTTCGGCTCGACCTGGGGGGCCTAGACGTCGACGCGGTCGTCGCGGCCGCGCCCAGCCGTCAGGACATCGTCGATCGGGTCACGGCTGCGCTCCCCGAGCGGATCGTGGAGGAGGCGCTGAAGACCTCACTCGCCAAGCACCTGGAGGGCGACGACCTGCGCGCCAGGCTCGAGGGCATCGTCGCCGCGTGGCCGCGGATCCGGGAGCGGGTCGCCGCCCAGTTGGTGACGCCGGAGCGGGCCGCCGGGATGCTGGCCGCGGCAGGGGCGCCGAACCATCCGGAGTCGATCGGGATCGGCTGGGACCGGTTCCGGGGCACGCACCACAAGGCGCACATGATCCGCACCCGCTACACCGTCCTCGAACTGCTGTGCGAGACCGGGCAGTTCGACGCGGTCCTTGAACGGCTGTTCTCCCCGGACGGCTACTGGGGCAGGACCCCGCACCCCGCCTGAGCGCCCCCGCGCTCGGCCCCAAGACACGGCGCCTCGGTGGAGACTCTCCGTTCTCTCCCCGGGGCGCCGTCGCGGTGGTTGGGTTGGGCGTTGAGCATGTTTGGTTGCTCGTTGCCTCCCGGGACACATTTGAACGATCAGATCGGAAACGAGTTGCCGAACATGCTCAAGCTCGGAGGCCCGGCAGCGGTCGTGGGCGATCCGAAGGCGCCAGCGACCGGCTCCTGACAGGGCGGTTTCGGGGTCCGCCCGGGCGTCTGGAAACATGGGCGCCATGTCTGTCGGCGGCGCCCACCCGGAGGTCCGGGAACTCAACCTGATCCTCGACCTCTGTCTGAGGATCGGCGAGGTGCTGCTGTCCTCCGGCGCGGGTGCGGCCGACGTCGTCGCCTCGATGCAGGCGGTGGCGCACCACCTGGGGATCACGCGGCCCGAGGTCGACGTCACCTTCACCCAACTGTCCATGAGCTACTCCTACGACCCCGAGCAGATGCCGCTGACGCTGGTGCGCCGGGTCACGCACCGCGACATCGACTACGAGGATCTGACGGTGGTCAACCAGTTGGTCCTCGACGTGGTGGCGGACCGCGTCGACGTCACGGAGGCGCGCTCCCGGATGGCGACCGTCGTGTCGACCCCCCACGCCGCGCCCCGCTGGGTCGTCACCGTCGCCAACGGCGCCATGTGCGGCGCCGTCGCGGTGTTCCTCGGCGGCGGGCCCATCGTCGCGGCCATCGCCTTCCTTGCTGCCGCGGCGATCGACCGGGTGCAGTTGCTCCTGTCTCGGCTGCGGCTGCCCGGCTTCTACGTCCAGGTCGCCGGCGGCGGGGTCGCGACGCTGTTCGCGGTGGCCGCGGCGGCGTCCGGGCTGAAGGTCGACCCGAGCCTCGTCGTGACGGCCAACATCGTCATGCTGCTCGCAGGCATCGGCTTCATGGGGGCGCTGCAGGACGCGCTGACCGGCTTCTACGTCACCGCAACCGCGCGCATGATGGAGGCCCTGTTGGCGACCGCCGGCATCATCGCGGGCGTCAGCGGCGGCCTCGCGCTCGCGGGGCTGCTTGGGCAGGAGATCGGCCATCTCGAACCGGGTCGCACGGGCTGGGAGGAGATGCCTGTCCTCGCGCTGGGCGCGGCCGCCTGCGCGGCGGCCTTCGCCGTCGCCGTCTACGCCCCGTGGCGGGTCGTCGCGCCGATCGCGGCCATCGCGCTGGTCGCCGCCTGCCTGGACCGCGTGATCGCGAACTTCGGCCTGGCGCGACCATGGGGAGCCGGCGCCGCGGCGCTCGCCATCGGCCTGGTCGCCTACGCGGTGGCGGGCAGGGTGAAGGTGCCGCCGCTGGTGATCGTGGTCCCCGCGATCGTCCCGCTGCTGCCCGGCCTTGCGATCTACCGCGGCCTGTCGCTGCTGACGCAGGGCACCGAGGCGAGCACCGCCGCCGGACTGCTGGCGATGATGACGGCGGCCTCGGTCGCCATCGCGCTCGCCTCCGGTGTCATCCTGGGTGAATGGGTCGCGCAGCCGTTGAAGCGCGAGGCGCGCCGCCTGGAGACGAGACTCGCAGGGCCCCGCCTTGTCGGCCCGTTCAAGGCGAGCCTACGGGGCCGGCGGAAGACGCGCGACGAGCAGACCGGCCCCTGACCTGGGGGTTTGCTACGTTGATCCGCGCCTTCGGGCCGTCCATCTCAAGAGGAGCATCCGTGCAGCACTATCCGAAGTTCTACATCAAGCAGCGCATCACCATGATGGTGAACCGCTACGAGATCCGCGTCGCTAACCCCGACGGCACGGAGGGTGCCCTGATCGCGCTCGCGCAGCAGAAGCGGATGGCGCTCAAGGAACAGGTGACGTTCTACGCCGACGAGGCGCGCACCCAGCCCCTGTTCGGTTTCAAGGCACGCAAGGTGATGGACCTCAACTCCGGCTACGACATCACCGACGGCGGTGGCCAGCCGATCGGCTACTTCAAGAAGGACTTCGGGGCGTCGCTGCTGCGCTCGACGTTCCTGCTCAGCGGACCCGGCTACGAGGGGAAGGGGCAGGAGGAGAACCAGGTGGTCGCGATCCTGCGACGCTTCCTCGACTTCCCGTTCCTGCCGATCCACTTCGTCTACGACGATGACCAGGGCAACCAACTGCTCCGCATCGAGCGCCAGTTCGCGCTGCGCGACAAGTACACCGTGACGGTGCCGGACAGCCGGGTCGACTACCGGGTCGCGGCCTGCCTGGGCGTCGCGATGGACGCGTTGATGGCGCGCTGACCGGGCGGTCAGCCGCGCAGGTCGGCGGCCAGGACGACGAGTTCGGCTGCCAGGTCGCCCGGTTCGACGGCGTCCCAATGCTCGCGGTCGACGCGGTAGATCTCCTCGCCGCGACAGAACCACATCAGTGTGTTCGGGCCCTCGACTCCAGGCCCTCCCCACGTCAGCGTCAGCGTCGCGTCGGGCGACAGGGCAGCCTCGGCCGAGCGGCGCAGTTCCTCGGGTGCGCCGTCCCAGGCGGCGATGCTCTCCATCGTCGAGCCGACGCCGGACGGGGGAGTGACGTCGGGCCGGGCGACCGGGCGACGCTCGCCGACCCGCGGACCCGCAGCGAGCGCAGGCGGGAGCACCCGTGCCAGCGAGTCCCACGTCTGGTCGGCGGGCGCGAGGGTGACCTCGACCACCGGTTCCATCTTCGTCAACTGCCCGTTCTCCGAGACGGCGCGCGAGCGGGCGACCACCGTCCGATCGGGCGCGAGGTGCGCGGTGCTGAGGAACACGACGTCACCCATGGTCGCCACCAGCACGAAGCCCGCCTTCGCGGTGACGGCCACGCCCAACGCCTCCGCCCAGCGAGGCTCCAGCGAGCCGTCCTCCAGGTAGAGACCCGCCGCCTGCTGGAAGACCGCCTGGTCCTCGTCCGGCGCACCGCCGGTGCGGTAGCGGTCCTTGGCCTGTTCCCAGGCGAGCATCGGCATCACGCCGAGCAGCAGGGGGCTGTCGGGCAGTTCGATCATTCTTATCCTCGGGGCAGGTCGTACTTGGTTGCCAGGTCGTCGAGCAGGATACTGCGCGCCTCGGTGGGCTTCCCCGCGCCCTCCGCCGAGGGCAGCCCTGTGATCTTGATCCGCAGCGTCGCCCCCTTCACCGGCAGCCCCACGACGGCAGGCGCGACGGCCTCCTCGATGGCGTCGACCAGCGGCGTCAGTTCGGGCGTCGAGGTCGCCTCGACGTTGGCGGTGACCAGCATGGTTCGCCGCTCGCTCATCCCGCCGGTGACGTCGTAGGACGCCTCAACCGCGTCGACGCCAGGAACCGTGGCGGCGGCCGAGGCCACCCCGGCCTCCCAGGTCTGCCTGTCCTCCAGCGCCTCCGGCGCGCAGCCGATCAGCGTGAGCAGGCCGGTCAGAACACCCATGGTCGCGAGGATACGCGGCCTCATTGCCGGCCGATGTCGTACTGGTACGTGACGACGTTGCCCTGGCCGGTCAGGTACGGCGCAAGCAGGTCGTTGAAGCGCTGGATGTCGGCGTTGCCCTGGCTGTGGGTGGCGACGTCGGTGGCGTAGGTCGGCACCCCGTGCGCCGTGCCCGGGTCGGTCCACCGCGGCAGGTGCACCTCGGTGACGTTGGGCTGGTCGTGGACGCCGCCCAGGTCGAGCTTCGGGACCACGTCGGTGGTGTGGTGGAAGTTCAGGACGGGCACGTCAGGGTTGATCGGGATCGTGTTGATGGGCGAGCCCGCCGAGACCACCCCGTCGACCTGGTATCTCGCGGTGAACGCTGGGTCGGCCGCGATGTTAGCGGCGATGATGCCGCCCTGCGAGTGGCCGGTCAGCAGGATGTTGGGGCGCTCGATCGGCCCGTGCGTCGACTCGTACTCGCGGATCGCCATGTCGATGGCGGCCTTGGTGGACTGCGTGACGGCGGAGTCGCCGTAGCCGACGGCCTTGGCATCGGCGGGCCAGTCGGTGCCCTCGATGTCGCCCGTCCAGCCGTTGATGCTTCCCATACCGATGGTGGTGCCCGGCACGTTGACGATGAAGCGGGGCGGGTGGCCCTCGATGACGGAGACCTCGACGGCGGGGCGGTCGGTGCGATCGGAGTCGTCCGGTCCGCGGGTGTCGTAGGGGCGATCGAGGTTGGCGACCAGGTCTGTTACCGACGCGGGGCCGTTGATCTGCTCGGTGCCGCGCAGCGTCGGCACGTACGGCGAGCCGTCGTCGAAGAACTGGGTTCCCGTCAGGTCGCCGATGCCGTGCATCCCCAGATACAACCCCTGGCCGAGCACCTCGGCGGGGGCCGGAAGCTTGCCGGTGTAGAGCATCTCCTGCAGCCAGCGTGGCTGCCTGCCCGCCTCGTCCATGAAGCCGTTCGACGCGCGCTGCCAGGCCTGTAGGGGGCCGACGGCGTCTGGCCACAGCACCTCGGCCGCGTCGACCATCCACTGGTTGGCACCGCTCAGCAGGTCCTGCGCGCCCGCGAAGCCGGAGTTGGTCCAGTCGATCGCGGTCTGCTGCGCGCCGTCGAGCAGGTCGTTGACGACCAGTTTGCCGAGCGCGAATGCGGTCCTGCCGTCGAATCCGTTGAGGCGCAGCACGATGCTGACGACGGCGCCGCTGAGTTCGCTCCACCACCAGGCGCGCCGCGGGTCGAGGCTTGCGGGGAACGACGCGGTCGACGACACCCAGCCGGAGTCGCCGATCGAGAACCGCTTGGACACGGCGTTGCGCTGCAGGTCGCGCTGGTCGGCCTGGAGTCGACGCAGTTCTGCGGCTGCGTCCGAGACGATCTCGGCCTGCTGGCCGAGCAGGTCGGCCAGTTCGGCCCAGCGGTGCAGCATCAGGCGGAAGTCCTGCCGTGACCGGTCGGCGGCCTTGCCGAACCAGACGGGTGGACGCATGGCGAGCACACCCTGGTGTTGCGCCTGGAGAGTCGCGACCCGCTGCCGGTTCGTTGACGCCTCTGCCTCCATAGGGCCGGCGTCCCAGCGCAGCCCGTCTCCCCATCCCGCCATCGTCAGCCTCCGAACATCTCGCGGATCTGGCCGACGCCGGTGTCCTCGGCGTCGCGGTAGTTGTTGGCCGATTCGACCAGCTTGGAGGGATGCTCGCCCAGGTGCTGCGTGACGCGGCGGGTGGCCGCCTCGTAGCGGCCCTGCAGTGCGCGTGCCGCGAAGGCGGCCATGCCGCCGCCCATCGCGGTGTTGGGGGAGTCGACCCGCGCGGAGGAGAACACCTGGCTCGCCTCCTGGGTGCGCGCACCCATGGTCGTCCCGTAGTCGGCCAGTACCCCGTATTCGACGGCGAAATCACTCATGGGAGCCCCTTCCTTTCGTCATCGTATTGGCGGGAGGGGGCAACTCCCCGGACGCTTAGGTCGACGCCACCCCGTTGGTTGAGCCATGGCAGGCGCGGAGCGGCTGGCATCGGTCGAAACCTCGTGAGGTGTCCGCAGTTCTGATGTCCGCTGCCTGGCGTCTTGGAGGTCACGTCTGTCGCTGAATGTCGTCTCTTGGCCGGGTCTCTGCGCTGGTGCGGTTGGTTTCGACACGCGCTGCGGCGCTGCGCGCCTTTGCGCGGCTCAACCCATGGTCGGCGGGCGCTGCGGCGCTGCGCGCCTTTGCGCGGCTCAACCGGCGGTGGCGCGGCTCAACCAGCGGAGCCGGGGTGCCCTGCTCGGGGGTCGGTCTCCGTTGGCTGAGCTTGTCGAAGCCTCCGATCGCCTCGGGGTTTCGGACCCTTCGACACGGGCGCGGGGCGCCCTGCTCAGGGAACGGTCTTGCTGGTCGAGCCATGGCAGGCGCGGAGCGGCTGGCATCGGTCGAAACCCCCGTTGGTTGAGCCATGGCAGGCGCGGAGCGGCTGGCATCGGTCGAAACCTCGTGAGGTGTCCGCAGTTCTGAGGTCTGCTGCCTGGCATCTTGGAGGTCGCGAATACCGCTGATGCTCGCTCTTGGTCGGGTCTCTGCGCTGGTGCGGTTGGTTTCGACGCGCGCTGCGGCGCTGCGGGCCTTTGCGCGGCTCAACCGGCGGTGGCGCGGCTCAACCCGTGGTCGGCGGGCGTTTGCGGCGCTGCGCGCCTTGGCGCGGCTCAACCAGCGCGGGCCGGGGAGCGCCCCTCGGCGCTCCCCGACCCGTTCTCGACCCTCCCCGGTCGCCTCAGTTCGTGACCGTGAAGCTTGCCCTCAACAGGCGGGAACGGTCGCTCGACGGGCCGACCCGCAACTCGAAAGCGCCCGGCTCGACGATCCGGCGACCCTCCGCGTCGACGATCGTGCAGTCGGAGACCGGCAGGTCAAGGTCGACGACCCGAGACTCGCCTGGGGCCAACTCGACCTGTCGGTAGGCCTTCAACTCCTGGTCCGCCCAACTCACCGACGTGACCGTGTCGCTGACGTAGACCTGCACCGTCTCCAGCACGGGACGGGTGCCCGTGTTCGTGACGCGCACGTGACCCCGCACCACGTCCGACGGCGTCAGCGACTCGGTCTCCACCGTCAGTTCCGCGTACTCGACGCTCGAGTACGACAGGCCGTGACCGAATGGCCAGGCCGGGGCCTGCGTCAGGTCGGCGTACCGGTCGCCGTGCTGGCCGCGGATCTGGTTGTAGTAGCTCGGCTGCTGGCCGACGTGCAGCGCGAACGACACGGGAAGCCTGCCGCTCGGCTCGACGAGGCCGAGCACGATCTCGGCGACCGCCTGCCCGCCCTTCATGCCCGGCGAGGCCGCCCAGATCACCGCTGCGGCGTTCCTGGCCGACGGAGGCAGCACCAGCGGCTTGGAGGCCATCAGCACCACGATCATCGGAGTCCCGGTTGCGGCGAGCGCGTCGAGCATCGCGATCTGGCTGCCGATCAACTCGAGCGTCGCCGTCGAGCGACCCTCGCCGACCAGTTCGATCCGGTCGCCGACCACGGCCACCACGTAGTCGGACTCGCGTGCCAGCGCGACCGCCTCGTCGAGTTGGGCCTGGTCGGTCTCGGCGGCCAGGATAACCGGCGGGCGCGGCTGCCCGTCCGGGAAGTGCGACCCCTCGGGGTGCTCCGCGAGGGTCAGGATGTCGGCGCCGCGAGCGTGGCCGACCGCCCAGCCGGACGGGGCGAGGCCGCGGAGGCCGTCGAGGACGGTGGTGATCATGTCGCGCGGATGACCGTCGGGCAGCCAGCCGGCCTGGCCGGAATTGCCCGCCCAGTCGCCGAGTTGGATCTGCGCCTCGTCGGCGAGCGGGCCGACCACCGCGACGCGACGCGGCTCACCGCCCACGGCGCGACCCGTGTCGTCCCGGTCCGCGGACGCCGTCAGGGGAGCACGCCGTCGTTGCTCAGCAGCACGATCGAGCGGCGCGTCACCTCCACGTTGACCGCCTCGTGTTCCGGTGTGGCGATCTCGGCGGCGATGCGCTCCGCGTCAGGCCGACGCGGGTTCTCGAACAGGCCGAGGTCGAACTTGACCCGCAGCACCCGGGCGACCGCGCGGTCCAGGTCGGACTCGCGCAGCAGGCCCTGGTCGATCGCGTCGAGGGCCCCCTGGTAGAAGCCGGGCGTCGTCATGATCATGTCGTTGCCCGCCTTGACCGCGGCGGCGGAGGCGTGCGCGTAGTCGGGCTGCACCTGCTGCTCCCACACCATCCGGCCGACGTTGTCCCAGTCGGTGATCAACATTCCGGTGTATCCCCACTCGCCGCGCAGCACGTCGGTGAGCAGCCAGTCGTTGACGGTGATCGGAACGCCGTCGGTGCTCTGGTAGCCGAGCATGAACGTGCCGGTGCCCTCGCGGGCGACCCGCTCGAAGGGAGGCAGGAACCAGGACCGGAGCTTGCGGCGCGACAGGTCGGCCTCGCTCGCGTCGCGCCCGCCCTGGGTCTCCGAGTAGCCGGCGAAGTGCTTCGCGGTCGCCAGGATCGCGCGCTCGTCTGCCAGCCCGTCGCCCTGGTAGCCGCGCACCATCGCGGAGGCGAGTTCGCCGATCAGGAACGGATCCTCACCGAACGTCTCGTCGACGCGGCCCCAGCGCAGGTCGCGCGTGATGCACAGCACGGGGGAGAAGGTCCAGTGGATGCCGGTGGCGGCGACCTCGACGGCCGTCACGCGCGCGACGCGCTCCACCAGTTCGGGCGACCAGGAGGCGGCCATTCCGAGCTGGGTCGGGAAGATCGTGGCGCCCTCCCAGAACGAGTGGCCGTGGATGCAGTCCTCGCCGACCAGCAGCGGGATCCGCAGCCGCGTCCGCCCCGTCAGCTCGTGTGCCCTCAGCACCCGCTCGGGGGAGGTGTGCAGGATCGAGCCGACGTGGCGCTCGAGCACCAACTGGTCGAGGTCGTCGCGGGCGTCGAGTTGCATCATCTGCCCGACCTTCTCCTCGACGGTCATCCGGGAGAGGAGGTCGGCCACGCGCTCAGCGGCGGGGCGGGAGGCGTCGAGGTAGGTCTCGACGTGCTGGGTTGTCACTGCTTGTCTTCCTTCTTCAGTGCCGCGGGGCGGACGGTCGTGACGGCGGAGTTGGCGTCGATGCCCTGCTTGCGCAGCGCCCGGGCCCGCTCACCTGCGGAGCGCAGGCGCGGGTTGACGTACTCATCGATGCCGAAGTTGATCAGGGAGAGGGCGACGCCGATCGCGGCGATGCACAGGCCCGGAGGGAGGTACCACCACCACTGGTTCTGCCTGAACGCGCCCTGCGCGGAGGCCCAGTTGAGGATGGTTCCCCAGTTGTAGGTCGTCACCGGGATGACGCCGATGTAGGAAAGCGTCGTCAGGCTCAGGATCGCGGCGGTCACGGTGCCGACGAAGCTGGCGGCGATCAGCGCCATCAGGTTCGGCAGCATCTCGACGGCGATGATCCGACGCAGCGGCTCGCCGTTGGCGCGCGCGGCCTGCACGAAGTCGCGGTTGCGTAGCGACATCGTCTGGGCGCGGAGCACCCGAGCGCCCCAGGCCCATCCGATGATGCCGAGCACCGCGGCGACGATCCACAGCGGCGGGTCCTCGAACATCGATGCCACGATGATGATCAGCGGCAGGCCGGGGATGACGAGGAACACGTTGGTCAGCGCCGAGAGCGCCTCGCTCTTCCAACCGCTGATGTAGCCGGAGATGACGCCCACGGTGATCGCGATGACCGTTGCGATGGCCGCCGCGAGGAAGCCGACGACGATGACGCCGCGGGTGCCGAAGATGACCTGGCTGAGGACGTCCTCACCGAGGTGCGTCGTGCCGAGCCAATGCTCTGCCGACGGCGGCTTCAGCCGCAACTTGGGGTTGACGGCCGTCGGCGAGTAGGGCGCCAGGAACTCGGCGAAGATCGCGATCAGCACGAAGAAGCCGAGGATCACCAGGCCCGCGATCGACTTGCCGTTGCGGAACATCGCGAAGGCGGAGGCCAGCTTCGCGCCGAAGGTCTGCCCCTTCGGCGCGGGCGGGGTGGCCGCGACGGGGGTCTCGAGTGCTGCTGGGGTCGTCATGGCTCAGGCCTCCGTCTGGCGGGTGCGCGGGTCGAGGAAGGCGTAGGCCACATCGGCCAGGATGTTGGCGATCAGCACCGAGATGGTGATCACCAGGAACACGCCCTGCATGAGCGCGTAGTCCTTGCCGTTGGTGGCGTCGAGCAGCAGTTTGCCGATGCCGGGGTAGCTGAACACCATCTCCATCACGATGGTGCCGCCGACGATGAAGCCGAGCGACAGCGCGAAGCTCTGGATCTGGGGGAGCACCGCGTTGCGGGCCGCGTAGCCCCACAGCACCTTGCGGTCGGGCATGCCCTTGGCCTGCGCGACGGTGATGTAGTCCTCGTCGAGGACCGTCAGCATCATGTTGCGCATGCCGAGCATCCACCCGCCGAGCGAGGCGATGACGATGGTCAACGCGGGAAGGGTTCCGTGGTGGATCACCTGGCTGATGAACTCGGCGGACCACTCGGGCTTCATGCCGACGCCGTAGGCCTTGCCGATCGGGAACCACTTGAGGTTCACCGAGAACACCGCGATCGCGAGCAGGCCGAGCCAGAAGTAGGGGATCGTGCTGAGGAAGGTGGTGATCGGGATCATCACGTCGAGGCGGGAACCGCGGCGCCAGCCGATGAATGCGCCGCCGAGGGTGCCGATCGTGAAGGACACGATGGTCGCGAAGCCCACCAGCCCGACGGTCCAGGGCAGCGCGCCTGCGATCACCTCGGTGACGGGCCGCAGGCCGTGGAGCAGCGAGACGCCGAGGTCGCCGCGCAGCAGGTGCGACCAGTAGTCGAGGTACTGCTGGAACAGTGACCTGTCGGTGTCGAGGCCGAGCAGGGCGCGCAGTGCGTCTGCCGCCTCCGGGGAGATGTTGCGGTTGCGGGCGAGGTACGCGTCGACCGCGTCGCCCTTCATCATCCGCGGGAGGATGAAGTTGATGGTGATCGCGGCCCACAGCGTGAACAGGTAGAACAGGGCGCGGCTGCCGAGGAAGCGCCACGGGATGCGCGCCCGGGCCTTGACGGCCTTCGTGGCGGTCGTGCCGACCTCGAGGGCGTCGGGTCGGGGGTCGGTCATGGTCGGCTGCTCGGTGCTCATTTCGTTCCTCCCTCGTGCGACAGGTGTGCGAAGTGCTTCTCGGGGTCGGGTGAGGCGGCCCGCAGTTCGCGGGTGTAGGGATCCTGCGGGTTGAGGATGACGTCGTCTGCGGGCCCGTGCTCGACGACGCGGCCCTGGTTGAGCACCATGATCTCGTCGCTGAAGTGGCGGGCGGTCGCCAGATCGTGGGTGATGTAGAGGACGCCGAGGGCCTCCTCTCGCTGCAGGTCGGCGAGCAGGTTCAGCACGCCGAGCCGGATCGACACGTCCAGCATCGACACGGGCTCGTCGGCGACCAGCAGCTTGGGGCGGGACGCGAGCGCGCGGGCGATGGCGACGCGCTGCCGCTGCCCGCCGGAGAGTTCGTGCGGGCGTCGGTCGATGACCTTGTCCGGCTCGAGCCGGACGCGCTCCAACAGGCGTCGCACCTCACCCTCGGTCTCGGCCTTCGGCACCACGTTGTGCAGCCGCAGCGGGCGCTCGATGTGATAACGGATGGAGTGGTAGGGGTTCAGCGACGCGAACGGGTCCTGGAAGACCATGCGCAGTTGCTGGCGGTAGTCGCGAAGCGCCTTGCCGCGCCGGGGGATCGGGGCGCCGTCGAGCAGCACCTCGCCGGAGGTGGCGCGCTCCAGTTGGGTGAGGATCTTGGCGATGGTCGACTTGCCGCTGCCTGACTGGCCGACCAGGCCGATCGTCTGGCCGGAGGTCAGCGCGAAGCTGACGTCGTCGAGCGCCTTGAGCTGGCCCGCTCCGCGGACGTTGTAGATCTTGGTGACGTTCCTGAACTCGAGGAGGCTCATCGGACCACCACTCCTCTCTCGCCGGTCAGGCGCGGGAACGACGCCAACAGCTTCTTGGTGTAGTCGTGCTGGGGGTCGGTCCAGATCTGCTCGGACGTGGCCAGTTCGACGATCTCGCCCTCCTTCATGATGGCGATCCGGTCGCTGATCTCCAGCAGCAGGGGCAGGTCGTGGGTGATGAAGACGACAGAGAAGCCGAACTCGCGACGCAGTTGGGAGATCTGGCGCAGGATCTCGCGCTGCACCAGCACGTCGAGGGCGGTGGTCGGTTCGTCCATCACCATCAACTGCGGTCGGAGGGCTAGCGCCATGGCGATCATGACGCGCTGCCGCATGCCGCCGGAGAGTTCGTGCGGGTAGGACCGCATCCGCTGCTCGCCGACCTTGACGATCTCCAGCAGTTCCTTCACCTCGGCGAGCCGCTGCTTGCGGCTCATCTCGGGGCGGTGCACCTGGAAGACGTCGTCGAGTTGCTTGCCGATCTGCACCACGGGGTTGAGCGCGTTCATCGCGCCCTGGAACACCATGGAGATCTTGTCCCACCGGAACCGGCGCATCTCCTCCGCGTCGAGGGCGTTGACGTCGATGTCGTCGCCTGATGCGTCGTGGAAGAGGACCGAGCCGCTCGTGATGACGGCGGGTGGTTTGAGGAGGCGCTGCACGCCGTAGGCCAGGGTGGTCTTGCCGCAGCCGCTCTCGCCCGCGAGTCCGAGGATCTCGCCGCGATGCAACTCGAGGCTGACGTTCTTCACGGCCTCGACGGGGGGATCGACGTCGTAGACGACGGAGAAGTCCTGCACGGACAGAAGGGTGTCGCTCATGGGTCTCACTTTCGTGTGCTGAAACACGCGGGGGGCGGATGCACGCCCTGGTGCATCCACCCCCACGCGTCACGGTGTGTGGAGACTAGGCGGTCTTCAGCTTGGTGAGGACCATGACGATCCCGGGCTGGGTCGGGTCGCCGGAGGCGTACTGGTCGTCCGTGGACGGCCAGCCGACGTAGTTGCGGGTGTTGAACTCGCCCAGCAGCGGGTGAGCGCCAAGCGGGATGGCGGGCACGTTCTCCACGAACGCGGTCTCCATGACCTTCAGGGCCTCGGCGCGGTCGCCCTCGTTCGCTGCGTTGGCGTAGGTGTCGAGGGCCTTGGTGACGGCCGGGTCGTTGAAGCGGCCGAAGTTGAACTGGGCCTTGTCATCGACGATCCACTTGGGATCCATCGTCGAGGTGTAGAGACCGTACGCGTTGCCGGTGTCCTCGAGCCAGTGGATGATCATCTGGAAGGTGCCCGTCTGACGGGCCTCGTCCCAGCCGCCCCAGTCAGGCTGGTCGACCTTGACGTCGATGCCGAGACCGTTCTTGAGCTCCTCGGCGATCAGCGCCTGCTCGGTGTTCCAGTCGCTCCAGCCCGCGGGGACGGAGATGGAGAACGAGACGGCCTCGCCGTCGGGATCGACGAGCTTCTCGTCCTTCCACGTGTAGCCGGCGTCGGTCAGGATCTGCTTGGCCTTGGCCACGTCGACGGAGTAGTTCTTGTCGGCGTACTCAGGCAGGATCTCGTCCTTGAGCAGGTCGCCGAGGCCGCTGACGCTCCAGATCGGCTCCGACGCGCCCTCGCGGGCGATGTCGACGTAGGCCTGACGGTCGACCGTCCACGCGATTGCCTCACGCAGTGCCTTGTTGTTGAAGGGCTTGGTCTGCAGGTTCATGAAGAGCGTGCCTGCGCCCGCGGTCGGGGACACGAGGAACTGGTTGTTCTCGTCGGCGGCCAGGTAGCTGTCCTTGATCTGCGGGATGAACGCCTGCGCCCAGTCGGCCTCGCCCGAGACGAGGGCGGTGGTGAGGGCGGCGTTGTCGCCGTAGGAGACGTAGTGCAGCTCGGGAACGGCCATCTCGCCGCCCCAGTAGGTGGGGTTAGCGGTCAGGGTGACCGACTCGGTCGACCAGTTGGACAGCACGTAGGGGCCGGTGCCGACCGCCATGCCTTCGCCGGTCAGCGGATCGGTGTTCGGATCGGCGATCTTCTCCCAGATGTGCTTGGGCACGATGGGGTGATGCAGCACGCGGGCCTGCGAGGTGAACTTGGAGTTACCGAAGGTGATGACGACCTTGTCGCTGTCGGCCTTGATGTCGGTGATGTTGTGCGCGGACGTGTCGTTCAGCTTGCCCGACTTGACCATGTCGTAGCTGAAGATCACGTCGTCGGCGGTGAAGTCGGTGCCGTCGCTCCACTTGACGCCCTTGCGGGGGACGACCGTGAGCTGGGTGTAGTCCTCGTTCCACTCGACCGACTCGGCGAGCCACGGGGTGGTGCCGAGGTCGCCGGTGGGGTTGACCAGCGCCAGGGACTCGAAGATCACCTTTCCGTAGGCGTACTTCGAGGCGGACGAGTCGCCGAGATACGGGTTGTGCGACTCGGTGGTGATGGCGCCGTCGGGCTTGGCGATGGTCAGCGCGGCCGTGCCGACGCCACCGCCTCCCTCCGTGTTTCCGGTCGTGGGCTTGGTCGTGCCGCCGCTGGTCGGGTCGCCACCACTGGTGCCGCTGCAACCGGCCAACAGGAGTGCTGCCACGGCAGACATGGCGATCAATGGCTTCAGCTTCATTGCTGCTCCTCGGTTTTGCCCGCCTGCGGCGGGCTGTTCTTTCATCCAGGGATCCTGGAGTTTCGATTATCTTACTGGCCAGTAAGTAAGTTGCAACTGTAGGCTGCGTATTGTTAGCAATACGTGACCAAGTCGCACCCGGCACCACGCGCAAAGAGGCAGTGCCGGTGACTACGGAGGATCCACCAGGGAGCCTCGGGTCAGCCGATCGGAGGCGGTCCAGATGAGCACCCAGCGGCGCAGGACGGGCACGCGTCCGGAGACGCAGGCCCGCAGGCAAAGCATCCTCAAGGCTGCCACAGAGGTCTTCGGAAACAAGGGGTACGCGAACGGGACGCTCGCCGAGATCGCCGACCAGGTCGGCATGACGCACGCGGGAATCCTGCACCACTTCGGGTCGAAGGACCATCTGCTGCTCGAGGTCCTCACCTACCGCGACCAGACCGACGTCGAACACCTCACGGAGCGCCACATTCCTGGCGGCCTCGACCTGTTCAGGCACCTGGTGCGGACGGCGTTCGCGAACGCGAAGCGGGCGGGCATCGTCCAGGCGTTCGTGGTGCTCTCCGGGGAGTCCGTCACCGACGAACACCCTGCGCGCGACTACTTCATGCGCCGCTACTCGACGCTGCGAGCGGAGATCACGGAGGCATTCGAGCAGGTGTGCAGGGAGCGGGGCATCACCGACGCGGGGTCGATCCGCTACGCGTCGGCAGGCATCCTCGCGGTGATGGACGGGCTGCAGGTGCAGTGGTTGCTTGACCCGAGGGTCGAGTTGGCGGAGGCGACCGAGTTCGCGATCGAGGCCATCGTCTCGGCGGTCCTGAACCCGACCCCGAGCCCGCTGGCGGTCGAGGACGAGACGGCCGTTCGTTGAGCCGGCCTGCTGACGGAGTCGCGCCCTCCGCTCGTTGAGCCGGCCCGCCGACGCAGTCGCGCGGCCGTGTCGAAACGTCCGTGACCTGTTCGGGGTCGATGTGTGTGGGGGGTGTGGTGTCGGACCCCTCGACAGGCTCGGGGAACGGTGGTCGGGTCCGCGCGCTTAGGCCGGGAGCTTCGACCGATGCGGGCCGCTGGCGCGTCCCGCATGGCTCACCCAGCGGTGGTCGCGCCCTCCGTTCGTTGAGCCGGCCCCGCCGACGTAGTCGCGCGGCCGTGTCGAAACGTCCGTGACCTGTTCGGGGTCTATGTGTGTGGGGGGTGTGGTGTCGGACCCCTCGACAGGCTCGGGGAACGGGTGGTCGGGTCCGCGCGCGTAGGCCGAATGGCTTCGACCGATGCGGTCCGTTGGTTGAGCCAGCCCGCCGACGAAGTCGCGCGGTGCGTCGAAACCCTCCGGCGCCTACCCATCGAACTCGACCCAGGACTCTGGAAACGTCGCGAGGCTTCGACCGATGCGGGCCGCTGGCGCGTCCCGCATGGCTCACCCAGCGGTGGTCGCGCCTCTGCTCGTTGAGCCGGCCCGCCGACGGAGTCGCGCGGCCGTGTCGAAACGTCCGTGACGTGTGCGGCGTCTTGGGTGACGCTTGTGGTGTCGGACCCCTCGACAGGCTCGGGGAACAGTGGTCGGGTCCGCGACCTTGTCGCGAGGGCTTCGACCGATGCGGGCCGCTGGCGCGTCCCGCATGGCTCACCCAGCGGCTGCTGGTTGAGCCAGCCCGCCGACGAAGTCGCGCGGTGCGTCGAAACCCTCCGGATCTTCGCGCAGACTGGCGCGCCGTTGGCTGAGCTTGTCGAAGCCTCCGATTCCCGTGGCGTTCTGTGGTTTCGGACCCTTCGACACGGGCGCGGGGCGCCCTGCTCAGGGAACGGTCGTGGAGCCAGCCCGACGAATCACTCAAGATCGCTACAGCGTCACGAGGCTTCGACCGATGCGGGCCGCTGGCGCGTCCCGCATGGCTCACCCAGCGGTTCGGCCGCCCGGGGCGCGAGGCTCCCCGGGCGGCCGACTGGGTGTCAGTTCCTGGCGACGTCGAGTTCGATCGCGGCCCACGAGATCGGGGGAAGCGTGACCCGCAGCACCCCGTCCTCGATCCCGACCGACTCGAGCTTCCGCATCCCGACTGCGTCCTGTGCGACCTCGGTGTTGGCCGTCAGGCGGTCGCCGCCCTCGGGGATCGCAAGCACCTCTGCCGAGCGGATCGCCGACGCCGACAGGCCCCGCAGGTCGACCGTCACGTCTCCGTCGGAGTCCATCGAACGGTTCGCAAGGAACAGCGCGATCCTTCCGTTGGCCTCGTCCCACGTCGCGGCCGCGTCGACCGAGTCGACGTCGCCGTAGCGCTTGGTCGACTCCTTCGACGCGTCGACGGCGACCCGCAGCACCCGGCCCTTCGCCATCCGCGCCATCAGCGCGAACGGCCAGAAGATCGTCTGACGCCACGCCGGGCCGCCCTGCTCGGAGCGGATCGGCGCGATCACGTTGACCAACTGCGCCTGGTTGGCGATCTTCACGCGGTCGCCGTGGCGCAGCAGGCTGTGCAGGAACGTCCCGACGACGACGGCGTCGGTCACGTTGTAGGTGTCCTCGATGAGGCGGGGGTGCTCGCGCCACGTCTGCGACACGTTGTGCGGCTGGTCCTCGGTGTCGAGGCCGCTCTGGTACCAGACGTTCCACTCGTCGAAGGACAGGTTGATCTCCTTCGAGTGCTTGCCGGCAGCCTTCACCGCGTCGACCGTCGCGATGACGCCCTCGATGAACGCGTCCATGTCGGTCGCCTCCGCAAGGAACGACGCGGCGTCGCCGTCGTGCTCCTGGTAGTAGGCGTGCATCGAGATGTAGTCGACCTCGTCGTAGGCGTGCGTGAGGACGGTGTGCTCCCAGGTGCCGAACGTCGGCATCTGACGGTTCGACGAGCCGACCGCGACCAGTTCGATGCTCGGGTCGACAAGCCGCATCGCCTTCGCCGTCTCCTGCGCCAAGCGCCCGTACTCGTGGGCCGTCTTGTGGCCGATCTGCCACGGCCCGTCGAGTTCGTTGCCGAGGCACCACAGCTTGATGTCGAACGGATCCGCGGCGCCGTTCTTGCGCCGCAGGTCCGACCACGCGGTGCCGCCAGGGTGGTTGGCGTACTCGACGAGAGCGCGGGCCTCGTCGACGCCGCGGGTGCCGAGGTTGACGGCCTCCATCACCTCGACGTCGGCGGCCTTCGCCCACTCGACGAACTCGTGCAGGCCGAACGCGTTGGTCTCGACCGTGTGCCAGGCGCCGTCGAGGCGGCGGGGCCGCTGGTCGACCGGGCCGACGCCGTCCTCCCAGTTGTAGCCGGAGACGAAGTTGCCTCCGGGGTAGCGCACGACGCTCGCGCCCAGTTCCTTGACGAGGTCGAGCACGTCGGTGCGGAAGCCCCGCTCGTCGGCGGCCGGGTGGCCTGGTTCGTAGATGCCGGTGTAGACGCAGCGACCCATGTGCTCGACGAAGGAGCCGAAGATCCGGTGCGGGACCTCCGCGATCGTGAAATCACGGTCGAGCGTGATGCGTGCTGTTGACATGGAGTTTCCTTCTCTTGTTGAGGTGTTACTGGCCGCCGAGGCCGGTGGTGGCGATGCCCTTGACGATCTGCTTCTGGAAGATCAGGAACACGACGATCAGCGGCACGGAGGCGAGCACCGCCTGGGCCATCACCTGGGCGTACTGGACGCCGTAGGCGCTGATCACGGTCTGCAGACCGACAGGGAGGGTCATCAGCGTGGTGTCGTTGATGACGAGGAACGGCCACAGGAAGTTGTTCCAGGCGCCGATGAACACGAAGATCGCGACGGAGGCGAGGATCGGGCGCGACAGCGGCAGCACGATCGACCAGAAGATGCGCAGCCTGCTCGCCCCGTCGATCCGGGCGGCCTCCTCCAGTTCGATGGGGATCGCCTTGAAGAAGCGCGTCAGGATGAACACCATCGTCGGCGCGACCACCTGCGGCAGGATCAGGCCCATGTGGGTGTCGACCAGGTTGAACGCGAGCATCTCGTAGAACAGCGGGATGATCAGCACCTGCGGCGGCACCACGATGGACGCGAGGACGGCGTAGTAGAGCAGTCTCCGGCCGGGGAACTCGAGGCGGGCGAACACGTAAGCCGCCAGCGCCGAGATCGCCAGGGTGATGAGCGTGACGGCGACGGAGGTCCAGAGGCTGTTGAGGGCCCAGATCCACACGTTGCCCTGCGAAAGGATCGACGTGAACGCGTCGATCGTGACGCCGTGCTCGCCGATCCACGACGGGTTGGTGGAGGCCGCGTCGTTCTCGGTCTTGAATGCGGTGGCGACCGCCCAGAGGAACGGGAGCAGCCAGCCGACCGCGAGCAGCAGGAGGACGATGAACGCCGCGATCCGCAGGGGCGAGAACGGGCTGCTGCCCGGCTTGCGGGTGCGCTGCAGGTCGAGCTTTGCGCCCGACTGGGTGAGGGTTGTGGTGGACATCACTGCCCCTTCCGTCGGGTGACGAGCGCCTGGATGAGGCCGACGATGATGATGAGTGCGAAGAAGACGTACGAGATGGCGGCCGAGTATCCGAAGCGGTAGCCGACGAAACCAGTCTCGTAGATGTACTGGATGATCGAGCGGGTGGTGTCGCTGGAGACGCCGCCCAACATCTGGTACGCCTGATCGAAGAGCTTGAGCGACGCCAGGATCTGCAGCATCACGATCAGCGCGGTGATGGGGCCGAGTTGGGGCAAGGTGATCGACCAGAACTGACGCCAGCCGCCCGCTCCGTCGATGGCCGCCGCCTCATACTGCTGAGCCGGGATGTTCTGCAGAGCTGCAAGGTAGAGCAGGAAGTTGAAGCCGACGGTCCACCACACCGTCGCGATCACGATGGCGATCATGTTGGTGTCGGGGTTCTGCAGCCAGGCGATGGGTGCGATCCCGAACTTCGCCAGGAGCGCGTTCGCCGCCCCGATCTGCGGGTTGAAGATCCACACCCAGATCTGCGAGATCACCGTCGAGGCGAGCAGGTACGGGGTGAAGAACGACAGCCGCCACAGCCACTGGCCGGGGAGCCCGCGGTCGACGAGGACGGCCATCACGAGCGCGACGATCACCAGCGGGACCGTCGACAGGAGCGTGAACCACAAGGTGTTGCCCATCGAGCCCCACATGACGGGGTCGGTGAGGGCCTCCAGGTAGTTCGCGATGCCGACCCAGTCGCCGCCCGCGCCGGTGAGGGACTGGTCGGTGAAGCTCAGGTAGAAGCCGTGCAGGATCGGCCACACGAGGAAGAGGACGAATGCGATCAGGAAGGGCGTCAGCATCGCCCAACTGATCAGGCGCTCGCCCTTCTGAAGGCCGCCCGTTGAGACACGGATGGGTGCGGTGGTGGCGCTCATGCCTTCCACACTCCCTTCGGATCGGCGGGGTTGGGCTTGGAGAGTTGACGCGTGACGTAGTCGCGGAACTTCTTCACGGCGGCGCCAGGGTCGTCGCCGGAGAGCAGCACCGGCTGGGCCGTCGCGCCGAACTCGGAGTGGAACTCGGACCCGGAGCCCGTGAACCAGGCGGGCGGGTCGTAGCGGACCTGATCGGCAGCGACGGCGTAGTTGGCCTGCGGCATCAGGTCGGCGTACTCGGGCGACTGAGTGACCGGCAGGTAGGCGGGGATGTGACCGGCCGTGGCCCAGTCGAAGGAGTTCTTCAGCAGGTCGGCAACGAACTGGTAGGTCAGTTCCCGCTTGTGCTCGTTCGGCTGCGCCTGGTGCGGCAGGACGAAGGTGTGCGAGTCGGCATAGCTGGCGGGCGTTCCGTACATCGTGGGGATCACCGCCGCATTGAACGGGAAGCCCGCGGCCTGGACGGTGCGCAGTTCCCAGACGCCGGTGAGCAGCACGCCGCTCTTCCCGGTTGCGAACTCGGCGATCGCGGCCTGGTAGTCGGCCTGCGGTGCCGCGATCTTGCCGTCGAGCAGGGAGCGCATGAACGTCAGCGACGCGACGGCGGCGTCGTCGTCGATCACGGGTGCCCCCTCCTGGGGGAACTCCATTTCGGCGCCGTGCTGCGTGTAGAGCGTGTAGAAGAGCCGCCACATCTGCGAGCCGTCGCCGAGGTAGCCGTAGGACAGGCCGTGCGACTCGGACGCGCCCGTGATCGCCTGCATGACCTCGACGAACTCGTCGGGCGAGCTGATCGGGGGCAGGTTGCCGTCGCTGTCGAGGACGCCGGCCTTGTCGCAGATGTCGGTGTTGAACATCAGGACGAACGGGTGCGCGTCGAGGGCGACGGAGAACCGCTTGTCGCCGATCTTGCCCTTGTCCCAGATGGGTGCGCTGAAGGTGGACTCGTCGACGCCGAGCGAGGCGAGCCGGTCGATGTCCCAGGTATCAAGCAGGCCGCCGGGGGCGTATCCGCCGACCCGGGTGGCATGCATGATCGCGACGTCGGGGGCGCGGCCTCCGGCGCCCGCGATGGCGAGCTTCGTGTAGTAGGGGGTTCCCCAGGCCAGCACGGTCGGCCGGACGTGGAAGGCGTCCTGGGAGGCGTTGACCTTGTCGAGCAGGCCCGACATCGTCACGCCGTCGCCCCCGGAGAGGAGGTGCCAGAACTGTAGGGTCTCCGCCCCGGAGGGGGTCGACGACGGTGAGCAGCCGGCCAGCAGGCCGGCGCCGGTGAGGGCGGCGGCTCCGGTGAGGAGCTGCCGTCGGTTGAGGTGGATCATGTCACTCCTTCGTGACTTCCGGGTGTCCGCACAGATTACGTCGATTTTCCTCCGTTGTAAATCACCCGTTGTAAATGGTTGTTAACGGGAACTTGGCCCGGAGTGGCCCCGAGAGTGTGGGAGCGGGCCGCCGTCGGCGGCGGACGAATGGCCGTGCGGAGGGGGAGGGGCTTGAGCATGTTTGGTAACTCGTTTGCGATCTGAACGTTCAAACGCCGCTTTGGAGGCAACGAGCAACCAAACATGCTCAACGCAGGACCCGACCCCCGGGTGGGCCGCGGCGCGCGATGCGAAGAGCCCGCGGCGAGAAGAACACGCGGCTAGAAGAACACGCGGCTAGAAGAACACGCGGCTAGAAGAACCAGGCCCCTCGCGTGTAGGCGACGACCCCGACCGTCGCGATCACGGCCATGGCGAGCACGACGTAGGTGTTGGCGCGGTCGCGACGCTTGACGAAGGCCGCGATCAGGAACGCGAAGGGGAAGAAGGCGAGCGCGAGCCTGGGCGTGCTGTAGTACCACGCGTTGCTCAGCCCGATCAGCAGCGTCGCGCCGACGTAGATGCTGTAGCCCAGGTAGCCGCGCCACATCAGCCACACCAGGAGGATCAGCGAGAGCAACGCGAAGACGATCTCGAGTCGCCAGGTGAAGATCAGGTTCGCGCCGTAGTCGCCCTCCCAGGTGTGCCAGGTCGCCAGGAGACCGTCCGTGAAGCCCATGAAGTCCCGGCCCCAGCCCTCCTTCTGCACCTCCATGAACGTCCAGAACGACCCTCGCACCCGCCACAGGTACAGCCCGTACGCCCAGAACGGCAGCGACGCGACGACCATCGCCGCGACTGCCGAGGCCATCTTCTTCCAACTCGGCCACGCCCTGCGCGCCAGTTCGATGGCGACGCCGAGCAGCACGAACAGGCCGACCGTGCGACTGCCGACGGCGATGGCAGTGAAGACGGCCGCGGGCCAGGGTCGCCCGCGCAGCCCGTAGTAGAACGCGGGGACGGCGCCCGCCAGGAACAGCGCCTCGGTGTAGGGGGCCACCAGGAACACGCCCGTCGGGAAAAGGAGCAGATAGACGACGGAGCGCTCGCCGTCAAAGCCGTGCAGTTCGGCCAACCGGTAGAGGTAGGCGGACGCGACGAAGGTGCTGACCGCCGAGATCAGGAGGCCTGCGTGGACCGGTTCGAGGCCGATGGTCGTCAGGGCGCGAAGCGCGAGCGGGAACAACGGGAAGAAGGCGGGGGCGTTGCCCGCGACGATCTCGGGGCCGTAGCCGTGCTCGGCGATCGCGACGAAGTGGTAGGCGTCCCACTGCAGCCAGATCTTCCAGTCGAGGAAGGGCTTGACCTTGTCCGTGACCATCAGCCACTGCGTCGCGTAGGCCGCGCCCATGAACACCACGCGCGTGACGACGGTGGCGATCGCGGCCGCCAGGATGGGGCGCCGCCAGCGCGCCCAGGTCGTCGTCCCCACCTCGGAGGCGTCCGCCTCGGCGACCGTGCGACCGGCGGGTCGTGCGGCGACCCATGGGTGGTCGTTCAGTTCGCCGCCTAGCGGGTCGTCGGCCGACGCGGCCCTGACGGCGTCACGGGTCGGCCGGGCCACGTCCCACAGCGTCTCCGCGAGGAGCCATACGAGGACGCTGACCTGTGCGACCACCGTCAGCCAGTACACCCAAGGCGTGCCCGCCAGCGCGCCGCCGAGCCACGCCCACAGCCCGATCGCGTGGAGCGCCTGCGTGACGGTGACGGCGACCAGGTCGCGCCGGTTGGGTCGCGCCGCGACCACCGCGAGCAGCACCCACAGCGCAGTCTGCGGCGGGTACGCCGGCCCCGCGATCGCGACGGTGAGGACGACGATCGCGAGCATCGACCCGACGCGCGGGCGTCGCCCCGTGGTGCGGAGCAGGCCGAACAGGCAGCCGAGCGCGATGGCGATCACCGCGAAGCCGACCGACCCGGCGTGCGGTTGGTCGAGGCCGAGTTGTTGCGCGACGAACCACAGCGAGCCGGGGCCCGGCGAGCCGCCCGCCTGGGCGCGGTAGTAGTCCCAGATGCGGCCGGGGTCGATCGCGATCAACGGGAGATGGATCGCCAGGAACGCGGCACCCCAGGGGATCGCGAACCGGGCCGCGACCTCGAGCCCGCCGCGCAGGCCAACCGCGACGAGCACCCCGACGGCCACGGCGATGGGCATCGTGGCCGTGCAGGACGCGATCGCCAGCACCAGCGCGGCAGGCACCGTCCGCCGTCGGGCGAGCAGGGCAAGCCCGACGCCTGTCATGGCCAGCGGGATCAGGTCCCAACTGATCAGGCCCACGGCCAGCACGATGGGCGAGGCGGCGATGAGCAGCGAGTCGCGCGACAGCGCGTGGCCGACCCGGCGGCCGAAGTAGCCCGCCGCGCCGATCAGCGCCGCGAAACAGACGAACAGGAGCACGCTGGTGAGCCCGAAGAACGCGACGCTCGCGTCGACCTGCCCCTGGACGTCGGTGACCGCCGGTCGCCCGGCGAACGCAGTCGCGAGCCGGGCGGTGCCGAACAGGATGACGGCCAGGACTGGGGAGAGCGTGAGGTCGCCGCCCGTGAGCGGGGACGCGCCGCTGCCCATCGAGTCGGCGAGGAACGTGGTCTGGATCTCGCTCGCGCAACCGAGCAGCAGGTTGCGGGGTGCGCCGGGCGCGGTCGCGACGCACGGCGTCATCCGGAGGAAGAGCGCCAGGAAAAGGGCGGTCCCGACCGCAAGGGCGACCCCGTTGGGGGTCAGCCTGCGTCTGAGATCGCTTTGCTCCACGGCGGTCACGCTATCCGACGCGGGGAGCGGGCGCGGCCCGACGTCGAGGGATCGGTTCCCCGACCGCTGGCTACCAGTTCTCCAGGGCTGAGGTGACGCTGCTCAGCAGCCGCTCGAAGCTGCGGCTCACCTCGACCGGAAGCCCGAAGGCTCCTCGGGTCTCGAGGTCGACGAAGCCGTGGAGGCTCGACCGGACGAAGCGGACGGCGTCGACGAGGTCCTCGTCCCCGATGCCGAAGCCCTGGACCACGCGGAACATCAGGTCGGCGAGGGCGGCGGACGCGGTCTCGTCCTCGGTGTCGCCCGGCCGCGGCGCCCGCACCGTGAGCGCGTACTGGCCCGGATGGTCGGCCGCCCAGGCGCGGTACCCCGTGCCGATCGCCCGGACGGCGTCCGCACGTGCCGTGCCCGCGGCGGCGCGGGTGAGGACGTCTGCCAGGTCGCGCTTGGCGGCAAGCAGGATGCCGCGGCGCAGGCCGTCGACGCCGGAGACGTGCTTGTAGAGGGACGGAGGTCGCACGCCGAGCCGCTGCGCGAGCGTCGCCAGGTTGAGGCCGGCGTCGGGATCGTCGTCCAGAAGGAGCGCCGCGCTCTGGATGATCGAGGCCTCCGTCAGCCCGACCCTAGGCATCCGCGTCCGCCTCGAGGAAGGCGAGGATCGCCGCGGCGGTCGCCTCCGGCTGCTGCGCGTGCGGGTAGTGGCCGGCGTCCTCGATCATCGCCGTCGTGCCGTCGAGGGCCGACCTGACCCACTCCGCCTCCGCAGCGGGATCCTTGAAGTCGGGGTCCTTGGTGCCCATGACGACAAGGGTAGGGGCCTGTGCCGAGCCGATCGCCGCCTCGGCGTCGGCATGGCTCGTCCTGGTCGTGAGCGAGAAGGCGCGCGAGTGTCCCGGGCGCGCCATGGCCTCCGAGACCTGACGCCGGTAGGCAGCGAAGTCCTCCGGCTTCCGTCCGCTGTAGAGGGTCGGCAGGTACGCGTTCCACATGTGTCGCGCCCAGGGGCGGGCCATCAGGACCCGCATGGCGGCCCGCTGCAGGGCGGAGCCGTCGACGGGGTCGCGGACGAAGGGCCCGACGAGCACGAGGCCGCTGACGCGTTCGGGGGCGGCGGCCGCGATGACCGCAGCGCCCGCGCTCATCGAGTTGCCGATCAGCGTGGCGGGGGTGTCGAGGTGTTCGAGGAGGGCCACGACATCGGACGCCGTGTCGGCGTCGCCGTAGGTGGGGAAGGTGGCGTCGCTGTCGCCGTGGCCGCGGAGGTCGACGCAGACCACCCGGTAGCCTGCGGCCTCCAGCAGAGGGGCGAGGAAGCGGTACGAGGCGCGCAGGTCGCCCATGCCGGGGAGCAGGACGAGCGTCGGGCCGTCGCCGCGCACGTCGTAGGCGATCCGGCCTCCGTCGACCTGGAGGTAGTGGGTCTGCGTCGGTGTGTCCATAAAGCTAGGCTACATAGCCATAAAGCTAATAGCAATAGCTTTTGGAGTTGACTCTGCCTCGGGACCTGTCGAGGCAGTCGACTGCGATGCCGGCGGTCGGACCCTTGCCCGCTGACGGACCCTCGACTGCGCGGCGATCGCTTGCTGTATCCGCCGACTTCGGCGACACCGGCCCTCGGACCGCTCGCCACGACGGGCACGTAGGGGGCCGAGGGATCGTCCCGGGCGGCGTCGACGCCCTTCCGGCCCAACGCTGAGCGACGGCAACGACCCGGTCGCACATGGCGACCGGGCCGTTCATCTGTCGAGCCGTGAGGGGTCAGCGACCCCGGCGACGCTGGGCGCTGAAGGCCGCCACGCCGCCGGTGCTTCCCGCACGGGACGCGCTCGAGTGGCCGGAGCCGGAGCGACGCGACTCGCCGCCGCGACGCTCGCCGCCTCCGCCGCCTCGACGCTCACCAGAGCCGCCACGACGGGCGCCGCCGCGGCTCTCTCCGTCGCGTCGGGACTCGGAGTCCCTCCGGTTGCCCGGCCGACCGCCGGCCGACGGGCGATCCGCGCCAGCCGAGCTGGGGCGACGGCGGTTGCCGCCACCGTTGCCTCCGTTACCGCCGTTGCCCTGGGGCTGCGCGGGCTTGGACGGGTAGGCGACTGCCTGCGCGGCCTCGGGGGACAGGAACTCGCGCTCGCCCGGGGCGAGCGAGGCCAGCAGTTCGTCGCCGGAGCGCACGACGGCGGTCGTCGGGTTGATCTTGGCCGCGCGCATCAGGGCGCGGACCTCGCTGTTCTGGTCGGGCGTGACGAGCGTCAGGACGGTGCCGGCCTTGCCCGCGCGCGCCGTCCGACCCGAGCGGTGCAGGTAGGCCTTGTGCTCAGCGGGCGGGTCGGCATGCAGGACCAGTTCGACGTCGTCGACGTGGATGCCGCGGGCCGCGATGTCGGTGGCGACCAGGGTCCGCACGGCGCCCGAGTGGAACGCCTCGAGGTTGCGGGTGCGGGCGTTCTGCGCGAGGTTGCCGTGCAGGTCGACCGCGGGGACGCCCATCGAGATGAGCTGTTTGGCGAGCTTCTTGGCGCCGTGCTTGGTGCGCGTGAAGACGATCATCTTGCCGGGGGCGGCCGCCAGTTCGGCGACGATCCCGACGCGCTGCGCCTTGTCGACCTTGAGCAGATGGTGGTCCATGGCCTTGACGGGCGACTCGGCCGAGTCGGCCTCGTGGGTCACGGGCTGGTGCAGGTAGGCCTTGACGAGCACGCCGACGCCCTGGTCGAGCGTTGCGGAGAACAGCATCCGCTGCCCGCTCTCGGGGGTCTTGTCGAGGATGCGGCGCACCATCGGCAGGAAGCCCATGTCGGCCATGTGGTCGGCCTCGTCGATGATCGTGATCGTCACGGCCGAGAGGTCGACGGCGCCCTGGCCCATCAGGTCGAGGAGGCGGCCCGGGCAGGCGATGAGCACGTCGACGCCCCTGGAGAGGGCGCGGACCTGCGGGTTCTGGTTGACGCCGCCGAAGACGGTGACGTGGCTGAGGCCCGCGGTCTTGGCCAGCGGGGTCAACGACTCCTCGATCTGCGAGGCGAGCTCGCGGGTCGGGGCGAGGATGAGGGAGCGGGCCTTCTTGGGCGCGGCGGGGCGGCCGTCGGAGAGACGGGCGACGAGCGGGAGCAGGAAGGCGAAGGTCTTGCCCGAGCCGGTCCGGCCGCGGCCGAGGACGTCGCGTCCGGCCAGCGAGTCGGGGAGGGTGGCCTCCTGGATGGGCGTCGGGCTGGTGATGCCGCGCGCCTCGAGGGCGGCGACTAGGGAGGTGGGCACGCCGAGGCGCGCGAAATCTGACGACAAAGGGATCCTTATTGATCGGTGTCTTGCGCGGCGCCCGTAACTCGCCCCCGAGTGGGGCGTCAGGCGCGGCTGGCGGAGTTCCCAAGCGTGGGTTCGGCTCCGATCACCGGCGGCCCACTGCAAGACTGGGTGGACCGGAGGCCCATTCTACCGTGAAGGTTCAACTATTCCCGAATCGGTCGTCCGTGGCCGGGGTTGGCGAGGCCTTGAGCATGTTTGGTTGCTCGTTGTCTCGAAGGCGCAGTTTTCACGTTCCAAACACAAACGGGTCACCAAACATGCTCAAGTAACCACTCGATCCGCGGGCGTTCAGCGAACGAGGCGACCCGCGGCAACGTCGAACAGGTGGGGGAGCACGTCGCCAGAGCGCAGGCCGCTGTGTTCGTGCCCGCTGGTGACGAACGGCATCACGCCCGGCATCAACGCAGCCGTCTCCATGGAGTACTCGACGGGCACGTAGATGTCGTTGTAGTAGACGGCCGCCGCGCCCTTCGCGCCGGACGCCGCGATCGCTGCCTCGTCGTAGAGCCTCGGCCATTCGATCTCGGCGACGGCGTCGACGACCTCGCGCCACGGCTGGAAGGCCGGGACCGTGTCGGCCCAGTCGCGTCGGACGTGCTCGGCGGTCAGCAGCGTCGGGTCGGCCCGGAAGTCGTCCGGTTCGACGCGCTCCGCCGCCCATCGGGTGGCGGCACCGTCGGCGTAGCAGGACTCGTGGATCACGTAGTACAGCGGGTTGCGGCCGCCGAAGGGCAGCGCGTCGGCGAGGTCGTAGCGGAACGCGTTGGTGCGCGGATCCTTGTCGAGCAGCGCCCACAGGCTCTGCCAGCCGTCGTCGGAGCCGAGCAGCGACCCGATCGAGCGCAGCCTCGACACCGAGACGACCTCTCCCGACGACAGCACCAGGTCGCCCGCTCCGGCCAGGTCGACTAGGCGGCTGACCGCGTCGCGGTGCTCAGGGAAGCGGCGGTAGTAGGCCTCGGTGGCGTTGCGGACCTTGTCGAAGGACAGCGCGTACGCCTCGTCCGGGGTGTGGCCGACCGCGCTCAGCCCGCCCGTGAAGAAGACGGTGTCGAGGGAGGCCGCGTCGGTGCTGAGGTAACTGAGGGTGGTGAAGCCGCCGAACGACTGGCCGAGCGTCGACCAGGTCTCGACGCCCAAGTGCTCGCGCAGCGCCTCGGCGTCGCGGACGATCGAGTCGGCGCGCAGGTGCGTGAGGCGCTCGACGAGTTCGTCGGTGCCGCGGGCGAGGTCATCGTCGCCGATCGGGGTCGACTTTCCGGTGCCGCGCTGGTCGAGCATCACGACGCGGTAGCGCTCGAGGGCAGCGTCGAGCCAGGACGGCGAGGTCGGCGCGTGGAACGGGTTGGGCCCCTCATAGCCGGGTCCACCCTGCAGGAACGTGAGGTAGGGCAACTTCTCGCCGCCTTCCCGGGTGATGACGGCGGCGTGCACGTCGATCGTGCGGCCGTCGTCCGGGTGCTTCCAGTCGAGGGGGACGGTGATGGTGTGGTCCTCGATGGACAGGTCCTGCATGCGTCGGGTGCTCACATGGCGACCATAGCCGCACTGGTCAGGGCGCTGGCTTGCGGACCCTTCGACACGGGCGCAGGCGCCCTGCTCAGGGAGCGGCGGTCCGTTCGTCGAGCTTGTCGAGACGTCCGATTCTCCAGTGGAGGTCTGCTCCGGCGCCGGTGGGAGTCTGCTCCGGCGTGGGTGGGAGGTTCGTGGTTGTCGGGTCGTTCGTCGAGCTTGTCGAGACGTCCGATTTGCCGAGTGGAGGTGACACCTCCTGGGTGTTGGTTGCTGGTTGCTGGTGGCTTGTCGCGCGGAGTCGGGTGGGTGAGGCTTGTCCAAGCGCGGCGGCTTGCGGACCCTTCGACACGGGCGCAGGCGCCCTGCTCAGGGTTCGGCGTCCGTTCGTCGAGCTTGTCGAGACGTCCGATTGCCCAGAGGAGGTGACACCTCGGTGCGGGTGGCGCAGTTCGTGGCTGGGCCTAAGGACTCCCAGAGGGTGGACGACGCCAGTCCCTATCGGGTGGCAGAGTTGGGACATGCCTGACACCCAACCCTCCCCTGGTTCGATCTCGAGACCTACGTCACCACCCCGCGCCTCGCGGGCCTCATGCTCAGCCACGACGGCTCGACGCTGATGGCCTCGGTGCAGGGCCCGGACACAGACAAGACCTCCTACGTGACCTCGCTGTGGAGCGTCGACACCGCGGGCGAGCGGCGCGCCATCCGCAAGACGCGTTCCCTCAAGGGCGAGGCCGCGGCGGCGTTCCTGCGCGACGGATCGCTGGTGTTCACCTCCAAGCGAGACATCCCCAACGACGGTGACGCGCCCAAGGACTGGACCACGGCGCTCTGGTGCCTGCCCGCCGACGGCGGCGAGGCCTACGTGCTGGCGCGGCGAGACGGCGGTTGGGGCTCGGTACTGACCAACGCCGCCAACGACGACGTGCTGCTCGGCGTGCTGATGTATGACGGTGTCGACGGCGACGAGGCGGACGCCGAGAAGCGGGAGTCGCGCTCCAAGCGCAAGGTGTCGGCGATCCTGCATGACGGCTACCCGGTTCGCTACTGGGATCACGACCTCGGCGCCGAGCACCTCCGAGTCCGTCGCGCCCGAGTCGTCGGGGACATCGACGACCACAGCCTCGCCGACAGCGCCGATGTCACCGGCGACGTTGGCGACGCGATCGGGGGCTCGCGCAGTCGCGAGACGGCTCGACCCTGGTGGCGGTGTGGAACGAGCACCTGTCGCGCGGCGTCACCGTCGAGCGGATCGTCAGGATCGACCCCGTCTCCGGGGAGCGCAGCGTCATCGCCTCCGATGAAGAGCACGAGTTCGCGCAGCCGGTGGTCAGCGATGACGGCAGTCTCGTGCTGTGCATTCGTCAGCGGATCTCCACCTCGGAGCGCGCCGTCGAGGCCCAGTTGTGGCTGATCGACCTGGCCTCCGGCGACGAAAGGGTCGTAGCAGGCGAGTGGGACAGGTGGGGCTCTCCGTCGCCTTCTCCCCAGACGCCTCGACCGCGTTCGTCGTGGCGGATGAGGACGGCGCATCGCCGGTCTTCTCGGTCGATCTGGTCTCAGGGGAGGTCCGCCGGCTCACGCAGGAGGGCGCCCACTCGTCCGTCATGATGGCACCCGACGGCGCCACCCTGTATGCGCTGCGCACGTCCTACTCCAACCCCGGCGACATCGTCGCCATCGATGTCGAGTCGGCGACCAGTCGCGTCCTGCAGGCGCCCGTCAGCTACCCGGACCTGCCGGGACGCGTCGAGCGCGTCGAGACCACCGCCGCCGACGGCACCCGCATCCCCGGTTGGCTGGTGCTGCCCGACGGCGCGTCCGCCGAGAACCCCGCCCCGCTGACGCTCTGGGTCCACGGCGGCCCGGTCTCGTCCTGGAACGCCTGGTCGTGGCGCTGGTGCCCCTGGCTGCTAGCGTCGCGCGGCCAGGCGGTGCTGCTGCCCGACCCGGCCCTGTCGACCGGCTACGGCCAGGACTTCATTCAGCGTGGCTGGGGACAGTGGGGCGCGGAGCCCTACACCGACGTGATGGCGCTCACCGACGCGATCGAGGCGCGCGCCGACATCCGCGACGACGCCACCGTCATGATGGGCGGTTCGTTCGGCGGCTACATGGCGAACTGGATCGCCACCCACACCGACCGGTTCAAGGGCATCGTGTCGCACGCGTCGCTGTGGAACCTGACGAGCTTCGGCCCGACGACGGACGCAGCCTGGTACTGGAAGCGGGAACTGAGCCCGGAGATGCTGCAGGCCAACTCTCCGCACCTGCTGGCGGCCGACATCGTCACGCCCATGCTGGTGATTCACGGCGACAAGGACTACCGGGTGCCGATCAGCGAGGGGCTCGCGCTGTGGTGGGCGCTCAACGAGAACTACGACGGCGACCCCGCGCAATTCCCGCACCGCTTCCTGTACTTCCCCGACGAGAACCACTGGATCCTGACTCCGCAGCACGCGATCGTCTGGTACGAGTCGGTGCTCGGCTTCGCTGAGGCGGCTAGGAACGACACGACGATGGAGCATCCGGCGATCCTGTAGGTCGCGCTGGTTGAGCCATGGCGGGCGCGGAGCGGCCGGCATCGGTCGAAACCTCGCGAGGCTCGCAGGGACCCAGTTCCCCGAGCTTGTCGAGGGTCCGATTGTGGTCGGGTGTGCTTGTCGGTGCGGGTTGGTTGGTTTCGACGCGAGCTACGGCGCTGCGCGCCTTGGCGCGGCTCAACCCATGGTCGGCGGGCGTTGCGGCGCTTCGCGCCTTGGCGCGGCTCAACCGGCGGGACCGCTGGTTGAGCCATGTCGAGCGCGGAGCGGTCGACATCGGTCGAAACCTCGTGAGGTGTCCGGGGGCTTGGGCCAGGTCTCTGCGTGGGTCCGGGTTGGTTTCGACGCGCGTCGCGGCGCTTCGCGCCTTGGCGCGGCTCAACCCGCGGTGACGGGGCGCAGCGCCAGCAGTTCGACCTGGGCCAGCGTGACCGGCGTCTCGAAGACCAGACGCAGAGCCTCGGCCTCGACCGGGGCGTCCAGCACGAACGGCCGAAGCTGCGTCGGCCACTCGAACGACTCGCCTTCGCGACCATCGACCACCGACCAGTTGGTGCCGTCGTGGGCCTCCAGGCGCCACGCCAAGCCGTCGGCCGCGTCGGCGCCGCCCGTGAGCGTGTACGCCTCGACCCGGGTCGGCGCGTCGAAGCGCCACTCGAGCCCTTCGTCCGCCGCGAGCCTCGCCTCGCCTCGCGGTTCGTCGTCGACCAGCACCGACACATCGGCGTCGCTCGCTGACAGCGCACCCTCGGCCCCACCCGTCCGCGACACCGTGCCCTCGGAGCCCACGTCGACCCAGCGGCTCGGTGCCTCGCCCCACGGGGTCAGCGACGCGGCGGATGCGTCCTGCTCGACGCCCCACGCCGACTGCTGATCGCCCAACAGGAACACGAGTTCCCGGCCGCCCAGCAGTTCCGAATGGTCGATCCAGGTCCGGTCGACAGGGGCGCCGTCCAGCGACACCGACTGCACGTAGTCGCCGTCGCCCTCGGCGCGGATGACGAGGTCGCCTCCTGGCAGTCGCCAGCGGCTGACAGGCACCGACGGGGAGTGCAGCGTGTAACGCGACGTGCCGACCTGCAGCGGGTACAGCCCGGCGATGGCAAACAGATACCAGGCCGACATCTCGCCGTTGTCCTCGTCGCCGGGGTAACCCTGGCCGACCTCGGAGCCGCGGAACAGGCGTCGGACGGCGTCGCGCACGATCTCGCCGACCCGCCACGGCGTCGACGTGAACGCGTACAGGAACGGGATGTGGTGCACGGGCTGGTTGCTGACGGCGAACTGGCCGGCCCGCGTCAGGCGCGCCTCGGTGATCTCGTGCATCCCGGCCGGGTAGGTGCCCGGCAGTTTGCCGCGCTCGGGCGTGGCGAAGAACTCGTCCAAGCGGCGACGCAGACCCTCACGTCCGCCCACTAGATGCGCCAAGCCCGCAACGTCGTGCGGGGCGGGGAAGGCGTAGGACCAGCCGTTGGCCTCCGTGTAGTCGCCACCCCAGACGCATGGGTCGTACTCCGCCGACGGGGTGCGGAACGATCCGTCGAGGCGGCGACTCTGGAAGAAGCCCGTCGAGGAGTCGAACAGATTCGCATACGTCGAGGCGCGGCCAATCAGATAGGCCGACTCGTCGCGCAGCCTCCTGGCGGCGCGCTCGTCAAGCGTGGGGTCGTCGGCGAGGCGTCCCGCCATCAGGCCGAGCGCGTGGTCGTTGAGTGACGCCTCGAACGCCCACGACACCGGCTCGTGCGACTCAGGGGTGGGCGCGCCGTGGAACACGAACCACAGGTCCTTGCGGCCGACGCCGGGAGAGGTGGGCATCGCCGTCGCGTTCCGCAGACCCGCCAGGTAGGTGGAGCGGCGGTCCGGCAGCGGGGCGCCCTTGGCGTCCAGGTCGGCGAAGGCCACGTCGGAACTGGTACCGGTCATCAGGTCGGCGTAGCCGGGCGACGACCACCGCGCGACCCATCCGCCGCTGCGGTACTGCTCGACGAACCCATCGGCCAGCGCGGCGCCCTCCGCTGGGTAGGCGAGCGCGTACAGGGGCCACACGGTGCGGTAGGTGTCCCAGAAGCCGTGGTTGACGGCCATCCGACCTGCGACGACCTGGGCGCCGGTGACGTCGTCGTCGCTGTCGCGCAGGTGCGGAAGGACGGGACTGGCGTGCACCGTCGAACCGTCGACGACCTCGTCGCTGAAGTTCGGGAAGATGCCGACGCGATACAGGCTGGAGTAGGCGCTGACGCGCTGGTCGTGGCTGGCCCCCTCCAGGTCGAGGACCCCGAGCCGCTCGGCCCACAGCCCGCGGGCCGCGTCGGCCAGGTCGGCGAAGTCGGCGTCGAGTTCGTCGCGCAGCACCGCGACCGCCTGCGCCGACCCAACCAGCGACGTGCCGATCCGGGCCTCGACGCTCTCCCCGGGGCGGGCGTCGAGTCGGATCCGCAGCGGCTTGGCGTTGTCGAGGCTGGAAGGCGCATCGAAGGCGATCGCCACGTACAGCCTGCTCCTGCCGACCGACAGGCCCGAGCCGTTGTCGACCCAGCCGACCCACAGGCCGTCGTCCCGCTGTCTGAGACGGAAGTCGCCGCTGCACACGCCGACGCCGAGTCGCAGCGTCCCGTCGGAGTCGGGGAGGCCGAGGCGCACGATGCAGCCGTGGCCGGTGGGGGCCAGTTCCACGAGCGGACCGTCGTCGAGTTGGACGCGGTAGCGGTACGGGCGCGCCTCCTCTTCGGCGTGGCTGAACGTGTGCGGCTCGCACGAGTCGGCCCACGTCGGCGTGAGGATCAACTGGTTGCGGTCGCCCATCCAGGGGCTGGGCTGGTTGGTGAGGACGATGCCCTCGAACGCGGGGTAGCCGGACGAGGTGTTGTGCCGTGCCCACGAGTAGAACCAGTCGAGGGCGCGGCGTGTCGACGGCGAGGTCAGCAGCGCGCCGTTCGGCAGGCCGGTCGCCGGGTAGGTGTTGCCTCGCGAGAGTTCGAAGGACGAGTTGGAGCCGCGGCGGGTGTCGACCAGGTCGACCGGATCGAGCCCGCGGGGCCCCGCATCGATGGCGACGTCGTCGATCCACGCCTGACCCGCGTCCGTTGACTCGACCCATGCGACGACCTGCGTGACGGTGCGGCCCTCGAACCCGTCGAGGGCGCAGGAGACGCGGTTCCATTGCAGCGGCATCAGGATGCGCGAGGTCCCCTGCGCGGCCGGGGAGAGTCCGACCCCGTGCGCGTCGATCGGGGAGGACGCCGACAGGGTTGTGCCGTCGTCGAAGAGCAGGTCGAGGCAGACGAACGCCCCGGGCGGCGTCGGGTCGTCGAGGTCGGCGTCGAGGAAGATGTCGTAGCTGAGCCGCCCATTCGCGGGGACACGCACCGGGGTGTCGACGATGACGACGCGACGCTCGCCCGGGCCGTCCCAGCGCACCCGCATCGCGCGGAGCCCGGACGAGCCGTGCCGTGAGGTCCCGGCGAGTTGGGTCTGCGGGCCGGAGCCGACCTGCGCGGTGATGCCTTCGCCTTCTCCCGGCGACGCCGGCTGAGATGCTTCGAAGGAGGTGCGCAGGACGTCGGGAATCATCGGGGTGAACTCCTGAAAGGGCTACGAGATCGCCGTCGGAGGACGGCGCCGGCATCTATCTTCGCGGAGGACGCCGGGACATGCCACCGCGCCCCGGGGTAACCGCTCCCGGCAAGGAGCGGAGGCGCCGATCGGGCGGCGAGTGGGGTGGACGGTCAGTCCTGAATCTGGCGGACCTCCAGGTAGCCACCTTGGCTGGTGATGGGGTTGCGCTGGGCCACGGCGAGGGCCTCGTCGAGGTCGTCGATCTCGATGACGTAGGCGCCGACGAGCGCGCCCTTCGGCTCGGCGGACGATGCGTCGTCGTGGACGTTGCCGAGCGTGACCGTCGCCATCGGGTCGCTGACGACGCAGGCGAACCGCAGCACGTCCTCCTGCTGGATCTGTTCGGCGTAGGCCTGGTGCTCGGCGAGATCGTTGGACGAGTCGCGGTCGGGATCGGGGCGAGTGGGGCCGTAGAGGCAGATCAGGAACTTTGCCATGGGAGTTCTCCTTGCATCGGTGACCGTTCCAGTCTCACCCCGGGGTCGGCAGGTGTGCAGCCGTACGCCCAAACCGGTGCCGCGTCGGCCAGAATGTCTGCGAAAGCAGATCTGGGAGGTCGAGCATGTTCAAGCCGGACGTCGTCGTGGTCGGGGCGGGGCTCGCCGGCCTGGTCGCCGCGTACGAGGCCGGCCTGCGCGGCAACCGGGTGCTGATCCTCGACCAGGAGAACCGCGCCAACCTCGGCGGGCAGGCCTTCTGGTCGCTGGGCGGGCTGTTCCTGGTCGACAGCCCCGAGCAGCGCCGGATGGGCGTGAAGGACTCCCTCGACCTCGCCTGGCAGGACTGGAACGGTTCGGCGCAGTTCGACAGGCTCGCCGACGAGGACTCGTGGGGGTCGCAGTGGGCCCGCGCCTACGTCCAATGGGCCGCCGACGGCAAGCGCGAGTACCTGCGCAGGCTCGGCTGGAGCGCCGTCCCCTTCGTGGGCTGGGCCGAGCGCGGCGAGGGGTCGGCGCTTGGGCACGGCAACTCGGTGCCCCGCTTCCACATCACCTGGGGGACCGGGCCGCGGGTCGTCGAACTGTTCGCGACGCCGGTTCTGGAGGCCGAGCGCGCCGGTCGCGTCGAGTTCGGCTTCCGACGCAGGGTCGACGACCTGATCGTCGAGGACGGGGCGGTGGTCGGGGTGCGCGGGTCGGTGCTCGCCGACGACGACTCCGCCCGGGGCGTCTCGTCGTCGCGCGAGGTGGTCGGCGACTTCGAGGCGAGGGCGAGCGCCGTCATCGTCACCTCCGGAGGCATCGGGCACAACCACGAGCTGATGCGCCGCAACTGGCCAACCGACAGGGTCGGGCCAGCGCCGTCGCACCTGATCTCCGGCGTCCCCGCGCACGTCGACGGCCGGATGCTCGGCATCACCGAACGCGCGGGCGGCCGCATCGTCAACCGGGACCGGATGTGGGCCTACACCGAGGGCATCCACAACTGGGACCCGATCTGGCCCGACCACGCCATCCGGATCCTGCCGGGCCCGTCGTCGATGTGGTTCGACGCTCTAGGGCGCAGGCTGACTGGCATGTCCGGCGTGCCCGGCGCCGACTCGATCGGCGCCATGAAGCAGATCCTCGCCACCGGGCACGACTACTCCTGGTTCGTGCTGACGCAGTCGATCATCGAGAAGGAGTTCGCGCTGTCCGGGTCGGAGCAGAACCCGGACCTGACGGGCAGGGACGTCTCGTTCCTCGTGAAGACGCGGCTCGCAAAGGGCGCGCCCGGGCCCGTCGAGGCGTTCAAGCAACACGGCATCGACTTCGTCGTCGCGGACACGCTCGGGGAACTGGTCGCCAGGATGAACGGGATCACGCGCGGACCTGCGCTGGACGTCGAGGAGATCGAGCGGCAGATCGTCGCGCGCGACCGCGAGATGGACAACGCGTTCACCAAGGACGTGCAGGTGATGGTGATCCACAACGCGCGTCGCTCCCGCACCGACAAGCTGATCCGGGTCGCCCGGCCGCACAAGATCCTCGACAGGTCGCACGGACCGTTGATCGGCGTCCGGCTCAACATCTTGTCGCGCAAGACGCTTGGAGGGCTGCAGACGAACCTCGACTCGCAGGTCCTCGACGCGGACGGCGCGGCGATCCCTGGGCTGTTCGCGGCTGGTGAGGTCGCCGGGTTCGGCGGCGGGGGAGTGCACGGCTACAACGCGCTCGAGGGCACCTTCCTCGGCGGCTGCATCTTCTCCGGTCGCGCCGCGGGTCGCGCCGTCGCCGACCGCCGCTAGCGCCGCCCTGGCGCGGGGGTCCCGGGGGTCCCCTGGGCTCCGGAGGTTCGGGGTGTCGGGAGGGCCTGGCGTTGAGCATGTTTGGTAACTCGTTTCGGATCTGAACGTTCAAATGTGCTGCGGGGGACAACGAGCAACCAAACATGCTCAAGGTCCCACCCGGCCGCTGTCGTAGGGTGGCGGCCATGATCCCGCTCGACGCCTGGCTGCCCGACGGCATCAGCGTCGAGACGCTGGCCTTGCTCGTCGTCGCCGCCTTTGCGGCGGGCTGGGTCGACGCCGTGGTCGGCGGGGGTGGGCTGATCCAGTTGCCCGCGCTGCTGCTCGTCCCGCAACTCGCCCCGGTGCAGGCCCTTGCCACCAACAAGTTGGCGTCCATCTGCGGCACCGCGACCAGCAGCGTCACCTACTACCGACGCGTGAAACCCGATCTCCGAACCGCCCTGCCGATGGCGGGCTTAGCGCTGCTCGGCAGCTTCGCAGGAGCCGCGGTCGCGACGGTGCTGCCGACGGCGGTGTTCAAGCCGATCATCGTGCTGGCGCTGGCTGCCGTCGCGATCTTCGTCGCCGTCCGCCCGCGGCTCGGCGCGGCCACCAGCCTCCGGTTCGAGGGGCGTCGGCACCACTTCGTGGCTGCCCTGTTGGGGATCGGGATCGGCTTCTACGACGGCATGCTCGGCCCGGGCACGGGCGCCTTCCTGGTGATCTCCCTGGTGAGCGTTGTCGGGTACAACTTCATCGCCGCCAGCGCGAAGGCCAAGATCGTCAACTTCGCCACCAACCTGGGGGCGCTCGCCCTGTTCGTGCCGACGGGCGCGGTCGTCTGGGGCCTCGGGCTGTGCCTGGCGGTCGCCAACGTCGCTGGTAGCTACCTGGGGTCGCGGACGGCGATCGCGAAGGGGACCGGCTTCGTCCGCGTGATCTTCCTGTGCGTCTCCGCGGCGTTGATCCTCAAGTTGGGTTGGGACGTCTGGGTCGAGACAGTCGCACCGATGCTGCGCTGATTGCGCCGTCGTTCCCCGAGCTTGTCGAGGGGTCCGATCGTCTGATCGGTGTGCGGACTGAGTGCTGGTCGAGTGGAACCTCGCGTTGGCGTGCGGAGTGCTCGCGGGGTTCCACGGGGTCGGGTTCTGCGTTCGGGTTGCGGACGTTTCGACGCGGGCGGCGCGACTTCGTCGGCCGGCCCGGCTCAACGAGCGGGTCTGCCGATTGAGCCGCCTGCCGGGCGGAGCCCGCGTTGGCGTGTCGAAATCCTCCTGGGTCAGGGCAGGGTCGGTTGGGTTGCGGACGTTTCGACGCGGCCGCGCGACTTCGTCGGCGCGCCCGGCTCAACGAGCGGGTCGTTCCCCGAGCTTGTCGAGGGGTCCGATTGTGGGCGGGTGTGCTGATTGAGCCGCCTGCCGGGCGGAGCCCGTGTTGGCGTGTCGAAATCCTCCTGGGTCAGGCAGGGTTGGTTGGGTTCTGCGGTCGGGGTGCGGACGTTTCGACGCGGGCGGCGCGACTTCGTCGGCCGGCCCGGCTCAACGAGCGGTACGGGCCCGGCTCACCGAGCTGTGCTTTCCCGGCTCAACGAGCGGTCAGCCGACCGGGAGCAGGTCGGCGATCCTTGCCCGCAGGATCTCCTCGTCGCCCTCTCCGGGGTACAGGACCGCCTCGTCGCCGACCGTCTCGTAGCGGTGCAGGCCCTTATCGGTCAGGAAGAACCAGTCGATCTCGCCGCCCTCTCCGGGCGACCCTGCCGTGATACGGTCGAGGGTCAGCCCCGCGCGCTCGCACAGGCCGATCGCGATGTAGACGAAGTCGGGCTGGGGCATGTCCTCCAGCGCGGCCTCGCGTTCCGCCAGGTCGGGAAGCTCCGCGAGCAGGTCGCGGATCAGGCCCTGGATCTCCTCCTCGGGAAGCACCACCACGTCCGGCTGGCTCATCAGGTACGCCGCGTTGCGGATCACGAGGTCGTCCTCGGCCTCCGCGAAGCCGACGGCGGCGGCGTCGAGCCTGTCGCGCACCGGGTTCTCGCCGAACAGGTCGCTCTCCAGGAAATCCTCGATGTCCTCCGTGCTCATCGCGTCGAGTTCGGCCCGCGCCCGGGAGAACACCGCCGCGTGCTGCGCCGCGCCCATCTGCTCGAGGCCGGCGGCGACGCACTCAAGCACCAACGGCGACGCCTCGCTGTTGAAGGCGAACTGCGAGAAGCCGCCATTGGCCATCTGCGCCTGGTAGAAGTCCGTGTAGTAGCTGATCAGGGCGGCGGCGGGCAGTTCGTCCGGCCCCAACAGCGCGGCCAACTCGTTGACCACCTCGATGTTGCTGAGGATGACGTCGTACGGATCCTTCGACGCCACAGCCTCGGCCGAGACGATCAAGGGGGCGATGGGATCCGGGGGTGTCTGCTCGGACATGTTTCTCCTAAGTGGGGTCCCCCAACCCTAACCGCGTGAGCCTCCCGGTCGGGCGTCGCTGGCCCCACCCCGACCTACCCTTTTGCGATGAGCGAGTTCAACGCAGCCCCGCAGTTCAGGCCACGGCCGTTGCTGCATCTGCTGTGGACCGTTCCCATCGCCCTGGCTGTGACCTGGCTCGCCGGTGTGTGGATGACGATCAACTGGTGCGGCATCAGCGGCTGCAGCGGCGGCGGGTTCGGACGCATCAGCGATCCGTCGCTCGGTGGGGTGCTCGTCGGCTCGGCACTGATCGCCTTCGTCTGGTTCGCGATCGTCGCGATCATTCCGTGGCACACGTCGCGACGCATGAGGCTGATCCTCGCGGTCGTCGCCGGGCTGCTGATGTCGACCGCCATGACGCTGATCGGCACCAGCGCGTTCGTCCGGTGAGCCCTCGACGCGCGGTCTAGGGTTGGTTCCTCAGAAGGGAGCCGAGATGACGGACACGACGACGGACGAGGTGCTTGCGGAACTGGGCGCCCTCGCCGATCCCAGGATCCAGAGCGTCAACCAGCGTCACGGCGATGACCACGCCGTCAACCTCACCAAACTGCGTGCCGTCGCAAAGCGACTCGGCGCCGACCAGGATCTCGCCAAGAGGCTCTGGGTGACGGACGACACCGCCGCCAAACTCGTCGCCCTGCTGATCTGTCGACCCAAGCAGTTCGACGCCGACGAACTCGACGCGATGCTCCGCGGCGCACGCACGCCCAAGGTGCACGACTGGCTGGTGGGCTACGTCGTCGGGAAGGGGCCGCACGCCGACCGGCTGAGGATCGCCTGGCTCGACGACCCGGATCCCGTCATCGCGAGCGCGGGCTGGGCGCTGACGGCCGACCGGGTCGCGAAGGCGCCCGATGGCCTCGACCTGCCTGGGCTGCTCGACACCATCGAGGCCGAGATGAAGGACGCCCCCGAGCGGCTCCAGTGGCAGATGAACACCTGCCTGGCGCAGATCGGCATCCATCATCCCGCGCTCCGCGAGCGCGCCGTGTCCATCGGTGAGCGCCTAGAGGTACTCAAGGACTACCCGACGCCGCCGAACTGCACCTCGCCCTTCGCGCCGGCCTGGATCGCCGAGATCGTCAGACGCCAGGGCTGAGGGCTCGCCGCCTCGCCAGGCCCTCCGTGGCCGAGACCGCCGAAGAGCGGGTCACCGCGCCGGTGCGACCGGAGGATCGATCCGAAAGGTCGCCGCGAAGCGTTCCAGTAGCCCGGGGTCTCCCTCAAGCACCTCGACGGCGCCCTCGGCGAGCGCGTCGGCCGGGGTCAGCGTGCCTGCGATCACCTCGCGGATCCTCGGACCCGCCATGATCACGACCTCCGATCGAGCGTCGTGCTCGGCCACCCAGGCGGTGCCGAGGTCGGCGACGGTGAGGCGGCCGTCGGTGACTGTCACCAGAAGGCGCGCCTCGCCGACCCGCATCTCGTAGGTCGCCTCCGGCGCCGACGTGGGTCGGAATGCGGCCCGCAGCGCCACCGTCAGGGAGTCGGCCGTGACGACGTCACCGTCGGCCGGTTCGCCCATCGACGCGAACCCCCAGCGCCCGAGCGCCAGGATGATCGGCTCGAGCGCCCGGCCGTAGTCGGTGAGTTCGTAGGCCGGGCCACACTTGGCGATCGGCACCCTGCGCACGACGCCCGCCTCCTGCAACTCCTTCAGTCGCGTCGCCAGGATGTTGGTGGGGACCTTCGGCAGCCCTCGCTTGAGGTCGGAGTAGCGCCGCGTGCCGACCAGCAGGTCGCGGATGATCAGGATCGCCCACCGCTCCCCGACGAGTTCGACGGCGGTCGCGACGCCGCAGTACTGCCCATGGCCCCGGGGAGCCACGTCAGGAGTTCTCCGCCAGGTACGCCTCCGGCCCCTTCGCCGCCGCCTCGGGGGCCATGTACAGGAAGCCGAGGATGTTGCCGTCCGGGTCCTCGAGGTCGCGGGAGTACATGAAACCGTAGTCCTGCGGTTCGCGCGGCTCGCTGCCGCCCGCGGCCAACCCGGCCGACATGGTGGAGTCCACGTCCTCGCGGGAGTCGCGGGTGAAGGCGATGCTCGTCTGGGCGTGGGTCGCGGGGTCGATGACCTCCTTGGTGGTGAACGTCTGCAGGTACTGCCTGGTCAGGACCATGAAGTAGATCTCGTCGCTGAACACGATGCAGGCGGCGTTCTCGTCGGTGAAGTTCTCGTTGATCGTCGCGCCCAGCGCGGTGTAGAACGCCTTGCTTCGTTCCAGATCGCTGCTTGGGAGGTTGACGAAGACCTGTTGGGACATGCTGGCTCCTTCATGAGGGTCGCCGACCCGGTCGGTCGACGGTGGGCCGTGTCTGACCCATCTCTAGCTTGCAAAAAACAAGTGAATTCTGTCAAGGGTCCTTTGGGGTCGACTTCGATTGTGGTGGGATCGCGCCGCCCGCGCATCCGACGTGAGGGGCACCGTCGGCCGTACTCTGTTCCCACCCGCCGGAAGGACCTCGCGTGACAAGCACCGACACCGCAGCGCCGCGGCCGCCGCACGGGCTCACTCCAATGGTCGGACGCGACCCGCACGAGCCTCACCGCGTAGGGTCGCCGCTCGAACTGATCTTCGACCTGATCGCCGTCGTCGCCATCGCCATCGCGTCCTCGCAACTGGGGCGCCTCATGAGCGAAGGCCACTGGGTGGTCGGCATCGGCTCGTTCCTCTTCGCCGTCTTCGGCATCACCTGGGCGTGGTCGAGTTACTCGCAACTGCTCTCGGCCTTCGACACGGACGACTGGTCGGTCAGGCTGGTCACGCTCATGCAGATGGTCGGCGTCCTGGTGCTGGCGCTCGGTATCGAGCCCATGGTGACGTCGGTCGACGCGGGCCTCGCGCTGAACAACCAGCAGATGGTGTTGGGCTACGTCGTGATGCGCGTCGGCGTCATCATCTTGTGGCTGCGGGTGGCCCACGACTCGCAGCAGTACCGCGCCACGGCGCTCGCCTACGTTCGGGCGCTGGTCATCTCGCAGGTCGGCTGGTGCCTTCAAGCCTTCCTGCCGCTGCCCCCGAAGATCGCCTTGGCGGTGATGGGCGTGTGGCTGCTGCAGGAGGTGCTCTACCCGGTCCTCGCGGAACGGCGTCGCAGGCTGCCGTGGCACCCGCACCACATGGCCGAGCGCTATGGCGCCTTCACGATCATCACGCTCGGGGAGGTGGTGCTCGGCACCGTGACGGCGGTCGGCGCCGACGTGACGGCGTCGGGTTGGAGCCTCAACGCCATCGTCGTCAGCGTCGCGGGCCTCGCGATGGGGTTCGGCATCTGGTGGATCTACTTCATCCTTCCCGCCGGCGAACTGCTCGCGGTTCGACCGGAGCGGTTGCACGTCGTCGTGGTGCTGCACGTCCTGCTCTATGCCTCGATCGCGGCCACCGGGGCGGGCCTGCACGTCGCGGCCAACTATGTGGAGGGGGAGAGCCACGTCACGCTCCTGTCGATGGCGCTGGTCCTGGCGTCCGCGCCCACCGCGGCGGTAGCGGTGATCTTCGCGCTGTTCCACGTGCTGCTGCCGGGCTTTGACGGGTTCCACCTCGGCCTGCTCCTCGGCACCCTTGCGGTCGCCGTCCTTGGCGTGGTGCTCGCCGCATCCGGGGCTCCGTTGAGCGTGGTTATCGCGGTGCTGACGCTGATCCCGTGGGTAAGCGTCGTCGGGTACGAGTTGCGGGGCCATCGCACGCTCAGCAGTCGCGTCGAGCAGGCGGTCGGGCCGCGCCCCTAAGCCGTTCCTCCATCGGCCGCGGGCACACTCGGAAGCCGGTGGGAGGCCCACCAGACGACCGCGCCAAGCGCGAGGCCGGTGGCGAAGATGGCGAGGCAGACGACGGCGACCGACCCGTAGCCGTTGCCCGGATCAAGGAACGGGTACGGCACCCAGCCGTCGCTTGCGCCGCGGGCGAGCACCACGCCCAACCAGACGGCCGGGTAGGCCAGCACCCACGGCAGTGCCCGCCACGGGAGGGGCGGTCGGTCGCGGACAAGGGCCCAGTCGAGGGGCAGGAACAGCGGGGTGATGATGTGCAGGACGGTGTTGGCCCACGGCACCGGGACACCTCCGGCCTCGGCGAGCGGGGCGAGCAGCGTCGCGTAGACGATCCCGACGATGACGAGGTAGACGGTGACGCAGCCCCGGGCGACGTGCAGCCAGCCAGGGACGCGCCTCGCCGTCAGGCTGAGGACGGCGACTGCTGCGAGCACCACCATCGCCAGCAGGTTGGCCTGGACCGTGAAATAGCCGAAGTAGTTGAACGGGTTCGGGGGCTTCCCGAGATCGGCCCAGGCGAAGGCGAAGGTCCACGCCACCGCCGCCAAGATCAGGGCAGCGAGGGTGAGGCGGGCGACGGCTGGCCACAGCGGCTTCATGGCCGAACGCTACTGGCGACGGTGGCGCTCCGTCACCCCCTCGGGGGTGCCGTGGACGGACGCGCCGTCGCCCGGGGTGCGGGTCAGGCGTTGAGCAGTATCGGCAACTCGTTGCGCGACACGCCGCGTGGTCACGGCGTGTCGGCCAACGACCAACGGATGCTGCTCAAGAAGCCCCCGCGCCGGGTCCCGTGAATAGTGTCCCTCCGGGCGTCGATGAACGGGGTTGCGCTTGCGCCCAGCCGGACGGCGTCGACCTGGCCCGCGGTCAGAACAGCCCGACGATCTCGCCGTCCTCGTCGACGTCGATGGCCTCGGCGGACGGCCGGGCGGGAAGGCCCGGCATTGTCATGATGGTGCCGCAGATCATCACCACGAAGTCGGCGCCCGCGCTGAGCCGGACCTCCCGCACGTCGACCACATGCCCCTCGGGAGCGCCCCTGAGTTTCGGGTCGGTGGAGAACGAGTACTGGGTCTTGGCGACGCAGATCGGCAGACCACCGAACCCGTCGGCCTCCAGGCGGCGGATCTTGGCCCGCACTGCGGAACTGGCGCTGACGTCAGAGGCCCCGTAGACGCGGGTCGCCACCGCGCGAAGCTTGCCAAGCAGCGAGTCCGTCAGGGGGTAGCCGTAGGTCGGCTCGGTCGGGGCGTTGTCGCCCGCTACGCGCATGACGACCCGTGCCAACTCCTCCGCCCCGGCGCCGCCCTCGGCGAAGTGGCGCGCCTCCACGGCTGGCACGCCCAGCCGCACGCATGCCTCGACGATCGCCGCGACCTCCTCCGGAGCGTCCTCGGCGCGGTGGTTGATGGCCACGACGACCTTCTGCCCGAACACGTCACGCATCGTGGCGACGTGCCGCTCGAGGTTGACCAGTCCGCCGCGCACAGCATCGACGTCGACGTCGGGAAGGTCCTCGACGGCGACCCCTCCGTGGTACTTCATGGCGCGCACCGTCGTCACGACGACCGCGCAGGCGGGACGCAACCCGGCGTCCCGGCAGACGATGTCGAAGTACTTCTCCGCGCCCAGGTCGGCACCGAAACCCGCCTCCGTGACGACCCAGTCGGCGAGCCGCAGCGCGGAATGGGTCGCGATGACCGTGTTGGTACCGTGCGCGATGTTGGCGAACGGCCCGCCGTGCACGAACGCGGGCGTGTGTTCCATGGTCTGCACCAGGTTGGGGGACAGCGCATCGCGCAGCAGCGCCGTCATGGCGCCGTGCGCGCCCAGATCGGCGGCCGTGACGGGGCGCTTGTCGAGCGTCTGGGCGACGACGATCCGCCCGAGTCGCTCCTTCAGGTCGGCGAGGGAGGTGGCGAGGCAGAACACGGCCATCACCTCGCTAGCGGGCACGATGTCGAACCCGCCCTCGGCGGGGAAGCCGTTGCTGACGCCGCCCAGGCCGGTCACGATCTGGCGCAGCGCGCGGTCGTTGATGTCCAACACCCGGCGCCAGGTGATGCGGCGCTGATCGATGCCCAGCGCGTTGCCGTGGAAGATGTGGTTGTCGATCATGGCGGCCAGCAGGTTGCTGGCCGAAGCGATCGCGCTGAAGTCGCCCGTGAAGTGCAGGTTGATGTCCTCCATCGGGATCACCTGCGCGTAGCCGCCGCCCGCGGCTCCGCCCTTCATGCCGAATACCGGGCCCAGCGCCGGCTCACGCAGGCACAGCATCGCCTTCTCGCCCAGCCGGGTCAGTGCGTCGCCCAGCCCGACGGTCGTGGTGGTCTTGCCCTCGCCTGCGGGGGTTGGAGATACCGCCGTCATGAGGATCAGCCGACCCTGGCGCCTCGGGGGGAGCGAGCCGAGCACCCGGAGCGGGATCTTCGCCTTGAAGCGTCCGTAGGGCTCGATCTTGTCTGGGTCGATGCCGAGTCGCTCGGCGATCGTCGCGATCGGCAGCGGGGTGGCCGCTTGGGCGATCTCCATATTGTTCAGTGTCAACGCTGGCACCTTCCGGGATTCGTCCCACTCACTATGGCATCCCCCTCAGCGGGGGTGCCAGTCAGGGCCACATTGGCGTGGTCGACGGGGAGTTTCAGGCTCAGCCGGGTGGCTTAGGGTGGGACGCATGGAGGCAGTGCTACGCCCCGCGGAGGGGCCCGATTGGGAGGCGACGGAGCGCGTCGAGCGCGCCGCGGATCGGCTGCTGGTCGACCTGCTGAGCCCCGAGGAGTGGCCCCCCGCGGCGACGGCTGCCGAGCGTCGCGCCGCGCCCGGCTTCACGCTGGTCGCCGCCGTTGGCGGTGAGATCGTCGGGTTCGTGCAGGTGCTCGAGGTCGACGGGGCGACGCACCTGGAGCAGGTCTCGGTGCTGCCGGAGTCCGGCGGCCGGGGGATCGGACGGCGGCTCGTCGAGGCGGCCGTGGCCGAGGCAGGGCGCCGCGGGTATCGCGAGATCACGCTGCGGACCTTCGCCGACGTCGCCTTCAACGCCCCGTTCTACGCATCGTGCGGTTTCGTGGAGTCCGCGCCGGCGACGCCCTTCCAGGTCGGGCTGGTCGCGGTCGAGGAGCGCTTGGGCCTGACGTCGATGGGTCGACGCGTCCAGATGACGCGGGCCCTCGACGCCCGCTGACCGCCGCCGGGTTGAGCCGGACTGTCGGGCGCACCTGCCGATTGAGCCGCCTCCCGGGCGGGCCTGTTGGTTGAGCCGTCTGATTGAGCCGCCTGCCGGGCGGGCCTGTTGGTTGAGCCGTCTGCCGGGCGGAGCCCGCGCTGGCGTGTCGAAACCCTCGTGAGGTGGGCGCGAGACGGGGGTCTGGATCGCCTTCAAGGTCGCGGACGTTTCGACGCGGACGCGCGACTTCGTCGGCCGTCCGGCTCAACGAGCGGTGTTCGCTGGTTGAGCCGCCTGTCGGGCGGAGCCCGCGTTGGCCTGTCGAAACCCTCGTGAGTCGGTGGCGGGTCCTTGGATGAGCGCCGGATGCGGCATTGGGGTGGGGGCAGACTGGGTCGGGATCGCCTTCAAGGTAGCGGACGTTTCGACGCGGACGCGCGACTTCGTCGGCCGTCCGGCTCAACGAGCGGTGTTCCGCCAGCGTCGTCGGCCCGTTGCCGCGCGCTGACCGTGAATCCGTCGGCGGCTACCCGGTGTGCTCGACGAAGAAGGACCAGATCTCCTCGGTGGCATCCAACTCGTTGCTCGCCGAGTTGCTGGGGTTTCCCTGCGAACTGGCCGACCCCGGCCAGTGGTGCGCGCCTCCATCAATCGTGATCAGTTCGACGGTCCGTCCGGAGGGGCAGGCCGCCGTCGAGCGCGTGATCGCCCCCGACTGCTGGTCCGTTGGCTCGGAGCAGTCGTCCACCGTGCGCCAGAACTGGTTCACGTCGGGAGCAGATGGCCCGTCGACATTCCCGACGCCCGAACCGGGACCGCCCCCGTAGGGCACCGATGGGTCGGAGGTGCCGTGGATCGCAAGCAGCGAGACCTGTTTGGCGTCGGCGCAGTCGACCAACTGGGTGCCCGAGACCGGGGCGATCGCGGCAAAGACCCCAGGCGCCTCGCACGCGATCCGGTAACTCAGCATCGCGCCGTTGGAAAAGCCGGTCAGGTAGACCCGCTCGGGGTCAAGCGGTTGCTCTCCAAGCAGTTCCGCGACCACGGCGCCGACGAAGCCGACGTCGTCCACGTCGACGGTCTGCGCCCGGCCGCAGCAACTACCCGCGTTCCAGGCCTGGCCGACGCTCTCCGGGTAGACGACGACGAAACCGTGCCGGTCTGCTGCCCGGTCCCAGCCGTAGGCGGCCTCCGCCGTGGCGGCGCTCCCGCCACCGCCGTGCAGCACGACGACCACCTGGACTGGTTGCGGGACCTGGGCCGGTCGATAGGTCCGGAAGCTTCGCTGGGTGCCGTCCCATGTCAACTCATGGTCGGAGCGGCCGCTGGGCAAGGTCAGTGAGGACGGGGCGTCGGTGGAACTCGGGTCGTCCGAGGTCGGCGGCGTGGCCCTCGAAGGCACCGCGCTGGGAGAGGTCGTGCCCGGAGGTGCCGTGCTCGGGCCGACCCTGTCGGCCCAGGTGCAGCCAGACAGCAGCGCGAGGACAAGGACGATGACGGCGAACACTGGGGCGCGTCGCAGGCGGGGGCGGGCCGCGTGTCGTGTCGCCTGAAGGGTGTCCATGCCCCATAATGACAGGTAACCTGACAATCGTGAAGGGGTTGGGCTGGATGACTACCGAGAACGCGCTCGCAGGGCGCACCGTTCCTGGGCTGGTGCAGCGCTTGGCCAGACGCAATACCGCGACGCTGGCGCGGGCGCTCGAGGACGCAGGCATGGACGACCTGCCACCAGCGCAGGCGCTCCTACTCCCCGTCATCGGGCGTGACGAACGGGCGGCGCGGGTGGCCGAGCGAGCGGGGGTCGCGCGGCAGACCGTGGCGCAGGCGATCGCCGGGCTGGAGCGGTCAGGTTACGTGGAGCGCGACGAGGATCCGGACGACGCGCGTGCGAAACTGGTGCACCTCACCCGTCGTGGACGAGAGGCGATCGCCGTCGTCAGGGCCGCAGGGGTCGCCGAGCAGCGTCGCTGGGCCAAGATCCTTGGCCCCGAGCGCCTGGCCGACCTGCGCGAGCACCTGCTTGACCTGCTGGAGTCGGACTGACCCGCCGGTTGAGCCGACTGCGTCTTGGAGCAGTCGGCGTACCTGGATCGTCGGGGCCCGCTGGTTGAGCCGCCTGCCGGGCGGAGCCCGCGCTGGCGCGTCGAAACCTACGTGACGTGGGCGCTCGGCTGAGTGGAGGGCTCCCGTTTCGAGGTGGGCTGGCCATGGATGCGCTGGTCTGTCGGGTTGCGGACGTTTCGACGCGGACGCGTGACTTCGTCGGCGGTCCGGCTCAACGAGCGGTGATTCGTTGGTTGAGCCGCCTGCCGGGCGGAGCCCGTGCTGGCGCGTCGAAACCTTCGTGAGGTGGTCGCTCGGCTGAGTGGAGGGCTCCGGTTTCGAGGTGGGCTGGCCATGGATGCGTTGGTCTGTCGGGTTGCGGACGTTTCGACGCGGACGCGCGACTTCGTCGGCCGTCCGGCTCAACGAGCGGTGCTTCGTTGGTTGAGCCGCCCGCCGGGCGGAGCCCGTGCTGGCGTGTCGAAACCTTCGTGAGGCGGTCGCTCGGCTGAGCTGAGGGCTGCTGTTCGCAGGGTGCTGGCCCTGGGTGCGTTGGCCTGTCGGGTTGCGGACGTTTCGACGCGGACGCGCGACTTCGTCGGCGGTCCGGCTCAACGAGCGGTGATCCGTTGGTTGAGCCGCCCGCCGGGCGGAGCCCGCGCTGGCGCGTCGAAACCTTCGTGAGGCGGTCGCTCGGCTGAGCTGAGGGCTGCTGTTCGCAGGGTGCTGGCCCTGGGTGCGTTGGCCTGTCGGGTCGCGGCGTTTCGACGCGGACGCGCGACTTCGTCGGCCGTCCGGCTCAGTGAGCGGTGCTTCGCGGCGGTCCGGCTCAACGAGCGACTCGGCCACCTTGCAGCGGCACCGAACCTAGATGACCAGTTCGCCGTCCTCGACGACCACGCGGCCGCCCGCGACCACGACCTCACGGCGCGGGGTCCGGACCAGCGCGTCCGGGACGTTTTCGGCGTCGAGGAGCACCAGGTCCGCGCGGTCGCCGACCGACAGTCCGTGCGACCCACGGTGCACGAACGGAGCGGCCGACGACGTCGCCAACTCGACGACCCTCGCGAGGTCCTCGTCCGTCCTGAGCCCGTGCAGGCGGGCGAAGCCGAGCGCGATCTTGAGCAGGTCGCCGTCCCCGAACGGCGACCACAGATCCCGGATCCCGTCGGTGCCGAGGCCCAGATGCATCCCGCGCTCGAGCATCCGCCGCCACGGCAGCGGCGCGGTGCGCACCGGTGCGACCGTGGTCCAGCCGATACCCGCCTCGGCAAGTCTGTCGACCAACGCCTCCTGGCGTGCGGGGGCGACGTCGCCCAAGCCGAACCCGTGCGACACCACGACCCTGCCCTGCAGCCCGGCGGCGATCGTCCGATCGGCGATCAGTTCGAACTGGAACGCCCCCAGTTCGCCACCGTCGTGCAGGTGGATGTCCAGCCCGACTCCGCGCCGCGCAGCGATCTCGAACAGGCCGTCGAGTTGGCCGACCGGGTCGCGGTCGAGCGACGCCGGGTCGATCCCGCCGATGCTCGCGGCACCGGCCTCGGCGGCCCGGTCAAGCAGTTCGAGCACGCCCGGCCGACGCAGTACGCCGTCCTGAGGGAAGGCCACGATCTCGACGTCGACGGCGCCGTCGAGCGCGGCGGCCGCCTCCTTGACCGACTCGATGCCGCGTGTGCCGACCCCGAGATCGACGTCGACGTGTGTACGGGTCGCCGTCGTGCCGTGCCTCAGGAACTCCCGCAGGACCGCGACCGTCGCGTCGACGCTGGGGATGCCGAGCGCGTCGCGCTCGGCCCGCTCGTGCGCGATCCGCCCCTGCGTCGTCGCCTCGCCGCCGTAGGACACCCACTGCCTGCCCCACCAACTCTTGTCGACGTGGGCGTGAGCGTTGATGAACCCGGGCAGCGCCAGCAGGCCGCGCCCGTCGAGCACCCTGTCCGCGACCGCCTCACCGCCGGTCGGGACGATCGCGTCGATCAGCCCGTCCTTCATCGCGAGGTCGACGGCGGCACCGCCGTGCGGGCGGACATTGGTCACGATCAGGTCAGCCATGCTCCCACGCTAGTCGCCGCGAGGTCGAGGGTGGTTGACTGGCCACATGGACCCCACTCCCAAACTCGCAGGCATCCACCACGTGACGCTGAGCGTGAGCGACCTCGACACCACCCTCGCCTGGTACCGCGACGTGCTCGGCTTCGAGCCGGTGATGTCGGCCGAGGTCGATGGCATGCGCAAGGCGCTGCTGACCCGCGACGGCATCCGCGTCAGCTTCGTCGAGCACGGTGACCTGGCCGAACCGGGGCCGTTCAGCGAGCGCAGGGTCGGCCTCGACCACCTCAGCTTCGCGGTCGCCGGACGCCAAGAGCTCGACCGCTGGGTCGAGATCCTCGACAGTCACGAGGTGCGGCGCAGCCCCATCGTCGGCGGCACCATGGGCGACGTGCTCTCGTTCCGCGATCCCGACAACATCGCGCTGGAGTTCTACACCGTCTGATCGCTGACCGACGGCGTCGCCATCACTCGGCGCCGGGCTGGCGAGCGATGCGTGGATCGATGCCGAGGAGGTGGGCGCCGAGGCTGAGGATGCTCGAGTGGATGACGTCTGCCCCGATCGACGCCTCCTCCCGAAGGGCCGGCTGCGCCGGAGCGTTGCAGGCGGCCAGGAAGTAGGCGACCGCGAGTCGCCGCCCCGCCGTCGGATCCGGGCCCAGCAGCGCCGACTCCATCTGGACGAAGGTGGCGGCGGTGTGCGGGTCCGCAGCGAGGATCGGCCCGACCGTCGGGTCGTTCATCATGATCGAGTAGCGCTGTCGATGGTCGACCATGATGTCGGCCAAGCCCATGACGATCAGCCAGGCGCGTTCGTCCGGCGTGGCGGCGGCCGACGACGCGGCGACGGCATCGTCCAACTGCGCCAAACCCTCGCTCAGCACCTCGACGACGATCTGATCCTTGACGGGGAAGTGGTGGTAGATCGCGGCCTTCGTGATGCCGAGCCGTCCGGCGATCATCTGGAGCGAGGTCCCCGCGACACCATGCTCGGCGAACAGTTCGAGCGCTGCCTCCAGCACCCGTTCGCGTCCAACTCCCGCGGCTGCGCGTCCCATGTGTGCCTCCTGTTCCACAGCAGTGTGGCCGGTCTCCCCGGTTAGTGCCACCCCACCCTTTCAGAAAACTTGCCGTGCGGCTAGTATTTGGACAAAGGCGGTCGTCCCGCCCGAATTGCCACAGCAAAGGAGCTTCACCATGGCCGAGACTGTTCCCCCTCCGGTTCCCGCGAAGGACTGCACCGTCGACCTCCTGGTCGTCGGCTCAGGCACCGGCCTCGCGACCGCGCTGGCCGCGAAGGAGCGCGGCCTGAACGTGTTGGTCGTCGAGAAGACGAAGTACGTCGGCGGATCGACGGCACGTTCCGGCGGCGCGTACTGGATCCCCGCCAACCCCGTGCTGCTGCGCGACGGCGGCATCGACACGCACGAGCGCGGCCTCACCTACATCGGCGACGTCGTGGGCGACACCTCTCCGGAGCCCCGCTGGACGGCGTTCATGAAGCACGGCGACGAGACCGTCAAGATGCTCGAGCGCACCACCCCGCTGACCTTCTTCTGGGCCGAGGGCTACTCCGACTACCACCCCGAGCGTCCCGGCGGCGACGCGGCGGGTCGCAGTTGCGAGCCCAAGCCGTTCGACCTGCGCAAGTTGGGCGAGGACCGCGCGCGGTTCCGCCCCGCGACGATGTCCGCGCCTGTGCCGATGCCGGTGACCGGCGCCGACTACAAGTGGATGAACCTGATGATGCGCACGCCGCTGAAGTCCATTCCCAAGATCATCCGCCGCGTCATCCAGGGCATGGGCGGCCTCGCCATCAAGCGCGAGTACTCCGCTGGCGGCCAGGCGATCGCGGGCGGCATGTACGCGGGCGTTCGCAACGCGGGCATCCCCGTCTGGACGGAGGCGTCGCTCAAGGAACTGGTCACCGACGGCAACGGAGCGGTGACCGGCGCGATCGTCGAGCAGGGCGGCCGTGACGTCACCGTCACGGCCCGCAAGGGCGTCGTGCTTGCGGCAGGTGGCTTCGACCACAACCTGGACCTGCGGCACCGCTACCAGTCGGAGAAGATCACCAAGAACCTCAGCCTCGGTTCCGAGGGCAACACTGGTGACACGCTCGCGATGGCCGAGGGACTCGGTGCCGAGTTGGCCAACCTCGACCAGGCGTGGTGGTTCCCGGCGGTCGCGCCCGTCAAGGAAGGCATGGCGCCCGCCGTCATGCTCGCCGAGCGCTCGCTGCCCGGCTCGCTGATCGTCGACCACACCGGCAAGCGGTTCATCAACGAGTCCATCGACTACATGAGCTTCGGCCAGAAGGTCCTGGAGCGGGAGAAGGCAGGCGACCCCGTCAAGGAGATCTGGCTCATCTTCGACCAGCAGTACCGCAACTCCTACGTCTTCGCCGGCGGGATCTTCCCCGCCAGCCCCTGCCACAGGCGTGGTACGACGCGGGGATCGCCGCCAAGGCGACGACCCCCGCCGAACTGGCCTCCGCCATCGGCCTCGACCCGGCCGCGCTGAGCGAGACGATGGCGCGGTTCAACCTGATCGCCGGCGCCGGCGTTGACGAGGACTTCCAGCGCGGCAACAGCGCCTACGACCGCTACTACGGCGACCCGACCCAGACCCCCAACCCGAACCTCCGCCCCCTGTCGGGCCAGTTGTACGCGGTCAAGATGGTCGTCTCTGACCTCGGCACCTGCGGCGGCGTGATGACCGACGAACACGGTCGCGCGGTCAAGGAGTCCGGCGAGCCGGTCGAGGGCCTATACGCCCAGGGCAACGCGGCCGCAAACGTGTTCGGGCACAGCTACCCCGGTGCGGGGGCGACGATCAGCCAGGGCCTTGTCTACGGCTACATCATCGCCAAGCACGCCGCCGAGGCGCGCTGACCGACTGACATGGGCCAACGGCCGCCCCGCGATCGCCACACCGCGGGGCGGCCGTTCCGCGTCTCTGGTGACCCCCAGAGGTGCGCCTTGTAGACATGTGCAAGGACCGGCCCAGCGGCACCCTTGAGTCGGTGTCGTTGCGGGCGAGACGCACCGGTTCGCATCCTTCGATGACGTCGACGCGTCGGACGTGGGCGGGCCGGGGTTTGCGGAGGCATCGTGGCTTGTCCGTGAGGGGTGGGGCGCTTGCGCCGACCCGGCTCCGAGCCGAGGATCAGGCAGGCGCACCATGGGCGTATGAACATCAAGGACGCTGCCGCCGACTTCCTGGCATGCCGGCGGATCGCGGTGACCGGGGTCTCCCGGACGCCAGGCAGCCACGGCGCGAACGTGGTCTACGACCGGCTGATGGAACGCGGCTACGACGCGGTCGCGATCAACCCGATGACCACGGAGATCGGCGGCAGGCCCGCCTACCCCGACCTGAGATCGGTGCCTGGCGGGGTCGAGGCCGTCGTCATCGGCACCGCTCCGCGGCACGCCATGGGCACCATGCGCGAGGCGGTTGAGTTGGACGTCACCAAGGTCTGGCTGCATCGATCCATCGACGGTGGCAGCGTCGATGACGACGCCGTCACGTTCGGGCGCGAGCACGGGGTCGTGGTGATCGACGGAGGGTGCCCGCTGATGTTTGACCCGGCCGCGGACGGTGCCCACAAGGCGATGTGTGCAGTCCTGAAGCTGGTGGGTCGGGTGCCGCGAAAGGTCAGTTGACGCCCGGACCTCGGCGCTCCCGGCAGCGGCTCGCGGCCTCCTCCGTCAGTGTCACGCGATTCGTTGCCCGGCGGTTGACGCACGCGCGACGCCCGGACGATGGCCGTCGATGCCTGGCGGCGCGCGTTCGGGACCACATCAAAGCGCGACGCAGACAGGTCGAGCGCGCCGCGGGGCTGGATCCGACGTGCATCGGGCGGCGGTCACCGGGTTCCCTCGCGCGAGCTCGGGTGTCAGAGTGGCGGATCGTCGTTCAGTCGGCTCAACGCCAACAGATCGACGAGCCCTCCGTGCGTGCGACCCTTGCGTCGGAGCGTTCCGTCGATGCGATAGCCGGCTCGCAGCGCGACCCCGAGCGAGGCCAGGTTGCCCGTCGCCACGTGCACCTCGACGCGCTGCAGCCCCTGTCGAAAGGCGTAGTCGGTCATCGCCATCAGGGCCGTCGTCATGAGCCCCTTCCCTCGCCCCCACGGTGCCAGCCAGTAGCCGGCCTCGGTGACGCCGACCGACCAGTCGGTCGTGTTGAGGCCGATCACGCCGCAGAGCCGACCCTCCGACTCGATGGCGCGCTCGATCCCGGCACCGCTCTTGAGCTGCTTCGGGGCGTGGTCGAGGGCGAAGGCCCGCGCGTCGTCCTCGCTGTAGGGGACCGGGATCGGGAGCCAGGCGCGGATCGCATCGTCGTTGCAGGCCGCCGTGATGTCGGCCAGATCCCGCTCCGCAAGTGGGCGTAGGCGCCCGCGATCGAGCTGGATGATGTCGTCGCTGAACCGTCGCATGCACCGAGGCTAGTCCGGTTCGCCCGTGCCTGCCGCCCGGGGTCGACGGGGCATCGACGGGGCGGCAGTCATTCCACCGGGTCACCGTCGGGGTCGCCCGGCACCCAGGTCATCACGTCTCCCGGGGTGCAGCCAAGCACCCGGCAGATCGCGTCGAGGGTGCTGAAGCGCACGGCCTTCGCGCGACCGTTCTTGAGCACGGCGACGTTGGCGGGGGAGAGGCCGATGGCTGCGGCAAAGTCGCCGACAGACATTCGACGTTCCGCCAGGAGGACGTCCAGGTTCACGATGATCGCCACTCAGACCACCTCCGCCAGTTCTTCGTGCAGGGTGACGGCCCGACGCAGCAGCCCGCGCATCACGAAGACCACCATCGCAAAGCCGAGGGCGGTGGCCGCGCCCGCCAGGCAGAAGAGCAGCAGCGACACGTCCGTCATGTCGCCCGCGCCGTCTGCGCTGGGAGGCAGGGCGGGCAACCACGCCGTCGAGATCAGGAACCCGACGCACAGCGCCGACGCCGCGAGGCAGGCGGCGATCACCAGGTCGACCCATGCGAACGCGCGACGGGAGAAGATCCCCTCGCCGAGGCTCATCTGGGCGAGCACCGCCGTCGCGATCAGGACGACCTGGACGCACACCAACCCGAGGATGCCCATCACGATCAGGCGGCCCTCGACCTGCGCGATCACGGGATCGAGCGCCGCCTCCGCCGTGACGGCTTGAGGGATCACCACGACCTGGAAGAAGATGCAGAAGGAGGCGACGAAGATCGTGCAGATCTGGACGAGGATGACCACGGCTCTGTTCATGACACGAGTATCGACAGGTATCTATCGGTAATCAATAGATTTCGGACGATGATCGACAGGTTGGGACCAGGGTCTGACGGCGTGGGCACCCAGGTGCGACGGCGACCGGCACCGCCACCCGGCCGCCGGTCCGTGCCGGACGGGAGCCGGTCGCTGGATCTCTACGCGATGTAGCACTGCGTCGAGTAGCATTCCCGCAGAGGAGGTGGCCGGTGGCAGGTCAACGGTCCCGGGAGCCGGGCGAACTCGAGGCGGAGGTGCTGCGCGTCCTTCGCTGCTTTGACGGCCCCGTCGGTGCGCGGGAGATCCAGGCGCGGTTCGCCGAGCCTCGCCCCGCCAACACCACGCTCCTGACGATCCTCGAACGACTTCGGGTGAAGGGCCTGGTCGAGCGCGAGGTGTTGTCCCCCGCAAGGTCCGCTTCGCGGCCGTCCACTCCGTCGAGGAGCACGCGACCGAGGCGATGCTCGGCGTGCTCGAGGGTGTCGATGACCGGCGCGCGGTGCTGCTGCGCTTCGCGGGCAACCTCGACGACGCCGACGTTGCGTTCCTGCGCGATGCCCTGGCGACCAAGCGGAAGTGACGATGCTGCTTCCCCTCGTCCTGCTGCTCGGCGCACTGACCCTCGCGTTCGGTGCGCCCCTGCTGCTCGCGGGCGGCCGATGGCAGGTGTTCCGGCCGGCGCTCGCGCTAGGGCTGTGGTTCTCGGCCTTCGTCCTCGGCGTGCTGCTCGCCTGCTCGGCGTTCGTCGCGAGCATCGTCGTGGCGGTCGACGCGTCGACGACGACTGGCTCGTTCGCCGCGTCCCTGGTGGCCTGGGGCGCCGTCGTGGTGACCGCCGGGGTCATCGCCCTGGCGACAGGTGCCTCCGACCCGCTCGTCGACTCCTACCGGGAGAACCTGCGTCGGCTGACCCCGGTCGCGACCTCACGAGAGGATCGCGGCGCCTTCACCCTGGTGCGTTTCGAGTCCGACGACCCCGTCGCGGTCGCCGTCCCGGGGCGACCCGCGGAGATCCTGGTCTCCTCCGCCCTGGAGCGGGCGCTCACCACGGCCCAACTCCACGCCGTGCTTGCCCACGAGTACGCGCACCTGCGCGGCAGGCACGGCCTGCTGGTGCGGCTCGCCGAACTGAACGAGGCCTGCCTGCCCGGCTTCGTGCCAGCGGGCCGCTCGCTCAGGAAGGCCACCCTGATGCTCGTCGAGTTGGTCGCCGACGACGTCGCCGCACGCCAGGCTGGCTCCGCGCAACTCACCGTCGCGCTGGAGAGGTTGGCCGAGGCGAGCGGCGAGGCGGGCTTCCTCGCCCGCGCCGAACGCCTGCGCGCCATCGCGCCGCAGCGCCCCGACGGCGCAGCGCTGCCCACGGCGGTGCGGGTCTAGCTCCCCGCCACGTCGACCGTGACAAGGGCGATCGGGCTCTCGAACCGCGACACCCGCGCCGTGAACTGCACCTGCCAGGCGCCTTCGACCGGCAGCGGAAGCGACGCCACCCAACGCCCGTCCTCGAATCGCGCCTCCGCGCGGATCGGGCCGAGTGACTGTTCGGGAAGCCGTGCTTGGACGGCGACCTCCCCGTCGGTCACCGCGCTACCGCGGTAGGCGAGCCCGAAGCTCAGGTCCAGCGCCTGACCCCGCTCCGATGCCTCGCCGTCGACCCGCAGGCCCTGCGAATCGGCCGAGATCGTCACCGGTGCCTGGACGTGGTGGTGCGCGTCGTGCGGGTCCAACTGCGTGAAGAATCCCGTGATCACGGCGACCGTGACGACGAGCGCGGCCTCCTTGGCCAACATCCGCCGCAGCCGCGGCCAAGCCTCCCGGTCTGGTGCCCGCCGGAGGGCTGGCACCAGGGCGAACCGGTTCCACGCCGCAAGCACGACCGCCGCGACGACGACGCCGACCTTCAGTAGCAGCGTCCTGCCATAACCGCCGTCGACAAGGGCCGATGGTTCGGGCAGCACCAGCGCGGCCATCGCGACCCCGGATGCGGCCAGGGCCGCGACCGAGACCAGCGCGCCGCCTGAGAAGCGTGCGACCACGCGGGCCGCGTCACCCGCCGGGACCCGCCCCGGGACGGTCACCGCGACCAGCCCGACGAGCCCGCCGAGCCAGAAGGCGGCCGCGGCCAGATGGACCGCGTCGCCGGTCAGCATCAGCCACGACGGGGTGGCCGTCAGCGTGTGCCCCACCAGCACGGGCGCGGCGAGCGCCACCAGCGCCAGGACGGGGGCGAACGGGCCGCGCAGCCACCACGCGGGGCCCGCGACGACGACCAACCCGAGCGCGAGCAGCGTGCCCGGCTGGACGGACGCGACCCAGCCCGGATCGCCGAGGCCAAGCCCCGCGCCGCGCAGCGCGGCGAGCGGGACCAGCGCCGCAGACGCCGCGACGGCGAGCAGCCAGGCCGCCCGCGCCGCGCGGGCAGCACCGGCGTCCGCGCCACCCAACCGCCGAAGATCAGCAGGCCGACGCCAAGCAGCAGGCCGGCGTACTGGGCCGACGTCAGCGCCCCCGTCAGCCAGCCGACCGCGGGGTCGTCCGCGGACGCCTGGGGCCCGACGGGTGCCCCGCCGGTGTCAGTGCCGACCGTGAACGACAGCGTCCCGGATACCGGGTGCCCGTCGCCGGAGATCACCCGGTACGCCAGGAGCAGGCGCCCCGTCGCGTCGCCCGCGGGGCGAACCGACACCGTCGCGCCGGTGGCGGTCGCGTCGGGTTGGGGGAGTTCGCCCGCCGAGCCGAAGAGCCGGAAGGCGCCGGGGACGGGGGTCACGGCCTCGCTGAAGACCAACTTAATGACGGCCGGGGAGGCGGCGAGGACCGCCCCGTCGGCCGGGTCGCTCGACTCGAGGTCCGCGTGGGCGGCGGCGGGTGAGGCCGGGGCGAGCAGCGCAAGCACGAGCGCGAACAGGCCGACCAGAGCGGCCATCCGGGAGCGGGTCCCGGCGCGGCTCATGCGCGCGGCCGCACCCTGATCAGGGCCACGAGCCCGGCGAGGAGGCCGAGCGAGCCGACGACCAGCGCCGCGATCCCCACCGCGTTCGACGAACCCGCCTCGGCCACGTGCGAGTCGTGACCCCCTTCGGAGGCGTGCTCGTCGTGTGCGGACGGGGAAGCGGTAGGCGTCGCGTGGTCGTGGCCATGCGTATCGACGGCCGGCGCGACGGCCAGCGCGGGGGCGGGCAGGTCCAGGTCGTGCGGATCCTGGCCATCGGCGGGGAGCTCGACCCACGCCGACTCGCCCTGTTCGCAGGTCTGCACCGTGGGGAAGTAGAGCGTCGTGTCGCCCGCGTCCGCGGGCAGTTGCATGGACAGTTCGAAGGCGTCGCGCTGCCCGTCGGGCAACGGGGTGGTTGCGGTGTAGACGACCTGGGCGACCCGCTCGGTCAGTTCGTTGCCGTGCGCGTCCGTGATGGGGGTCGGAAGCTGCTCCATCACCTTCTCGACGGTGTAGAGCGCGTTGCGGGTCGGGGTGACCGAGTTGATGCCCTCGGGGACCTGGATGGCCACGGCGGTCGTCGCCGAGCCGTCGCACCCGTGCGGGACCGCGAGGGTGACGACGGTGTAGCCGCCCGCGACCGCGGAGTCGGACGATGCCGTCACGTGAGCGTGGGCGACGGCCGCCGACCCGAGCGTCAGGGCGGCGGCGCCGAACAGGGCGGCAAGGGCGGAATATCGATGCTTCATGGATGTCTCCTGGGTGAGAGGTGGTCAGGCGACCATCAGCCAGCACATCGCGGCCATGCCCGCCAGCATCGCGACCATGGTCACGGTGTCGACGAGATGGTTGGAGCGACAGTGTCGACGCACCTGGGGGGCAGCGTCGACCGCCAACAAGACGGCGGTGATCAGCAGCAGGGCGGTCAGGACGACGCCCGCCACGATCCCGAGAGTGCTCATGGAGTGGGCGTGGCCGGCCCCGTGCGGCATGGGCGGCATCACGGCCACCATCCACGTCATCGACCCCATCATCAGCGCGTGCACCAGTTGGTGCCAGGCCGGGTGGCCGCCCAACTGGTCCGGCTCGAATCGGCCGAGCAACTGGCCGAGCCAGACGGCAAGGAACCAGAGGGTTGCGATCGCGAAGACGACGAGTTGGGGCAGCCAAGGGATGGCCCGCCACCACGGCCACACCATCGCGAGCATCACCACGGCCATCAACAGATGGAAGGCGTTGCCGATGGTCAGTAGCGGGCGGCGGCGACCGGCGAGGAGTTGGGCCGCGAGCGATACCGTGATGGCGGCAAAGACGATCGTGAAGATCCACTGCCACACCGGGTTCGAGACCACGAACTCCCTTTCTCTACAAGCTGTAGAGAACGTAACAGACAGATCCGGTCAATAACAAGACATCCTGTAGAGTAACGCGGCGATGGAGGGTGTTGACGAGGCGATGAAAACCACGAGCAGATCCGCAGGACACCTGCCCTTACAGGCCGCAGGCGCGGTGGGGGTGACCCTCGCGCTCATCGTCCCGATCATGGTCGCGCTGTACGTCGGCACGGAGCCCTACGACCTTCTGATCCGCAACTACCCGGGCGTCGGGATCTCCGCCGCAACCACGGCGTTCCAGGCGGTCGCCGAGCTTTCCTCGGTCGTCGCGGTCGGCGCGCTCGTGAGCGTGCTGTTCCTGCGCCCGTTGCCCGGACGCAAGGCCTTCCCGCTGCCTGCTGGCCTCGACCGCACGATCCTGCGCTGGTCCGCAGGCACCTGGGCGCTCAGCACCTTCGTGCTCGTCTTCCTCAACGCCCTCGACACCAGCGGCATGTCGCTTGCCCAACTCGCCCAGCCGGGCATGGCCGACTACCTGGTCGCGTCCGTCTCGAACTTCTGGCCGTCGGTGCTCCGCTTCGCCGGCGCCGCACTCGTGGCGTTGACGGCGCGCGTCGCGTCGTGCTGGACCACGCTGCTGATCGGACTGTGGGGCGCTGGCCTCTCCGTCCTGACGCCGATCGCCGTCGGGCAGGTGCTGGTCGGCCCCGACCACGACTTCGGAGGCGACGCGGCCACCGTCCAGGCGCTCATCGGCTACCCGACCCTCGGGGTCCTGCTCGTGATCGCGCTGCGCGTGCTGTTCGGCGACGAGGTCGCCACCGTCACCTGGCGACGCTGGATCCGGATGGCCGTGGTCGCGCTGCCCGTGATGGTCCTCGCCGAGGCGATCCTCACCTGGTTCAAGCTTGCGGGCAGCCCGCTGCTCTCAACCCTGACGGGTTGGCTGATGGTCTGGCGCTGGGCGGGGCTCGCCCTCGTCTGCGCCGCGGCGCTCGGCATCATCGTCGCCCGCAGGCGTCGTCGCTTCCGTTCCGTCGAGGCGCCGCTGCTCGCGCTCGGGTCGCTCGGCATCTTCGGCTGGGTCGCCATCACCGTCGCGATGCTCCGGGTGCTTCCGCCGCAGTACTTCGTGCCGACCAGCCCTGCTCAGGTCTTCCTCGGCTACGACACCCCCGACGCCCCGACGCTGGTCAAGGTGCTCACCTCGGGCCGACCCAACATGCTCTTCGTCGCGCTGGGCGTCGCCGGGATCGTCTTCTACCTTGTCGCGCTCGCCGCGCTGCGCCGCCGTGGCACGCCGTGGCCGTGGACCCGCACCCTCTCCTGGATCCTCGGCTGGGTCGTGGTCATCTACGTCACGAGTTCCGGCCTCGGCCTGTACTCGGCCCCCCACTTCGGCATCCACATGATCGTGCACATGAGCCTCAGCATGCTTGCGCCGGTCCTGCTGTCGCTGGGCGGCGTCCTCACCCTGCTGCTGCGTGCGAGCAAGGCGGGCGGCCCCGTCGCGAGCATGCACGACTGGGTCAGTTGGGCGCTGCAGTGGCGCGTCGCGAAGTGGCTGTACAACCCGATCGTCGCGTTCACGCTGTTCATCTCGTCGTACTACGCGCTGTACTTCACCGGGCTGTTCGAGCACCTGATGACCTACCACTGGGGCCACCAGTTGATGAACGCCCACTTCCTGCTGGTGGGCTACGTCTACTACTCGCTGATCATCGGCGTCGACCGCGGTCCCAAGCCGCTTCCGCACATCGCCAAGCTCGGTCTGGCGATGGCCGCGATGCCGTTCCACGCCTTCTTCGGCGTGATCCTGATGAACGGACGCTCGATCATCGCCGAGCGGTACTACTACTACCTCGGGATGCCGTGGGCCGACCTCCCAGCGGCGCAGGAACTGGGCGGCGGCGTCGCCTGGGCGGGCGGCGAGATCCCGTCGCTGCTCGTCGTCGTCGCGCTCGGCATCCAGTGGGCGCGCCAGGATTCCAAGGAGGCGGCCCGCGCCGACCGCCACATGGACACCGGACGCGACAACGAGTACGAGGAGTACAACGAGATGTTGCAGCGGCTGGCCGAGCGCTCCGCGACGCCGACTCGTCGTGAGGGGGAGAAGTGACCCACACCGACACGGGTTCCCGGCTGATCGAACTCGAGATCAGCGGCATGACCTGCGCCGCGTGCGCCAACCGGATCGAGAAGAAGCTCCGCAAGCTCGACGGCGTGAGCGCCACCGTCAACTACGCCACCAACCGGGCGACCATCACCGGCATCGACGACGTCACCGCGGCCATCGCCGAGGTCGAGAAGGCAGGCTACGGAGCGCACCAGCGCCAGGGCGACGACGACGTCTGGTCGAAGCGCGCCACCGAGATGCACATCACGTCGCTGCGCCGCCGCCTCATCACGGCCGCCGCGCTCGCGATCCCGCTGATGGACATCACCATCGTGCTCGCGCTGTCGCCACAGTGGCGCTTCCCCGGCTGGGAGATCGTCTGCCTGCTGCTCGCGCTTCCCATCGTCACCTGGTGCGCGTGGCCCTTCCACAAGGCGACGCTGCGCAACCTCAGGCACGGCTCCGTCAGCATGGACACCCTCGTCTCGCTCGGCATCGTCGCCTCCTTCGGTTGGGCCGTCGCGACCCTGCTGTTCGGGCTCGGGCAGGCGAGCGACCACGGCTTCTGGCTCGGCTTCGGGGCGACCCCCGAGGGGGCCAACTCCGTCTACCTCGACGTCGCGGCAGGCATGACGACCTTCCAACTCGCGGGCCGCTACTTCGAGGCACGGTCGCGGCGGAAGGCCAGCGACGTGCTCGGCGCGCTGCACGCGCTCGCGGCGACGGAGGTCCGCGTGATTCGCGACGGCGTCGAGGAGATCGTCCCCGTCACCGCGCTCAACGTCGGCGACACGTTCGTCGTGCTGCCGGGCGAGACGATCGCCACCGACGGCGTCGTCGTCGGTGGGTCGGCCGCCGTCGACGCGTCCATGCTGACTGGAGAGCCCGTCCCCGTGCCCGTCGCGGCTGGCAGCGAGGTGACCGGCGGCACCATCAGCACCGATGCCCGCCTGGAGGTGAGCGCCACCGCTGTCGGCGCGCACACCCAGTTGTCGCAGATGGCGGCCCTCACCGAGGACGCGCAGGCCCGCAAGTCGCAGGTGCAGCGCCTGGTCGACCGGGTGATCACCTGGTTCGTGCCGACGATCATCGCGCTCGCCGTGCTCACCACCGTCGGCTGGATCATCGCCGGCGCGCCCCTGCAGCAGGCCTACGGCATCGGCATCGCCGTGCTGATCATCGCCTGCCCCTGCGCGCTCGGCCTCGCCACCCCGACGGCGCTGATGGTCGGCATCGGCCGCGGCGCGAGCCTCGGCGTCCTCATCAAGGGCCACGACGCGTTGGAGGCCTCCGGGCAGATCACCACCGTCGTGCTCGACAAGACGGGCACCCTGACCACCGGGTCGATGAGCGTGGCCGAGGTCGTCGCCGTCGGCATCGACGAGGACCGTCTCGTCGCGCTGGCCGCCGCGGTCGAGCGCGGCTCGGAGCACGCGATCGCCCGGGCCATCGAGCGCGACGCCGTCGAACGCAGGCTGCCACGCCTGGACGCCGAGGGCTTCGCCACGCTGCCTGGGCTCGGCGCCTCGGCGTCGGTCGACGGCGCCGAGGTCGTCATCGGCAACCCGCAACTGTTCCGCGAGCGGGGGATCGAGGCCCCGGCGGCGCTGGTCGAGGCCGTCGGTCTCGCCCGTGATCGTGGCGACAGCGTCTCCCTCGTGTCGCTCGACGGCGTGCTCGTCGGCTCCCTCGCGCTGAGCGACACCATCAAGCCGGACGCGGTGCAGGCGATCCAGGCGCTGAAGGCGCAGGGGCTGAGGACGGTGCTGCTGACCGGCGACTCGCGTCAGGCGGGCGAACGGATCGGCGCCGAACTCGGCCTGGACGAGGTGATCGCCGAGGTGCTGCCGCAGGAGAAGGCGGCCGTCGTCGAGGGTCTGCAGGCCAAGGGCGAGTTCGTCGCCATGGTCGGCGACGGCATCAACGACTCGATCGCGCTCGCCACCGCCGACCTGGGGCTCGGCGTGGTCAGCGGCACCGACATCGCACTGCGGGCCGCCGACATCATCATCGTGCGCGACGACCTGATCGCGATCGCCGACGCCGTCGGGCTGTCTCGCAAGACGCTGAAGACCATCAAGACCAACCTGATCTGGGCCTTCGCCTACAACATGGCAGCGGTCCCGATCGCGGCGGCCGGCCTGTTGAACCCGCTGATCGCGGCGGCCGCGATGTCGCTGTCGAGCGTGCTGGTCGTCCAGAACTCGCTGCGCCTGCAGAGCTACCGCAGCAAGCGCGTCGCGGCGCCGTCGAGGGACGAGATCCACGAGGACGAACTGCTCGCTGCCTGATTCGGCGACCGGCGCCGTCGATCGGCGGGCGCGCGGCCGGGTCGGGCGTTGAGCAGCATCCGGTGATCGTTCGGCCCTGGATCGTTCAAGACGGCAACTCTCCGCAACGACCTACGGAACTGCTCGAGGCCTCGTCAGCGGGCACGCAGGTAGGACACCACAGCGGTGACCCGACGGTGCGCGCCGTCGTCGGGCGCCAGGCCGAGCTTCGCGAAGATCCGCTGTGTGTGCTTCTCGACTGCTCCCTCCGTCACCACCAGCGACTCGGCGATCCGCGCGTTGGTGTGGCCCTCTGCCATCGACGCGAGGACCTCGCGTTCGCGCGGGGTGAGCGTCGCGATCGGGTCACTGCGGCGTCCCATCAACTGCCGCACCACCAGCGGGTCCAGGATGCTGCCCCCGGACGCCACGGTCGCGAGGGCCGTGAGAAAGTCGTCGATCTCGCTGACCCGGTCCTTCAACAGGTAGCCGAGACCACCGTCGCCCGAGGCGGCCAGATCGTCGAAATAGGACACCTCCACGTACTGGCTCAGCACCATCAGCGCAGCCTCCGGCCAGGTGCGACGGACCTCGACGGCGGCCCGCAGCCCCTCATCGGTGTGCGACGGCGGCATCCGCACGTCGACCACACACACGTCGGGGCGGTGCTCGAGCGCCGCGGTCACGAGCGCTGGGCCGTCGGCGACGGCGGCAACCACCTCGTGCCCGGCCTCGGTGAGGATGGCGACCAGACCCTCGCGCAGCAGGGCCGAGTCGTCCGCGATCACGATCCGCATGGCGCTCCTCCGGTTGGCTGCCGTCAGGGTATCCGAGCTCACAGGAGCGGCAACGAGGCGGTCAGGGTTGTCGGCCCGCCGGTCGGGGAATCGACATCGAAGATGCCCCCGACGCCCTCGACGCGCGAACGGAGCCCGCGGAGACCACTGCCCTTCGCCTCGTGCGCCCCGCCCATCCCGTCGTCGCTGACGGTCACGTCGAGGCGCACGGCGTCGCGCTCGACGACCGTCACTTCGGCGCGGTGCGCGAGCGAATGCTTCGCGACGTTGGTCAGGGCCTCGGAGACCGTGAAGTAGATGGCGGTCTCGACGGCGGGCGAAAGCGGCGACTCGACGTCGAAGTCCAGCATGACGGGGACCGGCGCCCGGTTGACCACCTCGTCGAGCGCGACCCGCAGCCCGCGGTCCACGAGCAGCGGAGGAGCGATCCCGCGGGTCAGCGAGCGCAGTTCGTCCACGGTATCGCGGGCCTGCTGAAGCGCGGAGTCGATGGTCGCCGCCGCCCTCTCGGGATCGTCGGCCAACTGCTTCCTCGCCCGTCCGAGATCCATGCTCAGCCTGACCAGTCGCTGTTGCGGGCCGTCGTGAATGTCGCGCTCGAATCGGCGCAGGGCGGTCGCCTCGGCGTCCTGGTGCGCGAGCCGGGTGGCTCGCTCGGTGTCGATCTCCTGCCGGAGGGAGGCCTGCGAGTTCAGGAGGAGGTCGGCCGGAGCCGCGTGAACCCATGCGGCGCCCCGAATCACCCATGGAAGGGTGACGAGCGCGATGAGGCCGAAGGCGGTGTTGATGATGGTGTCGCCGAGGCGGCCGCCGATGCCGAGCAGTTCGGCCAAGCCTTGGTTGCCTTCAGGGAGGAAGCCCTGCCACATCCAGTAGGTGAGGCCGCCGAGGACCGCGGCGTACCAGACGACCGAGACGCACCACGCGAGAAGTCCGGTGACGAAGCCGACGATGGTCCACAACGCGTCGAGCCAGTATTGCGCCTGCCGAAGGGGCCACAACCTGGTGGCGAGGGCCCCTGTGTCGCCGGGCGCTGGCGGATACGCTCCCCGCGGGATCGGGGTCCCGTTGAGCTTGTTGAGGCGCTGGCGCTCGGCCGTCGCGAAGCCGCGGGCGGCGAACAAGCCCGCGACCATGATCGGGAGTCCAACCCACACGATGACCGTGGAGATGCCGACGGCGATGAGCGTGAACACGGTGACGAACGCCGCCACGGCGAGGGGCAGGGTCAGCAGCACGTAGCCGGTGTCGGCGGCCAGTCGGCCCATCACACCGCGCCTCGTGCGGCGCGAGGGGCCGGTGGGCTGGCTGGTGGTGTCGAGCACAGGACCAGTGTCGCGGTCGACGTCGTCAAATGTCATGGGTCTGACGCTACGCGGTGGACGTCCCGCCCCCATCCCGCTGCCCGGCCAACCCGATGTCGGGCCAGCCCCACCCCTAGGCTTGGGCTGACGCGGAAGGGGCAACGCCTTGTCACAGACACCACGACGGATCACGGCCACGATCGACGAGGTCGTCGAGCGGGTCCGAGCCATGATCGTGCCTGGTCGGCGCAGGGTGCTGGCCATCGTCGGTTCACCCGGCGCGGGCAAGTCGACCCTCTGTGAGGCCATCGAACGCGGCCTGGGCGACCAGGTGGTGGTCGCCGGGATGGACGGCTTCCACCTCGACAACCCGATCCTGCTCTCGCGGGGCCGCCGCGAGGACAAGGGTGCGCCCGACACGTTCGACGTCGACGGCTACCTGGCCATGCTCCGCAGGCTCGTGGCGGCGGAAGAGGCGATCACCTACGCACCGCGCTTCGACCGGGAGATCGAGACGAGCATCGGCAGCGCCATCGCCGTCCCGCGCGACGTGCCGCTCGTCGTCACCGAGGGCACCTACCTGCTGCAGCCCACCGGCGGCTGGGAACTGGTGAAGGACCTGGTCGACGAGGTGTGGTTCCTCGACCTGCCGACCGACGTTCGGCAGGGTCGGCTGCTCGACCGCAGGCTGGGCCACGGCGACGATGAGGAACACGCGCGCGACTGGGTGCTGCGGGTCGACCAGGCGACGGCCGACCGGGTCGACGCGACCAAGGATCGCGCCGACCTGATCGTCACGATCCTCGACTGATGCGCCCTAGGTGCGTGGCGGTGCGGTCGTGCCCCGAGGCACGAACTCCGTCGGGATGATGATCCGTGACTTGGACGAGTTGTACGAGCCGCGAATCTGGTCGATCACCAGGTGGACCAGTTCGGTGCCGATCCGCGGGAAGTCCTGCCGGATCGTCGACAACGTGGTTGCAGGCAGGCCTGAATACCAGGTCGTCGAACCCGACGACGCCCAGCCTGTCCGCCTAGTCGGTTGGGCCAAGACCTCGTTGTCGCGACGGGAGTGGTTCCGGACCCGGTCCCGTTGCGGAGTCCGCGGAGCCAGTGAGCAGGTTGTCGATCGGTCGCCGGAGCGTGGTGCGGGTCTGACGTTGAGCATGTTTGGTAACTCGTTTGTGATTTGAACGTTCAACCAGGGCGCGGAACGCAACGAGCAGCCGAACATGCTCAAGGCTGAGTCGACCCGAGCACCGTTGGTGTCGGCTCGGACGATTGGCCCGCCAGTCGGGTGGGGGTGCTAGATCTCCTCGCTGGCGCTGAGGATCGTCAGGGTCCAGCTCAGGTCGTCATCGCTCGAATCGTCGCGGTAGCGGGCGATCACCTCGTGGAGTTCCTCGATCAGGTCATGGTGACGCTCGCGCGTCAGTCGCAGTCGAGTCTCGGCGAGCGTCCCTCGCTCGACGGGGTCCTCGCCGGTCACGAAGGACGATGCCCACTTCGCGACGCGTGCCAGTTGGTCCTGTGTCCCCGCGACGGACGTGGCAAGCACTGCGTTGCCCAGCGCGATATCGGCGACCGGATCTTCGGGCGAGCCCAGGGAGAGTTGCCCTGAGGTCGGCTTCCAGACGCGGTCGCGCCGATCGCGTGCCCTCTCGGGGGCCTCCTCGATCAGGCCGGCGTCGGCGAGCACGCGCAAGTGGAAGCTGAGAGTGTTCGCGGGGACCTCCAGGCGGTCGGCCAGGTCGGCGGCCCGCGCGAAACGCAGCCGGGACACCTCTCGCCACACCTGGTGACGCAGGGGATTGGCGAGCGCCTTCAGCACCTCGGTCGACATGGTCGGCGCTGGCAAGGACTTCTTCGTGGCCATGCCCCAAGGATATCCAGAAGCCCAGGATTAATTGCGCAAATCTACTTGCGCAAGAAGATTTGCGGATTTAGTCTGAGCGCATGAGTCAGAATCCAAGGCAGAGCGTGTGGCGCGGTGGCTATCCGCTGTGGCTGGTCAGCGACACGGCGTTCGAGCTCACCAGCGCGCTCGTGGGCTTCGTCATTCCACTGCTTGCGCTGATGGTCACCGACGACCCGGCCCTCGCCGGCATCATCGGTGGTGTCGGGCTGGCCGTCAGGGTCGTCGCGTCGTTGGTCGGCGGCGTGCTGGCCGACCGCCACAGCCGGGTGCTGCTGATGGTGCTTGGGGCGCTGGTCGGGCTGCTCCTGGCGGCCGTGTTCACGGCGCTGACGGTGGGGCAGTGGCTGACGTTCTCGACCCTGCTCGCGCTCAACGTCGGTTTCGCGGTGCGCAACGGCCTCTTCGGGGCCCCGAACCAGGCGGCGCTGAAGGACGTCGTGCCCGACTCGGCCCTCGGCAGGGCACAGGCCGCCAACCAGGGCCGCGACGCGGTCATCGGCCTCGGTGGGGCGCCGCTCGGAGGGCTGCTGCTCGGCATCGGCGCGCCGGTCGTGGGTGTGGCCATGATCCTCTGCCAGGCGGTGGCCGCGGCGTCCGCGTCGGTGCTGAGCCGAAGGGTTGCCCCGTTCGTCGCCCCGGAGCGCGCGCCCGATTCTCGCTTCCTGCGCGAACTCTCGGACGGGTTCCGATGGGTGTTCTCGCGCCCGGACCTGAAGGGATCACTCGTCGTCAGCACGCTCGTCAACCTCGGCTTCAACGCCTCGATCATCACGATCATCTACTCGCTGCAGCAGGCGGGGTCCTCGCCCGCGACGATCGGGCTTGTCTCGGGCGGCCTCGGCGTCGGCATGCTGCTGGGGCGGCGCTCGCGCCGATCCTGGTGCCGCGGGTCCGGGCAGGCTGGCTCGGCATCGGCGGGCTTGTACTGATCACCGTCGCGACAGCGCTGCTGCCGCTGATCGAGGGGCCTTGGGGAGTCGCCGTCGTGATGGCGGTCGGGATCATGGGCGGCCCAGCGCTGAACGCCGCGCTGCTCGGCTACTTCATGGTTGCGACGCCTTCCCACCTGATCGGGCGCGCGACCTCGGCCCTTTCCGTCTTCGCGATGGGGGCGATGCCGCTGGCGCCGCTGTTCGCCGGCTTCGGGCTGAACCTGGTGGGGCGGGGATGGACGCTACTCGGGTCTGCGGTCATCACGCTGGCGGCTGCCGTGTTGGCGATCCTTACCCCGAGCCTCCGCAGCATCCCGGCCGAGGCGGGCTGGGTCGCACACGCCAAGGCGCACGAGCGGGCCGCGACGCGCGCCATGGCCGACACATAGGCCAGCGCCGACGGAACTCATGGCCTTCCCAGCTCCAACGGCGGTTCGGTGAAGGGGCGAGGCGTCGCCCGCCGGCGCATGCGCGCGCCCCGCCCGCCTGTGCCCGATGACCGAGCGTCCGGCGGTGGCGGTCATCGGCGCCAAGCCTCGCGGCAGATGCCGGTCGACCGGCGAGGAACGTCGTCATTCGGCCTCGGCGCTGGGTCTAGGAGCCGACAGGTGGATGGCCAACTGGACGCGGCGCGCGAGGTTCTGCGGCAGGTCTCTGTTGGTCGCCCGGACGGTGCGGTTCAAAGCGACGACTGCGCGTTCCAGATCGGAGCGCCGGCCTGCGATTGCGAGGGCGTGGATTTCCCGAACGCTCAGTTCGTCGTCCTCCGGCGCCGCGAGGCGGCCACGGGCCACGGCCCAGAGCGCCAGGTCGGGGTCCCGCTGATCGATCGCCCGGTCGGCAAGCACGCTCGCCGCATCGACGATCATCGCGACCATGTCGGCGCGCATCGTCTCGGCCCAGTGCCACTGGAATGCCAGTGGGCCGAGCGGCTCGCCGCGCACCAGTCGCAGGGCTTGGCGGATGGCCGCGGTCGACGCGAGGTTTACGCCACCCGCGAGGAGGGCCTCGAACCGCTCCCAGTCGGACGTGACCCTCGGATCGAGTCGGATCCGGCCTGAGTAGGCATCCGGCAGGTAGGCGTCGCCGTCGGGAGCGCTGCCGAGCCAGGACCGCAGCCTGCTCATGTTCGACCGCCGGGTCGTCTCGGCAACGAGGAGGGACGACACCATCTCGGACGCGGTCGCCCCCGCGTGGGTCAGCAGCCAGGCGCAGTACTCCATGCATTGGGAGAGCGCCCGGTTGGGCGTGGCCCCGGCGGGGTCACGGAGCGCAACCTCGCCCAGCAACAGCAGGGTGGGGTGGTCGTTGTCTTCGGGCGGGTCGGGCATGGGTTGCTCCTGAGCGTGGGCCGCGAAGCGGGGGAGCGGGAGGACGTTGGGGGGCAGGTCGTCGGTGTCCTGCCACCAGGGGCCGGCTCGGTGGACGGCGATCCGGTCGCGAGGAACAGGTCGATGAGCGCCCGGCGGGCCGGGGCGGCGATCAGTTGCGGGGTGAAGGCGCGGCCGGCGAAGGTGCCGGACTCCGCGCCGATGTCGAGGTGGGCCGCATCGATGTGCGGGGCCGCCTCGGTGAGGGCCAGCACGCCGACGCCCACCCGCCCGAGAGCGAGTGCGTCCGCGACCCGGTCCAGGTCCGCAGCGCTGAGCGGCGCCTCGAAGACGAAGACGGTCGGCGCCCACTGCGGGGCAAGGTCGGCATTTGATCGGACCGCCTCCAAGGATTGCTCGCGGAGCGCAACTCGGCGAGCGGAGCACAGCCTGGTGAGCCGGACCAGAGCGGCTTCCTTGTCGGGCTCTTCCTCGATGCGTGGCTCGTCGACCGCCTCTGGCCAGTCGCCTCCGACGCACACCACATCGACGGGCTGACTCCAGGGGGCCGAACTCAGGCTGGTCAGCGCCGCGGCCAAACTGCCGGCCGATTCGGCGCCGGTGAGGACCGTCGCGCCGTTCTGCTCAAGGTCGAGCCACACCTCGGCACCCTCGGCATCCCAGCCGAAGAGCACGTCGGTGGGCGCTCGGCCGTCCTCGGCGGGTGTCGGCGCTACCTCGCGGGAGAGGGCCGCCCACAGGCGCGAGACCTGTGGCGTCACCGGGGAGAGCCTGCGGCCAACCGGGCGGGCATGGAGTTGGGCGCGACGCCGGGCCGCGAGGCCCCCGAGGACCCCAACGGCGAGCAGCGACCCGAGCGCGCCCAGTGCGACCGCGGGGTCGACGCCGCGCTGGGTGGTCTCGACCGGCTCGGCTCCGCGCTGGGTGGTCTCGGCGGTCTGGACGGGTTCGGTTCCGCGCTGGGTGGTCACGATGGGTTCGGCTGCGGGCTCGGTGGTCACGACCGGCTCGGCCCCGAGTTCCGATGGGCGCTCCGCGTCGCGTGGCGGGACCGGTGGAGGCGTCGGCAGCCCGGGACGGACCGCGGCACTCCCGACGACCCCAGCGGCGTCGGCCTCGCCGCGCGCCCCTGCCGAAGACGGCCGCGGCGGCGCCTGGGCCGGCTCGGACACGGACGGGAGCGTCAAGGCCCAACCGATGTCGATCTCGTCCGGGTCGGCGATCTGATCCCGATTGAGGTCGAAGATCTCCCGCCACCTCTCGCCGTCCCCGAGGACGCGCTCGGCGATTGACCAGAGGGAGTCTCCGCGCTGCACGACCACGACCATGGCGCCTGCGTCGGTGGGCGTGGCGACGGCAGACGGCAGGCGAAGGCTCTGCCCTGGGCGAACCTTGAGGGAGTCGTCGATGTCGGGGTTGAGGGCGACGATCTCCCTCCACCTCTCGCCCGAGCCGAGTTGCTCCTCCGCGACGGTCCACAACTCGTCGCCCGGGCGGACCTGGTAGGGCCGGGAGGCTTGCTGCGCTGCCGGCGTCCCGGCATCTCCATCTGTGGCATCGGACCGGACCGTTGCCGTTGCCGTTGCCGTGGCCGTCGGTGCAGGTGTGGGCTGACCGGGCTCCGGCGGCGAGGCCTGAGCGACGGTGGGCACCGCGAGCGCCGCCGCCACCAGCGCCCCCATCGCGGGACGGAGCCAAGCGGTGCCGGGCAGCGCGAGGCGGATCCGGTGGCGTGAGGCGACCGCAAGCACCTCGAACGCGATCGTCAGCGTCAGGACCAACCAGGCGACCCAGCCAACGACGCTGAGCAGCCCGAGGATCAGCCGCGGGTCGGCAGGGCGCGACAGGACGACGGCCCAGTCGACGGCCAACAGAGCCCCGGGCGAGCCCCACTGGAGGAGGAGCACCGGAGCCCCGACGACGACGGCGAGCAGCAGCGCGGCCGCCCCGGCCGCCCTCGCCCACCTCACGGCACGCCCCTGCCGCACGCCTGCCCGCTCATGTCACTTGGGCAGGTTCTTCGTCACGTAGGCGGTGATGGCCGTGATGATGATGATGGCGATCGCGGCCGCCCCGGCGAGCAGGATCGCGTTCTCGGTGCTCTGCGACAGCCCCCGCTCATCGCGCTCGGGTGGGGCGCCGCGGGTGAGGTGGACGATGAGGCCGATGGCCTGGTGGATGGTCGACATGGTTCCTCCTACGAGTTCTTCTTGGCGGACGGTCCGTCCGGTTTTCAGTTGTCCACAGGTGAGGCGTTGGCTGCTGTCCACAGGTCACCGCCCGCTTCCCAGCAGCGTCAGGAGTGCTGGTGCGAGCAGGGCGACCCCGAGAAGGAGGGCGGGGATGGTCATCCAGAGCGACAGCGACTCGCTCGCCGCCTGCGCGTCGGCCTTTTGCCGGTTCAGGTGGGCATCGCGCAACTCCCTGACGCGCGCCTGAAGCACCTCCGCGAGGCCGGCGCCCTGCTCCTCCAGTTGCATCACGTCGGCGAAGTCGGCCAACTCAGGGACGCGCCATTCGGCCGCGATCGCGCGCAGCTCGTCCCAGGGCGGCACCTGCTCCATGCGTGCCCGCTCCAAGCCTGCTGAGATCCGGCGGAACAGCGGTGCCTCCGAGACGGCCGCGGCATGTGCGGCCGCCTGTGGCGCGGACGCGTTCGCCAGGCGCTCCAGCACCACCAGGTCGAAGAACGTGTGGATTCCGTCGATGGCGGACTTCCGATGACTCTCTGCCCCGCGCCGCAGACGCACATCCGCGACGAAGTAGCCGACGGCACCGCACACCAGGGCGACCCACAGCGGCGTCAGCGTCGGCGGCTGGCCCGCCACCAATTGCACGACCGCCCACAGCAGCGGCAGGAGCAGACCAGCGAGCGTCCAGACCAGCTTCTCCGTGAAGAAGTCGCCGACGCTTCGGCCCTGAAGCTTCAGGAGCCGCTGCTGAGCCTCGGTCAAGGGGAGCCGCAGGGTGCGTTGCAGCCCTTGGCTGAGGCGCTCGATGCCTCTGTCCTCCTGCTCGTGGTCGACCTGCAGCGGTGGCCTGCGCTCCAGGACGGCCAGCGCGTCGCCGAGTCGCAGCGGCGCGGCGACCGAGCCCCGCACAACCAGGAACAGGCCGAGCCCCACCAGCATCCCCAGAGCGATCATTGGGCCGATCATGACGGGCTCCGAAGGAATCTTGGCGTCGACGGCGGGACGGTGCGCCGCCGCAGCATCGCGAGGCAGCCGAGGTAGACGGCCACCAAGGTCGCGGCCAACAGTTGCCCGATCGGCGTGCCGTACGGGGCGAAGAAGGTCGGGTTGAGCACGAGGGCCGCGATCAGGACCACGAGCGTGATGACAGTGACCTGACGCACCACTGCGCGCGGCTTGGCGCGCTCGGCCGCGATCTCGCGGAGTGCCCGGAGGCGGTGTTGGATGGTGTCGGAGAGCGCCTCAAGCGTCGCCCGGGCGCCTGCGCCGCCGTGGGTACCGGCGATCGCGAGGGCCGCGACCACCGCGTCTCCGTCCGCGGAGTCCATCTCGTCGCCCATCGCCCACAACGCGTCACGAAGCGACCAACGCTGGTCGAGGCGCGCGCACAGCTTGGCCACCGGCGCCTGCAACACGTCTGGCACCTGCCGTCGGGTCGCGAAGATCGCATCGCGGATCGACTTGCCCGACGAGAGCGAGGCACCGAGCAGCCTGACCCACCGGTCGAGCCCGGCGAGCGTCTCGACCTCGCGGTGGGTCGGCGCGCTCAACAGCCACGGGACAACCAGGAAGACGACGGGGATCAGGATTGCGGCCAACAGCCAGCCCGAGGCGACCGCCACGAGGACACCCGCCAGCAGCGCGCCGAGCACCCAGGCGCGCCGACCCCTCGACAGGGTTTCCCACCGTCGGTGAAGCCTTGTCCACAGGGTTGTGGATGGTTGTGTGGATAAGTCGGGGACGGCGCGGATCATCCCCGCGACGAGCAGGATCGCGCCGAGGCCGACGCTGCAGCCGGAGAGGATCGCGATGCTCAGCCCCATTGCGCCGCCCTCTCGAACTGGGCGAGCTCCGCCGCCATCTCCGCCTCAGGCTGATACAGCTCGGGCCGCGTCTCGGTGGCCGCGCGGAAGACGAGATGCGTCGTGGGTCGCCCGGCCTCCATGGAGCCGGTGAGTTGACGCACCTCGGAGACGAACCGGCGGCGCAACCCGCCGCGCCAGGCATCATCCTGGAGCGTCACGTGGACGACGAAGTCCATGTGGTGCGCGATCTGGCGCATGGCGTCGTCGAGGCTCATCACCCGGCCCTGCGCGACGCGGGCCGCCAGTCGGTCGATCGTCGAGGACGCCGAGTGTGAATGCGTCGTCGACAACGTTCCGGCCCCGGACTGCATAGCTTCGAACATCGCGCCGGCCTCTGCGCCGCGCACCTCGCCGACGACCAGGCGGGTCAGGTTCTGCCGAAGCGCCTCGGGGATCAGGTCGGCCACCGTGTACGACCCGACGCTGTGGCCGCCGGACATCTCGCCCATCCCGATCCGGGACTGCAGCGCCAGCACGTTTCGACGGTTCGCGAGCAGGTGTGTGAGGAGTTCGTAGTCCGTCTCGAGGGTGCCGAACCGCTCGTTCGGGTGGATCGCGGAGATCAGCGCCCGCAGCAGCGTGGTCTTGCCTGCGCCCTGATCGCCGGAGATCACGATCGACTTGCGGGCGAGCACCGCCGACTGCAGCATCCGGGCGAGCCGCTGCGGCAACATGTCGTCCTCGGCAAGGTCGGCGAGCGTCACGTCGGTCAGGAGGTGCTGACGGATGACAACGCTCGGCCGGAACGTGAGGCCGAAGCCCATCGCGTGCAGTCGGAACCGGTCGCCGAGCGCGAGAGTCATGGTCGGGTGGAGGTCGTCGAACGGGCGGGGCGGGTCGGCCGTCTCGCCCAGGAAGCGGATGGCCTCGACCAGTTCCTCGTCGGAGTCGGCGACCGGCGGGTGCGACACCCTCCGTCCGTCCGGGTACTGCACGCTGACCGAGTCGTAGCCGTTGATCTCGATGTTCTCGGCGGTCGGGATCTCGAAGAGCGGCTGCATCCTCCCGTATCCGAAGATGGCGCTCTCGACCGCGTCGGCGTAGCGCTCCTCCATCTCCAGCGGCCACAGCGCCTCTCCGCTCTCCCCGAGGCTCTGGGCGCGCGCATGTACGACCGACCTGATGATCGCGCGACCCTGGGCGCGCCGGTCCCCCTCGGGCATCGGCGACCCTCTCGAGGCCAGCCACGACGAGCCAGCCCCCGCGATCCGCTCGGCGGCCTCACGGCGCATCGGAAGGATCACCTGCCAGTCGATGTCGACCACCGCCAGGCGCTCGGGAGCCGATCGCTGGGGCGAGAGCACGTCTGGGTCGCGCACGATCCCCAGTTGGCCGAATGCGCCTGCCAGCGACGGCAGGCCCCCGACGCTCATCTCGCGGCCTCCGCGCTCACCATCGACATCCGCTGCACGCGCTCGAAGAGGGCGGCCGACTCTCGGCGCAACCGCCCCATGAACCGGCCCGAGCTGAACCGCTTCGGCTCGTCGCCCCCGTCGCTGAGCACCTCGGCCGCCTGCGGATCCCACGCCGGCTCCAGCCAGGAAGGCAGCCCGAACTGGGCCGCGATGTCGGCCGAGGAGTACGGCCTGCCAGGCCCGACGATGGCAAGCGCCGCGGGGCGGGGGACCGTCAGCGCTCCCAACTGATCCTCCAGGGTCAGGAGGTGGATCCGCGCCGCCGCCAACGACCGCAACGACGATCGGACGCACAGGAGGACGGCGTCGGAGGCGGCAAGGAGCGCCGGCGGCAGGCCGTGCACGGAGACCCGCCCGGCATCGACGATCACGTCCACGCCTTGAGCGTCGAGCATGCCGAACGCGTCGGCCAGCGCGGCCCACACGTGTTCGAAGAGCCGCGACGAGCCGGCCGACGTGAACCCGGGCAGCAGGCGGCGTTGGACGGAGCCGCCTTGGATGAGCGGGAGGGTCTGGCGCCACAACTCCGGGGCCAGCGCGACCCCCTCGCGGTGCAGCCGGGCGACCGCCATCAGCCCGCGCCCGCCGTGGTCCATCCCGCGCAGGTAACCGGCCTGCACCGCCTGGGCGGCGTCCCGGTCGCAGTCGGCGAGCAGCACGTGCCGCGGCCAGGTGAGTGCCATCCCGAGCGCGGTGGTCGTCACGCCGGGGGAGCCGGCGCAGGAGGCGAGCAGGACGACGGCCATCACTGACCCACCACGACGACGGCGACCAGATCCCCCGCAGCGAGGCGCGCGACGGCGTCCGCCTCTGCATCGGCGACCGTCACCTCCAGCGCGAAGGTCATGCCGTCCTCCAGCGCGAGGGGAAGGCTCGCCGTCACCGCGTCCACCGAGGACTGATCGCCCTCGGAGAGCCCGACGACCCGGACGGCGGTGCCGACGTCGATGTCGGCGGAGGGCAGTTTCCCGAGCGGCAACCGGAGCCCGACGACCGTGCGGCCCGACGGCAGGGGAGCGGCCCCCACGTGACTGCCGAGCGGGAACGAGCCGGAGGGCAGGTCCGTCAGAGCCTCCTGCCCGAGCAGTGAATCGAACCGGTCGGCGGGCAGCGCCGTGATCCCGGCGGAGCCTGGCAGGTCGACCAACCTCAGGTCGCCCGGCTCGATCTGCTCGCCGCGCCGGACGTCCGCGGCCATCACGATCACCTGACGCTCGTCGGTGTTCATCGAGTAGAGGGCCGCCGCGCCGAGGCCGCCGAGGACCACCAGGAGGACGCCGAGAGCGATCAGCCGGGGGCTGCGACGGGCGCGCAACTGCACGACGTCGGGGCGTGGTGTCGACGGCGGCGTCAGATCTGGCTTCGTCGGTCGCTGCTGCGGGCTGTGCATCGCACGCCTCCTCCCCCCGGGAGCCTCATTCAAGCCCGAAGTGGCCTCTGACGTGGGGTTTTTGACCAAGTCCCGCTCTTTTTGTGGATAACTTCGCGCGTGATCCGTGCGGCCTGTGGACAAATCGGCCCCCGGTGCAACGCGATATCCGCCGCGACGCTGAGCAGCGGTTATGCACATAACCGACCCCCGAGTTTGACTTCCTGAGATTCCTGAGAGAATCTTGGGGAGGAATTTTCCGGTAAGAGGAGTGCTTCGTGCGCAAATGGATCGCAGCAGCGGCCACAGGGCTGGCCGCAGCCGTCGTATCCGTCGTCGCCACCACCGCGACCGCGCTTCCCCTCGCGCCGACCCCGGTCGCGCCGGTCACCGGCATCCCCAACCCCTGCGCCCCGACGTTCCCGTTCCCTGAGGACGCGTCGATCTCGGAGCTCAAGGACGGCATCACCACCAACTTCGGCTTCAAGCTGACCGGTTCCCAGTGGACCGAGGAGCGCCGCCCGTCGATCAAGATCCTGTGGGAGACGCTCGACGCGATGGAGTGCACCTCCTACCGCAAGGACCTGCAGGCGAAGGTGGACGGCAACGTCGGCCTCAACGCCGCCAACATCAGCGGCTACGCCTGGGGCGACTGGAGCCTCACCAAGGGCAACTACGTCACCTACGACTTCTCGAAGTTCCAGAAGGCGCTCGACTCCGGTGACGAGGGTCGCCTGACGCGCCTCGTCGCGCACGAACTGGGTCACGTCCTCAACTCGGACCGCTACAGCGAGCCCGAGTACTGGCAGACGTTCAAGAAGCTGTTCGCCAAGGAGGGCAAGTTCTCCTCCTACGCCGGCGGCAGCGTCACCGAGACCTTCGCCGACGTGATCGGCTACTACGTCGGCCGTTGCGCGCTCGACAACCCGTACGACACGGGCAAGTACGACGCCTACTACGAGTACGCGAAGACCTATGTCTTTGACGGCAAGGAGTTCGGCCCCGCCCCCGGCGAGAAGCCCAACTGCACCACGCCGTCCGCCGACGCGGAGGCCCCGATGCCGGGCGCCGAGCCGACCGCCGACTGGCTGGAAGGCCTCAGCGGCGAGTAGGCCTGGACCGCCGCTCAGGCATCCTTGACGCCATGACAAAGCGTCCCGTCTTCTGGGTGCTGATCGGCCTGGCCGTGGCGATCCTGCTCGGCCTCGTCATCACCCTCGCCTTCGTCGTCGGCCGGTCCTTCGGCGACGACGCCGGCTGCGACCACTGGCTGGGCCCCACCGACTGCCCTGTCGACGCGGAGACCATCGAGGAACTCACCCGCATGGACCTGCCCGAGGGCACCACGCTCGAGTCGTCGAGTTACTCGTCGTTCCAGGACTGGAGTCTCGACGCGACCTTCACCGTCCCGGCAGACGGCGTCGCCGCCTGGGAGGCGTCGCTGTACGGCTACGGCGAGCCGGGCGCCGAGTGCTTCGACCTGCCGGTCCTCTCCGAAGATCAGGTCTGCGCAGCGACGCCGGACGCCGCCTACAAGCATGCCCGCTACGCCCGCGCAGACCAGCCCGACGGGTCCGTCAAGGTCGCAGTGGAGGCATACGGCGACTGACGCGGCGGTAGGCTAGCGGCGAGCCCGAGCGACGGGCCGACCCCACTTGAGTTTTCCTTGGAGGAAACATGCCCGAGGTAGCCGCATACGCCATCGATTCGCCGACCGGCGCCTACCACCCGACCACCATCACGCGCCGCGAGCCCGGCCCGACGGAGGTCTACTTCGACATCCACTACGCAGGCATCTGCCACTCAGACATCCACACCGCTCGCGGTGAGTGGGGCCCGATCTCTTACCCGTTCGTCGGCGGACACGAGATCGCGGGCATCGTCAGCGCCGTCGGATCCGACGTCACCAAGTTCGCGATCGGCGACCGGGTCGGCGTCGGCTGTTTCGTCGATTCCTGCGGCGAGTGCGAGATGTGCAAGCAGGGCGAGGAGCAGTTCTGCACCGGCCGCCCCGGCACCGTGTGGACCTACAACGGCGTCGGCCGCGACGGCCTCCCCACCCAGGGCGGCTACTCCAAGGGCATCACGGTCGAACAGGACTACCTGATCCGGGTTCCCGACTCCGTCAGCCTCGAGCACGCCGCCCCGCTGATGTGCGCTGGCATCACCACCTACAACCCGCTCAAGCGATGGGGCGCCGGCCCAGGCAAGCGTGTCGGCATCGTCGGCATGGGTGGCCTCGGCCACATGGGCGTGCAGTTCGCCGCCGCGCTCGGCGCGGAGACCATCGTGCTCGGCCGCTCGCTCTCCAAGCGTGACGACGGCCTCAAGCTCGGTGCGACCGACTACGTCTCCACGCAGGACCCTTCCGCGATGCGAGCCCTGCGCGGCAGCTTCGACCTGATCCTGTCGACGATCTCCGACGGCATCGACCTCGACGAGATGCTGAAGTTGCTGAAGGCCCATGGGGTGCTCGTCAACGTCGGGCTGCCCGAGGACTCCTCGACGTTCGACATCGGCGTCCTCACCGGGCAGGCGCGCGTGCTCGCCGGCTCGAACATCGGCGGCATCGCCGAGACCCAGGCGATGCTGGACTTCTGCGCAGAGCACGACCTGCGCCCGATCGTCGAGATCATCTCCGCAGACAAGATCAACGAGGCCTACGACAACGTGGTCGCATCCAAGGTGCGCTACCGCTACGTCATCGACGCATCGACGATCTGAGGTCATCTGCCCTAGTCAGGCCGGGTCGCGGGAGGGTAGCACAGCCCTTCCGCGACCGACCGGGCACCCCCGGGCTGATCGTCAGAGCGGGGTGAGACGATGAGTAACAGCAGGTACAGCGTCCACTGTCCTGCGGCCGGCCGGGTCGGCCCGACAGCTCCCGGCACTCGGGCCGACCCTACGGGGCCTGCCGCGGCCGGACGCTTGCCTGTCGCTCAACGTCGAGCGCCCCTTGGGGCACTATCCGCATGTTTGCGCCTGTCAGGGCCAGCGCCGTTAGGGTGGCCAGGGAGGCGAGCGTGAGCGACAACCGATACGGCCGTGCTGCCTGGGTGGTTTGGGGCGTAGGCCTCTTCGCCTACGCGGTGGTCGTCATGCACCGCACCTCGCTCGGCGTCGCCGGGCTCGAGGCGGCCCAGCATTTCGGCACCACGCCCGGCGTCATCTCCACCTTCGTCGTCCTCCAACTGGCCACCTACGCGCTCGCCCAGGTACCGGTGGGGCTGCTGCTCGACCGGTTCGGATCGCGGGCGCTGCTGACCGCGGGGGTGCTACTGGCGGGCGTAGGGCAGGTGCTGCTCGCCTTCGCAGACGACCTTCCGCTGGCCTACGCGGCGCGCCTGCTGCTCGGCGTCGGCGACGCGTGCATCTTCAACTCCGTGCTGCGCCTGCTGCCGCGGTGGTTCGACGCGAAACGGGTGCCGATCCTCAGCCAGGTCACCGGCATGTGTTCGGCCATCGGGCAGATCGCGGCCGTGGCGGTCGTGCTTCCGCTGATCCAGCACCTCGGCTGGACCAACGGCCTGCTGATTGCCGCCTCAACGTGCCTGCTCGCGGCCCTGGCCACCGTCACCTTCGTGCGTAACGCCCCACGGGGCGAGGCCACCGCCGTCGTCGCCGACCCGCTGCGCGAGATCCCCAGCAACGTGCTCGGCGTCACCAAGCACCCCGCGACCCAACTGGGCTTCTGGATCCACTTCACCTCCGGCTTCTCCATGAACGCCTTCCTGTTCATGTGGGGCATGCCGTACCTGATCGTCGGGCAGGGGCTGACGCAACTGGCGGCGTCAGGCCTGTTCACGCTGCTGTCGGTCGCCTCGATGGTCGCGGGGCCGATCATCGGCGCCCTCACGGCCAGGCACCCGCTGCGGCGCAGCAACCTTGCGCTGATCGTCATCGGCGCGCTGATCCTCTCCTGGGCCGCGGTGCTGCTCTGGCCGGGGAAGGCGCCCGCGCCGCTGCTGTTCCTGCTCATCGTGGTGATCGCCGCCAACGGTCCAAGCACCGGAATCGGCTTCGACTTCCCGCGCACCAACCTGCCCGTGACCCGCCTCGGCGCCGCGAACGGCGTCGTCATCGCGGGCGGCTTCACCGGTGGCACCATCCTGATCCTGCTGATGGGCATCTTCCTGGACTGGGTCTCGGGAGGCGCCGACTACAGCGCGCAGGACCTGCGCCTTGCATGGGCGCTGCAGGCCCCGTTCTTCGTCGTCGGGCTCGCGGGCATCCTGATCAGCAGGCGCAGGCTGCGCGCGCTGATGGCCGAGGAAGGTGTGATCGTGCCGAGTTGGCGAGAGGTGGTCGAGCGGATCCGCCGCAACCGCGGTGCCGGACGCTGACGTCTGGGCTCAGAAGAGACCTTCCGGGGGCTCCGGCGGCGGCGCGTATGCGGGGTCGACGCCGTTGAACAGTTTGCTGACCGAGCGACCCGTGTGGATCCGGGCGATCGCGTCGGCGAACAGTTCCGCGATGCTCAGTTGCGTCAGGCCGGGGAACTCGGCAGGAGCGGGGACGGTGTTGGTCGAGACGACCTCGAAGATCCGGTCCGACGACGTCAGCTTGCCGACCGCGTTACCGGTGAACAGCCCGTGCGTGCACGCCACGGACACCTCGCCGCAGCCGAAGTCGTCGAGCCGGTTCACGATCTCCATGATCGAGCCGCCCGTTGCGATCTCGTCGTCGAGGACGATCGCGTTCTTGCCCGCCACGTCGCCGACGATGGAGTCGATCACGACCCGGTCGTCCGCGAGACGCTGCTTCGAGCCTGCCGCCACCGGCAGGTTCAGGAGGCGGGCGAGCAGCGTCGCCTGCTTCGCGTTGCCGAGGTCGGGGGAGACGACGACGTAGTTGCTGAGATCCCTGCCGCGGTAATGATCGGCGATCACGCCAAGCGCCGTCAGGTGATCGACCGGAACCGAGAAGAAGCCGTGCACCTGCGGCGCGTGCAGCGCCATCGTCAGGACGCGGTCGACGCCGGCGGTTGTCAGCAGGTCGGCGACCAACCGGCCCCCGAGCGAGATCCGCGAGGCGTCCTTCTTGTCGGAGCGCGCGTAGGCGTAGTGCGGCATGACGGCGGTGATCTGCTGCGCCGAGGCGCCGCGGGCGGCGTCGACCATCAGCAGAAGCTCCATCAGGTGCTCCTGCGTGGGGGGCACGAGGGCTGGACGATGTAGACATCGCGTTGGCGGCAGTTGGCGAGCAACTGCGCCTGGAGGCAGTCGTTGCTGAACCTGGAGATGTTGACGCCGGATCGTTCGATGCCGAGGTTGCTGCAGATCTCGTCGGCGAGAGCAGGGTGCGCCGAGCCGGAGAAAACGACGATGCCCTTCACAAGGTGTGGCCTTTCCCTGGAGTTGGCCCTCAGCCTAGCGACCCAGCCGATTCGCCAGGAACGAACCTCGCCAATCGGTCGAGGCTTGCTCCGACTGCAATACTGGTGCGCATGCCAACCACTGACTCGGAGAGTCATAAACGCATCCCGCCCCATGAGGCCGCCCGGTGAGCCCGATAGTTTCGCTCCTGGTCGGAGTGGTGGTCGTCCTGGCCATCACGGCCGCAACCGCCTACTTCGTCGCGCAGGAATTCGCCTACGTCGCCGTTGACCGCTCAAGACTCGCCAGCCGCGCAGCGGACGGCGACCGGCGCGCCGACGCGACCCTCACGATCACCCGCCGCACGTCCTTCATGCTGTCCGGCGCCCAACTCGGCATCACCGTCACGGGTCTTCTCGTCGGCTACGTCGCGGAACCCCTGATCGGGCAGGCCCTCGGATCGATGATCTCCGGTGGAGCCCTGACGGCGGTGTCTGTCGCGATCGGTGGCTTCGTCGCGCTCGCCTTCTCGACGCTCGTCCAGATGCTGTTCGGGGAACTGTTCCCCAAGAACTACGCCATCGCCCGCTCCGCGCAGGTCGCAGACGCGCTGTCGCCGTCCACGAAGCTCTACCTGAAGATCTTCGGACCGCTGATCTGGGTCTTTGACAAGGCCGCAGAACTGCTGCTGCGGGCGCTGCGCATCGAACCGGTGCACGACGTCGAATCGGCCGTCACGGCCACCGACCTGGAGCGCGTGGTCGCCGACTCGCGCTCCGCCGGCACCCTGCCCGACGAGATCGGGCTGATCATCGACCGGATCATCGACTTCCCGCGCCGCGACGTCGAGCACGCCATGGTGCCGCGGGTCCGCGTCGGGACCGTCCGCGAGCACCAGAGCATCGCGGAGGTCCGCGCCGAGATGGCAACCGGGCACACCAGGTACCCGATCATCGCGGAGAACAACGACGTCGTCGGCATCGTCCAACTCGTCGACGTGCTCGACCAGCCCGCCGATTCCTACGCCCCGGTCGCCAGCATCGCACGGGAGGCCCTGTTCCTGCCGACGTTCATGTCGCTGCCCGACGCCCAGGTCGCGCTGCGCGACGCGGACCAGGAGATGGCGTGCGTGCTCGACGAGTTCGGCGGCTTCGCAGGCATCGTCACCGTCGAGGACCTGATCGAGGAGATCGTCGGCGACCTCGTCGACGAACACGACCTCGACCCCAACCCCGGCGACGACATCCACGTGGTCGGCGGGGACATGCCCGTCGACGACGTGGAACGGCTCATCGGGCACCGACTCCCCGACGGCGACTACGAGACGCTCGCCGGCCTGCTCATCCACGAGGTAGGCGACCTGCCCGCTGTCGGCTCAGTCATCGTGCTCCGCCTCGAGCCGAGCCTCGGTGAGCGGACCCTGCACGAGGACGTCTCCGCCCTGATCGTCACGTTCGAGGTTCAGGAGATCGAGCGCCACGTGCCGTCGCGGGTCCGCATCGAGGTCGCCCCCGAGGCTGGGGAGGAACGGTCATGATCCCCCTTGCCATGAACGGCTGGACCGTCACGATCTGGACGGTCGTCATCATCGCGCTGAGCGCGTTCTTCGTCGCCGCAGAGTTCGCCCTGATGGCGGCCAAGCAGCACCGCCTCGAGCGGCGCGCCTCCACGGCGGCGGGCAGGGCGGCGCTGAAGAACTCCGCCGAACTGACCCTCGTGCTCGCCGGCGCCCAACTCGGCATCACCATCTGCACCCTCGCGCTCGGCGCCATCACCAAGCCCGCGGTGCACCACGCGCTGATGCCGCTGCTGGAGAGCGGCATGCCGACGGCGGTCGCCGACGTGGTGGCGTTCGTGCTCGCCCTGATCATCGTCACGTTCCTGCACCTGGTGATCGGCGAGATGGCGCCCAAGTCGTGGGCCATCGCGCACCCGGAGGACTCCTCGGTGCTGCTCGCGCTCCCGCTGCGCGGCTACATGTGGCTCACCCGTCCGGTCCTCAAGGCCATGAACGCCGCGGCGAACTGGCTGGTCCGACGTGCGGGCGCCGAGCCCGTCAACGAGTTGGACCACGGCCAGGACGCGGCAGGGTTGCGCGCCCTCGTCGAGCACTCCGCAAACGTCGGGGCCCTCGACTCGCGCTACACCGGATCGCTTGAGCAGGTGCTGACGCTGCGCGACACGAAGGTCCGCGAGGTGCTGCCCGAGCACCAGGTGCTCTCCGAGGTGCCCGTCGACGCGACCATCGCCGACGTGCAGGAGGTGACGCGCTACAGCCGCCACCTGCGGGTCCTCGTCAGGGACGGCGCCCGCACCGTCGGCGTCGTCCATGTCCGCGACACGCTGAATGCGGCCGACCTGTCCGCCCCGGCGCTCACGCTCGCGCGGACCCCCGTCGTGGTGTCGGCCGACATGGGGCTAGGCACCGCGGTATCGATGATCCGGCAGGAGCGCACCCAGTTGGCGATCGTCGTCGACGAGGACCGCGAGGTCGGGGTGCTGACGTTCGAGGACGTGCTGCCTAGCCTGATGCCGTCGGCCATGCTGAGGGCCGAGGAGGCCGCGTGACCGGTGCCGACGAGGCCGAGGGGGTCGCGCGGATCCGCGACGTGTTTCCCCGGTTCCGTCGGCTGGTCGAGGACCTGCTCCCCGACAACGCGCCCTTCCTGCCCGGGGCGGGCCGCGACGAGTTGACGCTGCTCGAGTGGGAGTTGGGCTTCCCCGTCCCGCCGGAGTTGCGGGCCATGCTCGAACTCGCCAACGGGCAGGATCGGCGGGTCGCGCCCGACGGACCGATCCAGTGGGCGCGACTGTTGAGCGTCGACGGGATCGCGACCACCTACCGGTTCCTCTCCGAGGCCGTCTCCGACATGGCGGTGCCCGCGGCCCAGCCGAGCCACTACCGCCACGAGGTGATCTCGCCGGGGTGGGTGCCGTTCGCGGAACTGGCCGACTGCTTCTGGTGCCTCGACATGTCGCCAGGCAGCCTCGGCGTCGCGGGCCAGGTGTTCTACCTGCCCAACGTGCCCGACCTCTCGCCACCTGAGGCGGTCAGTCTGTCCGCCTTCCTCGCCCGGTTCTGTGACGGGGTCGAGGACGGGTCATTCGAGGTCTCAGACGGGACCTTCCTGCTACCGCTTGGCGACCGTTCGACACAGCCCGAGTAGCCAGGCGAGCGACCACACGATCGTGACGGCGGCGGCCGCGTAGGCCACCGCGACCGGGAGATGGATGCCATTGTTCTGCGTCGACGCGAGTCCTCCCGCGGAGATCACGACGCCGAGCACCACCTCGACTGCGGTCGCGAGGGCCACCAGAAGCGCGGCCAGTCGGAGTCGACGGTGCCGCAGCGCCAGCGTCACGATCCAGACGATCAACGCGAGCGCGGCCGCGGCAAGCACGATCCGCACCACCTGTAGCGCCGGGAACCGGTCAATGGCGGGCAGCGCCCAGAGCGGCCAACTGAGGCAGCGCGTGAACGACCCCGTTCCCGCGCTCGTGGTGCCCGCGACCACGCTGCCGAGCAGGTGCATCACGATGAGCGTCGCGAGCGTGGTGCGGATCAGCCGGGCGATCCTCGGCTGCCTCGCCTGAGTCCGGTCGCGGCGCAGCGCTGCGTCGGTGACGGCGATCAGGACCATCGCGATGAGCGCGAACAGCAGGTCGAGCAGGCCGAGCGCCAGCGGCAGGTGGAAGAGGATGATCATCATCCCGAAGACGGCAGATCCGACGCCGCACAGCAGCGCCGCCCACGGGAAGACGCGCACCCGCACGTCTGGGGAGCGGCGGCCCATCCGCCCCGAGAAGCCGAGCAGGACCAGCGCGGAGAAGCTGATGAAGCGGTGCACGAACTCGATGGCGGGATTCTCCAGGAGCCCGGGTCGCAGGTCGGGGGCGACCTTGTCGGCGTAGCAGACCGGCCAGGCGGGGCACGTCGAACTGGAGTCGGTGGCGCAGACGACCGCGCCGAGCAGGACCGTGACGAAGATCAGGGCGTTGGCCCATCGCGTCACGGCGCGGTGAGCCGGCGTCGGTTCGGCGACCAGCATGGGCGCAGACCTCCTCCGGGGGATGACTGCGTTCATCCAATCAGCAGGCTGCCCGGCGCTCGCGTCGGGGTCTGCTAGCTGGCGGTGCCGCCCCGGTCGGCGGCGAGCCGACCGGCGATGGCTCGGTGGGTCGCCTCGTCGAAGGCGACGAGGACGGCCTCGCTCACCCGGGTAGGGGTCTGGCGCAGCGTCTCGACGGCGGCGTCGATGGCGTCGTCCTTCGGCCAGCCGTAGATGCCCGCGCTGATCAGCGGGAAGGCCACGCGCTCGGCGCCCAGGTCGTCGGCGACCTGAAGGCTGCGTCGATAGCACGACGTGAGCAGAGAGCGGTCCCGCTCGCCCCCGGCATGGTTCGGGCCGACCGTGTGGATCACCCAGCGGGCGGGCAGGTCGCCTGCGGTCGTCCAACCGGCATCGCCCGTGGCGAGCCCGTCGGGGAAACGTCGGATGCACTCGGCAAGGATCTGTGGGCCGCCCACCCTGTGGATGGCGCCGTCGACCCCGCCCCCGCCACGCATGGCCCGATTGGCGGCGTTGACCACCGCGTCGACCCGTTGCCGGGTGATGTCGCCGAGCAGAACCGAGATCTCCATGGACCCCATTCTCGGCGACTGGTCGTCAGGAAGCGGGCGTCGGCCCGGGCTGCTGCTGCGCCCCGCCGAAGACCTCGTGCGAGACGGCCTTCTGCGCGAGGCGACGCAGCGTCAGGATCAGCGGATCCATCAGCACGGTGCCGAGCACGACGCGGCGCAGCGCGTCGGTGGGGGACGCGGCCGAGCCGGTCATCTCGATGTCGACCTCCGCGATCGAGCGGACTGCCCGGATGTAGCGCTCCAACACGTCGGTCGGCAGGTCCAGCCCGGCCGACCTCGCGTGCTCCATCGCGGCGGTGACGGCGCCAGCGAGTTCGAGATAGTCGGGCCCCTTGTCCCAGCCGACCTCCGCGAGCACGTCGAGCACCTCATCTGAGGGCTCCACTGGCTGCGACGGGTACGGAAGGCTGCGATGCGCGACCCCGAGGAACTCCCAAGGGGAGGTCGGGGGCGTCTCGAGCGCCTCGAGGACGCGTCGGGTGCCCGCGATGCCGACGCCGCCCGACTCGAGCAGCGCCCGGATCAACCGGACCCTGTCGACGTGGCGCTGGTCGTAGGTGGCGCGGGTACGGCTCGTGGCGTGTCCGGGCATCAGGAGGCCCTCGCGCAGGTAGTACTTGAGAGTCGCAACGGGGACGTCGGTGGCCGCAGCGAGACCAGAGATCCACATGGTTGAATCCGTTTGGGTGAACATTAGGTGGGCAGGATATCGACTTCACCCCTTGGGGTGCAATTTTTCAAGGGGGTTTACTAACGAAAGGCTACAAGGTTTTGCGGTCAACGTCGACCCGGCAATGACGGACGGTGAGCCGCGCCCTGCACCCCTGGTAGACATATCGGGTGAGCGATCTCCTCATCCGCCCAGCCCGGCCCGGCGATCACCCGGTGGCGGCCGCCGTCTGTGCGACCCTGGGTCGCCCGGCCTGGCCGGAAAGGGCGTTCGAGGAGCGCGTCGACAGGCTCGCGTTGGTCGCCACGCACGAGGGTCGGGTGGTCGGGTTCGCCAAGACCCACCGCCACCTCGAGGCGGACGGCGTCGCGCCCGCAGGGCACTACCTCGGCGGCGTCGTCGTTGCGGACCAGTGGCGGCGCCGGGGCATCGGTCTCCTGTTGACGCGGGACCGTCTCGACTGGATCGCCCACCGCGCGTCGGAGGCGTTCTACTTCACCAACGAACACAACGCCGCCTCGATCGCGCTGCACGACCGGTTCGGCTTCCGGTTCGTCACGGCACTCCCGACGATCCGTGGCGTCAGCGCCGACGACGGCCATGCCCTCATCCGGCTCTACCGCTCGGCCCTCGCGGCGCCCGGGAGGCGACCTGAGATGATGGCCCCATGAGTACATCGTCCCTACCCGCACCCTGGACCAAGCACTATCAGCCCGGGGTCCCCGCCGAGATCGAACTGCCCACCGAATCACTTGTCGGGCTCTACGAAAGATCTGTGGCGGAGGGAGGCGACGCGGTCGCGCTTGAGTTCTTCGGCAAGGAGACGACCTACACCTCCCTCGGCGATCAGATCTCCCGCGCGGCGGAAGGGCTGCGTGGGCTCGGCGTCAAGGCGGGCGACCGGGTCGCGCTGATCCTGCCCAACTGCCCCCAGCATGTCGTCGCGTTCTACGCGGTGCTGCGCCTTGGCGCGATCGTGGTCGAGCACAACCCGCTCTACACGGCCCGCGAACTGCGCCACCTCTTCGAGGACCACGGCGCGCGCGTCGTCATCGCGTGGGACGTGGCCGTCGCCAAGCTGCGCGAACAGCCCGCCGACATCACCCTCGACGCCATCGTGGCGGTCAACCTGCTGCAGGCGTTCCCCACCGTCAAGCGCCTGGCGCTCAGCCTCCCCGTCAAGAAGCTTCGCCAGACCCGCGACAGGCTCACCCAGCCCGCGCGCGACACCATCAGTTGGGAGAAGCTGCTCAGCAGCCCGCCGATCGACCCTGGCCACCCGCGCCCGACGGTCGACGACGTCGCGGTCGTCCAGTACACCTCCGGCACCACCGGCCAGCCGAAGGGCGCGATCCTCACGCACTCCAACCTGTTCTCCAACGCCCGCCAGGGCGAGGCGTGGATGCACGGCGCGCAGTATCGCAGGGAGACGTTCTACGCGATCCTGCCGATGTTCCACGCGTTCGGCATGACGCTCTTCCTGACCTACGGCATCCTCAAGCAGGCCCGCCTGGTGCTCTTCCCGCAGTTCGACGTCGACATGGTGCTCGACGCGGCCAAGAAGCACCCGCCGACGGTGTACTGCGCCGTGCCTCCGATCTACGAGGCGACGGCGAAGCGCGCAAAGGAACGCGGCATCTCGCTTCGCACGGCCAAGTACTGCATCTCCGGCGCGATGTCGCTGCCCAACTCCACCGTCGAACTGTGGGAGTCGGTCTCCGGCGGGCTGCTCGTCGAGGGGTACGGCATGACCGAGGCATCGCCGGTGTGCCTCGGCAACCCGTTCGCGGCGTCGCGCCGGACGGGCACCATCGGCGTCCCGTTCCCCAGCACCTGGATGAAGGTCGTCGACCCGGAGGACCCGACCCGCGAGGTCGCGCAGGGCGAGCGCGGCGAACTCCTCATCCACGGCCCGCAGGTGTTCCATGGCTACTGGCACAACGAGGTGGAGACAGAGAAGACCCTGCTGCCAGGGCGCTGGCTGCGCACCGGCGACATCGTCACGGTCGACGAGGACGGCTTCACCTCGATCGTCGACCGGGTCAAGGAACTGATCATCACCGGCGGCTTCAACGTCGCGCCCTCCGAGGTCGAGGCCGTCCTGCTCACGCACCCAGGGGTGCGCGACGTCGCTGTGGTCGGACTTCCCAACGAGGAGGTCGGGGGCGAGCGCGTCATCGCCGCCATCACCCCGGAGCCCGGCACGACTCTGACCCACGCCGACCTGCGCGCCTGGTGCAAGGAGCGGCTGACCGGATACAAGGTGCCGCGCGACTTCTACCTCATCGACGAACTGCCCAAGTCGATGCTCGGGAAGGTGCTGCGCAAGCAGGTCCGCGACGACCTCGCCGCCCTGTCGCCCCTGCCTCACTAGCTCAAGATCGGGTCGCGCCCAGCCGATCCACGTGGGCGTGGATCACCGCCCAGGACGCCGGGTCGCGCACCGAGCGGAAGTGGCCGCCGACCGGGAGCATCTCGTTGACGGCGCCCTCGAGGTGCGAGCCTTTCGGCACGACCTGGTCGAAGCTCGGCTGCAGCGACACGATCCGGGCGTTGACGGAGCCGTCGACGGCGAGGCCAGCCAGTTCGGCGCTCGCCGGGTGGAAGAGGCCGAGCGGGGAGCGGCGCACCGCGGCGGTCGCCTGGGCACGCTCCCACAGCACCGATCCGGAGAACGGGGTCGCGACGGCGACCATGCCGATCAGCATCCCCTGAGAACGCGGGTCGCGCAGCATCGCCTTGCCGATCAGCCCGCCCTTCGAGTGGGCCACGAGGACGGCGTCGCGCAGGCCCATCCCGCCGACCTCGTCGAACACCCGGTCGACGGAGGTCGCGAGCCCAGACACGTTCCAGCCGAGTGATGCCACCGTCGTGACCGGGTGCCCGGCGGCCGCGAGCCACGTCGTGAACGGGCTCAGGTAGCGCGGATTCTCGAGGATGCCCGGCAGCACCACGACGGGGATGGCGGCGCACTCACCGCCGTGTCCGGGGCGGGCGGGTCTGCGGCCTGGGAGGATCGCACGGGCCAGGTCGCTCAGCCCGATCGTCCAGTCCCTGGCGAACGACGCGAGGCGGGCGATGCCCTCACGCACCGGCATCCCCGCAGATCAGGCCGGCCACCACGTCGGGCCTGGTGAACATCGCCTGGTGCGAGGCGTGCGGCACGACCTGCACCTCGGCGCTGCCCCCGGCCCGCTGCCCCAGGTAGTCCAGCCAGTCGCGCGGCGCCGTCTCGTCCAGTTCGCCGGTGACCAGCAGCACGTCGTTCGGGACGGCGCGGATCCGCTCCTCGATGGGGTAGGCGACCATGATCGGGAAGGTCCGCACGAAGGAGCGCAGCCCGCCGCCAAGCAGGGCCTTCACCGACGCCGCGGCGGAAGGGACCGACTCGCGCGCCGCCGAGCGGGCGAACCGCCATGCGAGGGTGCGTGGGCGGCGCTCCCGGATGTTGACGACGGGGGAGAGCAGGACGACCCGGGTGGCGATCTTCGGGTCCTGGGCGACGGCCTCCGTGACGACCTGGGTTCCCATCGAGTGGCCCACCCACACGGCGGTCTCAACGCCGCTGCGGGCGACCGCCTCCCGCGCCACCCGCGCGAACTGGGAGATCCGCACCGCGTGGTCGGGGTCCTTGGTCGGCCCGAAGCCAGGCAGGTTGACGGCGACCACCCGGCCGCGGGAGCGGAGTTCGCGGGCCAGCGGTTCGAAGTACGAGGCGGCCACGCCGATGCCATGCACAAGCACGAACGTCTGCTCATCCTCGGCGGCGTCGGACGCGACGACCTGCACCTCGAGCCCTTCGATCCGATACATCCATTGCTGCACGTGACCACCTTAGGACGCGACGACGGCACGCCCCCTGGGGAGCGTGCCGTCGCGTGGAATCTGGAGGATCAGGCCTTGGCGGCCGCGGCCCTCCGCTTGTTCCAGATGTCGAAGGCGACTGCGAGCAGCAGCACGAGGCCCTTGACGATCTGCTGGATCGACGTCGGAACGCCCATCAACTGCATGCCGTTGGTCATCACGGCCATCACGAGGCCACCGACCATGGCGCCGCCGACCGTGCCGACGCCGCCGGTGACGGCCGCGCCACCGATGAAACAGGCCGCGATGGCGTCGAGTTCGATGCCGTTACCCGCAGCGGGCTGGGCGCCGTTCGAGCGCGACGAGTAGACGATGCCCGCGATGCCCGCGAGCAGGCCCATGTTCACGTAGGCCATGAACAGCGTCCTCTTCACCTTGACGCCCGAGAGCAGCGCGGCGTTGAGGTTGCCACCGATGGCGAAGACGTGGCGACCGTAGATGGTGTTCTTCGACACGTAGCCGTAGATCAGGATCAGCGCGGCGAGGATGAACAGCACGATCGGGAAGCCGCGTGAGGTGGCCAGCTTCCAGGCGAAGAACAGCACGACGGCCGCGATCAGGACCAGCTTGACGATGAACAGCGCCATCGACTCGACCTGCTGCTCGTACTTGATGCGGGCCATCCGGGTGCGCCACTGCGACCAGGCGTAGCCGACCACGGCGAGGGCGCCGACGACCATGGTGAACAGGTCGAAGCCCATGCCTCCCAACAGTCCGTTGAGGAAGCCTGTCGCGATCGCCTGGTACTCCGGCGTCATGGGGGAAAGCGACACCGAGTCGAGCACCAGGAACGTCATGCCGCGGAACAGGAGCATGCCCGACAGCGTCACGATGAAGCCGGGGATGCCGACGTAGGCCACCCAGAAGCCCTGCCATGCGCCGATCAGGAGGCCGACGCCGATGCCGGCGATGACGGCAAGCCACCACGGCATGCCTGCCTTGATGATCATGGTCGCGGCGATGGCACCGACGAGGGCCATCACCGAGCCGACCGACAGGTCGATGTGCCCGATGACGATGACGAAGAGCATGCCGATCGCGAGGATCAGGATGTAGGAGTACTGCAGCACGATGTTGGTGACGTTCTGGGGGTCCAGGAGGACGCCCTTGGTCAGGATCGTGAACAGCAGGGTGATGGCGACGAAGGCGATCAGGATGCCGCTCTGTCGCAGGTTCTTGGTGAACATGTCCTTGAGGGCGGCCATCACGCGACCTCCCTTTCCTTGGTCATGAGCTTCATGAGGTTCTCCTGATTGGCCTCTTCGCGGGTGAATTGGCCGGTGATGCGGCCGAAGGCCAGCGTGAAAATGCGGTCGCAGATGCCCAGCAGTTCGGGGAGCTCCGAGGAGATCACCACGACGGCCTTTCCGGCGTCGGCGAGCGCGTTGATGATGGTGTAGATCTCGTACTTGGCGCCGACGTCGATGCCGCGGGTCGGCTCGTCGAGGATCAGGACGTCAGGCTCGGTCATCATCCACTTGGAAAGCACGACCTTCTGCTGGTTGCCGCCCGAGAGTTGTCCGACGATGTTCATCACCGTCGGGGTCTTGATCCGCATCGACTTGCGGAAGCTCTCTGCGACCTTGATCTCCTCATTGGAGTTGACGACGGTCGCGCCATTGGAGATCTTCTTCAGCGATGCGGCCGAGATGTTGTGCCGGATGTCGTCGATCAGGTTCAGCCCGTAGCGCTTGCGGTCCTCGGTGGCGTAGGCAAGCCCCGCGTCGATGGCGGCGTCGACGGACCTCAGATGGACCGGCTGGCCGTGCAGGTAGAGCTGTCCGCCGATCTTGCGACCGTAGGACTCCCCGAAGATGCTCATGGCGAGCTCGGTGCGACCAGCGCCCATCAGGCCTGCGATGCCGACGATCTCGCCGGCGCGGACGTCGAAGCTGGCGCTGTCGGCCACCTTGCGTCCCGCAACGGTCGGGTGCATGACCGTCCAGTCCTCGACCCGCATGATCTCCTCGCCGATGTTGGGCGTGTGATCGGGGAAGAGGCTGTCGAGGTCGCGTCCGACCATGCCGCGGATGATCCGTTCCTGGGTCATCTCCGGCCCGCGCTCGAGGGTCTCGATGGTCGAGCCGTCTCGGATGACGGTGGTGGAGTCGGCGATGGCGACGATCTCGTTCAGCTTGTGCGAGATCATGATGGACGTGATGCCCTCCGCCTTGAGCTGCCGGAGCAGTTCGAGCAGGTGCGCGGAGTCGGTGTCGTTGAGGGCTGCCGTCGGCTCGTCGAGGATCAGGAGCTTGACCTCCTTGGAGAGCGCCTTGGCGATCTCGACCAACTGCTGCTTTCCGACGCCGATCTGGTTGATCGGGGTGACGGGATTCTCGTCAAGGCCGACCCGGGCAAGCAGCTTCGCCGCCTCGTGGTTGGTCCGGTTCCAGTTGATCCGCCCGGACTCGACCTGCTCGTTGCCGAGGAAGATGTTCTCGGCGATCGAGAGCAGCGGCACCAGCGCCAACTCCTGGTGGATGATGACGATGCCTGCCTTCTCCGAGTCATTGATGTTGGAGAAGCTGCAGACCCGGTCTTCGAAGACGATGTCGCCCTCGTAGGTGCCCATCGGGTAGACGCCCGAGAGCACCTTCATCAGCGTCGACTTGCCTGCGCCGTTCTCGCCGCAGATGGCGTGGATCTCGCCCTCCTCCACCTCGAGGTTGACGTTGGAGAGTGCCTTGACGCCGGGGAATGTCTTGGTGATGTTCTCCATCCGGAGAAGCTTGGCCATCTGTTCCTGACCTTTCTTGTGCGCGGAGCTGAGGGTGAAACGGCCCGGCACCGACACGCGATGCCGGGCCGTACCACGGTCTCAGATCAGGCGACGCCCTTGTCGATCTGCGCCTGGGTCCAGTAGCCGCTGTCGACCAGCGCCTCGGTGATGTTTGCCTTGGTGACCGTGACCACGTCCAGGAGGTACGAGGGAACGACCTTCACGCCGTTGTCGTAGTCCTTGGTGTTGTTGGCCTCGGGCTCCTTGCCCTCGAGCAGGTCGGTCGCCGACTTCACGGCCTGCGCGGCCAGGAGACGGGTGTCCTTGAAGATCGTCGAGTACTGGATGCCGTCCTGGATCAGCTTGACGGAGGCGATCTCGGCGTCCTGGCCGGTCACGACGGGGAAGCCGGCGCCGACGGTGCCGGAGTAGCCGTTGTTCTGCAGGGCGGTGATGATGCCGCGGGACAGGCCGTCGTAGGCCGACAGCACGCCGTCAACCTTGGTGCCGCCCTGGTAGTTGGCCGTCAGCAGGTCCTCCATGCGCTTCTGCGCGGTCTCCTGCTGCCAACGCAGCGTCGCGGCCTGGTCGATCGAGGTCTGGCCCGAAACGATCTTGATGTCGCCGCTGTCGATCATCGGCTGGATGACCGACATCGCGCCGTTGAAGAAGAAGTGTGCGTTGTTGTCGTCGAGGGAGCCTGCGAACAGCTCGACGTTCCACGGGGCGGGCTTGCCGCTGGCCTTGAGGCCCTCGATGAGGGACTCGCCCTGGGCGACGCCGACCTTGAAGTTGTCGAAGGAGACGTAGAAGTCGACGTTCTTGGAGTCGCGGATCAGGCGGTCGTACGCGATGACCTTGATGCCCTTGGCGGCGGCCGCGTCGAGCTGCGGGGCGAGGGCCGTGCCGTCGATCGAGGCGATGATCAGGACCTTGACGCCCTGGGTGATCATCTGGTCGATCTGCTGCGCCTGGGTCGGGATGTCGTCGTTGGCGAACTGCAGCGAGACCTCGTAGCCGGCCTCCTTGAGCTGCTTCTCGACGGCGTTGCCGTCCTGGATCCAGCGCTCGGACGTGCGGGTCGGCATCGACACGCCGACCTTGCCGCCTGCCACAGCGGGCTTGGACTCGCCGCCACCGGCGGTGGGGGCAGGGGTGCTGCCGGAGCCGGCGCCGCCGCCGGCGCACGCGGCCATCGACAGCGTCAGCAGCAGGCCGGCTGCGGCCACTGCAAGCTTGCGAAGCTTCATTCGTTCCTCCTGAGAACGTCTGGGCGGCCGGCTCCATGCCTGCCCCCCGAGGTGTCGACCCGATCTCCTCCGAACTCCTATGTCAGAGTGGATCGCCGGGGTCTCCAATGGGAAGTTTCGACCCGCGCAACCCTTGCGTCAAGCTGAAACGGTGTCCCCGAGGTTGCAGATCCGTAACGATTCATGTGCTATCAAATCGAACGATTGAACCCGAGCATTTGTCACCCGTGGGCAGTCTAGGACTGAGATGTTACCGGTAAATCAGCGGGGTGACTTTGAGCAGCACCGGAACGGTCCGGAGGTGGCTTGTCAGCAGACGCTGCGGATCAGCGAGACCAGGTCCGCGTGCGTAGGGACGACAGGGTTGGTCGCGGTGCATCCGTCTGCCATCGCCGTCTCGGCGAGTTCATCGAGCGATGCCCGCGCCAGTGAGACGTCGCCGGTGACGCGACGATCGTGCCCGGGCTGACGCTGAACGCGTTCGCGAAGGCGAAACTGGCCGCCTCCGTCGAGGAACTGGAACGCGAGGCGTCCGCCGTCGAGGCGCTCGGGTTCCTGCCCGGCTAGCCGCTCACCAAGGGCGGAAGGGCCGCGGTCACCAGTCGCGGGGCGCGACGAGTTCCTCCAGGTCCGCGTTGGTGAAGCCGTAGGCATCGGCGATCGCGCCGAAGTCCCCGGCGATGCAGTCCCTGGCCGCCGTCTCGATCTCGCTGTCGGCCTCCCAGAAGTCCTCCTGGAGATCGTTGAAGCGCACGGTCGCCTCGTGGGTCAGCGCGTAGATGGCGGGAAGGTCCGCGGGACGCTCGGCCTCGACGCGCTCGCACAGTTCCCGCAGGATCGCCTCGCCCTTCGCGACCAGCGCGTCGGGGAAGTAGTCGCTCGCGTACATGTCGGTGAGGAACTCGTAGCCCGCCATGGTCGGGTTCTCGATCGTCATGCGACGACGGTAGCGGCTACCAGTGCCGTCGGGTGACGACGGAGAGGCCGGCGTCAGAGCCGAACGGCGAGGTCCACTTCAAAGCCTGCAGCAGGCCGGTGCCCTCGGGGGTGCCGACGAAGACCGCGCGGCCCGGGCCGACGTGGCGGGTCCACGCCTCGGCGAACAGGTCGGCCCTGCTGCGCAGCGTGGCCAGCGTGCTCGGCACCTGGTGCCACACCTCCCGGTCGGGCGTGGGAGGTCGGAGCGCGTCGACGAGGTGGACGGTGGTGTCGTCCCAGACGGGTCGCGAGATCAGGTAGCGCGGCTGTTCGATCATCCCGAGCACCTCGGTCAGCGCGTCGGTGAACACCTCGGTGACCGTCTCGTCCACGCCCTCGAGATGGATGCGCGTCTCACCGCCGGCGGTGATCTCGACGACGACCCCTTCGGCGCCGACGGGGGACTGCCCGTCTGCGTGCAGCGCGTCGGCGACCGCCCGCGCGTAGTCGCTCGTCGATGGGGGTGTCGTCACCGCCCTGCGCACCGTCCTCGCCCGGAACAGCCACCAGCCCCCGCCGATCACGAGGGCGACCATCAGGAGGATCAGCGTGGCGGGAAGGCTGTCGAGGCCGACTCCGATGCCGAGAGCAACCAGCCCCCCGCCCGCGGCGGCGAGACCGGCCGACCGGGCGAGCACCGGGGGAGGCGCCTCGCGTCGCGCAACGGTCGTCCTCGGGGTGCGGTCGCCGACCACGCGGAGCGTCGAGACCGGGTGGTGGCGCCCCGGGTCGACGGCGGCCCAGGCCGTGCGGATCGCCTGGGTGTCCTGGGCGCGGCGCAGCGCACGGGCGTTGAGTTCGGCCAGCGGATCGGCGCCCGTGCCGGGGTGCGCACTCGGCGGCGCGATCGCCTTCGCGTCAGCCTGCTCGACGGCCGCGTCGCCCGGGGCGACGTCGGGGCTCAGCCTGGAGTCGAGGTGCGCGACCCCGTCGACCACGTCTCCCTCCTCGTCGACGGCGAACCACCCGGCATGCTTGCGGACCAGGCGTCGGTAGTCGGCGTCGCCCTGCGGCCGGTCGGTTGCCACGCACGTCACCGTCCAGTTCACGGCGACCTTGTCGGGGTGCTGCGGGTCGGAGCGCAGCGACCTGCCGCGCGTCTGCACGATCGCCGTCGACGTCGTCGCGGACGTCAGGTCGATCACCCCGGAGACGGCCCTGGCGTCCCAGCCTTCGCCGAGCAGCCCTCGGGTGCCGACCAGGCAGCGGGTCCAGCCGCGGTTCAGGGCGTCGGTGGCCGCGGCCAGCCAGCGGGACGCGCCGGTGCCCTCCAGCACGACGACGCCCTCGCCGGTGATCGTCTCGTCGGGCAGCAGTTCGCGCAGCACCGACGCCTCGGCCCCGACGCTGGTGCCCGTCACCATCACGGGTCGCGCCTGGGCGATCCGCTCGTCGGCGACCATCGCCTCGAGCAGCCACCGCGCCGAGCCCGACTGCGGTTCGATCACGCCGTCGAGGTCGGCGGGCAGCGCCGTCGCGGTGGAGAAGTCGGTCAGGACCAGGACCCGCGCGTCCGGGTCGTCCCCGACGGTGTGGGCGACGATCTCGGCGGCGGCGGCCGACTTCGAGGCGCTTCGGCTCAGCACCCGGTCGACGAGCGGGACCCCGGGCTTGATCCCCGTCTTGGTCAGCCGGTAGCCGACCCCGGGCAGCAGGTCGCCGATCCGCCGCGCGAAGGCCCGCTGCTCTGGCTCGGCGGTAGACAGCGCCTCCAGCCAGAGGTCGGCGACCGTCAGCCAGTCCGTGAGCGTGACGTCCTGACGGTGCCGCTCGAACACGTGCGCGTGCTCGGGCAGGTCGAGGTGACCGGCGAGCGCCAGCCGCACGACGGCGTCGCCGACCTCGGGCGAGAAGTCGCGGAAGTCCCACATCTGGACCCAGGTCAGCAGCGGCACGTAGGTGTCGACACTCGTCAGTTCGGTGATCAGTTCCGCGGCGCGCACCGACCGGGTGTCGAGCCACTCGTCCTCGCGTGGCGTCGGGCGGGTGAACCAGGCCAGTTCCGCGAAGGGCGCCAGGTCACCCTCGGCGACCAGCGCGGGGATGCCCGCCTGGTACGTGATGGTGCCGAACAGGCGGTGCACCCGCTCGGCCTGGGTCGTCGTCAGCAGTTCGGGGGGCGTGGCAGTCAGGGCGACGATGCGCGCCTCCGGCAAATCCGCGAGGATCTCGTCGAGCAGGTCGCCCCATACCTCGAGCAGGTGGTGGCACTCGTCGAGGACAAGGGTGATGGGGCCTGCGGCGTGCAACCGCTCGACCAGGGCGAGGCCGTTGGGGTGCAGGCGGGTCTTCGCGCTGGTGCCGTCCGACTCGGAGTCGAACACCGCGAGCGTCTGGTAGGTGAGGGCGGTGAAGCGGGTCGGGAGTTCCCTGTCCGAGGTGGCCTTCTCGCCCGTGAACGCCTCCCAGGCGGCCCGCCACTGGGCGACGATCGCCAGGTTGGGGCCGAACGCGACGATCTTGCCGTCCCAACCTGCGGCGGCGCCGACGCCGACGAGCGTCTTGCCGCCGCCCGGAGGCAGCACCACCCAGTGACGGTCGTCGTCAGGGATCGCTATGGCGTCGAGCGCCTCGCGTTGGTGCCGCCGCCAGCGCACCGCTCAGGCCGCCTCAACCTCGGTCGCCCGGGGCGGGTCCTTCACGAACAGCGCGAGGAGCAGGCCGGCGAGCAGCACCACGACGACGCCCAGGATGCCCCAGTACTGCGCCGCCTCCTGCGTGGAGCTGAGCACCGACTGGCCGATGGTGATGCCGAGGCCGAAGAGCAGGGGCGACAGGAAGCTGACGGCGCGACCGGTGGTGGCGTAGAGCCCGAAGATCTCGCCGCTCATGCCCTCGGGGATGAGGCGCGCCAGGAAGCTGCGGCTGGCCGACTGGGCCGGGCCGACGAACAGGCACATCAGAAGGCCGAGCGCCCAGAACACGGGCTTGCCGCCGTCGTGGAAGACGAAGATGCCGGTGCCGAGCAGCACCAGGCTGACCAGCGAGATCAGGATGACGCGCTTGGGGCCCAGCTTGTCGTCGAGCAGCCCGAAAAGCATCGTCGCGACGCCCGCCGTGACGTTGGCGGCCACGCCGAAGATCACGACCTCGCTGAACTTGAATCCGAAGGTGCCCGCGGCGAGCACGCCACCGAAGGTGAACACGCCTGCGAGGCCGTCGCGGAACAGCGCGGAGGCGAGCAGGAAGAACAGGGTGTTGGGGGAGGTGCGCCACAGGCTCCGGATCGAGGCGAACAGGGCCTTGTAGGAGCCGACGATGCCGAGCGAAGGCGCGGCGGTGGTGGGCTTGCGGTCCTTCAGCGCCACGAAGATCGGGATGGTGAAGAGCAGCGTCCACGCGCCACAGATCAGCATCGCGATCCGCACGTCGGAGGCCGGGAAGTCGGACCCGAGGGTCGCGATGATGACAAGAAGGATGGCGATGCCGCCGAGGTAGCCGAGGCCCCACCCGAGCCCGCTGACCCGGCCGACGTTGCGGGGAGTCGACACTTGGTCGATGGCGGCGTAGTAGTTGACGTTGGCGATCTCGGAGACGACGTTGCCGCCCGCGAGCAGGATCGCGCCCAGCCAGAAGTACTCGGGAGACGGTGCCACGAAGTACATGGCGGCAGAGACCGCGGCGAGCAGCCACGTCTGCCAGCGCAGGTGGAACATGCGACGTCCCTTGCGGTCGGCCCCTTGGCCGAGCACCGGGGCGAGCAGGGCGACGCAGATGCCGGCGATGCCCGTCGCCCATGCGAGGTTCTTGGTCAGGGTGTCGTTGTCGCCGAACGCGCCGCTGGTCAGGTAGACGGCGAAGACGAACGTGGTGATGACGGTGGCGAAGGGCTGGGTGCCCCAGTCCCACATGGCCCAGGAGATCACCTTGCCCGTCGATGCCTTGGACGAGGCCAGCGCCGTCTTGGGCGGCGTCACTTCATGCGTGCTGCTCACGCCGTCAACCTAGTGGGCGGCGCCGCAGTTGCCCACCAATCCCGCTAAACCTTCGCCGCGTGTTGGCCGCGGCGTTACGCTTCCGTGTACTCCACCCCCCAAAAGATTGGAGAATCACCCTGCGCATCGGAACCTCCATCGTCCTGATCGCCCTCGGCGCGATCCTTGCGTTCGCGGTCAACGCTGATGTCCCGTACGTGAGCCTCGACATGATCGGCTACATCCTCATGGGTGCAGGCGCGATCGGGCTGATCTGGTCCCTTCTGACCATGAACCGCTCGCGGGTCACCGAGTCGCGGACCGTCCAGGACCCAGGCACCGGCGCGACCGTTCATCGCTCGGAGACGCGCGACGGCCTCTGAGCGTAAACCCAGCAGATCGGCCCCACCCGCCATAGCGGGTGGGGCCGTGCTATGTCCAGCGCCTCTGGGCTGGGCGAACGATCCCTACAAGTTGTTCGCAAGGGGTTGTATGGTGGGGTTCCGCACAGCCCCACAGAGCTAACCGGCGCCCATGGCGGCCGTCCGGAAAACCAGAGAAAGGCGAATCGCATGACCGATAGCGGAGTCCTCAAGTACGGGGGAACCGAACTCGAGCTGCCGACGGTGGAAGCCACGCAGGGCAACGACGGGCTCGACATCGGAAAGCTGCTGTCCACGACAGGAGTGACCACCCTCGACCCCGGCTTCGTCAACACCGCTTCATGTGTCTCGTCGATCACCTTCATCGATGGCGACAAGGGCGTGCTCCAGTACCGCGGCTACCCGATCGAGCAGCTCGCCGAGAAAGCGACGTTCATCGAGGTCGCCTACCTGCTCATCTACGGAGAGCTCCCCACCCAGGCGCAGCTTGACGAGTTCAACGGCAAGATCGCGCGCCGGATGCTGCTGGACGAGCGGATGCGCGAGCTGTTCCGCGCGTTCCCGCGCGGCGCCCACCCCATGCAGGTGCTCGCGGCGGGCGTGACCGCGCTCGGATCGTTCAACCGCGACACCCTCGACGTGCACGACGAGGGCCAGGTCGAGGAGGCAAGCCTGCGCCTGCTGGGCTCGATGCCGACGCTGGCCGCCTACGCCTACAAGTCGTCGATCGGCGCCCCGTTCCTGTACCCGCGCAACAACCTCGGCTACGTCGAGAACTACCTGCGGCTGTCGTTCGGCACCCCGCAGGAGGAGTACGAGATCGACCCTGACGTGGTGCGCGCGTTCGAGACGCTGTTCATCCTGCACGCCGACCACGAGCAGAACGCCTCCACCTCGACGGTGCGCCTCGTCGGCTCGGCCGACGCGAACATCTACGCGTCGATGGCCTCCGGCGTCCACGCGCTGTCCGGCCCGCTGCACGGCGGCGCCAACCAGGCCGTCCTCGAGATGCTCCGCGAGATCTCGAAGGAGGGCCTCGACATCAAGGACTTCGTCTCGCAGGTCAAGGACAAGAAGTCCGGCGTGAAGCTGATGGGCTTCGGTCACCGCGTCTACAAGAACTACGACCCGCGCGCGAAGATCATCAAGGGCCACGCCGACCAGTTGCTGCGCAACTCCGGAACCTCCAACCACCTCCTGGAGATGGCCCTGGAGTTGGAGGAGACGGCGCTGAACGACGAGTACTTCATCGAGCGCAAGCTGTACCCCAACGTGGACTTCTACACGGGCCTCATCTACGAGGCGATGGGCTTCCCGGCGCAGCACTTCACGGCGCTGTTCGCCCTGGGCCGCCTGCCCGGCTGGATCGCCCAGTGGCGCGAGCAGCACGCCGAGAAGGGCCGCAAGATCGGGCGTCCGCGCCAGATCTACATCGGCGCCACCGAGCGCGACTACGTTCCGATCAACGAGCGCTGACCCGATCGCACGACCAGACCCCGCGGCCCAGGCCGCGGGGTCTCGTCACGTCTGGGCCTGCCTGACGCGGTGGGCCTCGGGCGCGCGTGGTGGCCATTCCCGCGCCGCGCGATTCTGTCGTGTCCCCGACGCTTGGCAACCGGCGCGACAGGTGCCATCGTGGGGGCATGCGTGCCCTGCCCTTCTCCGTCGTGACCAAGCCGACCGGGGCCGCGTGCAACCTCGACTGCACCTACTGCTTCTTCCTGTCCAAGGAACTGCTCTACGACGCCGACGGGCAGCGGATGAGCGCCGGGACCCTCGAGGTCTACGTCCGCGAGTTCCTGGCAGGGCAGCCGGACGGGGAGGTCATGTTCGCCTGGCAGGGCGGCGAACCGACCATGCGCGGCCTGGCGTTCTTCCGTGAGGCCGTCCGGCTCGGCAAGCACTACGCCCGCCCCCGCCAGGTGGTGCGCCACTCGATTCAGACCAACGGCACCCTTCTCGACGATGACTGGGGACGCTTCCTGAAGGACGAGGGCTTCCTCGTCGGCCTGTCGGTCGACGGCCCAGCAGAACTGCACGACGCCTACCGCGTCAACAAGGCCGGACGCGGCACCCACAAGCAGGTTGTCCGCGGTTGGGAGGTGCTGCGCCGTCACGGCGTCGAGGTCAACGTCCTGTGCACCGTCAATGCCGCCAACGCCGAGCACGGGCTCGACGTGTACCGCTACTTCCGCGACGACCTTGGCGTCGAGTACATGCAGTTCATCCCGATCGTCGAACGGGTCGAGGCCAAGGACCTCGAGCTCGCGGAGCAGGGCTGGACCGGCCCCGACGGTGCGCGCCTGCTGTACCAGCAGCACGGCGACGCCGTCACGTCCCGGTCCGTCACCGCCCGGCAGTGGGGACGCTTCCTCTCGGCGATCTTCGACGAGTGGGTGCGCCACGACGTCGGCCGCGTCTATGTGCAGCACTTCGACGTGATGCTCGCGGCCCGCTTCGGCCAGTACTCGTTGTGCGTCCACTCGCCCGAGTGCGGCGGCGCGCTCGCCGTCGAGCACAACGGCGACGTGTACTCCTGCGACCACTACGTCGAACCCGACTACAGGCTGGGCAACATCCACGAGTCCGGCTTCCAGAAGTTGCTGACCTCCGAGGCGCAACGCGAGTTCGGTCGCTACAAGCGGGTCGGCCTGACGCAGCAGTGCCAGCGCTGCCCCGTCCGGTGGGCCTGCCACGGCGGCTGCCCCAAGGACCGGTTCATCGCCTCGGCAGACGGGCAGCCGGGCCAGAACTACCTGTGCGATGGCTACTTCTCGTTCTTCACGCACGCCGCCCCGTCCATCGAGACGATGGCCGAACTGCTCGCCTCCGGCAGGCCCCCTGCCCACATCATGACGATCGGGTAGCCGGTCGACCGCCGAGCGGCCGATCAGGCGGCGCGGGCGGGGTGGACTTCCTCCCGTGGCGAACGTCGGGTGCTGACGATGCGTGGCGCCCCTAGCCGCGTTTGATTCCTTGGCGCCGCGGTCTAGAGTTCGGGCCGAAGGAGCACCCATGCGAAGCATCGTCAGAATCCTCGGCACGGCCAGGGAACTGTGGCATCTATACCTCGGCATCATCGTCGGAGCCGTCGCCATCGCGGCGACCGCCCTGCTGATGCCGTTCGTCATCGCCCGCGCGACCGACGTCGTCGTCAGCATGGTGGGTGGCAAGGGCGGCACCGTCACGACGCTGCTCTGGCTGGCCGGCGGGCTGCTGGTGCTGTCGCTCGCGAACTCGGTGCTGACGAACCTGACCGGCTACTGGGGCGACCTGATGGCAACCAGGCTCCGGGCGATCCTGTCACGACGCTACTTCCGCAAGCTGCTCAAGCTGCCGCAGCGTTACTACGACAACGAGCTGACCGGCACGATTATCTCCAGGCTCAACAGGTCGATCACGTCGATCACCGACTTCCTGCAGATGTTCTCCAACAACTTCTTCCCGATGCTGATCACGGTGTTCGCGGTCCTGGTGATCTCGCTGGTCTACTCGCCGTGGCTCGCGCTGCTGCTCATCATCATCTACCCGACGTTCGTGTGGCTGACGGCGCTGACGTCGAAGCGGTGGCAGGTGTGGGAGCACCAGAAGAACGAGCACTATGACATCGCGGGCGGCCGGTTCGCCGAGGTGATCGGCCAGATGCGCGTCGTGAAGTCGTTCGTGACCGAGCGCGACGAACTGAAGAAGTTCGGCGACCACTACAACGACGCCGTCGGCCTCACGGGCGAGCAGTCGGCCTACTGGCACAAGATGGACACGCTGCGCCGTGCCGTGCTCGACGTCGTCTTCTTCGTGATCTTCGCCATCATCTTCGTGCAGACGGCACAGGGCGCCTTCAGCATCGGCGTGATGGTGATGCTCATCCAGTTGGTCAACATGGCAAAGCAGCCCGTCACCGGGATGAGCTACCTGGTCGACACCACGCAGCGCGCCATCGCGGGAAGCCACGAGTACTTCAAGGTGATGGGCGAGATCGACGAGCCGAACAACCCCCTCGAACTCGACGAGTCGGGCGCGGCCCAGCCCACCGTCGAGTGGCGCGAGGACGACCCCGTCGTCGCCTTTGACGACGTCAGCTTCGGCTACGGCGACACCACCGAGCTCGTCCTCAACGACATCAACCTCGCCATCGACAGGGGCGAGCGGGTCGCGTTCGTCGGCGAGTCCGGTGGCGGGAAGACGACACTGGTCAACCTGCTCATGAAGCTGTACCCGGCGACCTCAGGCACCGTCGAGGTGCACGGTCAGTCGGTGCGCGACGTGCCGTCGGAGCTGCTGCGCCGCGAGATCGGCGTCGTGTTCCAGGACGCAAGCCTGTTCAGCGGCACCATCCGAGAGAACATCGCCTACGGCATCGACGACGTCACCGACGAGCAGTTGGAGACCGCGGCGCGCCGCGCCAACGCGATGAGCTTCATCTCGCGCCTCAAGGACGGCTTCGACACCGAGATCGGCGAGCGCGGCATCAAGCTGTCGGGCGGTCAGAAGCAGCGGCTCTCGGTCGCCCGGGCGCTGCTGAAGGACGCGCCGATCCTGATCCTCGACGAGGCCACTAGTTCGCTCGACACCAAGTCGGAGCGCGCCGTGCAGGCCGGGCTGGACGAGCTCATGGAGGGTCGCACCACCGTGATCATCGCGCATCGCTTGTCGACCATCTCGACCGTCGACCGGATCGTCACGCTGCGTGAGGGTCGCATCGACGAGATCGGCACGCCCGCCGAGTTGGCCACCACGGACGGGATCTACGCCGAACTGCTCGCGCTGCAGGGCTCGACCTCACGGGCGGACAAGGCCAAGCTGGCACGCTACGACATCGTGCGCTGACTCCAGCCTGACGGTGCCCCGCCGGGTGATCCGACGCGGCCTCGCACGGGCTGCGGACCGGTCGTCGGTCTCAACCCGGACGGCGGGACCGGCTGGGGTTTGTCACATCCGACACAATGGTGCGCATGACCTCCATGGATATCGGGGCCCTTGCCATCGCGATCGTGGCAGGCGGTGTGATGTTTCTCATCGGCGCCGTCGCCAACCGGTTCTTTCACGACCGGATCTTCGTCGGCCTGACGCCCGGCCTCGTGCCCGCGCTCGGTCAGAGCGCCCCGGAGACCAAGGTGCAGCCCGGTCGGGAGTACTCGGGCCAGGTCGCGGTCGCGTTCTCCCCGCCCCGCGGTCTCAGGCCCGGACTCGTCGGGACCATCGTCGACGGGCAGGCGGAGATGCGCGACCTGACGGCGACGATCGTCGATCTTGCGGTGCGCGGCTGGCTCAAGATCGAGGCGGTCGACGTCGACCCGAAGCGGCAGCAGGACCCGAAGAAGAAGGCCCGCGACTGGCGCATCACCCCGATCCATCCCGCCCCAACCGCCGACCGGCTCGACCAGTTCGAGGCCGACCTGTTGGGCTCGCTGCTCGGAATGCCCGGCGCCGGGGACGGGGTCCTGATGAGCCAGTGGACCAAGAAGCGCGGGGGAGACCTGCGCAACGCCAAGGAGGACCTGTACCGCCAGACCGTCCAGAACGGGTGGTACGAGAAGGACCCGAGGCCGCAGGAGGCCGGCTGCCTTACGGTGCTCGGCTGGGTCGTGCTGCTCGGCTGGTGCGTGCTGGTGTTCACCATGTCCTCATCGATCTGGACGATCCTGAGCGCCCTGATCCTCATCGGCGGCGCACTCTTCCTCAGCAAGCGGTTGAAGCGCCGCGTGCCCCGCACCGCGCTCGGCACCGCGACGACGATCCAGGCCCTCGGCTTCAAGAAGTACCTCGCCACGGCGGAGGCCGACCAGTTCAGCTTCGAGGAGGCCGCGGGCATCTTCAGCCGCTACCTGCCCTATGCGCTCGTGTTCGGCGTGGCCGACCACTGGTCGAAGGTATTCGGAGAGGTGGCAAGCCGCAGCCACGAGGCGGGCGACACGGACGTGCTCGACGGGCTTCTCTGGATGGACATGGGCCTGGACCTGACATGGAACCTCGCGTTCCTCGCCGACGGGTTCGGCGGGATCGCTGATATGGGTGACGCGGTCGGCGGTGTCGCTGAAGGGCTTGGCGGCTTCGTCGAGGGCGTCGGGGACTTCATCTCCGACATCGACTTCGACTTCTAGCCGCGCTCTACCCTGAGGCTGTCGAAGCGGCCGAGACCAACGCCGGCGGCTGTTGCCCTGTGGTTTCGGACGTCTCGACAAGCTCGACGAACGGCTGCCCCGGCGTCAGTCGACCGATCTCAACTGAGGAGCTCAGCCGGCCAGTTGATCCCGCACGGCCAGGGCCGCGACCCTGCCCGCGCGCGTCGCCCCGATCGTCGAGGCGGACGGGCCGTAGCCGACGAAGTGGATCCGCGGATCCTTGGTCGCCGTCGTGAACGTGTGCGGATCGCGGGGCGCCTCCAGTTGGACGCCCCCGTTCGGCCCCCGCAGCCTGAGCGGCGACAGGTGCGAGATGCTCGGCCTGAATCCGGTGGCACAGAGGATCGCGTCGGCATGCTCGACGTGCCCGTCGGCCCAGGTGACGCCATGCGGTTCGACGCGCTCGAACATCGGCCGACGCGCGTCGTAGAGGCCCATCTCGGCGGCCAGGCGCTCCTGCGGCCGGAGCATCAGCCCCGTCACGCTGACGACCGAGCGGGGTGGCAGGCCCTGCCGGACGCGGTCCTCAACGAGGGCGACCGCCTCGCGCCCTGCGTCCGGGTTGAACTCGCCGGTACGCCAGATCGGTTCGCGGCGGGTCACCCAGACGATGTCGGACGCCACGCCAGCCAACTCGCCGATGAACTGCACCGCCGAGGCGCCGCCGCCGACGACCACCACGCGCAGCCCGCGGAAGAACTCCGGGCCTGGGTAGCCGGACGCGTGGAACTGGGGGCCGAGGAAGTCGCGCGCGCCGGGGTAGTAGGGCAGGAACGGCGTGTCCCAGGTGCCCGTGGCGTTGACGATCGCCCGGGTCCGGAGGTCGCCGTCGCTGGTGTGGACCGTGAGCGTCGCTCCCGGCCCCGGCCCGTCCGGCGTGACGCTCTGCACCGTGACGGGGCGCCGGATGGAAAGGTCGAAGCGCCGCTCGTAGTCGGCGAAGTAGGCGGGCACGGCGGCGTTCGCGCGGGCCTTGGGATCGAAGTCTGGGACCGGCATGCCGGGAAGGTCGGCGACCCCGTGCACGTCGTGCATCGTCAGCGAGTCCCACCGGTGCTGCCACGCGCCGCCGGGCCGGTCGTTGGCGTCGATGACCACGAAGTCGATGCCGAGCCGTCGCAGGTGATAGGCGGCCGAAAGCCCGGCCTGCCCCGCCCCGATCACGATCGCCTCGACCCGCGTCATCTGCCACCTTTCCTCGCCCGCGAGCCTAGACCAGGGCTCCTCGTCGCTGGAGAGTTGGGAGCCGATGCCGTCCGGCAGTACCAGACCTTGAACTCTCGCGATCTCTGATCAGGATCAAACGGGCGCCCGATCCAGGCTGCACGCACTCCTTCGCTGCTAGTCGCCGTCTTCGAGGTCCATGAGTTCCTGGTAGGCCGCCCGCTCGCGCGCGCGGCGTGCGCGGAGGGCAGCGTAGACATCGCTCGCCTTCAGTCGGGTATGCGTCCCGACCTTGTGGGACGGCAGTTCGCCGTTGTCCACCATGCGCATCAGGGTCGGCCGCGAGACGCCGAGGAATCCCGCCGCTGTGGTCGTCGTCAGCACCTCAGGAACGCTCCCGACGGTGACCGTTCCCCCACGTGCGACAACATCGAGGACGTGTTGCAGCAACCGGCCAACCTCCACAGGCAGTGGCGAAACAGCCTCGTGACGGGTCACCGCAAGGGCCCCGTCCGGCCCGGACAGTTGGTCGAGAACCTGCGCGGCGAGCATCTGCTCCCGGTCGTTCGCCAAGACGCGATCGCGTGAATCGAGTTTCATCCGTGCAACCTCCTTGCATCTGTAAGTGTAATGTCAGCCAGTTGTAGGTGCATGGCGCCTTCGATGGGGCGGGCCGCCACGGTCGCAGCGGATCGACGCTGACCAACGTGCCGATCGCCTGGTGGGTCTCTGCGAACGCGAGGCCCACCACCCCGGGTCCGGGATCCGAAGGACTCAGTGTGCCTGCGCGAGCGCCGCACGGAGGGGTCGCATGATTCCAGAGACGGATAGCCCCGCCGGGCGCGGGCCGGGCGGCGGGCGTATGGTGCGACTGAGCGGAGAGAAGGGAGCCTCCCATGACGTCTTCCGCCGACTGGGCACCGCCGTCGATGCCCGACCCGCAGCCCTCACCCGCACAGCAGGAGCCCGACCTGCCGACGATTCCGCCGTCGGCGATCGGCGCCTACGTCGTGCTGGCGTGCGGGCTGGCCTGGCTGGTCGCGCTCCCGCTCTGGCTCGGCAAGGGGCTGGCCGAGCCGATCGCTGTCGTGCTGCTCCCCGCCATGATGTTCACCCCCTTGCTCGCCGTCCTCATAGTGATGTTCGCCATGAGGCCGGTCGCCAAGGGGCGGAGGCTCTGGTTCCTGGGAGGCTGGCCGCTTCGGCCGACCCGACGCATCGTGTGGCTGTCGGTGCTCGCCGTGCTCGGGACCGTCGTGGTCGTCGTGGCCGCCATGTTCGTCGCGATCGCCCTCGGGTGGCTGACGCCCGACTTCGCGGAACTCTCCGGGCTGGCGCAGATCCTGAAGGCCAGCGCGCCTCCCGGCACCGAGATGCCGCCGACGTGGGTCGTCGCGGCCGCGCAACTGGCGTCGATCCCGATCGCGGCGTTCACCGTCAACGCCCTCCTCGCGCTCGGCGAGGAGATCGGCTGGCGCGGCTTCCTCGTCCCGGCGCTGCACCGCTACGGCACCTGGCCCGCGCTGATCGTCAGCGGCATCGTCTGGGGCCTGTGGCACGCGCCGGTGATCCTGCTCGGCTATAACTTCGGCCGTCCCAACGTGACTGGGTTGCTGCTGATGGTCGGCGGCTGCCTGATCTGGGGCGTGCTCCTCGGCTTCCTCCGGTTGCGCAGCGGGGCGGTGTGGCCTGCCGTGTTTGCGCACGGCGCCATGAACGCGTCGATGGGTCTGCCGATGCTGTTCTTCGCCGCGGGGAGCAAGCCCGATCCCGCGCTGATGCTGGGGCTCGGCGCTTCGGGGTGGATCGCGGGCGGGCTCACCATCGCGGTGCTGCTTGCGACGGGCCAGTTCCGCAGGCAGCACACGCTCGCCGCGCCCACGAACCGAGCGAGGCGCGCGGACCCGGCTACTCGAGGATGACCAGGTCGCCCGTCGCCCTCGTCATGGCGACGTAGCGGTCGACCGCGCCCTGCACGCCCGTCCCGAACGACTGGGGTCGCACCAGCACGACGAGGTCGAACTCAAGGCCCTTCGTCAGTTCCGGCGCCAACACGCTGACCCGCTCCGACGGCGGGAACCCCGGATCGCCGACGACGACCGCCACGCCGTCCTCGTGACCCGCCAGCCACTCCGCGACCACGTCGCTAACCCGGTCGGCGTCGCCGCCTCGGACGGGAAGCCCCTCGCGGACGGAGTCGGGCACGTTGGCGTCCGGAAGGACCGCGCGGATCACGGGCTCGGCGGCCTCCATCACCTGCCGAGGGGTGCGGTAGTTGAGGTTCAGCCGCCGCTCGGTGACCGAGCCGAACCCGACCCTCCGCAGCCGCTCATCCCAACTCTCGGGGAAGCCGCGGCGGGCCTGCGCACGGTCGCCGACCACCGTGACGCTGCGCGAGGGGCACCGCGCGAGCACCATCTGCCACTGGGCGTCGGTCAACTCCTGCGCCTCGTCGATGATGACGTGACCGAACGGCCCCGCGAGCGGGTCGAGGTCGACGCCCGGGGCGACGTCCTCGTCGACGAGGGCCTCCCGGATGCTGTCGCGGTTCAGCAACGGAAGAGGCGACTCGGGATCGTCGTTGGCCTCCAGCAGGTCGGCGACCACCTCGTCCATGAAGGCCCTGCTCTCCGCCAACGCGGCCGCCTTGCGGTGCCGGATCTCCGGCGCCCCCGGGTCGCCCAGGCGCCGCCGCATCGCGTCGAGCATCGGCAGATCCTCCGCCGTCCAGGGCGAGCCCTCGGCGCGGCGCAGGTGAGCGCGTTCCTCGGACGTCAGCCAGGGGGCGCAGCGGCGCAGATAGGCGGGCACGGACCACAGATCGGAGACGAGGTCGGCGGGCTCGAGGATCGGCCAGCCGCGTCGCAGGGCGACCCGCAGGTCCGGGTCGGTGGCCAGGGCGGCGCGCACGTCCGACGCATCCAGGTCGTCGTCGACGCCGTGCTTGTCGACGAGGACGTCCAGCAGCGCCTCCCACACCTCCACCTGGGCCTCGTTGTGCGGGGTGCCAGGGTCGGGCGAGGAGAATGCCTCGGCCCAGTCGGAGGCGTCCACCTCGACCTCCGCCCACGGTGTCTCGACGGTCAGTTCGTCGCTCGGTGGCTCCTCGTAGAACGCGACGGCGGCCTCGACCGCGCCCAGCAGGCGTGCGTCCGACTTGAGGCGGGCCACTTCGGCGTCGGGTTCCTGCGCCGCGTCGGCTCCCTCGGGGACGAGGTCTGCCAGGGTCGCGATCGCCACGCCGTCCTCGCCGAGGTTCGGCAGCACGTCGGCGACGTATCGCAGATAGGGCCGATGCGGCCCGACCACGAGCACCCCACCGCGGCTCCCGAGCCTCGGGTCCTCGTACAGCAGGTAGGCGGCGCGGTGCAGCGCCACGACCGTCTTGCCGGTGCCTGGGCCGCCGTCGACGACCAGCGCGCCGTCGGCGTCGGAGCGGATGATGGCGTCCTGGTCCGACGCGATCGTGGCGAGCACGTCGCGCATCCGTTCCGTACGGGTCGCGCCGAGGCTGGCGATGAAGGCCGACTGGTCGTCGAGGGCGGCGGGGGAGTCCGGGTCGCCGGTGAACACCTCGTCCCAGTAGTCGACGATCCGCCCGTCGGCCCAGCGGTAGCGCCTCCGGCTGGAGAGTCCCATCGGGTCGGCGTGCGTGGCGGCGAAGAACGGCTCGGCAGCGGGGGCGCGCCAGTCGATCAGCAGGGGCTCGCCTTCGGCGTCGGTGAGCCCGATGCGGCCGACGTAGACGGGCGCCTCACCGTCGGATGGCACCATCCGGCCGAGGCAGACGTCGAGGCCGAAGCGGCGCAGCACCGACAGCCGGGAGGAGAGGCGGTGGATCTCGAGGTCGCGGTCCAGCGCGCCATGGCCGGGGCCTGCGGGCTCGAGGCGCAGGTCGGCCAGGCGCGCCTTGGTCGCACGGACCTGTCCGTCCAGCAGGCCGGCGACGAGAGTGAGGTGCGCCTCGTCCCGGTCGAGGTGGGTGCCTGCGGCCTTCGCGGCCTTCGAGGAGGGGAGGTTGAAGACTGACATGGGTGGCTCCTTGGGTAGCCGATGCAGTCAGCGATTCTGCGCTCCGGTAGGCCCTTGCCACAAGGCCCCCTCGGCGTTGTATGGTGGAACTGCGAGGTGGTTCGCCCACCTCGCTTTCGCGTTCCCAGGGCCGGTACTCAGGCCAGTCGGCGGGTGAACATCAGGCATGCATCGTCGTCGATCGCCACCGAGGCGCCCGGCTCGACGGGTTGGCCGGCGTAGACGATGCCCCGGCCGTCGGGCAGGTACCCCCGCGCCACGTACATCCGCTGTGCCGGGCCGTAGTCCGCGTACAGGCCGACGCCGAGGCCGACCGTGTCTCCTCGGGTCGCGGCCTCGCGTTCCAGGGCGTCGACCAGGGCGGTCGCGACGCCGCGACGGCGGAACCCTGGCAGCACGTTCAGATCGACGATCTCAGGGATTCGCGCCGCGCGGAACGGTGGGTAGCCCGACTCCCAGCAGAGCGTGCAGTACCCGGCGAGCCGTCCGTCGACCTCTGCGACAAGGCACACGCGGTCGCCAGCCTCGGCCTCGGCCACGTAGCGCTCGAACTGTGCGCTCGGCTTGTCCCAGCCGATGGCGGCGAACGCCTCCTGCAGGGGGAGGGCGTCGTCCGGCATCATGGCGCGAAGGGTGACCATGAACCCATCGTGGTGCCGACCGCCGACGTTGTCGAGGCATCCAAGCGTGCGAAGTGGGTGTCGGACCCCTCGACAGGCTCGGAGAACGGTTCGTCGTTCGTCGAGCTTGTCGAGACGTCCGTCCGCCGAGTGGTGGTGTCGGACCCCTCGACGGGCTCGGGGATCGGCGGTTTCGGACCCCTCGACGGGCTCGGGGATCGGTTGTTCGTCGAGCTTGTGGAGACGTCCGAGCGCCGAGTGGTGGTTTCGGACCCCTCGACGGGCTCGGGGATCGTTTGTTTCGGACCCCTCGACAGGCTCGGGGAACGGTTGCTCATCGAGCGTTGGTCTCAGCTTTCGAGAAGCGCAGGGATCGTCCCGCGACGAGCTCAGGAACCGCCCTCAGGCGAACGGACGGCTCGCCAGCCAATCCTCAGAGCGGGCCGAGCACCTCGTCGACGGCGCCCTCGAGGGCGAGCCCGTCGAGCACCGTCAGCAGTTGACGCTCCTCGTACCGGAAGTGGCTCTCCATGATCGCGGCGATGCCCTCGAGGTGGCGGTCGAGTTCCTCGGGAGAGCCCCCGGCGTCCACCGCCGTCTGCAGCGCGCCGAGCAGGTGCGCGATCATCGAGTGGTCCTGTTCCAGGGCGGCGAGGGTGGGCGCCAGTTCCGGATGGGCTGCCCTGATCGCGGGGAACAGGCTGCGGTCCTCGCCCCGGTGGTGGCCGTCGAGCGCGGCGCAGAAGCCGTGACAGTAGAGCAACAGATCGCGGCTCGCAGGCTCGGCCGGTAGGCCCTCATGGACGGCGTCCCGGGTGACGCGCAGCGCGTCGCGGAGACGCTGGTGGACGCGTCGCAGCTCGGCGCTCCAGGCGATCAGCCTGGAACTCTCGCGCTCAGTCACGCGAGCGCGGGGAGATCGATGTGGTCATCGGCATCCCTTCGGTTCGGCGCCTCCATGCCTGAGACTGACTCCCACCGGCACGCGACGCTCCCCCGATACTAGGCGATCCGCTGCGTCTTCAGGCTGAGCACGCCCCGGCGAAGAGTCACCGAGGGACCGCCCCGCCGAGCTATCGGCCGGACGAACGCGTCCCCGCGAGTGGTCCACGAAGAGTCCCCGGATCAGCGCTTCCCGTATGCCTCGATCGTTGCGATGATCGCTGGGCGGATCTCCGCCGGGCTGATGACCTTGTCGACCGAGCCGACCTCGACGGCGCGGTGGATGTTGTGGATGCCGTCGAACTCGGCCGCGATCTCCGAGATCTTCTCGGCCCGCACCGACTTGCGCGCGGTGTCCAACTCCACCTGCAATTCCGCCCGCTGCTGGGGCGACGCCGAGCGCAGGGCGGCCTCCAGATCGACAACCCGCTGATCGGCCGACGTGCGCGTCTCGACGTCACGGGCGAACACCACGGCGGCCGCGGGGGCGCCCCCGATCACCGACGCGAAGCTGCCCTCGACCGCGAGCACCGTCATGTTCGGGTTCAGGCGCTTCGAGAACACCACGAACGCTCCGCCGTGGTAGCGCGAGATCACCACGAACACGATCGGGCCTTGGAAGTTGACGATGGCGCGACCGATCTCGGCGCCGTACTCCAACTGCAGGTTGCGCATCGACTCCGGCGAGCCGTCGAAGCCCGACAGGTTCGCGAGCACCACCAGCGGACGGTTGCCCGACGCCGCGTTGATCGCCCGGGCCGCCTTCTTCGACGACTGCGGGAACAGCGTGCCCGCCGTGAACGTGTCCGGCCCGTCGGTGGGAGGGAACCCGGCGCGTGGCACCGGCTTGGACTCGATGCCGAGCACGGCGACCGAATGCCCGCCGATCCGCGCATCGACGACGACCGCCGTCTCCGCCTCTGCCATGCCCGCCCAGCGCTCCGAGTGCCCGTGGTCCTGGTCGGTGACGGCGGCGATCACGGTGCGGATGTCGAAGGCCTTCTTGCGGTCCGGGTTGGACTCGCTGGAGAAGATCTGGCCGACCGTGCTGAAGTCGGAGCCCTCGGAGAAGTGCGGGAAGTCCGAGATGTCGCGATCCGACGGGTCCGTCGTCTCCGCGCGGCGCGGGCCATCCTCGCCGGGCACCACGTAGGTGTGGTCGTAGTGCGTCAGCAGGATCTCCATCGCGGCGCCCAGGTTGGGGGCCCAGTACTGCGCCTGCCCGTTGGGGCCCATCACGCGGTCGTAGCCGCCGATGCCGAAGTTGTCCTCCGCGGACACGCCGCCGGAGAAGTCGAGCGACTGCTTGCCGGTCAGCACCATGGCCGAGTCGGGCGTCATCACGAGGATGCCCTTGGTGTGCATCAGCATGGTCGCCTCGGCGTTCCAGTACGGCTGCGCGCCCACGTTGATGCCAGCGACGATGATGTTGATCTCGCCGCCGTCCTGCGTGAACTCGACGACCCGCTTCAGGGCGGCGCCGACCCAGTCCATGTTCTCGGTGCCGGAGTCCTTCGAGATCTTCGCACCGGAGCTGAGCGTGAACCACTCGAGCGGGATCCGCTCCTGCTCCGCAAGGTCGATCGCGGCGATGATCCTGGCGCATTCGGGCTCCGCGAGCGCGCCCAGCCCCTTGGTCGGGTCGCCCGACAAGACGATGCGCGTCAGGCCCTCCGGGTGCAGCGGGGTGGGGGTCGTCACCCTCGCCACGATGATCGCGGCCTTGTTCAGGCCCGGCGCGCGGTTCGCCTCGACGAGGCGGCCGTCGGCGTCCAGATCCAACTCGGTCAGCGTGCCGCCGGGGCCGGCGAGCGTCGAGGACAGTTCGTACGGGTAGACCAGGCCGCGTCGACGCGCCCGCAGCACCTTGCCCGCGTACTCGTCAAGCGGCTTCAGCGGCTCGCTCGGGGGCGGGCCGACGGTGGTCGTCACGCCCGAGCCGGGCTGCGAGTAGAACCGGACCGCGAGCGGCACGAGGCGCTTGCCCTGTCGGAAGCGGCCCTGGCACAGCACCTCCTCGATCCCGGCGCCGTCGGACAGCGGCGTGATCTTGGACTGCAGCGGCGTGATGTCCTCCAGCGACAGGTCGATCTCGGGCCAGACGTCGACCCACACGTGGTTCATGTCCAACTTGCTGCCCGCAGCGCCTCGCGAGGCGCGGGTGCGGCGGATCGCCTCGAGGCAGTTCGAGATGGCGCGCTCGGCGTGCGGCAGGCCGACGAGGTTGCCCTCCCGGTCGCGGACCGCGGCGAGTTGACGCACCTGGGCCATCGCGACGAGGCGTCGGTCGTCCGGGTTGGACTTGGCGACGCACTCGAACAGCCACACGTCTTCAGTGGCGGGCAGCCGGGTGGTGTCGAACTCGCGCAACCGCCACAGGTCCAGCCTGCGCCCGGCCATCGGGTGCAGCCCGCGGACCAGTTCATCCTCGACGGCGATCCCGTCGCGGAACCGGAACGTGTAGTACTGCACCTCGCCGTCCGCGGTGCTGACGCCGACCGCGATCCGCTTCACCTCGGCGCCGAGGCCCCAGGACGTCAGCGTCTCCGACAGTTCGGCGACGACCGCCTCGGGCTCCGGCTGCTCGTCCCACAGCACGTACAGTTCACCGACGGCGTCGTCGCCGGGGTTGCGGCCCTCGAACAGGCCGGTGACCAGGCTCGCCAGCGGCCCGTCAGCGGCGAGTTCGGCTGCCGTTCCGACGGTGCTCACGAAGCGGCGCGGCCTGCCCTCCAGCACGTAGTCGGCGGTCACGACGGCGCGGCCGTCGACGGCGGAGCGGGCGATCCCGGTCAGGTCGTAGTCGCTGTAGTACTTGTGCAGAAGCACCTCGAGCATCGGCTCGACGGCCGGGACGCCGCGGCCAAGGCGCGTTGCCAGGTAGTCGGCGGTCCATTCGTGCACGTCAGACAGGTCGCGGGTGCGCTGGGCGTAGTCGTCTGCGTCGGGGTTCGCGGCGAGCGCCTCGACCTCGTCGCCGAAGCCTGCGAGCACCGACGCGCGTTCGGCGTCGACCTGGGGCTGGTCGAACCAGCGGAACCGGATGGAGCGGGTCATGTCGCCGACGGCGGGGAACCGCAACTGGGTGGCGCGGAGCACCCGCTCGAGATCGGCGCGGGCGGAGTCGGCGCGGGCAGGCTCGGGCGCGGGTCCGGTCATCCAGCGGTTGAGGATGCCGAGCACGATCGGCACGTCGGCGGCGACCCGCTTCTGCGCCAGGAAGATCCGGAAGACGGCCTCGGCCAGTTCCGGCGTGCGGTCGAGCGACTCGACGCCGTAGTGGCGCAGCACCTTCCCGAGGCGCTCCACGAACTGCGCGGGCAGCTTGGCCCGGTCAACGTCGAGGGTTGTCAGGTAGCGGTGGAGGTGTTCCCGGTCGGAGTGGATCCGCAGTTCGGTGTGGTCCTGCTCTCCGAACGGGCGGTTGCGGGACAGCTCTGCCAGGTCGGCGAACAGGCCGATCAGCGCGATCTCGCCGGTGAGGACGTCGCCGCCGTCGGCGATCACCTGATCGCGGGCGTCGAGGTAGGCGGAGAGGGTCTTCTCGGCCGGGTCGGCGTCGTAGCCCATCAGGATCGCCGAGAGTTGGGCGCGCAGCCGGTCTGCGGTCGCGGCAGCGTCGGCGTCCGCGGCGGGGGCGGGCAGTTCCACCTCGGCGGCGGGCTGGGCCTCGGCCTCGTCGTCGCCGCCGAGCGGCTCGAGCTTGACCAGCGGAGCCATGGTCTCGACCTGCGAGCCCGTCATGACGTGGAGTTCCTTGATGCGGGCCGCGAACGGTGCCGGGATCACCGTCTCCATCTTCATCGACTCGAGCACGACGACGGGCGCGCCAGCCTCGACCTCGTCGCCGACCGACACGGGGGTCGCGACGACCAGCGCGGGGGCGGGGGAGCGCAGCACGCCGCCCTCGTCGCGCGAGACGCGGTGCGTGACGCCGTCGACCTCGATCACGTGCACGGGACCGTGGGTCGCGGAGATGATGCGGAAGCTCTGGTTGCCGACCCGCACCCGGCCGTGCACGTCGTCGAGGCGGGTGATGGACGCCTCGGTCGGCGTGCCGTTGACGATCACCCGGTAGGTGCCGGGGCCGGTGGCGTAGGTGACCACCTGATGCACGGTGCCGCGGAGCTTGAGTTCGACGGTCGCGCCGGTCTTGTGCTGCGTCTGGGGGCGGCCGCCCTGCGCGGTGGTGAGCAGTCGCTCGGTCTCCACCGCCGCGGTCTCCTCGTAGGCCTCGATCGCGGCGACAACCAGCGCGATGCCCGCGTGCTCGTCGGCGATGAGGCCGCCGTCGGCGCGGACCCGGTCGATCCAGCCGGTGTCGGCCCACTGCACCTTCGCCGCGCGGCGCGGCTGGGCGCCTGCGGGCGGGCCGGTCACCTCCGGCTGGGCGAGCAGTTCGAGGACGAAGCTCTTGTTGGTGGCGCCGCCGTCGATCACGACGGTCGTCTCGCGCATGGCGCGCCGCAGCCTGCCGAGCGCCTCGTCACGGGTGCGACCGTAGGCGATGATCTTGGCGATCATCGAGTCGAAGTCGGCGGGGATGGTGTCGCCCTCGGCGACGCCTGTGTCGACCCGGATGCCGGGGCCTGCAGGGAGGTCGAGGCGGGTGATGCGTCCGGGGGCCGGCGCGAAGTCGCGGTCGGGATCCTCCGCGTTGAGGCGGGCCTCGACGGCGTGTCCGAACTCGGAGGGCCGGTCGGTCAGCGTCCCTCCAGAGGCGACGTGGAGCTGTGCCTTGACCAGGTCGAACTCGTTGGTGACCTCGGTGATCGGGTGCTCGACCTGCAGTCGGGTGTTGACCTCGAGGAACGCGAACAGGTGGTCGGCAGGGTGGTACAGGAACTCGACGGTGGCCGCGCCGCGGTAGCCGACGCGCAGCGCGAGTCGCTCCGCGGCGGCCTTGACCTCCGCGGTCTGGTCGGGGGTGAGCAGCGGCGACGCCGACTCCTCGATGATCTTCTGGTTGCGGCGCTGGATGGTGCAGTCGCGCACGCCGAGCGCCCACGCGGTCTCGCCGTCGGAGATGAGTTGCACCTCGATGTGGCGGGCCCCGGTGACGAGCTTCTCGAGGAACACGACGCCGGAGCCGAACGCGCGCTGCGCCTCGTCGCGGGTGCGCTGGTAGGCGTCGGCCAGGTCGTCGGCGCCGTCGACGCGGCGGATCCCTCGACCGCCGCCGCCCGCGGTCGCCTTGAGCATCAGCGGGTAGCCGATCCGCTCGGCGGCCGCGAGGGCCTCGTCGAGGGTGTCGACGCCGCCGCGCGACCACGGCGCGACCGGGACCCCGACCTCCTCTGCGATCAGCTTCGAGCCGATCTTGTCGCCCAACTGGCGCATGGCGTCGCCGGAGGGGCCGATGAACGTGATGCCGAGCGACTCGACGAGGTCGGCGAAGGCCGCGTCCTCGGCGACGAATCCCCAGCCGACCCAGACGGCCTCTGCTCGGGCCTCCTTCAGCACCGTGGCGAGCAGATCGTGGTTCAGGTAGGGGCGCTCTGACGCCGGGCCGATGGAGTAGGCCTCGTCGGCCTCGCGGGCGAACATGGCGGAGCGCTCGCCGTCGGTGTAGAGGGCGATGGTGACCAGGGGGTCCCGGTCTGGATGTTCGGCGTTGAGATCGCGGACAGCGTGGATGAGCCGCATCGCGGACTCGCCACGGTTGACGATGGCGATTCTCTTGAACATCTAACCTCCTGGGCACGACAAACGCCGGACTATGCAAGACTTCCGCATCCCCGGGCTCCCAGGGCGCAATCTGACACCCAATGTCGGTTCCGGAAGTTTGTGGAGAATCTACAAGCCATCCGGCCATCCAGCGCGAGACCGCCTTGTCACGGCACCGATGGCGGTCATCGTCAGGAGTGGACCCGACAGAATCGCCGTTGCGAGCCGGCTGGCACCGCACCGCGATTGGCCGCGGGACGACTGGGAGATCTGGACGTCGGACGGCCTGAGCCGGGGTCGCGAAGCGGATGTGGGTGCTCGACTCAGCGTTGAGCAGCATCCGTAACTCGTCCGTGGTTCGAACGATCAAGTCGTGCCGCGTCAGGAACGAACACCGACTACTGCTCAACGCGCAGCCAACCCGCGGTTCGATCGACGGCGAAAGGGTAGTCAGCAGTGGATGATCGCGCCCCGCGAGTGGGCGGGCGGCGCTGGTGGCGAGATCGCGATATTTGCCGTGGGAGTGGGGCAGCATTGCCCATGTGAGTACCCCAGGGTCGCCGCTTCCCCGCCACGCCATCCCGCCCGAGCCGGACAAGCCGCGTGACGGGGCGAAGGTGCCGCTGGCGGTCGGGGCACTTGGCGTCGTCTTCGGTGACATCGGCACTAGCCCGCTCTACTCGCTGCAGACCGTCTTCTCGCTCGACCACAACGCAGTCGAGCCCACCCCCGCCGACGTGTACGGCGTCATCTCGCTTGTCTTCTGGGTCGTCACCATCATCGTGACCGCCAAGTACGTGCTGCTCGTGATGCGGGCGGACAACGACGGCGAGGGCGGCATCCTCGCGCTGGTCGCGCTGCTGCGCGGGCGGCTCCGAGGGAGGAAGAAGTTGGTCGCCGTCGCCACCATCCTCGGCATCATCGGGGCCGGCCTGTTCTACGGCGACTCGGTGATCACCCCCGCGATCTCGGTGATGTCGGCCTTCGAGGGCCTCGACCTCGTCACCCCGAAGGCGGCCGAGTGGGTGCTGCCCGCCGCGATCCTGGTGCTGACGGCGCTGTTCGCCGTGCAGCGCTTCGGGACGTCGAAGGTCGGCCGGACATTCGGGCCCATCATGCTGGTCTGGTTTATCGTGATCGCGGTGCTCGGCGTGCCACACATCCTCGACCATCCCGAGATCCTCGCGGCGATCTCTCCGCACCACGCCCTGTTCTTCGCGGCGGAGCGGCCGCTGATCGCGTTCATCGCGATGGGCGCCATCGTGCTCTGCATCACGGGGGCCGAGGCGCTCTACGCCGACATGGGCCACTTCGGCGCCGGCCCGATCCGGCTCAGTTGGTTCGCCGTGGTGTTCCCCTGCCTGATACTCAACTACTTCGGCCAGGGCGCGATGATCCTGGGCGACCCGGCGACATCGGCCAGCCCGTTCTTCCACCTCGCACCCGAATGGGCGCGCGTCCCGTTGGTGCTGCTCGCCACCGCCGCCACCGTCATCGCGTCCCAGTCGGTCATCTCGGGCGCCTTCTCCGTGTCGCGGCAGGCGTCCCGGCTCCGGCTGCTGCCCCGCCTCAACGTCCGGCACACCTCCAAGGAGGAGTCGGGCCAGATCTACATCGCCTCCATCAACTGGATCCTGTTCGTTGGCGTGCTTGTCCTGATCGCCGTGTTCCAGTCCTCCGAACGGCTCGCCACCGCCTACGGGTTGGCGGTAACGGGCACGCTGCTGCTGACCACCGTGCTGTTCCTCTTCACGGCGCGCTTCCTGTGGCACTGGCCCGCTTGGAAGATGCTGCCCGTCACCATCCTGATCGGCGGGGTGGAGCTCGTGATCTTCGCTGCCAACGTCACCAAGATCGCCTCGGGCGGTTGGATCCCGCTGCTCATCGCGGGCATCGTGATCGTCGTGATGCTCACCTGGCAGGTCGGCTGGCGTGCCAGGGCCCAGGCCCGCGCCGCGCTCGAGGGGCCCCTGGACGACTTCGTGCAGGAGATCCGCACCGCGAAGCTCAACCGGGTGCCGGGCGTTGCGGTGTTCCCGCATCCCGATCGGGAGACCACGCCCCTCGCGCTGCGCGACAACCTCGAGTTCAACAACGCGCTGCACGAGAAGGTCATCATCGTCAGCATCGTCAACGACACCGTCCCGCACGTGCGCCACGTCGACCGGGTTTCGGTGCACGATCTCGGCTACGACGACGACGGCATCGTGCACGTCAGCTACCGGGTCGGGTTCAACGACTCGCAGGACATCCCCAAGGCGCTCACCTGGGCGTTGGGCAAGTCGCCCGAGTTGGAGTTCAACCCGGACGAGGCACGCTACTTCCTGTCGATCCTGCGGGTGACGGCGAGCGAGCAGAGCAAGCTTCCGCGCTTCGGACGCAGGCTGTTCCTGTGGCTCGCCTCGAATGAGGCCTCCAGGACCAACGTGTTCCACCTGCCGCCCGAGCGCACCGTCGTGATGGGCGCCGAGACGCTGGTGTGAGGCTCAGGTCCTCCCCCGTTGCAGCGCCACAGTGGAGTCCCGGGGAGTGACATCGCTCTGCTCGCCGAAGAGCGAAGTCAGAGCGGGTCAGGCCTGGGGCGGCCCAGGGGGAAGGCCACCCCAGGAGTTCAATCAGTCGGCCGACGCCGGGCTCACCGGGGATGCCGGGCTGGCGGGCGAGGCCGGGCTGACCGGGGATGCCGGGCTGACCGGGGACGCCGGGCTGGCAGGCGAAATCGGGCTGACCGGGGACGCGGGGGATGCCGCGCTTGCGGGCGAGATCGGGCTGACGGGGCTCGCGGCGGTCTTGGCCGAGACGGGGCTGCTCGCCGACACCGCACTCGCCGCGCTCGCGGGGGAGGCGGCCGTCGCGGCGGAGACGGCGCTGGCCGCCGCGACCTTGCTGGCGGACGACGTCGGGTCTGCCGTCGGGGCGGGGGAGGCAGATGCTGGGGAGTTGGCCGAGACGGCCGACAGCACCGACTGCGGCAGCACCGGGCGGGTCGTGCTGGTCGCCGGGGCGGTGGGCGAAGGGGTCGCGGGGTCGGCGAACGACGCGAGCGCGCCTCCGCTGGCGGCGGCGACGCCGAAGGCTCCGGCCAGGACCCAGGGGGTGGACTTCTTCCATGCCATGTCAGTTCTCCTTGTGCTTGGTTGTGTCTCCATCACACAGCCCCCACATGAGGGCGGCACGCGTGCCACGGTGAGAGGATCCTCATGCTTGTCCACTCCGCCCCGGGGAGCGCAGATGAGAGATCTCTCAGTGCCACCTCATCGGCTGGGACCCTTCGTCCGAGACGATGTCGGGCATGGATGCGTGCGCGTTGGGCAGGATGGTGCCATGACGCCCGAAGCCGACGGCGCGAAGGCAGGCCTTCGCACCAGGATCATGCTGCCGATGATCCTGCTCGCCGCGCTCACCCTGATCGCGTCCGGGACCATCGTCGCGGCCGTCCAGAACCGCGAGATCGGCAGGGCCATGGACGACCAGTTGATGCGGTCCGCCGGAGAACTGCGCAAACTCGCCGACAACGGCCTCGACCCGGCGACCGGCGAACCCTTCGCGGGGCCCAAGGAACTGCTCAGCACCTTCCTGAGCCGGGCCATGGTGAGCCAGACGGAGGGCATGCTGGCCTTCGTGGGTGACAGGGTCAGCCTGGTCGCCAGGGACGTCGACCTCCGCCCCGAACACGACCTCGAACTCGTCGCCGCACTTCGCCCCCTCGCGCTCGGCAACGAGGTCGTCGTGACGAGCATCTCGACGGCGGAGCGCGAATACCGCGCGCTCGTGGCGCCCGTCGTCTACCCGACGCAGCAGGGCGCCTTCGTCCGCGTCGTCGACGTGGCGGGAGAGTACCGACAGTTGCGCACCACCATGCTCATCTACGCGGGTGTCGCGCTCGCCATGATCGGGCTCGCGGCCGCGGTCGCCTGGCCCCTGATCGGTCGGCTGCTCCGCCCCATCAACGAGTTACGCGTCGCGGCCGACTCGATCGACGAGGGCGACCTGACAAGCCGCGTTCCCGTCCGTGGCGCCGACGAGCTTGCGTCGCTGACCGCCACGATCAACGGGATGCTGGACCGGGTGCAGCGCTCCGTCGAGGGGCAGCAGCGCCTCCTCGACGACGTCGGCCACGAACTGCGCACCCCCATCACCGTCGTGCGGGGGCACCTCGAACTGGTCGACCCGAGCGATCCTGCCGACGTCACCCAGACCCGCGACCTCGCCATCGACGAACTCGACAGGATGGGCGGCCTCGTCAACGACCTGCTGGTGCTCGCGAAGGCCGGCCAGCCGGACTTCGTGACGCCCCGCTGGGCCGACCTCGCCACGCTCACCGACCAGACGTTCGAGAAGGCCCGCACCCTGGGACAGCGACAGTGGGGGCTCGACAGCGTCGCCGCGACCGAGGCCTGGATCGACCCGACCCGGATGACCCAGGCCTGGCTCCAACTCGCGGCCAACGCCGTCAAGTACTCCGCTGAGTCGACGGTCATCCGACTGGGATCCCGCGTGCACCGCGGGGAGGCCCACCTGTGGGTAGCGGACGAGGGCATCGGCATTCCTGCCGACCAGATCGAGCGCGTCCGGGAGCGGTTCGGTCGCGGCAGCGAGGCGACGCAGCAGCATGGCGTCGGCCTGGGGCTGAGCATCGTGGAGTCGATCCTCGCGGCCCACTCGGGTCGGCTGGACATCGAGTCCAGGCACGGCGAGGGGTCGACGTTTACCCTGGTGGTGCCCATCGCCCCCACCCCTGAACCAGCGACGAAGGAGCCGGAGACGTGAGCACAGTACTGATCGTGGAGGACGAGGCCAGGATCGCCTCCTTCATCGCCAAGGGGCTGAAGGCGGCTGGCTTCACCTCGCACCAGTGCGCCTCGGGACTCGAGGCCGTCTCGCTCGCGGTGCACGGCAACTTCGACCTCGTCCTCCTCGACGTTGGCCTCCCCGACATCGACGGCTTCGAGGTGCTGGAGCGGCTGCGCGGCCAGGGCGTCGGTGTCCCGGTGATCATGCTGACGGCGCGCTCGTCAGTCGAGGACCGGGTCGCGGGGCTCGAGGGCGGCGCGGACGACTACATGCCCAAGCCGTTCTCGTTCGAGGAACTGCTGGCCAGGATCCGGCTGCGGCTGCGCAGCGACAACCATGACGCTGCCTCAGACTCGACACAGCTCAGCCACAACGGGTTGACGCTCGACTACCGCACCAGGAAGGCGGGCGTCGAGGGGAAGTGGGTCGACCTGTCCGCCCGCGAGTTCGCGCTGGCCGAGACCTTCCTGCGCAATGCGGGCCAGGTGTTGAGCCGGGAGCAGTTACTCAGCAACGTGTGGGGCTTCGACTTCGACCCCGGATCGAACGTGGTGGACGTGTACGTGCGCTACCTGCGCGGAAAGCTGGGGAGGGACCGCTTCGAGACGGTCCGCGGGATGGGCTACCGGCTGGTGTGAGCGCCGCGCATCGGAATCTCGCCGACCGTTCCCTGAGCCTGCCCACCGTTCCCTGAGCTTGTCGAAGGGTCCGGTTGCCGGGTGGTGTCGGACGTCTCGACAGGCTCGACGAGCGGGTTGCTTCCTGAGCCTGCCGGCCGTTCCCTGAGGTTGTCGAAGGGTCCGGTTGCCGGGTGGTGTCGGACGTCTCGACAGGCTCGACGAGCGGGTTGCTTCCTGAGCCTGCCGGCCGTTCCCTGAGCTTGTCGAAGGGTCCCGTTGCCGGGTGGTGTCGGACGTCTCGACAAAGCTCGACGAACGGCGCCGAGCCAGTCGGGGTCCGGGGTGGCCGATGATCAGGCGACGCGGCGCTCAGTCGTCGTCATCGTCCGGATCGTCATCGTCCGTGTCATCGTCATCGGGGTCGTCGTCGTCATCCAGGTCATCGTCGTCGTCGACCGACTGGGGCTTGGCAGGGGTCACGGTCTCGGGCGCCGTCGGTGAGGCGCTCGGCGACGGGCTCGGAGATGGAGCGGGCGTGGCCGGAGGCGACGCAGTGCCGGAGGGCGGCGTCGGCGACTCGACCGTCGGGGTCGGCTCTGGGGCCTTTGTCACGACGATGGCCGACTGCCGCGGAGGCTCGGTCTCGGTGCGCACCATCATCGCGAACACCCAGCCCGCGACCAGGCCGATGAGCGCCAGCAGCCCGACGGCGATGACCCACTTCTTCTGCATCCGTGTTCCTCCTCGTCGCCCACTCAACGCGACCAGCATGAGGACAGCACTGCCCAAGGGATGAGAAGACTCTCATCTGGCCGCTCGTCAGGCGGGGATGTGGCGATGCAGGCGCAGCAGCGGGACCACGCCGAGGGTGCCGAGGCAGGCGGTCAGCCACAGGAAGTTGCCGACCCCCATCAACTGGCTGAGCCACCCGGCGGCGATGGCGCTGATCGGCATGATGCCCCACACGATGAACCGCACCGAGGCGTTCATCCTGCCGAGCAGGTGCGGCGGGCACAGCCGCTGACGAAGCGACACCTGGGTCACGTTGTAGGTCAGGATCGCGGCGTTTCCGATGAATGAGCCGACGATCAGCACCACGAACTGCACGGCCTTGCCCTCCATCAACATCGCCAGCGGGTAGGCGAACACGGCGAGGGCGCCGAACAGGGTGGAGAAGCGCACCGCGTTGGCGACCCCGACCCTGCGCGCCACCCTTCCCGCCATCGCCGCGCCGAGCAGGCCCCCGATCGCGCCGAGCGTCATGATCATCCCGAACTCGAAGGGAGTGAAGCCGAGCAGGCGCAGCACAACGATGGGCACCAGCGTGTAGGTGGCGGTGGAGGCGAAGTTGCTGAGGAACGAGGCGAGCGTGATGCGGCTGATCGCGGGCTGTCGCACCACGAAGCTCAGCCCTTCTCGGATCTCGGCGACGAGGTTGCGGCGGGGAGCCGCGGGCCGCTCTGCCCGGTACTCGGCCTCGTGGTCGCGGGTGACGAGCAGGAACCCCCAACTCGCCAGGTAGCCGAGGCTGTCGGCGAGCAGCAGCAGTGGGGCGCTGATCACCTTCAGCAGCAGGCCGCCGAGCGCTGGGCCGGCCAGTCGCGCCAACTGCGCCGTCGCCTCCATTCGCGAGTTGGCCCGCGAGATCACACCCGTCCCGACCAGCATCGGGATGAAGCTCTGGTACGCGACGTCGAAGAACACCGTGGCGATGCCGATCACTCCCGCGATCACGTACAGGTGCCACAACTGCAGCAGCCCGGTGAAGTACAAGATCGGGACCGCGGCCACGGCGACGCCCCGGACGAGGTTCGCGGCGATCATGGTGGGGCGCTTGAACCACCGGTCGACCCAGGCGCCCGCGGGCAGCCCCAGGATCAGGAACGCGGCCGTCGAGGCGGCGTTGAGGTAGCCGAGTTCCGACTCGCTCGCGTTCAGGATCTCGACGGAGATGACGGGGATCGCGACGGCACCGAGTTGGACCGCGAAATGCGAAAGCGACTCACCCGTCCAGAACCGGTTGAAGTTCCTGTCCAACCCTGGGCCTGCCACCCGTCTCACTCTCCCCTGACCAAGGAAGGCGCGCGCAAGGCGCCGTCCCGGAGCGGCGATCCTACTCGTCGGGTCGCCGGGCCGCGAAACCGGGTCGGGTCGCGTCCGCTGCCCGAAACGCAGAGATCCCCGCCGGGTGGCGGTCGTAGGCGGTAGGGCCTCGACCGCCCTCCGGCGGAGATCACGGCGCCGGCGTCGGGTCGCCGGTCCGGTGGGACCGTCCGACCCGACGCTGCGGCCGTCAGTTGGTGGCGGGGATGTCACCGGGACGGTAGCGCGGCAGCCTGGACGCGGGGATGGCGGCGATCGCGCTGACGCCGGCCAGGATCAGGAAGCCGATCCGCAGCGTGGAGAGGCGGGCCTCCTCGTTGAGCGAGACGGCCGCCTCGATCTGCTCGGGCGTGGCGGTGGTCTCCTCAAGCGTGTCTCGCAGATCCTGGTTGCTGACGAAGTTGATGTTGTCCAGGTCGACCTGCGCCGCCAGTTCCTGCGGAAGCTCCGGGTGGGCCTCGACGGACTGGGTCACGCCGAAGCTGAGCACCGTCACGAGCACGGCGCCCACCACGGCGGTGCCGAGCGCGGAGGCCAGGTTCTGGGTCGTGCCGCGGATCGAGCCGACGTCGCCGGCCAGCCTCTTCGGAACGGCGGTGACGAGCACGTTGAACACGAGGGTGACGAGCGATCCCTGGCCGATGCCGAAGACGATCAGGCCGATGATGGTCGGAAGGGTCTCCCAGTTGTTCGTCACGACGATGGACAGCCACACCAAGGAGACGGTGGTCAGGCCGAACGCCATCAGGGCGATGGTGCGGGGCGTGAAGTGACGGTAGAGGCGCACGATCAGCGTCGCGGTGACGAACACCGTCAGGTTGAACGGCATCATGGCGAGCGAGGTGTCGAACGGGGTGCGGCCCTGGACGATCTGGATGTAGGTCGGCACCGTGAAGTTCACGGCAGCCTCCATCGCGACGATCGTGAACATGGCGTAGACGGCGGCCCGTTCGGTGGGCTTGCGCAGCACGCTCAGGTCGACCAGCGGGACCTCGCCGCGCTTGGTGCGACGACGCGTCCACATGAAGAAGGCCTGGCCGAGCACGATGCCGAGCACGATGAGCATCGGTGCGGGGGAGACGCCGACAAGCGAGAACGGGGCGTCGGGGCTGGCCATCAGCATGCCCCACCCGTTGAGGTTGTTGAACCCGAGCGTGAGGGAGACGATTGCCGCGCCGATCAGGACCGATGCGACGACGTCGATCGTGACGTCCTTCTGGCCCTTGTCGGAGCGCAGCTTGAAGCTGAGGGCGAAGACGGCGACCGCGATGCCGAGCGTGATCATGAAGATGGGGCGCCAGCCGACGAAGGTGCCGAGCGTTCCGCCGATCAGGAATGCGCTGAGGCCGGAGAACGCGCGGGCGGAGCCGAGCGTGCCGACGGCGGTCGCCTGCTGGGTGCCGATGTAGTTCTCGGCGATCAGGGCGACGAGGGCCGGGACGATGATGGCTGCGGCGGCGCCTGCAAGCACCTGACCCGCGATTGCCCACTCAACGGTCGGGGAGAAGATCATCATGAGGGAGGAGGCCGCGAAGATCACCACGACGATGCGGAAGACCAGCACCCAGCCGACCCGCTGGCCGAGCTTGGCGCCCGTCATCACGAGCGCGGCGACGGCGAGGCCGTAGACCACGATGGTCGAGCCCGCGACGGTCGGGGGACGCCGAAGTCCTTGACCATGCCGCCGAGCGAGATGGGCAGGGCCGCGACGTTGAACGACATCAGCACCTGGGCGAGGAAGAGGCCGATCATCGGCACCCAGGAGCGGCGGGTTGCGTCGACGGCGGTGCGTTCCGCCTCGACAGGTTCAGTAAGGGTCTGTTCAGTCATTGGTTTCTCCTTGATGCCCTTCGGCCTGGGAGGCGAAGAGGTTGAGTCCGAGGGTTCGGGAAAGGTAGGCGCAGGCGCGCTGCCCGCGGATGCTGTTGCCTGCGGGGTCGAGCGGTGCCGAGAAGGTGCCGACGGCACCCTTGCCGGGGGCGATCGCGACGATGCCGCCCGAGACGCCGGACTTGGCGGGCATCCCGATCTCGAACAGCCAGGCGCCAGAGTTCTCGTACAGGCCGGTCGAGGCGAGCAGCGCGAGCGTGTCGCGGGCCACGTCCTCCGAGACGACCCGTTCGCCGGTGACGGGGTTGACGCCGCCGTCGGCGAGCGTTGCGCCCATCACGGCGAGGTCGGTCGCGGTGACGGAGAGGGAGCACTGCCGCGTGTACACGTCGACGATCGCGAGGGGGTCGTGATCGAGTCGGCCGTAGCTCTGCAGCAGCAGCGCGATCGCGCGGTTGCGGAAGTTGGAGCGCGCCTCGGAGCGGTAGACGTCGCCGTCGAGTTCGAGCGCACGGCCCGCGAACCGGGAGAGTCCGGTGCGGATCGCCTCCCACTTCTCGACGCAGGTCTCGCCCGGCATCAGGGCGGTGGTGGCGAGGGCGCCCGCGTTGACCATCGAGTTGAAGGGGCTGCCGTCGTTGAGTTCGATGGCGATCACCGAGTTGAACGGCAGGCCGGTGTTGTTGACGCCGACGCGTTCGCGGATCTGCTCGTGGCCGAGGGCCTCGGCGACCAGGGCGAACACGAACGCCTTCGAGATCGACTGGATCGAGAACGCGATCTCGGTGTCGCCCATGTCGTAGGTGCGGCCGTCGACCGCGACGAGCGAGACGCCGAACCACGCCGGATCGGCCTTGGCCAGGATCGGGATGTAGTCGGCGATGGCGCCTTGGGAGTGGTCGCTGTAACGGGAGTGGGCTTCGGCGACCAACTCCCGCACCACGGGGTCTGGCGGCAGCGACCCGGTGTGGGCCTGTTGTCTGACGGTGGCTACGTCTGTGGTGAACATCTTTCTCCACTGATTGGGGTGGGGCGACAGCTCCTGCTGCGCGCCTTTTCGAGCGTCGCAGAACAAACCCGTGCAGAAGGAAGCGAGAAACCGGGCTATTGGTCAGACCACCCGGATCGGGTAGGAAGGTCACAAACGCATAACAAAGCGGTCACAAACCGGTCACTTCGGGGTCCGCTAAGTCGGGGGAAATCCGCGCCAGGCAGACATCGTCAAGGGGGCGCCATCTGCCGCTTGAGCATGAGGAGCGGTCGAACGTCGTGAGCCCCGCTGGTTGAGCCATGTCGAGCGCGGAGCGGGCGACATCGGTCGAAACCACCGTGAGATGCCCAGGGACCACGTTCCCCGAGCTCGTCGAGGGGTCCGATTGCGGTCGGGTGGGCCTGTCGCTGGTGGTTGGTTTCGACGCGAACTGTGGCGCTTCGTGCCTTGGCGCGGCTCAACCCACGGTCGGCGGGCGTTGGGGCGCTTCGGGCCTTGGCGCGGCTCAACCCACGGTCGGCGGGCGTTGGGGCGCTTCGGGCCTTGGCGCGGCTCAACCCACGGTCGGCGGGCGTTGGGGCGCTTCGGGCCTTGGCGCGGCTCAACCCACGGTCGGCGCGAGCTGCGGCGCTTCGCGCCTTGGCGCGGCTCAACCCACGGTGTGCTGGTTGAGCCATGTCGGGCGCGGAGCGGTCGACATCGGTCGAAACCCTCGTGAGATGCCCAGGGGACCCCGTTCCCGAGCTCGTCGAGGGGTCCGATTGCGGTCGGGTAGGCCTGTCGCTGGTGGTTGGTTTCGACGCGAGCTGCGGCGCTTCGCGCCTTGGCGCGGCTCAACCCACGGTCGGCGGGAGCTGCGGCGCTTCGCGCCTTGGCGCGGCTCAACCCACGGTGTGCTGGTTGAGCCATGTCGGGCGCGGAGCGGTCGACATCGGTCGAAACCCTCGTGAGGTTGGCAGGACCCCGTTCCCCGAGCTTGTCGAGGGGTCCGATTGTGGTCGGCTCTGCGCGCGGGCGGGAGTTGGTTTCGACGCGAGCTGCGGCGCTGCGCGCCTTGGCGCGGCTCAACCAGCGGGCCCGAGGCTAGATGCCCTCGCGCTTGGGGATGGTCAGCACGAGGGGCTTGTTGACCTCGGCGAAGAAGTCGTTGCCCTTGTCGTCGACCACGATGAACGCGGGGAAGTCCTCGACGTCGATCTTCCAGACGGCCTCCATGCCGAGTTCCTCGTACTCGACGACCTCCACCTTCTTGATGCAGTCCTGCGCGAGCCGGGCGGCGGGGCCGCCGATCGAGCCGAGGTAGAAGCCGCCGTGAGCGTCGCACGCGTCGGTGACGGCCTGCGAACGGTTGCCCTTCGCGAGCATCACCATCGAGCCTCCCGCGGCCTGGAACTGGTCGACGTAGGAGTCCATCCGGCCGGCGGTGGTCGGCCCGAAGGAGCCCGACGCCATGCCCTCGGGGGTCTTGGCTGGCCCGGCGTAGTAGACGGGGTGGTCCTTCAGGTACTGCGGCATCTCCTCGCCGGCGTCCAGACGCTCCTTGATCTTGGCGTGCGCGATGTCGCGGGCGACGATCAGGGGCCGGTCAGGGACACTCGGGTCTTGACGGGGAACCTGCTGAGCTCGGCGAGGATCTCGGGCATCGGCTTGGTGAGGTCGATCCGCACGACCGCGCCCTTGCCGGTGCCGGTGATGCCGTCGGTCTCCGCGTCCAGGTCGGCGTCGACCGTTTCGGGCATGAAGCGCGCGGGCTCGGTCTCCAGCTGCTCGATGAAAACGCCCTCGGGGGTGATCTTGCCGAGGCACTGCCGGTCGGCCGAACAGCTCACCGCCATGGCGATCGGCAGCGACGCGCCGTGGCGGGGCAGCCGGATGACGCGCACGTCGTGGCAGAAGTACTTGCCGCCGAACTGGGCGCCGATCCCGAGCTTGCGCGTCAGCTCGAGCACCTGCTCCTCGAGTTCGCGGTCGCGGAAGCCGTTTGCCGCCATCGACCCCTCGCCCGGCAACGTGTCGAGGTACTTGGCGGAGGCGTACTTGGCGGTCTTGAGCGCGAACTCCGCCGAGGTTCCGCCGATCGTGATGGCCAGGTGGTAGGGCGGGCAGGCGGCGGTGCCGAGCGCGCGGATCTTCTCCTCGAGGAACTTCATCATCGAGTCGGGGTTCAGGACGGCCTTGGTCTCCTGGAACAGGTACGACTTGTTCGCCGAGCCGCCCCCTTAGCCATGAACAGGAACTTGTAGGAGTTCTCGTGACCCTCAGCGGTGTCGGCGTAGAGCTCGATCTGGGCGGGCAGGTTGGAGCCTGTGTTCTTCTCCTCCCAGGTCGTCAGGGGAGCGTTCTGGGAGTAGCGCAGGTTCAGCTTGGTGTAGGCGTCGAACACGCCGAGGCTGAGGGGACGCTCGTCGGTGCCGTCCGTGAGGACCTGCTGCCCGCGCTTGCCCATGATGATGGCGGTGCCGGTGTCCTGGCACATGGGGAGCACGCCACCCGCGGCGATGTTGGCGTTCTTCAGCAGGTCGAGCGCGACGAACTTGTCGTTGGGCGATGCCTCCGGGTCGTCCATGATGTTGCGCAACTGCTGCAGGTGCGCGGGGCGCAGGTAGTGCGCGATGTCGTGCATGGCCGTCTCTGCGAGCAGGGTGAGCGCCTCGGGTGCGACCTTCAGGAAGGTGCGACCCTCGGGCCCGTCGATCAGTTCGACGCCCTCTGCGGTCAGCAATCGGTAGGGGGTCTCATCCTCCCCGATCGGCAGCATGTCAACATAGCGAAACTCCGGCATCGATCCTCCTCGAGACAACGTGGCAACATCTTCTCAGACGCGAAGGTGCCGGTCGTTGCCGGGTGAGGGTGCAAGCGGTAGCTGTGGTCGCCCGATGCCAGATCTCCTCCATGTGCGACAGCAAAGGCCTGGGCCCTCCACCGCCCTAACGCGCGCCTGGACGCAGCCAGATGTGGGCGTCGCGGACCCCGCTGCCGCGGCGATGTGCCGGAGCCGGCGGCGCGGAGGCGCCCGCTCGTTCGTAGGGGTGACGGAGCCCCGGGTTCAACTCCGGCCCTCTGGTGCGCCCATCCGACGGACGCCCTGAGGGTTCGCATCTCAGAGGTTCAGGAAGCGCCCGGTTCGGCGTCGCCTCGTCGCCCCGAGGCCGCTCCCGGGGTGACCCGTGGTGGGTGGTTGTCGCGGAGCGGGCTCACCCCTGCGGATGGGGCCTTCGTCGCCCGTTTGTCTGACTTGCCTCGCAGCACTTCGAGCCCGATCCTGGCCGCCGCGAGCTCGTTGAAGGTCAGGCCAATCGCTGATTGAGTATCGGGAAACCCGTGGGCCCCACGCCTGGCGCCCACCATCTTGGGGAGTGGCAATGCCAGCTACATTTTCCGTCGTTTCTCGTCTCCTAGTCGCGTGTACCCTCGCGCTGTCGATCGCCGCCCAGCCGGTGGTGGTGCGCGCCGATGAACCGGGGGACTTGACGCCGGGGGTCAGTGCATCCCCGAGCGCCGAGCCGATCGCAGACGAGCAGGCCCCGACGGAACCTGTGCAGACCCCTGCAGCGAGCGAGGAGCCCGCCCCTGACGCCGTCGAGACCGAGCCGGCCGCCCCGGAGACTGACGCCCCGGAGCCAGCCGCCCCGGGGACCGACGTCACGGAGCCCAGTTCCCCTGAGCCGCCCGTCACGGACGAGCCGTCGGAGGAGCCGGTCGAGGATCCGGCGCCCGTCGAGCCCCTGGCAGACGCGGTCGAGCCCGCTGCGGCGGACGCGCCCGCGGTCAGGGCCGCGACCGGGACGCTCCTGGGCGGCTTCGAGATCGACGGCGACCTGACACCGGGCACGATGAGCCCGGCGGGCCTGGACTGGGACTCCCCGGAGATCACATACGGCGAGTTCTTCGACGGGTTCGAGGACGCCACCCAACTGAAGGGCAAGGAGAACGAGCCCGACGGCTGGCAAGCGGCCGCTCCTGGGACCGCGCCTGCCAAGGGCGACTTTGATCACATCCGCTGGTACAGCCGGATCGTTGACGGGAAGCAGTACCTGTTCCTGTCGATGACCCGCGCCTCCGGTACCGGCAGCGTCAACTACAACGTCGAGTTGAACCAGGTGAAGGCCCCGGCCGGCCAACTCCAGCCGACCAGGACCGAGGGGGACCTCCTCGTCAGCGTGTCCCAGGGCGGCGGTGGGGCCTTCCACGTCTCCAGCGTCAGCCGCTGGAACGGCGCGAACTGGGTGAGCTTCGCGGCCGCGGGCGCGATCGTGGGCTCCGACAATGCCACTGAGCTGCCCGGCCTGGCGGTCAGCGAATTCTTCGAGCTCGGGATCAACATCACCGAGGTCGAGACCGACGCCGGGGCGGGAAAGTGCGACCGGGTAGCGTTCGAGCAGATCGACATCCGCACGCGAGCTTCCGACGAGGACAAGTCGCAACTCGGTGACCGCGCACGCTTCTCGGCCCTGGTCCCTGTTGACTGTCCGGTCCTCTCGATCGAGAAGATCAATGAGCAGGGCGATCTCGTGGCTGGCGCGACCTTCACCATCACACCCAACCCGGCCACGGGAATCGGGACCCTCACCGTCAAGGACGGCGCGGCCGCCGACCTCGACGACCGGGACGGCATCATCGGTCTGAAGTCCGAGGATGAGGGCGAGTTCACGGTCGAGGAGGTCGCCGCACCCGAGGGCTACCTGCTCCCGAAGGACCGCGCCCAGATCGTCCAACTCGCCTTCTTCGAGACGACCACCGTGGAGTTCGTCGACCCGCTCCCCTTCAAGCCGCTTACGATCACGAACACCGCCACCGGCGCGTACAGCAGCCAGTACGCGTGGACCATCGAGAAGTTGGTCAACACCACGCATCAGAACGTCCCGGGAGACACCGCCGCCACCTACTCCTACACGGTCAGGGTGGGGCAGGCCGGAGTGACGACGACGCACCTCGGCGTCACGGGGACGGTGAAGATCACCAACCCGAACGAGCAGCCGATGCGCGGCACCGTCGACGTGACCCTGCAGAACGACGCTGACGCCGTATGCACGATCGACGCCACCGACGCCGACCCGGGCGCGACCGGCATCCAGCACGACTTCCCCGCGGGCGTCACCTCGCTGACCTACACCTGCGAGGGTGCTGCGGTGACCGGCGTCAACAGCGTGGCGAGCGTCACCTGGAGCGCGGCCGACTACCCGGCCGACCAGGACGGCGTCGACCATCCCGAGGAGGCAGGCACGGTCAAGGCGACGGCAAGTGCGCCCGTCGCGTTCACGGGCACCGACGTCAACAAGACCATCACGGTGACCGACACCTTCCCCCAGTTCGGAGACGACTGGACCATCACCTACGACACCGACAGCCCGAGCAGCACGCTCTCGCGCAGCTACTCCGTCGCGCTCGGGGCCGATCCGGGCACCTGCTCGACGAAGGACAACACCGCCGCGATCACCGAACTCGACCTCGAGGACTCGGTGAGCGTCACCACGTGCGCCGGCGCCGACCTGTCCATCGACAAGCAGGCCGTCACCTCGTTCGCCCGCACCTACCTGTGGGACATCGTCAAGACCCCCCGTGGCGACGGCCCTTACGCCACCGATGCCGACGGCAACGTCACCGTCACCTATGACGTGACCGTCACCAACACCGGCTCGGCGGACAGCAACTGGAAGATGGACGGCGAGATCACCGTCACCAACCCGAACGACTGGCAGGACGTGACGGCAACGGTGAGCGACGAGGTCGCGCTCGGAGAGGGTGCGACCTGCACCGTCACGGGCGCCAAGGATGACCCGGCCGCCGTCGACCTGGATGCCGAGAAGGACGGCTTCCAGGTTGTCATCCCGAGGTCGAAGACGATGGTCTTCGAGTACGAATGCATGTTCACCGAACAGCCCGACTACGTCGGAAGCAACACCGCGAAGGTGACCTGGGACGCCGAGGCCGCCTCGACCCCCCTCGGCGCCGTGCAGCACCGGATCGAGATCGTCGAGGACGACTGGACCCAGACGCCCATCAACGACGAGATCACGGTGGAGGACAGCCTCTACGAGTTCGATCCTGCCTGGACCGTCAAGGCGGGCGGGGAGCCCACAACCCGGGAGTACCCGGTGACCTGGAAGGTGACCGAACCCGGCACCTGCCAGAGCTTCGACAACACCGCATCCGTCGTGAACCGGACAGAGACCCTCGACTCGTCGACCGCGACGATTGAGGCGTGTCGCCAGGCCGACCTGACCGCTGACATCGACGCATCCGCCTGGTTCTCCAGGACCTTCAACTGGTCGATCGACAAGAACCTCGCAGAGGGCCAGGAAGCACAGGTCTACGCCAAGGCCGACGGCACCGCGAGCATCGACTACGAGGCAACGGTCTCGGTGGTCGGTCACACCGACGGCAAGTGGCGGGCCGACGGCTCCGTCGAGATCACCAACCCGAACGACGTCATGAGCGTTCGGGCCACCATCGAGGTGCAGGCCGACCACGGTGGCGTGTGCACCGTGGACGCGGTCGACGTCGACCCCGAGGTTGACGGCGTGCAGGTCGACATCGCGGCCGAGCAGGTCGTGCCCGCCGCGTACACATGCACCTTCGCCGACCTCAGCGAGAGCGACTACGGCGACGTCGCAGTCTCGGCGACCGTGGCATGGGACGGCGGCGCGACGAGCACCGACGAGGTGCCGGTCCCGTTCGCCACCTACGACGCGGACGCCTGGGCCGCCAACCGTGAGGTCGCCGTCCACGACGACCTCGGGGACCCTGCCGGGGAACCCGAACTGCTCGGCACCGTCAAGGCAGACGAGGCTCCCGTCACCTTCTCCTACACCCTCGACCTTGAGGGCATCGAGTCCGAATGCCTGCTGGTGACAAACACCGCGTGGGTCCTCCCCTCGGTGACACCGGAGATCGCGGTCCTCGTCGACGCAGGCCAAGGCCCCGACCACGCCCTCGCCACCGACGAGGCCGAGGTGAGCGTCTGCCCGCAGTCGCCCCTGACGCTCGCGCTCGAGGGCGCTGGCACCTTCGACAGGGACTACCACTGGAGGATCACCAAGACGGTCGACGCCGCGTCCAAGACCGTGACCGCGGACGGGAAGGCCGAGTTCGACTACGTCGTCCAGGCCCTGCCCGACGGGTTCAGCGACGCGGGCCACGCGGCGGCCGGGGCGATCACCCTCGCCAACCAGAACACCGAGGCCGTTTCGGTGACGCTCGGGACGCTGACCGGCCCCGCGGGCATGGAGTGCTCCGCCGAGGCCACCGACGCCGACCCCGAGGCTGACGGCCTCCAGGTCGTCGTCCCCGCCGAAGGGACAACCAAGGTCGACTTCCGGTGCACCGGAACCCCGGCCGCTCCCGACGCATCAGCGGCGTCCGTCACCCTCACCTACGTCGACCTGACCGGGGACGAGCACTCCCTGTCAGCGACGGTGCCCGTCGCCTTCGCGCTCGCCGGTGAGACCGACAAGACGGTGACGGTCTTCGACGACCTGACCCAGCCCGCCAAACCGCGCGCCGAGTTGGGCACGGCCACCTGGAACGCGGAGGGCACCGCCACACAGTTCGCCTACCGGCTCCAGGTCTGGTTGGCCTCCGGCGACCTGTTTGATGAGTTCACCAACACCGCGCAGATCGGCGAGAACGGCCCGAAGGCCTCGACCACCGTCACAGTGCTGCGGGCCAAGCCGACGCCACCGAAGACAGGCGCGGAAGGGCAGGGGGACGCCGTCGCGCTGCTCCCGTTCCTTGCCGTCGTCGCCGCCGCGGCGTGCCTTGCGAGGCGCCCATGAGTAGCCGAAGCTGAGACGGCCGGACGGAGGACCCGGCAACAGTGACGACGCGGTTCCGCGACCCCGAATCGGGTCGCGGAGCCGCGTGCCTGTCCGGCACGTGAGACGGATCTCCGTCGGTTCGTTTCCGCATTCACTAGGGACAAGGCGCATTGTCTATAGCCAATGCTCGAACATCCGTTGCCGCGCCGCCGCGCGCCCCCCTATACTCAGCGGCAGGTGGGGGCCGTGCCGTGGTCCCCGCACACTGGGGGAGTGGCCATGTTGCCGACGTTTAATGCCGTTTCGAGATTCTTGACCGCGTGCGTGCTGGTGACAGCCATCGCCGCGCAGCCGCTGGTCGGACGCGCGGATGAACCGACGCCCACACCGACCACCTCGGCGACTCCGTCGGTGGAGCCGACCCCATCGCCGAGCGCCTCCGCCGAACAGTCCCCGGCCGAGCCAAAGGACGCGAAAAATACAGACGCCCCCGCGGACGCGTCCAAGGGCGACGGGCGTGAGCCGTCGCCGACGCCCGACGCCGCTCCCCGTGCGCTCGCCGCGCCGGCCGACATCATGCCGCTGGCGTCCAACACCTCGACCGACATCCGGGTGACCGCTCGCGTGACGGCACAGCCGCTCGGCACTGCGGGCACCGTCGGAACCAACTACGCGAACACGGTGGGCGCGAAATTCCAGCTCTACACCTACACCACCCAGGCGGCCGGACCCCAGAACCCCGTGTCGGACTCCTGGGCGACCTGCACGATCACCACCGATGGCAACTGCATCATCAACGTGCCCAACACCAACAACGGCGGCGCCAACGCACGTAAGCAATTCTGGGTGGTCCAGACCGCTGCAGGCTCGGGCGCGTACTTCTCCGACCAGTTGCGCACCGGTAGCTACAACGGCCCGTCGGACGTGGCGTACCAACTCGGTCTGACCCCGTCGATGTCGCCCAACTCCACGATCGACATGCCCCGCGTCGGGAGCCAGCCCTCCGCTAACCTCGGCTCGTTCGGCGCGGTCGCCAACTCCCTGAACAACCCCCCACTGATCTCCACCTGCACCGCGGGACTCAAGGTCGCCCTCCTGATGGACCTGTCCGCCTCGATCTCGTCTAGCCAGCGGACCACCTACAAGAACGCCATCATCGGCTCGGGCGGGCTCTACGACTCCCTGATGAACACCAACTCGTCCATCTCCCTGTTCACGTTCGGCACGGACTCGCCTGCGGGCGGCACGACCAACTACCCGGTGCCGATGGCGCTGACGGCGGCCAACCGGAGCACGTTGGAGAGCCGGATCAACACGTCGACGACTGGGACACAGTCCACCAACTGGGACCGCGGCCTCCGCACCGTGGCCGCCGCAAACGCCACGCACGGATATGACCTCGTGCTGATGATCACCGACGGCGCCCCGAACTACATCGCGACCTCGACCGGATCGGGCTCGACGTCGGTCAACAGCTACGACGTGACCCAGCGGTCCCTGGAGGCCGCGATCTACTCGGCCAACGCCATCAAGCAGAACACCAGGCTCGTGGCGGTGGGGGTCGGCAACGCCGTCTCCGGTGACGTCGCCCGCAACCTGCGGGCCATCTCCGGCTCGGCCGTCAACAGCGACTACTTCCAGACGGCGGACTGGGACGTGCTCAACACCCAGTTGAAGGACATCGCGTCCGCCGCGACCTGCCAGGTGCCGATCTCCATCACCAAGGTCGTCACGGATGTCAACGGCCAGAACCCGACCCCCGACAGCGGATGGACCGTCACCGCCGTCCCGGGCACGCCGAGCGCCGGCACCGGGACCCTGACCCCTAGCCAGACATCGCAGGTCACCGGCTCGGGAAGCAACGCGCCAGGCAAGGCGACCTGGACGCTCGCCATGACCGCCGAGACCGCAAGCGTCTCGCTCAACGTCGCCGAGAACGCCCAGTCGAAGCCCAACTACTCCTTCGCTTCAGGCGCATGTGTCGTCAACCATGCAGACGGAACCGCGACGACCCTGAACATGACTGGGCCGAGCCTCAACCTCACCGGACTGGTCGTCAACGACAACGTGTCCTGCACATTCACCAACAAGGCGAACCCGGCGTCGCTACAGGTCGACAAGGAATGGGTGATCAACGGAACCACCTACACCCACGCGGCCGCAGCCTCGGTCCTCTCGCAGTACGGCGCCTCCGCCAGCCCCGTGGTTGCGCCCCTACCGAACGGACAGAGCGCCGCGTTCGGGTCGACCATCAACGGGTACGCCATCGGGACGAGCGTCAACATCAACGAGACCATCGGTCTTGGACAGTGCACGCTCGGGTCGAAGCGGTACACCAACGGCACCTCTAGCGGGGTGCTGCCCGCGGCGGGCCTCAACGTCGTGCTTCCCGCTGGGAAGACGACCGTCAAGCTCACCAACACCCTCACCTGTGGCGCCACCCTGCAACTGGTCAAGAAGGTCACCAACGACAACGGCGGCACCGCGACCGGTGACGCCTGGAAGCTGTCCGCGGTCAAGTCGGGCGGCGCCACCAACCTGGTCGACGTCGTGACCGGAACCGCGGCCGCGACCCGACAGGTCGAGCCCGGTAGCTACGCCATCTCCGAGAGCGGTGGCGCCGCAGGTTACGACTGGACGGCGCTGACCTGCACGAACCGCGGGACGGCCATGTCTGGCCCGAGCCTGCAGAACAAGTCGGTGACCCTCGCGCCCGGCGACCAGGTCGTCTGCACCCTGGTCAACGACGACAAGCCGCTGGAGGATCTGCAGGTCACCAAGAACGTGGCAGGCACCTTCAAGCGCTCCTACCTCTGGGACGTCGAGAAGTCCGGCCCGACCGAGCGGATCTACGCCGACCCTGCCACGGGCAAGGCGACCGCGACGTACAAGGTCACGGTGACGCCGACGGGTACCGTCGACTCCGGCTGGGCCATGGTCGGCAAGATCACGGTCAAGAACCCCAACGCGTGGCAGGACGTCAAGGCCACCGTCACCGACCAGGTAGACATCGGCGGCGGCGCGACCTGCACCGTCGTCAACGGCGTCGACCGGGTGATCCCGAAGGGCGAGAGCGTCGTCTTCGACTACACCTGCACGTTCACGAGCCAGCCAAGGTACACCGGCGTGAACACGGCAACGGTCACCTGGCCGCGAGTCGGAGCTGCCACCCCGACCGGGACCGCGACGGGCACAGCCTCGATCGCCGGGGACTCGTGGGCCACGTCGCTGTCGAACGCGTCGGTCACCGTCACCGATGACCACCACACGTTCAACCCGGCCTGGGTCGTCAACGCCGCGGACGGTGAGCAGTCCAAGGAGTACAGCGTCGAATGGCAGGTCACCCAGCCGGGCACCTGCCAGTCGTTCACCAACAACGCGACCATCACGGGAAGCGACGGCCTCGTCGACTCCGCCGATGCCACCGTCGAGGTGTGTCGGGGCGCAGACCTCACCGTCAGCAAGACCGTCTCGGCCTCGCTCGACCGCGGCTACGAATGGACGGTCGTCAAGAACGCCACCGGCCAGCAGCCCTTCGCGGCCAACCCGGCAACGGGTGACGTGACGGTCGGCTACGAGGTCGTCAGCACCGCAAGCGCAGGCACCGACTCCAACTGGAAGGCCAACGGCCGGATCACCGTCACCAACCCCAACACCTGGCAGGGCGTCGCGGTCACCCCGACCGATGTCGCCGACCTGGGCGGCGGGGCCACGTGCACCATCACCGGCGTCGTCGGCCCGCTGGGCCAGGTCACCTCGGTGACGCTGCCCCACACGGTCCCCGCGTCCGGCACCGCCGTCTTCGTCTACGAGTGCGCCTTCACCGGTAAGCCCTCCTACGACGGCACCAACACCGCGACGGTCGCCTGGGACAAGGACGCGGCGCACACCACGAACGCGACCGCGACCGGCACCGCGCCGATCGAGGCGGCCGACTGGCTGGTGACGCTCCACAACGAGACCGCCACCCTCACCGACGCCCACGCGCCCGCGCCTTGGACCGTTGCGCTCGCCGACTCGCCCCACACCGAGAAGTACTCGGTGACCTGGAACGTCGGGACCGCAGGGACCTGCAAGGACTTCGACAACACCGCAGCGCTGACCGGAAGCGACGGCTTCGCCACCTCGGACACCGAGCGCATCAAGGCCTGCCGCGGCAAGGACCTGAGCGCCAGCCTGACCTGGTCCGGTGCGCTGCAGCGTTGGCACACCTGGAGCATCGACAAGGTCGCCCCGGACGGGCCGTTCTACACCGACGCCGAGGGCAACGTCACCGTCGATTACTCCGTCGCCGCGGAGCCGAACGGCTTCGATGACAAGTCGTGGACGTCGGCAGGAACTGTCATCGTGACGAACCCGACTGACTTCCAGGACGTGCTCGCCACGGTCGCCGTCGCCGACAACCTCGGTGGCGGATCGGTGTGCACCGTCGCCGGGCCTGACGCCGACGCCGCCACCCCCGGCTTCCAGATCCTGGTCCCCAAGGGAGCCTCGGTCACCCGTGGCTACACCTGCAGCTACCCGACCAAGCCGTCCTACGCCGGCACCGCGACCGCCACCGTCACCTGGGACAAGGCGGCGATCGCGAGCCCCAACGGCAGCGTGACGGGCACCACCCCCGTCGCGGCGGCCGCCTGGGTCGTCACGCAGAAGAATGACTCCGCCGTCATCACCGACCCGGCCGTGCCTGAGCCGTGGACGGTCGACCTTGCCGGAGGCAAGGTCACCAAGGACTACTCCGTGGTCTGGAACGTCGGAGCCGCTGGCACGTGCAAGGCGTTCCCGAACAAGGCGACCCTGGTCGCCGACGACGGCTTCACCGTCGACGACTCGGCCACCATCGACGCCTGCCGCGGCGCCAACCTGACCGTCGACAAGAACGTGGTCAACTCGTTCGACCGCTCCTACCTGTGGAACATCACCAAGACCCCGAAGGGCGACGGGCCGTTCACCGCGGACCAGGAGACCGGCAAGGTCACCGTCGGCTACGACGTGACGGTGACGCCGACCGGTCACGAGGACGGCAACTGGGTCATGGAGGGCGAGATCACCGTCTCGAACCCGAACTCCTTCCAGGACGTCTCGGCGACGGTCACCGATGAGGTGGCCTTGGGTGCTGGCGCGTCGTGTTCTGTCACGGGTGTGAAGGACGAGGCCGCGGCCGTCGACGCCGATCCGGAGAAGGCCGGGTTCCAGTACGTGGTCCCGCGTTCGTCGAGCGTGGTGTTCACCTACGCGTGCGCGTTCACGGATCAGCCGGACTACACGGGTACCAACACGGCGAAGGTCGAGTGGGATGCCGCGGCCGCACATACTCCCGCGGCCTCGGCGACCAAGGTCGTCGACGTTGCTGAGTCGGGCTGGTCGCAGCATCCGATCAACGACACCGTCACCGTCACCGACAGCAACTTCACGTTCGATCCGGCGTGGAGCGTCTCGGTCGCCGACGGCGAGCAGAGCAAGAGCTACGAGGTGACGTGGACCGTCGAGAAGGCTGGCACCTGTCAGGAGTTCCCCAACATCGCGACGATCTGGGGCGGTGACGTGCCGCTCGGCAGCGACAGCGCCACGATCGAGGCCTGCCGCGAGGCCGACCTCACCGTCTCCAAGACGGCGGGTGGCTCGTACCAGCGCGAGTTCCGCTGGAGCATCGACAAGAGCCTCGCCGAGGGCCAGAGCGACACCGTCACCGCGGACTCCGACGGTAAGGCCAGCATCGACTACGTCGTGACGGCCGACGTCGACGGCTACACCGACAGCAACTGGAACGTCGCCGGGGCGATCGTCGTCACGAACCCGAACGACTTCCGCAGCGTGACGGCAACCGTCGCCGACACGCTCAGCGCGGGTACCGGTACCTGCACCATCCGTGACGTCGAGGACGCCGACCCGGAGGCCGACGGTTTCCAGGTTGACGTCGCGGCCAGCGACTCGGTGACGCTGAACTACCAGTGCGACCTCACCGCGCTGGACGAGGCCGACTACGAGACCCTCACGAACCAGGCGACCATCACCTGGGACGGCGGCTCGGCAACCACCGAGGCCATCCCGGTCGAGCTATGGATGAACGAGCGCAACCAGTCGGTCTCCGTGATGGACGACCTCGGCGACGCCGATGCGGAGCCCGAACTGCTCGGCATCGTCTCGGCCGATGACGCGCCCGCGATGTTCGAGTACACCCTCGAGTTCGAGGGCATCGACGCCGCGTGCGAGGTCGTGGAGAACACGGCATGGGTCCAGACCCGCATCCTCGCCCGGGCACCCGCAGCGATGGTGCGCACCGAGTCGTCGGTGCTCGCCTCCGACACGGCAACCGCGACCATCTGCCCGCAGGCGCCGATCGGGCTGAGCATCGACGGAGCGGGCAGCTTCGACCGCGAGTACCTGTGGGAGATCGCCAAGAACGTGGACGCCACAAGCAAGGTCGTCCAGGGTGGCAAGGCCGAGTTCGACTACGTCGTTGACGCCATCCCTGCCGGTTACCGCGACGGTGGCTTCGGGGCGAGCGGCACCCTCGTGCTGACCAACCCGAACGAGGTCGACGTCATGGCGACCATCGCCAACCTGACCGGCCCCGCTGGCATGGAGTGCGCTCTGCCCGCCAGCGATGCCGACCCGGAGACGCCCGGTCAGCAGGTCGTGGTCCCGGCGGGCGACGAGGCGAGCATCGCCTACTCGTGCACCGGCACCCCGACGAAGGCCGACGACTCCACCGTCGCGGCCGAGGTGACCTATGTCGACCTGACCGGTGGCGAGCACTCGCTCAACGCCAGCGACGCCGTCGCGTTCGACGTGGCCGGTGAGACCGACAAGGAGGTGACGGTCTTCGACGACCTGACTCAGCCGGACAAGCCGCGCACCGAGTTGGGCAAGGCCACCTGGAATGCCGAGGGCACGGCGATCTCGTTCAGCTACCGCCTGCAGGTGTGGCTGGCGCAGGGCGACCTGTTCGAGGAGTTCACCAACACCGCGCAGATCGGCACTGACGGCCCGAAGGCCTCGGTGACGGTCACCATCACGGGCAAGAGGCCGCTGCCGCCGAATACCGGCGCCGCCGGCTGACCGTCCCGACAGGTCCACCGGTGACCGGTTGACCGCCTGACGAGCGACGGCCCAGGGGAGAGATCCCCTGGGCCGTTCGCCGTCCTCGGGGGCGCGGGCGATCGGAGCGGTGACGGTGGGCGAACCCCCCTGCTGGCGCCGACCCCGTGCGACGATGTTCGCGTGCTCATCACCAAGGCGACGGCCGACGGCATCCGGGAGGGTCGGATCACGACGCAGTACCGGCGCTGGGACGCGCCGCGGGTGAAGGCCGGAGGCACCCAACTGACCCCGGCCGGCCTGATCCGGTTTACCAGGGTCACGCGCGTGCCCGACCTCGCCAAGGTCAGCGACCGGGCCGCGAAGGTAGCCGGGTTCAAGGACGCCGACGCGCTGAGGAAGATGCTGCGGCCGCGCGACCCCGACGCCCCACGTCGCGAGCGGTCGGCAAAGGGCGGCGAGCACGTCTACCGGATCCAGGTCGAGTGGGCCGGTGAGGATCCACGGCTGGCCCTTCGCGAGGCGGCCCCTGGAGACGACGACCTGGCCGATCTCGTGAGGCGGCTGGACCGTCTCGACAAGCGCCCCACCGGCGTATGGACGGTGGACGTGCTGATGTGGATCCGCGACAACCCGCGCGTCGTGTCGAAGGTGCTGGCCGCCGAGCGGGGCGTCGACCTGCTGCCGCTGAAGGTCGACATCCGAAAACTGAAGGCGTTGGGCCTGACGATCAGCCACGACGTCGGCTACGAGTTGTCGCCGCGCGGCGCCGCATATCTCGAGTGGCGCACGGCACAAGGCTGACCCGCTCCGGGCGGTCGAGGCGCTGGACGACCCGCGGGAAGAGGCGGCGTGGGACCGTCGCTGGCAAGGGTTTGAGCATGTTTGGTAACTCGTTTGCGATTCGAACGTTCAACAAGGCCGCGCGCGGCAAAGAGCAACCAAACATGCTCAACGACATACCCGCACCGCACCCCGCCACCGGACGGCGGGAGGAGACGCGGCGGCGCGGGCCGGAACCGTGTTCCGACCCGCGCCACTCATTCCCCCCGGGGATCACTCAGGCAGGCGACCCCCGATCACTCAGGTAGGTCGTCCTCCGATCACTCCGGTAGGTCGTCCTCCGATCACTCCGGTAGGTCGTCCTCCGAGCACTCAGGCGGGTCGTCCCTCCGATCACTCCGGTGGGTCGACCGCCGAGCACTCAGGCGGGCCGTCCCTCCGATCGCTCGGGCAGGCGATCCCCGATCACTCGGGCAGGTCGAGCTCCGTCTGCAGGAGCACGAACAGCGTCGTGTGCACCCGGTCGCGCAGCCCGTTGGCGATCCCGACCGGATCGTCCTGGTACGCCTTCTCCAGCTTCTTGATGTTTCCCGTCGGGGTCAGCATGTCGAGCATCAGATCGTTGCCGTGGCGCACCGCGAGGGTCGGGTCCATGAAGTCCCCGAGCACCGCGTCGGTGCTGACCAGGCCCTCGAAGCCCCACTCGTCGCGGAGGACGTCGCCCAGCAGTTCGGGGTTCCCGCCCGCCCACTTGTGGCCGATGTGCGAGAAGCTCGACATCGCGCCGCGCGGCGCCGCCTCCTTCACCGTGATCTCGAACGGCCGCAGGTACAGCTCGCGCATCGCCTGCTCATTGAGGAACACGTTGATGCTGGAGCGGGCGTTGGTCTCCTGGTCGTTGACCACGAAGTGCTTGATGAAGACGATTACGTTGCGCTCCTCAGCGCCCGCCGTCATCCCCGCAGCGATCCGACCCGACAGCAGCGGATCCTCCGAGTAGTACTCGAAGTTGCGGCCGCCCTGAGCGGTGCGGTGCAGGTTCATGCCGGGCGCGTACCAGCCGTGCACTCCGTACGCGTTGGCCTCCTGGCCGACGGCGTCGCCCATCTGACGTGCCAGGTCCTCGTTCCACGTCGCCGAGATGACGGCCTCCGTCGGGTAGGACGCGGCGGTCACCTTGCCGAACAGGAAGTTGATCCCGGCCGGGCCGTCGAGCAGGACGGCGGACGGCACCCCGAGGCGCTCGATGTCCTGCGTCTTGTAGGCGCCGCGCTCGAACACGTCCATCAACTCGTCGAGCGTGAACTGGTCGAGGAACTGCTCCCAGCGCGGGTCGTCGAAGGCGGCGCCCTTGAGGTCGCCCAGCGCGATGCCGTTGTCAGCCCCGAAGATGGGCAGGTCGCCCTCGGCCTTCGCGGGACGCTCCGTCATCGCGGCCAGAAGCGCGTCGGAGGCGGTCAGGTCGGTGTCGGCGCCGTCCGGGTAGGTCCCGGCCCAGTCGGAGCGCGACAGGTACGTCAGGTCGCCGTCGGCGTAGCCGAACCGGTTCTCCAGCTTGGTGCCCGTCACCTCGTCGGTGTCGTAGACGACGTCCGTGGCGACCGTGTGCGTCAGCACCGTCTCGGCGTCGTGCACGTCGTGGCCGACCTTGACGGCGTAGTCGCCCGCCTCCAGCACGTAGGCCTGGCGATCTCCCATGTCGTAGGACGACATGTCGCGGACGGGGAACGTGACGGTCACTGTCTCGGACTGTCCGGGTGCCAGGTCGGAGGTCTTCGCGAAGCCCGCCAGTTCGATGGCGGACTTCTCGATGCCGCCCTCGGTGTAGGGAGCGGAGAAGTACACCTGCACGACGTCCTTGCCCGCGGCGTCTCCGGTGTTGGTGACCTCGACGGGCACCGTCACCTCGTCTCCGGTGACGGCCGCGGTGCCTGCCTTCCAGTCGAAGTCGGTGTAGCTCAGGCCGTGCCCGAACGGGAACTGGACCGCGTCGGCGTAGCCTGGCTCGTCGCCGAGGTAGCGGGTCTCGTAGTAGCGGTAGCCGACGTAGATGCCCTCCTCGTAGTTGATCAGCGCCCTGCCCTTGATGTTGTCGTACTTGTAGTCGCCGAAGTTCTCGGCGGCGGGCGCGGTGGTGACGTCGTATGCGTAGGTGTCGGTGAGGTGACCGGACGGGTTCACGTCGCCGGCGATGACCTTCCCGAGGGAGACGGCGCCCACCGGGCCGGGGGTTCCGATCCACAGCGACGAGACGATCTGCGGGTACTCATCGAGGAAGCCGAGTTCCATGGTGTTGCCGCTGTTGACGACGACGATCACCTTGTCGAAGGCGCCCGTGACCCGGTCGAGCAGGGCCTTGGTGTTGGCGGGCATCCGCAACTGGTCCGTTGTGAAGTCAGAGGCCTCCACGCCGCCGTTGCCGACGACGACCAGGGCGACGTCCGAATACTCCTTTGCCTGCGCGAGGGCCGCGTCGCTCAGGTAGGTCACCTCGGGCTCGTCAGGCTCGGGCGCGCTGAACATGCGCAGCAGGATGGACAGCAGGCCGGAGTCGCTCTTCTTGTCGGGGTCGGCGCCCTGCTCGATCATGAAGTCGTAGAGCGTCTCGTTGAAGGCGACGCCCGCGTCGGTCAGGCCCTGGTAGAGGTTCTTTGAGCTGGACTGGTCGGCGCCACCGGAGCCGCCGCCCCCGTAGCGAAGCGCGAACGACGAGAAGCCGAACACGTTGACGCCCTTGTCGCGCAGCGGGAGCGTCCCGTCGTTGCTGAGCAGGACGATGCCCTCGTCGGAGATCTGTTCGGCAACCACCGCCGCGTTCTCGCGGGCCGCCTTTCCTGCTGCGGTCGATGAGTCGATGGGGGTGTCGAACAGGCGGGAGAGGTCGCGGACGTATGGCGTCACGAAGGAGGCGAGCAGGGCGACCACCAGGAGGACGGCGATCCAGCCGACCGCGCGCCGCGGCCGGTGCCACACCTTGCGGTACATCCGGTCGTGGCGCTTGGCGAGCTTCTTCTCCTCGCCGGTCATGGCCTTCACGTCTGCCTTGCGCTGCTTGGCCGACGCCTTGGCCGCGGCCTTGTCGGACGCCTTGGCGGCGGCTCGGTCCTCGGGGGTCATCGCGGCCAGTTCGGCCGACCGCTCCTTGCGGCGTGCCTTCTCGGCCGCCACCTCGTCGACGACCCGGGACTTGGTCTGCTTTCTGGTTTCCATGTGCTTTCCTCAGTTGTGGTCGGTGCGACGACGGTCGCGGTTGGCGGCGATGAGGCGACGCAGCCCCTTCACCGGATGGCCGTTGATCGCCACGAGCAGGGCGTCGAGCATCGGCGGATTCACCCGGCCCCCCGACATCCGCGAGACGTTGCGGAACGGGAGGTCAAGGACGAAGTGGGTGTAGTTGGCCTCGATGGGTTTGTTTGCCCGCATCAGGACCCGGCGCGTCAGGGTGACGGCCCTGACGAGCAGGCGGCCGAGGCCGCGGCGGTCGGCGCCCTGGGCGAGGATGTCGTTGTAGCCGAGGTCGGCTTCCCTTCTCCAGTCGGGGTCGGGGAGCGGTCGGCCGAGCAGGGTGCTGAACTCCTCGGCGGTGACTGCCTTCACCTCGCCCGAGTGGTAGCGCGGCAGGTCGTCGGCCGAGTAGGGGAAGTCCGCCTCGTCGCCGTCGACGTTCACCGTCGTGCTGAGCCGCAGGTCGCGGGAGGAGGCCCCGACGAGCACCTCGCGTTCGCCACCCTCGGTGACGAACCGGTCCAGATCGACGTTGAAGTAGTCGAAGGCGTGCTCGCGCAGCGCGATCGTCACCCGGTGTGACTCTCCTGGGGCCAGGTCGACCTTGGCGAAGCCGGCCAGTTCCTTCGCTGCGCGGAAGCCGCCGTCGGCCGCGGCGACGTAGACCTGCACGATCTCCGCCCCCGCGACGGCTCCCGTGTTGGTGACGGTCACGGTGACGGACTCGGGGGAGGCGGTCAGGTCCGAGTAGTCGAACCGCGTGTAGCTGAGGCCGTGACCGAAGGGGTACTGGACCGGCTTGCCGAGGGTGTCGTAGTAGCGATAGCCGATGAAGATCGAGTCGCGGTGCTCCGCCGTGGCCTCGCCGCGGGCATACGAGGCCGAGGAGGCCACGTCTCCGTAGCGGATCGGGTAGCTCTCGGCGAGCTTCCCGGACGGGTTGACGGCGCCGGTGAGCACGTCGACGATCGCCTCCCCGCCGCCCTGGCCGCCCAGGTAGCCGTGCACGATCGCGTGGACGTCGTCTGCGAACGGCAGTTCGACGGGGGCGCCGCCCGACAACACGACGACGATCCGACGCTCGAGGGCGATCAGTTCGCGCATCAGGGCGAGTTGGTTCTCCGGCAGTCGCAGGTGCGTGCGATCGAGCCCCTCGGTCTCCGCGGCCTCGCTGAGGCCGAGGAACACCACGACCACGTCGGCGCGTTCGGCGAGCCTGACGGCGCGGGCGAGCCGCTTCGGGGAGGCGGCGCCGAGGCGCGCGAAGCCCGGCTCGTAGCCGACGACGTCGCGACGGCGACGCAGTTCGGTGAGCGCGGCGCTGAGTCTCGTCGGGTTGACGAGCGAACTGCCTGCGCCCTGGTACCGCGGCGTCTCCGCGAAGTCGCCGATCACGGCGAGGCGCTCCCCGTCGAGCGGCAGCGCCCCGCCGTTCTTGAGCAGCACGATGGAGCGGCGGGCCGCGTCGACGGCCCTGGCGTGCGCGGCGTCCTGGTCGAGTGGGGCGCTGGCGTCGGTGGCGACCGCGTCCCGGGTCCCGAACACGACGGTGAGGACCTCGTTGACGCGGCGGTCGAGGGTCGCCTCGTCCAGGCGACCGGAGGTGACGGCGTCGACGACCTCGCGGTCGGTCACGCCGTCGGCCGATGGCATCTCGAGGGAGCCTCCCGCCTCGATTGACGCGACCCGGTCGCTACAGCCGCCCCAATCGGAGACGACCATGCCGTCGAAGCCCCACCTGTCGCGCAGCACCTCGGTGAGGAGGTAGCCGTTCTCGTGCGCGAAGGTGCCGTTGACCCTGTTGTACGAGCTCATGATGGTGCGCGGGCGGCCCTGCGTGACGGCCAACCGGAATCCCTCGAGGAAGATCTCGTGCAGCGCCCTGGTGTCGACGATCTCGTCGACGCTCATCCGGTGGGTCTCCTGCGAGTTCACCGCGAAATGCTTCGGGCAGGCGGCCACCCCGCGCCCCTGCACGCCGCGGATGAACGCGGCCGCAAGGGTGCCCGACAGCAGCGGATCCTCCGAGAAGTACTCGAAGTTGCGGCCTGAGAGCGGGTTTCGCTTGATGTTGAGACCGGGGCCGAGCAGCACGCTGACGTCCTCCGCGGCGGCCTCGGCGCCGAGCGCGTCGCCGACCTCCTCGAGCAGGTCAACGTCCCAACTGTTGGCCAGCGTCGCGGCCGTGGGGAAGCAGGTCGCGGGGATCGACTTGTTCAGCCCCAGATGGTCGGCCTTTCCTCCCTGCTTGCGGACCCCGTGCGGCCCGTCGGTGAGCATCATGGACGGGATGCCGAGCCGGTCTATCGACTCGGTGTTCCAGAAGTTGGCGCCGGAGGTGAGCGCCGCCTTCTCCTCGAGGGTGAGTTGGTCGATGAGCGACCGGTGGTTGAGCGTGCCTGTCATGCCGTGATCCTCTCCGGGATGGTTGTGTCTTCGACCGTGCGGAAGGACGTTGAGGTCGAGGGGGTCGATTCTGGGCGTGCTTCGCCCGGCTGAGATGGCATGGGGTTCCTTTCCGGTCGAGCCGACGTTGGCTCGTTCGTGGCGGTCGGGGAAGGGTTGGTCAGGCGGAGGCGCGCTCGACGATGCCGAACAGGGCCCCCGCCGGGGGTTCAGGTTCGTCTGCGAGGCCGAGACGGTGCAGCACCGCGGAAGCGATCCAGGAGGAGCCGCCGTCGACGTCGAAGCCGACGGTCGTCAGGGGAGGGTAGGCCACCGCCGCGGCTGGGATGTTGTCGCAGCCGATCACCGCGATGTCGCGGGGGCAGGAGAGGCCCGCCTCGCGGATGCCGAACAGCACCGCGAGCGCGATCTCGTCGTTGTAGGCGCACACGGCCGTGACCCCGTCGCGGTGCCACCCGGCGATGATGTCGGCGGCGCCCACGCCGTCGCGGGCGAACTCGGCGGCGACCGAGCCGTCCAGGCCCCTTTCGGTGCAGGCATCGGTGAACTCGGCCCTGCGTGGCAGGACGCCGAAACTGCCGGAGTCGACGACGTCTGCGAAGGCGAGCCGCGCGTGACCGCGGTCGGCGAGGGTGGCCACCTGGATGCGGCTCATGGAGAACTCGCCGTCCTCCTGCGTGAACCCGATCACCTGGAGGCCCGCCTGGCGGAGCCGGTCGCCCAGTTCGCCTGCGGGGGGAAGGCCAGGATCGCGGCCCGCGGGTTGAGGGCGGTGATGGCCTCGACGGTCGAGTCGAGGTCGCCGGAGACCTGCAGCACGGTCGTGAGTACTCCCCGCATGGCGAACGCCGTCGACATGGTCGCCACGGCTGCGGTGGTCATCTCGTTGTGGGGGAGGTGCGACATCACCATGACGATCGGGCCAGCTCCTCCGACGAGCGAGCGCGCCGCGACGTTGGGCTGATAGGCCAGGTCGTGCGCGGCCTGCAGCACGGCGGCCCGGGTCTCGGGGGTGAAGCTGTGCCCGGGCTTGTCGTTGAGGATGTAACTGACGGTGGCGCGCGAGACGCCGGCACGCTTCGCGACATCCGCGCTGGTGGCGGGTCTGCTCGGGGACTGCGACGCCGATGTGGCCATGCATCCAGAGTACGCGACGGTGGTTACGCGCGTCAATTACACGTGTAACTATTCGGTAACGCTTGGTGGTGGTTGAGCCATGTCGAGCGCGGTGTTGGTTGAGCCATGTCGAGCGCGGAGGGTTGCCCGCTGGTTGAGCCATGTCGAGCGCGGAGCGGTCGACATCGGTCGAAACCTGGTGACGTTCACGGGGGACTGCCTTCGGGGGTCGAAACCTGGTGACGTTCACGGGGACTGCCTTCGGGGGTCGAAGCCTGGTGACGTTCACGGGGACTGCTGTCGGGCGTCGGCTGGGAAGTCGGCGCGGTGGAGGGTCTGTGCGCATCGTCCGGAGGCTTCGACCGATGAGGTCCGCTGCGCGTCCCTCATGGCTCGCCCAGCGGTCGTTGGTTGAGCCATGTCGAGTGCGGAGGGTTGCCCGCTGGTTGAGCCATGTCGAGCGCGGAGCGGTCGACATCGGTCGAAACCTGGTGACGTTCACGGGGGACTGCCTTCGGGGTCGAAACCTGGTGAGGTTCGCTGAGTCTTCTCCCAGCCTCCGTCGAGGCGTCGGGGTGGTGCCTGGGTCTGCGTGGATCGTCGAGAGGCTTCGACCGATGAGGTCCGCTGCGCGTCCCTCATGGCTCACCCAGCGGTCCGTTGGTTGAGCCATGTCGAGCGCGGAGCGGTCGACATCGGTCGAAACCTGGTGACGTTTGGCGGGGTCTGTTCCTTTCTTCCGTCGAGGCGTCGGGGTGGTGCCTGGGTCTGCGTGGATCGTCGAGAGGCTTCGACCGATGAGGTCCGCTGCGCGTCCCTCATGGCTCGCCCAGCGGTCGTTGGTTGAGCCATGTCGGGCGCGGAGGGTCGCCCGCTGGTTGAGCCATGTCGAGCGCGGAGCGGTCGACATCGGTCGAAACCTCGTGAGGTGCACGGGGACTGCTGTCGGGCGTCGGGGTGGTGTCTGGGTCTGTGTGGATCGTCGAGAGGCTTCGACCGATGAGGTCCGCTGCGCGGCCCTCATGGCTCACCCAGCGGTCGTTGGTTGAGCCATGTCGATCGCGGAGCGGTCGACATCGGTCGAAACCTGGTGAGGTCCGCGGGGTCTGTTTCCAGCCTCCGTTGAGGCATCGGGGTGGTGTCTGGGTCTGCGTGGATCGTCGAGAGGCTTCGACCGATGAGGTCCGCTGCGCGTCCCTCATGGCTCACCCAGCGGTGGTCGCTGACAAGCCCTTGTAATGCGGCCCCGTCGACTTAGACTGAATCTCTCAGCTCCAACCCGGAACGGAGCCCTCTTGTCGTCGCCCTGGTCAGAGGATCGTGACGCGGCCCAGACGCGTCGCCAGGTCGAGCGCGCCCGGGCATCTCTCCTCACCGACGACCCGGACGCGGGGCCGCTCGACGACATCCGGTCCCTGATCCGCGACTCGTGGCGCCGCTCGATGGCGGGCAGCGTGCGCGCCGAGGGACTTCCCCCCATCGACCTGACCGGCGACGAACTCGACGAGTACCTCAGGGGGCATCCGCTCGCCTCCACGCTCGACCTGATCTGCGGCCTGCTCCTGCCGGGCGGCTCGCGCGACTCGGGCATCGTCGTCGCTGTGGGCGACGCGGCCGGGCGGCTCCTGTGGATCGAGGGAGACAGCGAGATCCGCAACCGCACCGGTGACATGGGATTCATCCCCGGCGCCAACTGGTCCGAGGGCGCCGTCGGCACCTCCGCGCCCGGCACCGCGATCGAACTTGGCCGCTCCGTCCAGATCCACGGCGCCGAACACTTCAACCTGCGCGTCGCGCCCTGGTCCTGCACCGCGGCCCCCGTCCGGGACCCGGAGACCCGGCGCGTCATCGGGGTCATCGACATCACCGGCGGCACCCAGGCGATCACACCGCAGGCTCAACTGCTGGTCGACGCGACCGCCCGCGCCGTCGAGTCCGAACTGCTGATCTCGCGGCTGCGTGCCCGGGAGGCGACGGCGCAGCACCGGCCGCCGCGCAGGCGCCGGGTGAACCAAGCGACCCTCCAGGTGCTCGGCAGGCAGCGCGCCGCGCTCGAACTGCAGGGCGACGACGGCGCCTCCGTCATCGAGTTCGGGCGCCGCCACGCCGAGATCCTGCTCCTGCTGCGCCTGAACCCCGCGGGCCTCTCCGCGGAGCGCCTCGCCGAACTTGTCTACGGCGAGGGCGGCGACCCAGCGACGCTGCGCCCCGAGATCGTCCGGCTCCGCAAGGCGCTGCGCCGCGCGACCTCCGACATCGACCTCGCCTCCCGCCCCTACCGATTGGTCGGCACCATGACCACCGACGCGCACGGCGTGCTCGGCCTGCTCGACAGGGGGGCGCACCGGGTCGCACTCGCGGCCTACCGCGGCGACGTGCTTCCCGAATCGGAGGCGCCAGGGGTCACCGAGTTCCGCGACACCGTCCGGGCGACCCTGCGCGAGGCGCTGATGGCAGAGGCGAGCCCCGAGGTGCTGCTCGCCTTCGCCGACACCCAGGCGGGGGCCGACGACCGAGACCTCCTGATGCTGATCCTCGAACAGTTGCCCGCCAAGTCGCCCAAGCGGGCCGGCGTGCTGGCCCGCGTCGAGAGGCTCGACGCAACCTAGGTGCAACCTTCTGCTCACTAGCGTTGCCACATCGTCGCCGGGGACGCCTTGGTCGGGTCCCACCGGGAGCGCGACGCACAAGTCAAAGGAGACACCCCGATATGACGTTGACCGAGGAAGCAGTAACCGCATCCAGCACCTACGCCGCGCCGGGTCAGCCGGGCGCCAAGGCACAGTACAAGCCTCGTTACGGTCACTACATCGGCGGCGAGTTCGTCGACCCGATCAAGGGCGAGTACTTCGAGAACATCACCCCCATCACCGGTAAGCCGTTCACCGAGGTTGGCCGCGGCACCTCCGAAGACATCGACCGCGCCGTCGACGTCGCCTGGAAGGCCTTCGCCGACTGGAAGAAGACCTCACCCGCCGAGCGGGCGCTGGTGCTCAATCGCATCGCCGACCGGATGGAGGAGAACCTCGAGGCGATCGCCGTCGCCGAGACGTGGGAGAACGGCAAGCCGGTCCGCGAGACCCTCGCGGCAGACATCCCGCTCGCCATCGACCACTTCCGCTACTTCGCGGGCGTGCTGCGCGCCCAGGAGGGCAGCCTCAGCCAACTCGACGAGAACACCGTCGCCTACCACTTCCACGAGCCGCTCGGTGTCGTCGGCCAGATCATCCCCTGGAACTTCCCGCTGCTGATGGCCGTGTGGAAGCTCGCCCCTGCGCTCGCAGCAGGCAACTGTGTGGTGCTCAAGCCCGCCGAGCAGACCCCCGCGTCGATCCTGTTCCTGTTCGACATCATCGGCGACCTGCTCCCCGCGGGCGTCGTCAACATCGTCAACGGCTTCGGCATTGAGGCCGGCGCGCCGCTGGCCCAGAATAAGCGGATCCGCAAGGTGGCATTCACGGGTGAGACGACCACCGGGCGCCTCATCATGCAGTACGCCTCGCAGAACCTGATCCCCGTCACCCTCGAACTGGGCGGCAAGTCGCCCAACGTGTTCTTCGAGGACGTCGCGGCCAAGTCGGGCGACGCGTACTACGACAAGGCGCTCGAGGGGTTCACGCTGTTCGCGCTCAACCAGGGCGAGGTATGCACCTGCCCCTCGCGCGCGCTCATCCAGCGCTCGATCTACGAGCAGTTCCTCGGCGACGGCCTGGAGCGCGTCGGCAAGATCATCCAGGGCAACCCGCTCGATCTCAACACGATGATCGGCGCGCAGGCCTCCAACGACCAGCTCGAGAAGATCCTGTCCTATATCGACATCGGCAAGCAGGCGGGGGCCAAGCTCCTCACCGGCGGCGAACGCGTCGACCTGGGCGGAGACCTGAGCGGCGGCTACTACATCGCCCCGACGGTGTTCGAGGGAACCAACGACATGCGCATCTTCCAGGAGGAGATCTTCGGGCCGGTGCTCGCCGTGACGAGCTTCACCGACTTCGACGATGCCATCTCGATCGCCAACGACACCCTGTACGGGCTCGGGGCGGGCGTGTGGAGCCGCACCGGTGACATCGCCTACCGCGCGGGCCGGGCCATCGAGGCGGGCCGTGTCTGGACCAACACCTACCACCAGTACCCGGCGCACGCCGCCTTCGGTGGCTACAAGCAGTCGGGCATCGGCCGCGAGAACCACCTCAAGATGATGGAGCACTACCAGCAGACCAAGAACCTGCTCGTCTCCTACGCCGAGGGAGCCATGGGCTTCTTCTGACAGACCGGCTCGGCACGTTCCCACGCCGAGCCCCACCTGAGGGCGGGGGCCTCGCCCCTCGCCCTCGCATTTCGTCGAAGGAATCCCATGAGCGAACCAACCCGTGTCGACGTCACCGAGGCGGCCGCGTCCCTGCTGAAGGACCTCACGGCACAGCACGGACCCCTGATGTTCCACCAATCAGGCGGCTGCTGCGACGGCAGTTCGCCGATGTGTTACCCCGTCGGGATGTTCCTGACGGGGCCCTCCGACGTGCTGCTCGACGCGCTGCGGATCGACGGCCTCGAGCCCATCGAGGTCTACATGTCGGAGTCCCAGTACGACTACTGGAAGTACACGCACCTGACGATCGACGTCGTGCCTGGGCGTGGCGCCGGCTTCAGTGTTGAGGCGCCGACGGGCAACAGGTTCCTGATCAGGTCCCGGATGATGAGCGACGACGAGGTCGCCTTCTTCGGCCTGCTACCCAAGCTGTGAGGATCGTCCTCGGAGGGTCGACGATGGGCCAGGCGGCGCGCACCGCCGCCCCGGTCACCTCGCTCTGGCGTCGCGCCCGGGTCAGGACGGCGCCGGAGGCGATCAGCAGCACGACCGCCACCGCGAGCGCCCACCACCAGGAGTGCTCCGAGAACGGCACGTGCCCGTAGGCCGCCTCGACGACCGCGGAGAGCCAGAACCACAGGAAGGCGCAGCCCCACATCCCGATCACGGTGCCGAGGCCGCGTAGCGCCGACGGCTGATGCAGGAGTTGGTGCAGCGCCTCGTCGCTCGGGCGCAGTTCCCCGATGCCGGGGAGCACGGACTGCTCGCGGACCAGTCGCGCAGTGCCGAGGCTGGAGACCAGCGCGAGCATCGGCCCGACCGTCAGCAGGACAACGGCCGCCACCGTCGCGACGGTGACGATCCCGAAGACCACGGCCAGCGCGGCCTCGATGGGGCTGGCGTAGAAGCGGGGCTCGCAGAACCGGCACGGCTGCCGGAGCAGGACGGCGCCCAGCAGCGACACGAACGCCACGCCGACCGCCCAGAGCCCGGCCATCATCAGCCGGTTGGACAGGGCGTCGATCCGCGGCCAGCGCCCGGGCAGCGTCTCGGGTGGGTCCTCGCTCCGCGCGGCCAGTTGTGCCTTGATGACGCGCGCGGTCTGCTTCTCGGCGGCGGTCAGGACGGAGAAGTCGCCGCCGGGCACGTAGAGCTCGGTGCCCTTCGTCTTGGGCAGGAACCGCACAGCAAGCAGGCCGACAAGCGCGATGGCGGCGGAGATGCCCATCATCCAGAGCGAGTAGTGCCGCGTTCCCGGGGTGTCCTTGGTCAGCAGGATGAGCCCGATCAGGAGCATGATCCCGCCGAAGAGGAGGGTCGACCACCCGGCGTGCTCGAGGCGCTGTCGGACCTTCTCCCACTCGCCGCGCTGCGCGGCCAGGGGCATCGCGTCACCCGGGGTCGCGCAGAAGCGGCGGACGTCGGCGTCTGTTGAGACGCCGCGGAGGATCAGCAGCAGACCGTAGACCGGGGCGAGTGCCATCGCGCCGAACATCGGGAAGGGGATCAGCTTGCGGGCGAACCAGTCGAGCTGGCCCCAGCTTGATGGCAGCACGATGAGGCGCTCATCGAGCGCGAATCCCATGGCGAGCGCCGCCACCCCGGTCGCCACCGAGCCCGCGATGAGGGTCAGCACGATGTGTTCTGCGACCGTGAGGACCGCGGTCGTCCTCGAGGCGGGGACGCGGACGAAGCGGGGTCCCTCGCGCAGCATCAGGTCGCGGTCGGCCGACCGCCTTGGCGCTGGCTGGGGGCGCGCCTCGTCGGCGTCGGGCTGCGGGGGCGCGAAGGTGATGACGGGAGACGTGGAGTGCCCCTCCGCTGCGGCCTGTCGTCGAGCCCTTCGCGGCGGCGTGGAAGCGCCTACGTTGGGAGTCCGAGGAGACACGGCCGCGATCCTAGCGGGACGCCGGCGGACCGGAGTCAGGCACGTCGTCCGTGGTCATCGCGTCGCCCGGGGTCGTCGCGCCCGTGCTTGTGGCCGGGTCGTCCGTGGCCGTCGTGGGATCCGGAGGCGGAGGGTCGACGACGGGCCAGGTGGCCCGCACGACGTGGGCGGTCGCCTCGGACTCGCGCAGCGCCACGCGCAGGATGACCGCGGACGCCGTCAGAAGCCCAAGGCACACCAACAGCGCCCACATCCAGCCACCGCCGGCGAACGGAGGGTGTCCCTCGGCGGCCTCGAGCGAGGCCGAGAGCCAGAACCAACCGAACGCGGCGGCCCACATGCCGAGGATGATGCCGAGGCTCTTCAGGGGCGAGGGGAGCCGCAGCAGTTGCTCGGCGGCGCTGTCGGATGGCCGCAGCGCACCAACGCCGGGAAGGTCGGCCTGCCGACGCACGAGTCGCTCGGTGCCGAGCTGCGAGACCACGTCGCCCAGTGGGGCAAGCGTGAGCAGCACAACCGCGGCGATCGTGCAGATCGAGGCGACGAGGAGGCCCGCCCCCAACAGGGACTCGACCTCCTGGCCGAAGTAACGCTCGTCGCACCCCTGACAGGGCTTGCGGAGGAGGGTGGCGCCCATCAGGATCACGAGTGCCAGGGCGGTGGCGACCCCACCGAGCCGCCACGCCAGGCGTGCCGAGGCGTCGAGCCACGGCCAGCGCCCAGGGAGTGTCTTGGGCGGCTCCGAGACGCGCGCGGCGAGCTGTGCCTCGATGGTCCGTTCGGTCGCCTCCTCGGCGCGAGTGATGGTGGACAGGTCACCGCCCGGCACGTTGTCCTCGGGGTTCCCGATCGGGATGGGATGACGCACGAGTCGCACGCCCACGTACAGAAGAACCCCCGAAATCGCGGACGCCACGAGCCCGATGCCGAGCATGTCCTCGTCGCCGAGGGCCGTCAGGGTGACGCCGAGGCAGCAGACGAGCAGCACCCCGCCCGTTACGGCGGTCACGTAACCCGTCGTGGTGAGGATGTCGCGGACGGACTCCCGGCTCTTTCGCTGCTCCTCGATCGGGACGGCGCCGCCGGGGGTCGCGCAGAACCGTCGGACATCTCCGGCGGTCAGCAAGCCTCGCGCGACGCGCGCGAGCATCCACGGGAGCGGCAGGGCCATCCCGGAGAGCAGGGCGAAGGGCAGCAGTTTGCGCGCGAAGGAGTCGAGTTGGGCCCAGGACGCGGGCAGCACGATCGCGTCCTCGTCGAGCGCGAGCATCACGCCCAACCCGGCCAGGCCCGTCAGGAGAGAGCCTCCGATCAGGGCGATCAGCACCTGTTCGACCACGAATGCCAAGGCGGTCGTGCGTGAGGCCGGGACTCGGACGAACCGGGGGCCTGCGCTCAGCGTCGGGGCGTCGCTGCTGCTGGCGGCATCTGCCGCTTGGGTCGGGGAGACGAAGTCGACGATGTCGTCGTCACTGAGGGAGCCCTGCCGCGGCCTGTCGGAGGTCGGGCCGACGGGATTCATGGCGATCACTGTAACCGCGTGCGAGTTCGCGCAATGCGGCTGCGACCCCTGGTCGGTGGAGGGGGTTGCTCCGGTTAGGCTGACCCGCATGGCTGACGAACTCTCCGAGCGGCAGAAGGCCGCCCGCAAGCGGCACGAGCTCAACGAGGGCGCGGCGCGCGCCGAGGCCGCCAGGGCCAAGGTGCTGATCGACCAGTTCATCGAGGACGCCGACGCAGCCGGGCTCGTCCCCAGGGCGCTCAAGGCGCGCACCCTCGACGGCCACCTCGTCAAGACGGACAAGGTCGGCTGGTACCTGCGTACCAACCACTCGGTCGCGATCGACACGGACGGCAACTACTACACGCTCGTGGTGCCTGGCGGCTGGAAGGAGCGGCTCCGTGGAGTCAAGCTCCAGCCGACGCTCGCGCCGCTGGTGATCGGCAGGGGTGGTCGCGACGGGGAGACCGGCGACCTGAAGGAGTTCCTCGCCTGGACCCTCGACGGGACGATCCCCCAGGACTGAGCTGGCCAACGCAGCCCAAACAGACCTGTGACGCGGAGCGCCTGGCCGGGAACTACGGGGCATGAGAGACCAACAGGACCACGAATGGCTTGAGGCGCTGTTCGACCTGCACGCCACCTCCGTGCGGGCCTACGCCGTCCGACGCGTTGGTCCCGACTCGGCCGATGACGTCGTGGCGGAGGCATTCGCCGTCGCTTGGCGTCGACGACGCGACGTCCCCGAGCCTGCGCTTCCGTGGCTGCTGCGCACGGCCCGACACGTGATCCTCCACGAGCGCCGATCACTCGCGCGGCACTTGAACCTGCGCGACGCCGTCGCGCACTCCCTGACCGACACCGCAACCCCAGGGGCAGACCAGTCGAGCCTCGCGCTCGCCGAGAGCGTGCTCGCCCAGTTGCCCGCGCTCGACGCCGAGATCCTCCGGCTCACCGCATGGGAGGGGCTGACCCCCGCCGAGATCGCAGTGGTCCTCGACCTGCGCGACTCGGCCGCCCGTCCCCGATTGATGCGCGCACGGCAGCGCGCGCAGCGGCTCCTCGACGAGCCCGCCGCGCCGCGCCTCGCGCCGGTCGTCCACACCCAAGGAGAACCGTCATGACCCACATCGACACCCTGCTGCGCGCCGCCGACCCGGCGGCGGAGACCCCCGACTACACCGATGCCGAGCGTCGCGCCATCCTGACCGGCGCTACGGCCGAGCAGAAGACCCCCGAGCGCCGAGGATGGCGGATCGGGGCCGTGGCGGCGGCAACGCTGCTCGTCGTCGGGATCGGCGCGAGCAGCCTGGGAGGCTCGGGCGCCACTGCTCGCGCGGACGAGGCGCTATCCAGGGCGGCCATCAACGCGGCCGATCCGGCAACGAGGCCCGGCCAGTACTGGGAGATCACGAGCAAGGGCCACTACCTCGCCGGCATCAGCTTCCAGGAGCCGGGCAACTGGAGTCGGTCTCGGTCGACTGCGCCGCCTCGCAGGCGAGGACCGAATACGTCTCGGTCGACGGGTCGCAGCCCGACTGGTACGTCGACGCGAGCGTGTTCGAGGCCAGCCCGGACGTCCCCGAAGCGTGCCGGCAACTGGCAGAGACCTCGCCCGGGATCCCGCCATGGACCACCGACCTCTCCTCGAACGAGTACCGCTCGGAGTCGTGGCAGGTGCCGAGCCCGGCCTTCCTGGCGTCGCTTCCGAGGGACGTCGGCCAACTCAGGGACCGCCTGTACCGCGACTCCGCGGGGCGAGGTCGCGGCAGCGATGCAGAGGCCTTCATCTACGTCGCCGACGTGCTGCGCTCAGGGATCGTCCCAGCCGACCTTCGGGCCGCGCTGTTCGAGGTGCTCCGTACCGTCGACGGTGTGACGGTCCTCGACGAGCCGTCGATCGAGGGCCGTCAGGTCGTCGTGATCGGGATCAAGGACGCGGTCGAGTCGTCGCAGTTGATCATCGACCCCGACGGCGGCCAGGTCGTCGGCGAGCGGACGAACGACCACAACGGCGAGGTCGCCAGCGAGTTGCTCATCACCCGAGCCCTGGTCGACGAGATCCCCGCAGAGATCCAGCGAACGGCGGAGCGGAAGACCTGCACGGTCCACGTGGACGGCGCAATCGAGTGCAGCGTGAAGTAACGACCGCGCTGAGGTGGACGTGTACCAGGCTCGTTCCCTGAGCTCGTCGAAGGGTCCGGTCGCCGTTCCCTGAGCTTGTCGAAGGGTCGGGTTGGTGCACGGTGTTGTGGCGTTAGGGAAGCTGGCCTGAGCGGCTGAGGTTGTGGTGTCGGACGTCTCGACAGGCTCGACGAGCGGTGCGGCGCCTCGGCGTCGTTCCCTGGGCTTGTCGAAGGGTCCGAGCACCGTTCCCTGAGCTTGTCGAAGGGTCCGGTTGGTGCACGGTGATGTGGCGTTAGGGGGAGCTGACCTGAGCGGCTGAGGTAGTGGTGTCGGACGTCTCGACAAGCTCGACGAGCGGTGCGGCGCCTCGGCGTCGTTCCCTGAGCTTGTCGAAGGGTCCGAACACCGTTCCCTGAGCTTGTCGAAGGGTCCGGTTGGTGCACGGTGGTGTGGTGTTAGGGGAGTCCGGTCCGACTCGAGGCGGCGGGTGGAGTTCAGCGGCCAGGAGTGGCTGGGGTTGTGGTGTCGGACGTCTCGACAGGCTCGACGAGCGGTGCGACGTCTCGGCCTGCCGGGAGTGGCCCCTAGCCGGCGAGCCCGAGCACGCTGAGGAGGATGGAGGCCGGATCCGATACGTCCACCCGGACGGAGCCATCCTGGGTGAAGTTGTGGGGCTCGATCTCGGCAGCTGCCTCCCTGGCCGGGTCGCAGCCGAAGCTGAGCCGGGTCAACCGTTCTCCGCCCTGCCAGAGGGTGACCGAGACGAGCTGTCCGGAGTCCTCGGCGAAGCAACTCGCAACGACCTTGAGGCGCGGCGTTGACGCCGCGAACTCGTAGCTCGGCAGGACGGGTTCGTCCCACCGCACGTAGTGGGTCTCCGCGCCCAACTGCTCGACGCGCGAGGACAGGAACGCCTCGGCACGCGACCGCGCCGCCTCCTCCGGAAACGTCGCGGCCCCGGTCGACTGGGGCGTGGGCGCCACAGCGGGTGTCGATGCGGGAGGCGAGTCGGTTTCCTGCGGCGGATCGTTGACACCCGGAGTGCACCCGCAGAGCGCTATGACCCCTGCGGCCGCGAGACCCACGATCGCTCTCATCTGCCCTCCGCCCGAGATGCCGATGTGCCGCAGCCTCGATGCCGCGACCGGTACTGCTACGCAGCGTAGTAGCACTACGGTGTCTTCGCGGGAACCGGCGAGCCGCGGGTGCCGTGGGGGTCACTCCAGGTGGGACAGCTTGTCTGGGTTGCGCACCAGGTAGAGGTCGGCGGCGCGGCCGTCGTCGCCGACCAGGACCCACAGCACCGAGTCGACCGAGCCGTCGCCGCGTCGGAAGAGCAAGGCCGGGCGAGCGTTGGCCGCGACGATCTCGACGCTGCCCGCGGGATCGAGCAGCGAGGCGACCCCGACGAGGAACCGGGCGACCTTCTCCGCGGAGACGACCGGCCTGATTGCGGCGTTGATCTTGCCGCCTCCGTCGCTGACCAGCGTGGCGTCCTCGGCAAGCAGCGCGACGAGTCCGTCGACGTCGCCCGCCTTCGCCGCCGCGAGGAAGGTGCCCACCAGCGTGCCGAGCGCCGCCTCGTCCACCTCCTTGTAGGGGCGACGCGACTGCACGTGGGCCCTGGCCCGATGGTTGAGTTGCCGCACCGCCGCGGGGGTGCGCTCGAGCATGGTCGCGATCTCGGGATGCGTGAACCCGAACACGTCGTGCAGCACGAACACCGCCCGCTCCAGCGGGCTGAGGGAGCCGAGCACCACCATCAGCGCGATCTCCACCTCGTGGGCGGTGAGCAGGTCGGCATCGGCCCCGTCGATGAGTGGTTCCGGGAGGAACTCGCCGACGTAGCCGATGCGGTCGCGGGCGGCCACCGCGTCGAGCGCCTGGTGGGTCGCCATCCTCGCGAGGTAGGCGCGCGGGTTGCGCACCGGAGACTCGACGGCGCACCAGCGCACGTAGACCTGCTGCGCCACATCCTCGGCGTCGGTCCAGGTGCCGGTGATGTCGTAGGCGAGACGCACGACGAGGCCGCGATGGGCCAGGTAGTCGGCGAGGCGATCGTCGTCGTCAGCCACGGGCCGCCTCCGTCTCGAGCATCGTCGCGGCCCGGGGCCCGCGCGGGGCCGCGAACAGCCGGCTCAGCCACGTCATGCAGCCCCACGCGTAGCGGCAGATCAGTTCCTTCGTCACGGCCCCCATGCTGCCGGTGATCGCGGTCGTGGGGGAGTCGTCACCGCGAACGAGTTGGACCAATCCGTCCTTGCGACCAAGCGAGATGCACCGCGCCGCGAAGCCGACATCCAACGAAGGAGGGGTCCTGCCCGCGTCGACGGTGCGGATCGCGGCGACCAGGTGCGGCACCATCGCCTGCGCCGCCGCGCACGACATCCGCAGATGCGGCGCACCGTCCAGCACGGCGGCGTCCCCGACGCCCCACACCCGCGAGGTGCCCGGCACCCGCAGCGTCCTGTCGACGCGGAGCCTGCCCGACTCATCGACGGGCAACCCGCTCGCGGCGGCGAGCGGGGCGACGGTGAGGCCCGAGCAGTCGATCGTCAGGTCCGACGCGGCCGGGAGCCTGCCGCCCTCGAAGGTCGCGACTCCCAGCCTGTCGAGCGATCCACGGAGGTGCCGCTCGGCCGCGGGGCTGAGGTCTCCTCCGATCCTCGACCGATCGACGAGCGACACGCTCAGGCCGGGGTGCGCCTCGGCGATCTCGGTCGCCGTCTCGATGCCCGTCAGGCCGCCCCGAGGATCGTGACGTTGCCGCCAGTCGGAAGTTCGCAGAGCGCGCGGCGGGCCTCCTCAGCCCAAGGCAGGGTCCCGACCCCGGCACCGCTCCCGCTCGCCACGACCACGTGGTCGGCGTCGAGTCGCGACCCGTCGGCGAGCGTGACGACGCCGTCGCCGATCCGTTCGACGCGGGCGACGACGACCTGGACTCCCCGGCGCACCATGTCGGTGAGCGGGGTGCGCACCTCGCGGCCGGTCGCCAGGTGCTGGTGAAGCCGGATCCGGTCGACGAAGTCCGGCCGCTCGTTGACGAGGATGACGCGATGAGTGCGCGCGGCCCGGTTGGCCGCGGCGATGCCCGCGTAGCCGGCGCCGACGATGACGATGGTGCTGGGACCCTTCGATGCCTTGTTCATGACCATGTGACGTTCGGGCGACGCGAAGTGTGACATCGGACCGGCGACTCGCCGGTCTCGCCGGCTCCGCGACCGTTCCCTGAGCGTGTCGAAGGGTCCGGTTGGTGCGCCGTGGTGTGGTGTGGGGGGAGTCGATCCGAAGGTTGTCGCTGTGGTGTCGGACGTCTCGACAAGCTCGACGAACGGCGCCGTTGGCACATTTCGTCTGGCTCGGCGACCGTTCCCTGAGCTTGTCGAAGGGTCCGGTTGGTGTGCCGGGGTCTGGCTTGGGGAGTCGACCCGAGGGTTGTCGCCGTGGTGTCGGACGTCTCGACAGGCTCGACAAACGGTGTCCGGGTCGCGCTGTTGGTACGTTTCGTCTGGCTCGGGGTCGTTCCCTGAGCTTGTCGAAGGGTCCGGTTGGTGCGCGGTGGTGTGGCTTGGGGAGTCGACGCGAGGGTTGTCGCAGTGGTGTCGGACGTCTCGACAGGCTCGACGAACGGCGCCGTTGGCACATTTCGTCTGGCTCGGCGACCGTTCCCTGAGCTTGTCGACGGGTCCGGTTGGTGTGCCGGGGTCTGGCTTGGGGAGTCGACCCGAGGGTTGTCGCCGTGGTGTCGGACGTCCTGGCAGGCTCGACGAACGGTCCGGTTAGCGAGGCGAGGGAGCCGCTCGGTATGGCCGTGGTGCCGGACGTCTCGACAGGCTCGACGAACGGTGCCCGGTCGTTCCCTGAGCTTGTCGAAGGGTCGGGTTGGTGTGCCGGGGTCTGGTTTGGGGAGTCGATCCGAGTGGGTGTCGCTGTGGTGTCGGACGTCTCGACAGGCTCGACGAGCGGTGCCCGGTCGCGCCGTTGGCACGTTTCGTCTGGCTCGGGGTCGTTCCCTGAGCTTGTCGAAGGGTCCGGTTGGTGTGCCGGGGTCTGGTTTGGGGAGTCGACGCGAGGGTTGTCGCTGTGGTGTCGGACGTCTCGACAGGCTCGACGAACGGTGGCCGGGCCGTGGTGTCGGACGTCTCGACAAGCTCGACGAACGGTGCCCGTCAGTGTTCCGTGTAGCCCTTGCCGAGCACGTCGGGACCGGGCAGGTCGGGAGACGGACCCGCAGGGTCGTCGGCATCCGCCGTAACGTCTGCGTTCACGTCGCCTGCCGCGTAGGCCGCAGACAGCCGCCGGTAGGTGCGGGTGAAGAACACCATCGACGTCAGGATGAAGCCGATGATGCTGACCAGCAGGAAGACGAGCGCGATGCCTCGACCTGGCCCCTCGCCCAGCAGCCACGACCACTGCTGGCGCCCCTCGGGCGACTTTGCATAGGGGATCAGCCAGAACTCGGCGATCGGGCCGATCAGGAACGCCGACAGTGGCGCCGCGGCGACCTCGATCGCTTGCGCGAAGCCGAAGACCCGGCCCTGCTTCGACAGCGGCACGACCCGCTGCAGCAGCGTCTGCTCCGCGGCCTCGATGACGGGAATGATCGCCATGTAGACCACGATCCCCGCCACCAGCAGGGGCACCGAGGCGCGGATCGTGAACAGTCCGGAGATGATCCACATCAAGAGGCACGCGAGCAGCAGCGCCTTGAGCGGCCTCGATCCGAGGCCGAACTTCGCGATCAGCGCGCCGCCGATGATGAAGCCGACGCTGGAGACCCCGAACAGGATGCCCCACAGTTCGACGCTCATCAGTTCGAGGCCGTAAGCGTCGAGCAGCGACATGAAGACGCCACCGAGGAAGTTGTTGAAGGTCGAGAAGATGATCAGGCCGATCAGCCCGGGCACCGCGATCACCGCACCCCAAGCCGCCTTGAAGTCGACGGCCTTCGGCGTGCCGTCGGCGTGCACGATCGTCGGCTCAGGGATCCGGATCAGCGCGAGATGCACCAGCGACGCGGCCATCGCGACGATGGAGATGAGGATCACCGGCCCGAGGCCGAGTTGGCCGATGGCAAGGCCGGACAGCACCCCGGTGACCAGCATCGTGACCCCGTTGACCGTTCCCACCATTCCGTTGGCGTTGACGCGCCGGTCCGACTCGATCAGCATCGTGACGCACGTCGAGAGGGCAAGGCCGCGGATCATGGCGAGCATCGCGCCGATCAGGGCGAAGCTACTGAAGAGCCAGAACCAGGGGCGGGCCAGATCGATGAGTTGGTCCGCTGGAACCAGCAGGTAGATCGCCCCTGCCAGCAGGAAGAACACGGTGGTTCCGATGGCTGAGGCCATCATCACGACGTGCTTGCGGAACCTGTCGATCAGCGAACCGAAGGGGACGCCGAGCACCGCCATGCCCAGCATGTAGGCGCCGCCGAGGAACGCCGTCGTGATCACGGAGCGGGTCTCAAGGTAAGCCCAGAATGTGATCGCGTACCAGAGGAACGCGGTGCCGAGCATGGCCACCGCTGAGTTGCCAAGCACGTGGTAGAAGGCGCGCGTCCTGGCGCGTTGATCGGAAGTCACGGTGAAAGTTAACACGGACACTCGGACATTCTGATCGGGCAGAACCCCGATCTTCACCCCAGCCTTCGGCCTAGCCGGACGACGTACACCCGGCGGGGTGTGCAGCTAGGCGTCGTCGACGGAGCGCATGGTCACCGGCGTACCGAGCTCGATGGTGCGCGACACGGTGCACATCCGGTCGTGTGCGGAATCGATGGCCCGCTGGATCAGGTTCCGCGCGCGGTCGCCGTCCTCACCGTCCGGGAAGCGGAGCAGGAAGTCCACCTCGATGTCGTCGAGCCGGTTGCCGGTCGCGTCCTTCACTCGGGTGGCGTGCACGTCGACATCGAACGACTCGGGCTGCGCTCTGCGCGTGGTGATGAGGTCGACGTCGACGGCGGAGCAGGCGCCGATCGCGACCATCATCAGTTCGACCGGGGTGAAGTCGTCGGTCTCACCGCTGCCGACGCTGATCGTCGTGCCGCGTGAGTTGGTCGCCGCGTAGCTCAACGGCGCGGTGCGGGCGATGCTGACGGTGGTGGGGCGACGGGTCTCTTCGGTCATGGCGGCGAGTCTAGGTTGTACACCCCTGCGGGCCACCGGGAACCGACCGCCTCGTTGGTGATACGGGCGATGTTGGCGAAAACGCGGGGGATAGCATCGCCCACATGGCCGAATTCTCGATCACCAACACGACCGCCCCCACCACCGACGCCGCGCGCCATGCCGCGCTGGCCGACCCGGGGTTCGGTCGCTACTACGTGGACCACCAGGTGGTGATCGACCACATCGACGGCGACGGCTGGCAGGACCCCCGGGTCATCCCGATGTCCGAGTGGGCGCTGCATCCGGCCGCAGCGGTGCTTCACTACGGCCAGGAGATCTTCGAAGGGCTCAAGGCCTACCGTCGCGACGACGACTCGATCTGGCTGTTCCGGCCCGACCGCAACGCGGCCCGCTTCGTGCACTCGGCCGAGCGGATGGCCATGGCCACCCTCCCGGAGGACCTGTTCATCGACTCGGTCCGCCAACTCGTGGAACTGGAGCAGGCCTGGGTGCCCGTCAGCGAGAACGAGCAGAGCCTCTACATCCGGCCGTTCATGATCGCCTCGGAGCCCTACCTCGGCGTCCGCGAGGCGAACAACTACCGTTTCGCCGTCATCGCTACGCCGGCCGGGCCGTACTACTCCGAGCCCGTCAAGCTGTGGATCACGCCCAACTACACGCGCGCCGCCCCAGGCGGCACCGGCACGGCCAAGTGCGGCGGCAACTACGCCTCCAGCCTGGTCGCCACCAAGGAGGCGGCCGCCAACGGCTGCGGCCAGGTGCTGTGGACCGACGGCGCCGAGCACAAGTGGGTGGAGGAGTGCGGCACGATGAACATCATGTTCGTCACCGCCGACGGCGAACTCGTCACCCCGGCCCTCGGGTCGATCCTGGCGGGCGTGACGCGCGACTCGATCCTCAAGCTCGCCCCGATGCACGACCTCACCCCGGTCGAGCGCCCCATCACGATCGACGAGGTTCTCGACGGCGTCGCATCTGGCCAGATCCCCGAGGTCTTCGCCTGCGGCACCGCTGCGGTCGTCACCCCGATCACCGGCTTCAACTCGCCCGATAGGGGCGTCCAGAAGGTCGGCGACGGGCAGCCAGGCGTCAAGACCCGCGCGATCCGGCAGCACCTGGTCGACATCCAGTACGGCCGCGCCGAGGACCCCTTCGGCTGGACCCAGCGCGTCTGCTGACGCCCGCCCAGCCCGGCGCCCGGTGGACGTCCTTGGCTGTGCTTGCCGTCTCGTTCCCTGAGCGTGTCGCCGCCGTTCCCTGAGGTCGTCGCCCGGTTCCCTGAGCTCGTCGCCCCGTTCCCTGAGCTCGTCGAAGGGTCCGTAACCACCGCTCGGCTTTCGGATGTCTCGACAAGCTCGACGAGCGTTCCCTGAGCTCGTCGAAGGGTCCGAAACCGCCGCTCGGCTTTCGGACGTCTCGACAAGCTCGACGAGCGGTCCGTAACCGCCGCTGGGCTCTCGGACGTCTCGACAAGCTCGACGAGCGGTCCGAGACCGCCGCCGCTGGGCTTTCGGACGTCTCGACAAGCTCGACGAGCGGGTGGAGGTCGTCCCCTGAGCTTGTCGAAGGGTCCGTAGCCACCGCTCGGCTTTCGGACGTCTCGACAAGCTCGACGAGCGGTCCGTAGCCACCGCTCGGCTTTCGGACGTCTCGACACGCTCGACGAGCGGTCCCTGTGCTGTGGAGTGGGTGCCCATTCTCCGCTGGGCTCGTGGACTCATTCGCTGAGCTCGTCGAAGGGCCCGAAGCCTTCGCTCGGCTTTCGGACGTCTCGACAAGCTCGACGAGCGGTCCGTGACCACCGCTGGGCTTTCGGACGTCTCGACAAGCTCGACGAGCGGCGGCGACCGCCCGACGCAACCACTCGGTGGACCCCCAGATCGATACGGTTGGCGCCGACTTGAAGGAGGCGCCCATGCGTCGTGGAATCGCTGGTCTTCTCGGCTCCGTTGCCGCCGCGCTGCTGGTCGCGTGCACCCCCGAGCCGGCACAGCCCATCGATGTGGCCCAGGACGTGCTCACCGAGGCGCTCGCGAAGGGCGGTCCCGTCGCGGGGTTCGAGGTGGACGTCGACAGCGTCGACCTCATCACGGGCGATCCGCTCACCGCGACGCCGCTCTACCTGTCGGGGCGCACGCTCCCGCCCGCACGACCGTACGGGATCAACCTGCCCGTGATGCCCGCGGCCGACCTCGACGTCGCGACCGCCGTCGCCCGGGTCAAGACGCAGTTCGATCGCTGCGAGAAGAAGTACGAGTCCGCGTCCGTGCACGCCATGTCCGAGACGGCGTTGCTTACCCGCGTCCGGTGCTACGACGAGGGGGCTGCGAACTCGACCCCCGGGACGGCGTTCATTAACGACCGCGAACTCACGCCCTTCGAGCCGAGCCCTGCCTCCCTTGCCACCCTGGAGGCGGCCTGGAGTGACATGACCGAGGCGGGCATCCTCGAACTCGCCACCGACCTCTCTTACGGCGTCAACGGGTTGCAGATCCAGTACGGCGTCTCCACCAAGCGGGACTCACAGTTCACCCTGGTGCAGAGCGAGGAAGGTGCCTGGATCATCGGTACCCCCAGGGCCAACGCCGCCGCGCCGCTCCGCCTGGAAAAGATCTCCGCCGAGCAGGTGTGGCAGGCGCTGGGCAGCCCGTCCGAGGTGCCACTCGAGAAGGGGCTGCACCTCTGGCGCTACGCGGACCGGCTCGAGGTGTGGCTCGGCAGCGAGCGCTTCCCCGTGGCCGGCAACTGAGCCGGGCATGCGCGTCAGAACCATGGCTCGCGGACGCTCAGCGGACCCCTCGAGACGATCCAGGCCCCGCGCGCGGGTCGCGGGGACCCATCGACCCGGGACTGATCCGATCCTCCACGACGGGGGCGGATCGCCGCCGCCGCAGGTCGGTCCCAGAAGCTTCCGTCGGCATCGTCAGGTGAGAACGCTGGCTTGTGACGATGTGGGATGACACCCTAAGAGCACCAGATCCGAGAGGAGCCGCGTCATGACGCAGCCGCACGATCCGTCGAACCCGTTCCTGGGCCCGGGAGGACAGGTCCCCGGATCCCCTTCGCCCTACGGGGCGCCGCAGGGGACGCCAGGGTCTCAGCAGCCGGGGCCGGGCCAGCCCGGCCGCTCGCCCGGGTACGGTCCCCAGGGCCCCAGCCAGGGCTATGGTCAGCCCAACCAGCAGGGTTACGGGCAGCCCAGCCAACCGGGCTACGGGCAGCCCAGCCAACCGGGTTACGGGCAGCCCCAGGGCGGCTACCAGCAGGGTCAGCAGGGTTACGCTCAGCCGCAGGGCGGCTTCCAGCAGGGTCAGCAGGGCTACGCGACCGGACCGCAGGGTCCCTCCTACGCGTCACCGGCCAAGCCGCCGGGCAAGGCTCCGAAGATCCTCACTATCGTCGGCATCGCCCTGATGGGGGTCGGTGCGATCCTCGCGGGGCTCTTCGCGTTCCAGTTCACCTCGCTGATCCCCGCCGCCGACGAGATCGTCACCATCAACGGCGCCACCGACGTCACCGTCACCGGGGGCGAGATGAAGGTGATCTACGCCTCCGACCCGGAGGTGTCGTGCCAGGTGACCAGCCCGGGGCAGGCCAAGCCGAACCTGTTCCTCGGCGCCGAGATGACGTTCACCCACGACGGGACCTCCTACAGTTCCATCGGCAAGATCGGCGGCGACGGTGAACCCGACGGTGCCTACTCCTTCGACTGCGACGGCCCCGGCGTGATCGTCGCGCCGCCGCTGGACATCCCCGGGGTGTTCGGCGCCATCGTGCTCGCCTTCGTCGGGTTCGGCCTACTGGCCCTCGGGCTGATCCTGCTTGTCGTCGGCCTCGTGCTCCGGGCGGGGCAGAAGCGCCAGGCGTAGCCAACCACCGGTGTGACGCCGCGAGTGCCGAGGCGCTCGCGGCGTTCGCATGTCCAGCCCTTCGGTTAGGCGCCGTCAGTGCAGAGCAGGCGTAGCCTCACCCGTGAGGGGTGACACCGCCAGGGAATAGTTGAATGCTCAATCATGTTGTATCCTGGTGAGAGCAACAAGGAGGCAATCATGCAGTTCGGCATCTTCACGGTCGGAGACGTCACCACCGACCCCACCACCGGTCGCACGCCGACCGAGCACGAGCGCATCAAGGCGACCATCGAGATCGCGCTGAAGGCGGAAGAGGTCGGCCTGGACGTCGTCGCCGTCGGTCAGCACCACAACCCGCCCTTCGTCGCGTCCTCGCCGACCACGACGATGGCCTACATCGGTGCGCAGACCAAGCACATCATTCTCTCCACGGCCACCACCCTGATCACCACCACCGACCCGGTGCGCATCGCCGAGGACTACGCCACCCTGCAGCACCTGCTGGACGGGCGGATGGACCTCACGCTCGGGCGCGGCAACACCGGGCCTGTCTACCCGTGGTTCGGCAAGGACATCCGCGACGGCATCGCGCTCGCCGTGGAGAACTACGCACTGCTGCACCAGCTGTGGCATGAGGACGTCGTCAACTGGGAGGGCAAGTTCCGCACCCCGCTGCACGGCTTCACCGCCACGCCGCGGCCGCTCGACGGCGTCGCGCCGTTCGTGTGGCACGGCTCGATCCGCTCTCCCGAGATCGCGGAGCAGGCCGCCTACTACGGCGACGGCTTCTTCCACAACAACATCTTCTGGCCCTCGTCCCACACCCGCCGGATGGTCGACCTGTACCGCCGCCGCTTCGAGCACTACGGGCACGGCAGCTACGAGCAGGCGATCGTCGGCCTCGGCGGCCAGGTGTTCATGCGGAAGAACTCGCAGGACGCCGTCAACGAGTTCCGCCCCTACTTCGACAAGGCGCCCGTCTACGGTGGAGGGCCCTCGCTTGAGGACTTCACGCGGGAGACGCCGCTCACGGTCGGGTCGCCCGAGCAGGTCATCGAGCGGGTGCTGAGCTTCCGCGAGTACGCGGGCGATTACCAGCGTCAGCTCTTCCTGATGGACCACGCAGGCCTGCCGGTCAAGACCGTGCTCGAGCAGCTCGACCTGCTCGGCGAAGAGGTCGTCCCGGTGCTCCGCAAGGAGTTCGCCGCGCTGCGCCCCGCAGGCGTGCCCGACGGCCCGACGCACGCGTCGATGGTCGCCGCCGCTGGCGGCCCCGTCGAGCAGAACATGGAGGAGCCGCAAGTCGACAAGTGGACCGGCACCCGTGCCGAGGACGACAACCAGCTCTGACGAGCGCAGCGGGTCCGCCGCCCGGCGGACCCGCCAACCAGCCAACCGATAGGACAAGCACCATGTCTCGCATCGTCGTGATCTCCGGCGGCCTCGGGTCGCCCTCCAGCACGCGCGTGCTGAGCGACGACATCGTCGCCCGGCTGCGTGACGCGCTCGCGCTCAAGGGCGAAGACCTTGACGCGCAGATCGTCGAACTGCGCGAACTCGCGCACCCCATCACCGACGCCATGCTCACCGGCTTCCCGACGGGCGACCTCGCCCGCGTCGTCGAGGACGTGGCAGAGGCCGACGCGCTCGTCGTCGTCAGCCCCACCTTCTCCGCGTCGATCAGCGAGCTCGTGAAGAGCTTCTTCGACATCCTCGAGCCGGGCACCGTCACGGGCAAGCCGGTCCTCCTGGCGGCCACCGGTGGCACGGAACGCCACTCGCTGATGATCGACTTCGCGATGCGTCCCCTGTTCAGCTACCTGGGCGCACTCCCGGTGCGCACCGGCGTGTTCGCCGCGACCTCCGACTTCGGTGGGGCGGGAGCGGTCTCGCTCGAGGGTCGGGTGGCGCAGGCCGCAGACGAACTCGCCGACGCGATGGTCGGCGCGCCGCGGAAGGCCAAGGACGACGACTTCGTCGACTTCGCGACCCTGCTACGTCGATGAACCTCGCGGATGAACCTATGCTGGGCGCCGTGACTGCCGACCGCCGCCTCCTCCTCGTCCACGCGCACCCCGACGACGAATCGAGCCAGACCTCCGCAACCATGGCCCGCTACCTCGCCGACGGAGCCCAGGTGACGCTTGTCACCTGCACGCTCGGCGAGCTGGGCGAGATCCTGGTCCCCGAATGGGCGCACTACACGCCCACCGAACTCGGCCAGCACCGGCTCGGCGAGATCGGCGACGCCATGAACATCATCGGCGTCACCGATCACCTGTTCCTCGGCGGCGCCGGGCGCTACCACGACTCGGGCATGACGACCGACGACAAGGGCAGGGCCGCGGTGCCGGCCGAGATGCCCGCGAACGCGTTCTGGAACGCCGACCTGCTCGAGGCGGCCGACCTGCTGGTCGAGGTCATCCGCGACCGCCGTCCGCAGGTGCTGATCACCTACGACCCGCACGGCAACTACGGCCACCCCGACCACATCCAGGCCCACCGGGTCGCCATGTACGCCACCGTGCTCGCGGCCTCCCCGTCGCACCGCCCCGAACTTGGCGCCCCCTGGGAGATCAGCCGGGTGCTGTGGAACTCGCACAACACCGCCATGTGGCGGGAGGCGTACCAGATCGCCAAGGACCGCGGCATCGAACTGTGGCCGGACAACGAGCGCGACCCCGACAGCTTCGGCCCCGACCCGTCCCAAGTGGTCGCCGTCATCGAGACCGGCCCCTACCTCGACATCTGCCGCCGTGCGCTCGCCAACTACCGCAGCCAGGTCGACACCTCCCAGCCGTTCTGGCAGTTCTTCCAGATCGTGCAGGAACTCCCGGGCGCAGGCGAGGCATACATGCTCGGGTTCGGGCGGCCCTTCCCCGTCAGCGACGGCCCCGCCTCCGACCTGTTCGAGGGCCTCGACTGAGCAGCGCCCGACGTCGTTAGCTGGGCGTGAACGCAGCAGTCAATGCGCGTTATCAGTAGACTATGCGCGCGCGTGTCGTGCGCGTCAGCTACTGAAAGTACCGTGTATGAAGACACGTCGAGCGCGGGCTGCCTGCCTGCTCGCGGCCGGGGCGCTCGTCGCGTCGGCCATCATCCCGGCCGGGACAGCCCGCGCCGCCTCCGGTGACACCGGCTCGGTGACGAGCGTCACGACCGTTCCGGGCAAGGCCCAGGGGACCGGCAAGTGGGGCTTCGTCGGCGACATCGAGACCCTCGGCGGCCGGACCTACAACTACGGGCTGGCCTTCAGCCCGACGGACGACTCGCTGTGGGTCACCGACTCCGGCAAGGTGGTGTACAACGCGCTACTGTGCCGCTTGGCCGGCTTCCCGCAGACACCCTGCCAGACCGGCACCCCGCGGGTGTTCCGCTACGGGCTGACCGGGGATCAGGCAGGAGCCGCCTCGGAGGCCGACCTCACCAGCTACGCAGGCAACGGCGGCTACTCGGCCTCCTCCGTCTGGAACAACGGGGACTCATCGGGCAAGAGCATCGGCCTCGGCGGTCGCTACGTCCCCTCGTCGGAGCGCACCACCTATACCTACCCTGCCCCCGGCACGCAGCACGGGCCGCGCGGGATCGCGTTCACCCCCGACGGCAGGGCCTTCGTGGCCGACTCGGAGGCCCTCGCGCCGCTTGCGGCCAAGGAGCCGGGTGCCATGAGCATCTTCGGCCCCGACCTGAGCCTGGTCGGCGGCGCCGGGTTCAGCGCGCCCTGGGCCCAGCACGGGGAGCCGGGCGTTGTGCTCTATCACACCGGGTCGGCCGTCACCCCGGATGGTCTGATGGTCACCAACTCCGAGATCGCCGACCGGCTCGTCTACTTCAACCAGGACGGCACCCCCGCCAAGGCGATCGACCTCGACCTGCCCGACAAGGTCTACCGCAACCCGTACAGCGTCGCGGTCGACCCCGTCGACGGCTCGCTCTACATCCCGCTCGTCAACTTCCGCGACGATCCGACCGTCCACCCGTTCCTCGAGAAGCGTGACGCCTCTGGCGCCGTCGTCAAGCAGTTCGCGTTCCCGGATTGGTTCGCCAACCAGGTCGTGATGGGCGCTGCGGTCGAGCCGAAGACGCAGCACGTCTTCGCCTGGGGGCAGAACACGGGCGCCCTCGTCGAATGGGACAAGGACGGCAACTACGTCGCCACGTACTCCGGTTCCGGCATCGTCGGCGCCACCAACAACACCGTCATCCCGGGCCTGACGACCCCGCGCGGCCTCCTTCGACGCCAACGGGCGGATGTACGTCACCGTCGCTGAGGGCACCAGCGCGGCGCGCGTGATGATCCTCGGGAAGACCCCTGAGCCGGTGAACGGTGCATGCGCGTCCTACTCCGACGACAAGACCTCCGTGACGCTGACCTGGGACTGCCTCACCACCGACCCCGACACGGGGCTCGCGCCCTACCAGGGCGCGCCCGTGCTCGACTACGTGGTCGAGGTGAACTCCGGCTCGGGCTGGGCGGTCGCTTCGCACCCGGCGAGCACCGAGAAGACCCGCACCGTGACAGGCCTCGACCCGACACTCACCTACAGCTTCCGGGTCTCCGCCTGGAACGAGGCGGGCAACGGCGACTGGCAGGAGTTCACGGTCAACCCCTTCGATCTTGCCGAGGACTCGGCAACGGTCGCGGCGGGGGAGACCACGACCATCGCGGTCCTCGACAACGACACCGCTCCCGCAGGCTCGACCGTCGCCCTGGTCGGAGACGACGGGGCCAGCGTCACGGAGCTCACCCGTCCCGAGGGCACCTACACGGTCGTCGACAACGCGGTCCGGCTCGAGGCCGACGACGCGTTCACGGGAACCGCGGAGCCGATCAGCTACCGCGTCGTCATCGGCGACTGCGCCGACGACGCCCAGCTCACCGTCACCGTCGTCAAGGCTGGACTCGCGCTGACCAAGACCGCACACCTGGTCGACGGCAACGGCGACGGGATCGGGCAGCCGGGCGAGAGCGTCGACTACACGTTCGAGGTGACAAACACCGGCACCGTCCCCGTCGACGGCGTCGCGGTGGACGACCCGATGCTGCCCGTCACCTGCCCCGCAGGCCAGCTCGCGCCCGAGGCGAAGGTCAGCTGCACCGGGTCCCTGACCCTGACCGACGCGAACGTCGCGGCAGCAACCGAGGGAAAGATCGTCAACGTCGCCACCGCGACGGCCGACTGGAGGTTGGGCGACGAGGACCGCACGGTCGCCTCCGACGAGTCGACCGCGGAGGTGCCGGTGAAGCCGACCGTCGTCACGCCGACCACGACGCCCACGCCGACTGGCACCCCGTCACCGAGCGCGTCGCCGACGCCGAGCACGTCCCCCTCGCCGTCCGTCCCGGCCTCGCCGAGTACCTCGCCGAAGCCGACCCAGTCGCCGACCGGAACGCCGAGGCCCACCGCGACGCCGACCAAGCCCATGCCGACCAAGCCGCCCAAGCCAGGGCTGCCGTCGACCGGCAACTGACGAACCGAGCCGCTGCCCCCGATCGCTGATCGGGAGCAGCGGCCATTCCGGCCCGACGGGTCCACCGCCCTGTGCACCCTCGAGTCACTAGCGTTGGCCCATGGAGATCAGTGACATCGAGGGCCAGGCTGGCGCGTTCAACGGCTTCGCGAGCGTCCGGGTGAGCGGGTTCGACGACATCGGCCAACTCGTCGACGCCGTCCGGGAGGCCAGAACCGCCGTCCCGGAGAGCCGGGTCCTCATCACGCTGGACGACATCGACCAGGCGGCCTACACGAGCATGCATGCCTGGGAGGCGGACGACCTGGAGGTCCCAGACGACGAGTGGGGCGCTCCGTCCGACGGCGAGCAGTGGGACGAGGCAGCCGACGAGCGTCACGAACTCGCCCAGGCCTCACGGCTGGCGAGGCTGCTCGCCGAGCGGCGTGGCACCGTCCCGCTCGAGGGCCTCGCCGAGCGGCTGATGACCAGCGAACGGGACGTCGCGGCGCTCGTCAAGGTGAATGCCGAACCGAACCTGCTCCTCGACCGTGTGTCGCACCTCCTCACGGTTCCGGTCGACGCGGACGACCTGGTGCTGGCGGGCGCACCCAACGGCTACTTCTCAGGCGACCTCGACGTCTTCGCCAACCACGCGCTGGCCTGGCACCTCCAGCAGCGGCACGGCTACCGCCTCTTCGGCGAGGGGGCCTCCTGGCTCGGCTTCGAGCGCGACCACCCGCTCGGCCAAGAGGAGGCCGCCGCGGTGGTCGCCGACCTCATCTCCGCCTACGGGGCACCCGACGCGCCTGGCTGGGCCGAGCTAGCCCAGGTCATCCGGGGCAAGGACCTGTTGCTGCTCGGCTACACCGAAAACTACGTCGACCTCTAGCCGCGGGCGAGGCCAAGCAGCGGCCGGAGTTGGTCGAGCGTCTCCACGGAATACTCCGCCTCGTCGTCGACAGGGGCCGCGGCCGACTCGAGCGTCGCGGCGGTCAGGCCCGCCGCCCGCGCCGCCTCCGCGTCGATGGGACGGTCGCCGACCGCGAGACAGTCCGCCGCGTCCAGCCCGTTCTCCTGAAGTAGCACGCGGTACATCCCGGGATCGGGCTTGCGGGGGTACCCGTCCGCCGTCGAGATGAGGCCGTCGACGCGCAACGCCAGCCCGTCGAGCAGGGCGGTCGCCGAGGCCCGGTCGCGGTGCGTCACCACCAGGTTCAGGCCACCCGCGGCCCGGACATCAGCGAACAGGGCCGCGGCGCCCGGCATCGCGGGCGCCGGGTCGCGCTCCCAGCGTCGTTTCAGGGCGGCCTCCGCGTCGCGGAACGCCTCCTCGGGGATGCCGAACCGCCCCGAGAGGACGGTGATCGCCTCGCCCGTGGATCGACGGGTCAGCCGGGCCACCTCCGCGACGTCGATCGCACCCCCGTGGGCGGTGACAACGCCCGCGAGGGCGGCATCGAGGGCCGGGTAGGTGTCGACCAGCGTGCCGCCGAGGTCCCAGATCAGGTTGCGGAACATGGCGTCACTGTACGGCGCGTTGTCGCCGCCGGATGGCAGACTCGGGCCACGAAGGAGGCCACCATGCCCCAGCCGACGCCACTACCAGCGGCCTGGCCAGCGCTGCCCACCGAACTGGACGGCGTCGCGGTGACGCCCGCGGACCGGGCCCGCTACCCGTATCTGTCCTCGTCCTACATGCGCGTCGGCACCCCGGACCTGATCCTGATGGCCCGTGATGTCGACGACGCCGCCGCGGCCGTCGGCTACGCCGCGGGGCTCCGGGCCGCCGTCGGCCAGGTGCCGTTCTCGGTCCGCTCGGGAGGCCACGGCATCTCCGGCGCCTCGACCAACGACGGGGGAGTCGTCCTCGACCTCTCGGCGCTGAACCGCGTCGAGGTGCTCGGAGCCGACCTGGTGCGGGTTCAGGCGGGCGCCATCTGGGGCGACGTCGCGGCCGAACTGAGCGGGCATGGCCTGGTCATCACCAGCGGCAACATGGGCGACACGGGCGTGGGCGGCCTCGCTACCGCGGGCGGAATCGGCTACTTCGTCCGGGCACACGGGCTGACGCTCGACCTGATCCGCCGGGCGACCATCGTGACGGCGGACGGGGCGGTCCACGTCGTCGATGCAGAGCATGAGCCCGACCTGTTCTGGGCGCTGCGCGGCGGCGGCACCCAGGCAGGCGTGGTGGTCGACCTCGACCTCGAGGCGCGCAGGATCGGCGAGGACGACGTCGTCGTGATCCACCAGGCGTCCCAGCAGATCGTCGACGACCTTCCGGGATACGTCCACGCGTGGGGAGACCTGATGCGCGGCGCCCCGCGCGAGTTCACCAGTTTCCTGATGCTGCAGCGCCTCCCTGACGGTCGCCACCTCAGTGTCGCGCGCAACGTCTGGGCCGACACCGACATCGCCGCGGCCCAACCCGCCGTGTCCGACTTCGCGCGCCTCGCGCCCCTGGTGCAGCACGATGCCTCGCTGATGCCCTACTCCGGCATCGTCCCCACGCCGCGGAGCCCGAAGGTCGGGCAGCAGCACATCCAGATGCGCGACGCCCTCGTCGACGTGGCCGATCGTGCGCTCGGAGAGCGGGTGGCAGAGGCCCTCCGCCACGACGTCGCCTCCCTCGTCGAGTTGCGATCCCTCGGAGGGATCGTCGCGGACCTGCCCGCCCCCGCGACCGCCTTCGGGCACCGCCACCAGGAGGTGCTGGTCTCGCTCTGGGCGCAGCCGCGCGGGATCGCCGCGATCGACCGCGCCTGGGAGCCCGTCGAGGCGGTCGCGTCCGGCGTCTACTCCGCCTACACCTCCGACACCAGGGCGCGGCAGGCGGAACTCGCCTGGCCCGGTGAGACGGGTAGGAGGCTGCGCGCCATCTCCGAGCGCGTCGACCCAGCCCTGCTGTTCGACGCGGGCCTGACGCTGCGCGCGTCCGCCGAATGAGCCGCCGACCGGCCCTGACTAGACTCTCGCCATGATCCGCGCCTTCCACGGAACCTCAGCGCTGGTCGACGACGACCTGGGACTCGCGCTCGCGCCCGCGCTCACCCCCGACGGGATCGTCGAGGCCCCACCTTCTTCAGCGGCTTCGCGGCGCACCCCCTCGTGCTCGCCCGCGGCCTCCTCTCCCTGGCCGACGTCACCGCCACCCGCTACTTCCAGTTCGCACCCGCGAGCCTCCGAGACCCGATCCTCACGGCCCACGGCGACCGGCTCCGCGCGGAGTGCTTCTCCGCCTGCAACGGGGTCTACGCGCGGCTCGACCTGCTGCCCGACGCCTTCGACACCGGGGAACTCGCGCACGGCACCACCAACGTCGACATCAACCTCGCCACAAGGTCGGCGCTCACCAAGGTCGGAAGGGACCAACTCCTCCACCTCGACGTCGGCACCGCCGGACTCACGGTCTCGACGCCCGAGGCCACCGCCGTCGAGCGACCGGTCGCGATGCCGTCCCGCTGGGTCAGGGCGCTCGGCAACGTGGCGGAACTGCACCGCGACCTGCCGCTGGCCGTCATCCTGAAGGGGCCCGCCGCCAAGGCGTTCGTCGCGGCGCTGCCCGGCGCCACGTCGTCCGGGAAGGACGGGTGGGTCACGCCGCAAGGGAGGGTCAGCCCGCGCCTGGTGGCAGGTTCGGTGCGGATCTCCGGGCTCAACCGGCTCAACGCGCTGAAGCGACTGCTGCCGCACGTGAGCGGCCTGTCGATCCACGGCACCGACGACGCGGGTCCGGTGATCGTCACCGCCGACCTGCCGGGCTCCAGGCTGACGCTTGGGTTGACGGAGGAGGCCTGGCGCGGGCATTCCGGCGAGGGCTCGCTGCTGACTGGCCTCTCCGGCTCCGACGTGCTCGATGACGGTGACCTCATCGCCGCGCTGCTCGCCTTCGAACCCATCATCGACGTGCCCCGTCTCGCCCGCGAGGGGAACCTGGAGGAGGCGCGCGTCCGCGGCGGCCTCGCCGTCCTCGCGGCGTCGGGCCGGGTCGGCTGGGACGCGCACGACCAGGCCTGGTTCCACCGGGAACTCCCGCACGACCCCGACCGCGTCGACCGGGACAACCCGAGGCTCGTCAAGGCGAGGGCGATGGCCGACGCGGGCCTCGTGGCTCCGACCCCCGACGGTGGTTGGCGGGTCACCTCTGGCGAGACCGTCTACACGGTGCGCAGGTCCTCGAGCGGGCCGACGTGCACCTGCGCCTGGTACCTGCGCCACGGAACCGGCCGCGGGCCGTGCGCCCACGCGCTCGCCGTCGACCTCAGCGCAGGCGACCCGCGATGAGGCTGACCGCGGAACTGGCCGCCGCCTACGCCGTCTTCCTGGAACTCGGCTGGGCGGGCGCCGACCGCGCCGACGTCGAGTCGCTGCCGCTCGGCACCCCCGAGCAACGGGCGGTCGCCAAGCGGGGGCTCGCGAAGGGCGAATGGGGCGAGTACGGCTACCGCGGCTGGCAGAGCGCGGTCGACGACAACGACGACCTGCTCGGCTACTTCGCCGTCCGGGTCGGCGTGCCCGCCTCGCGGGCCGTGCAGGTGCTCCCCGTTGCCGATCGCGAACTCGCCATCAGGCTGGTTGCGGAGCGCGGCGAGGACTTCGCATCGGCCTACTGCCGCGCGCGCGGTCGCCGCTGGGACGCCCTCCCCGCCATCGTCTCGCTGGTGGCCAGGCTGGGCCTTCCACTTCCTCCGGACCGCGACTACCTCGAACAGTGGGCGGCCAACGCGGCGATGGTGCTCGACCCGGCCATGCTGCCCGACCCGAACGGCGACCTCCCGCCGCGCCCCGACGTCGAGGCGCGCTTCGCCGAGCACCTCGAGGCCGCGCTGACCACAGGGATCTCAGCGGACGGACGCTGGGATGACCTGCTCGGCTGGGCGGTGACGGACGGCCTCGTCCCACGCGACCGCGGCCTGGAGGCCGCCTTCGCAGGCCTCGACGCCGCGACACGGCAGGTCGACAGGCGGATGTGGCTGCGGGCGCTCGAGGCTCTCGCCGTCACCGATGAGGAACTTGTCGCCCGCGCCGACCTCCTCGTCTCCGCCATGTCGCACGGGGAGGGCCCCCTCATCGAGCGGTTCGCCCCGGTCCTGATCGCACGGGCCGACGATGCGGTGCTTGGCGACGTGCTCGCCGTGACGCTCGGCACGACCATCAAGAAGGCGGCGCGAGCGGTGCTGCGCGCCGCGGCCGAACGCCCCCGCCCCTCCGAGGAGACGATCGACGTCGCGGCGGCCCTGCTGCCACTCCACCTGACGAGTTCCGACGCAGCGGTAGCCAAGGCCGCGTCGACGCTCGCCGACGCGTGGGGGATCGGCGTCCATAACGAGACCGCAGACGACGTCGAGGTGGGTGGCCTCTGGACTCAGCCCCCGCCGCTGTGGGAGGTGCCCCGGTTCGCCGTCCCGGAGCCGACGCCGCAGGCCCTGACGGAGGCCGCCGCGCGACTGCTCCGCAGGCCGGCGTTCGCGGAGGACGTCGAGGCGGACCGCTTCCTCGCCCTCGCCAACGAGGTCGCCCGGCTCGACCCGGCCGCGGCGCGCGACGCGCTGGCGGGCGTCGGCGACAGCCTGGTCCCCGGCCTGCTGGCGATCGGCGCGTGGCGCTCAGGCACCCCGGTGACCGACGTAAGGAGGCTCGGCGTCGACACCCCGGGCGCCCGTCGCGAGGTCGAGGTCGTCGGACGCCTCGGCGCGCTGCCCATTCCGCTGTCGACGCCGACGTGGGAGGACCTCCGGATCGACCCCGCCGACCTGCTGGCGAGGCTGCGCCGCTACCGCGACGAGGGGGTGGCGCCGGGCCGCGCCGACCTCGCCCTCGCCCTGACCCGCCTCGACGTGACGCTTGTCTCGAAGGCCGTCCGTGACGACCTCTGGGCGACCACGGTGCGGGTAGCGGGCACGCACGAGTCGGCGGGCAGGCTCGCTGCCGACTACCTCGACGCCCCCTTCGAGGAGCCGGGCCTGATTCCCGACCGGGAGGACGACCGCTACAAGACGGCCCCGACCCGGGCGCCCCAAGCCATCGCGACGCTCGGGATGGGGCTTCGCTCCGGGCTGGCCGGCCATTCCGAGTTCACCGGCTACGTGCTGCCGACCTGGGGCGATGCCGCCGCCATGAACATCACCAACTGGGGCTCTGCCTCCCTCGGCGTGGAGGCGCGGCAGGCGGTGCGCAGGGCCCGCCCCCTCACCCCTGGCTTGGCCGTCAACATCCTCGGCATCCAGCGAGGCCTCAACCCGGCGGCCGTGTCGGACGCGTCGGCCACGGTGCGGGAGGCGTGGGACCGCGGACTGCTGCAGCCAGGCGTCGCCGACGTCGCCCTGCTCGACTGGTCCGTGGTGCCGACCGGCCTGGCGTCGTTCGCCACCGTCTGCGTCGACCTGGCGCACGACGGGATGCTGGCCGTCGTCTGGCCCCTGCTCGACGACCTCCTGGCGGCGTCGCTTCGGCAACCCAGGCTGCTGGCAGGCTCCGCCGACGTCGTCGAGGCGGTCACCGCGCTGCTGCCGCACGTGGCGGCCGCCGTCGACGAGGGGGCCGCGCTCGCGGCGGCGCTCGACCTGCCCGCGGTCCGAGCCCTCGCCGAGCGACCCGGGTCATCGCGCGCCACGAAGCTCGCCCGCGGCGTGCTGGCGGCCCTGCCCACTCCGACGGTGACCCACGCCGCGGAGGCGCCGGTCGCCCAGGTCGCACCGGTCGTCGAGGTCGCACCGGAGCCCCTGGAACGGATCTGGGCCGAGCCGGCGGATGTCCGACCCATCGAGGACGGGGTCGAGTTCGTGGCGCGCCAGGGCGACGGCACCTGGGATCAGCAACTGATCTGCACGCTGCCCGACGGGACCCGGTTCAGGTGGCGTGGCGTCTCCCAGTACGACCTGGCCACCGGTTGGCTTTCCGTCTACTCGATCGAGGGGGAACGGACGGCCCGGCACCCCGACCTGTGGCTCTGGCTGACGCCGAAGGACGGCGCGTTGTGGGTCGAGCCCATCACCGTCATCGATGGGTTGCCGGTCGCCGACGGCAGGCGCAAGCACAAGGTCAAGCAGGCGACGGTGGCCACCGCCGCCGCGCTGATCCAGACCTGCAACGGCCTCGGGCTCGGGCCCGAACACAGCTACGGCCTCAGCGACGACACAGCGTTCACCAGCGGCGTCCTCACCTGGCAGGGCGTCGACGCGGCGGCCCGCTCGCTGCTGGCCGACGAGGAGTTCAACCCGCGGGGCATCGCGGTGTTCGTCCGGCGGGTGCCGACCTCGCTGCAACGGCTGTGGCCCGTGCTCGCGGAGGCGACCCGCGTCGCAGCCTCGGCCGCGAAGCTCCCCGCTTGGCTGAACCCCGTCCTCGACACGTTGGGGCACTACGCGCCGCACCTGCGGAAGGCCGCCGCGAGGGGCTGGACGCCCCCGGTCGACCAGGCGTGGGAAGGCGTCGCCGCCCTGGCCGCCCGCAAGGGCTCGACCAAGGCACTCCAGAAGGCCCGCGACCTCTGGGCCAGCCTGACCGCCCCCTGAGGCTGGGCGCTGGTTGGGCACCTGCGTTGAGCAGCATCCGGGACTCGTTGGGCGCCGGACGGGATGTGAACGTTGCCATCGGCAACGAGCAACGACTACTGTTCAACGCCTCAGGCGCCCACCCCTCGTCCAGCGCGGGAGATCCGCCGCCAGCAGTGACGCTGGGTAGGGCAAATACGCGAATTCGATTGAACGTTCTAGAATATTTGATATGTCCGAAGTCATTGCCCTCGACGAATCCTCGTGGTCGACAGCAGATTGGGCGCTCGGCGCCCATCCGTCGGCCCAGGGGATCACCTTCGCGGTGTACGCCCCAGCGGCTACCCGCGTGCAGCTTGAGATCTTCCCCGACGAGATCGGCTCGTTCGCCTCCGACACGTTCCTGCTCGCCAAGGGTGAGGACGGGGTCTGGCGGGGCAACCTGCAGGGACTTCAGCTCAACGCCCTCTACGGCTTCCGCGTGTGGGGCTCCAACTGGCCCTTCGTGGAGGACTGGGAGCCCGGCTCCGAGGCGGGCTTCATCGCCGACCTCGACGCGGACGGGAACCGGTTCAACCCGAACAAGGTGCTCTTCGATCCCTACGCCCGCGAGATCACCCACAACCTGTACACCGACAAGTTGGCAAAGCTCGGCGTCAACGACGGCGTGTTCGGCACCGGCGGAGACGACGTCAACGGCGTGCCCCGCCGCGAGATCGACACCGCCATCTACGCGCCGAAGGGCGTCGTGATCGCCGACTACACGCCCGTCACGCCCAAGCCGAACATCCCGGGCGAGCGCACCGCGATCTACGAGGTCTCGGTCGAGCAGGCGACGGCGCACCCGTCGACGATGCGGCTCGGGGAACTGCTCGGAGACGAGCCCGGCTTCGGCGCCGTCGGCAACATCCCCGACGAGTACCGCGGCACCTACAAGGGCGCGGGCATGCTCGCCCCCTACCTGAAGGCGCTCGGGCTGACCACCATCGAACTGCTGCCCGTGCACGAGACCAACGCGTCCGAGTCGGGCCGCGACTCGAAGACCAATGCGTGGGGCTACATGACGCTTGACTTCTTCGCGCCGAACCGGCTCTACGCACACGACCAGAGCTGGGGCGGCCCGACCCGCGAGTTCAAGGAGATGGTCTCCGCCTTCCACGACATCGGCCTCGAGGTCTACCTCGACGTGGTCTACAACCACACCGCCGAGGGCGGCAACTGGGGCGGCGACGTCAACACCACCGGATTCACGACGCTCGGCGGGTTCGCGACGGCCGACTACTACCAGATGACCGACGCGAAGATCCTCGTCGACGGCGCCACCGGGACGGGCAACCAACTCAACTACTCGCAACGCGCCGCCTGCCTTCTCGTCCTCGACTCGCTCCGCTACTGGACCGACGTGATGCAGGTCGACGGTTTCCGCTTCGACCTCGCGACCGTGCTCGGACGCCTCCCCGGCGACGCCGACCCCGACGACTGGGGCCAGCAGAAGCGCTTCTTCAGTGACCATCCGCTGCTCGTGGCGATCTCGGAGTTCGCAGACGAGAACGGCATCGAGGTGATCGCCGAGGCGTGGGACCTGTGGGGCTACGAGGTCGGCAACTTCCCCAAGGGGTGGGGCGAGTGGAACGGCCGCTACCGCGACGCCGTCCGCCGCTTCACGAAGGGCGACGGCAACGCGCCCGGCTTCATCGACATGTTCAACGGCGACTACCACCACTTCCACACCTCGGGCGGGGCGCAGAAGACCATCAACTTCGTCGACGCCCACGACGGCTTCAACATGGCGGACCTGGTCAGCTACCAGACGAAGAACAACAACCAGCCCTACCCGTTCGGGCCCTCCGACGGCGGATCCGACGACAACCTCTCCTGGGATTCGGGAGGCTCGCAGTCGCTGCGGCGGCAGCGGGTCCGGAACCTCTGGGCGATCCTGTTCCTGTCGCGCGGCGTGCCGATGGTGGTGGCGGGCGACGAGTTCGGTCGCACCCAGAACGGCAACAACAACCCGTGGGAGTTGCACTCGCTCGCGATGTGCAACAACTACGCCATGATCCCGACCAACGCCCCCAGCGGGTGCCGGTCGAGGCCGGGGTGGAGGCCGCCTACCACGACAACTTCGGCGAGTTCGAGACCGCCGACAACGTCAACGGGGTCTTCCGCTTCGCGACCTTCATGGCGAACCTGAGGCAGCGTCACGACGCGCTGCTGCAGAACCATTGGGGCGACCTGATCGCGGACGACCAGGACGTGTCCTACCTGTTCCGGACGCCGTCCGGCGAGGGGAGCACCAGGGGTGGCGACCGTACGGTCGGCGTCTACATCAACTCGCCCGGCGACAACTTCTTCGTGATGATCAACATGGCCGACGTGTCGGTCCAGTTCACGGCTCCGGAGATCAGCAAGGGCCGCTTCTGGCGAGCCCTGATCAACACCGATGTGAGCGAGGAATCCCACGCCAACTACTGGGCGGAGGGAGAGGGGCCCGTGCAGGAGGGGTCGGCACAGGTCCCGGCATGGTCGGTCGTGGTGTGGCAGGAGCGCGCCCAGGCCTGAGGTTCAGCGTTCCAGCCAAGGTGACGGGCACGTCGGCAACAATGTGGGCATGCCTAACGCCGCCGTCATCTTCAACCCGACCAAACTCGACCGGGCCGATCTCGAGAAGGTCCTCAACCCTGCGGTAGAGGACGCCGGCTGGGGGAGAGCGTCTGGTTCGAGACGGAGAAGGACTCGCCTGGCACCGAACAGGCACGCTCGGCCATCGACCAAGGGTGCGACGTCGTGATCGCGGTCGGAGGCGACGGGACCGTTCGCGCGGTCGCGGAGGGTATGCATGGCAGCGGCGTTCCGCTTGCCCTCGTCCCACAGGGCACCGGAAACCTGCTGGCCCACCACCTTGCCCTCCCCATCGACGACCTGTCCGCCTCAGTCGACATCGCCCTGAACGGCCAGACGCGCTCCATCGACATCGGGCTTGCCGACTGGACGCGGCCCGACGGATCGAAGGAGAGCCACGCATTCGCGGTGATGGCTGGGATGGGGCTCGACGCGCAGATCATGTCGTCGACCGACGAGGGCCTGAAGAAGCGGGTCGGGGTGCTCGCCTACGTGAAGGCTGGCGCGGTCGCGCTCCTCAAGGGTCGCAGGATGACGCTCCAGTACCGGATCGACGGCGGCGAACCGAAGCTCACCAAGGTGCACACCGTGCTGGTCGGCAACGTCGGCACCATCGGGAAGAACGTGACGCTGATGCCGGACGCGTCCATCGACGACGGCATCCTGGACGTGGTCGCCGCCCGGCCGGTCGGCCCGCTCGGCTGGATCGCGGTCGCCTGGCGGGTGCTCGTCGACAACGGCTTCCTGCGGAGGCTGAAGTCGACGAGGATGCGCGAGCGCGACGACAACGCCCGCGAACTGCGCTACCTGCAGTGCACCCACATCGACCTCAACCTGCGCGAGCCCGAGGAGATCGAACTGGACGGGGATCACTTCGGCGAGATCCGATCGGCGAGCATCGAGGTCGCCCGCGACGCTCTGGCGGTCAAGATCAAAGCTGGTTGAGCCATGAAGCGGCGCGGAGCGTCGCTTCATCGGTCGAAACCCCTGGCACCATTCCGCCGGTTGAGCCGGCCGCGGCGACGGAGTCGCCCGCTGGCGCGTCGAAACCTCTTGCGCCTGGTGCTGTGACTGGTCTGCTTGTGGGGGTGCGGGGGTTTCGACCGATGAAGTCCGCTGGCGCGTCCTTCATGGCTCAACCAGCGGGACCGATGAAGCCCGCTGCGCGTCCTTCATGGCTCAACCAGCGCAGGGCTCCAGCAGTTCGGCGTGGAGCCTCTCCACCCGGGCGGCGATGTCGTCGCGCACCAACCGCATCCGGTCCATGCCCCGATGCCGCGCAGCGACGGCTCGTCGGTGATCCACGTCTCGATCGGCCCTCGCATCCCGTCGACCGGGTCGACGACCGCCTCCTCGCCCAGCACCACCACGCGGTCCACGCCCGCCAATACCGTCGGGTCGATCGGCCGCGGCACCTCGCCGCTCATCGAGGCGCCCACCTCGGCGACCGCCGCCTCCGACTCCGCGTTCAACGCCGAGCCGGGGGCCGTCCCGGCCGAGAACACGTCGACCCCACCCAGCCGACGCATCAGCGCCGCTGCGATCTGCGACTTGCCGCCGTTCTTGACACACACGAACAACACTGATGGACGTGCCATCGTGACCTCCGCTCCTCGACGGGGAACCCGCCGCTACTGAACGACCTCGGCCTCCTTGGCCCAGCGCCGCTTCACCCACCGCCAACCGCGGCGCGCGAACCGCGCCAGGATGACGGCGAGCACGATCATCGCCACCAACAGGACGCCTGCGATCACCGCGGCGGCGACCGGATACAGCACGGCCAGGGTGGTCACGCCGACGACCCCGACGTCGCCCGCGACGGAGGCGGAGATGTTGGTGACCGGCTCGGGTGAACTGTTCACGGCCAGCCTGATGCTGGCCTTCGCCAGGTGACTCACGAGCGCCGTGATGCCGCCGACGGACGCGAGGGTCACCGTCCACAGATCCCCGGAGGCGCCGGCCATCAGCGCGCCGATGACCGCCCCCGCGACCGGGCGGACCACGGTGGAGGGAACGTCCCAGATGGAGTCGACGACGGGCACCTTGTCCGCCACGAACTCGATGACGCACAGCACGCCCATCACGATCAGCACGTCGGTGCGCTCCAGCCCGGCTGGCACGCTGTCGACGCCGAGGAAGCGGCCGAGCAGGCCGAGCACGAGCACCGTCGCGTAGGCGTTGATGCCAGAGGCCCAGCCGGCCGCGAAGGTCATCGGGAGCATTTCCATGGACCAAGTATCGGGGAGAGGGCCGCCATCTTCGGCAAACCCGGCACAGTGCGCGGCGACCGGTCGCCGGACGGCTCGACCGGGGCGCCGCTCCCCGTGCGCTCGGGGAACAGGGGCGAGCCCCAGCGCGTTTGTCAGTGAGGCATCGCCCGCCTCGGCGCGTGCCAGCCCGGCGGCCGGCGCGCCGTGGCTCGCTGGGTCAGCCGGCCCGGCGGCGCCGCACCGTGACCAGCACGATGCCCACCGCGGCCAGAGCGACGAGGCCGGCCGCGCCGAGGCCGAAGGCGAGCCATTCGCCGCCGATCGTCTCGCCTCTGCCGTCTTCGCCGCCGCCCTGCGGGGCCGGGTCGACCTGCGCGTCTGGTGCCGGTGCGCGCGGCTCGCCCAACGCGGTCGTCAGTTCGGCCGTCACCGTCTCGTCGACGGGGCCCGTCCCGTCGCACAGGATCGAGCCCCAGCCCTCGATCGGCTCGCCCATCACGTCGGTGTGGGTGGCGAACACGATGATCCGCATGCCCTCGGTGACGTTGTCGAGCCCGCAACTGGCCGAGTTGTTCGGGGTGGTGACCTCGATGGTCTTGGCGGCCTCGCCCTTCCAGACGCGCTCGAGGGCGACCGCGAAGATCCTCGGATCGGTGCTGCTGGTGGGGTCGGCGGGCGCGTCGACGGCGCCGACGACCCCCTCGGCGACCAGCACGGCGCGCGAGGCGTTCTCGGCGGGGGTGCTGATGGCGCAACTGCAGGCGGAGGCCACGGCGGCCGGGCCCCAGGCGATGCCGATCGAGCCGGCGAGCATCGCCAGCAACAGCAGGATGGACTTGCTTCTCATGGTGAGTCTCCTTGGAGGAGGTGGGTCAGGGTGTGGTGGCAGGAGAGGGGCGCCGGCGGCGCGCAACGGCGATGGCGATGATGGCGGCCGTGCCGTTGAGGAGCAGCAGGCCGCTGAGCGCCCACCGCGCAGCCACGGGCAGCGTCTTGAGCGGGTCGACCGGGACGGGTGCGGGGACGTGGGTGTTGAGCTTCTCGAATAGTTCGGGGTCGCTGGCCGCGGTCTTGCCGGGGCCGACGGCGGCCTCGATGTCGGGGACGACCGACATGCCGTCTCCCATCCACGCCCCGTAGCTCTGGGAGATGGTGGAGTTGAACACGAGGATCTTGTCTCCGACGTTGAAGCGCGGGTTGCCGCACGAGGTGTCCTTTGCCTCGATCCGGGTTCCCGGCAGCGGGTCGCCCTTCCAGATCGTGGTGAAGTCGACGTCGTAACTGGCGTGGTGCGCGCCGATGGGCTCGTACTCGTCGACGACCGTGACGACGGCGACGAGGGCGGCCTCGTCGATGCGCTCCTGCATCGGGGGAGGGTCGACGATCGGGGAGATGTCGCACGCGGAGGCGGGCACCGCCACCCAGGACAGCGCGGCGACCCCGGCGGCCATCGCCAGGTTCGACGCGAGGAGCGGAATGCCCCACCGGGGGCGGTCGGGACGTCTCATGCTCACTCCTTGGTTGCCTGTGGAGGTGCGGTCGTGGGTGTTCATCATCATCCCCTGACGAGGAGGAACAGGGCGAGGGCCGCGACGATCCCGATCGCGAGCGGCGGGAGGACGTCCGAGAGGCCGTCGAACCCGCTGACGGGGGTGGGGGTTGCGATGGTCTCTGGCGCCCATGGCTCGCCGAACCTCGATTCGAGGGCGGCGTCGACCTGATCGGCCGGCTCGCTCGGCAGGCCGCACCACGATGCGCCGTAGGTGCCGTCGTGCTCGAAGCCCCACAGCCGGAGTTCCTCGCCGACCTTCAACTCCCCGAGCCCGCATGCAGTCCCCTGGAAGTTGGTCTCCATGGTCACGGTGGGGGACTGCTCCCCCTTCCACACCTCCAGGAGGGCGACCTCGTACTCCCCGGCGTACCTGTCTGAGGGGGAGACTCCCGCCGACAGGACCCGCACCTGGGCGATCAGGTCCACCTCGTCCATCAGTTCGTCGGTGGTGAACGGCTTGCACGAGCAGGCGGCCGCGGTCGGCGCGTAGCTGACCTGCAGGACGCCGACGCAGGTGAGGGCGAGCATCAGCCCGGTGAGCCACGCGGCCCATCTGCCAGCCAGGCGGGTGGCGGTGCGGGGACGCGGATCTGCTGTCATGTTGGTCACGACGCGACGGGGTCCCTGTTTGGTTGTCACCGGGACTCCGGATTCTTTGCTCAGCGCGGCCAAGGGTCGACGTGCAAGACTCACCCCATGGAGTTCACCTCGCTGTACAGCCACGGTTTTGCGCGGGTCGCGGCCTGCACCGTCCCCGTCGCGTTGGGAGATCCGGCCACCAACGCCGAACGGATCATCGAGCAGGTGCGGCTCTGCCACGACGACGGGGCCGCGATCGCGCTGTTCCCAGAACTGTCGGTCAGCGGCTACTCCCTCGATGACCTGCTGCTGCAGGACGTGCTGCTCGACGCCGTCGACGCCGCCATCGTCCGGATCGCCGAGGAGACCGCCGACCTGATGCCGCTCGTGGTGGTCGGGGCCCCGCTCGCCACGGATCGTCGGCTGTTCAACTGCGCGGTCGTCATCCAGCGCGGCAACGTGCTCGGCGTCGTGCCCAAGAGCTACCTGCCCAACTACCGCGAGTTCTACGAGAAGCGCCACTTCGCCGACGCGGCAGGCGACGCCGACCTCGGGGCCCTGCTGCGGCCGCACTGGCCGACGGCGATGGACGATGCGGAGATCCCGTTCGGCACCGACCTGGTCTTCGAGGCCGCCGACGTGCCCGGCTTGAAGGTCTTCGTCGAGATCTGCGAGGACATGTGGGTGCCGATCCCGCCGTCGACGAAGGCCGCGCTTGCGGGCGCCTCGGTCGTGCTGAACCTCAGCGCCTCCCCGATCACGATCGGCCGCGCCGAGGACCGCGCGCTGATGGCCAGGTCGCAGAGCGCCCGCTGCCAGGTCGCCTACGTCTACTCGGCCGCCAGTCTCGGGGAGTCGTCGACCGACCTGAGCTGGGACGGGCAGTCGATGATCTACGAGGCGGGCGACGAACTCGCCCAGTCGGAGCGCTTCCTGCCCGACGCGAACCGGCTGATCGCCGACGTCGACCTCGACCGCCTTGCGCAGGAGCGGCTGCGGCAGGGTTCGATGGACGACAATGCCCGCGCCAACGGCGTCGGCGCGTTCTCCCTCACGCCGATCCTGTTCGAGGTCGATCCGCCGGAGGCCGACCTCGGCCTGCGTCGCCCGCTGGACAGGTTCCCGTTCGTGCCCGACGACCCGGCCCGCCTCAACCAGGACTGCTACGAGGCGTACAACATCCAGGTCTCCGCGCTGGAGCGGCGGATGCTGTCGATGTCGGGTGGCGTCGCTGAGAAGGCCCCCAAGATCGTGATCGGCGTCTCCGGTGGGCTCGACTCGACGCACGCGCTGATCGTCGCCGCAAAGGCATGCGACCGGCTCGGGCTGCCCCGCACCCACATCCTCGCGTTCACGCTTCCCGGATTCGCGACCTCCGACCACACGAAGAGCAACGCGACGCTGCTGTCGGAGGCGCTCGGCGTCACGTTCGACACCGTCGACATCAAGCCGATGGCCGAGGCCCTGCTGAAGGCGCTCGGGCACCCGGCGGGCGACGGTGAGCCCGTCTACGACGTCACCTACGAGAACGTCCAGGCAGGGCTGCGCACCGACTTCCTGTTCCGCGCCGCGAACCAGCGGGGCGGCTTCGTGCTCGGCACCGGCGACCTGTCCGAACTGGCACTCGGCTGGTGCACCTACGGCGTCGGCGACCAGATGAGCCACTACGGCGTCAACGCCGGGGTCCCGAAGACGCTGATGCAGCACCTGATCCGGTGGGTGATCAGCTCCGACCAGTTCCCGGAGGAGGGCGTCAACGAGACCCTCGACTCGATCCTGAACACGGAGATCTCGCCCGAGCTGATCCCGGTCGCCGACGGGGCGAAGCCGCAGTCGACGCAGGACTCGATCGGCCCCTACGCGCTGCACGACTTCACCCTGTTCGGCGTGCTGCGCCGCGGCTACCGGCCGAGCAAGATCGCCTTCCTCGAGTGGCACGCCTGGCGCGACGCCGAAACGGGGGAGTGGCCGCCCGGCTACCCCGAGGCCGACCACCTCGCCTACGACCTGACCACCATCAAGAAGTGGATGGCGGTCTTCCTGAAGCGGTTCTTCTCCAACCAGTTCAAGCGCACCGCCATGCCCAACGGGCCCAAGGTCCTGGCGGGAGGCTCGCTCTCCCCGCGCGGCGACTGGCGGATGCCGTCGGACGCGTCGGCGCGGGTGTGGCTCGAGGAGTTGGAAGCCAACGTGCCCGACGAGGCCTGAGCGACCGGCCTGGTGGCACGGCCGGTCGCGCGGCTCAGGTGACGCTGGCCGCCTCGCCAATCAGGGCGCGGAGCCTGCCCTTCGCTGCGGCGTATCTACCGCGCGCCGTCGACGCGTTGAGGCCCATGATCGTTGCCGCCTCGGTGATGCTGAACCCGTCCCAGTGGATCAGACGCACCAGCTCGGCCTGGCTCGGATCGAGCCGCGCGACCGCGTCGCGCACGGCGATCGCCTCTGCCGGATCAGGCTCTTGCTGCCGGTCGAGTGCCTGACGCAGCTTGTCGGCGAGGGCGTTGCGGCGACGGCGTCCGCGGGAGTGGTTCAGCGCCACGTTGCCGGCGATCCCGAAGAGCCACATGCGGGCCTCCGTCTCGTCGGTCGGGGTGTTCTCGGCCCGTCGCCATGCCTGAAGCATGGTCTCGGCGAGCAGGTCGCCTGCCTCGGAGCGTGGCACGACGCGACGCTCGAAGTAGGCGAGCAGGTCGTCGGCGTTGCGGCGGAGCGCCTCGGTGAGGGAGGCGTTCACGACTCGCACGTCCACCCGACGGAGAGCAACGACGCCCTCCACGGCAACCCCAGCTCCGTGAGATGCGCCTTCCAGTCGTCGATGAAGACCTGCGTGATCCCGTTGAGCTCGTTCTGTTGGTCGGAGAGGACCGGCTGCCTCTCTCCCTCTTCCTGCCCGTCGATGATCTGCCTCTCCACCTGACGTTGGCGTTTCGCTGCCGCGTCGGCGTCGATCGCGTCGAAGTTGTAGGACTTGAGGAACGCCTCGGAAGCAGCGACGGCGGCGTCCTCGACGTCGCGGGGGTAGGTCTCGCTTCCCTCACCCTCGTTGCCCTTCGGGGAGAAGGTGATGTCGGCAACGCATGCCGTGTCGGTGGTGGTGCCAAAGCCGAACCAGCCGTTCATGACGGCGCCTGCGGTCGCGACGCCGCCCGCAACCAGTGCGGCCGAGACCAGGCCGACCAGCCCCACGCGGAACCTGCGACCGCGCAGCCTGTCTGCGTCGCGCGTGGCGAGCGTCATCGTCAGCAGTTCGGTGTGCAGCGCCTCGTCTCTGGGAGCGATGCCCGGGGACGAAGCGTCCAGGAGGTCGTCGAGATCCATGGGGGAAGCCTTTCAGTAGTGCTTACCCCGTACATGTCCGGCACCCCGCTCTTCGTCCGACCCGGTCGTGACCAGGGACCGCCTGAGTGGCCTCCCGACTTTCCGGACGCCGACCACCTCGCCCACGACCTTCGGCCCACCAAGGATCCCGCCGGGGGAGTTGGGCGAGAACGTCCCCGGCGTCATGGCGTCTTCCGTCCGCTGCGTGAGAGCAGTGCCGGGTGCGGAGCCCGGCAACGGTCCCCACAACCTGGAGCTGGTTGGGACACGGAGCGGCCCCGGAGCGTCGTTTCATCGGTCGAAGACCTCGTGCGCCATTCCGCTGAGGCGTCCCTCATGGCTGAGAGCCAGCGCGCGTCGGTTGGGCAGTCGCGGCACCGCGGCCCCGTGCCGTCGTCGCGTTGTTGCCCAGGATCGTCGCACGGGTGGAGTGGGGTCGTCGGAGGATCGCGACCCACGTCTGACAATGCCTGGAGCAACCGACCTGGCGGCAGTCGGGAGCGCTTCCAGACCGTCAAGTTAGGGCCACCTTAGATGTCGGCTATTACGCAATGGACGACTTGTGTAATACTTTTCGCGATGTCTTCCGCACCTGCCTCGAACGACGCCCGCCCCGCCTACCGGGCCTTCCGGGTCAGCGTGGCGCGCACCCGCCGTCTCAGCCCGCACTTCACGCGGATCACCTTCACGGGCGACGATCTCCTCGACTTCGGCACCGCCGGGCTCGACCAGCGCGTCAAGGTCGTGCTGCCCTTGCCGGAGGTCGGATTCGAGCACTTCCCGCAGGTGGCCGACTGGTACGCCGCATGGCGGGAACTCCCCTCGGAGCGCCGCAACCCGTTCCGCACCTACACGGTGCGCGCCGTCCGGCCGGAGCAGCGCGAGGTCGACATCGACTTCGTCGGTCACGGCGACGCCGGGCCCGCGAGCCGATGGGCGGCGCGCGCGGCCGCCGGTGACGAGGTCGTCATCGTCGGCCCCGACGAGCGAAGCCCGGGGCGCGCCCTCGGCATCGACTGGCGCCCCGGTCACGTCAGCACCCACCTGCTGGCAGGCGATGAGACCGCCGCCCCTGCCATCGCGTCGATCCTCGCGACGCTTCCACCCGACGCAACGGGGGTCGCGCTGATCGAGGTCCCGGACGCCGCGGATGCCCTCGACCTGGTCGCCCCGGAGGGCGTCAGCGTCCGGTTCCTTCCCCGCACACCCGACGGCGACCAGGGCCAGCGACTGATCCCGGCGCTGCGCGACTGGGTCGCGCGGACCTGCTCCGCCGCTGGTCGCGTGCCGGAGCCTTCGCGGCCGACGACGTTCGACGACCCCGACGACGCCCCCCTCTGGGACGTTCCCGAGGGGAGCAGCCTCGACGCCGACTGCTACGCCTGGATCGCGGGCGAGGCGGGCATGGTCAAGGCCCTTCGCCGCTTCCTCGTCACCGACGCCGGCTTGGACCGCCGCCAGGTCGCCTTCATGGGCTACTGGCGCACAGGCCGGGCAGAGCTGGACTGACCATGACCGTCACGACCTCCCCGGCTGCCGCGGCCGGGGCCGTGCTGCGAGCACGCAGGAACCGCGCCGGGTGGGTGTTCGCGGGCGCCCTCGCGGTGCTTGTCGTGATCTGCTGCGCCAGCCTGCTCCTCGGCGTCCGTGACCTCGACCCGGCGACCGTATGGCAGGCGTTGACCGCACCCGTCGCCGACAATGTGGACCACATGGTCGTGCTGCAGCAACGCGTGCCGCGAACCCTCATCGGGCTCGCCGCCGGGGTCGCGCTCGGCGTGGCTGGCGTCGTCATTCAGGGCGTGACGCGCAACCCGATCGCCGACCCCGGCCTGCTCGGCATCAACTCCGGGGCCTCGCTCGCCGTCGTGCTCGCCATCCAACTGCTCGGCGTAACGTCCGCCGTCGGCTACGTCTGGTTCGCGTTCGCGGGGGCCGCGCTCGCCGCCGCCGTCGTGTTCTCCTTCGGGCACGCCCAGCCGGTTCAGCTCGCCCTGGTCGGCGCCGCCCTGGTCGCGCTGATCTCCCCGCTGATCACCCTCGTCCTGCTGCGCGACCAGGCCACCTTCAACTCGTACCGGTTCTGGGTCGTCGGCGCGCTCACGGGCCGCGACCTGCGCTCGCTCGCCCTGATGCTGCCCTTCCTGCTCGTCGGACTCGCCCTCGCCGCCGTCCTCGCCCACCGCCTGAACGCCCTGGCATTGGGCGACGACGTCGCCCGCGGGCTGGGGCAGGACGTCGGCGTCACCCGGGCACTGGCCGCCGCTGCGATCGTGCTGCTCTGCGGCACCGCCGTCTCCCTGGCGGGGCCCATCGCGCTGGTCGGGCTGGTGGTGCCGCACGCCGCCCGGCGCCTTGTCGGCGCGGATCATCACCTCACCACGGCGCTCGCGGTGCTGCTCGGCCCCATCATGCTGCTGCTCGCCGACGTGATCGGACGGTTGGTCGTCAGCAACGACGAACTCGAGGCGGGCGTGGTCGCGGCGTTCCTCGGTGCGCCGGTGCTCGTCGCCGTCGCGCGCGGTCGAAGGGTGGTCGGCCTGTGACCGAACCGTCGACGCTTGCCCGCCAGGTCCGCTCCCGACGCAGGGGCCGCCTCCTGCGCAAGGCCGTGGTGGTCGTCGCGGCCACCGGGCTGATTGCCGCCCTGAGCGTCGCGGGCCTGCTGCTCGGCGCGGCCGACCTCACCCTCGACCAGGTCGTCCGGGGCTCTTCGGGGTCGGCACAAAGTCCGAGATCCTCATCGTGCACACCCTCCGGCTGCCGCGGATCGAGGCGGCACTGTGGGCCGGCGCCGCATTCGGGCTCGCCGGCGCGGTGTTCCAGTCGGTGCTGCGCAACCCGCTCGCCAGCCCCGACATCCTCGGCATCTCGTCGGGGGCGAGCCTCGGCGCGGTCGCCGCGGTGCTCTGGTTCGGATGGAGCGGCGTGGCGATCTCGCTCAGCGCGTTCGTGGGCGCCCTCGTCGTCGCCCTGGCCATCTGGGCCCTCGCATGGCGAAAGGGCCTGCACGGCATCCGGTTCGTGCTGGTCGGCATCGGGCTGTCCTACCTGAGCGGCTCGCTGATCAGTTGGCTGCTGAGCGAGTCGTCGGTGCGCGAGGCCCAGCCCGTGCTGCTGTGGACGATCGGGAGCGTCGCAGACGTGCGGGGCGACCACCTTGACGTCCTCGGATGGCTGGTCCTGGCCTTCGCGACCGTGATCGCTCTCTCGGCCCGGCCGCTCCGGGCCCTCTCGCTCGGGGACGAACTCGCCAAGGGCCTCGGGGTGAGCCTCGACCGGAGCCGCCTGGTGCTACTGCTCGCGTCCGTCGCCCTCGTTGCAACGGCGATCAGCCTCACCGGCCCCATCGCCTTCGTGGCGCTGCTCGCCGCGCCGATCGCGCGCCGCCTGCAGAACGACGGCGGCCCAGCGCTCCTGGTGTCGTGCTTCGTCGGTGCCGCTCTCACCCTCGCCGCCGACGTGCTGGGGCAGCACGCCGTCCCTGGGCTCGTCGCGCCGGTCGGGATCGTCACCGGCCTCATCGGCGCCCCCTACCTGCTCGTCCTCCTGGCCGGGCAACGAAAGGCCACCTCATGAACGACCATGCATTCGAGGCCCTCGGCATCACCGTCGCCTACGACTCGAGGGTGGTGATCTCAGGGCTCGACTTCGCGGTGCCGTCCGGGGCGGTCACCGTCATCGTCGGCCCGAACGCCTGCGGCAAGTCAACCCTGTTGCGCTCCATGGCGGGGCTACACCGGGTCGCCGCGGGCGAGGTGAGGCTCGACGGCGAGTCGATCGAGCGGCTCGGGCGACGTACCGTGGCCAGGACCGTCGCCGTGTTGCCGCAGTCGTCCACCGCGCCCGACGGCGTTCGCGTCGGCGAGTTGGTGGCCCGGGGCCGCTACCCGCATCAGGGCTGGTTCGGGTTCGCGCGAAGCGACGACGACCAGATCGTCGCGAAGGCCCTCTCCGACACCGGGATCGCCGACCTGGCCGATCGACGGGTCGAGGAACTGTCGGGAGGTCAGCGGCAACGCGTCTGGATAGCGATGGTGCTGGCCCAGGACAGCGACATCGTCCTGCTCGACGAGCCGACGACGTACCTCGACGTCACGCACCAACTCGACCTGCTCGACCTGCTCGCCGACCTCAACCGTGAGCGGGGAACCACCGTGGTGATGGTGCTGCACGAACTCAACCTCGCCGCCCGCTACGCCGACCACCTCGTCATGATGCGCGACGGCGCGATCGTCGCGCAGGGCCCGCCCGCAGAGGTCGTCACGGCCGACGCCATCCGCGACGTGTTCGGCCTCGACTCCCACGTCATCCCCGACCCAGTCTCCGGCACGCCGCTCGTCGTGCCCGTCGGCCGCAGCCACGCGGCCTGAACCCAAGAACCGGGGCCGTCACGGCCCCACAACCCCAAGGAGAATCCATGCGGAAGCCACGCATCATCACCGCGGCGCTCGCCATCGCCGGGCTCGCCCTCGCCGCCTGCGGCTCGCCTGCCGGACCGTCGAACGCCGATCCAAGCGTGACGCCGAGCGGGGCCGCCAGCCCTCAAGCCAGCAGCAACGCCTTCCCCGTCGAGATCACCAGCGCGCTCGGCACCGCCACCATCGCCGAGGCGCCGAAGCGCGTCGCCACGTGGGGTTGGGGATCGACCGAGGCGGCCATCTCGGTCGGCGTCTACCCTGTCGCGGTCGCCGAGCAGTCCTGGACCGTCGGGGCAGGCAACCTGCTGCCTTGGGTCGAGGCCGCCTACGACGAGGCTGGCGTCGAGAAGCCCGCAGTGCTCACGGATGCTGACGGCGGCGCCACCTTCCCGTACGAGGAGCTCATCGCCGCCGACCCCGACCTGATCGTCGCGCCCTACTCCGGGCTCACGCAGGAGCAGTTCGACACCCTGAGCGACATCGCGCCGGTGGTCGCCTACCCCGCGGCCCCTTGGACGACCGGATGGCAGGACACCATCACGATCACGGCCGAGGCCCTCGGCCGTGGCGCGGAGGGTGAGAAGGTCCTGAGCGGCATCGACGACTCGCTCGCGGCCATGAAGGCGGCCCACCCCGAGTTCGAGGGTAAGACGATCGCGGGCATCTGGGACGGCGACGGATCCGTCTCCGTGTACACGGGGGCGGACCCCCGGATCGGGATCCTCACGGAGCTCGGCCTGAAGGTGGCCCCGAGCGTCTCTGAACTGGACACGTCGAACGGCGGCTTCTACTACGAGCTCAGCTATGAGCAGTTGGACAAGCTAGATGCCGACATCCTGATCGCCTACCACGCCAACGAGCAGGACGCGAAGGCGTTCCTGACCAAGCCAGCCCTCCAGGCGATCCCCGCGGTGAAGGCCGGTCGCGTCGCGCAGGTCAGCGACCCCGTCACCGTCTCCTCGGTCTCGCCGCCCACCGCGCTGACCTTCGACTGGAAGGACGGGCTCCCGTCGCTGGTCGACAAGCTCTCCGTGGCGGCGAAGAAGTAGTCAGGGCAGCAGGGCAGGGCCCGTCCCTGACGGCGGGCCGCTGCCTTGCGGCCGCCCGGCTCGTGGCCTGGGCCGGGCGCCTAGGCTGGCGTCATGAGTGAGATCATCGTCCTGCACAACCCACGCTGCTCGACCTCTCGGGCCGCCGTTGAGGCGGTCGAGGCGGGCGGTCTGGAGGCGTTCGTGCGGAACTACCTCACCTCGCCCCTGAGCCGCGACGAGTGGCTCGATGTCATCGCGAAGCTGGACGGCGAGCCCGGCGACCTGGTCCGCCGCGACCCCAACTTCGAGCGATCCGGGCTGAAGGACGACGAGGTGGCCACCGCGGAGCAGGTCGCAACGGTGCTGGCCGAGCGCCCCGAACTGGCGCAGCGCCCCGTGCTGATCCGCGGCGGTCGGGCCATCATCGGCCGACCCAAGTCGCGGGTGCCCGCCTTCCTCGCCTGAGGCCAGCGGCCGAGCTTCCCGCCTGCTGTGCCCGCGACATCAGGACGACTCGGGCTGAATGCGTCGACCAGGGTTCCGCTGCGTTACCGGACCCCTCGACGGCTCCGCAACGACGTTCCGGGAACGACGGCGTCGGGGGCCGATGAGCCGTCGCGACGGGAACGGAACCGTCGCCGTTCGCCCTCGGGCGAGATGGCCTGCCGACGGCGCCAAACAGCCACCCGTCCTCGCGGCGACTCCGGAGGGTGGGCGATCTGTGCGTCACCACACAGGGTGTGCGCCCTGCCCTAGCCTGAGGCGATGACAGTGAAACGCTCCACCCGGCGCAGGGTCCGGCAGGGGATCTCCCTGCTGTTCGGCGCGATCGTCGGCGTCCTGGTCGGCAAGGCGATCAGCTACGACGTCGGGGCCGCCGCCGGCTGGACGACGTTCGTGTTCCTCTACTGCATCTGGAGTTGGCTCGTGCTGTGGCCCCTCGACTCCCAGCAGACGGCAGAGCACGCACGCGAAGAGGATCCGGGGCGGTGGTTCGCCGACGTGATCCTGATCGTCGCGGCCGTCGCAAGCGTCATCGGCATCGGCTTCGTGCTGCTGGCAGGCAACGCGTCGAACCTGGTGACCGCCGGGATCGGCGTCGCCTGCGTGGTCGCCTCCTGGCTTCTTGTGCACACCATCTACGGCGTCCGCTACGCGGATCTCTACTTCTCAGCGCCAAAGCCGCCGATCGACTTCGGCGACGAACCGCCCCGCTACACCGACTTCGCCTATCTGACCTTCTGCCTCGGCATGACGTACCAGATCTCGGACACGAACCTGAAGACCAACCAGTTGCGCGTCGTCGTCTTGTGGCACACCCTGCTCAGCTACTTCCTCGGCGCCGTGGTGCTCGCCTGCACCATCAACCTCGTCAGCGGCCTCGCCGGATCCTGAGGCGACCGCGTGCCCCTCTCGCGACTCTTGCTGAGATAACGATTGCGCAAAACCGTTGACGCCTTGCCCTGTCTCCCTCTAAGGTCGTGCACAATCGTTTGCGCAGGCTCGAAGGTGAGCCTCGAGAGGAGAGACATGAACCGGGTTCAGATTCCCGAGCAGGAGTACAAGGATCGGGCTCAGCGAGCCGCCCAACTGATGCGCGAGCGGGGCCTCGACGCCCTGATCGTGAACGGAAACGAGGCCGACTACGCCAACACCCGCTACTTCAGCGGCTTCTGGCCCGTCTTCGAACGCTGCGGCGTGGCCATCAACCCCGACGGCGACACAGCGCTGATGGTCGGCCCCGAGTCCGACATCTACGCCGCAGACTTCGGCAAGATCGATGACGTCTTCGTGCTGGCGGAGTACCGCGAGTCGGCCGATCCCGCCTACCCGCACCTGACGCTTCAGACCTACCAGGACGTGCTCGGCCACCTCGGCGTGAAGGGCGAGAGCCTCCGAATCGGTGTCGCCTCCATCCTCGACACCAACGTGGTCATGTGGCAGGGACTGCAGTCGGCCTACCCGGGCGCGGAACTCGTCGACGCCCGCGACATCATGGTCGCGCTCCGTTCGGTGAAGAGCGACAACGAGATCGCGTGCCTGCGAGAGGCCGCCCGCATCACCCACATCGCTACCCAGGAGGTCATCAAGGCCCTCCGCCCGGGCGTGACCGAACTCCAGATGGTCGGCATTGCTCAAAAGACCATCTACGAGCATGGGGCCGAGTACGAAGGCCTCCCGATGTACGTCTTCAGCCAGAAGTCGACCAAGCACGCCATCTCCCGCTCCTCGCACCGTGAGATCAAGATGGGCGACATCGTCCAGTTGAACCTCTCCGCGAAGGTCGACGGGTACAGCCCTTCGATCGGCATGCCTATCTCGCTCGGCCCGCTCGGGGGCGAGAAGCGCGACATCGTCGAGTTCATCCTCGAGATGCACCGCTGGACCGAGGGCCAGTTGAAGGCCGGTCGGATCTCCGGCGAGATCGCGCGGGAGTTCGAGGAGAAGTTCATCGCCGCAGGCAAGAAGGACGCCTACCTCTACGGACCATGCCACGGACTCGGCCTCATCGAGGTTGAGGCCCCTTGGATGGAGACGACGTCGACCTACGACCTCGTCAGGAACATGACCTTCCAGATCGACACCTTCGGGATGGGATCCGACTTCGGCGTCCGCTGGGAGAAGCCCATCGCCATCACCGACGACGGCATCGACCTGCTGTCCCCGCAGATCGGCGACATCGTCGAACTGTCCTTCTGAGACAAAGGGGTCGGGCCCGCGCGGCTGGGCTCGACCCCTCCCACAACCGCCGCACCCACAAGCGCCGAGGCTCACTGTTGAGCCCCCTCAAAGATGAGGCGACCCCCGCACGCCTGGTCAACCGGTCGGTGAACCGACCACCTCCACCTCACGCCGACCAACACCAATCGTTGGATGGCTCGCCAACCCGTTTTTCCCGAATGGAGCAACCACATGCGGATCAAGCTCGGGGCATTGCTGTTGTCAGCAGCCCTCCTCTTCACCGGCTGCGCCGGTGCCACCTCCAGCCCCATCGAGTCGGAGCAGAAGCCGTCAACCGGCGGCAGCCCGGCGGCGGGCGACCACAAGTTCGGTGAGGATGAGACCCTCATCGGCGGAAGCATCTTCACCCTGCAGTACGCCTGGTTCCTTGGAGCGCAGGAGGGCATGGAGAACTGGGCCAAGGACCACCCCGAGGCCAAGGTCAAGTTCCAGTTCGAGGACAGCAAGCAGGACATCCAGACCAACATCAACAACCTGGAGAACCTGGTCGCCGCTGGCGCCAAGGGCATCGTGGTGTTCCCGGTCGACTCCAAGGCGATCATCCCCACAATGGTCGACCTGCACAAGCGCAACGGCACGCAGTTCGTCGTCGGCGATTACCCGCAGCAGCCGGACAACCCGGAAGACGTCGTGTGGAACACCTTCGTCGGCCACGACATGCTCGCCCTGGGAGAGGTAGCGGGAGAGGTCGCCGTCAAGCACCTCGATACGCTCGGCAAGGACGACCCGACCCTGCTGTTCATCACGGTCCCCACCTCCGGCGAGGTGACCCAGCAGCGGCTCAAGGGATTCACCGACGTCGTCAAGGCCAAGTATCCCAACGCCAAGATCATCGAGGAAGGCGACACCGGTGCCGCCGACCGCAACTCCGCCCAGACGCTAATGGAGAACGTGCTCCAGCGTGAGAAGACGATCGACGTCGTCTCGGGTCACAACGACGCCGAGGTCCTCGGCGCCTACAACGCCGCCGTTGGAGCAGGCCGGGCAGACACCATGAAGTTCATCGGCATCGCGGGCGACAAGGAAGTCCTGAAGTACATCGCCGACGGCAACCAGTCGTGGCTCGGTGAGGTCCTGCAGGACCCGGTGGTGCTCGGTTACACCGCAATGGACGCGCTGTGGAAGTCGATGGCCGAAGGCGAGAAGCTGCCGGAACGCTACGACCTGCCAAGGCCCGAGGCGATCACGCCAGACAACATCGGCGACACGGATTGGCAGAGCTGGAAGTGGCTCGGCTGACCGAGCTCGCCCCGGGGCCGCTCCTTCCGCGGAGCGGCCCCATCCCCCATCCATCTCCCTGAGAACGGACAGAAGGACCACAGATGATTGCGACGTTCCCCGAACCCAAGACAGTGCACGATCGTGACGGAGCAACCGACCCATTCGCATCGCTCGTCTTCGACGCCGAGGACATCGGCGAGGTGTCGGCGGACGAGGTCGTGCGCATCGCCGAGTTCCGCCTCAGCGCCTACCCCGAATTGCTCGACGGAACGGACGGCTACCGCGTCGATATCCGCCAGGGTGACGCAGGAGAGGACGCCGGAGAGAAGCAGACGCTCTTCCGGGAGCAGGGCTACGTGCTCGACATCGCACCAGGCGCCGCCACGCTGTACGCCCAGGAACGGGCCGGGCTGGTCAACGGTCTCTCGACGCTGAAGTCGCTGATTGCGGCCGAGGAAGCGGCCGGCAATGGGACGCGCCTCCCGCTGGCGCGGATCGTCGACCACCCCTCCATCCCGGTGCGCGCCGTCGCTCCCACCTTCAGTTGGTACGCCGGCTACGGGCGGATGGGCTTCGACATGCAACTGTGGGGTCGCGAAGAGTGGATCTACTACCTGCAGCACTGCCTTGACAACAAGATCAACCAGCTCAACATGGTGCTCTACGGCTACTGGCCGTTCGAGGTACCTGGCTACCCCGAGACCGTCTACCGCGACATCCCCATGCAGGTGTGGAACCAGGAGACCGGGCGCTTCCTCGACATCTCGTTCTCCCACCCCAACGTCGCCGACGACTTCCTCGGCGATTTCATCGACCTCGCGCACACCATGGGCGTGGCGGTCTTCGCCTACGTCGGTCTCAACTCCTACAACGGCGGCTGGACGATCGCGCACCCCGACAAGCGGATGGTGCCTCCGGCGGGCAGCGACTTCCTCAACGACTTCGACTCCGCTTGCCTGTCCGACGAGGAGACCACCGAGTACATCCTCGAATGCATGCGACACATCGCCAGGCTCGGGTTCGACGGCTACACCCTCGAGGAGAGCGAGGAGGGCTTCTGGTTCTGCGAGTGCGACCGCTGTCTTGCCCGCTGGCGTTCGGACGGCGCCACTCCGGGTGAGGCGAAGCACCGGGCCAACATCGAACTTCTGCACCAGATCCGCACCGCGGTACGGGAGATCAACCCCGACGTAGTGATCGGAATCCGAGCCTTCCGCCAGCCGCCACTGGTCAAGGACGAGACGTGGCTGCGCGAGACGGCGGCCTCGCTGCCATCAGATGTGGTCCTGTTCTGGGCGCCCGCCCTGTACGTGCCCGAGACCGAGTTCGGCAAGTGGGTCGACGCCTTCGGAAAGGACCGCATCTGGGGGCGCGACAGCGAGTCCAACTCCATCACCTCGACCATGGGCAGGCTGTACCGCACGTTTGAGTCCAACCTGATCCGCTACCCGGACGAGGCCAACACCCAGACGATCGAACGGGACATCGAGCAACACATTGGGAGCGTCGCCGCGGATGTGCACGGCATCAACGGGTACGTCTTCGAGTGGCACGGCATCTTCCTCCACCAATGGGCCCACGGCAACTACGGTTGGGGCTCGACGCTGGAACAGGACCGCTTCTTCGCTGGCTCAATGGAGGCCACCTTCGGGGCGGACCTCGGTGCGCGACTGCTCAGCGTGATGCGCGACATGGTCACCATCCACGAAAGCCAGATCCCCCTCTACACCACGCCGTTCCCGTTCCAGGCCAACACGATGACGGACGACGACATCCCTGCCATCGAGGACGCGATCGCGCGTCACGAACCGTTGCTCGCCGAGATCCGCGAGTTGCGCTCGAAGATGGCCGCGCACCCCCGCCACGTCCGCTGGGTCAAGCATCTCGACCGGTTGGAGAACGCCCAACGGCGAAACCGGGCGATCTACGATCTGGTGCTCGCGGCGCTCGACTATGAGCGGGCGACAGACCCGATCGAGAGGGACAGCCACCTCGATGCCGTCCTCGCGCACAACGAGCGTGACTTCGACATCGCGAAGGAGATGTTCTTCGACCTGAACCCCGTCGACTTCACGGGCGTCAAGAGCTGCATGATGCCTTACCACGAGCTGAAACGGTTGGTGTATAACCTCCGGCACCCCGAGCACCGCGACGACGCGATCATCTGTTCGGGCATCGAGGCGCTGGGCTGGCTCTGGCTCGCGGAGGACAAGTCATGACCGCGCCGCTGTTGGAGGTGCAGGGAGCCACCATGGAGTTCCCCGGAGTGCTGGCTCTCAACGACGTGTCGTTCGCGCTTCAACCAGGAGAGTGCCACGCCCTCGTCGGCGAGAATGGCGCGGGTAAGTCGACCCTGGCGAAGGCGATCATCGGAGAGAACCAACTCACCAAGGGCGAGATCCTCGTCGAAGGGGAGCAACTCCCGGCAGGCTTCGCGGTGCGGGACTCGCAGCGCCATGGCATCGCCATCGTGCACCAGGAGTTCCAGCTCATGGATGAGATGACCGCGCTGGAGAACATCTACGTCGGGCACTACGCAAAGCGCGGCCCGTTCATCGACCGGAAGAGGCAACGGGCCAAGGCGCGGGAACTGCTCGCCTACCTCGGCGTCGACATCGCGCTCGACGTCCCCGTGAAGTTCCTGCGCACTGCGGAGAAGCAGCTCGTGCAGCTTGCCCGTGCCCTGTCACAGGAGGCGAAGGTCATCATTCTGGATGAGCTGACCGCGGTGCTTCCGGAGCAGGACATCGAGAACATCTTCAGGATCGTGCGGCTGCTGAAGGCAGACGGCAAGGGCGTGATCTACATCTCGCACCGCCTCGACGAGATCTTCGAGGTCTGCGACACCTACACCGTCCTGATGGACGGGCGACACATCAAGACGGACAAGGTGGCCGACCTCACCAAACCGGCCCTCGTTGAGATGATCGCCGGCCGCGCGCTGAGCCAGGTGTTCCCACCCCTGCCGATCCCGCGTGACGAGGTGATCCTCGAGGTCAAGGGATTCACCTCGGACTCCTTCGCCGACGTCGACCTGCATGTCCGGCGCGGCGAGGTGGTCGGGATCGCAGGCCTCGTCGGTGCGGGCAAGACCGAACTGCTTCGCGCGATCTTCGGCGACTACAAGGTCACCTCCGGTGAGCTGTGGATCGATGGGAAACGGGCCCGACTTGGCTCGCCCCAGGCGGCCATCGGACTCGGCCTCGGGTTCATCCCCGACGAACGGAAACGGCTCGGCCTGAACTCGGCCCTCGACGTGCGCAAGAACACCACGCTCGCCTCGATGGCGAAGTACCGCCGTGGCCCGTTCATGAACGAGGGGCGCGAACTGCGCGACTCGTTCGACACCCTCGGCGCGCTGAACCTTCGCTACTCGTCCCTATGGCAGAGCACCCTCAAGCTCTCGGGCGGCAACCAGCAGAAGATCGTCATCGCCAAGTGGCTTCTTGCGGACACCGAGATCTTCCTGATGGACGAACCCACCCGCGGCATCGACGTCGGCGCCAAGTCCGAGATCTACAAGCTCATTGCACAACTGACGGCGGCAGGAAAGTCGGTAGTGCTCGTGTCGCCCGAGGTCGAGGAACTGCTCGGCCTCAGCAACCGCATCTACGTCCTCTACGAGGGCCGTGTCCGCGACGTCGTCGAGGGTGAGCGCCGCAACCAATCCGAAATCATGACGAGCCTCCTGGGAGCCCACTGATGTCAACAGCCACCGCCACCTACGCAGACAAGTCGCGGCGCTACACCGGCGGCTTGCGAAGCTTCATGAACGAGTGGATGATCCTGTTTCTGTTCGCGGCGCTGTTCGTCCTGTGCGCCGTGTTCATCGACCGGTTCCTCGAACTCGGCAACCTGATGAACATCGCCCGGCAGGTCTCGTTCCTGACCATCGTTGCCCTCGGCCAGTTCTTCGTCATCCTGATCGCCCACATGGACCTCTCCATCGGTTCGTCGATCGGCTTGACGTCTGTCCTGCTCGCCGGGCTGGTCGCCAAGAGCGGCCTCCCTGTCGGCCTCGCCATCCTCGTTGTGTTCGCCGCCGCGGTCCTGATCGGGCTGATCAACGGGGCCCTCGTCGTCTACGGGCGGGTACCGGCCTTCATCGCGACGCTCGTGATGATGAACGTCCTCATGGGCGTTGCCTACATCTACTCGCGAGGCCTCCCGATCAGCGGTCTGCCAGGTTGGATGAACTACCTCGGGATGGGGTACCTCTTCAACGTCCCGGTGCCCGTCTATCTGATGGTGATTGTGGCTGCCCTCTGCTACATCTTCACTACCCACACTCAGCTTGGACGCAGCTTCTACGCAGTCGGAGGCAACCCCGATGCGAGCCGGCTCAGCGGCATCAACGTCAAGTTCATCGGGATGCTTGCCTTCGTGTTGTGCTCCCTGCTCGCCACGCTCGGCTCCATCGGCTTGACGGCGCGGACGATGTCCGGGGCCGCCTCGCTCGGCGAGTCGATGCTCTTCGACGTCATCACAGTCGTGGTGCTCGGCGGGACGTCCCTGTTCGGAGGCAAGGGAAATGTGATCGGTGTGGTCATCGCCGCGCTGCTGACTGGGGTCATCACCAACGCGATGGTCCTGATGGGAATCGACACCTACTTCCAGTGGATCGTCAAGGGCGCCATCCTCATTACAGTGGTGCTCATCGACGTGAACTCGAAGAAATCCTGAACCCGAGATTGGTCTGTTGCCATGGCGACTCTGCGCGACATCGCTGCGCATCTGGGCCTCTCCGTGTCGACGGTGTCCCGGGTGCTGAGCGGGAAGGGGCGCGTCGGTCAGGACACCATCGACAAGGTGCTTGCCTACGCTCAGGAAATCGACTTCCATCCGAACCAGTTGGCCCAGCGGCTCAAGTCGCAGTCGGCCAACTCCATCGGGGTCGTCGTCCCCGACATCAGCAACGAGTTCTACGCCATCTTGTTCAAGGAGATCGACCACAGGCTCGGCCCTGCCGGGTTCACCCCGGTGCTGTTCGACATTGGGGAGAACCCGGAGCGCGAACGCGAGTTCCTCGGGCATCTGCGTTCTGCGACCGTCGACGCCATGGTCGTGGCGACCGCGGGAAGTGACGCATATGCGGGCCTGCCGCGCGACCTGCTCAGCCGCGTCGTGTTCATTGACAACAGGCCAGCGATCCCCGACGGATTCGCCTACGTCGGCGTCGACAACGTGCGTTCCTCCTTCGAACTGACGCAGCATCTGATCAACCGTGGGCACACCGCGATCGCCACCATCACCGGGTCGCCCGGCGAGTCCTCGGCGGTGGAACGCACAGAGGGTTTCCGTCAGGCGATGGAGGCCAACTCGTTGGAACTCCGCGACGAGTGGATCGCGCACGGGCGCTTCGAGTACGCCGACGGCTACGCCAAGGCGGTCGAACTATTGGAGGGGCCGCATCGGCCCAGCGCGATCATCGCTCAAAACAACGTGCTTGCTTACGCGACCATCCGGGCGGTGAGGCGACAGAGCCTGTCGGTGCCCGCCGACGTCGCGGTCGCGTGCTTCGACCACATCGACACCTACGAGTTCATGCGCCCAGTCATCACCACGATGCTGCAGCCCCTGGACCGGATCGCGGCACTTGCCTGTGACCGTCTTGAGGCGAGCCTCGCTGGGGAACCGGTCGACAACTCCGAGCCTCTCAACTCCGTGTTCCGCCTCGGCGAAACCACCTGATCACACACATCACCCACCAGTCAGCAATCCACCGGCCACCGACGGCCGGACCTGAGGAGTACCCGGACATGACAAGAAACCCCATCACAGTCGTCATCGGCATCGACATGGAGACCGATGTCGGCAGCTTCACGCCCTATTACGAGGGCCTCGTCAACGGCACGCCCCGTCTGCTCGACCTGTTCGACGAGTTGGGCATCGAGACGACGTTCCTGTTCACCGGGGAGGCTGCCGCTGCGCACCCCGAGGTCGCCAAGGAGTGCCTGACCCGTGGCCATGAAGTCGGTTGTCACTCGTACCAGCACGAGACGGTCGGCGACCCTCTCTTCGACCTGCCCGGCACCAAGCCGATCCTTCCCCATGAGGTGTTCCCTCGGATCGAACTGAACACCGAACTCGTTGAGAAGGCGACCGGGGTGCGTCCCGTCTCCTTCCGCTGCCCACGTCTGTGGGGGTCGACGGCCGTGGTGCAGTCCCTCGCGAAGCTGGGATACACCGCCGACCTGACCTACCCCATGTACTTCTACCGCGAACAGTTCGAGCCCTACTTCGTCGACCTCAACGACTGGACCAAGCCCGGCGACTCGACACTGCTCCAGATCCCCAACTTCGCCGACATGACCATGGAATCCAACGACCCCGGCCTGGAGCGCGACCGTGACCAGTGGCCGCTGTTTCGCACCATCGGCGGCCAGTACATGCTGGAGCGTTCCCTGGCCTTCGATGAGTTCTGCAGGGACAAGGGAATCGACACCTTCCTCTGCTACTACATCCATCCCTGGGAGTTCTGGCCCGTGGAGGAGAGCTACAACTTCGGCGAGGCAACCGTCATCCCCGACGAGTTCATCACCAAAAACTGCGGCGACGTCGCCCTGGACGAGTTCCGCGTCCTGCTCCGCGGGCTGCTGGACGCCGGCGCCGAGTTCAAGATGTCGAAGGACCTGCCCGAACTGGTGCGCGAGCGTCAGGCGGTGCGGGCATGACCGGGCGCACCACCTGGGTGTTCCCGGACGCCGAGCTGCCCCCGTACGGACCCGGCGGCGAACTCTACGGCCACGAGTCGATCATCGTGCTCAACACCAACCTCGCACCCGTCGCCGTCCGCGCAACGCTGTGGTACACAGACAAGGCCCCAGCGCAGTTCGAGTTCCGGGTAGAGGGCCAGAGGGTGCGCTGCCTTCGCACCAATGAGCCCTCCGACATGGGCGGCGTAGAGGTGCCGGTCGGGGAGCAGTATGCGATCTCGCTGTCTGCCGATGCACCCATCGTCGCTCAGTACGGCCGCCTGGACGTCAGGCAACCAGAGATGGCCTTCTACACAACCCCTGGATACAGCGAGTAACGCACTCTCAACCGACTCCGGCTCCGCCACCCGGCGGAGCCGTTGGTGGCGCGCGCCCAGATCCGGTCGCGCCCAGCCAGACCAGCCAGTCGGGAGAACGGACTCCCGACCGACAGGAAGGAACCGCCATGCGCATCCTGCGCCAGGCAATCGCCGCATCCGCCGTGCTTGTGCTCGGCCTCAGCGCGTGCTCGACCTCCAGCGCCGGAGGGCCAAGCGCGCCCAGCTCGAAAGCCCCGGCCTCGAAGCAGGCCTCACCCGCCCAATCGTCGGCGCCGAGCGGCGACGTGCCTAGGGGGGATGGCACCAAGACCATCTACCTCGTCTCCCAGGGCTTCCAGCACCGCTACTGGCAGGCCGTGAAGGAGGGAGCAGAACAGGCGGGCGAGGAGTTCGGCTACAAGATCGCCTTCGTCGGTCCCGACGACGAGACGAAGGTCACGCAGCAGTTGGACCAGCTCAAGACGGCCCTCGACTCGCGGCCCGCGGCCATCGGGTTCGCCGCGCTCGACTCTGGTGCCGCAGAGCCGGTGCTGCAGGAGATCGCCGCAGCGAAGATCCCCGTGATCGCGTTCGACTCCGCCGTCGACTCCGATGTGCCGGTGACCACTGTGCAGACCGACAACTATGCCGCCGCCCAGGCTGCTGCGGAGCACCTGACCGAGCTCATCGGCGGCAAGGGAACGGTGGGGCTCGTCTGCCACGACCAGACCTCGCAGAGTGCCAAGGACCGCTGTCGCGGCTTCCAGGACTGGATGAAGGACAACGCGCCAGAGATCAAGGTGCTGCAGCAGCAGTACGCGGGGGAGGTCGGTCTCGCGGCAAACGCGGCCAAGTCGATCGTGCAAGCCAACCCTGACGTCGTGGGTATGTACGGCACCAACGAGGCCGCAGCGGGCGGTGTCGTGCAGGGAGTGAAGGAGGCGGGCAACGCCGATGTCACGGTCGTCGGCTTCGACTCGGGCAAGACGCAGTTGGACGCCATCCGGGACGGCTCGGAGGCCGGCGCCATCACTCAGGCCCCGGTCAAGATGGGCTATGAGACGGTCATCGCGGCCATCAAGGCCATCGACGGTCAGACGCTGCCCGAGGTGATCGACTCCGGCTTCGAGTGGTACGACGCGACCAACCTCGACGACCCCGCGATCGCGGCCAACCTGTACGAGTAGCCAACGCTTATAGGCTCCGTCGCCGACCTGCCAGCGGCGGCGGAGCCCTCAACGTCTTGAGGTGCCCTGCCCCTCGTCAGCCGCGACTCCCGCGCGACGAAAGGCGGCAGAGGTCCGCCGTGAGGCTCCCACCAGCTCGACCGATGCCGCCAGCCGGGCAGTCGGAAGGTCGGTCGTCGAGTCGGTCACGAAGGTGGCCTCGTCGATCCGCACCCCGGCCTGGAGCAGCGCCGTCGCCTTGCGGGGACCGATCCGGTAGTCGTCCACCCGCAGTCCCGAGCGGCCAGTGCCCAGTGTGGTGGCGGACAGCAGGTCGAACGGCACGCCCGCACCCTCCAGGAGCGCTCTGACGAGCAGTTCTTCGCTCGCTGTCGCGATCACGATGCGGGCTCCGGCTGCGTGTCGCGACCGGAGCCGCTCGCACACCGCGCGCCGGATCCAGCGTGAATCCGAGCCGAGTCGGGCCCCGACCGTCGCGGCAAGTCGCTCGTACTCATCCAGGCCGAGTCCGGCCAGTGCGTGTCCGACGACTGCACGGGCACGGTCGTGTCGGGCGGCACCGCGGCAGAACAGTCGCGTGGCAGCGTGAGGTATCGCCCGAAGGGCGCGACCGGGTCGCGATCGCAGGCGCTCGACAATCAGGGCCGTCAAGGTGTCCCGGGTCGTGATGACCCCGTCGAGGTCGTAGACGAACAGAGGGCGATCCGTGGCACCAAGGGGCCGTTCAGCCGGCACGTCGTGAGGAGGCCGTCGAGGCGTCCAGTACGTCCGCGATCACGACCAGGTGGTGCTTGGCTCCGGGGGCCAGTTCGACGAGCATGCCGTCAGCCTCGGCCGCGGCGCGGCCGTGGTGGTGGGCAGTCGATGGAAGGCAGAACCCAGCGGCCTCCTCGTCGCCGGTGTTCGAGATCCACCGGATGGCGTGAGGCAGGCGCGTGGTGTCGTAGCGCACCGAAGCGGCCTTACCGTCCGGCCGGACCATGAGGAATTCGGCCCAGCCGGACTCATCTGGAGTGGGCGTCAGGACCGCGCAGTACTCGGGGACCAGCGACTGCGCGAGGTCGATCCGGTTGGAGAGCGTTGGGTCGGCAGAGATGCGCGCGGTGTACGCGGCCGTCTCCGGCGTCTGGCCGGGGTGCGGGTCGACCTTGAAGTCGGGCAGGGCTGGTCGCACGGGCTGGACGAGTTCGGCACCGTCAACGGGCGCCCAGTTCACGTGGCACAGGTACGAGTAGCTCATCGGAGTGCGCCGCTGGTTGGTGATGTCCATGTCGAAGCGGAGCGCCGGGCTGTCGCTGCGCAGGGTGATCCGTGGGGTGAAGGTCGCCGACAGCAGGTGGCTGGTGCGTACCTGGGCGGTGCCCGTGAGCGCAACGGTGTCGACTCCGTCTGTCGAGCCGAACAGAAGACTCGGGCGCTCGTAGTCAGCGTTAGCCTCGAGATTTCACGGGGGTGTGGTCTCGACCGGCGGAATGAATGGCGAAAGGTGCTCCTGGCCTGGGATGATACGAGGTGTTGAGACCCGTAGCCATCCGCTGGAAGGAGCACCTTTCAGGTGTCCCACCCTACCTTGTTCTTCTACCCCCGTCCGCGGGTGGACGTCGCCGAGGTTCCGGCCCTCGCGCATGCGGGCGCTGTGCTGCTGACCGACACGATTCACGCCACTGGCCTCGCTGCTTCGCTGCGTGAGGCGCTGGATTCGTGGACGAAACCGCTGGCAGAGCATCACAGCTCGAAGGTCCTGCTGGATCTCGCACTCACTCTCGCGATCGGCGGCGAGCACGCTTCGGATGCTGATCTGCTGCGGTGCGAACCGGACCTGTTCGGTGACGTCGCCTCGGCCCCCACGATCTCCCGCATGCTCACCACGCTGGCTGAGGACGCGCCCGCCGTGATCGAGGCGATCTCGAATGCCCGTCGCGCCGCGCGGGAACGGGCCTGGGCCTTGGCCGGGGAGCACTCCCCCGCCGCGGGGGCCAGTGCGAAGAGCCCGCTGGTCATCGACCTCGACGCCACCCTGATCAACGTCCACAGCGAGAAGGAGCAGGCCGCACCGACGTTCAAACGCGGCTTCGGCTATCACCCGCTGTGCGCGTTCCTCGACCACGGCAGCGAAGGGACTGGGGAACCGCTGGCGATCCATCTCCGCCCCGGCAACGCCGGCTCGAACACCGCGGCTGATCACATCACCGTCACCAAGGCCGCGCTCGCGCAGCTCCCACCAGCCCTGCTGGCCCGGAGCAGGCGGGGGTCGAAGAAGATTCTGATCCGCACCGACGGAGCCGGCGGCACCAAGGACTTCGTCAAGTGGCTGACCAGGCGGCGGCTGGCCTACTCCGTCGGGTTCACTCTCCCCGCGCACACTCCTGACCTGCTGGAACATATCGATGAGGCGCAGGCGTGGACTCCGGCCTATGACACCGATACCGACGGGATCCGCGAGGGGGCGTGGGTGGCGGAGCTGACCGGACTGCTGGACCTGTCCGGGTGGCCTGCCGGGATGCGGGTGATCGTGCGGAAGGAACGCCCCCACCCCGGAGCGCAACTACGGATCACCGATCACGAAGGAATGCGCATCACCGCGTTCGCCACCAACACCCCGCGCGGCCAGCTACCCGTCCTCGAGCTGCGTCACCGCCGCCGCGCACGATGCGAAGACCGGATCCGCAACGCCAAGGACCTGGGCTTGATGAAGTTCCCGCTGCAGGGCTTCGCGCAGAACCAGATCTGGTGCCAGATCATCCAGCTCGCCTCCGAGCTCGTCGCCTGGATGCAGACCATAGCTCTGACCGGCCATGACGCGAGGAAGTGGGAACCCAAACGGCTCCGCGCACGCTTGTTCGAGATCCCCGCGACTCTCGTGCGCCGCTGCCGGCACAAGGTCCTCCATCTCGCCGAACACGCCCCCGAAGCCCGAACCGTCCTAACCGGCATGAACCGGCTCCGCACCGCCGTCGCACAGACCTGACCAGGCGGCTCCACCCGCCCCACCGACCAGCAGAATCCTCCTCTCGGGAGTGGAACCCGACCGCCCGCAACGGACACTGCGACGATCTGTCACACCCACATGCCAGAATCAGCAGCTGAACACCGGCAACGACGCCGAACGCCCCCGCTCACCAACCCGATGAAACATCGAGGTTAGGGAGTTCGCCGTGGTGGGCATGGGTGTCCTGAGGAGAGGGCGCCCCAATCCCGGTGAGGCCGCAGTGCAGCATGAAGGGGCCGTAGGTCTCACCGAACTTCGTCGAACGAGCCGGCTCGTCGAAGTGGGTGCGCATCGTCATCTCCTCACCGTCGACCCGGTAGCGCCACACCTGCTGCCCGCGGAACGGAAGGAGCACGGCCTGGACGCGCGGCGTGACGATCGTGAGGGCCGCCACGCCCGAAGCGAAGGCGGATGCGGTGATCCGGGTGTGGGAAGTCTCAAGGAGCACCCTTTCCCGCTCGTCGAACAGGTCGCGGGTCAGCGGGATCGTCGCCAGGTCGTCGTGCATGCGGATCATTGTGGCCCAACACCGCCACCGGCGGGTGCGGACTACAACAGGTCGTCGGTGACCCGGCGACCGTCCTGCACAGGCGCGATCCAAGCCTCGAGGGAGAAGCCCTGACGGCGCGCCTCGTCCAGGTAGTCCGAGGCGACCGCCTCGTCCAGTTCTGGCTCGCGGGCCAACAGCCACAGGTTCTTGTGGTCCGGGGTGCCGACCAGCGACACCGAATAGTCACCGGCGATCTTCAGGACCCAGTAGTCGCCCTGCGTGAACGGCAGCCAGCGCAGGGCCGCAGGCAGGAAGGTGACCTTCAGCCTTCCCGGGCCGACCACGGTCGCCCGGCCCAAGCTCTGCGTCGGCTCGCCAGCCTCGTCGAAGCAGCGGTTGTCGACCTCGACGGCGTCGTCCTCGCCGAGGCGGTACTCGGCGGTGATGCAGGTCGCGGCCGGGTCCTCCCACTTGAGCGGCAGCCGCCCGATCTCGTACCAGAGCCCCAGATAGCGCTCGAGATCGAGGGACTCGACGGGGGCAACGGTGGTCATGTTCGCCTCAGCTCCGAGGATCGGTCGGCCTCTTCGCTTCGACGCTAGTCAGCGACCCGGAGGCGTGTCAACGGTTCAGCGGTGCGACCCAGCCGGCCAGGTTCTCCTCCACGACCTCCAGCAGCGCGTCGACGTGCGCGGGGGAGTCGTTGAGGCAGGCGATGTAGTCGAACCGAGGCCCTCCCGCGGACTCGTAGGCGTCCCGGATCAGCTTGTCGATCTCCTCGAGGGTCTCGACGCAGTCGGCGGCGAAGGCGGGGGAGATGACGGCGACCGTGCGGCCCTGCCGTGCGAGGTCGGCGGCGTGCTCGATCGTGTAGGGCCGCAGCCACTCCTCGCGCCCGAACACCGACTGGAACGTGGTGTGGATCCGCTCCGGTTCCCAGCCGAGGCGCTCGGCGAGCAGTCGCGAGTTCTCGAGGCACTGCTCGTAGTAGGGGTCGCCCTCCTCGTAGTAGCGCCGGGGCATGCCGTGGTAGGACGCGATCAGCACGTCAGGCGTGTGGTCGAGCCGCGCGTAGGCCTCCTCCACCGACGCCGCAAGCGCGTCGAGGTAGCTCGGCCGCGCGTAGTACTCGGGGGCGACCCTGACCGCTGGCTGTCGCTTCATGGCCATCAGCGCCCGGAACAGTTGGTCGTTCGCAGTTGCCCACGTCGGGCCCGCGTAGTGCGGGTACAGCGGCACGAACAGGATCCGGGTGCAGCCCGCCTCGGCCAGCCGGTTCAGCACGTCCGACGTCGACGGGTTGCCGTAGCGCATGCACACGTCCACGACGACGTCCTCGCCGAACCGCTCGGCGGCAGCGGCGCGCAGCGCCTCGACCTGGCGCCGGGTGATCGTCATCATGGGCGACTCGTCGTCGGTCTCGTTCCAGATCGAGCGGTAGATCGCGCCTGACGTGAACGGGCGGCGGGTCAGCACCGCCAACTGCAGGATCGGCTGCCACTTCCACGACGGCAGGTCGACGACGCGCTTGTCGGAGAGGAACTCGCCCAGGTAGCGGCGCATCGAGCGGTAGTCGGTGCCCTCCGGGGTGCCGAGGTTGGCGAACAGGACGCCGACCCGCTCGGCGGAGGGTCGGACGGTGTCGGGGAAGGTGGTGGCTGTCTCGGTCACGCGCGTTCCTCTCGGGCTGAACCCACGAGTCTAGGAGCAGCGGGAGTGGCCGGATGGCGACCAGGTGTCGCTCAGGCAAGCACCTCCGAGACGGGCACCCAAGCCCGCCCGAACGCCGCGGCCACCGGTTCGGACGTCAGCCGGCCGGCCTGGGTCGACAGGCCCTTCGCCAGGGCGGCGTCGTGGCGCATCGCGTCCCGCCAGCCGTGCTCGGCGAGCGCGATGACGTAGGGAAGCGTCGAGTTCGTCAACGCCCACGTCGACGTGATCGGCACCACGCCCGGCATGTTGGACACGCAGTAGAACGTCGAGCCGTGCACCTGGAAGGTGGGGTCCTCGTGCGTGGTCGGCCTGCTCGATTCGAAGCAGCCACCCTGGTCGATGGACACGTCAACAAGCACCGAGCCCGGTTTCATCTGCGCCACCATTTCCTCGGTGACGAGCTTCGGGGCGCGTGCCCCTGGCACAAGCACCGTGCCGATCACCAGGTCGGCGTCGAGCACCTGCTCCCGCACCACGAGCGACGACGACGCAAGTTGCGTCACCCGGTTGCCCCACCTGCCGAGACAGGCGCGCAACTTCTCCAGGTTGGTGTCGAGCAGCGTGACGTCGGCGCCCATCCCGATCGCGACCTCGGTGGCGTTCTGCCCCACGACGCCCGCCCCGAGCACGACGACCTTCGCGTTGGCGACCCCTCCGATGCCGCCCATCAGCAGGCCCCGCCCGCCGGAGTTCTTCAGCAGTTCGTTGGCGCCGACCTGCGGGGCGAGGCAGCCGGCGACCTCGCTCATCGGATAGAGCAGCGGGAGCAGCCCGGACGGCATCTGCACCGTCTCGTAGGCGACCGACGTGGTCCCGGCGGCGAGCAGCGCGTCGACCAGGTCCTCCTCCGCGGCCAGGTGCAGATAGGTGAACACTACGAGGTCCTCGCGCAGCCGGTGGTACTCCTCCGGCATCGGCTCCTTGACCTTCAGGATCAGCTCAGACGCGGCCCACAGGTCGTCGGCGCTCTCGACGAGGCTTGCCCCGACCGCCTCGTAGTCGGAGTCGGCGATGGAGGAACCCGCGCCTGCCCCCGCCTCGATCAGCACAGTGTGCCCGCGCAGCGTCAACTCGTGCACCCCCACCGGAGTGATCGCGACCCGGTACTCGCTGTTCTTGATCTCGCGGGGCACTCCGATGCGCATGTGCGGCTCCTTTGGCGTAGGACTTCAGGCTAGCCATCCATGGTCGAGTTGGTGGCAGGGGTGCCCGCTTCGCGGCATACCTGCCTGCCGCGTCAGCCTTCGAGCGCCGCGAACAGTTCGGAGCGGGTGGGCCCCGTGGCCGAGCCCTGCACCGTGACGGCCATCCCCGCAGCGACGTTGGCGAGCAGCACCGCCTGATCGACCTCGAGGCCCTCGGCGAGGAAGGCGAGCAGGGCCCCGGCGTGCGCGTCGCCCGCGCCGGTGGAGTCCACGACGTCGACCGGCGGGCTCTCGATCAGGAGTGGGTCGCGGTCGCGTCGGTGCAGCCAGGCGCCGTCCGCCCCGACGCGCACCAGCACGACGGCCTCCGGTCGAGGCAGCCGATCCCAGAGCGTCAACGGGCCCGCGGGCGGCTGCCCGAGGATCGCCGCCTCCCGTTCGTTCATGCTGAACACGGTCGCCGACCCGAGCACCCGGTCCAGGACGGGGGCAGGCACCTCTGCGATCAGCGGCCCCGGATCGAGCAGCAGCCCTGCGGGCGTGAACCCGTCGAGCCAGCGCGCGACGGCCGGTCCCGTCTCCGGGTAGAGCAGGTCGTAGCCGCTCAGGTAGACGAGATCGTCGGGCCGCCACGCGATGCCCGCGAGATCAGCGTCTGTGATCTCCTGCTCGACGCCGGGGCTGGTGACGAAGGTGCGCTCCCCGTCCGGCTCGATGAACCCGATGCTGGTGCCGGAGTCCCCTTCGCCGCTGCGAGGGATCAGCACCGGCACGCCCAGCCCGGCGAGGGCGTCGGTCAGCAGCGAGCCGATCGGCCCCGTCCCGATCCGTCCGGCGACGGCGGTCTCCAGGCCCATCCGGATCGCGGCGGCGACGATGTTGTAGGCGCCGCCCGGCTGCGCGGCGACCGGTCCCGCGAGGACGTCGCCGCCACGCTCCGGCAGGTGTGGCACCGTCATCATCTGGTCGCCGATCACGCTGCCGATCACCACGAGGCGACTCATCGGCGCAGCCCCATCAGGCCGGCGGCGAGGCCGCGGAGGTCCAGGTCCGGGTTGACCAGTTCGAGGTAGGCGACCTCGTCGGCCGGGAAGGCGTCGACGCCGTGCAGCGCGCCGAGGACCGCGCCTGCCATGGCGGCGACGGTGTCGCTGTCGCCACCCAGGCTGGCGGCGGCCAGCACCCCTGCCCACGGGTCGTCGGCGTAGGCGGCGACGATCGCGAGCGCGGCGGGCACCGCCTCCTGCGTCGCGACCGAGGTGCCGACCAGCCGTTCGATGGCCTCGAGTGGCTCGGGACCCATCGCGAGGGACACGGCCCATCTGATCCGGTCGGGCACCGACGGGCCCGGGGTGGCGTAGCCGCGGGTCGCGCCCTCCTCCGCGGCCTCGAGTGCCGCATGCATCAGGTCGCGCAGGTCGGCGCCGTCGATCCCGGCCGAGACAGCGGCGGCGATGGCAGAGGCGCCCGAGTTCGCGATCCGGGTGTTGTGCGTGAGGACGTCGACCGCCTCGATCCTGTCGACGAAGGCCCGCATCGGAAAGATCCGGTGCGCGATCCCGAGTGGGGCGACGCGCATGGCTGCACCGTTGGTGTCTCCCCACCTTCCGGTCTCGGTGGGAGGTGTGCCGCGCCGGAAGGCCTCGATCGCACGCAGCGTCGAAGGGCCGAGCAGGTCGAGCGACCCCTTGGCCTCCATCTCGTGATGCCAGTCGCTGAGCGCCTGAGCGAAGGTCGTGAGGTCGACGGTGCCCCCGCCGTCGAGGATGAGGCGGGCGAGGATCACGGCCTGCTCGGTGTCGTCGGTGACGGTTCCCGCGACCTGGCCGGGGCTGATCGGGTTCTCTGCGGGCCCCGGGTGGAAGCGGTCAAGCGTCCCGAAAAGTTCGGCGATCCGCGACCGGGTGAGCATCTGCGTCGGCATGCCGAGCGCATCCCCCAATGCCAGCCCGATCAGCGCACCCTCTGCCCTTGCGTTCATGCCTGCCAGCCTAAGCCGCAACGCCCAGCGCGTGGCCGGAGGGCAGTCAGGAGGTCTCGAGCGCCGCCGGTCCCATCGATGGGTTCGCGAGTGCGCGTCGCTCCGCCAGTTTGCGGAGTTCCCGCGTCGTCGCATAGCGGGCCTTGCCGTTGCGCGTGTGGCCACGCATCACGATGCGGGGCATGCCCTTGTCAGGCCGGGTCGCGACGTTCGAGGTGAAGGCACCTTGGCTGTTGACCGACAGTCGCTCCGTGTCGACGCCCCAGCCGGGCGGCACGATCACCGTCGGCGAGCCGCTGTGGGCGACGACGACCATGTCGATCACGGGCGCGAGCGCCGTTGCCTCGAGGAAGTTGAGGGTCAGCACCTTCCAGAAGGAGCAGTAGACCTCCAGGAACGGGGGCACGTTCCAGGGGCCCTTCACGTCCCATTGGCTGTCACGGCCGATGACGAGCGGGTCGTCCCACGTCGACCCTGGGCCCTCCAACGGGGGAGTGACGTCCGCGAGGAACGCGGCGAGTTCGGCGCTCGGTACGAGGTCGCCGACGATGCGCCGCAACTCGCCCTGGGTGCGGGCCTCCAGGCCGACGCTGACGCGGCCGTTCATCTCGTCGAAGTCCAGCCGACCGTCTGCCGCCGCCTGTCGCACCAGTTCGACCGCACTCTCGCGCTGGGCCGAGGTGATGCGGAGCTGATCGTCGATGTTGTTGATGTCCACAAACCCAGTCTGACAGTAGAGGGAGCCGCTGGCATCGGGCCAGCGACCGATCCGGGTCTCATCCGCGAGTATGAGGCGCCCCTACTTTCGTTAGTAGACCCCGCTGCCAGGAGCATTCGGCCCTCCGGCAGACTTGCCGCTTGTGCGTTGGTTAGCTCTTCTCGGTGGCGTCCTGGTGCAGCTCGTCGTCGGCGGGGTGTACTCGTGGAGCCTGTTCGGACGCGCGCTGCAGAGCCAAGGGGCCATGGGGTTAACCGCGGTGCAGGCGTCCATCCCGTTCGAGGTGGCCATCGGCATGATCTTCGTGGGCGCGTCCATCGGCGGACGGCTGCAGGACCGCAGCAGCCCGCGACTCGTCGCGATGGTCGGCTCCGCCGTCTACGCGGCGGGCCTGATCCTTTCCTCGTTCGCCCGCGACGCGGGCGACCTGTGGCTCCTGGTGCTCGGGTACGGCCTGATCGGCGGCTTCGGGCTCGGCATGGCCTACATCGTCCCCGTGGCGCTTCTGCAGAAGTGGTTCCCGGACCGGCGCGCGCTGGTGACCGGCATCGCCGTCGGTGGGTTCGGGTTCGGCGCCACCCTCACCTCCCCGGTCGCGGAGGCGCTGATCGCCAGGGCACCCGCGGCACCGGCGTCCTCGTTCCTGTGGATCGGCGTCGGCTACCTCGTCCTCGGCGTCCTCGGCTCGGCCATGATGAGCACCCCTCCCGCTCAGGAAGCAGCCGAGGCGACACCGTCGAACGACCTGGACGTCCGGCAGGCGCTGCGCACCCCGCACTGGTTCCTCCTGACGGGCATCCTCGCCGTCGCCGTCGCGGCTGGCATCTCGCTCGTGTCGATGATGGCGGTAGCTGCCGTCGACGTCGGCGGGATCGACGCGGCCTCCGTGGCGACCGTCGTCGGCGTGCTCGCCCTGTTCAACGGCGCCGGACGGATCGCCTGGGCCTCTGCTGCCCAGCGCGTCGGGCAGTTGCCCGTCCTCGCCGCGATCCTGCTGCTCGAGGGCGTCGCCCTGATCGCGCTCCCGCATGCGACCGGGTGGACCTTCCTCGCCCTGGCCGCCGTGGTGTACCTCTGCTACGGCGGCGCGTTCGGAACGCTGCCCTCCACGGCAGGCGCGTTCTTCGGGATGCGCCATGCCGGGGCGATCTACGGACTGATGCTTGTCGGATGGTCCTTGGCAGGGGTACTCGGCCCGCTGGCGGCCTCCTCGATGGTGGGGGAGGCAGGCAACTACGCCCTCGCCTTCAGCGTGATGGGTGCCCTCGCCGTCGCGGGCGTCGCCCTGCCGCTGGCGACTCGCAGGCTCCCGCTCCCGACAGTCCGATCCGTGAAGGTTCGAGAGATGGTTGAGGCTTCCTGACGAATCACTAATACGCCCCTGTCGGGGCCTCGTTGAGCGTGAAACCTCGACGATTTTGTTCCGGGCTGAGAGTTTCTCAGTCCGCGACTCGACTCGCCCGGGATTCTTTGGATAGTGTTCGTCCCAAACTATCGGCGTTGACTGCAGAAAACGTGCAATGTCAGCCTCCGATAGCAGTACAGGGAGGGACACTAGTGCTAAATCAACGGGGGGACTCTGCCCCCAAGCACAAGCGCCGCGGACTGGGATGGCTCAATGTCGCCATCGCCGTCGGGCTCATTGGCGGTTTTTCCGCGGGGCTGGCTCAGCCAGCCAACGCGGCCCCAGGTGATCTTGCGTTCGGCAAGGTCATCGTCGACTCGAACAAGAACGACGCGATCGACTCCGGTCCGGTCGGCACCAACGACACCCCGCTCGCGGGCGTCAAGGTGACGCTGCAAGGATCCGACGCGACCATCCCCGGTGTGAGCGTCACGACAGATGCGCAGGGCAACTGGGCATTCCTTCCGGCGGACGCGACCACGCAGGGCCTGGTCCGTACACCGTGACCATCGACGCGGCCGGCGTCAACAACAACGCGTACATCGCGCCAACGGCCACCAGCGGAGACAACGACTTCACCCGTGTCGCTGGCAACGGCAACGCTCAGAAGTCGGTGTCCGCAGCGATCCCGGAGGGCACCACCGCACTTGAGCTGAACGCGCTCGTGTACCCCACGTGGTCCACCGACGTCATCGCACTCAACGACCCCGACGGCTACGACGGCAAGGCCATCTACACCGGCACCGGCCCGTTCGACGCCAACGACGACCCGGGTAACGACTCGGGCAATGGCAACGACATCGTCCGTAACGGTGACGTCGTCAACTACAACTGGTCCGTCGTGTCGAAGGCGGAGCTGGACACCGGCTCGACCTTCAACGGGTGGTTCGAGCAGACGCTGACCCCCAAGGACGGCGCGGTCGTCACCTTCGGTGAGCTCCCGACAGCCTGTGTGGCAGCGACCAGCACCATTACGGCACTGCCATCCGGCACCATCCTCCAGCCCCGAGTCGCGCCGCCTGCCGGCACCACCTCGGTGGTCCTGAAGTGTGATCTTGGGACCATCAGCGAGGACACCGCGCAGAAGACGGTCGCCACGCAGGCCTTCGTTACCAGCGCCTCGCCGAACGGCTCCTCGTTCGACACCTCGGTGCGCACGTACGGGGCCACCAGCGACGGCGTAACCACCGCGCGTCCGGACGGACCCGAGGACTTCGGCCCCTTCAAGATCACCGCGGTTCCGCGCTACGACCTCGAGAAGCAGCGTCCCTGGACCTACCCACTCGGGCAGAAGAACGTCAACGGCGTGACCAAGTTCGGCTGGGAGATCCTGTACTCCGTGCAGATCAGCACCGACCGCAAGGTCGGCGTCGAGGCCTTCGAGCAGCCGGTCACGTTCGAGGATTCCCTCTGGGGCCTCAGCAACGATGGCGCGGCCACGATGCAGCCCGATTTCCCCTGGGAGATCACCTCCTGCCAGCCGAACACCGGCAACCAGGCCGTCGGCCCCGGTCCGACCACCGTGTACGGCAAGATCGGCGGCAGGAACCAGTCCAACAACGGCAACACCACCGCTGACGACTCCGTGCGTGACTCCGGTACCTGTGCATTCTCACGCGTTGGCGATCCCGATACCGGCAACTACGAGTTCACCCTCAGCGGCATCGACGCCTCTGGCGCCACCTATCCCACCAAGAACGTTGAGGGCAACCCGCTCCCCGCCAACAAGTTCTACGTGGCCAGCTACGCCATCAAGGTGTTCATCCCCTACGAGGCGATCGACGCTATGGACGGCATCGAGGGCAACGGCATCGGCTCCGCGAAGCTCGGAAACCGGGTCGGCAACTTCGACCCGACCGGCCTGTCTGGGGTCAGCAACTACGGCACCGGCAATGAGCCCGGCTACTGCCAGCCTGGCCCGAACACCGACGCCGCCACCAAATGCGACAAGATGCCCAACAACACGCAGAGCAACAACGTGAGCCCCACGCTCGCCGAGCTGACCATCAGCCCCGGCTCCTGGGGCAAGGTGCTCTCCAACCCGCGCGGCACGTGGCTGTTCCGTAACGCAGCCCTCCCCGAGTCGGCCAATACGCTGGGCGACGGAGCGGGTCAGGTCCAGCCGGGTCAGACCTACGCCTCCGTGATCACTGCCAAGATATCCCTGGACACCCAGAACCTGCAGATGTGCGACGTCTGGGACGGGTCGATGATGAAGCTCGACCTCCTGAGGAACATCCCGGGTGACAACGTCTCGACGGGCCCGGTCTGGAATGACCTGTACTCGGCCGCCGTCGAGATCCCGCAGGGTCGTGCGGACCCCGACCGGGCCAAGATGCCCGCGTTCCAGGACAACGTCACCATCAAGTACGCCCACGTCGACTACGGGTCGGACGACCCCAACAACGGGAGCTTCGACTCGGCCACCAACCGGTGGAAGGGCACCTGGACGACCCAGAAGGCAGCCGCTGGCACCAACATCGCCTGTGGCAACCCGAACGTGACCTGGTACGACAACCCGGCCGACGTCCCCGGTGGTATCGACGGGGTCAACGCCGCCTGGCTGCAGACCAAGCCCGGATACACGCAGCTCAACAGCACGAGCTTCCAGTGGATGATCGGCCTGCAGCAGCGCAACACCTACTACGGTGGCCCGCACGCAGGCCAGGAGATCCCCGAGCTGACGGTGGCGGCGAACTTCGCCAACCTGAAGTCGGACACCTTCGGCAACTGGAAGCCCGTCAACGATTACCTGCCGGGTGCAGGTAACACCGACGGCAAGACCGTCGCGTCGGAGAACGGCTCCACGATGGGCGACCGCTGGACCCTGGTCCGCGCCCGCCTCGCGATCACGAAGCACACGATCGACGGCACCGTGAACGGCGCGGACGCGACCGGCGCTTCGGCCATCGGCAACACGGGTTCGGCGAAGGCAGGCACGCCTGTCATCTGGCAGATCGACCCGTCGCTGTCCGCGGCGAGCGACGCGCCGGCTCCGGTGGACAACGTCGTCGTGACCGACATCCTTCCCAAGGGTGCCGAGTACGACCCGGCCGCCACCGCAGCCATCGCGGGCAACACCGCGCCGAGTTCGTACACGGTCAACCCTGACGGCACCACGACGCTGGTGTGGAACCTGGGGACGCGCACGCCGAACCAGCCGCTCGGTCCGCTGAAGGTCGTCACGCACGTCGATCCGCTGCTGCCGAACAACACCTCGCTGACCAACAAGACCGAGGTCCGCGCCGACGGCATCGTCTACTACAAGTCGGCGCACTACGACGATCACACCGTCACAGTGATCCAGCCGGGCTCGCTGCAACTGAAGAAGTCCGTCGACCAGGTCCTCGACCTGCAGGACAAGGACCAGGTCTACACCCTTCAGGTCCGCAACTTCGGTGAGACCCTTCGGGTCGCCGCACCGACGATCATCGACGTCCTGCCGTACAACGGCGACGCGACCAACGATGCCAACGTCAACCGCAACCCGGCATCCGACTTCGCTGGAACCACGAAGCTGGACGCACCCCCGCAGGTGTTCTGGTTCGACGGCACCACGCCGGCGACAGGCACCTTCTACTACACGACGATCGATCCCAAGCTCGTTCCGCAGGACCTGAACGCGGACACCGACCCGTCCATCTGGTCGACCACGTTCACCACGGACGCGACCGCCTGGAAGTTCGTCGCGGCCCAGGGCCTCGACTTCGCCGGCACCGGCGTCAAGTCGGGTCTGCAGTTCAAGTTCAAGATGAACCAGGCTGACAACGCTGCGGGCGACCTCTACGTCAACCGTTTCACGGCGTTCAGCGACACCTTCAAGAACGAGGCGACCGGCGTCTACCAGGTTCTGACCTCCAACCAGGTCATGGTTCGCGTCGTCGGCTTCTCGCTCGGTGACCTGATCTGGTTCGACGCCAACAACGACGGCAAGCTCACCCCGGGCGTCGACACCACGGCACCGGAGGGTGTCAAGGTCGACGTGTACAAGGCTGACGGCACCCTCGCGGGGAGCGTCACGACGAACAAGGACGGACGCTGGGTTATCAACGACCTGCCCGAGGGCGACTACTACGCGGTCATCCCCGCGGCGGAGTTCGCCGCAGGCGGCAAGCTTGCGGGCTACGTCGCGCAGACCGTCGGGTACCAGGCCGATCCGAACACCGACAAGAACGAGGGCGACGACCACAACGGTGCCCCGTTCGAAGGCGGCATGAAGACCGGCAACATCCACCTGTCTGCCACCGTCAACGGTTCGACGATCACCGGCAATGAGCCGCTGAACGACAACACCGGCAACATGCCCGTCACCCCCGGCACGACCGACGGCTTCACGAACTTCACCCTCGACATGGCCCTCAAGGCCGTCCCCGGGTACGAGTTCACGAAGACGGCCGATCCTGCATCGGGCACCGACGTGGTGAAGGGTGACACGATCACCTACACGGTCGTCGGCAAGAACACCGGCAAGACCCCGCTGGCCGTCGAGATCACCGACGACCTGGCCGAGGTCCTCGCCTACGCCGAGGGCAACGCCCTGACCGGGGCCCCGACCGCGACCATCGGGACCACGGCAGCAGCCGCCCCGACCGTCGACGGCACGACCCTCACCTGGACCGGCAACCTGAAGCCCGGCGAGACCGTGACCCTGAAGTACACCATCACGGTGGGCGAGGGGCACGAGGGCAAGATCGTCAACAACAAGGCGAACTCGACGGCGACCCCGCCGTACGATCCGCCGATCACGCCCCCGGAGGTCGTGACCGAGCACCCCATCCCGGGGTACACGTTCACGAAGACGGCCGATCCCAAGTCGGGCACGGACGTGGTGAAGGGTGACACCATCACCTACACGCTGACCGGTACCAACACCGGCGCAACCGCGCTCGATCCGGTCGTCGTCAACGACGACCTGACCAATGTGGTTGCGTTCGCTGACATCACGACGGCCCCGGCCGCTGTGATCGTCAAGGACGGCGCTGAGACGCCGGCCACGGCTCCGACCGTGACCGACGGCAAGCTCGTCTGGAACGGCAAGTTGGCCGTTGGTGAGTCCGTGAAGATCACCTACACCGTCACGGTGAAGGCGGGCTTCGAGGGCAAGACGATCAACAACAAGGCGAACTCGACGGCGACCCCGCCGACGACGCCCCCGATCACGCCCCCGGAGGTGACGACCGAGCACCCGATCCCGGGCTACGACTTCACCAAGTCGGCCAATCCGGCGAGCGGCACCTCGGTGCAGGCCGATGACACCATCACCTACACGCTGACCGGTACCAACACCGGCGCAACCGCGCTCGATCCGGTCGTCGTCAACGACGACCTGACCAATGTGGTTGCGTTCGCTGACATCACGACGGCCCCGGCCGCTGTGATCGTCAAGGACGGCGCTGAGACGCCGGCCACGGCTCCGACCGTGACCGACGGCAAGCTCGTCTGGAACGGCAAGTTGGCCGTTGGTGAGTCCGTGAAGATCACCTACACCGTCACGGTGAAGGCGGGCTTCGAGGGCAAGACGATCAACAACAAGGCGAACTCGACGGCGACCCCGCCGACGACGCCCCCGATCACGCCCCCGGAGGTGACGACCGAGCACCCGATCCCGGGCTACGACTTCACCAAGTCGGCCGACCCCAAGAGCGGCTCGCTCGTCAACCCCGGTGACACGATCACCTACACCCTGACCGGTACCAACACCGGCGCCACCGCCCTCGACCCGGTCGTCGTCAACGACGACCTGTCGAAGGTGCTCGACAACGCGACCATGACCACCGCCCCGGCAGCGGTCATCATCGACAAGGACGGCGCGGAGACCCCCGCGACCGCCCCCACCGTCGACGGCACCAAGGTTGCGTGGACCGGCAAGCTCGCCATCGGCGAGAAGGTCGTCATCACCTACACGGTGACGATCAACGAGGGCGCCGACAAGGATGCCGTCGTGGTGAACAACCACGCGTCGTCCAGCGCGACGCCCCCGACCGGCCCGCCGATCACGCCCCCTGACGTGACCACCGAGCACCCGGTCCCCGGCTACGACTTCACCAAGACGTCGGATCCGGTCTCGGGTACCACCGTTCAGCCCGGCGGCACCATCACCTACACGCTGACCGGTACCAACACCGGCGCGACGGTGCTCGACCCGGTCGTCATCAACGACGACCTGTCGAAGGTGCTCAACAACGCCGCGATGACGGTCCAGCCCGTTGCCACCATCGAGGGTGCGGACTCCGTTCCGCAGCCGGTGGTCGACGGCACCAAGGTGACGTGGACGGGCAAGCTTGAGGTCGGCCAGAAGGTCGTCATCACCTACACCGTCAAGGTCAATGAGGGCACCGACAAGGGCGCCGTGGTGATCAACAACCACGCATCGTCCGAGGCGACGCCCCCGACTGGCCCGCCGATCACGCCTCCGGACGTGACCACGGAGCACCCGGTCCCCGGCTACGACTTCACCAAGACGTCGGACCCCGTGTCCGGCACCGCGGTGAACCCCGGCATGACCATCACCTACACGCTGACCGGCGAGAACACCGGCGCGACCATCCTCGACCCGGTCGTCATCAACGACGACCTGTCGAAGGTGCTCGACAACGCCGCCCTCACCGTCCAGCCCGTTGCCACCATCGAGGGTGCGGACTCCGTTCCGCAGCCGGTGGTCGACGGCACCAAGGTGACGTGGACGGGCAAGCTGGAGGTCGGCCAGTTGGTCGTCATCACCTACACGGTGACGCTGAACGACGATGCCAAGGGCGTCGTGGTGAACAACCACGCTTCGTCCGAGGCGACGCCCCCGGGTGAGCCGCCGATCACGCCTCCGGACGTGACCACGGAGCACCCGACGCCGAACTACGAGTTCACCAAGACCTCCGACCCCGAGTCGGGCACCGCGGTGAACCCGGGCGACACGATCACCTACACGGTGACGGGCAACAACACGGGCAAGACCGTGCTCGACCCCGTCGTCATCAACGACGACATGTCGAAGGTGCTCAACAACGCCAAGCTGACCGTCAACCCGGTCGCCACCATCGAGGGCGTGGACGATGTTCCGCAGCCCACCGTTGAGGGCACCAAGATCTCGTGGACGGGCAAGCTCGAGGTCGGCCAGAAGGTCGTCATCACTTACACGGTGACGCTGAACGACGACGCCGAGGGCGTCATCGTGAACAACCACGCGTCCTCGTCGGCGACGCCTCCGGGCCTTCCCCCGATCACGCCTCCCGATGTTGAGGTCTGGCACCCGACCCCGGGTTACACCTTCAACAAGACCGCAGATCCCGTCTCGGGCTCCACGGTCGTCGCGGGCGACACGATCACCTACACCCTCACCGGCAGCAACTTCGGCGAGACGGTGCTCGACCCGGTCGTCATCAACGACGACCTGGCCAACGTCACCGCCCACGCCACGCTGCAGGGCGACCCGGTCGCGACCATCGTGACCTCCGACGGCGAGTCCGAGGCTGCCAAGCCGACGCTCGACGGCACCAAGCTCACCTGGACGGGCACGCTCCAGAAGGGCGAGCAGGTCGTCATCACCTACAAGGTGAAGGTCAACGAGGGTCAGGAAGGCAAGATCATCAACAACCGTGCGTCGTCGACCGCGACGCCGCCGGTTGGCCCGCCGATCACTCCTCCGGAAGTGACGACGGAGCACCCGATCCCGGGCTACACGTTCACCAAGACCTCCGACCCCAAGTCGGGCTCGACCGTGAACCGTGGCGAGAAGATCACCTACACCCTGACCGGTACCAACACGGGCGCCACGGTGCTCGACCCGGTCGTGGTCACCGACGATCTGTCGAAGGTGCTCAACGTCACCACGCTGTCCGGTGCCCCCGTCGCGAAGATCGTCGACGCCGATGGGAACGAGACCGCCGCGGCGGCCCCGACCCTCACCGGCACGACGATGTCGTGGAAGGGTGTCCTGCAGGTCGGCCAGAAGGTCGTCATCACCTACGCGGTGACGGTCAACTCGGACGCTCCTGCGACGAAGGTGAACAACCACGCCGAGTCGTCGGCCACGCCTCCAGGCGTCCCGACGATCACGCCCCCGCCGGTCGAGACGGAGCACAACGTGCCCCCGGCGCCGGTGAACCCGCCGAAGCCGCCGCTGCCCAACGTTGGTAGCACGGTCACCGTGGGTCTGCTGGTGGTCGCCTTCGCGGCGCTGCTCGCTGGTGGAGTCCTCGTGCTGCGCGGCCGTCGCCGGACGCACAGCTGAGGCTGATCGCCTGACTCACCACGGTGAGTGAAGTTCCGCCCCGGGGTTTGGGAAACCAACCCCCGGGGCGGTTCCCTTTTCGGCGCTGGCTTGGAGGAATGTTGAGCGTGAGGAACAATGGCGCCATGTCTTCCGCCACCCGAGCCGATAGCACAAGCCCTCAGAAGGGCAGGCGTCGAGGCACCTTCTGGCTGGGCATCGTCCTGGTGCTCGGCGCGCTCAGCGTGCTCGGTTACGCGGCATGGGAACAGTGGGGCACCAACCTCGGTTCCTGGCAGGCGCACAAGCGGATCGTCCAGGAGGTCGAGAAGCAGTGGAGCGGTGAGGTCAGCGGCACGGGGACACCCCCGTCATGGTCGGCGAGGACGTGGTCGCCCTGATCCGCATCCCGCGCTTCGGGGACGACTACATCATCCCGGTGCTCGAGGGCACCGGCGACAAGGTGCTTGGCGAGGGCCTCGGCCACTTCGACGACACCGCCGCCCCGGGCCAGGAGGGCAACTTCGCCGTCGCCGGGCACCGGGTCACGCACGGAGAGCCCTTCCGGAACATGCCGAAGCTGGAGAAGGGCGACCAGATCATCGTCGAGACCCGCGAGGCGACCTACACCTACGGCCTCATCAACGGCGGCGACTCGCTCGAGGTGACGAGCCAGGCCGGGTGGGTGCTCGACCCGCTCCCCAAGAACCCCGACGGCGGCTTCGAGCCGGAGCAGGTCCCAGGGTCCAAGCTGCTGACGCTGATCGCCTGCGCCGAGGTGTTCCACACCGACAACCGGTTGATCGCCTTCGGCGAGTTGGTGGAGACCACGCCGCGCGGCTGAGGCCTGCGGGTTGAGCCGACCGTCGGGGCGGAGCCGCTGGTTGAGCCAAGAAGGACGCGTCAGCGGACTTCTTCGGTCGAAACCTCCTGCGCCCGGCAGCGGGATTCCAGTCCGTGTCCGGCCTCGCGTGGATTTCGACGCAGCGGCGGGCGACTGCGTCGCCGCGGCTGGCTCAATCAACGGCCGCTGGTTGAGCCGACCGTCGGGGCGGAGCCGCTGGTTGAGCCAAGAAGGACGCGTCAGCGGACTTCTTCGGTCGAAACCTCCTGTGCCCAGCAGCGGGACTCCAGTCCGTGTCCGGCCTCGCGTGGATTTCGACGCAGCGGCGGGCGACTGCGTCGCCGCGGCTGGCTCAATCAACGGCCGCTGGTTGAGCCGACCGTCGGGGCGGAGCCCCGCGCGTGTCGCGTCGAAACCAACCGGCACCTGACCGCGGTACCCGTTCAGCGGCCGGGAGGCGCGCCGGGCTGGCCGGTTGATTCGCGGTTTCGGACGTCTCGACAGGCTCGACGAGCGGGTCCCGAGTTCGGTCGGACCGGTGTCCCTGTCCGGCCTCGCGAGGATTTCGACGCAGCGGCGGGCGACTGCGTCGCCGCGGCTGGCTCAATCAACGCCCCCGACGCGTCAGATGACGCCGAGGCCGACCAGCCAGACGCGCGTGTCGGCGTCGCTGACCCAATGGTGGGCCTGCCAGCCGAGTTCGGCGGCCGCCTCGACGTTGGGTAGCCGGTCGTCTACGAAGGCGATCTCGCGGCCCTCCAGCCCGAGCCTCCGCTCGACGTGACGGTAGATGTCGTGGTCGGGCTTCACGACGCCGAGCGTTCCCGAGATGAACAGGTGGTGCACGTCCTCGCGCCAAGGCGCGGTGTCCGCTGCGACCTTCATGGCGACCGGCGCGTTCGACAGGATCGCGACGGTGGTCCCCGCACCCCGCACGTCGCGCAGCAACTGTCGGGCGGTCGCGCGCAGTTCGCTCCAGCAACTCGCGTCGTACCTTGCCGTGTCGTCGATCAGTTCCGGCGTCGCGTCCACTCCGAGGCGCTCCAGGAGCGGCCCCCAGTAGTCCGCGTCGGAGGAGCCGGCGTCGTAGTCCGGCCGACCGTCCCAGTAGTGCGCACGCAGGGCCGACTCCTCGACGCCGAGCCGTGCGGCGTGCCCCGGCAGCAGTGAGGGAGGTGAGGCGAGAACCTCGCCGAGGTCAAACACGACTGCTTGGATCATGTCCCGATCCTAAGCCGTGGGCCTGTCAGGCGGGGCTGGTGCGGGCGGCGCGCGTCGCCCCGATGCGCAAATCCTTCCCAGGTCACCCTGGGGGGTCTAGGTTTGTGCCCCAGAAAGGAGCCGACCATGACCGAAAACTCCGCGACCTCCATCGAGGTCAACGGCATCAATGTGATCGCTGAGGACGAGCGCAAGGGAAAGCCCAGCGACCTGTTCATGCCCTGGTTCGCCGCCAACATCTCCATCCTGGCGATCCCCTACGGCGTGTGGTTCCTCGGGTTCGGGATCTCCTTCTGGCAGGCGACCATCGCGGGCGTGATCGGCGTCATCGCGTCGTTCCTGCTCGTCGGCTTCTCCTCGCTGGCGGGAAAGGTCGGGTCTGCGCCCACCATGATCCTGTCGCGCGCCGCGTTCGGCGTGCACGGCAACGCGCTGCCGTCGGTGATCGGGTACCTGATCCTGGTCGGCTGGGAGATCGTGCTCGTGACCCTCGCCACGAAGGCCACCAACACGGTTCTTGGCAGGCTCGGCTGGGCCTCTGGCAACGTGTCGCTGATCGTCTCCTTCCTGATCATCGCCGCCATCATCGTCGCGGCGGGCATCCTCGGCTTCGACGCGATCATGAAGGTCCAGACGTGGATCACCTGGGCCACCGCGATCCTGACGGTGATCTACATCGCGCTGACCATCCAGCACATCGACGTCGCGGCCGTCACGGCGATCCCGTCCGGACCGTTCCAGGCGGTGCTCGGGGCCCTCGTGCTCGCGATCACCGGCTTCGGCCTCTCCTGGGCCAACTCGGCCTCCGACTACTCCCGGTACCTGCCGCGCTCCTCCTCAAGCGTCGGCGTGGTCGGCTGGACGACGTTCGGCGCGTCGGTCGCCCCCATCGTCCTTGTCATCTACGGTCTCTTCCTGGCCGGCTCTGACCCCAAGCTCAGCGAAGCGGTCAACCTCGACCCGATCGGCGCGCTCACCCAGATCCTGCCGCTGTGGTTCCTGATCCCGTTCGTCATCGTCGCGATCCTCGGCCTCGTCGGCGGCGCGGTGCTCGACATCTACTCCTCTGGCCTTACGCTGCTCGCGCTCGGCCTGCCCGTCAAGCGCTGGCAGGCGGCGGCGCTCGACGGCGTCCTGATGGTCATCGGCACCATCTATGCCGTGTGGGTCGCGACCAACTTCATCGGCCCCTTCCAGGGCTTCCTGATCACGCTCGGGGTGCCGCTCGCGGTGTGGGTCGGCATCTTCCTCGCGGACCTGATGCTGCGACGCCAGGGGTACCACGACGAGGCGCTCTTCGACTCCCGCGGCATCTACGGGTCCGTCAACTGGGTCGCGGTGACCCTGATGGTGGTCGGCTCGATCATCGGCTGGGGACTGGTCACCAACACGATGGCCGACTTCACCAAGTGGCAGGGCTACCTGCTCGGCCCGCTGGGGGGCAAGGAGGGCGCCTGGGCGTACTCGAACCTCGGCGTGCTCGTCGCGATCCTGATCGGCTTCTTCGGCTACTGGATCCTGTGCGGCGGCCGGGTCCGCCGTCAGCAGTAGCCCGGTGCTGACCCTGCGCTCCGCCGCGCTGTTCGTGGCCGCGGCCCTGCTGGAGATCGGCGGCGCCTGGCTCGTGTGGCAGGGCATCCGCGAGCACCGCGGCTGGGTGTGGATCGGCGGGGGAGTGATCGCGCTTGGCCTCTACGGGGCCGTCGCGACGCTGCAGCCGGACGCGAACTTCGGCCGCATCCTTGCGGCCTACGGGGGCGTGTTCATCGTGGGCTCGCTGCTGTGGGGCATGGTTGCAGACGGCTTCCGCCCGGATCGCTGGGACGTCGTCGGCGCACTGATCTGCCTGGTCGGCGTCGGGATCATCATGTACGCCCCGCGCGGCGCCGTGGCCGGCTGACTCGTGACCCGACCACCGCATTCGCCGGGCGGCGGCGTCGCTAGGAGGTCTCGACGACCAGGCCCTCCGGGGTGACGGCGACCGTCACGGAGGTGAGGTCGGTGACCACTGCCGTCGCGTCGGCTACCGCGTCGGCCGGGTGCGAGGTCGCGACGCCAAGCACCGGGCCCCCGGCGGCCAGGCCGGCGTGGATGCCTGCAGGCGCGTCCTCCACCACCAGGCAGCGCCCGGGCGTGAAGCCGAGGCGCTCGGCCGCGAGCAGGTAGCACTGCGGGTCGGGCTTGCCGTTGGAGACGTCCTCGGCGGTCACCATCACGGGCGGGATCGGAAGCCCTGCGGTCCTGAGTCGTGCCTGCATCAGCGACCGGTTCCCCGACGTCACGACCGCCCACCTGTCCAGGGGAAGCGAGGCGAGCAGGTCTCCGGTGGCGGGGAGGGCCACGACGTCGCTGAGGTCGTCCTCCTCGAGCGAGTCGAGGAAGGCCAGCGACTCGGGGATCCGCTCGGGGGGCAGGAAGTCGGCGATGGTGTCCTCGCTGCGCCTGCCGTGGCTGACGCTCAGCAGTTCGTCGACGTCCACGTCGTGCACGTCGCACCACAACCGCCAGGTCCGTTCGACGACGGCGGTCGAGTCGACCAGCGTCCCGTCGATGTCGAAAAGGATGGCATCCACCTCGAAGCGCATGGTGCCATCGTAACGAGCCACCCCCGGTTTGGAACTCTCCGCGTAACCCTCGACCCGGTCGCGGTGGTCCAGAACCGCCTGCCCCGGGTAGCGCGGCGACGCGCGTCGACAGGCTCGACGGCCGGTGGGCCGGTGCCCCTGAGCCTGTCGTGGTGCCGTTCCCTGAGCTTGTCGAAGGGTCCGTGCGCCGAGCGTGTTTCGGACGTCTCGACAGGCTCGACGAACGGTGGGCCGGCGCCCCGGAGCCTGTCGTGGTGCCGTTCCCTGAGCTTGTCGAAGGGTCCGTGCGCCGAGCGGGTTTCGGACGTCTCGACAGGCTCGACGATCGGTGGGCCGTTCCCTGAGCTCGTCGAAGGGTCCGTGGGTTCGGGGGAGGTTGGTGGTTTCGGACGTCTCGACAAGCTCGACGAACGGTGGGTCGTTCCCTGAGCCTGTCGTGGTGCCGCTCCCTGAGCTCGTCGAAGGGTCCGTGCGCCGAGCGTGCTTCGGACGTCTCGACAGGCTCGACGAACGGTGGGTCGTTCCCTGAGCCTGTCGTGGTGCTGTTCCCTGAGCTCGTCGAAGGGTCCGTGCGCCGAGCGGGTTTCGGACGTCTCGACAGGCTCGACGATCGGTGGGCCGTTCCCTGAGCCCGTCGAAGGGTCCGTGGGTTCGGGGAGGTTGGTGGTTTCGGAAGTCTCGACAGGCTCGACGAACGGTCGGTGCGCCGAGCGTGTTTCGGACGTCTCGACAAGCTCGACGAACGGTAGGCCGGTCCCTGAGCTTGTCGTGGTGCCGTTCCCTGAGCTGGTCGAAGGGTCCGTGCGCCGAGCGTGTTTCGGACGTCTCGACAGGCTCGACGAACGGTCGGTGCGCCGAGCGGGTTTCGGACGTCTCGACAGGCTCGACGAACGCCGCTCGCGAGGGCTAGCGGGGCAGGCTCAGCCCGGCGGGCGTGGCGACCGCCAGCCCGTCGGAGACCAACGACGCGACGCAGCGGGCCAACTGGTCCTCGTCGGACCAGGCGAACTCAGCGAGCGGCACCGGTTCGCGAGACCCGCGCAGGGCGCCCATGATGCGACCCCTGCACTGCCGGTCGGTCCCCTCCCACGGCTGGGCGACCCGCGCCGGGCCCTGCCACGCGGGACGACCCGCAGCAAGCCAGGCGCACTGCCCGGCCACCGGGCAGGCCCTGCACTCGGGAGAGCGGGCCGTGCAGACCGTCGCGCCCAACTCCATCGCGGCGGCCGACCAGGCGGCGGCCTCCGCGTCGCCGTCCGGCACCCACGCCATCGCCGCCCGACGCTCCGCCGCGGTCTCGTGCCGCGCCGGATGCTCGACGCCGTCGGCCACTCGCGCCAGCACCCGGCGGACGTTCACGTCGAGCACCAAAGACCGCCTTCCGAACGCGAACGCCCGCACCGCCGCAGCGGTGTAGGCGCCGACCCCAGGGAGCGCAAGGAGGGCTGACTCGTCGTCCGGGACGACCCCGCCGTGCAGGTCGACGATCGTGGCCGCCGCCTCGCGCAGTCGCAGCGCCCGCCGCGGGTAGCCGAGCCGACCCCACGCCCTCAACACCTCGTCCATTGGGGCCTCTGCCAGGTCGCGGGGCGTCGGCCAGCGAAGCATCCAGTCCCGCCACGGAGCCTCGACGCGGGCCGCGGGCGTCTGCTGCAGCATGATCTCGCTGACAAGCACACCCCAGGGCGTCGTCGCCGCGTCGCGCCACGGCAGCGCCCTCGCATGGTCCGCGAACCAGGTGATGACCGCCGAGCGGACAGCCTCGACGTCCCCGGTCACGCCAACGGGTCGAGCAGGTGCCCGACGGCGTCGAACGCCGAGGGCCGCTTCGCCAGGGCTCGACGCAACTCGTCCGCGCCGTTGGGGATGGCCTCCAGGTAGCCCTCGACCCACAACTGGGGCAGCCGGCGCGCCGTGTCCGTCTCGAGGTTGGAGTCGATGATGACCTGCAGGGCCGAGGCCGCCTCGTTGGCGATCTTGCCGTGCAGTTCCTCATTCGAGATCCGCTTGAGCCCGAAAAGCGTCGACGAGTAGGCGGGGTCGGTCAGCGTGGTGCCGAAGTACAGCCGCGCCGCGTCGAGCAGTTCGCCGAAGTACGCCTCCGGCCCCGCCTCTGCGAGGGCAGGCGCGGTGTCAGCGACGAACGCGTCGATCGTCTTCCTGGCGCGCCGGGCGTCCGAGGCGCGCACATAGCCGCGGCCCTCGATCACCAGCGACAGCCAGAACCCCAGGAAGTGATCGGCCTTGCCTGGCTTGGTGCCGTAGCGGGCGCGTTCCAACAGGGGAGAGGTCATGAACGCAACCTATAGCACCGTGCCGACCGATCGGAACCGGACCGCCGATCCTTCAGGGCTGCCCCACGAGGCCGGCGGCCAGGCAGGCGGCGCCGGCGGCCGACAACGCGGCCCGCAGCGCGTTGGAGGTTCCCCAACGCCGCGAGTACTCCTGCCACGAAGCGGAAGGGTCGCGTTCGAGGGCGTTGTTCAGAGGCACATTCGACGCCACGGTGACGACGTGACTGGCAAGGGAGAGGGCAGCGCCCACCGCGCCGATCGTGGAGCCATGACCCAGAGACAGCGCCCCTGCCGCGACCGCGGCGATCGCGCCGCCGAAGAACAGCGACATGAACGGCGCCCGGACCGCGGCCCGGTTGATCGCCCGCATGGTCGCGACCGCGTCGTCTGGCTGACGAACGGCCAGGGCGGGAAGCACCATCGAGGTGAAGGCCAGATAGATCCCGGACGTGGCGGCGGCGGCCGTGGCCGCCAGGACGGTGACGGGGAGGTGGGGCTGCATGTGACTCCTTCGGACACGACGAGCCTGCCGTCTTCGGTGGACGGAAAGAATGGTTGAGGCGCTGAGAATCATGCGCAGGCGTCTAGGGTGGACGGATGGATCCCCTGTCGCGGTTCGTGCTCGGCCCTCGCGCCGTCGCACCCACCTGCCTGCGCGTCCACCTCGCCGGTCGATGGGGACTTTCGGTCGAGGACCGGTCAAGCCTGACGGTGATCGCCGTCACGGCAGGCCGACTCATCGTGGAGGGCCAGCGGGTCGACGCGGGCCAGGTCGCCGTCGTGCGCGGGCCCGAGCCCTTCCGGGTGCTGAGCGACGAGGGCGCGCCGGTGACCATCCGGATCAACGAGCAGCAGCGCTGCGAGACCGTCGCGGGGGAGTCGCTCGAACTGGTCTGGCGCCGCGGCGTCAGGTCGTGGGGGATGCCAGGAGCGTGTGGGACCGAGTTCCTGATCGGCGTCTACACCGACCACGGCGCCTCCGCGCGGGCCCTGGACGCCGTGCTTCCCCGCGCCATCGTCGCCGCCCCGATGGGCGGGGCGTCCGCCGACCTGCTGGCCGCCGAACTCTCGGGCGGCGGCGTCGGCCACGAGGGGCTGCTCACCTCGCTGGTGGGAGTGCTCCTCGTCCAGAGCGTTCGCGGGTGGGCCGCCAAGAATCGGGCGGCGGCCCGCTGGCTCGCCGCACCCGACGACCCCGTGGTCGGCCCGATGCTGGCGCGCATCCACGAGGCGCCCGCCGACGGCCACACCGTCGCGACGCTCGCGGCCGCGGCGCACGCGTCGCGCGCACTGGCAAGCGCCCGGTTCACCTCCGTCGTCGGGCGACCCGTGATGGCCTACCTCAGGTCGTGGCGCCTGGCCATCGCCGCGGACCTGGTCGCCGACGGCGCGCTCCCGCTCGACGCCATCGCGGGTGAGGTCGGCTACGGGAGCGGCTTCGCGCTGTCGACGGCGTTCCGCCGCGAGTTCGGCCTCAGCCCCAGCGACTACCGGCGGCTCAGAAGGGATCGAGCGTGATGCCGAAGCCCGTCAATCTCTCGGTGGCGGCGTCGAAAGCCGCGTCGTCGCGGGCCGTGAGCCAGGCCCAGGTGTCGCCGTCGACCTCCAGGAGCGCGTCGTCCAGCGGGTAGAACATGGTCGGGTCGGCCGGCCAGGTCGCACCGAGCGGCAACGGTTGATGCGCGGCCCGGAAGCGGTTGAGGGGGTCGTCCTCGACCTGACCGTTGGAGCGACGCAGGTCAGCGGGCGAGAACTTGACCGCAAGCAGCACCCACACGATCGCGAACTCCGAGACCCGCCCGAACTCGTCCTCCCACTCGTCGGTGTCCAGATCCACGTACTCGACGGGAGGGTCGGGGTCCGTGAGGTGTTGCAGGTCGATGCCCCACTGCGTGACGCCCTGCGCCTCCTCCCCGATCACGAGCCGGTCCTTCCAGAAGGCCCATCTGTCGCTCGGTAGGAGGCGGTCCTGCACGTTCCACACGTCGTCGCGCGCGGCCCTGGTGGCCAACTCGGCGAGGGCGGGCGAGAGCGCACCGGGGACCACGGCGGTCAGCCTCGCCTCGACGGTCGACAGGTCGGCCGGCGCGGCGGGGCCTTGCGGCGGAGGGAACCAGCGGGCGGTCAGGGCGTCGACGTAGGCCCAGTTCTCCGCGGTGTCGAAGGGGATCATGGCGGCCTCCTGCGCATCCGGGGGACGCTGGCCCGACGTCCCTGCGCACCAGCCTAAGCCAGCGGAAGCCTCAGATGGGGGCGTTGGTGAAGCGGCTGTAGTGGCCCTGGAACAGCGCGTCGATCTTGCCGGTCTCGCCGTTACGGTGCTTCGGGATGTGGAAGGTCGCCAGGCCGCGCTCGTCGTCGGTCGGGTTCTGCGAGTACATCTCCGGGCGGTGCAGCATGATCACCATGTCGGCGTCCTGCTCGAGCGAGCCCGACTCTCGAAGGTCCGAAAGCTGCGGGATGCCGTCCTTGCGCTGCTCGGTGTTACGCGACAACTGCGACAACGCGATGACGGGGATCTCGAGTTCCTTCGCCAGCAGCTTGATCTGACGGGAGAACTCGGAGACCTCCAACTGGCGCGACTCGACCTTCTTGCCGGAGCTCATCAGCTGGATGTAGTCGATCGCGAGCAACTGCAGGTCGTTGCGCTGCTTCAGGCGGCGGGCCTTTGCCCGGATCTCCATCATCGTGAGGTTGGGGGAGTCGTCGATGAAGAAGCTCTTCTCGCCGAGGATGGCGGCCTTGTCAGTGATGCGCTGCCAGTCGCTCTCGTCCATCTTGGCGCCACCGCCGCGGATCCGGTTCAGCGGAATGGACGCCTCGGCGCTGAGGACCTTCATCACGATCTCGGTGCGGCTCATCTCGAGCGAGAAGAACGCGGCCGTCAGGTTGTGATGGATGGCCGCGCTGCGGCAGATGTCGAGCGCGAAGGTCGACTTGCCGACGCCCGGGCGGGCCGCGACGATGATCATCTGGCCGCCGTGGAAGCCGTTGGTGAGCCGGTCGAGGTCCGTGAAACCGGTCGGGACTCCTGAGAGTCCGTCGCCGGAGTTCTGGATGGACTCGATCTCGTCGAACGTCGGCTCGATCAGCTCACGCAGCGACTTGTAGTCCTCGGAGGCCTTCTTCTCGGTGACCTCGAAGAGCGTCTGCTGCGCCTCGTCGACGATCTTGTCGACCTCGCCCTGACCCTGGTAGCCAAGCTGGGCGATGCGGATCGACGCGTTCACGAGGCGGCGAAGCACGGCCTTGTCGCGCACGATCTCTGCGTAGTACGGCGCGTTGGCCGCGATCGAGACGCTCGAGAGCAGGTCGTGAAGATAGATGGTGCCGCCGACCTTCGCCAACTGACCCGACTTGCCAAGCTCGCCCGCCACCGTGATCGGATCGGCCGGCTCACCGCGGCCGTACAGGTTGACGATGGCGTCGAAGATGGTCTCGTGGTTGGGACGGTAGAAGTCGACCCCACGGAGCACCTCGACGGCGTCCGAGATGGCGTCCTTCGACATCAGCATGGCGCCGAGCACGCTCTGCTCCGCCGCCAGATCCTGGGGAGGTGTGCGGTCGAGCTCACGATCGTCGTACACGGCAGCTTGGGTCACTGCACCTCCTGGCGGAATCTTCGATGGCAGCACTTAGGTTAGGTCACCGGTGCGACAGATCCGTCCGGCGCCCTGTGTGCAACCCTGGGGACGAGTTGTGGACGGAGTGTGGATAACTCGGACTGTGCCGATGGGGGCATGTGGATGACCCTGTTCGCTGAGCGTCAAATGCCCGTTATCAAATCGTTATATTCATGGAATCGACGATCAAGGTGGGTATTTGTCCACAAATCGCCCGGCAGTCGATTTCGCGGGTCGCCGCGGCCGTCGGGAGGGCTCGCGTCGCCGCCCCTCGGCTCTGGTGCTTAACCTCTCGAAACGCCGCCCACAAGGACTGGAGCCGCAAAATGGCCCCGGTTGGACGTGGCCGCCCTGTTCGTGGTATGAGCGGAGTCGCGGCACCGAATCGCCCAACGTGCGGGACAAAAGAGTCGAGTTATCCACAGCGCATGTGCGTGGGATGTTGATAACTTCCGGTGCGGCGCTCGCGCGGCGCCCGCCCCGTCGGCGTTCGGGGCGGGGCTCGCGGGAGTCGCCGTCCGTCGCTGATCCGGTTCGGCCGGTCGTTGCCTCGAGCGGGTCGGAGGCCTGCCTTGGGTCCAGTACCCCAGGGGGGTATATTTGGGCGTCAGGAGGTTCCCATGACCGAGGCAGTTGATCAGACGTGTCATTCGACGCATGGCTACACGGCCGAGAAGGCGAGCTATCTGCGCCGCCTGAAGCTGATCGAGGGGCAGGCGCGCGGCATCGCGAGGATGGTCGAGAACGACCAGTACTGCATCGACATCCTCACGCAGGTCGCCGCCGTGACGAGCGCCCTCAAGGCCGTCTCGCTCGGCCTGCTCGAGGACCATCTGGAGCACTGCGTCGCAGACGCCGCGCGCAAGGGTGGGGCGGAGGCCGATGAGAAACTCGAGGAAGCGATGCAGGCCATCAAGCGCCTGGTGAAGTAGCAAGGAGAACAGATGATCACCAACTACACCGTCACGGGCATGACCTGTGGCAACTGCGTCAACCATGTCACCGAGGAGGTCTCGGAGATCGACGGCGTCAACGACGTCAAGGTGAGCCTCGAGGGGGGCGCCATGGCCGTCGAGTCCGACGAGCGGATCCCGTTCGACGCCATCATCGAGGCCGTCAAGGAGGCGGGCGACTACGCCGTCGTCGAGGCCTGAGCCACCAACACGTCACGACCCCGACCCGGATTCCGGGCCGGGGTCGCGCCGTCTCGACCCGCGCCCGGGCGCCGCGGAGGCAGCGGCGGTGGGGCGCCCGCGTCGCGCCTCCGGTTCCGCCTGGAGTGAACCCGTCGAAAGATATCCTGAGAATCTTAAGTTTTCATTTGGGAATTCCTCAGGAACGCCTTAGGCTGTTGCCTGTATCCGGAACTGTCCGGCTGCGAGACACCCTTCCTGGAGCATTCGAAGATGGCAAAGGTCCTCATCCCCGCGATCGCCGGTGGCGTCGCACTTGCCGTAGTTGGCGGCGCAGCAGTTGCGACCGCCCTGCACAAGAACGACGTGACGCTGACGGTCGACGGCGCGAGCAGCGCCATCGCGGTGCGAGAGCGCACCGTGCAGGAGGTGCTGAACCTCGAGGGCATCACGCTGAGCGACCACGACGTCGTGCTCCCGGCCGCTGATACGACGATCACCGACGGCATGGCCATCTCCGTGTCCTACGGTCGCCCCCTCACCCTGACCGTCGACGGGGAGGAGCGCACCGTCTGGACGACTGCCCGCAACGTCGGCGAGGCGCTGCAGCAGTTGCGTCTCGACGAGGCCGACTCCAAGCTGTCTGCCACCCGCTCCGCAGGCATCGGCCGCGAGGGCCTTGACCTCGACATCGCCACCGCGAAGGACGTCAGCCTGACAGTCGCGGGCGCCGCCAACCCGGTACGCATGGCGGGCACCGTGCAGGACGTCCTCGACGAGCAGGGCATCAAGCCCGACGCCGACGACAAGCTCACGCCCGCCGCGGACACCACGCTGACCGACGGCCTGAAGATCTCCTTCGTGAAGGTCGAGGTCAAGACCTCGACCAAGGCCAAGGAGATTCCCTTCGAGAAGTCATCCGTCAAGAGCGACAAGCTTGAGAAGGGCAAGACAAAGGTCTCCACCGAGGGAGTCAAGGGCAAGGCCACCGAGACCTACACCGACGTCTACAACGACGGCAAGCTCGTCTCTTCGACGCTGAAGGAGACCAAGGTCGACACTAAGCCCGTCACCGAGGTCACCCAGGTCGGCACCAAGGTCATTGAGACCCCCAAGCCGAAGCCCTCCTCGTCGTCTTCGTCCTCGTCCTCGTCGAGCAGCTCCTCGAGCGACGACAAGTCCTCCAGCTCCAGCTCGAGCGACCTCACCCCAGCCACAGGCGCGAGCTGCAAGGCGTCCTACTACTGGCAGGGTCAGATGACCGCCAACGGTGAGCGCTTCAACCCCAACGACCTGACGGCCGCCCACAAGACCTACAAGTTCGGGACCCGCGTCAAGGTCACGAACCCCAAGAACGGCAAGTCCGTCGTCGTGAGGATCAACGACCGCGGTCCCTACATCTCCGGTCGCTGCCTCGATCTCTCGACGGCCGCCATGAAGGCCATCGGCGGCACCTCCGCCGGCGTGATCACCGTCAACTACGAGGTTGTTGGGTAAGACCAGAATTGGCTACCGGCCGCCCCCGGCTGGTAGCGTATTTCAAGTGCTCCTGCGAGAGGAGCCCCACTGAACCGCCCGGTCCGCTGCCGCCCCCCAAGAGCAGCGGGCCGGGCCTTTTTCTGCCCGGAGATGTCCGTTCCGGGGTAGCGTCGGCCCATGGGTTACCGCACCGAAAAGGACTCCATGGGCGACGTACAGGTCGCCGACGACCGGTACTGGGGCGCGCAGACCGAGCGCAGCCTCCACAACTTCGACATCGGCCGCGACACGTTCGTGTGGGGCCGCGACATGATCCGCGCCCTCGGGGTGCTGAAGAAGGCCGCGGCGCAGGCCAACGCCGACCTGGGTGAGCTCCCCTCCGACCGCGCCGACCTCATCGTGCGCGCCGCCGACGAGGTGATCGCCGGCGACCTCGACGGGCACTTCCCCCTCGTGGTGTTCCAGACAGGCTCTGGAACCCAGTCGAACATGAACACCAACGAGGTCATCTCGAACCGCGCCATCGAACTGGCGGGCGGTGAGCTCGGATCCAAGACCCCCGTGCACCCCAATGACGACGTCAACCGCGGCCAGTCGTCCAACGACACCTTCCCCACGGCGATGCACATCGCGGTGGTCTCCGAACTGAACGCGCGCCTCTACGCGAGCGTCGCACGGCTGCGGGACGTGCTCGCCGCCAAGGCCGCAGAGTTCGACGACGTCGTGATGGTCGGCCGCACCCACCTGCAGGACGCCACGCCCGTGCGGCTCGGCCAGGTGATCGGCGGTTGGGTCGCACAACTCGACTTCGCGATCGAGGGGGTCAAGGCGGCGGATCAGAGGGCCCGCGACCTCGCCATCGGCGGGACCGCCGTCGGCACCGGGCTCAACGCGAACCCCGGCTTCGGTGCCCTCGCGGCCGTCAAGATCAGCGAGGAGACGGGACTCGAGTTCCGTCAGGCCGACAACCTCTTCGCCGCGCTCAGCGCGCACGACTCACTCGTCGAGGTCAGCGGCGCGCTTCGCGTGCTCGCGGGCGCCCTCATGAAGATCGCCAACGACGTGCGCTGGTACGCGAGCGGCCCCCGCAACGGCATCGGCGAGATCACGATCCCGGAGAACGAGCCGGGGAGCTCGATCATGCCGGGCAAGGTCAACCCGACGCAGTCCGAGGCGATGACAATGGTCGTGGCGCGGGTCTTCGGCAACGACGTCACCGTCGGCTTCTCCGGCAGCCAGGGCAACTTCCAACTCAACGTGTTCAAGCCCGTGATGGCGCACGCCGTGCTCGAGTCGATCCGGCTGATCTCCGACGCGTGCGTGTCGTTCACCGACCACTGCGCCGTGGGCATCGAGCCGAACCGGCCGCGGATCCAGGCCAATCTCGACTCGAACCTGATGCTGGTCACGGCGCTGAATCCGCACATCGGCTACGACATGGCGGCCAAGATCGCCAAGCAGGCGCACCGCGAGGGCACCTCGCTGCGGGACTCGGCGCTCGCCAACGGTGTCGACGGGGCGGACTTCGACGCGTGGGTGATCCCCGGCGACATGACCGGTCCACGCTGAGAAGGGGAGACGCCTAGTCGGTCTTCGCGTGGCCGTGCAGGAAGCGGTCGACGTGGCGCGCGGCGTCGAACGGGGCCTCGCCCAGCGAGGGGACCAGCGCGTAGCCGCCGGTGACGATCGGCATCACGATGGGCCCCAGCAGTGCGGGGATCTGGGTCTCCAGGGGCTCCTCAGCGAGCAGGCCTTCAGCCTGGTAGGTCCGCAGCAGCCCGCCGATCGCCTCGATGACAGCGCGGAGCCCCTCCAGCGCCACCGCCACCTCCTCGTCGAACGGCACCTCCGTCAGCACCGCCCGTGCGACAGGGCCGAAGCCCTCGAGCGCGGCGTGATAGGCCGACGTCAGTCGAACCAGGTCGGCCTCGAGATCGCCGGTGTGCGTGATCGCGTCGGCGGTCAGGGTCGCGAACCGCGCCGAGATCGCCTCGCGTACCAGTTTGGACTTGGAACCGAACTTGCGAAACAGCGTCACCTCGTTGACTCCTGCCCGCTCCGCGATCGCCCTCGTGGTCGTGCCGCGCAGGCCGCATTCGCCGATCAGGTCGAGCGCCGCGTCGAGGAGCGCGTCTGCGGTGGCCTGAGAACGGGCGGAACGGTTCATGCCCCCAGTCTATTGCAAGCATGCACTTGCTTACTACACTCGGTCGTAGTTGCAGTCTCGGATCGGAGATTCCCCATGGCGCCAGCGCTGTCACTCGGCCTGGACATCGGATCGACCACGGTGAAGGCCGTCGTGCTCGCAGGCGAAGACGTCGCCTTCAGCGAGTACCGGCGGCACAACGCCGACGCGAGGGGGGCGCTAGGCCAACTCCTGCTCGAGGTCGCCGACGCCTTCCCCGGCCAGTCGATGACGGCGGCCGTCACCGGGTCGGCCGGCCTCGGCGTCGCCGACCTGATGCGCGTCGACTTCGTCCAGGAGGTGATCGCATCGACGGCGGCCATCGAGGCATTCGTGCCGGACACCGACGTCGTCATCGAACTGGGCGGCGAGGACGCCAAGATCACCTACCTGCGACCGAGCGTCGAGCAGCGCATGAACGGGACCTGCGCGGGCGGGACCGGCGCGTTCATCGACCAGATGGCCACCCTGCTGCATACCGATGCCGCGGGCCTCGACGACCTGGCGGCCCGTCACCAGCACCTCTACCCGATCGCCTCGCGCTGCGGGGTGTTCGCCAAGTCCGACCTGCAGCCGCTGCTCAACCAGGGCGCCGCGCACACCGACCTCGCGGCCTCCGTGTTCCAGGCCGTCGCGACCCAGACCATCGCGGGCCTCGCCTGCGGGCATCCGATCCGAGGCAACGTCGTCTTCCTGGGCGGCCCGCTGCACTTCCTTCCCGAGTTGCGGGCCGCCTACCAGCGTGCGCTCGACGGCCAGGTGCACGGGTTCACGACGCCCGCCGACGCCCACCTCTACGTCGCCATCGGCGCCGCGCTGCTCGCAGCCCGACCATCCAGGGACAAGCGCCCCCGACGCCTAAGAACCCGCGCGACCTGCACGCCCGCCTCCGCCAGACGGTGCTGCTCCCGCTTGCCAGCGCCCGGATGCGGCCCCTGTTCGCAGACGCCGACGAGCGCGGCGACTTCGACGCCCGCCACCATGGCCACCCCGCCCCCACCATCGACCTCGCCGACGCCGACGGCCCGATGTTCCTCGGCATCGACGCCGGGTCGACCACGGTGAAGGCCGTGCTGCTCGACGAGGCCGGGCGCGTCGCCTACTCGCACTACCAGTTGAGCAACGACCCCGTCACGGCGGCGCGGGGCATCCTGCGCGAGGTGCTGGAGGGCATCCCGCTCTCGGCGCACCTGGCACGGGCCTGCGTCACCGGGTACGGCGAGGGGCTCGTCAAGGCGGCGCTGCGGCTCGACGACGGCGAGATCGAGACGATGGCCCACTACCGGGCGGCAGACGCGATCTGCCCCGGAGTCACCGCCGTCATCGACGTCGGCGGGCAGGACATGAAGTACCTGCGCATCCTGGGCGGTGCGGTCGACTCCATCGCCGTCAACGAGGCATGCTCGTCCGGCTGCGGATCCTTCCTGCAGACCTTCGCGGCAGGGATGGGTCTCGACGTGCGCGAGTTCGCCCGGCTGGCGCTGACGTCGTCGGCGCCCGTCGACCTCGGCACCCGCTGCACCGTGTTCATGAACTCCTCTGTGAAGCAGGCGCAGCGGGAGGGCGCCTCCGCCGCGGACATCGCTGCCGGCCTGTCCTATTCCGTGGTGCGCAACGCGCTGTACAAGGTGATCAAACTGCGCGACGCCGGCCAACTGGGCGACAAGGTCGTCGTGCAGGGCGGCACGTTCCTCAACGACGCCGTGCTGCGGGCCTTCGAACTGCAGACCGGCCTCACCGTGATCCGGCCTGAGCTTGCCGGCCACATGGGCGCCTTCGGCGCGGCCCTGACAGCGCGCCGCAACTGGGTCGAGGGGGCCTCGTCGCAGGCCCTCGACCTGAGCGAACTCGGCGCATTCACCGTCGAGACCGAGCTGAAGACCTGCCGGCTGTGCCAGAACCACTGCGGGCTGACGATCTCCACCTTCGGCGACGGGTCGAGGCACGTCTCCGGTAACCGGTGCGAGCGGGGCGCCTCGACCGAGCGCGTCCCCAAGAAGTCCGACCTTCCCAACCTGTACGACTACAAGTACCGACGCCTCTTCGGCTACCGACGGCTCACGCACGAGAAGGCCACCCGCGGGGAGATCGGCATCCCGCGCGTGCTCGGCATGTACGAGAACTTCCCCCTGTGGTTCACCGTCCTCACCACCCTCGGCTTCCGCGTCACCATCTCCGGACGCTCCAGCCACGAGGTCTTCGAGCAGGGCATGGAGTCGATCCCCGCCGAGAACGCCTGCTATCCGGCCAAGCTCGCGCACGGCCACATCGAGGGACTCCTCGAGCGGGGCATCAACACGATCTTCTACCCATGCGTGCCACACGAGACGAGGGAACTGGCCGACTCGGACAACAACTTCAACTGCCCGATCGTCGCGTTCTACCCGCAGGTGCTCGAGCGGAACCTGGCGAGCCTGCGCGAGAAGGGCGTGACCTACCTCGCGCCGATGCTGAACCTCGACGACCCCGACAAGCTCGCCCGCCGACTCGTCGAGGTGTTCTCCGCCTGGGACGTCACGCTGCAGGAGGCCCGCGACGCCGTCAAGGTGGGCTTCGAGGAGGACGCAGCCGTCAAGGCCGACATCCGGGCAGAGGGACGGCGGGCGCTGGACTACCTGCGCGACCGAGGCCTGAAGGGCATCGTCCTCGCCGGACGGCCCTACCACGTCGACCCGGAGATCAACCACGGCATCCCCAGCCTCATCAACGGCCTCGGGATGGGCGTGCTCACCGAGGACGCCGTGATCGACCCCACCGCGCCGAGGCTCGAGCGGCCGCTGCGGGTGCGCGACCAGTGGACCTACCACTCACGGCTCTACGAGTCGGCGGCGGTCGTCGGCGAGGAGCCCGGCCTGCACCTGGTGCAGCTCAACTCCTTCGGCTGCGGCGTCGACGCCATCACGACCGACCAGGTCGCGGAGATCCTGGACGCGTCGAACGAGCTGTACACGCTGCTGAAGATCGACGAGGTGTCCAACCTGGGCGCCGCAACCATCCGGCTCCGCTCGATGCAGGCCGCCGCCGCGGAACGCGCCGGCAACGCCGTCATCAGGACCGCGCCCGAGGCGGCCGAGCGGGCTGTGTTCGACGAGGCGGCGCGCGACGCCCACACCATCTACGCGCCCCAGATGGCGCCGATGCACTTCCGGCTGCTGATGCCGGTGATGCGAAAGCTCGGCTACCGCGTCGAACTGCTCGAGCATGCCTCGGCAGAGGACGTCGAGGTCGGCCTGAAGTACGTCAACAACGACGCCTGTTTCCCGGCGATCATGGTGGTCGGGCAACTGGTCAACAAGATCCGCTCCGGCGAGGCCGACCCGGACCGCTCGACGGTCGGCATCACGCAGACCGGCGGGATGTGCCGCGCCACCAACTACGCGGCGCTGCTGCGCAAGGCGCTCCGGGAGGCGGGCTATCCGCAGGTGCCGGTGCTTGCGATCAGCCTGCAGGGGCTTGAGGACAACCCCGGCTTCAAGCTCAGCCCCGCGATGCTGCACCCGGCCATCCAGGCCCTGGTGCTCGGCGACCTGCTGCAGAGCCTCACGCTGCGCACGCGACCCTACGAACGCGACCCCGGCTCGGCCGACGCCTTGTACCAGCGCTGGGACACCATCTGCCAGGAGTTCCTGCAGCACTCGGGCCACAGCGTCACGCTCGGTCGCCACATCGGGTACCGGGGGCTCGTCGACCAGGCGGTGCGCGAGTTCGACGCCCTCCCACTGGTCGACGGGGAGCGCAAGCCGCGCGTCGGCATCGTCGGCGAGATCCTGGTGAAGTTCCATCCCGACGCCAACAACCACGTGGTCGACGTGATCGAGGACGAGGACTGCGAGGCCGTGCTGCCCGGCATGCTGCCGTTCTTCCTGATGGGGCTGCACTCGGCGCGCTTCAAGGCCGATGCGCTCGGCATCGGGGAGGGCACCGTCGCCTGGAAGCGGCTCGCGGTGTGGATCGTCGAGCAGTACCAGCGGCCGGTCGCCCGGGCGCTGCGACGCTGCGGAGGCAAGTTTGACGCCCCGCCCAGGATGCGCGACCTCGCGGAGAAGGCCGACGGCATCATCTCGCTCGGCACCCTTGCCGGGGAGGGCTGGCTGCTGACCGCCGAGATGGTCGAACTGATCGAGCACGGCGCGCCAAACATCGTGTGCGCCCAGCCCTTCGCGTGCCTGCCCAACCACGTGGTCGGCAAGGGCATGTTCGCCGAACTGCGGCGGCGCTACCCGGAGGCCAACATCGTCGCCGTCGACTACGACCCGGGCGCCTCGGAGACCAACCAACTCAACCGCATCAAGCTGATGGTCGCCACCGCGCACAAGAGGCACGGCGACCAGGGCCGCGGCGGCACCGTCCAGGAACTCGAGTTGACGGCGGTCGAGGCCGACCTCAACGAGGAGGTCGGCTGAGGGCGCGACCCAGCCGTCAGTCGGCGACCGGGAGCCAGACCCGCATCGTCACGGGGCCGCGGTTGCCCCACGAGTGGTAGGGCACCAGGGGGATCGCGAGGTCGCCGCGCGGTGCCTCGTGCGGCGAGCCGTACGCCCATCCCGAGTCGCCACGGTCGAGCCTGCGGCCCTGGATCACCGCGCCCCGCCCGTCGGCGGCCACGCCGCGCTCGGGGTAGACCTCCAGGTCGTTGACCGACATCCCCTCGGGCAGGTCGACCGACTCGACGCACAGCACCAGCGGCCCGCGCTCGACGGCGACCGTGCCGCGGACCGCGTCGATCCTGGCGTCGGGCCGGGTGATGCGCGGTCCGACGGGCAGGTTCACCACGACGACGTCGCCCTCGGCGACCCCTTCGACGCGGAAGGCGCCAGGCGAGGCGGCCGAGCCGTCGACCGCTGCGCCCTCGGCCCACGCCGGGATCCGCAGGTCGAGCGCGAACGGGGCCGGGGCCTGCTCGACGTGCACCTTCACCTCGCCGTCGTAGGGGTATCCGGTCTCGACGCGCAGCCGCACGTCACCGACGGTGAGGGTGGCGGGGGCGTAGAGCACGAGCGCGACGCCGTCATCGGTGCCGGCGGCCAGGTAGCCGCCGAGGCTGGCGAGGGTGCGCGACACGTTGGTCGGGCAGCACGACACCTCGAACCATGGTGCCCGCAGCGACGAGTTGGCGCGCGGCACCTGCTCGTCGGCGGGGGCTGCCGCCGCCGGGGTGCGGCGGTGCAGCAGGTTCGCGTAGAAGAACGCCTGACCGTCCTCGGCCGGGGAGGCGGCCACGATGTTGTACAGCGTGCGCTCGATCACGTCGCCGTAGCTGAGGTCGCCGGTGGCGAGCAGCAGTCGCCAGGCGACCATGATCGAGCCGACCCCCGCGCAGGTCTCGCAGTAGGAGCGGTCGGGCGGCAGTTCGAAGTCCTCCCCGAAGGCCTCATCCTGGTGGTGCGACCCCATCCCGCCGGTCAGGTAGGTGCGTCGGGCCAGCGCCGCGTCGTACTGGCGTCGCGCGACGTCCAGCAGTTCCGCGTCGCCCTGCTCGACGGCGATGTCGACGGCGGCCGCCGTCAGGTACAGCGCCCGGACGGCGTGGCCGCGCAGCACCGTCGAGGACCGATACGGCTCGTCGTCCTGGTAGTAGGAGCGGCCCCACTCGATGTCGGGGAGCAGGCCGTGGCCGCGCCGGTCGACGAAGAGCCTGGCCTGCTCGACGTAGCGGGCGTCGCCGGTGGCGCGGGACAGTTCGGCGAGCGCCACCTCGATCTCCGGGTGCCCGCACACCGCCTCGCGGGCGCCGTCGCCGAACTCGCGCAGCACGTGGTCGGCGGCGCGCAGACCCACCCGCACGATCGCGCTGTCGGGGTGTCCGGTGCGGATCCGTGCGACGGCCGCCTGGATGAGGTGGCCGAAGCAGTACAGTTCGTGCCCCCACTCGAAGTCGCTGTACCTGGTGTCCTGACCCGGGTTGTCGAACTTGGTGCTGACGTAGCCGTCCTCCCGCTGCACCGCCTCGACCATCGCGCCCAGCCGCTCGATCTCCGCCTCGAGGCCCGGGTCGCCGGTGCGCCCAGCCTCCCAGGACATCGCCTCGATGAGCTTGTAGACGTCGGAGTCGGAGAACTCCCGCCCGTGCCGGTGCTCGGCGATGGTTCCGTCCAGCGCGTAGCCGAAGTTGGGGATCCAGCCGACCCGCGTCTCCCACTTCAACGCGTGCGGGATGATCGCCTCCGCGTTGAGCCGCTGCCTGTCGGCCCAGAAGCCGCCGTCGATGGTGACGGCATCGATCCCCAACGGTCGAAGGGGCCCTGCGGAGGGCGCGACGGGGACGGGTGAGGTGTTCATGGGGTGTCGCTCCTAGTGTGGTGGTTCGGAGGTGGCCGTACCGGCTCAGCCCTTGACGGCGCCGGAGGTGAAGCCCTTGACGTAGTACTTCTGCAGTGCGAGGAACAAGATCAGCGCGGGCAGCGTCAGGATGACCACGCCTGCGGTGGTGATGCCGTAGTCGATGACCCCCATGGCCTGCTGACGCATGTTGACGAGCGCCAGGGGGAGCGGGGCGTTGTCCATCGACAGCAGGTAGAGCGAGACCATGAAGTCATTCCAGGCCGCCAGGTAGGCGAACAGGCCGACGGTGATCAGCGCGGGTGTGACGGTCGGCAGCATCACGGCGAAGAAGGCCCTGAGTGGCGAGCAGCCGTCGATCTGGGCGGCCTCCTCCAACTCGCGGGGGATCGCGGCGAACGAGTTGCGCATCATGAACACGCCGAATGGGAGTTGGAACAGCGTCAGCACCAGGCCGACGCCCGGCAGCGAGTTCTGCATGCCGATCCTCTGCATCCAGACGATCAGCGGGATCAGCAGCGCGGCGACCGGCACCATCATGACGGAGAGCACCAGCACGAACAGCACGTTCTTGCCGCGGAACCTGAACCGGGCGAACGCGTAGCCCCCGGTGGCGGCGCACAGCACCGTCACCACGATGGCGACCACCGAGATGATCAGCGAGTTGAGCAGGTAGGCGGGAAGCCCCCGACCGTACTCGAAGAGTGCGACGTAGTTCCCGAGGCCGAAGCCGCTGGTCTGCGACGTGCCGGGGGCGGGGGACACCGAGCTGATCACCGCCCACACAAGGGGCGCGAGGAAGGTGATTGCGATGCAGGTCGTCAGGATGTAGTAGGCGGCCTTCGGCGCGGCGTTGGACCTCACTTGTCCTCCTTGTCCGTGACGCCCATGGCGCGCAGTTGGACGGCGTTGACCACGATGAGCGCGACCAGCACGAGCACCGAGAGCGCGGCGGCCATCCCGAGGTCGCGCTTCGTCTCGAACGCGTAGCGGTAGATGAGTTGGACGACCGTCATGGTCGAGTTGTTGGGGCCGCCCTTGGTGAGCACGTAGAACTGGTCGAAGGCGAGCAGCGAGCCGGTGATCGACATGATCATCGTCATGGCGATGGTTGGCTTCAGCAGTGGAAGCGTCACCTGGGTGAACGTGCGCCACCTGCTCGCCCCGTCGATCCGCGCCGCCTCGTACACGTCGGTCGGGATGGCCTGCAGCCCCACCATGGTGAGGAGCATGTAGAAGCCGGAGAAGCGCCACACCACCAGGAACACCGTCGCCCACAGCGCCCCGTTCGGAGTGCCGAGCAGCGAACTGTTCTGGTCCATCAGCCCCAGCCCGGCGAGCGCCTTGTTGATGGGGCCGACCTGCGGCGAGTACAGCGCGTAGAACAGCACCGACGCGGACGCGATGCCGAGCGCCGACGGCACCAGGATCGCGGTGCGAAGAACGTTGTTCCAGCGCCGCGCCTCCTGCACGAGCAGCGCGAGCCCGAGCGCGATCGGCATCAGGATGACGGTCGTGAGGACGGTGTACTTCAGCGTGAACCAGATCGAGTCCAGAAGCATCGGGTCGGCGAAGACCTTCTCGAAGTTGGTGGTCCCGTTCAGGCCCTGGTTGCCGCCGAGGAGCGTCCACTTCGACCCGGACATGATCACCACGAGCACGATCGGTGCCAGGAACAGCAGCACCAGGACAAGTGTCACGGGGGTCGCGAAGGCCCATCCGGTGGCCGCCTCGCGTGCCGCGTGGGTCCGCCGCCTCGGTGCCTTTGTGGGCGTCGTCATCGTCGTTGACGTCATATGTTGCCTCTCTTGCGTCGCGAGGTCGGCGAGGCGTTGCGCCCCGCCGACCCGATGCGGCTCAGCCGCCGAGCGTCGCGGTGATCTGCTCGTTGAGCGAGTCGACCTGCGACCCGTCGCCCCAGACGGCGTCCTGGATCAGGAGCTGCCAGTTGGAGCCAGCGGCGTTGAACGCCTCGTTGAAGTTGACCGCGACCGGTGCGCGACCGTCCTTGATGGTGGCGTTGGCGATCTTGGTGCGCTCGTCGGCGTCTGCGTAGCCGTTCTCGAGCACGCTGAGGCTGGAGGCGGTGTCGTTGTTGTCGGCGAAGACCTTCTGCTGGGCCTCGTCAGACATCAGCCACGACATGAAGTTCCACGCCTGCGCCACCTTCTTGGAGCTCTTGGAGATGCCGAGCGCATCGCCGCCCAGGAAGGTCGACTGGTTGCCTTCGACGCCGGGGATGCCCGCGACGCCGATCTCGAAATCGACCGTGTCGAACAGGCCGGTCACCGCGGTGTACGGGTACTGCATGACGCCGACCTTGCCCTCCTGGAAGGGTGCCGTCCACGTTGCGCCGGTCTCCTCCTTGGAGCCCGCCCCCAAGCCGTTGGTGGTCTTGGCGAGGTCGTTGTAGGCCGCGTAGATCTTCTTGGCGTTGTCCGAGGCGACGTTTGCCTTGGTGCCGTCCTCGTTGAGGACCTCCTCACCGCTGGCCCACATCATCGGGAAGAGCGTGAACACGAGCGCGCCTCCGGACTGGCCCGCGAGGTAGCTGCCCGCGACGCCGGACTTGTTCAGCCCCGCCACGGCCTTTGCCTGCGACAGGAACTCGTCGACGGTCGCCGGGCCCTTCTCGGGATCGAGGCCCGCCTCCTTGTAGAGGTCCTTGTTCCAGACCATCACCGAGATGTCGGTCACGAATGGAAGGGTGTGCTTCTTGCCGTCGAGGGTGCCTGCGTCGATGTGGCCTTTCTGCAGGTTGGCGGTGTCGAGCCCGTCGATCTGGGCGGTGACGTCGGCGAAGACGCCCTGCTGCACCCAGTAGGGGATCCGCACCACGTCGCCGGCGAGGATGTCGGGAAGCGTGTCGGTCTGGATCGCGCCGCCGACCTTGCCCTCGACGTCGTCGTTGGGGAGGATCTCCAGCTTGACCTGGTTCTTGTGTGTCGAGTTGTAGGCCTCGACGGCGTTCTTTGCCTGGCGCTCCAGTGGGGCGCGGGTCCACATCGTCAGTTCGGTGCCGTCGTCGAGCCCGTCGGCCGGGATGGACGCCGCCGGTGAGCCCCCGTTGTTGCCTGGCGTGTCGCCGCCTCCGCAGGCGGCAAGCCCGAGGCTGAGGCTCATGGCCGCGACCGCGGCCACGATCGAACGAGTCTTCATGGTGGTCCTCTCATCGTTGAGGGTGTCGTTGATGCTGCGGGTAAGGCGGGGTCTTACCCGTCTCACGAAACCTTCCGAAAAGGTTTGCGACAATCCTGACACGAGCCGACTCGTAACGTCAATAGGCCTCGTCATTTAGCCTTTTCAGCCGTAACCTGTAGGGTCGCTGCGATAGGCTGCGCGCAGCGTGGTGGACGCCATTTGCAGGACGGGATGGGGAGATGTCGAAAACGGATTCGAAGACGCCGACCCTCATCGACGTCGCCAAGCTTGCGCAGGTCTCCGTGTCGACGGCGTCGAAGGCGCTGAACGGCCGCAGCGACGTGAGTGAGGCGACCCGCTCGCGGGTGGTGGCGGCGGCGGACCAACTCAGCTTCGTCCCGAACACGCTCGCGAAGTCGCTCCTGACGGGCCGCACCGGCACCGTCGGCCTGATCACCCACGACCTCGAGGGCCGGTTCTCCATCCCGCTGCTGATGGGCGCGGAGGACGCGTTCGGGCTGAACAAGGTCTCGGTGCTGCTGTGCGACGCGCGCGGAGACGCGATCCGGGAGCGCTACCACCTCGGCGTCCTGATGGAGCGCCGGGTCGACGGGCTCATCATCGTCGGCGCGCGGCCCGACACCAGGCCATCCCTCGGCGACATCCAGGTGCCCGTCGTCTACGCCTATGCGCCGTCCGACGATCCCGACGACTGCTCGATCGTCTCCGACAACGTCGGCGCCGGGCGGATCGGCGTCGAACACCTGCTCGCCTCCGGGCGGCGCAGCATCGCCATCCTGGGCGGCGACGTCACCTACGGCGCCTCCGAGGAGCGCTCCCGCGGCGCGATCGCCCGGCTCGCAGAGGAGGGGCTGAGCCCGGTCGGAGGGGCCGCGCTGTTCGGAACCTGGTCGGAGGACTGGGGACGCGCCGCCATGCGCACCGTGCTGACGCAGCACCCGCAGGTCGACGGGGTGCTGTGCGGCAACGATCAGATCGCCCGCGGCGCGCTCGACTCGCTGCGCGACGAGGGGCGGTCGGTGCCCCGTGACGTCGCGGTGGTCGGCCACGACAACTGGGCGATCCTCGCCACCGGCGCCCGCCCCGCCCTGACCAGCATCGACATGAACCTCGAGGACATCGGCCGTCGCGCCGCCCATCGCCTCGCCGAGGCGATGGAGGGTCGCCCCTCGCATGGCGTCGAGTACCTGCCGCCCCGCCTGGTCGTCAGGAACTCCTCGCTCGCCTGAGGCTGGCGCCCGGGTAGGGCGTTGAGCAGTAATCCGAGCTCGTCTGGTTCCGCGTCAACTATTCGCGGCGTGTCGCGCCACGAGGCACGGATGCTGCTCAAGCCGACGGTGCGAGCGGGCACACCAGCCCATCAGCACCCAGACGCAGGTGGTACGCGGTCAGTCGCGAGCGGAGGCGAGGGCTCCGACCCCGGCGAGTTCCGCGTAGATGTCGAGCATCGCCCTGGCCTGCGAGGCGATCGTCCACTGCGACGCCAGTTCGACCGAGCGGGCAGACGCGCTCTCCCGCCACGCCGTGTCGTCCAGTCGGTCGAGCGTGCGCAGCAGGCCGGCGGCCAGCGATGCTGCGGTCGGGCGGGTGATCTCCCCGTTGACGCCCGGCTCAATCACCAACTGCAGTTCGTGGTCGACGGAGACGATCGGCAGCCCCGCGAGTGCCGCCTCGTGCAGCACGAGCGCCTGGGTGTCGGTCAGGCTGGGGAACGCGAACACGTCGGCCATGCCGTAGTAGGCGCCGAGCGCGTCGCGCTTCTGCTCGCCCGGCAGGATGATGCGTCCCGCGTCGCGACCTGCTGAGAGCACCTTCTTGATGTGGGAGTAACGCTCCCAGTCGCCGACCACGCACAGCCGCGCGTCGGGTCGCTGCGCGTGGACCAGCGCGAACGCGTCGGCGAGCAGCGGGATGCCCTTCTCCGGCGCGATCCTGCCCGCGTAGAGCACCAACGGGCCGTCGGGATGCGGGAACGGCGGAGGGCCTGGGGGCAGCGGGTCGACGCCGTTGGGCACGACGCGGATGTTCGCGTTGGTGCTGATCAGGCGACACCTGGTCGCCGTCTTCGGTGACGGGGTCGTGACGACGTCGGCGGTCTCGAGCATCTTCTGGCACAGCCCGAGCAGCAGCGCGGTCGACCTGCCGCGGTCCTCGTAGCGGACCTCCGCGAGGCGGAGATCCTCCGAGTCGACGACCTCGCCCTTTGTCAGCCGGGCGAAGGCCCGCACGACGCCCGTGAGCAGCGGGAGCACCGCGGAGTAGTGATCGGCGTATGCGTCGAAGTCGGTGTGCCAGGTGAGCAGCATCGGGATGTCGAGACGGCGGGCGGCCCAGGTGCCGAGCGCGCCGACCGTTCCGAAGCCGTGCACGTGGATGACGTCGGGGCGCAGTTCGGCGATCTGGTCGATGGTCCGATCGAAGTGGCGACCGCTCGCGACTCGCGTCGGCATCTTCGGAACCTTCACCGACGGCAGCCGGATCTCCCTGCGACCCTCGCGGCCGTGGTGCGGGTTGGGGCCCTTCGCGGCCGGGGCCACGACGATGACCTCGTCGCCCGCGTCGAGCAGGTTCCCCTCGAGCTGCTGGACGGCGAACATCAGGCCGTTGCTGCCTGGACCGTAGTTGTCGGTGAACTGCGCCACACGAAGTGGTCGCGCTGCGCCGGCTTCTTGGATCACCCCGACACTCTATCCGCTCGCGTCTCACCGTCGATGCCGACATCCCAACCACCTAGCCCACAAGGGGGAATGTCCCGCGTGTCCATGTTTGAGTTTGTGCGTTTGCTGCCGTGAAGGGGTGTCGACTCCAGTCGGGAGACCTTACTGTCTGCGTGGCACCCGTTGTGTCGAGCGAGGCGTTCCCGTGGGGGCGTGCGCGCTCATGTTCGCAGATGTGTCTGTCGAACATGCATTCCCATGGGTTCAAAGGAGTAGACATGGGCACCTTTTCTCTCAAGAGGCGAACTTTCCTCGCAGGGTCGGCGACCATCGCCGCCGCGACCGTTTGCACCTCGTTGCCCGCCGCGGCCGAGGACGAGTACGCGGAACTGATCCGCAGGCGTCGGGACTTCCTGACCGGCGGCGAGGTAGCCGCCAGCCACGCGGGACTTGCCGAGAAGCGTGCGACGCTCGACGCGGCTGCGGACGACCTGATCGCCACCTTCACGCGCACTGCGGGCCGGAAGCACCTCTGGTCGAACCTGCCGCTCAATGCGGTCTCGACAACAGCCGAGGTGGGAAATCTCGGTGTCACGGCGAACCAGGTCACCGCGCTGGCCGTCGCCTGGGCCGCACCGGCGTCCAAGCACCATGGCAGCGCCTCGCTGCTCACCGATCTCATCGGGGCCCTCGGGTTCATCGCATCGGTGTACCGGGCAGGCAGGAACAGGCCGGGCAACTGGTGGTTCTGGGAGGTCGGGCTGCCCCGTCAACTGGGCGACACCCTGGTGCTGCTCGGCGATCAGGTGGCTGCCGACCTTGTGACGAGCCTGGTGAACGCCATCCGGTTCTTCGCGCCGGATCCCAACATCCGAACCACCATCCCGACCTTGAAGGAGACGGGAGCCAACCGCGCAGACAAGGCGCTGGCGTGTATCGAACGAGGGCTGCTCGCCAAGTCCCCGGCCGACATCCTGCTCGGCCGCGACGCACTGTCCGACACCAAGGGGGCGGGCAAGGACAGCCTCTTCGCCCGGGTCACCTCCGGGGACGGCTTCTACTCGGACGGCTCGTTCATCCAGCACGCCAAGCTCCCATACGTCGGCACCTACGGCGCCGTCGCGGTGGCGGCCGTCGGTGAGGCCCTCGCGATGCTCGGCGGGAGCACGTGGGCCGTCACGGACCCCCAGTTGGGCAACCTGCACGAGGCCGTGATGAAGTCCTTCGCCCCCTTCCAGTGGGACGGACGAACCATGGACACGGTGCGCGGCCGGGCCGTCTCCCGCGAACGTGAGCGCGACTACAACTCAGGCTTCGCGATCGCCCACGCGGTGCTGGTCCTTGGCGCGTCGGCACCGCAGGCCCAGGCCGCCCAGTGGCGCAGCGTCGTCAAGGGTTGGCTGACCCGGATGACCGATCAGAGCGCCGCGACCAACTCCCAGAAGCTCGCGGCGTCCGCCCGGCTCCTCGAGGTGCTCGTCGACGACGCCACGGAGGCGGCGGCGCCCTTGGTCGCAACCGTGAGCACGGTGGCCCAGGAACGGATGGTGCATCATCGGCCCGACTGGGCCGTCGCGGTGAACACCTCATCCACGCGCATCGGCCGCTACGAATGGGGCAACAAGGAGAACAACCTCGGCTGGTACCAGGGCGACGGGATGATGTTCCTGTACCACCGGCGCGACTCCGCGCAGTTCTCCGACGACTTCTGGCCGACCGTCGATCCGTACGCGCTGCCGGGCATCACGGCCAACTCCGCCGTCCGTGCCTCGGGGCTTGCCGACGGCACCGGCATCCCCGGCGCGCCCAACACCTACGCCGGTGGCGTGACGGCGGGCGGCAGCGTCGGCACGACCGCGATGGATCTGGTCAACGCGACAGGCACCCTCACCGCCAAGAAGTCCTGGTTCTATCTGGAGGACCGGGTCGTCTGCGTCGGCTCGGAGATCACGGACACCTCCGGCACGCTGACCCGCACCGTCCTCGAGAACCGCGGATACGCCAAGGGAAGCCTGCCGAAGGTGACGCTCAACGGCGTCGAAGCTCCGGCGGCCCCGGTGGCGCAGCAGGCGACGTGGGCGCTGATCGACGGCCACGCCGGCTACGTCTCGCTCGGGATCGCGGCCGGCGCACCGCAGCCCTTCAGCATCGCCTCCGAGGAACGAACCGGCACCTGGCAGGCGATCAACAGCGGCGCCGACACGGGCGGCAGCACCACGCCACTCGCCCGGGACTACGTCCGTGTCGAGTACCTCCACCACAACGCGGGAGACAGTTACGCCTACGAGATCCTTCCGCTGGCCTCGGCGGAGCGGACCTCGTCCGAGGCAGAGTCGAACGGCGTTCTCGTCTCGAGGGCCGACTCCGCGCACGTCGTCGAGACGGCGGACGGGAACACGAGGCTCGCGCACTACTTCGCCGCTGGCGACTACGACGGGTGGAGCGTCGACGCCCCGGCGGCTATCGCCCTGCGTCGGACCCAGGCGGTAACCAGGCGGGCCGCGGGCGCCCAGGTCATCGAACTCGTCGTCTCGAACCCGACCAAGAACGCCGCGAACCTGCAGGTCGCCACCCCGCTGGATGCCACGGGGCGGATCATCGAGCAGGACCCGACGATCACCGTCGTGAGCGAGTCGCCCCTGACCATCCGGTGCGCGACCGCGGCCACGCCGGGCGCCGAACACCGGATCACGTTCGCCAGTGCGCCGACGGCCGAGCCGGTCATCGTCCGCTATCTCGACACCGAGGGCGTCGTACTGGCGCCGGGCTATTCGATCGTCGGCGCGCTGGGGGACCCCTACTCGGCCACCCAGGTCGACATCGAGGGCCACGTGCTCACAGAGGTTCCCGCGAATGCGTCCGGAGTGATCGGCGACGCGGTCGTGAACGTCGACTTCGTGTTCCGCAAGGTCGAGGACCCCCAGCCGTCTGAGTCGCCGTCGCCTGAACCGACCACGTCCCCATCACCGGATCCGACGACCTCCCCGTCGCCCTCGGCGTCGCCCACGGCGACCCCCACCCCGACCACGACCCCGCGTCCGACGGCCGGGCCGACGCCGACCGCTGCGCCGAGCGCCTCGCCCAGTCCCACCTCGCGGCCAACGGTCAGGCCGACGTCCACCACGCCGACGAGGACCCCTGGTCGTCCGGACTCAGGTGGTCGCCCCGGGCTCCCCAGCACGGGACGATGACGTCGAGGGGCCCCTCCTGAGGTCGGGCCCCTCCACCGTCACCACCCGGTCGCAGGCGGCCATCACCTCGGGGTCGTGCGTGATCACGAGCACCGGGTCACCGTCGAACGCGGCCCAGACATCGGCCATCAGCGCGTCGGCCGTCTCGCGGTCGAGGTGCTCGGTCGGCTCGTCCAGGATGATGAGTTGACGCTCGCCCACCAGCAGGCGCGACACCGCGAGGCGGCGCCTCTCACCGCCCGAGAGCGTCGTGCCCTCCTCGCCGATCAGCCGTTGCGGAGCGAGGTCCAGGCCGGCCTCGCGCAGCGCGTTGACGATGTCCTCGTCGGTGGCGTCCCGGTCGCCGATCCTCACGTTCTCGGCGACCGTCGTGGCGAAGATGTGGGCGTCCTGTTCCAGGTATCCGACGCGGCCGCCGCGGCTGATCCGGCCGCCCATGGCGGGGATGAGCCCGAGCGCCGTCGCCGCGATGGTGGTCTTCCCGATCCCGGACGGCCCGACCAACGCCACCCGCTCACCTGGCGCCACCGTCAGGTCCACGCCCGCCAGGACGGGACCCGAGCCGGGCCAGCCGACCGTCGCGTCGTCGAACCGCAGCCCCGGAGTCGGCGCGTCGCCGTCGGTGACGTCGCCGGTCCCGACCGGCGTCGCGTCGATCACCTCCGTCAGGCGGTCGAGGGCGGAGCGGGCCCGCGTGTAGGTCTGCGCGGCCTGCGCGAAGGTGCCGAGCACCTCGTGCATCGCCAACGGGGTCAGCGCTAGCACCGCGAGGAAGCGTGGGTCGAGGTCGCCCGCCGCGACCGCGGAGGTGCCGAAGTACATTGCCAACGCGACCGCGACCCCCGAGGCGACCAACTGACCGCCGGTGGCGATGCCGCGCACCCACGCGCCGCGCGCCTCCTGCGCCCGCAGTTCGTCGTCGATCGCCAGCAACCGGTCAAGTTCCGCGCCGTCCGCCCCATACGCGACCAGATCGGTCGACGTCAGCGCCAACTCGCGGACGCCGTCGCCCAGCCTCCCGCGCGTCGGGACCGCTGCCACGTCGGCGGCCAGGCTCATCCGCTGCGTCCACCACGGAAGGACGACGCCCGCGAGCGCTGCCGTCGCGAACAGCGCCAGCGCCGATGGCAGGTTGAACACGGCGAGCATCACGGTGGTGCCGAGGACCACGACAGACGCCGACACGAAGGGGATCACCACTCGCACGACCAGGTCCTGCACCGCGTTGACGTCGGCGACGACCCGGGTCAGCAGGTCGCCTCGGCGCCTGCCGATCAGCGTGGTGCCCGCGAGTTTGTCGAAGACCCTGACCCGCAGCGCGCCCTGCATCCGGAGCGCCACCTCGTGGCCGAAGATGCGCTCCGCGTAGCGGAACACGCCCCGCGAGATGCCGAAGGCGCGCACCCCGACGGCGGCGGGCTGTAGGTAGAGCACCGGGGGAGCCATCGCCGCGAAGGAGATCAGCCACGCGGACACGCCCATCAGCGCCACCGAGGACGCCGAAGCCAGCGAGGCCATCGCGATGGCGAGGATCAGCCGGCCGCGGCCCTTCGGGATCGCGGCGAGCAGTTCGCCGAGCAGGCGCCTCATGCCGCCACCTCCACGATCCGGTCGGCGGCCTCGAGCACCGCAGGTCGGTGCGACACGATCAGCGCACCCGCCCCCGTCGCGCGGACGGCGCGGATCACCTCCGCCTCGGTGTCGGCGTCCAGACCCGCGGTCGGCTCGTCGAGGATCAGGAACCTGGCCCCGCCCTCTCGGATCCGCAGCAGCGCGCGGGCCAGCGCGACCCTGCGCCGCTCGCCGACCGAGAGACCCTCGCCGTCGTCGCCGACCGGCTTGTCCGGCCCGAAGTCTGCGCCCGCGTCCCGCAGCGCCCGGGCCACCAGGTCGGCGCCCGCACCGGGATGCCCGAGCGCGACGTTGTCGCCGACCGTCCCGTTGATGAGGCCAGGCTCCTGCGCCACCCAGGCGACCCTTCGTCGCCACGACGCCAGGTCGGTCTCGGTCAGCGGTTGCCCGCCGACGGTGACGCCGCCGCTCTCAGGGGTCAGGAAGCCCATCGCCATCGCGAGCGCCGTCGACTTGCCGCCTCCAGATGCGCCGCTCAGGGCCACCACCTCGCCGGGCGTCACCTCGAGGCTGAGCCGCTCGACGGCGGCCGCCTCCGAACCGGGGTAGCGGTAGCCGACCGACTCGAGCCGCAGAGGCCCATCGGGCGCGGGCAGCGTGCCGCCCGCCTCGGGGGCGGCGTCGATGATCTCGAAGGCGGCGTCGGCCGCGGCGACACCGTCTGCCGAGTCGTGGAAGTGGACGCCGACCTGGCGCACCGGCAGGAACGCCTCGGGGGCGAGGATCAGCACGAAGAGGGCGGTGCCGAAGGTCACATCACCGTAGACAAGGCGGAAGCCGACGGTGACCGCCACGATCGCGACCGACAGCGTGGCGAGCAGTTCCAACGCGAAGGACGACAGGAACGACACGTAGAGCGTCTTCATGGTCGCCTCGCGGTAGCGTTCCTCGCTGAGTTCGACGCCCTTGCGCTGCGCCCGGGCCCGCGCGAAGGCCTGCAGCGTCGGCAGGCCTGCGATCAGGTCCGCGAAGTGATTGGCGAGCCGGTCGGCGACCGCGAAGCTGTGCCTGGTCGCCTTCTCGGTGGTCCAGCCGATCAGCGCCATGAACACCGGGATCAGCGGAAGCGTGAACGCGATGATGATGGCCGACTGCCAGTCGGCGATCAGGATGGCACCGCCGACCAGGAAAGGGACGGTCGCCGCCAGGCCGAGTTGGGGAGGTACTTGGAGAAGTAGCCGTCCAGCGAGTCGAGGCCCTGCGTGACGGTGCGCACCAGCGAAGCAGACGACGCCCCACCGACGGGGTCGCCAGCCGGGCGCGGAGCACGTCGCGGCGCAGGTCCGACTTCACGGAGGCGGCGCTGCGGTGCGCAAGCAGCGACGACAGCCAGGCCAGCACCCCTCGACCCGCGAACACGGCCAGCAGGGCGATCAGCGCGACCTGCCAGCCGGGCGGGAAGGTCCTCGTCTCGAACGCCATGGTGATCCAGTCGGCGAGCAGCCGAGCCTGGACGATCAGCAGCGCTGCGGTGGCGACGCCGACGACGACGCTCGCGACCAGGAACACCCTGGTCGCCTTGGCGCGCTTCAGCAGCCTGGGGTGGATGGGTCCGGCCATGACTATCAGTTTCTCATTCGCGTTCAAGCGCGAGGCCCGCCTCCGCGGGGAGACGGGCCTCACAGTGACGGGTCGACGGGTCAGTAGCCGGTGCTGCTGACGTCGGGCATGTTCTTGGTCGAGATGCGCTTGCTGAAGACCCAGTACGACCAGGCCTGGTAGCCGATCACGACGGGGACGAAGATCACCGCGGCCCACGTCATGATGGTCAGCGTGGTGGGCGAGGACGCGGCCGTGATCATGTTGAGCCGCTCGGTGACCGCGACGGCCTCGTCCTGGGCGAAGCCGAGGTTGCCGTACAGCTTGACGAAGATGCCCGCGAACAGCGTCACGATCGAGAGGCCGGTGCCGATGAAGGCCCAGCCGTCGCGACCCTTGCGCATCATCAGCGCCGCGAAGCCGATCGCGACGATCGCCAGGATGCCGGCGATCCACGCGAAGACCCGGAAGTCGCCGAACTCGGAGGTGGCGGGCCACAGCAGGTTCTGGCAGAGCACGAAGGCCGTGACGAGGGCCAGCGCGCCCCAGGCGAGCTTGCCGCCGAGGGCCTCGGAGCGCTCGTGGATGCCGCCCTTGGTCTTCAGCGCGATGAACGCGCAGCCGTGCACCAGGAACAGCACGACGAGCATCACGCCGCCCAACAGGCCGAACCAGCCGAACAGGCCCCAGAAGGAGCCGTTCCACAGCAGGCCGTCGTTGGCGAGGCCGATGATGAAGTTGGCGAACCCGATGCCGAAGACCAGCGAGGGCAGGAACGAGCCGATCGTGGCGAACCAGTCGAGCACGTTGCGGTAGGTGCTGTCGGGGTGCTTCGAGCGGTACTCGAACGCGACGCCGCGCAGGATCAGGCCGACAAGGACCAGCAGCAGGGGCAGGTACAGGCCGGAGAACAGGCTGGCGTACCAGCCGGGGAAGGCCGCGAACATCGCGCCGCCGGCCGTGAGCAGCCACACCTCGTTGCCGTCCCAGACGGGGCCGATGGTGTTGACCATGACGCGGCGGTCCTTCTCGTCCTTCCCGAGGATCGGGAAGAGCATGGCGACGCCGTAGTCGAAGCCCTCGAGGAAGAAGTAGCCGAGCCACAGGACGGCGACCAGGATGAACCAGACCGCGGTGAGCGTGGGAACCGCGACGGTGCTTTCAAGCAGATTCAGCATGTCTTATTTCCGTCCTCAGTACGCGAAGGTCAGGGGGGCGTCTGGATCGGTCTGTACCTCAGGAGGCGCGACCTCGGGGAGGCCCGCCTTGGCGTACTTGAGGAACAGCCACACCTCGAGCACGGCCAACGCGCCGTAGATGAGGGTGTAGGTGATCATCGAGAACAGCACGCTGCCAGCAGGCACCGACGGGGAGATGCCCGCCTGGGTGGGCAGCACGCCCGCCACGATCCACGGCTGTCGCCCCATCTCGGTGAAGATCCAGCCGAACGAGATCGCAAACAGCGGAAGCAGTGGCATCGCGAACATCGCAAGCGTCCACAGCCTGCCCGGCTTGGGCAGCCGGTCCTTGCGCAGCACCCACAGGGTGAACGCGCCGAGCGCGATGCCGACGAAGCCGAGGCCGATCATCAGGCGGAACGTCCAGTAGGCGAGCGGAACGTTGGGCATCGGGTCGATGCCCGGGTAGTTCGCGGCCAGTTCGGAGGCGAACTGCTCCTGCAACTTGGTCTGGGAGCCGTCGAAGCGGTGGAAGCCGATCTCCTTGTACTCCTCGCGCAGGTCGTTGATGCCCTTGACCGTCTCGTGGCCCGACAGGAAGGACAACAGCCCGGGGATCTCGATCGCGAAGACCTGCTTGGTTCCCTCGCGGTTGCCGATGGTCAGGATCGAGAACGGCGCGTTCTCCGTGGTGTGGAACAGCGCCTCTGCCGCGGCCATCTTCATGGGCTGCACCTCGGTCATCACCTTCGACTGCTGGTCGCCCGAGACGATCACGAAGACCGACGAGATGATCAGGGTCCAGGCGCCGAACTTGGCAGCGAAGCGGTAGGCGCCCTTGTCGCCCTCCTTCGCCTCGCCGTCGCGGTTGATCTTGGCCAGGTGCCAGCCGGCGATGCCGGCGATCAGGCCACCCGCGACCATGTAGGACGAGGAGATCACGTGCGGGAAGGTCACCAGGAGGACCGGGTTGGTCAGCACCTCCATGAAGCCGGCGACGCCGTCGATCTCGGCTCGACCGTTGTTGAAGATGGTGCCGACCGGGTTCTGCATCCAGGAGTTGGCGGCGAGGATGAACACCGCAGACAGCATGGTTCCGAACGCGGCAGCGTAGATGGTGAGCAGGTGAAGCTTCTTGGGCAGCTTGTCCCAGCCGAAGATCCATAGCCCGATGAATGTCGATTCGAGGAAGAACGCGAGCAGCGCCTCGAGCGCAAGCGGGGCGCCGAAGACGTCACCGACGAAGCGGGAGTATTCCGACCAGTTCATGCCGAACTGGAACTCCTGCACGATGCCTGTCACGACACCGAGCGCGAAGTTGATCAGGAACAGCTTGCCGAAGAACTTGGTGAGCCGAAGATAGGCGTCCTTGCCAGTCTTGACCCACATCGTCTGAAAGATCGCCACCAGCATCGACATCGCGATGGTGATGGGTACGAAGAAGAAGTGATAGACGGTCGTGATGCCGAACTGCCACCGTGCCAAAACGACTGGATCCATGCTGGCAACGTACTACGATTTGTCATATTTCGACAACCTGTCGCTATCATGCGCTCGCCCTACCCCTATGCTTGCCCCATGGCGTCGAGAGGTGAGCTAGAGCAGCGGGTGATGGAGCTCCTGTGGTCCTCCCCCGCGCCGCAAAGCGTCGCCGATGTGCACGCCAGCCTCTCCGCCGAGCGCGAACTCGCCTACACCACCGTGATGACCGTCCTTGACCGCCTCGCGAAGAAGGGCCTCGTCGACCGCGAACTCGTCTCGCGCGCCTGGCGCTACACGGCCCGCAACCCGCAGTCGGCGGTGATCGCGCACGAGATGGTTGCGCTGCTCGACGGGGTCGCCCCCGAGGTGCGGGTCGCGGCCCTTCGCGAGTTCGCGGCCACGCTGACGGGCCGTGAGGCCGAGGCGTTCAGCGTCACTGCCCGCTGACCTGCCCTTTCGCGTTTTCTCCGATACCTTTGTCCAAAACCACGGACAAAGGAGTTTGCCCATGAACGACGCAAAGGCCCTCGCCGCAGAGGAGATCCAGGTCGCCCGACAGAAGGCCGGCCTCACCTGGGCCGCCATCGCCGAGCACATCTCGCGCCCCAAGGAGTGGACGGTCGCGGCCCTGCTCGGCCAGCACCCCGTCCCGGAGACCGAGGCGCGCGCCGTCGGGGAACTGCTCGGCCTTTCCGACGACAGCGTCGCCGCCCTGCAGCGCCAGCCCTACCGAACCGGCCTCGGCGAGGCCGCCAACGACCCGACGATCTACCGCTTCCTCGAGGCCGTCAACGTCTACGGCCCCGCGATCAAGGAGCTGATCCACGAGGAGTTCGGCGACGGCATCATGAGCGCCATCAACTTCAAGGTCGACGTGTCGCGTCGCGCCGATCCGGGCGGCGACCGCGTCGTGGTGACCCTCGACGGGAAGTTCCTCGACTACAACTGGTGAGCGGCGGCGCCCGGCGACCCTTCGCCGGGCGAGATCACTTACCCTTCTTGGCCTTCTTCTTCTCGGCCTTCTTGGCCTTGTCCTCGGACTTCTTCCCCGACTTCTTCTTGGTTGACTGCTTCTTGGCCGACTTCTTCTTCGACGGCTCCTCGGCCGCAGAGGAGTCCTTGCCCTTGCCTGACTTCTTGCCCTTCTTCTTCGTGCCCTCGTCGACGATGGCGGCCGAGGCCGCGGCGAGTTCGGGGCTCAGTTCCTCCAGCAGGGCGCGCTTCTGTTCCAGCGTGGTCGCCAGGTCGGTCTCGAGGTCGGAGCGGCGGGACGCGATGGTCGCCAGGTCGGAGTCGCGGGTCTCCTGGTCGGCGTGCCCGTCGCGGATCTTCGCCGCCTCAAGGTTGACGTCGACGCTCTCGTCGATGGCCCCCTGCACCGTCGAGGCGGTCTCGGCGAGCGAGGCGGCCAACTGCTCCGGCGTCATGGTCTTGACCAGCCTGCGGCGCTGCGCGTCGGGGCGCCACCGCGGCTTGGGCCAGCGCAGGTCCATCTCGATCAGTGAGCGGGTCAGGATCTCGGTGACCGCGAGCCGCGGGTACCACTTGCGGTCGGCTGGCAGCACGTACCAGGGCGCGTACTCGGTGGAGGTGCGCTCGAAGACGTCGGAGTAGGCCTGCTGGTAGTCGTCCCACTTCAGGCGGGTCGGCAGGTCGTTGACGGAGTACTTCCATCTCTTGTCCGGCCGGTCGATGCGCTCCATGAGTCGCATCCCCTGCTCGCCGTGCGAGACCATCATGGCGAACTTCAGCACGATGGTGCCGTTGTCGACCAGCGACTTCTCCCACTTGTTGATCTCGTTGTACCTGGGCTCCCACACCTCCGGCGGCACCAGTTCGTCGACGCGCACCACGAGCACGTCCTCGTAGTGTGAGCGGTCGAACAGGCCGATCAGGCCGGGGCGGGGGAGCGCCTTCTTGATCCGCCACAGGTAGTGGTGGCTTCGTTCCTCCGCGGTGGGGACGCCGAAGCTGCGCAGCGCGACGCCCTGCGGGTCGACCATGCCCATCACGTGGCGGGCGATGCCGCCCTTGCCGGCGGTGTCGAGGCCCTGGACGATGACGAGCACGTTGCGTGTGCCGCCGGAGCGGCCGTTGGCGTAGAGCCGCTCCTGCAGTTCGGACAGCAGCGCGCCGCGCTCGGCCATCAGCGTCGCGGCGGCCGCCTTGTCGCCGGTGAATCCGGGCGTTCCCGCCCGGTCGAACGCGCTCAGGTCGAAGCCTTCGCCGACGCGCAGCGCGTCGCGGGGGTCCTGGAGCCACAGGTCAGACATCGGTGTCCTCTCGTCGGAAGGAACCCAAGTCTAGGGGCGTGCCGGGCGTGGCCGTCGGGTCGCCGCGGAAGTGGTGGACGCACAGCGCCCCGCCCTCGAGAGGGCGGGGCGTCGAGGCTGGGTCAGCCGACCGAGAGCCGGATCTCGTTGTTCCAGGGGTCGAGCACGCCGAGGGTGCGCCCGTCGAAGGTGGTCGTGAGTCCCTTGCCGCGCAGCCGTTCCTCGGTCTGCGCGAGTTCGGTCGCGTCGGGGACGAGGATGTCGACCACGCCCATGCCGAGGGTCTTGCTGCGCGGCCCGGCGCCTGCCGAGTTCCACACGTTCATGGCCATGTGATGGTGGTAGCCGCCGGCCGAGACGAACAGGGCCGAGCCGGGGAAGGCGAAGGTCTCGTCGAAGCCGAGCGCGTCGACGTAGAAGTCGCGTGCCGAGTCGACGTCTCCGACCTGCAGGTGCACGTGGCCGAGGGTCGCGTCGGTGGTCAGCGCGTCCGGATCGACGCCGTCCAGGTGCGTGTTCACGAAGTTCGCCGGGTCGATGTAGAGGGTGTCCATCTGCACCTGCCCGTCCACCCAGGTCCACTGGTCGCGGGGGCGGTCGTGGTACAACTCGACGCCGTTGCCCTCGGGGTCGGTGAAGTAGAAGGCCTCCGAGACGAGGTGGTCGCCGGTGCCCGCGTAGGTGTCGGCGTACCTGGTGTACATGCTGACCAGGGACTTGGCCAGCGCCTTCGGGTCGTCGTAGACGACGGCGGTGTGGAACAGGCCGGCCTCGTTGCGCCGGGCTGGGCGCAGGTCCTTGGACTCGGTGAGCCGGACGATCGGCGTCGAGCCGTGGCCGAGCGTCACCGCGCCCGGTTCGTCGGACAGCGGTTCGAGGCCGACGCCGTCGGTGTAGAAGGCGAGCTGGGTGCCAAGGTCCTTGACGCGCAGCTCGAGGCGACCCATGTGGGTCTCGGGTGCGAGGGTCATCGCGTCTCCTTAGTTGTCTCTACAAGTGTTGAAGCTTCAACTATTGTACGTCGCGATCGGCCCGATGCCAAACCGCGGGAAGGGGGAGATGCGAGGAGGCGCTCCGGGGAATGCGCGGCGCCCCGCCACCCGGAGGTGACGGGGCGCCAGGCGAACGGGTCAGCTTGCCTGTTCGTCCAACTCGTCCATCGCGGCGGCGAACTGCGACTGGTACAGGTCGTAGTACGGGCCCTTCTTCTCGAGCAGTTCGTGGTGCGTGCCCTGCTCGACGATCGATCCGTGCTCCATGACCAGGATCAGGTCCGCGTCGCGGATCGTCGAGAGCCGGTGCGCGATCACGAACGACGTGCGGCCGCTGCGCAGGGCCGACATGGCCTTCTGGACGAGCAGTTCGGTGCGGGTGTCGACCGAGCTGGTCGCCTCGTCAAGGATCAGGATCGACGGGTCGGCCAGGAAGGCGCGCGCGATCGTGATCAACTGCTTCTCGCCCGCCGAGACGTTCGAGCCCTCCTCGTCGATGACCGTGTCGTAGCCCTCGGGAAGCGAGTGCACGAACCGGTCGACGAACGTGGCGGTGGCCGCCTCGAGCAGTTCCTCCTCCGATGCGCCGAGGCGCCCGTAGGCGATGTTGTCGCGGATCGTGCCGCCGAACAGCCAGGTGTCCTGCAGGACCATGCCGATGTTCGAGCGGACCTCGCTCCGGGGCACCGTCGCGATGTCGGTGCCGTCGATGAGGATCCGACCGCCGTCGAGGTCGTAGAAGCGCATCAGCAGGTTCACGAGCGTCGTCTTCCCTGCGCCCGTCGGGCCGACGATCGCGACCGTCTGGCCGGGTTCGACGTGCAGGTTCAGGTTCTCGATGAGGGGCTGGTCCTGCGTGTAGGAGAACTTCACGTGATCGAAGTCGATTCGGCCCTCGACGTCGCCGAGGTGGCCGGTCGGCTCCGCCGTCATCTCGTCGGCGTCGAGCAGTTCGAAGACCCGCTCGGCCGACGCGACCCCGGACTGCAGCAGGTTGGCCATCGAGGCGACCTGGGTCAGCGGCTGGGTGAACTGGCGCGAGTACTGGATGAACGCCTGCACGTCGCCGATGTTCATGGTGCCCGACGCGACCCGGAGGCCACCGATCACCGCGATGACGACGTAGTTCAGGTTTCCGACCAGGAACATGATCGGCATGATGATGCCCGAGATGAACTGGGCGCCGAAGCCGGCCTTGTAGAGCTCCTGGTTGCGCTCCTGGAACTGCGCCTCGACCTCGCGCTGCCTGCCGAACACCTTCACGAGCGCGTGCCCGGTGTAGGCCTCCTCGATCTCGGCGTTCAGCTCACCGGTCGACTTCCAGTTCTGCGCGAACAGCTTCTGGGAGCGCTTGCCGATCAGCGTGGTCACGACCATCGCGACCGGCACCGAGACCAGCGCCACGAGCGCGAGGGTCGGCGAGATCCAGAACATCATGACAAGGACGCCGATGAGCGTCAGGACCGCGTTCAGCAACTGCGACATGGTCTGCTGCAGCGTCTGCGACACGTTGTCGATGTCGTTGGTGACGCGGCTGAGCACCTCGCCACGGGCCTGCTTGTCGAAGTAGCTCAGCGGCAGTCGATCGAGCTTCGCCGAGACCTGCTGACGCATCCTGAACACCGTGCGCTGCACGGCCCCGTTGAGCACCCAGCCCTGGACGTAGGAGAACACGAAGGACGCCACGTAGAGCGCGAGCACCAGCACCAGGACGTTCCCGATGGCGCCGAAGTCGATCCCCTGGCCAGGGGTGAAGTCGAGCTTGCGGAGCATGTCGGCCTGGTCGGTGTTCCCCTGGGCGATCAGGCCGTCGATGACCTGCTGCTTCGTGGTTCCCGAGGGAACCTCCTTGCCGATCTGCCTGCCCATGATGCCTGCGAGCATGAGGTCGGTCGCCCGGCCGAGGATCTTCGGCCCGACCACGCTGAGCGCGACGGAGAACACCCCCATCGCGACCGCGATGATCAGGGCGATGCGCTCTGGCCGCAGGTTGCTGAGCAGCCGCTTGAGGGAGACGCCGAAGTTTGCGGCCTTCTCTCCCGAGCCGCCCATGCCATGGCCACCGCCAGGCCCCCCGCCGCGGTGGGCCGGCCCGTACTTGGGGCGTTCGTTTGCCTTGACCGGCGTTGTCTTCTCGCTCATGCCGCGGCCTCCTCTGCGCTCAGCTGGGACATGACGATCTCCTGATAGGTGGGGTTCGTCTCAAGTAGTTCCTCGTGCGTGCCGCGACCGACGATCTCGCCGTGTTCGAGCACCAGGATCTCGTCCGCCTCCGTGATGGTGGAGACACGCTGCGCGACGACCAGGACCGCCGCGTCCGCCGTCTCCGGCTTCAACGCGGCGCGCAGCCGCGCGTCGGTGGCGACGTCAAGGGCGGAGAACGAGTCGTCGAAGACGTAGACCTTCGGCTTCTTCACCAAGGCTCGGGCGATGGCGAGGCGTTGCCGCTGGCCCCCGGAGACGTTGGTGCCTCCCTGGGCGATCGGCGCCTCCAGTTGGCCCTCCTTCTCGCGGACGAAGTCGGCGGCCTGAGCGACCTCGAGGGCGGCCCACAGCTCCTCCTCCGTGGCGTCGGGCTTGCCGTAGCGCAGGTTGGAGGCGATGGTGCCGGTGAAGAGGTACGGCTTCTGGGGCACCAGTCCGACCCGGGCCCAGAGGTCGTCCGGGTTGTAGTCCCGCACGTCGAGGCCGTCGACGAGCACTGCGCCGTCGGTCGCGTCGAACAACCGCGGGATCAGGTTGACGAGCGTCGTCTTGCCGGAGCCGGTCGATCCGATGATGGCGGTGGTGCGGCCCGGAGCCAGCGCGAACGACACGTCGCTGAGGACCGGGGCCTCGGCGCCCGGGTAGGTGAAGTCCACGGTGCCGAAGTCGACGCGGCCCGCGGCGGTGGGGCTCGGGGTCGGGGACTTCGGAGGTGCAACAGAGGTCTCGGTGTCGAGGACCTCCATGATGCGGTCGGCGCACACCGCGGCGCGCGGAGCAAGCATCAGCAGCATCGTCGTCATCATCACGGAGATCAGGATCTGCATCAGCCAGGCGATGAAGGCGGTGAGTTGACCGATCTGGCTCGTGCCCGCATCGATGCCCTTGGCCCCGAACCACATGACCGCGATGGTGGAGATGTTCATCACGAACATCACGAACGGGAACAGGAAGGCCATCAGCCTGCCGACCCGGGTCGTCGTGTCGACGAGGTCGGCGTTGGTGTCCTTGAACCGCTGCGCCTCGTGCGGCTCGCGCACGAACGCGCGGACGACGCGGATGCCGGTGATCTGCTCGCGCAGCACCCGGTTCAGCGAGTCGATCTTGGTCTGCATGGCCTGGAAGAGGGGCCCCATCCTCGAGACGAGGACGCCGATCCCGACGCCGAGCAGGATGACGGCGGCCAGGATGATCCAGGAGAGCCCGATGTCGTTCCTGAGCGCCATGAACACGCCGCCCACCATGGTGATGGGCGCGGAGACGAGCATCACGCAGGTCATCAGCACGAGCATCTGGACCTGCTGGACGTCGTTGGTGTTGCGGGTGATCAGCGAAGGGGCGCCGAACTTGTTGAGCTCACGCGTCGAGAACGAGAGTGCGCGCTCGAAGATCGCGGCGCGCACGTCGCGGCCGAACTGCATGGCGGCGTTCGCGCCTGCCCAGACCGCTCCGATCTGGGCGAGGGCCTGGACCCCGGAGAGCAGCAGCATGATGCCGCCGGTGCGCCAGATGAAGTCGGTGTCGCCCTTGACGACGCCCTGGTCGATGATGTCGGCGTTCAGGTTCGGCAGGTACAGCGACATGATGGTCGCGATGACCTGCAGGACGATGACGACCGAGAGCAGCCCCCAGTAGGGGCGGATATAGCGGTTGATGAGCCGCCCTAGGCGGGAGATCAATTCGGTTCCTTTCGAAGGGCCCCGTGCAGGGCCAGTGAAGCGGTGGCGGCGGCGTCGATCCCGGTGTCCAGGTGGAGGACGGTTCCGGTGGCCAACAGCCGGAGAAATGAGACGTACTGGGTGGGTGAGACGCGTAGCTCTTCTGCGTTCTCGTCGAAGCGCGCCGCGAGCCAGGCGTCCAGTTCGCGCCTGCGCAGGTCGAGCTCGTCGCGGATGCACGTGTCCGGCTTGTGCTCCTCCTGGCCGTGCGCGTGATGGATGACCATCATCAGCGCACGGATCGTGTCGAGGCGCTGGGCGAGGAGGCCGAGGGTCGCGTTGGTCTTGGCCTCGAGGTCGGCGCCCAGGTCCACGTCGTGGAGCAGTTCGAGCAGCTTCTCGCGGGAGAAGGCCGACATGATGGCGGCGTCGATGAGTTCCTGCAGGGAGTCGAAGACGCGGAAGATCGTCCCCTCGGCAACCCCGGCGGCCTCGGCGACCTGGCGGGTCGTCACGGTGGTGCCGTGCTGCTCGATGAGCGGGAGCGTCGCTTTGATGATGGCGGCCCGACGCTTCTCGGGCGGCATAGGTGCTGCGCGTGTCACCGGGCCATAGTAATGAGTGAATACTCACTCACCAAATGTCGGCCGGTGCCGTGACCACATAGTGTCAACCGGACAGGCGTCTACCCAGCTCGGTGGCCAGCGTCGCGGCGGCGACGGCGGCGTCTGAGATCTCGGCGCGCCCGACCCGCGCGGTCACCGCCAGGTAGCCGCCCTGGGGGAGTTCCACCCGGCAGACGACCTCGGTGGAGGGCCGCTGGGTGGTGCAGCGGGCGCCTTCGACGGTGCTCATGTACTCGGCGTCGAGCGCGACGCTCTGGCTCCCGCCGAAGGGCTCGACGACGGCGATCAGCAGGTCACCCTCGCCGCCCTGGTAGTAGGTCTGCTCGGCCAGCGAGACGCCGCCTCCCGGGTAGCTCTCGACCGTCGGCCACGTCGTCGCGGTCAGGGCAGGCAGGTCGTTGCGGGCCCGGGCGGCCTGCTCGTCCTCGGGTGTCAGTGCGAACGAGGCGTTCGCCGTCGGCGTGCCCGCCTGCAGGAGCGGTCGAGGGTCGGACGGATCGGTCCAGACCAGTTCGATCCTCGCGTCCTCGCCCTTGGCCGCGGCGGCCAGGCGGCTGCCAAGGTCCGGCGCGGCAGCGGAGAGTCGGGGAAGGACGTCCGGGGTGCCGACCCCGGCCTCGCAGTAGCCGGTCGGGAGGCCTCCGACGAACTCGACACGCACGGCGTTGCACCGACGCCCAGCGGCCCCGTCGGGGACGAACCCGAGCACTGGCCCTTCCTCGGTGACGGTGAACCGGGTCAGGCGGGGATCGCCGAGCGCCGCCACGAATGCCTGCAGGAAGGTGACCCCCTCAGGGCTGAGCCACCCCTCGGCGGACGGGGAGAATCGCGTCTGGCCGATGGACAGATCCTCGCCCGCGCAGCCCGTCGCGATCAGGGGCGGGGCATCGGGGCCGAGCGCGACAAGCCATCCCGAGTCGCACTCTGGGCCGTGCTGCCGCACGGCGGCCTGCAGGCCCGCCACGTCGAACTGGGCGGGGGTCGCAGGGACACCGAGAACACCCAGGTCCAGAACAGGCCCGCGGTAGTCGCCGTCGGGTCGGAAGAACGAGATGCCGGGGTGGCCGGCCAGTTCGACGAGCAGCGCGAACCCGTCGTCCTTGACCGCCAGTCCGATGACCGAGTCGCCGTAGCCCAGGACCTGCTCCGCGATGCGATCTGCGAGCCCGGACTCGCCTCCGTCGGCCGGCGCGGCGGTGCATGCCGACGCGGCGAGCAGCAGCGCGAGCACCGGGGCGAGAAGCCGCCTCATCGTTTCCCCGCCTTCGCAAGCGCGTCGGTCAGTTGGGCCACCGGGGCGAGGTCCTCGGCCGATTCCGCGGTGACGAGCAGCGTCCCGTCCTCGATCCGTGCCAGGCAGAGCGCCCCGCTCGTCAGCTTGTGGGCAAGCCCACAGACGGCGCCCCCGGACGTCACCGGCATCGGGATGTCCGAGGCCGTCCACTCGAACCAGTCGCGGGGGAAGGGCCGCGGCGGGATCGCCTCGGCGGTCACGGACCGCCCTCCGAGCAGGTAGGTCGCCTTCGTCTCGCCCGCGTCGCCTGGCTCCGAGGTCAGGCGCCACTGATCGACCGTGGCCGGCCACGGCAGCCCAAGCAGGGCAGGGGCGGACGGCTCGGCGCTCAGCAGCGGCTGGTCGGCGGCGGCCAGCGCCACGATCACGTCGCGTCCCCCGCCGGTGACGGCCAGGGCGGGCGTGCGGCCTTCGGCTCCGGCCAAGCGGAGACTCGCCTGGCGGGCCTCGGAGGCGCCCGCGTCGGCCAGCGCCGCGGTCAGCCTGCCCAGCGTCTCGCCCGGGTCCCAGTCTCCGACGCTCGGGTAGGGCGAGAAGTCATCGACCGTCATGGCCTCGCTCTGGTACGGGCCCTTCATCGCGGCCTCGCAGGCCACGTCGTCCAGGGACAGGCCCAGATCGTCGAGCGACCAGGTCCAGCGGGTCACCACGCACCCCCTCGGTCGGCCCGGGTCAACCAGGGCCATGCTGACGCGGTACGCGGTGATGTCCAGTTCGTACAACCTGTCGGTGGCCGCGCCGTCGATCGCGAAGCCACGCACGAACTCGAGCCCCTCGCGGGAGAACCAGGTGGTGAACGACGTGTCCAGTTCCTGTTCGCCCCGCCAGACCTTGAGGCCGGTGGTGTTGGCGGGTGTGTCGCACCCGCTGAAGGTGAGGACCTCGTCGATGCGCTTGAGCCGCACCTGCGCCGCGACCGAGGCGCCGGGGCAGTCATCCCTGCGCTCGCCTGCCCGCCTCCAGAGCAGCGCCGGGTCGAAGTCGTCGCTGCTGCCCGGCGAGGTGAGGTCGGCCAGTCGCTGGAGCAAGTGCGCGTCCCGGCCGGCGAACGCCTCGCCGGAGAACCCGCCGACCGTCGATGACGCCCTACCCGTGCTGTCGAGCCAGAAGCCGCCCACGTCGTTGCCCTCGCGTGACGTGAAGTACCGCATGGCGTCCTCCTCGGCCTTCGCGTCGCGCCAGAGCCCCAGGAGCCCAGGGGTCGCCAGCGCGGCCGCAACCCCGAACGCGATGAGGCCGACCAGGGTTAGGAGCAGTCGACGCCGAGGTCGCGGGGTGCGCGCCGGGCTGGGGTTCTGCATGCGAAGAGGGTAGTCAACGCCGGGATCACCGGCGGGCGGCCCCGATCACGAGGCCGTGATCAGGGGCCCGAGCGCCTTGAGCAGGCCCGCGATCTGGGTGGCCTTGGCCGACGGGGTGTCCCTGTTGGCGTGGCCCTCGATCGTCCCAGCGAGGTAGGCGCCCCCGCCCAGTTCCGTGGCACACGAGACCGTCTCCTCGACCGGAGTGAAGGTGCATCGCGCACCGTCGATGGTGACCGTTCCCGCGTCGGAGACCGGCAGGCGCTCCTCCGACCCGAGCGTCAGCAGGGAGACCCTCGTCACCAGCCGATCCTTGGGATCGCCCCTGTCGAGCAGGTAGGACGTGAACGGCTCGGCGACCGGCCGAGACGAGGTCTTCCACCCGGCGACCGACTCGGGCCAGGTGGTGGCCGTGACGGCGGGGAGCCCGTCGTGGGCGCGGACCGCCTCCTCGTCGCCTGGGTAGATCGCGATCGAGCGCGTGTCTCCGGGCGTGCCGACGCGCAGCAGCGGGACGGGGTCGGCCGCGTCGGCCCAGCCCAGTTCGACGCGGGAGTCGTCGCCCTGACCCTCGAGCGCCGACGCGATCCGGTCGGCCAGGTCTGGTCCCGCCGCCCCGAGCCGCGGCAACCCGGCCGGCTCCAGCGCGACGCCGTTGTCGCACCCGAAGATCGGCACGCCGTCGCCGAACGTGACGGTCTCGCTCAGACAGACGCCCCAGGTGCTGGGCGCGTCGGCAACCCAGGCGAGGCTCGCGCCGGTTCCGGTGACGCTGAACCGGGCGACGCGGGGGTCTCCGACGGCGCCGGTGAACGCCATCAGGAACCGCATGGCGTCGGCCGAGTGCCACCCGTCGGCCGCGGCGAAGCTGACGTCGCCGACGAAATACTGCGCCTCCTCGAGCACCGGACCGCAGCCGGTGACCATCAGAGGCGGGCCGTAGTCGCCGACGGCCATCAGGAACCCCTGCGGGTCGCAGCCTTCGGCGCGCCGGGCGTCGATCCGCGAGATCAGGGTGTCGACGTCGAGTTGGGCCGGGCTTGCGGTCACTGCCGTCACGTTGGGCTCGAGCGTGACACCACCGGTGTAGTCGTCTGCGGTCCAGACGGCGACCTCGGGCCGGTCGTCGGTCCCGGCGAGGAAGGCGAACTGATCGTCCGCGATCGCGACAGCCTTCGGTCGCCACGTCGAGGACTTGAGGTCCTCGGCGATCCGGGTGGGAAGGTCCGGCTCTGGTTCGGGCTTCTCCTCGGCCGTGCATGCCGTCACCATCAGCGCGACAGAGAGTGCGGAAACGATGGCGCGCCTCACTTGGAGACCTCCTTGACGATGGCGGTGGCAAGCTCGCCCATCGGCGGCAGGATCGCGTCGCGGATGTCGCGGTCGTACTTTTCCGTGCTGACGATCAGCGCGCCGCCCGCGACGGGGACGTGGCACGAGTCCATGGAGAACGGGAGCCCGAGCGAGAGAGGCCCGCCGCAGGTCGCGTCGCCCTCCTTGGTGCCGGGGTAGGTGTTCTCGCTGAGCCAGTCGTACCAGTTGGGCGGCAGCGGCTCCAGCGGCGCCATCGTCGCGGTGACGGTGAACTCGCCCTTGCGGTAGCGGGCGCCGGCCTCCCCGATCGGCCCGGCAGGCGTGGCGGTGAGCGTCCAGCCGGCGGCCTGTTCCGGCCAAGGCTTTCCCAGCACCCCAGGCGCGCGTTGCTCGGCCGCCCTGAGGCGCGGCTGGTCGGAGGCGAGCAGCGCGACGACGGCGTCGTAGCCGCCGCCGCTTGCCGTGAGGACCGGGACGTCCCCCGATGGGCCGGCGAGCGTCAGACGGGCTGACTCGAGGCGGGCGTCGGGCGCGGCGCCCGCGGCCGTGAGCGCACCGGTCATCTCGTCGAGGCTGGCGGCCGGGTCCCAGTCGCCGACGGTGGCGTAGGGCTCGAAGTCGGCGTCGGCCATGGGCTCGGTCCCCCAGGGGTCCTTGGACGCCTTCTCGCATGCCAGGTTGTCGAGCGAGACCCCATTGGCGTCAACGAACCAGGTCCAGCGGTTCACGACGCACGCCTCAGGTCGGCCCGGGTCGGCCAGCGCCATGCTGACGCGCTGCGGGGTGATCTCGAGTTGGTAGAGCCTGTCGGTGGCGGCGCCGTCGATCGCGAAGCCCCGCAGGAAGTCGAGGCCCTCGCGGGAGAACCAGGTGGTGAAGGAGGTGTCGAGTTGGCGGTCGCCGCGCCAGACCTTGAGGTTGGAGACGGCCCCGGGGGCCGTGCATCCGGTGAAGGTGAGGGTCTCGTCGATCCGCTTGAGACGCACCTGCGAGCCCGAGGCGGTCGACGGGCAGTCGGCCTCCCGCTCCTCTATGCGCTGCAGCAGGAGCTTCGGGTCGAAGTCCTCGCCCCGGCCGAGTGACGTCAGAGCCTCGGCCCTGCTCAGCAGCGGGTCGTTGCCGAACGCCTGGACGTCGCCCGGACCGTAGCCGCCGCCAGTGTGCGACGTGACGCCCTCGCTGTTCACCGCGAAGCCGCCGAGCGAGCTCTCCGCTGCCGAGTCGAAGGCCTTGATGATGGAGTCGCGTGCCTCCGCCTCCGCCTGATTCCTCAGCAGAGTGGGGGCCGAGACGGCGAGGGCCACGGCCACCGCCGCCGCGACGCCCGCGAGGATCCACCACCTGAGCAGCCGCTTCGGCGGTTCCTGGGACGGGTCGTCGGTGGTGCTCTCGTCGCTGGACATGGTGCCCAAGCGTAGTGAGGCGGGGTTCAGGTGAGGCCTGCCAACTCGTCCGCGAGGTTGCGGCTGGCGGCCTCGGCCCACAGCGCCGAGCCCTGCTGCGTGTGGAACAGTGGGTCGGCGGCGAGCAGGGCTTGGACGACCGTGCGTCGGCCAGACCGCCAGGTCTCGTCGTCGAGGTGGGCGTAGTCGAGGCGCACGTCGCGCAGGTAGACGTGGTAGCGGCCCGGCGACTGGCCGAGCACCGAGAGGTCGGCGTCGGAGAGGAGCTTGGACGGCGCGTCGGTTGGCCGGTGCTCGGCGGTCATCCGCACCAGTCGTGCGACCTCCGCAGCCTCGGCGGCGTCAAGCAGGCCGGCCAGGCGCTCCTCGGCGAGCGCCGCGGAGCGTTCCTCGTCGCTGCCGTGGACGCCCTCGTAGACGGCGTCGTGGAACCAGGCCGCGAGCCGCACGGGGCGCTGCGTCGCGCCGAGGTCATCGAGGGCCGCTAGGCAGGCGGCGAGGTGCCGGACGTCGTGGTAGTGGCGGTGCGGCTCACGCCAGCGCCCAAGCAGGTCGTCGCGCAGGCCCTCCGGCAGGTCGTAGCGCGCCCAGTCGCGGGCGGCGGCGTCGAGCGCGGCGTCCCGAGTGGGGGTCTTGTCTGCCTTTCGGACGCGCAGCCCGGAGTCGATCAGCCTGCGGACCAGGTCGCGCTCGCGCACCGGCAGCGCGCCCGCCGCGACCAGGTCGTCGTAGCGGGCCTGGGGCACGTCGTAGTGGTCGTGGTCGAAGGCCCGGCTCGGCAGCCCCGCCGCCCGCGCGAAGGCGTGCAACTCCTCGAGCGAGGAGTCCGAGACGAGGTGGCTGAACACGGTGCCGTGGGCCGGCCAGCGGGGCGGGTCGATCAGGATCGCCATCGCGTTCCTTTCTCCCGGCTGTGCCCCAATCTAGCCGCGCTTGGCAGCGGGGGGCCGCTGGTTCTAGGTTGTCGTCATCCACGTGCGCCAGGAGGCCCCATGCAGCGATCGACCCTCGCCACGTTGGCGATCGTCGTGATCACGGCGATCTGGGGGTCGACCTTCTTCGTCATCAAGGACGCCGTCTCGCTGATCGACCCCGTCGACTTCCTCGCCGTCAGGTTCGCGATCGGCTCGCTGATCCCCGCGCTGATCTTCCTGCCCCGGCTGCGCCGCCTGACGGGACGCCAGTGGCTGACCGGCCTCGGCATCGGCGCCATCTACGGCGCGGGCCAGATCGTCCAGACCATCGGCCTGCAGACCACGGCGGCCTCCGTGTCTGGCTTCATCACCGGAACCTATGTCGTCATCACGCCGTTGGTGGTGTGGTTGGCGTTTCGTGCCCGACCCGGCCGCGGCGTCTGGCTCGCGGTGCTGCTCGCCGTCGCGGGGCTCGGGGTGTTGAGCCTCAACGGCGTGACCGGCTTCGGGTTGGGGGAGTGGCTGACCCTCGCGGGCGCCGCGCTCTACGCCGTGCACATCGTGGTGCTCGACCGGCACGCGACCAGCATGGACCCCATCAGCCTTGCCGTCGTCCAGTTGATCGGCGTCGCGGTCGTCTGCGGCGTCGGGGCGCCCCCGGCGGCTACCACGTGCCCGCCGTCGGGTCGGTGTGGCTTGCGATCGGATACACGGCGATCCTGGCGGGCATCGTCACGATGGCGCTGCAGACGTGGGCCCAGCGGCACATCCCGCCGACGCGCACCGCGCTGCTGATGACGCTCGAGCCGGTGTTCGCCTCGGCGTTCGCGGTCGCCTTCGGCGGCGAGCACGTCACGCTCCGACTGATCCTCGGCGGCGCTCTGATCCTGCTCGCCACGCTCGTCGGGGTCCGCGGCAACGAGTCGGCCGAGCCGCTGCCAGAGCGTCCCCCCGGCCTGACCGGTCTGGGGGCCTTACTGGGTGAGGTCAGCCCTGGGGGCGCAGCAGCGGGTAGAGGATCGTCTCGCGGATCCCGACACCCGTCAGCAGCATGATGAGCCGGTCGATGCCGAGCCCGAGGCCACCCATCGGCGGGACGCCGAACTCGAGCGCCTCGATGAAGTCCGAGTCGAACTGCATCGCCTCTGGGTCACCCGCGGCCGCCTGCAGCGACTGCGCGACAAGCACGTCGCGCTGCACGACCGGGTCGACCAACTCGGTGAAACCGGTGCCGCGCTCCATGCCGCCGATGATCAGGTCCCACGCCTCGACCTTGCCCGGCTGGGTGCGGTGCGGGCGGGCGAGCGGCTGGGCGATCGAGGGGTAGTCGTAGACGAAGGTCGGCTGGATCAGGTCCGGCTCGACGAGGTCCTCGAACAGCTTCATGATGAGCTTGTCCGCGCCGAGCTTCGGGTCGTACTCCAACTCGTGCTCGGCCGCGATCGCCTTCAGCCGCTCCAGTGGCGTCTCGACGGTCAGCTCCTCGCCGACCTTCGCCGAAAGGGCCGGGAACACCGAGACCCACGCCCATTCGCCGTCAAGGTTGATCTCGCCCTTGGGCGAGTCGACGACCCGGGAACCGACGGCGTCCGCGGAGGCGACGATGATGTCCTGGATGAGTCGGGCGACCGTCGTCTGGTCGCCCCACGCCATGTAGGCCTCGAGCATGGTGAACTCCGCCGAATGGCTCGAGTCGATGCCCTCGTTGCGGAACACCCGGCCCATCTCGAAGACGCGGTCGGCGCCGCCGACCATGGTGCGCTTGAGGTGCAGTTCGAGCGCGATCCGAAGCGACATGCCGATGTCGAACGCGTTGATGTGCGTCTCGAAGGGGCGCGCTGCCGCGCCGCCGTGCACGAGTTGCAGGATCGGCGTCTCGACCTCGAGGAAGCCCTTGTCGTAGAGGGAATCGCGGACGGCGCGGGTGATGGCCGAGCGCTTGCGGAGGATGTCGCGGGCCTCGTCGCGGACGATCAGGTCGACGTAGCGGCGACGCACCCGGGCCTCCTCGGAGAGGTCCTTGTGCATGACGGGCAGCGGTCGCAGCGACTTGGCCGCCATCTTCCACTCGCTCGCCATCACCGACAGTTCGCCGCGCTTCGACGCGATGACGCGGCCCCGCACCCAGACGAAGTCGCCAAGGTCGACGTCAGCCTTCCAGGCGGCGAGCGACTCCTCGCCGACCTCGGCGAGCGAGAGCATCACCTGGAGCCGCTCGCCGTTGTCGTCGGGCGTGAACCCGTCCTGCAGCGTCGCGAAGGCGAGCTTGCCCGTGTTGCGGACGAACACGATGCGGCCACCCGTGGTCACCTCGTCCTGCGTCTCCTCGCCCGCCTCCAGGTGCCCCCATCCGGCGCGGATCTCGCGCAGGGTGTGGGTGCGGGTCAGGTCGGCCGGATACGCCTCGACGCCTGAGGTCAGAAGGCGTTCGCGCTTCTCTTTGCGGATCGCGGTCTGCTCGGAGTCGCTGGGCAGCTGATTGGGGTCGTCGGTCACGCGCGACATCCTACCCGGCGCCGCTCGGACCGCCGTCGCACTAGGCTGGCGAGATGACAACGCAGCCACAGGGGTCGGCGGAGCGGCCACGACCACGGCCGCAGCCGCCCGTTCCGAGGCCACCCGGCACGCTGCCCCGGCAGCGTTCAGCGCAGCCAGGCGGACAGGCGACCCCACCTAAGCCGGCCCCACCGACGCGGACGGCCCAGCCCGGCCAGCCGGGACCATCGGCCCAGCCGACTCAGCCAGCGCCGTCGACGCAGTCGCGTCCGGCGCAGCCACAACCGGCCCCCACGCAGCCCGCGCAGGGGACGCCAGCGCACCCCGGCCCGGGACAGGGCAAGCCGGTGGCACCAGCGTCGCCCACGCCCGCGCCGATCTCGCCGCAGCCGCAGCGCGACGTCGACCCGAGGCGGCCCGTGTTCGTGTCGTACCCGATCCCCGTTGCCACCACGGAGTTCCTGCCGGGGCGCGAGGTGACAGGCGTCGTGGGCGTGGTGATCGGGATCGCCACCCGCCCGCGCGACATGGCGCACAACCCTGAGATGGCCTTCGTGAACACCGCGGCCCGTCAGGACGCCGTCGGGGCGATGGTGCAGCAGGCCGTCGAGGCGGGTGCCGACGCGGTGGTCGGGGTGCGGTTCGACGGTGGGAAGATCAGCGAGACGGTCACGGAACTGACGGCCTACGGGACGGCCGTGACGCTGCGGTCCCAGCAGGCCTGAGCGCGCGTCAGGCGGGCGTGACGACGATGCCGCCGTCGGTGGCGACAAAGCGCAGGTCCGCCAGGGTGTCGACACACCAGTCGGACGCGAGGGCCTCGTCGTCGTAGCGGGTCCGCACCCCGATGGTGGCGCAGCCCGCGGCCTTTGCTCCGCGGACCCCCGCGGGCGCGTCCTCGAGGACGACGCAGCGGGCAGGGTCGACGCCCAGCCTCTCGGCGGCGAGCAGGAACGAATCGGGAGCAGGCTTGCCCTCGGCGACCATGTCGCGGGTGACGACCACGGCGGGCATCGGCAGGTCGGCAGCGCGCATCCGGGCCGCGATCAGGCGGTCCGTGCAACTGGTGGCGATCGCCTGCCTGTCGGGTGGGATCGCGGCGAGCGCGGCCACGGCCCCGGGGAGCGCCACGACGCCGCCGGTGTTGGTGCTCTCGAGTTCGTCGATCCGCAGGCCGCCCGCGCGCGCAAGTTCGGGCGGGAGCAGGATCTTCGCGACGGCCTCCGTCGGCATGCCGGTGTACTGCTCGGCCAGCTTGTAGTCGACGCCGTACTCGGCCGCGAAGACGCGGTAGGCGTTCATCATCGACTCGTGCGAGTCGGCAAGGGTGCCGTCGAAGTCGAAGATGACGGCGTCGAACGTGCCGAGCGGCTCGGGGAGGCTCACTTCCAGAGCGTCATGAACGAGAAGCACGCCACGATCAGGCCGAGGCCGATCGCTATGTTCCAGTCGCCGAGGGCGCGCATGAACGGGATCGCCTGGCCCGCGAGGCTGTTGACGACCATCCAGGCGACGCCGAGCAGGCCCACGGGGATGAAGACGGCGGGCACCCAGTTGCGGTTGGCGGGCGCGAGGCGCTGGCGCTCGCTGCGCTGCTCTACGAGATCGGCCTTTTCCTTCGACCTCTTCTTGGTCTCGGCCTGCTTGCGGACCTTGGATTCGGGCACTGGTGCCTCCTCAACGATTCTCCGGACCGGCATAGCCTAATTGAGCCGCGCCCGATTACACATTCTGGGGCCGCTCAGACGCTCGGAGCCCAGCTAGGCTGGGCGCATGAACGGGTGGGAGTGGCTGAAGGGACGCATCCCACGCGTGCGCGCCAACATCTCCCGCAACCAGGAGCGGCGCCGCTCGCCCAAGGGTCGCGTGGCTACGGTGCTCGTCTGCGTGCTCGCAGGCCTCATGATGACCGTCGCAGGGCTCGCGGCGCGCGGCACGGACCTGCGCAGCGACCGCGGCGCCGACCTCCGCGACCTGATCGTCACTCAGGCCGACCGGAACGAGGAACTGCGCGGCCACGCGTCGGAACTGAGCGGAGAGGTCGAGTCCCTGTCGGCTGCCCAACCCGGCAGCAGCGGCCTGTCGCAGGAGGTGCGCGTCGCCGAGCTCGAGGCGAGCATGCTGCCCGTCACGGGGCCGGGGCTGCGGGTCACGCTGATGGACGCCCCCAACGACGTGAAGCCGGCCGGCGTCGACGACGATGCGCTCGTGGTGCACCAGCAGGACATCCAGGCCGTCGTCAACGCATTGTGGGCGGGCGGCGCGGAGGCCATGACCATCCAGGGTGAGCGGGTCATCTCGACGACGGGCATCAAGTGCGTCGGAAACACCGTCGTGCTGCACGGCATCCCGTACGCACCGCCGTACGTGATCGAGGCGATCGGCGACCAGGAGTCGCTGCAGCGGGGCCTCGACGAGTCGCACGCCATCGAGATCTACCGCCAGTACGTCGCCGCCTACGGCCTCGGCTACTCGGTCGACCGGGTCGGCACCCTCGAACTGCCCGCCTACGACGGCACCGTCGGCCTGCGCTTCGCCCGCCAGGGCTGACGGGAATCATTGGGGGCCGGCGTCTCGGAACGCCGCGGTCTCGTCTCTTCGCGCAGGGCGGGACGTGTCGGACCTCCTCGCTCCGCGGGCATGGTCTGGCGTTGAGCAGTAGTCGGCGTTCGTTGTCGGGTTTGCCGCGTTTGCACGTTCGAATCGCGAACGAGTCCCGGTTACTGCTCAACGCCGAGGCGCGCGGGTGCGCCTCCGAGCGACTCGGGTGCCGCGGGGTCTGCAGCCTCAGGTGAGCTTGGTCGCGACCAACGGGGACATCCCGACGGCGCGCGCCGGGGCCCCTTTGTCGCCGCACTCGGCGAGCCAGTTGGCGAGCATCTGGTAGCCACCCTCGGTCAGCACCGACTCGGGGTGGAACTGGACCGCCTCGACGGCCAACTCGCGGTGTCGCACGGCCATGATGACGCCGGAGTCGGTCCGCGCCGTCACCTCCAGCACCTCGGGCACCGTGCCCTCCACGATGGCAAGCGAGTGGTAGCGCGTCGTTGTCACCGGCGAGGGAAGCCCGGCGAACACCCCGACCTCCTCGTGGAACACGGGGGAGGTCTTGCCGTGCAGCAGTTCCGGGGCCCGGCCGACAACGCCGCCGTAGGCGACGGCCATCGCCTGCAGTCCGAGGCACACGCCGAACAGCGGCACGACCCCGCCGAGCGACCTCACCACGTCGACGCAGACGCCAGCCTCCTCGGGCGTGCCGGGACCGGGCGACAGCAGCACGCCGTCGAAGCCCTGATGCCAGCCGTCCACGCCGAACCGCTCGTCGTCGTTGCGCCACACCTCGACCTCTGCCCCCAACTGGGCGAGGTAGGACACGATGTTGTAGACGAACGAGTCGTAGTTGTCGATGACGAGGATGCGGGCCACGCCGCAATTCTGCCACCCTCGCGCGCCCCGACCCGGGCCGCGACCTCCCGCGAGATGGGCGGCCGTGGTGCGTCGGTTGGCCCATCACTTGAGCATGTTTGGTAACTCGTTGCAGATTTCGGCGCGTTTGAACGTTCGAACCGGCAACGAGACACCAAACATGCTCAACGCAGGAGGCGACCCAGGCACACGGGGGACGAGAGGACGGCGAACGGGCCACCCTTGAGAGGATGGCCCGTTCGATCGGGGTGGAACCCTTAGCCCTCAGGCGACGGGCTGGGCGACACGGGTGCGGTCGTCGGCGGGGCCTTTGCCACCTTGACGGTGATGGCCTCGCTGCGAGGCGCCGCCTGTCCGGCCTTGACGCTCTGCTCGAGGACCTGGCCGGCGGGGACGGTGCCGTCCTCGACCTCCTCCTTGGTGAGCGTGAAGCCCTTGCCCCGGGCGCGCTCCTCGGCGGCGTCGAAGCTGATGCCGGTGAACTCCGGCACGATCGAGTTGCCCGTCGCGATGGTCAAGGTGATCTCGGTGTCGGCCTCGGCGCTCCGGCCGACGTCGGGGTTGACGCGGATGACGGAGCCGGGGACCGCCTCGATCGGCTCGTCCTTCGGGTCCTCGTCGACGGCCTTGACCTTGGTGAACCCGAGGGCATCGAGCGTGGTCTTCGCCTGCTCGGTCGTCATTCCGACCACTTGCGGGATGGTCGACTGCGCGGGCCCGGTCGAGACGGTCAGCACGACCTTGGTGCCCTCCGGGACGGAGCCGGTGCTCGGGTTCTGGTCGATGACCTGATCCTCGGTGCCCGCGTCGCCGGGGGCCTCCTTCGTGCCATAGCCGAGCTTCAGCCGGGTCAGCTCCGCGACCGCGTCCTCCAGCTTCATGCCCTTCAGGTCGGGGACCTGCACCATCGGCGTCGGTGTGGCCGTCGGGGTTGGCGTCGGAGTCGGCGTGGGGGTCGGGGTCACCGACACGGTCGGCGTCGGGGTGGGTGAGGCCGTCGGGCCGCCCCCGCCGTTGAGCAGCAGGAAGATGCCGACGATGATGCCGACCAGCACGAGCCCCGCGATGATCAGCAAGGCGATGAGGCCCTTGCGGCTCTTCGGCTCCTCCTCGAGGTCCTCGGCGACGATCTCCTCGGGCGGGCTCGGCGGGCCCACCGGGGGCGTCGTCGCGGCGACCGTCGGTGCGACCCCGCGTCGCGCGGTGGTGGTCATCGGGTCGCTTGGGATCACGCGGGTCGGCTGGTCGGCCGGGTTCATGGCAAGCACGGGCTCGCCCGCGATGCACCGGTTGATGTCGTCTCGCATCTCGCCAGCGTCGGAGTAGCGGTCCCGGGGGTCCTTCTCCAGCGACTTCAGCACGATCGCGTCCATCGCCGGCGTGATCTCCGGGTCGAGTTGCGACGGGGGCACGGGCATTTCGCGGACGTGCTGGTAGGCAACCGACACGGGCGAGTCGCCCTTGAACAGCGGCTGCGACGTGAGCAGTTCGTACAGCAGGCAGCCGACCGAGTAGATGTCGGAGCGGTTGTCGACCTTCTCGCCGCGCGCCTGCTCGGGCGACAGGTACTGCGCGGTGCCGATCACGGCCGCCGTCTGGGTCATGGTCGCCGACGTGTCCGCGACGGCCCGAGCGATGCCGAAGTCCATCACCTTGACGGTGCCGTTGGGGGTCAGCATCACGTTGGCTGGCTTGATGTCGCGGTGCACGATGCCCGCGCGGTGCGCGTAGGCGAGCGCGTCGAGCACCCCCGCGGTGAACTCAAGCGCGCGCTCGGGGACGATCTTGCGACCGTCGCGCAGCACCTCCCGCAGCGTGACGCCCTCGACCAGTTCCATCACGATGTAGGGAACAGACACGTCCGAGACGGAGTCGCGCTCCTCACCGGTGTCGTACACGGCGACGATGTTGGGGTGGTTCAGACCCGCCGCCGACTGTGCCTCCCGACGGAACCGGGCCTGGAAGGTTGGGTCGCTCGCCAGGTCAACGCGCAGGCGCTTGACCGCGACGTCGCGCTCAAGACGGATGTCACGGGCGCGCCAGACCTCGGCCATGCCGCCTCGCCCGATGATCTCATCAAGCTGATAGCGGCCGCCGAGCAAGGCTCCTCGCTCTGTCATCGCTGCCGGTCCTTTCGGTTTGTCGGGCACCATCTTGCCCAATCGAGATGAGAGGAATCTGAGAAGTTCATCGAAGCGCCTCCACGACTGCTCGGAAGATGGGTGCGGCGAGCTTGCCGCCGGAGATGTCGTCGCGGGCCACGTCTGCGTTCTCGACGAAGGCCACCACGGCGACCGAGGGGTCCTCCGCGTAGCCGACGAACCAGGCGTACGGGGGGCGGTCGGGTGCGGTCTGCGCGGTGCCCGTCTTGCCGCCGATCGTCAGGCCGGAGATCCGCGCGGGCGACCCGGTGCCGTCCTCGACGACCGTGACCATCATCTGCTGCAGCAGCTTGGCGCTGGACGCCGAGAGCGGCTGGCCCTGACGCTGCGGGGTCGTTGAGCTCAGCACCGTGAGGTCCCGGTTGGTGACGGAGCTGACCAGGTAGGGCTTCATCATGACGCCGTCGTTGGCGATCGCGGCCGCCACCTGCACGATCTGCAGCGGCGAGGCGGCGACGTCGTACTGGCCGATCGCCGTCAACGCCGTCTGCGCCTCGTCGAGTTCGGTGGGGAAGCGTGACTTGGCGGCCGCGACGTCGATGGTCGGGTCCTGGTTGAAGCCGAACGCCTCTGCCTGCTTGCGCAGCTTGTCGCCGCCCAGGTCGAGGCCGAGGTTGCCGAAGGCCGTGTTGCACGACGTCTTCAACGCCTGCTCGATGGTGATCCGGTCGCCGCCGCAGTTGGTGGAGTTGCCCATCGAGCGGGTCGAGTTGGGCAGCCGCAGCGAGTCGGGGGCGTCGACCATGGTGTCGGGCACCATGCCGTCCTCGAGGGCCGCCGCGGCCGTGACCAGCTTGAAGGTCGACCCGGGGGGATAGACCTCGCGGGTGGCGCGACCCTTCAACGGCTCGTCGGCGGCGTTGAGCAGCTCGTTCCAGGCGGTCTGCGCCTCGCTCAGGTCGACCGTCGCGAGCCGGTTCGGATCGTAGGTCGGCGTCGAGACAAGCGCCAGGATCTCGCCGGTGGTGTAGTCCATCGCCACGACAGCGCCGCGCTTGTCTCCGAGCGCCTTGACGGCGGCCGCCTGCGCGTCGGCGTTCAGCGTGGTCTGGATGTTGGCACCCGACGACTGCCTACCAGTCAGCAGGTCGACGACGCGGCCGATGGACTGCTCGGACGAGGTGCCCGCGAGCTCCTGGTTGAAGGACGCCTCCAGCCCGGAGCGGGCGTAGTTGTAGGAGTACCAGCCCGTCACCGAGCTCCACAGCTCCGGCTTCGGGTAGGTGCGCACGTAGGGGAAGCGGCCGGTGCGTGGCACCGACTCGGCGATCGCCTCGTTGCCGACCAGGATCGCGCCGCGGTTCCGGGAGAACTCGGCGTCGCGGACGCGGCGGTTGCGGCTGTCGTCGTTGAGGGACTCGGTGCGCGCGACGGAGATCCACGTCATGTTGACAAGCAGCGCCGCCAGCAGCAGCGAGACGAAGATCGTCACCTTGCGGATGGGGCCGTTCATCGGGAGATCACCGCCGTCGCGTCGTCGAGGGCGCTCATTTCCTGCGGCGCCGCGGTCGCGGCCTGCGGCATCCGGGCACGATGCGAGATGACCATCAGGATGCCGACGATGATCCAGTTCGCGACCATCGACGAGCCGCCCTGGGACATGAACGGCGTCGTGAGGCCCGTCAGCGGCAGCAGGCGGGTGACGCCGCCGATGATGGCGAACACCTGCAGCGCGAACGTGAAGCTGAGGCCGGCCGCGAGCAGTTTGCCGAAGCCGTCAGGGGCGGTGAGTGCCGTCTTGAAGCCGCGGGCGATCAGGAGGCCGTAGATCATGATGATCGCCATCAGCCCGAGGACGCCGATCTCCTCGCCGAGCGCCGCCGCGATCATGTCGCTCTTGGCCAACGGGGTCAGGCCGGGGCGACCGAGCCCCCAGCCGCGGCCGAACAGGCCGCCCCATGCGAAGCCGAACTGCGCGCTGATGATCTGCAGGTTCTTGTCGTAGTCGCTGAACGGGTCGAGCCAGGCGCTGACGCGTCGCCCAACGTGGTTGGTGAACTTGTACGCGGCCAGGGCCGCGCCGACGAACAGGATGCCCGCCAGGATCGGCCAGGCTGGCCGCTCGGTCGCGATGTAGATCATCACGGTGAACAGCCCGAAGAACAGCAGCGACGTGCCCAGATCGTTCTGGAACACCATGACCGCCAGGCAGGCGAGCCACATCACCATGATCGGTCCGAGGTCACGGGCGCGGGGAAGTTCGATGCCGAGCACGCGCCGTCCGGCGAGAGCCAGCACCTCGCGCTTCTCGTAGAAGTAGGCGGCGAACGCGATCGCAAGCATGATCTTGGCGACCTCGGCAGGCTGGAAGGAGTAGCCGGCCACCTTGATCCAGATCTGCGCGCCACCCGACTTCCAGCCGATGAAGGGGGCGAGCGGCAGCAGCAGCAGCACGAGGCCGCCGATGAACATCAGGTACGGGTAGCGCTGCAGCCGACGGTGATCCCGCAGCAGCACCGCGACAAGGCAGAACAACACCAGCCCGAGCGCCGTCCAGATCATCTGGGTGCTTGAGTCGGTCCTGACGGGTTCGGGGATCTGGTCGATGCGGTAGATCATCGCCAGCCCCAGCCCGTTGAGAAGGAAGACGCACGGCAAGATCAGCGGGTCGGCGTAGGGCAGGATGAACCGGACCACGAGGTGCACCGCGATGCCCATGCCGTACCAGACGGCGGCCACCAGGATGATGTTCGAGGGAAGCTCGCCGTATAGGTTGAGGTCGGTGATCACGTAACCCGCGAACCCGAAGGACTGCGCGAGAAGAAGCAGCAGCAGTTCGACGCCGCGCCGCTTGCGGTAGACGATCACCTCGTCGGAGAGTGCCGGCTGGACCTGGTCTGACATCAACAGGCCTCCGGGTCGGCCTCTTCAGTGGCCGTCGGTGACTCTGTGATCGTGCTCGGGAACACGTTGGGCGGTGGCGACATGGGCGTCGCCGAGGGGTCGAGCGGAAGGCCGGGGCCGGTCGGCGTCGGAACTGGGCTGGGTGATTCCACCGGCGAGGGACGCTTGTTCTCGTTGCGCACCTCGACGCAGCGCTCCGCGATGCCCGCCAGGGTGGCGACGGTGCCGCGGGCGGCGTCGATGCTGCCGACGGGGATGGTCGCATCGACCTGGCGTTGGAAGAACGACGGCAGGTCGGTGACGTTGATCGAGGAGCGCTCCACCATCTCGTTGAGATGGAGGCCGAGGATGCCGCCCGGCAGTCCGTTGTAGACCGCTACGTAGCCCTCGTCCGCACCCACGAAGTAGCGGGACTTGCCGTAGGCGTAGACACCCCAGCCGCCGATGCCCAACACCAGGGCGATCGCGACGATCGCGGCCAGGATGCCGGGCCAGCGGCGCTTCGGATCCTGCGGCGCGTACCGGGCGACCTCTCCTGCGTCGTGCTCGGGCGCGTTGAGGTCGGGCTTGGGGTAGGGGGCCTCGCGGTCGGAGCCGCCGCGTTCCTTGGCGAGCTGGCCGGTGCGGGGGATCTCCACCTCGGTCGCCGAGCCGACGAGCAGCCCGGGCAGCGCGTCGAGGTCGCCGTCCTGCTCGACCACGTCGCCGAGGACGACCGTGATGTTGTCGTGGCCGCCGTTGTCGTTGGCCGCCTTCGCCAGTTGCGCCGCCGCCTCGTCGAGGTCGTCGGTCTGCAGCAGTTCCGCGATCTGTTCGTCGCTGATCAGCCCGCTGAGCCCGTCGGAACAGAACATCAGCCGGTCGCCCAGTTCCGCCGCGAACAACTCGTAGTCGGGCTCGAACATCGACTGCCCGTTGAGCACCTTCAGGATCAGCGAGCGGTGTGGGTGGACGGCGGCCTGGGCCGGCGTGATCTTGCCCTCGTCGATGAGCGACTGCACCCAGGAGTGGTCGTGCGTGATCTGGGTCAGTTCCCCGTCGCGCAGCAGGTAGCCGCGCGAGTCACCGATGTGGGCCAGCCCGAACTCGGTCCCGTTGAACATGGCGCCGCAGAACGTGGTGCCCATGCCGTCGAGTTGCAGGTCCTCGTCGATCAGGTCGGACAGCTTGGTGTTGGCGCGCGCCATCATGCCCGCGATGCGT